>NZ_JBIAJD010000007.1:0-381282 GCF_042871765.1 Micromonospora sp. NPDC005553 | reverse complement strand
GGGGTGTGCCCCCCGTACAAATATCTGGGCGGGGGGGTTTGGGGGGGGGGGGGCCCCCCGGGGGGGGGGCGGGCCCGGGGGGGGGGGGCGCCGCCCCGGCCGGTGTTTCGAGCGACTGCTCAGCAGTCGTAGTACATGGCGAACTCGTGCGGGGTCGGGCGCAGACGCACCGGGTCGACCTCGTTGGCGCGCTTCCAGTCGACCCAGGTGGAGATCAGGTCGGGGGTGAAGACGCCGCCGTCGAGCAGGTAGTCGTGGTCGGCCTCCAGCGAGTCGAGCACTGCCGACAGCGAGCCCGGCACCTGCTTGACGTCGCCCCACTCCTCCGGCGGGAGGTCGTAGAGGTCCTTGTCGATCGGCGTCGGCGGCTCCATCTTGCTCTTGATGCCGTCCAGGCCGGCCATCATCATGGCCGAGAAGGCCAGGTAGACGTTGGCCGACGGGTCCGGGACGCGGAACTCGACGCGCTTGGCCTTGGCGTTGCTGCCGGTCACCGGGATGCGGGTGCAGGCGGAGCGGTTGCGCTGCGAGTAGACCAGGTTGACCGGCGCCTCGTAGCCCGGCACCAGGCGACGGTACGAGTTGATCGTCGGGTTGGTGAAGGCCAGCAGCGACGGCGCGTGGTGCAGCAGACCGCCGATGTACCAGCGGGCCATGTCGGACAGGCCGGCGTAGCCGGTCTCGTCGTAGAACAGCGGCTCACCGTTGAGCCAGAGGCTCTGGTGGGTGTGCATGCCGGAGCCGTTGTCGCCGAACAGCGGCTTGGGCATGAACGTCGCGGTCTTGCCGTTGGCCCAGGCCTCGTTCTTCACGATGTACTTGAAGAGCTGGAGCTGGTCACCGGCGTGCAGCAGGGTGGAGAACCGGTAGTTGATCTCGGACTGGCCGGCGGTGCCCACCTCGTGGTGCGAGCGCTCCACGTTGAAGCCGGTGTCGACCAGGCGGCGCACGATCGAGTCACGCAGGTCGGCGTAGTGGTCGACCGGCGGGACGGGGAAGTAACCGCCCTTGTACGCGGTCTTGTACCCGCGGTTGCCGCCCGGCTCTTCGCGACCGGTGTTCCAGGCGCCCTCGATCGAGTCGATGTAGTAGAACGACTGGTGCGCCGAGGTCTCGTGGCGGATCGAGTCGAAGATGTAGAACTCCGCCTCGGCGCCGAAGTAGGCGGTGTCGGCGATGCCGCTCGCCGCCAGGTACGCCTCGGCCTTCTTCGCCACGTTGCGCGGGTCGCGGCTGTAGGCCTCGCGGGTGAACGGGTCGTGGATGAAGAAGTTGAGCGCGAGCGTCTTCTGCGCGCGGAACGGGTCGATGAACGCGGTGGCGACATCCGGGAGCAGGAGCATGTCCGACTCGTGGATCGCCTGGAAACCGCGGATCGACGAACCGTCGAACGCGAGGCCGTCGGTGAAGAGGTCGTCGTTGACGGACTCGACCGGCAGGTTGAAGTGCTGCATCACGCCGGGCAGGTCACAGAAACGAACGTCGACGAACTTCACGTCCTCGTTCTTGAGGTATCGCAGCAGTTCCTCGGGATTGGCGAACACACATCCTCCTGGCACGTCCACGGGGTGGCTAGGCTTCTGGCGACGCTAGGGCCGGGGGGTTGCCCGGCCGTGTCTCCGTTGTTTCTGCCGTGTTACGTCCCTCGCGGAGCGTCAGTGGCGCCCCGTCCACGCCTCCGGCCCGCCAGGGACGCCGTACCGACTGTGCCAGTGTAATGACATCTGATCGCTTTGGCCTGAATCGGCACACAGTGGCGGCGGCACCCGGCAAGCCCCCATCCCGGCGCGGATACCCTTGACCGCTGTGACCAATCCGCACCTCCCGGCAGCGCCGGCCACCGATCCCACCTTCACCGCGCCGAGCCTCGGTCGGCGGTTCGGGGCGCTGATCATAGACTGGGTGCTCTGCCTGCTGGTGTCCAACTTCTTCGCCGACCCGGTACGCGACGGCTGGGCCCCGGTGCTGGTGTTGGTCCTGGTGTACGGCATCTTCCTCGGCCTGTTCGCCCAGACTCCGGGCATGTTCATCACCAAGATCCGCTGTGTGAGCTGGAACGACGGCGGCCGGATCGGCGTGCTCCGGGGGCTGATCCGTGGCCTCCTACTGGCCCTCGTCGTCCCCGCGCTGATCATGGACGAGCACCGACGCGGCCTGCACGACCGGATCGCCGGCTCGGTCATCGTCGACGCCCCCCGCGCCTGACCCGACCCTCTGCGCCCCCGAAGGTGGCGGAGCCCGCCTCAGCGATCCCAAGATCGTGCTCGATCATTGATGTAGTGGCATCGAAGCGCCCGGACACCACTACATCCAGGTTCGAGCACGATCTTGGCGCTGCTCGAGCCCGAGCCGCCCGCGCCAGGCGCGTCGTCGCCAAGATCGGCGCAACATCGGGGATGTTGGTGTCTCCCCGCATGGCGGAGGCAGCAACATCGGGGATGTTGTGAAGCTCTTGGGCGCGGGGCGCGGGGCGCGGGGCGCGGGGCGCGGGGCGCGGGGCGCGGGGCGCGTTCGACGCCACGACGCGAAAGAGCCGGGCCCGTGCGAGCCCGGCTCTTGTCGGCGTACGTCGAAGGGGGTCAGCGGCCCCGCGACTGGCGGAAGGCGCCTGGCGGCCGCATGTTCTTCGGGATCGCGCCCTTGGGCATCTGCGGCCGGGCGGTGAGCGCCTTGAGTCGCTTGTCCAGCGAGTTGACGTCCTTGCCGGAGAGGGCGCGGGGCAGGCGCAGCAGCGTGGTCCGCAGCTTGCGGATCGGCAGCTCGCCCTCCTCCTGCCCGATGACGTAGTCGTGCAGGGGAGCGGAGCCGATCACCTTGGACAGCCGCCGCTTCTCCTGGCCGAGCAGGCCGCGCACCCGCTGCGGGTTGCCCTCGGCCAGCAGGATCACGCCCGGGCGGCCGATCACCAGGTGGACCATGTCCATCTGGGTGGTCGAGCTGACCGCCGGGGTGACCCGCCAGTCGCCGCGCATGTTCTCCATGATCTGCGCCGCCGCGCCGGGTTGCCCCTCGGCGGCGTTCATCATCGCCTTGTTGGACCGCAGGTTGAGCACGATCAGCACCGCGAGCAGGATGAACAGGATGCCCAGCGGCAGCCAGATCCAGCCCCAGAGGATGACCGCGACCACGGTGAGCGCGAGCGGGAGCAGCACCGCTGCGGCGACCAACGGCGCGAACCACCGGTCCTGCTTGGCGGTGAACTGGAACACCATCCCGATCTGCTTCAGCCGCTGGCCGAACGAGACCTTCTCCTGGGGCTTTGCCATGCCGCAGAGTCTAGTGGTCGCCGCCGGCCCGGTTGATCCGCGTCCGGGTGCCGGGGCAGCTGAGTACCTTACGTCGCCGTGAGCGCCCTGAGTGGCCGGGTAAGGAGGCTGTGGGCGCGGAAGATGAGGCACCGTGCCCATGCCCGGGTGGGGCCTTCGCGCGAAGAGTCGTCAGCAGAAGACGACGACGCCACGAAGGAGCCCGACATGTTCGGCAACGACGCAGATTTCCTGCTCACCCTGCACCGTACCCACGCCGCCGAGCTACGCGCCGACGCTGCCGCGGACCGGCTCGCCCGGTCCCTGTCCCGTCCGGTCAGCCGCGGGTGGTTGGGCCGGCGCAGGCAGGCCGGTCGCACCGGCGACGCCCGCCGGTGACCGCGCTCAGCGTGGCCGCCACGTCCACCGCGCCCGTAGTGGCCGCCACGTCCACCGCGCCCGGCGGGGCTGCCACGTCCACCGCACCCGGTGTGGCCCTCACGGCTACCGCGCCCGGCGGGCTGGCCGCTCGACCCGATCCGGCCCCGCCGCCCGGCCGCCGGCCGATCGGCGGGGCCGGCGGGGTGGGCCGCCATGGCATGCTCGAACACGTGACCGTACGCGCCGCCAGCTCCGTCCTCGTCGGGCGCCACCGCGAGACCGTGGCACTACGGGACGCGCTGGGCCGGGCGCGGGCCGGGGAGCCGACCGCCGTGCTGGTCGGCGGCGAGGCGGGGGTGGGTAAGACCCGGCTGCTGGAGGAGTTCGCGGGCTGGGCCACCGAGGGCGCGGCGCGGGTGCTCGTCGGCCAGTGTCTGGAGCTGGGCGAGGCGGGTCTGCCGTTCGCGCCGTTCGCCGCCGCGTTGCGGTCGGTGCTCCGCGCCGACGGCCCCGAGGTCTTCGCTGGTTACGAAGCGGAGTTCGCTCCGCTCCTGCCGGAGCTGGGCCGCGCCTCCGCGACGCTGACCACCCCCCGCGCGGTCCTGCTCAGCGACGCCCCGCGCGGCTACCTGTTCGACCTGGTCGCCGAGCTGTTCCAGCGGCTGGCTGATGCCCGCCCGCTGGTCCTGATCATCGAGGACCTGCACTGGGCCGACCGTTCCACCCGCGACCTCATCGGTTTCCTCGTCCGGGCGGCGAGGCCGGGCCGGCTGCTGCTGGTCTGCACCTACCGCACCGACGAGTTGCAGCGCGGGCACCCGTTGCGCCCGTTCCTCGCCGAGCTGGATCGGGCCCGGGGTGTGGAGCGGGTCGAGCTGGCTCGCCTGGACCGCGACGGCACCGCCGCGATCCTCGCCGACCTGCTCGGCGCCGAGCCGCCCGCCCGCGCCGTCGACGATGTCCATGGCCGTACCCAGGGCAACCCATTCTTCATCGAGGAGCTGGCCGTCGCCGGTGACCCGATCGGCTGCGCGGCGCTGCCCGAGACGCTGCGTGACCTGCTGCTGGCCCGGGTGGACCGGCTTCCGGAGCCGGCGCAGCGGGTGTTGCGGATCGCGGCCGCCGGCGGCACCCGGTTCGCCCACGACCTGCTCGCCGAGGTCGCCGGGCTGCCCGAAACCGAGCTGGAGGACGCCTTACGCGCCGCCGTCGCCGCCCAGTTGGTGGTGGCCGACCGGGACGGTGACTACGAGTTCCGACACGCGCTGGTCCGCGAGGCCGTCCACGACGAGTTGTTGCCCGGTGAGCACGCCCGGATGCACGCCCGCTTCGCCGCCGCCATCGAGGCCCAGCCGCATCTGGTCGCCGCCGGCCGGGCCCCGGCCGAGATCGCCCACCACTGGTACGCCGCGCACGACCACCCGCGCGCCCTCGTCGCCGCGCGAGCCGCCGCGTGCGCCGCCGCCGACCGCTACGCGTACGCCGAGCAGCGTCGACTGCTGGAGCGGGCGCTGGAGTTGTGGGAACTGGTGCCGGACGCCGCCGACCTGCTCGGCATGGACCATCTGGCGTTGCTGGAGCAGACTTTGGCCGCGGCGGTCACGGCCGGCGACTTCAGCCGGGCCATCACGTTGACCCGGGCCGGCCTGGCCGAGGTGGACACCGACGCCGCACCGCTGCGTGCCGCCCGCCTGCTCAACCAGCGGGGTCGGCTGATGGCACTGCTCGGCAAGAGTGACGGCCGCCGGGAGCTGGATGAGGCGTACCGCCTGGCCGCCGGCGGCCCCCGTGACGTGGCGCGGGTCCGGCTGCTCGCCGACATCGCCGCGCACATGGTCAAGATTGACCCCGGACAGGCGGCCCGGGTGGCTGCCGAGGCTGCCGTGGACGGCAAGGCACTCGGTGAGGACCTGGCGCTGCTGCACACGCGGATCGCCCTGCTCTGCCACGGCGAGCGGGACCTGGAGCGGGGGTTGGCCGAGCTGAGCCAGGCTGAGGCCGTCGTCCGCGAGTCCGGGGACTCCACGGCCCTGGTGCTCGCCCGGGTGTACCAGTCGGACGTGCTCTGCGAGTTGGGCCGCTACGCCGAGTCCGCAGAGGCCGCCGAGGCCGGCGTGGCCGAGGCGCGACGGGTGGGGATCAGCCGCTCTACCGGGGCGTACCTGCTCTCCAACCGGGCCGAGGCGCTCATCGCGTTGGGTCGGTGGGATGAGGCCGAGGCGGTCTGCGGGGAGGCCGCCCGGATCGACCTGTCCGGTGTCACCAGTCTGCACTGGATCCAGTTGGGCGCCGGGCTGCGGCTGGCCCGCGCCCACCCGGGCGCCGACGAGCTGGTCGACAAGGCGCTCACCTTCCTCAACCGACCGTACCTGTGGCCGAACCACCGCCTGCCCCTGCACGAGCTGGCGATCGAGGCGGCGCTGGCCGCCGACGACAAGGTCGAGGCGGTACGGGCGGCCCGCGTCGCGGTGGCCGACGAGAGCCTGCCGCGCCTGCCCCGGGAGGGTTGGCCGGTGCTCAGCGCCGCCGCGCGTACCGCGGCGCGGGTGGGTGACCGGGAGCTGGCCGCAGCGGTGGCGGCGCTCGCCACCGACCTGCCGGCGCGGCACCCGGCGGCCCGCGCGCACGCCGCCCAGGTCACCGCGCTGCTCGCGGTCGGCGACCAGGCGCTGCCGGCGTGGCGTGCGGCGGTCGACGCGTGGCGGGCCGACGGGCAGCCCTACCCGTTGGGCAGGGCACTGCTGGCGCTGGGCGAGGCGACGGCCGCGGCCGGGGAACGCGACGAGGCGGCGACGGCGGTCACCGAGGCCACCGAGATCGGCCGGCGGCTGGGCGCGACCCCGCTGGTCGAGGCCGCCGCCACCCTTGCGCGGCGGGTCGGCCTGCGCGCCGGGGGCGGGGCCGGAGCGGACCTGTTGACCGCCCGGGAGCGGGAGGTGCTGCGCCTGGTCGCCGAGGGGCACAGCAACAGCCGGATCGCCGAGCGGCTGTTCATCTCGCCGAAGACGGCGAGCGTGCACGTCTCCCGGATCATCGCGAAGCTGGGTGTGACCAACCGGGTGGAGGCCGCCGCCCTGGCCCACCGCCTCGGCCTGCTCACCGAGGCCGCCGGGCCGCGCTGACGCGCACCGGGGCCGCCGGGCCGCACACCGGCGGCCCCGGTCGGCCGCGCTGACGCGCACCGAGGCCGCCGGGCTGACGTGGGCAGCTGAGGTCAGCGCGGCAGGTAGATGCGCCAGCCCTCGATGGTGACCAGGTCGAGGCTGCCCGGCGTGACTCGCTGCCGCTCGTCGAGCACCTCCGCCAGGGGTGAGCCGGCCGGCGCGACCCAGGCCGGTGCCGCCGCTCTGTCCACCTCCCGCCGGTACGCGGGGTAGCGGTCGAAACCGGGGCGCAGGGTGTCGTCGACGACCGCGCAGACCACCTGCTCCGTGCTGGCGAAGGTGAGCCGGTTGCAGGTCCAGTAGCCGGCGCGCACGTGCCGTACGCCGAGCTGGCGCAGGGTGCTCACCAGCTCGGTCTGCCGGGCCTCGTCGGCCCGGGTGGCCGGGACGGTCTCCGCTGCCCGCCAGGTGGCATGGGCCGCGGTGCCCAGCGTGGCGGCGAGCATCACCACAGCGACCGACCGGGCCAGCGTCGACCCGACGCCGCGTCGGCCGGTCGCCGCCCGGCGCAGCCCGTGCCGGGCCACCGTCCACACCGGCCAGAGCAGCGCCGGCAGGGAGATGAGCAGGCAGGACAGGTAGCGGGAGCTCTCCACGGGGGTGAGCCCGGCGGAACTGCTTACCGTGTACGCCCCGAGGGTGGCCACCGCGGCCAGCACGAGCGCCAGCCGTGCCGCCGCGGCCACCCGAGGCGACACCGCGTCGTTGCCCGCAGCGGCAGAGCCAGCAGGATCGGGTTCGCAGGTGCGCAGGGCCCGCCAGGCGGTCGCGGCGGCGATGGCCAGCAGCAGCGGCAGGGCGAGCGCCCACCACAGTTGCCAGGTGGCGCACTGCCCGGGAGCGCAGAAGCCCATGCCCAGCCCGGGGCCGAGCACCAGGCCACCGTGCAGCCGGTCCGGCCAGCCCGCGCTGGCGTTCGTACCGCTGGCCGCGAGCACGGCGTGCAGCGGGTTACGCCCGGTCAGCAGGCTGTGCAGCAGCAGTGGGGCCGCTCCCAGCACGGCCGCCGCCCCGAGCAGCGTCCCGGCGGCACCCCACAGCTCCCGGCGGCAGAACCCTACGAGGACCGCGCCGGTCGCCGCGACGTACGGCAGCACGAGCGGGTCGACCCAGACCATCAGCCCGGCCAGGAACCCCCACGCGGCCCAGCGCGCCAGCCGCCAACCGGGCCGCCCGGCGTCGGCCGTCCGCCCGTCGGGCCGCCCGGTGTCGGCCGTCCGCCGCCCCGGTCGACCGGTGGCGAGATCCACTGCGAGCAGGGCCAGCGCCGCCCCGGCCGTGTTCATCTCGGGGTAACCGCCGCCGGCGATCAGCTGGTTCTTGACGATCCGGTCGGAGCCGAGGGCCAGCAGCGCCACCATCAGCAACCCGAACCACCGGTCCCCGGTCAGCCGCAGCGTCAACCGCCAGGCCAGCAGCAGGAACAGCGCGTACAGGGCCAGCGTGGGCAACCGCAGACCGAGCAGCGACGGCCCACCGGCGAGGGCGAACACCGGCGCGGCCAGGTACGCCTCCAGCGTGCCCATGTACTGCTGGCCGTAGAACCAGACCGGGAAGCCCTCGCCCCGGGCGATGTGCAGCGCGGCCAGCCCCATGGTGGCCTCGTCGCTGTTCGTCGGCGGGGCGGCGTGCAGCAGAAGCCAGAGCCGGTAACCCACCCCGGCGAGCACCGCCAACCCGGTGAGCCAACCGACCAGGCCGGGACGCGCGCCGGATCGCGGGCGCGGCGAGTCCGCGCCGCGCGGCTGCTCGCGTACGCCGACGGTCATCACAGGATCATGACACCCGGACGCCGAACGGCCGTGCGGCGCTGCCGGCGGAATCAGCTGGCGGTGGCGACCGAGGCGGCGGCGCGGGCGTCGATGGCCTGCTTGTAGAGCCGGCCGGCCCGGTACGACGAACGCACCAGCGGCCCGCTCATCACCCCGGCGAAGCCGATCTCCTCGGCCTCCTCGCGCAGCTCCACGAACTCCTCCGGCTTGACCCAGCGGGTCACCGGGTGGTGCCGGGGCGAGGGGCGCAGGTACTGGGTGATGGTGATCAGCTCGCAGCCGGACTCGTGCAGGTCACGCAGCGCCTGCGAAACCTCGGCCCGCTCCTCGCCCATGCCCAGGATCAGGTTGCTCTTGGTGACCAGGCCGTAGGCGCGGGCCTGCCGGATCACGTCCAGCGAGCGGTCGTAGCGGAACGCCGGCCGGATGCGCTTGAAGATGCGCGGCACCGTCTCCACGTTGTGGGCCAGCACCTCGGGACGGGAGCTGAAGACCTCGGCCAACTGCTCGGGGACGGCGTTGAAGTCCGGGATCAGCAGCTCGACGCCGCAGCCGGGCTGCAGGGCGTGGATCTGTCGGACGGTCTCGGCGTACAGCCAGGCACCGCCGTCTGGCAGGTCGTCACGGGCGACACCGGTGATGGTGGCGTAACGCAGCCCCATCGAGACCACCGACTCGGCGACCCGACGCGGCTCGTCGGCGTCGAACTCGGCCGGCTTGCCGGTGTCGATCTGGCAGAAGTCGCAGCGCCGGGTGCACTGGTCACCACCGATGAGGAAGGTGGCCTCCCGGTCTTCCCAACATTCGTAGATGTTGGGGCAGCCGGCCTCCTGGCAGACGGTGTGCAGCCCTTCGCGCGAGACGAGCCCGCGCAACTGGGTGTACTCCGGGCCCATCTTGGCCTTGACCTTGATCCATGGCGGTTTGCGCTCGATCGGCGTCTCGGCGTTACGCGCCTCGATCCGCAGCAGGCGCCGCCCCTCGGGGGCCGCCGTTGCGGTGCGCGCTGCCTGGCCGGTCGTCGGCGCGGAGTGCTCGATCGTCACGAAAATGAGCCTACGCCGGACGGCGGGTGTCTATGTGCGTCAGGCGACCGGCGTCACGCCCCGAACGTTGTGACGCCGGACACCGGGGTGTCGAAAATGTGCGTCACACGAGCGGGATTCGGGTGCTACGGTCACCGCCAACAGCGACGACGGAGCCGAGTAGCCCCCGACCCGCCAGTGCAGAGAGCCGCCGGTGCTGAGAGGCGGTCTGGCACCGGGGCGCGAAGACCCTCCCGAGCTGCGGGAAGAACGGCCGCGGGTCCCCCGCGCCCAGTAGAGCCCGCCCGGCTGGCCCCGGTCATCAGGCGACGAACGAGGCCCCCGCTCCGGCGGGGGCGAAGGTGTGGTGGCACCGCGAGGTTCCCGCTCGCCCACACCTCCCTGGGGCTGATGCGACGCTTTCGCCACCCCAGGCGGCGACAGCGTGGCGATCGACCGAGGAGCAGCCCGCCATGCAACGAACCCTGTCCCAGCAACTGCCCGCCAGGATCGGCACGACAGTGCGGATCGCCGGCTGGGTGCACCGCCGCCGACTGCTCAAGTCGGTGGCCTTTCTGATCGTGCGGGACGCCACCGGCCTGGCCCAGGTGGTCGTCACCGACCCGGCCGTCCGCGCCGAGCTGGAGAAACTCACCGAAGAGACGGTCGTCGAGGTCACCGCGACGGCCACCGCGAACGGCACGGCGCCCGCCGGGGTCGAGCTGACCGACCCGACGGTACGTCTCCTCGGGTCGCCCGCCGAGCCCCCGCCGTTCGACCTGTACCGGCCGGCACTCACCGCCAGCCTGCCCACCCAGCTCGACAACGCGCCCACCGCGCTGCGGCACCCCACCCGTTCGGCCGCTCTGCGGATCTCGGCGGCCGCGGTGGCCGGGTTCCGGGCCGCACTCGACGCCCAGGACTTCGTGGAGGTCCACACGCCGAAGGTGGTCAGCTCCAGCACCGAGAGCGGTGCGAACGTGTTCGCGCTGGACTGGTTCGGTCGACCCGCCTACCTGGCCCAGTCACCGCAGTTCTACAAGCAGTTGATGGTCGGTGTCTTCGAACGTGTCTACGAGGTCGGGCCGGTCTTCCGGGCCGAGCCCCACGACACGGTCCGGCACCTCGCGCAGTACACGTCGCTCGACGCGGAGCTGGGCTTCATCGCCGACCACCGGGACGTGATGCGCGTACTACGCGACACGGTGGCCGGGATGCTCGGCACCGTGGACGAGCGGGCCGCCGGCGCACTGGCGACGCTCGGCGTCACGCCGCCGCAGGTGCCGGCGGAGATCCCGGCGGTGCACTTCACCGAGGCGCTGACGATCGCCGGCGCGCCCGCCGACGAGCCGGACCTCGCGCCCGCCCACGAACGGGCGCTGGGGGAGTGGGCTCGGCGCGAACACGGGTCGGACTTCCTCTTCGTCACCGGCTACCCGATGGCGAAGCGACCCTTCTACACCCACCCGGACCCGGCGCGGCCCGCGTACTCGAACGGGTTTGACCTGCTTTTTCGGGGTCTGGAGCTGGTCACCGGCGGGCAGCGGTTGCACCGGCACGCCGACTACCTGGCGGCGTTGGCGGCCCGGGGTGAGCCGGTCGAGCCGTACGCCGGCTACCTGGATGCGTTCCGGCACGGCATGCCGCCGCACGGTGGCTTCGCCATCGGCCTGGAACGGTTCGTGGCCCGGCTGGTCGGCGCGGCGAACGTCCGCGAGGTCACCGCGTTCCCCCGTGACCTGCACCGGCTGACCCCGTAGGTGGGAGTTCTGCCGGCCCACTCGATCCGTGGAGCGGGCCGGCAGCGCTCAGGCGGGGCCGAGGAGGTCCCAGAGGTTGCCGGCGACGTCGCGGAAGACGGCGACCCGACCGTACGGTTCGGTGCGCGGCGGTTTGACGAACTCGACGCGCTTTTCGACCATCCGGCGGTAGGTGGCGTCGAAGTCGTCGACCTGGAGGAAGAACCCCACCCGGCCGTGGGTCTGGTCGCCCACCGCGGCCTCCTGCCGCTCGCCGTCGGCACGGGCCAGCAGCAAGCCGGTTCCACCGCCCGGCGGACGGACCACCACCCAACGCTTCGGCCGCCCGTCATTGGTCAGCGACGGGGCGTCCTCGGCCAGTTCGAAGCCGAGCACCCCGGTGAAAAAGGCGATGGCCGGGTCGTACTCGGTGACGACGACGGTGACGAGATCAATCTGCACCGACCGAGGGTAAGCCGTCCGCCGGTCACCCGACGCGCGGCCGACTCTCAGATCGTGACAAGGGTGGAGAGCCGGCGCTCGACCACCGGCAGCACGTCGGCGACGCTGATCGGCCGACCAAGCTCGGCGGTGAGCGAGGTGACGCCCGCGTCCCGGATGCCGCACGGCACGATCCGGTCGAAGTACGTCAGGTCGCAGTCGCAGTTGATCGAGAAGCCGTGCAGGGTGACGCCCCGCGCCACCCGGATGCCGATGGCCGCCACCTTGCGGGCCGGCCCCCGGTCGTCCTCGGGCACCCAGACCCCGCTGCGCCCCTCGACCCGGCCGGCGGTCAGCCCGAACTCTGCGCACACGTCGATGAGCAGCTCTTCGGTCCGGCGCACGTAGGCGACCACGTCCACCGGGTCGGGCAGGCGCAGGATCGGGTAACCGACGAGCTGCCCCGGCCCATGCCAGGTGATCTTGCCGCCACGGTCCACGTCGACGACCGGGGTGCCGTCCATGGGCCGGTCCCACGGTTCGGTGCGCTTGCCCGCCGTGTAGACGCTCGGGTGCTCCAGCAGCAGCACTGTGTCGCCGCGCTCGCCAGCCACCACCGACTCGTGCAGGCTCCGCTGCTCGTCCCAGGCGGCCTGGTAGTCGAGCAGACCGGCACGGACGGCCGTCAGGCCGGGGGTCGTCGTTGTCACGGCAACAAGCCTAGTCCCGTCCGGGGCGATCATCCCTGGTGAGCCGCCTCACGAGGACCACGTCGGTGCCGCTCGGCGGCTCGTTGTCACGCCGGAGCAGGGCGCGTCGCAGCGCGGTGGCGGCGGATCCGGCGGACGATGAGAGCGATCACGAGCAGCGTCGGCACGGCCAGCGTCAGGTAGACCCAGAGCGGGGCGGCGAACGGTGACGGCCGGGGCTCTGACCCACCGAACGCGGCCCGGGTCAGCAGGTCGCCCGGCACCATCAGGTCGGTCGACCCGACCGGCGTGGTCACCAGCACCTCCCGACCGCCCTCGGGCGACAGCGCGGCGAGAGTGGCCTGCCGGTCCGTGTCCGCCTCCGTTCTGCTGACATAGCGCAGGAGCGGGTCGTCGCCGCGCCAGCCGACGATCCCGCTGACCGAGGTGCCGGCCGGCAGGGCCTGGCCGACCGCCTGACCGGTGGCCGCGTCCAGGAACTCGATTCGCCAGCTGCGCGCCGCCAGCTGCTCGGACGTGCACCTGGGCCCGGCGCAGCCGTCGAAGGCGAGCAGCGCGAGCCGCCGGCCGTCGGGATGCCAGGCGGCGGGGCCGGCCAGCATCCGCCGGTCGCCCAGGTCGACCTGCCAGCGAGGACCGCCGCCGGTCGGATCCAGGACCACAAGTCGCTGGCGCTCGGCGAGCAGGGCAGGCACGTCCGGCGAGCCGGTGACCGCCACCAGGTCGCCACCGGGTGACCAGGCCGCCCCGGTGTGGGCGGCGAAAGTGCCCACGTCGAGCGTCCGCTCGGTGCCCCGGAACGGGTCGACGACGAGCAGGTCGTCGGGCTTCTCCGGATCGTTGAGCTGCTGATTGTCCGGTCCGTAACTGATCACACTGTCATCGTTGCTGCGGGTGCCCAGCACCTGCTGCCCGTCCGAAGACCAGGCCATCGGGTAGACGCCGGTGCTCATCGTGCGGCGCTGCCGTCCGGTGGTGAGGTCCAGCAGCTCGCCGGAGTCCGGCCGCAGGTAGTGCCGTCCATCCGGGGAGAGCAGTCCGTGCCCCTCCGCGATCCCGATCGGAATGAGCCGGTAGGCGCCGTCCCGGGCGACCAGCACGCCGGTCGACTCGAAATAGCGGGTGCGGTCGGTGAAGAACACCAACGCGGCCGGACCGGCCGGGCGTTGCCCCACGGTGGCCTGCCACAGCCACGGATCGCGCACCCGGCTCGGCACCACCCCGGCCGTGCCGTCGGTGACAGCGCCTCCGCCGGCCGTGCTGTCGGTGACAGCGCCTCCGCCGGCCGTGCTGTCGGTGACAGCGCCTCCGCCGGCCGTGCCGTCGGCGACATTGCTGTCTGCGGCCGTGGCGGCCGGCGCGCCGAGCGCCACGCTGTCAGCGGCCGTGGCCGCTGGCGCGCTGAGCGCGACGAGCCCCAGCGCGAGCCCGACAACGGTGGCACGCCGCAGTCGCCCGCCGGTCGATTCCATCGGCCCATTACACGCGATGACGGCCGGTCGTGATGCCCCGACCGGCCGTGTCGGGGACTACCGATCGGTGGGCGGGATGCGCCAGAGCCAGACGTCGTCGACCCGTTCCGGCTCGCCGAACAGGGCGGTGCCGGTACGCCGCAGCGCCTCCTCGTCGACCTCGAACTTCGCGCCGTGCACCTGGTCGGCGAGCACCACCGTCTCGATGCGCCAGTGCCGCAGGTCCGACTGGACCTCCCGGATCGTGCCGTCGGTGATGATGGGGACCAGCCCGGTGCGGCCTGCCTGGTCCATCAACGCGCTGAGCGTGCGCGGCACCGGACCGATCCGGCCCCTCCCGTCCGGCCCACCGGGGCCGAGAAAGAAGCCGCCGGGGATCTCGAACTCGCCCTGCCGGTGCGACAGCGCGTACGCCTGCCACCGCTGACCGTCCGGGTAGATGTCCACGGTCAGCGGCACCGGGGTCAGCACCCCGTCGGGCGAGACGTAGTCCCGCCAGGTGCCGGAGGTGATGAAACGCGGGATCGGCTCCCGCTCGTCGGTCAGCAGCGGGGTGGGCAGCAGCGGCACCAGGGCCGCCGCGAAGCCGAGCACCCAGGCCAGCTCCGTGGGGCGGTACCGGGGTGGCGCGGCGCGCAACTGGTCGACGGTGTACGCCAGCACCAGCCCGATCACCGGCGCGACCACCAGCGCCAGCCGGGCGGGCAGCGCGGCGTTCACCACCGGCAGTTGTCCGAGCAGGTCGAACGGCATGGGGAGGTCGGTGCGTCGCCCGTCGACCTTGGCGATCGGGCCGAAGGAGAGCACCGAGAAGATCAGCGCGAGGGCGCCCAGCGCCCAGAGGGTGGCCCGGCGGTGCGGGTCGGCCCGCCGCCAGAGCACGACGAAACAGACCACAGTGAGCACCAGCAGCGGAATGCCGAAGAACGAGTTCTCCTCGGTCGGGTTCGGCGCCAACGAGGTGCCCAACCCGGCCTCGCCGGCCAGCGAGCGGCGTGGGAAGGCGGCGAACGCCGCGATGTCCTCGGAGTGAATCGCCGGGTCGAAGCCGGTGCCGTGGAACCGCTGCGGCCCGGCGAAGTGCAACCACAGGGGGTACGACAGCAGCACGCCGGCGACCACGGCGGTCACCCCGAGCCCGCGCAGGAAATTGGGCAGCGCGGCGCGTGCCTGGGCCCGGTTGGCCGGGTGCAGCGCCCAGATGGCGACGAACACCCCCAGCGCCAGCGCGGTGAAGAAGAGCCCTTCGGCGGCGATCGAGAAGGCCACCGCCACCAGCACGCCGAGGATCACCCCGTCGCGGAGCCAGTGCCCGGCTCGGCGAAGCGCGAACAGCCGCCAGATCAGCAACGGCACCAGCCAGCCGGCGGTCCAGTTCAGGTGCGCGTTGGCGTGCGACACCATGCCGGGGGAGTAGGCGATGAACAGGGCGCCGACCCCGGCGGCCAGGCGGCTGCGGACCAGGTGGCGGGAGAGCAGCCAGTACCAGACCAGCGCGGTGGCGAGCAGGTTCAGGGTGAGGATCACCAGGAACGTCGCCGGTGGCCCGATCAGGTACGTGAGGGGGGCGAAGGCCACCGCATACACAGTGATCGAGGTGTTGACCGCGAGGTTCACGCCGTCCGGGACGTTGATCAGGTACGTGAAGAGCGGGTTGTCCCAGTGGGTGACCGCGTGCCCGCCGAAGGCCAGCAGCCACTCGAACAGCGCCTGGTCACTGGAGTTGACGGTGATGGTCCGGGTGTTCGGGTCCCGCCACAGCCCACTGGTCACCCAGACGGCGAGCGCGAGCGCCACCAGCACGACGATCAGGTCGGCCCGGCGGTCCCGGACGGTGCGCTGCGGTGACGCGGGAGCGGGCCCGGTGGCCAGCGACGGGGAGGACGGCACGCAGCGGACGTTACCAACCGGACCTGGACGGTCCGGTCAGACCGGCGGTTGTCGTCGGTTCCGGTACGGCGGCGGCGGACGGGGTTCGGCGTACACAGCGTCCGTCGTGAATGTGTGAATCCGCCCCATGTCATAGCGGCGACACATCGTCGTAACGTCTCGGCAACTCGACAGTGACCCAGTTCACAGTCTGCCCCTTCCAGGAGGCCGCCGTGCGCCGCTCCTCGTCCACCCTCACCAGGCTGCTCGGTGCGGTCGCCGGGCTCGCCCTCGCCGTCACGGGCGCGGTCGCCGTCGCCGCACCCGCCCAGGCCGCCACCCTCACCCAGGTCACCGGGTTCGGCTCCAACCCCGGCAACCTCGCCATGTACGCCTACCGGCCGGACAACCTGCCGGCCAACTCCCCGGCGGTCGTCCTCCTGCACGGGTGCACCCAGAACGCGTCCGGCTACTTCGCCAACTCCGGTTGGCAGAAGTACGCCGACCAGTGGAAGTTCTCCCTGATCGTCGCCCAGCAGCCGTCCGGCAACAACGCCAACTCCTGCTTCAACTTCTTCGAGTCGGGCGACACCACCCGCGGTCAGGGTGAGGCGCTGTCGATCAAGCAGATGGTCGACCACGCCAAGGCGAACTTCGGGGTTAACGGCTCCCGGGTCTAC
This sequence comes from Micromonospora sp. NPDC005553, assembly GCF_042871765.1. Classification (NCBI taxonomy): domain Bacteria; kingdom Bacillati; phylum Actinomycetota; class Actinomycetes; order Micromonosporales; family Micromonosporaceae; genus Micromonospora; species Micromonospora sp. NPDC005553. The sequence goes on along the minus strand of NZ_JBIAJD010000007.1, from coordinate 364,784 downwards.
GTCAGCGGGCTCTCCGCGGGCGGGGCGATGAGCGCGGTCATGCTGGCCACCTACCCGGACGTCTTCGCCGCCGGATCGATCATCGCGGGGATCCCGTACCGCTGCGCCACCAGCATGGTCAACGCGTTCAGCTGCATGAACCCGGGTGCGGACAAGACCCCGGCCGCGTGGGGCGACCTGGTGCGGGGCGCGTACTCCGGTTACACCGGCCCGCGCCCCCGGGTGGCGATCTGGCACGGGACCTCGGACACCACAGTCACCCCGCTCAACGGCACCGAGTCCCGCGACCAGTGGACCAACGTGCGAGGCGTGTCGCAGACCCCGACCAGCACCTCGTCGCTGCCCGGCAACACCAGCCTGGAGGTGTACGGCAACGACGACGTACGCCTCTACCGGATCTCCGGTATGGGCCACGGCACCCCGGTCGACCCGGGCTCGGCGGCCGAGCAGTGCGGCACCGCGGGCGCGTACTTCCTGGACACCATCTGCTCGACGTACCGTGACGCGCTCTTCTTCGGTCTGAACGGCGGCGGGACCAACCCGACCCCGACCCCGACGGCCACCCCCACGCCGACGCCGACCGCCACGCCCACGCCGACCCCGACGGCCACCCCGACCACGCCGCCGACCTGCGTGACGGCCAGCAACTACGCGCACGTGGCGGCCGGTCGGGCGTACCAGTCCGGCGGCTACGCCTACGCCAACGGCTCCAACCAGCGGATGGGCCTCTACAACACGTTCTACACCAGCACCCTCAAGCAGACCGCCCCCAACCACTGGGTAATCGGCTGCTGACCCCACCCACCCCGCCCGCCTCTGTTGATCAAGAGGTTTGCGTCATCCGGAAGCCGGATCCTGACGCAAACCTCTTGATCAACATTGCGTGGGCGACGGCTCAGGTCAGGCGGGCCAGGACTGGCACAAGCGGATCCAGCGCGTCGCTGCGGACCACGAACCGGGTCACTCCCCAGCGCCGTTCGTGCTCGGCTACCGCCGTGATGATCTCGTCCACCGTGCCGATCAGCACGAACGGGGTGGCCAGGAGTTCGGCGGCGGTCATGCCGTTGCGCCGGGCCTGTTCCGCAGCGGCAGACTCGGCGTCGTCGGTGACCGCCACCGTCTGCACCAGCGCCTCCAGCGCCGGCGGGTCGGTCCGGCCGGCCGCGCCGGCGGCCACGCAGGCCAGTTGCGCCTCGATCTGGTCGGCCCGCCAGCGGGCCTCGTGCTGGTGGCCGTCGGCGAGGGTACGTCCGAACCCGGTCAGCCCGACCACGTCGGCGTGCGCGCCGGCCCAGCGCAGCAGCGTCGAGTTCGCCGTACCCATTGTCAGCGGGATCCGGTCCTGCACCGGCCGGGGTTCGTGCAGCACCGCCTCGCGCATCGTCAGCTCGGCCGAGTCGACAGTGACCGAGGCGCCGTCGAGCAGGGCGCGGACCGCCTCGGCGACGGCCACGCAACGGCGGACCCGGCCGGCCACGTCGGGGCGTTCCCGGCCGATCGCGCGCCACTCCGCCGGGGTGTGACCGGCGCCGACACCGAGCCGGGCTCGTCCACCGGAGATCAGGTCGAGGGTGGCCACGTCGGCCGCGAGCAGCATCGGTTCTCGAACACCGAGGTTCGACACGTACGAACCGAGCCCGATCGTCGAGGTGACCGGGGCGGCGGCGGCCAGCGCCACGAACGGTGACGTCACGTCGCCGGGATGGTCGGCGGCGAGCAGGGCGTCGAAGCCGGTGGTCTCGGCGCGCCGGGCGAGCTCGGCCCAGCTCGCCGCGTCGGTCGGGGTGGCCTGAAGGGAGAAGGTCGCCATCGGTCCAGCATCGGCCCACGCTGGTCCACCGACGACCCGCCGACCGCCGATTCTGCCAACGGCCGAACCGCGGGGAAGGGGGGTTAGGGGGTCAGGGCTGCTTTCAGGGCAGTGTCGAGGGTGGGGTGCTGGTAGGGGTAGGCGGCTCTGGTCAGGACTCCGGGGAGGACCCGGGTGCTGGTGAGGGCCTCGTGGGAGAAGCCGCCGAGGGCCACCTTGAGCGCCAGCGCGGGAATCGGGATGACCGCCGGCCGGTGCAGTTGCCGGGCCAGCTCGCGGGTGAACTCGGCGTTGGTGACCGGGTTCGGCCCCACCACGTTGACCGGGCCGGCGATGTCGTCGCTGTCGAGTAGGAAGCGGATCGCGTCCAGCCAGTCGGCCATCGAGATCCACGGCAGCCACTGCCGGCCACTGCCCAACCGGCCGGCGATGCCGAGCTTGAACGGCAGCAACTGCGGCTTGAGCAGGCCGCCATCGCGGTGCAGCGGCAGGCCGGTACGCAGCCGGACCACGCGTACGCCGGCGTCCTCGGCCGGACGGGTCGCGGCCTCCCACACCCGGCAGACGTCGGCCAGGAAACCTTCGCCGGCCGGGGCGTCCTCCTCGACCGCCCGGTCGCCCGTGTTGCCGTACCAGCCGACGGCGGACGAGTTGAGCAGCACCCGGGGTCGGCCCGTGGCGGGCAGCCCGGCGATTGTGGTCGCCAGCGTGGTGGTGGTGTCCACCCGGCTGGTGCGGATCAACCGCCGGTAGTCGTCGTTCCAGCGTTTGTCGCCGACGCCCGCGCCGGCCAGGTTGACCACGGCGTCGGCCTCGGCGACCACGGCCGGGTCGAGTTGCCCGGCGGCCGGGTCCCATCGCTGCTCCTGCGGCCCGCCCGGCGCTCGACGGACCAGCCGGGTGACCTCGTGTCCGTCGCGGACGAGCAGGTCGGCCAGCCGGGTGCCAAGGAAGCCGGACGCGCCGGCCAGAAGGATCCGCATACCCCCATCTTCGCCCAAACCCCCGCCCTCGGACGCACCTGCCGTCCCCCACCCCTCGCCGATCTTGCACTTCCGGTCGCCGTTCTACCCCGCTACGCCCCTTCTGTCGGGACAGGAAGTGCAAGATCGACGGGGCGAGGCCGGGGCGGGGCCGGGGCGAGGGCGGGCCGGGGGCGAGGGCGGGCCGGGGGCGAGGGCTGGGCGAGGGGCGGGGTTAGGGGGTGCGGAGGTCGGTTAGGAGGCGCTCCACCTCGGCGTAGGACTCGGGGCTCAGGGGTCCCAGCTCCAGGGTGGCCAGGTTCTCGTCGGCCTGGGCGACCGTGCGCAGGCCGGGGATCGGCACGGTACGGGGGCTGCGCGCCAGCAGCCAGCCCAGCGCGCCCTGGGCCAGGGTGCGCCCGTCGGCGGTGAGCGCCGCGCGGACCTGGTCGACCCGGGCCGCCCAGCGTGGCGTCGGCCGGCCGTCGGTGAACCATTCCAGCCACTCCGGTGCCCGTCCGCGCACATCGTCCGCCCCGACTGCCCGGGTCGACCCGGTGAGCAGCCCCATCGCCAGCGGGCCGCGGTTGAGGCTGGCCAGGTCGTGCTTGTCGCAGACCGCCAGCACCGCCGCGTTGTCGCGCAGCACCGACTCGTCGTGCTGGATCGCGGCGCAGTGCGGTCCGGCGGCCGCGAACGCCTCCGCCGAGGCTGGGTCGTCGGTGCTCCAGCCGTACGCCCGGATCTTGCCCTGGTCGACCAGGGCCTCCAGGGTGTCGACCAGATCGAGCGCGGCGGGCACCGGCAGTGCGTTGATGTGCAGTTGATAGAGGTCGACGTGGTCGGTGCCGAGCCGGCGCAGCGAGTCTTCCAGGCTGCGCACCGCGAAGGCCGGGCTGGCGTCGGTGCCGAGCGCCCGCCGGGTGCTCTCCTCGCTGACGTTGCCGAACTTGGTGGCGATCACCACGCTGTCCCGCCGCCCGTCCAGGGCTCGACCGAGGATCCGCTCGCTGTGCCCGGCGCCGTAGTTGCTGGCGGTGTCGAACAGGGTCACCCCGAGATCGAGCGCCCGGTGGATGGTGCGGATCGACTCGTCGTCGTCCACCTCGCCCCAGCCGAACGGCTGCCCGTCGTCACCCCAGAGCGGGCCGCCGATGGCCCAGCACCCCATTCCGATCGCGCTCACCGCGATGCCGCTGCGTCCCAGCGTCCGTGTCGTCGTCATGGTCACCAGCCTCCAACCTGGAGCGCGCTCCAGGTCAAGCGCTACCATCTCGCGAGATGAGCGGTTACGCCCCTTCGGAGGCCGCCCGCCGCAGCGGCTTCAGCCTGGACACCCTGCGGTACTACGAGAAGATCGGCCTGCTCGCGGACGTTGAGCGCACGGCGGGCGGGCAGCGGGTCTTCACCGACGACGACCTCGGCTGGCTGGTGCTGTTCCGCTGCCTGCGGGACACCGGGATGCCGATCGCGCAGATGCGCCGCTACGCGCAACTGGCCCGCGACGGCGAGCACACCACCGACGAGCGGCACGAGTTGCTGTGCCACCACGCGGCGCGGGTCGAGGAGCAGATGCGCCTGCTCCAGCGCCAGTACGACCACCTCCGGGAGAAGATCCGCTTCTACGAGCGACTACCCCCTGACGCCCCGGGCTCGGAGGCCGAGCAGGCCGGCTAGGGGGAACCGTGCGCGCTCAGGCCGAGCGGGCCGGAACCGTGCGCGCTCGGCCTGAGCGGGCCGGTTAGGGGGGACCGGGTGCGGACAGGCCGAGCAGGTCCTCTGTCGTTCCGGGTCGACCGGTGAGCGCGTTCAGGGCGGTGACCAGCCGCTTCTCCTCGTAGCGGAAGTGCGACTCCAGCAGGGCGGCGAGCCCGGCCAGCTCGGCGCGTACCTCGGCGACCGGCACCGCCGCGTCGCCGCCCAGCAGTGCCTCGACCCGTTCCAGGATCCCCGCCACCACCTCGTGATCGGTGATCAGGTTGTCGATGACCGGGCGCAGCTCGGGGGCCTCCTCGGCCAGCAGCCGGAACGCGCCAGCGTCCTCACCGGTGTGGTGTCGGCCGAGCGCGGCGCAGAAGGTGAGGCAGTGTGCCCGCAGGTCCCGCGACGGGGTGTCGAGGCTTGCCTGCAGCCGGGCCAGCTCCGCGCTGAGCCAGAGGTGGATCTCGATCATCTGATTGCCGACGGCGGCGAGCCGGCCGGCCGGTGAACCGGTTGGGTGCACGTGTCGTCCCATGCTGTCCCCGCGCCTCCATGCCCACGGCGGCCTTCGGGCCGGGTGCACTGCGACGCTGGGCCGAAGTCTAGGGCCGGCCGGTCGCGCCCCCAAACGCGGGAATCACGGAGTGGTCGGTTCGTCGGTCTCCCGGACGTCGTGCCAGCGCGCCCGCCAGGCGGCCTCATGGGCCTCGTGGCTGGTCCGCTCCTGGAAGACGGCGGCCCGCAGGGCGTGCCGGGACTGTGCCATCACCACCACCTCCACGGCCACCAGCGCCACGCAGATCACTGTCGCGAGGATGAGCGCGCCCAGCGCCGGCAGGTGCTGGCCGACCGGAAGGGCCGCTGTGAGAACCACTATGACGCCGATGCGGGTCCAGGTGACGGTGTGCAGGGTGCGCAACTGGAAGAGCAGGTTGACGGCGAAGTAGCAGATCAGACCGCCGAAGAACATCGGTATCGCCGGTCCCTCGATCTTCTCGGCGATCCCGCCGGCCGGGTCGGTGATCTTGTGGAGGATCTCCTCGTTGCCGATCGAGAAGAGGATCACCCCGGCGATCATCGGCAGGTACGCGTACGCGTACGCGTCGCGGGCCATCGCCACCCGGGGGCCGCCCTCCGCCGCGTGCAGGGCGATCCGGGCGGCCGGCCCGATGAAGTCGAAGTGCGCCCACCAGAGGGCTGCGGTGACCACGATGCCGAGCGCGGCGGCGGCCACCGCCGGCCAGGTGACCGGCTTGCCGAGCAGGTTGCCGCCCACCCCCGTCGAAATGATCGACTCGCCCAGAGCGATGATCAGGATGAGGTCGTAGCGCTCGGTCCAGTGCTCGGCGCTGGTCACTCCCCAGCCCCAGGTCCCAACGATGAAGCCGGTGGCGTACTGCACCACCACCACGGCGATCCACAGCCCGTCGCGGACCAGGGCGGCCCGGTCGGGGTCGGTGATCTGCGGCGGGATGAGCGCGGCGGCCAGCAGCAGCACGATGCTCACCGCCAGCTCCGGAGCGAAGCGCCGCAGTTGCCGCCGCTCCTGCGGGCTGTCCCGCACCACGTGCTGATAGAGGATCCAGTGGATGCCGCGGACCACGACGTAACTGATCGCCACCAGCATCGGGCCGGCAGCGCTCCCCTTCGGGTCGGTGAACGCCTGTGGCAGCGCCAGCGCGAACGCGAACAGGGCGACCATCGCGATCACCATGAGCACCGGGACGTAACCCTCGCCCAGCCGGACCCGGGTGGCGACCAGGCTGTGTACCACCCAGATCCACCAGAGCACGGCGAGCACCAGGCCGGCGTGCAGCAGTTGCCGGCTGGAGATGTTCGCGGCGGTGGCCCGGGTGATGATGAAGAACGAGAAGACGAAGACCAGGTCGAAGAAGACCTCGAACTTGTCCACCCGGGCGCCCGGGGCGATCGGGACGGCCGGTCCCAGCTGTCCACCCCGCCGGTAGCCGCCCACGATCCCACTCTGGCAGCGTCCGGGCTGGTCGGAGGCCCGAACGGCGATGGCGACGGGCTCGGCGTTACCTCCGGCCCGGGTCGGGGAAACACCGGGGCCACGGCCTCCCGAAGCGGGCCGGTCGGTCCGCCCACCCCGGACAAGGATGGACAATGACGACCAACAACCCGATCACCACTTCGTTTGCCCATCACTCCACCGCGATGGACGTGATCCGGGGCGTGGACCTCGCCGGGCGGCGGGCAATCGTCACCGGCGGGTCCTCCGGAATCGGCGTGGAGACCGCCCGCGCCCTGGCCAGCGCAGGCGCGGAGGTCACAGTGGCCGTCCGGAACCCGGATGCGGGTCAGCAGGCCGCCAACGACATCACCGGCACCACCGGCAACGACCGGGTCCTGGTCGCCCCGCTCGACCTCGCCGATCAGGGTTCGATCGCCGACTTCGTGGCCAACTGGGACGGCCCCCTGCACATCCTGGTCAACAACGCCGGGATCATGGCGGCACCGCTGTCCCGCACACCGCAGGGCTGGGAGATGCAGTTCGCCACCAACCACCTGGGGCACTTCGCGCTCGCCAACGGGCTCCGCCCGGCACTCGCCGCCGGCGACGGGGCCAGGATCGTCTCGGTCAGCTCCGCCGCCCACCTGCGCTCACCGGTGGTCTTCGAGGACATCCAGTACGACAAGCGGGAGTACGAGCCGTGGCAGGCGTACGGGCAGTCCAAGACGGCAAACGTGCTGTTCGCCGTGGAAGCGACCCGGCGCTGGTCCGACGACGGCATCTACACCAACTCGCTCATGCCCGGCGCGATCCAGACCAACCTGCAGCGCTACGTGAGCAAGGAGGAGCTGGACCGGATGCGGTCGGGCAACGCGGCGGCCTGGAAGACCGTCGAGCAGGGCGCCGCCACCTCCGTGCTGGTCGCCGCGTCACCGCTGCTCGACGAGGTGGGTGGGCGCTACTTCGAGGACTGCCAGGAGGCCGCCCCCGCCCAACCGGGCCAGCGGACCGGGGTCGCCGACTACGCGCTGGACCCGGAGGCCGCCGAGCGACTCTGGCAGGTCTCCACCGCCCTGCTCAAGAGCTGAGTACCAGAACGGGAAGGGCGCCCCGGTCGATGACCGGGGCGCCCTCTCGTCGTTCAGCGGATCAGGCCAGGCCCAGCTCCGACTCGAAGTTGCCGCCCTCCAGCCGCTCCTTGACCGCGGTCAGGAAGCGGGCCGCGTCGGCACCGTCGATCAGCCGGTGGTCGTACGACATGGCCAGGTAGACCATCGACCGAACCGCGATGACCTCGCCCAGCTCCGGGTCGTTCACCACGACCGGACGCTTCACCACGGCACCGGTGCCGAGCATCGCCGACTGCGGCGACGGCACGATCGGAGTGTCGAAGAGGGCACCACGGCTGCCGGTGTTGGTCAGCGTGAAGGTCGCCCCGGCCATCTCGTCCGGGGTGATCTTGTTGGCCCGGGTGCGCTCGGCAAGGTCGGCGATCCGCTTGGCGATGCCGCCCATGTTGAGGTCACCGGCGTTGTGGATGACCGGCACGAGCAGACCGCGTTCGGTGTCCACAGCGATGCCGAGGTGCTCGGCAGCCGGGTAGGTGATCGTGCCGCCCTCCAGGTCCATGCTGGCCTGGATGATCGGGTGGGTCTGCAGCGCCTCGATGGCGGCGAGGGCGAAGAACGGCAGGAAGGACAGCTTCACGCCGTGCTTGGCCAGGAACGAGTCCTTGGCCTTCGTCCGCAGCTTGGCGACCTTGGTGACGTCGACCTCGACGACAGTGGTCAGCTGCGCCGTCTCGTGCAGCGACTGCTGCATCCGCTTGGCGATGGTCGCCCGGATCCGCGGCAGCTTCTCCGTGGTGCCCCGCTTCGCGCTGGGCTCCGGCTTGACGGCCGGCTTCGCCGCAGCGGCCGACGGCGCGGCACTCGGCTGAGCAGCCTGGGCCGGCGCGGCCTTGGCGGCCTTCGCCTTCTCGGCCGCCTCCAGCACGTCCTGCTTGCGGATCCGACCTCCCACGCCGGTGCCGTTGAGCGCGGCCAGGTCGACGCCGTGCTCACTGGCCAGCTTGCGCACCAGCGGGGTCACGTACCCGGCGGCCTCCTCGCCGGCACCCGGCGCCGGAGCGGACGGACGTGCCGGCGCCGAGGTCGACGCGGCAGGCTGCGCGGCCTGCTCGGTCTTCGCCGGCTGCGCCGAGCTCTCGGTCTCCGCGGCGGGCTCGCTGTACGAGGCGCCCTGCGTCGGCTCCTCGACCTTCGGCTCCGGCTTCGGCTCGGCCTTCGGCGCCGGCTTGGCCTCCGCCTTCGGCTCGGGCTTCGGCTCGGGCTGCGCCTGGGCGGGGGCCCCGCCGGCAGCGCCGATGATCGCCAGGTCGGCGCCGACCGCTGCGGTCTCGTCCTCGGCGACCTTGATCTCCAGCACCGTGCCGGCGACCGGCGACGGGATCTCGGTGTCCACCTTGTCGGTGGAGACCTCCAGCAGCGGCTCGTCGACCTCGATGGTCTCGCCGACCTGCTTCAGCCAGCGGGTGACCGTACCCTCGGTGACGCTCTCGCCCAGGGCGGGCATCTTCACCGCGGTGCCCTCGCCCGACGAGGCGGCGGCCGGAGCCGGGGCCTCGGCCGGGGCCTCGTCCTGGGCCACCTCGTCGGCGGTGCCCTCGGCGGCGGCCGTCGGCTCGGCGGCCGGCTCGACCGACTCGGCCGGGGCCTGCTCCTGCGGGGCCGCCTCGCCGCCGCCGGTCGACTCGCCCTCACCGGCGATGACGGCCAGCTCGCTGCCGACCTCGGCGGTCTCGTCCTCGCCAACCACGATCCGGCTCAGCACGCCGGCAGCGGGTGACGGGATCTCGGTGTCGACCTTGTCGGTGGAGACCTCAAGCAGGGGCTCGTCGACCTCGACCGTGTCGCCCTCCTGCTTGAGCCAGCGAGTGACGGTGCCCTCGGTGACGCTCTCGCCGAGCCGGGGCATGGTGACCGATACCGGCATGTTCTGAGACTCCTTCATTCCCCTGGTGGGATCTTCGCCCGTCGCCGGACGCCGCGGTTTTGGATGATCAGGCGTGCGCGTGCAGCGGCTTGCCGGCGAGGGCCAGGTGCGCCTCGCCCAGGGCCTCGTTCTGGGTCGGGTGGGCGTGCACGAGCTGGGCGACCTCCGCCGGGTACGCCTCCCAGTTGTAGATGAGCTGCGCCTCACCGATCAGCTCACCCACCCGGGCGCCGATCATGTGTACGCCGACGACCGGGCCGTCCTCGACCCGGACCAGCTTCACGAAGCCGGTGGTCTTGAGGATCTGGCTCTTTCCGTTGCCACCCAGGTTGTAGTTGTACGTCTTGACCTTGTCAGCGCCGTACTGCTCCTTGGCCTTGGCCTCGGTGAGGCCCACCGACGCCAGCTCCGGGTCGCAGTACGTGACGCGCGGGATGCCGACCTCGTCGATCACGGCGGGGTTCTGGCCGGCGATCTCCTCGGCGACGAAGATGCCCTGCTGGAAGCCGCGGTGCGCGAGCTGGAGGCCGGGCACGATGTCGCCGACCGCGTAGACGTTCGGCACGCTGGTGCGCAGCCGCTCGTCGGTCAGCACGAAGCCGCGGTCCATCTTGACGCCCTGCTCCTCGTACCCGAGGTTGGCGGTGTTCGGGCCGCGACCCACGGCGACCAGCAGCAGCTCCGCCTCGACGGTCTCGCCGCCCTGGATGGTCAGCTTGACGCCGCCCTCGGTCTTCTCGACCTTCTCGAACGGCTTGCCGACCTTGAAGTTGATCTTCCGCTTGCGGAACGCCCGCTCCAGCGCCTTGGACGACTCCTCGTCCTCGGCGGCGACCAGCCGGGGCAGCGCCTCGACGATCGTCACGTCCACGCCGAAGGACTTCCACACGCTGGCGAACTCGACGCCGATCACGCCGCCACCGAGCACGATCACCGACGACGGCACCCGGTCCATCGTGAGGGCGTGGTCGCTGGTGATGATCCGCTCGCCGTCGACCTCCAGGCCGGGCAGGCTCTTCGCGTACGAGCCGGAGGCCAGGACGATGTTGCGGCCGGTGTAGCGCTTGCCGTCCACCTCGACCACGTTCTTGCCGACCAGCTTGCCGGCACCCTCGACGATCGTGATGCCCTTGTTGCCCTTCAACATGCCCTGCAGGCCCTTGTACAGGCGGGCGATCACGCCGTCCTTGTACGAGTTGACCCCGGCCATGTCGATGCCGATCAGCTCGGCCTTGACCCCGAACTGCTCCGACTCGCGGGCCTGGTCGGCGATCTCGGCGGCGTGCAGCAGAGCCTTCGTCGGGATGCAGCCGTTGTGCAGGCAGGTGCCGCCGAGTTTGCCCTTCTCGACCAGCGCGACCTTCAGGCCCAGCTGGACGGCGCGCAGCGCGGTCGCGTAGCCGCCGCTGCCACCTCCGAGAATGACAATGTCGAAGGTCGCTTCGTTCGGCTCGCTCACGTCCAACTCCCAGGTCGCGTCGCTGCATCGGGGGTCACAGAGGTGTAACACGGACACACCCCACCTCGGTCATCTTGTCACCACTGGGCACAGGGTGCGTACCGAGGTGCCCAACGACACGTCATCGACACGTACCCTTGGCACCGTTGTCGATGACGCTCGGTGGGGGAGAGAACCGGTGGGCTTGTTCCGGCGCCGCAAACAGGCGGCTGTGCCGAGCCATGACCGTGCTGCCAGTCGTGGGGATCTGGACCATTTGGAGAACTTCATCCGGAGTCGGCGCGGCGTCGAGGCGTACATCGAACCCCGTACGACGGTGACCGAGACCACCGTCATCCTGATCGCCGACGACGGGGAGTGGACCCGTCGGCGCATCGACGGCCCGGACGGAGCCCGGCGCTTCGCGTACCGGATGGGCATCCCGGTCTACGACGTCCGGCTGATGGGCTACCCGCAGCGGATGCGCGACTTCAACGAACGCCGCAAACGTCGCCCCGAGCGGTAGTGAGCAACGCGAAAGGGGCCCCCGGCGGCGACCGGGGGCCCCTCGCTTTCCGTTCCGTCAGCCGTTGGCGGCGACATCCTCGACGAGCTGCACCAGCGTGCGGACCGGAACGCCGGTGCCGCCCTTGGTCCAGTAGCCGGTCGGCTCGCCCGAGTGGTAGCCCGGCCCAGCGATGTCGATGTGCGCCCACGCCACGTCGTCGGTCACGAACTCGCGCAGGAACACGCCGCCCTGCAGCATGTGACCGGCCCGGTCCATCCCGGCGTTGACCTGCGAGATGTCCGCCACATCCGACTCCATGCCCTTACGGACGTCGTCGGGCAGCGGCATCGGCCAGGCCGGCTCGCCGACGGCGTCGCCGGCCACCTTCACCCGGTCGCACAGCTGCGGGGTGCCCATCACGCCGGCCATCCGCTTGCCCAGCGAGATGACCTGGCCGCCGGTCAGGGTGGAGGTCTCGAACAGGTAGTCGGTGCCGTCCGCGCAGGCACGGGCCATGGCGTCGCCCAGGATCATCCGGCCCTCGGCGTCGGTGTTGAGCACCTCGACCCGCTTGCCGTTGAACATGGTGATCACGTCACCCGGCCGGTAGCTGGTGCCCGACGGCATGTTCTCCGCCATCGGCAGGTACGCGCTGACCGCCACCGTCGGCTTCAGCGCGGCGATCGCCAGCATGGCCGCGCCCACCGCGGCGGCGCCCGCCATGTCGGACTTCATCTCCCACATGCCCTGCGCCGGCTTGATCGAGATGCCGCCGGTGTCGAAGGTGATGCCCTTACCGACTAGCGCGACCCGCTTGCCGTTGCCGCCGCCCTGCGGGGTGTAGGTCAGCTTCACCAGCCGCGGCGGGGCCTCCGAGCCCTGCCCGACCGCGACGATGCCGCCGTACCCGCCAGCGGCCAGCGCCGCCTCGTCGAGCACCTCGACGCCGAGGCCCGCCTCGCGCGCCGCGCTGGCGACCGCGTCGGCGAACGACGGCGGACGCAGCTCGTTCGGCGCGGTGTTCACCCAGTCCCGGCTGAGCCGGACCGCGCCCGCCACCGCCTGCGCCCGGACGACCTCCGCCTGGGCTGCCGCGTCGGTGGCGTCCGGCACCGCGATGAGCACCTCGGCCACCGGCTCGCGCCGGGTCGGCTGGGGCCGGGTCTTGTAACCGGGGAACCGGTACCCACCCAGCAGCGCGCCCTCGGCGACCGCGCGCAGCTCGGCCGACGCGTCCGCGTCGTCCGGCAGCGGCAGCGCCAGCGCGACAGTGGGTGCGCCCGCCAGGGCACGGATCGCCGCACCCGCGGCCCGGCGCAGCGTCTCCGGGGCCGGGGCGGCACCCGACGGCTCCGGGCCGAGCCCGACCGCGGTGACCAGCGGGGCGGTCACGGTGCCCAGCGTGGCCAGCTTGATCACCTCACCCGGCCCGCCGGTCGCGCCGAGCAGCGCGAGGGTCTCGGTCAGCTTGCCGTCGAACGCGGCAGCGATGCTCTCGGCGCCGCTGGCGAGCAGCAGGGTGCCGGCGAGGCCGCTGGTGGCGCCCTGCTCTCCGGTCTGGCTGTGCACGCCGATCACGATCGCGTCGACGGCGAGCTCCGCCGGGTCGGTGTCGACCAGGCTCAGGTTGGTGGTGCGGGGTGAAGTCACTGAAGCTACTCCGGGCGGGCCGGGCCGGTCGCGGCGTCGCGTACCAGCGGTGAAGGTCTCCGGCGGAACCTACCCGCCGGACGTCATGGCTGTCCCGCCGACAGCGCCAGCGGGCTCCCGCCGATGCTAACCAGCGACGTTGCCCCCGGTAAGTTGCCACCCATGACCGACGTGACCTCCGACGCTGCCGCGACCCGGCTGCGCCGTTCCCCGCTGCACGAGCGGCACACCGCCGCCGGAGCCAAGTTCGCCCCCTTCGGGGGCTGGGAAATGCCCCTGGAGTACGCCGGCGGCGGGGTGCTCAAGGAGCACACCGCTGTGCGTACGGCGGTCGGGGTCTTCGACGTGTCACACCTGGGCAAGGCCCGGGTGAGCGGCCCCGGAGCGGCCGACTTCGTCAACTCCTGCCTCAGCAACGACCTGGGCCGGATCGGCCCGGGCCGGGCGCAGTACACGCTCTGCTGCGACGACGCCACCGGCGGTGTGGTGGACGACATCATCGCCTACCTCTACGCCGACGACCACGTCTTCCTCATTCCGAACGCGGCGAACACCGCCGAGGTGGTGCGCCGGTTGCGCGCCGCCGCTCCCGCACAGGTGACAGTCACCGACGAGCACGAGGCGTACGCGGTGCTGGCCGTGCAGGGTCCCCGCTCGGCCGAGTTGCTGGCCGCCCTGGACCTGCCCACCGAGCACGGCTACATGAGCTTCTCCGCCGCGACCCTCGCCGGGGTGGAGCTGACCGTCTGCCGCACCGGCTACACGGGTGAGCTGGGCTACGAACTGGTGGTGCCGGCGGAGGACGCGGTCAGCGTCTGGGATGCGCTCTTCGCCGCCGGTGCGGCGTTCGAGCTGCGGGCCTGCGGGCTGGCCGCCCGGGACACGCTGCGGACCGAGATGGGGTACCCGCTGCACGGGCAGGACCTCTCCCTGGACATCAGCCCGGTGCAGGCCCGCTCCGGCTGGGCGGTCGGCTGGGACAAGCCGGCCTTCTGGGGCCGCGACGCGCTGCTCGCCGAGAAGGCCGCCGGCCCCCGGCGTACGCTGCGCGGCCTGGTGGCCGTCGACCGGGCGATCCCGCGGCCCGGCATGACCCTGCACGTGGGCGACACCCAGGTCGGCACCGTGACCAGCGGCACCTTCAGCCCGACGAGGAAGCAGGGCATCGCGCTGGCCCTGCTGAACACCGACGCCAACCTGACCGACGGCGACGAGGTCGAGATCGACATCCGAGGCCGCCGAGCCCCCCTGACCCTGACCAAACCCCCCTTCGTAACCCCCTCAGTGAAGTAACCCCCCGCCCGGGGCCCCAGCCCTGGTTGATCATGAAGTTATTGCCACGACACGCCGACGGCGGTGGCAATAACTTCATGATCAACGCGCCCGGAGGGGCCCGGAGGGGGGTTGGGGTTAGGGGGTTTTGGGGGTTGGGGGTTCGCCGGAGTCCAGGACTGCCTGGGTCCAGCCGCCTTCGATGACGCCTGTGGCGTCCAGGACGGCCCAGTCGACCACGTCGGACGTCTCCACGACCACGGGGGCGCCGATGCGGACGCTCTGGTCGGTGTTGGCGTCGCTGGCGCTCACGCCGACGATGCGTTCCGGGGTCTCCCACGAGGTGACGCCCGCCCAGACGTACTCCGGGCCGTCGTCTCCGGGCAGGCCGTACTTCACCACCAGTTGCGACTCGGTGGGGAGTTGCCCTGCGACGAACCGGGCCCGAGCGTCATCCAGCGCGGCCCGGGCGGTGGCGACCGCACGGCTCATCGCGTCACCGGAGCGGGCGTAACGCACGTCCGGCTGGATGCCGGAGAACAGGGTCGCGCAGGCGGCGGCGTAGTAGCGCCCGTCCGGGCCGGGGTGCCCGGCCGGCGGGCGCAGGCTGAGGAACGAGTCGGCCTCCGGGTCGGTCGCCGGGTCCAGTTCGAGGCGCAGCAGCACCGGGGCGGTGGCGCCGTGCTGCTCCGGGTTGCCGTACGCCACAGCGATGTCGTGCCCGGTGACCGTGGCCAGCACCGGGAGCTGCACGAACGCCGGCACCTCCTCGCCGGTGAGCCCGTCGGTCCAGTCCCGCAGCAGTCGGCGGGCCGCCCCGGTCATCACCGCACCCCAGGCCCGGGTGAGGTGGTCGGGCACCCCCTGGGTCTGCAACTCCAGCAGACCGAAGCGGCGCAGCCCCTTGGTGGTGAACCACAGGCCCTCGGTGTCCGACGAGTACGGCACCAGCACCCAGTCGACAAGTCGGATCCGGCCCTGCTCGTCGGGGAGGGAGCGCAGCGCGGTCGCCGGGTCGAGGAACTGGAGGCCGAAGACGTCCACCACGTCGCTGTCGACGGATTCCGCCACGGCTGCCGCGACCGCCCGCGCGGCCCACTCGTGCGCGGGTGGCCAACCGGGCCGGTACTCGGCCTGTACGACCACCAGGTGCGTCGCCGCCGCCAGCCGGTCCAGTTGCTCCTTGGTGGCACCGAACGCGGTGAGCAGGTCCGGTGGCAGTTCGGGGAACTCGGCGATCGGCCGGGTGTCGACGCTCATCAGCGGGCTGTCGAGCATCTGCCGGGCCAGCCCGTGCACCGGCTCGGCCAGCCGGCCGGTCAGGGCCGCCACCGCGGTCTTCGCACTGACCTTCGGTAGCCCCGCCATCGGCACCAGGTAGGTCGCGCTGAGCGACTCCGGCACCGGAACGGGCAGGAAGTCGTCCGTGATGAGCATTGTGGGTTCCCCCGGTGGCCGCGCCGGTGTTGTCGAGCCGAACGCTACCCGGCCCGCCGGGCCCGGTTCAGCCGGACAGCACCAGACCCAGGTAGACCAGCGTGGTGACCACCTCGACGGTCGCGCCGAGGACGTCGCCGGTGATCCCGCCGAGGCGGCGTACCACGTGGTTGAGCAGCGGTAGCGCGACGGCGGTCGCGGCGACGACGGCCAGCGGCCCCTGCCATGGACGGCCCGGCACCGCGGGCACCGCCAGCAGCACGACGGCGACCGCGCCGGCGGCCAACGCCACCGGGCCGACTGTGCCGGCGACCAGCGCGCCCAGCCCGTCGGGCCGGGCCGCCGGCACGCCCCGCCGGCAAGCCATCGTGACACCGAGCCGCCCGGCCGCGGTCGCCGCGACCACCGCCGCGAGGCAAGCCGGCCAGGACCGCCCGGCGAGGTCGGCGAGCGCCGCCGCCTGCACCAGGAGTACGACCACCAGGGCGACCACCCCGAACGGGCCGACGTCCGGCTTCTTCATGATCTCCAGGGCCGCCGCGCCCCGCCGGTAGGAGCCGAGCGCGTCAACTGTGTCGGCCAGCCCGTCCAGGTGCAGTCCTCGGGTGAGCAGCGCGGCGACGCCGACGGTCACACCGGCCGCCACCAGCGGCGGTGCGAGCGCCCCGGCCAGCAGCAGCACACCGGCCAGCAGGGCGCCGAGCAGCGCACCGACCACCGGGGCGAGGGCCATCGCCGTGCCCGCGACGGGTCGGTCGATGCGCCCGGCCCGCACCGGCAGCGTGGTGAACGTGGTGACCGCCAGCCGGACTCCCGCGAGCAGCCGTGGCTCAGCCGGCACGCCAGCCCGACGCCGGCTGCTCGTCCACCCCGGTGCTGGCCCGGCCCGGCCCGGCCGGCACCGGCTCGGCGAAGTCGGGCTCGGTCGAGTCGGGCTCGGTGAGATCCGGGTCCGCGTAGCTCGGGTCGGTGGACTCCGGCTCGTCGGCGGGCGGGTCGGTGTCGTCGGTGCCGCCCAGCGACGGGTGCACCGGCAACGCGGCGGACAACGCCAGCACCGAGCGCAGCAGCGGCAGCGCGACCAGCGCGTTGGCGCCCTCGCCGAGATCCATCCGCAGGTCGAGCAGCGGGGTGAGGCCCAGCACGTCGGCGGCGAGCCGCACGGCCGGGTGCCCACCGTGGTCGGCCAGCAGGCACCAGTGCCGGGCCTGCCCGGCCAGGTCACGGCTCACCATGGCGGCGGCCAACCCGACCGGACCGTCGAGCAGCACCGGCACCCGGCGGGCGGTGGCGCCGAGCAGCACGCCGGTGGCCACCGCCACGTCGCCGCCGCCCAGCTCGGCCAGGATGTCCTTGGCGCCGCGAGACGAGCGTCGGGTGCGGTGCAGCGCGTCGCGCACCGCCGCGCAGCGGATCATCCACGCCGCGTCGTCGATCTCGCCGGAGTCGGTGATCACCCGACCCAGCACGGCGGGCGGCTCAGCGCCCGCGGTCGCCGCGAGCACCGCCGCGGCCGCCGCCTCGGTGCCGGCACCGCACGCGGCGAGCACCAGCAGTTGTACGCCGGCGTCGGCGGCCTGCTCGGCCAACCGCCAGCCGTAACGCAGCGCGGACTCCACCTGCTCAGGCGCGAGGGCCTGCTGGTCTTCGATCGGCGCGGAGGCCGGGGTGTCCACCACCTGGAGACTCGCGCCGCTCTCGGCGGCCAGCCGTGCCAACGCGCCCTGACCGGCGCGGGCCTGTGCGGCGCGGCGTGCCGACTCACCGGCGACGGTGCCGGCCGCCGCCCCGCCGGCGTGGTCGCCGTGCAGCAGCAGCACCCGCGCTGAGCCCCAGGCGGCGGGGGTCGAGGTGCCCTGGGTGGCGGCGGCGAAGCCCACCACCCGGTCCAACACGCCCAGCCCGGCGCCCGGTACGTCCAGCGTGGCCAGCCGGTCGACCGCCTGTGGGCCGGCGTACTCGTCGGGCATCGGCAGCTCCATGCCGGGCTGGATGACCAGCCCGGTGGACACCATCGGCAGCGCCATTGTCGGCGCGGCCCACGGGTTGCCCGGTTCCGCGGTCGGGGCGGCCGGCGGCGTGGGGGTCAGCACGTCGGGGAGCTGCACCTCGGGGGTGGGCTCGGTGTCGGCCAGGCTCGCCACGACCGGTGCTGCGGCGGCGGCCGGCGACGCGGTCACGGGGGCGGGAGCGGACGGTTCGGTGACGGGCGACTTGAGCCAGACCGGCTGACCGGCGACGACCAGTACGACCGCGTCGCAGGCGTCCGCGACCGCACGGTTGGCCGCGCCCAACGCGTCGGTGAACGCCCGGCCCAGCGGGGTGGTCGGCACCAGCGACAGCCCCACCTCGGGGCTCACCAGCACCACCCGCGCGGCACACCCGCGGATCGCCTCGGCCAGCTCGGCGATGGTCGCCACGTCGTCGGCGGGCTGGTGGTCCGGGTCGAGCAGCACCGTCACCCAGCCGCCCAGGTCGTCGACCAGCAACAACTCGTTGGGCTCGGCGGACTCGAGCACGTCGGCCAGCCGGCGCGGGTCCTCGGTGGTCTCCTCGGTGGTCCAGCTGCCCGGCCGTCGGGCGCGGTGCGCCGCCAGCCGGGTCGCCCACTCGGTGTCCTCCGGGTCGCCCTCGGGCGCGGTGGCGACGTAGCGGACCACCGGCGCGTCGCTGACCAGGGACTCGGCGAACTCGGACTTGCCGGACCGGATACCGCCGAGCACCAGGACCGTGTTCCACCCGTCTACGGACATGCCCGTACCTTAGTTCTCATCCTTCGGGCCCGGGCACGTCGCCCCGACCCTGCCGAAGATCGAAAGTCCGTTCCGCCTTCATTGCGGGGAAGCGCCCAGTTCCCCCACCCGAATGCGGCACGACCCCGGTCCGCTGCACCCGCCGCCACGGCGGTCAGTCGCAGTGTTCGAACCCGCTGCCGTAACTGACGCCGCCGGTGGTGCCGCCCCACTTGACGCACGTCCCGGCGGCGGTGGCCCGCACCGGCCCGGCGTAATAGTCGAAGGACCCGCTGTCAGTGCTGCGGGCCCTGCCCTGCACCTCCAGGTACGCCGACGCGGCGGACTTCGCGCCGACCGCGGTGTCCTTGAGGGTGACCACACAGTTGGTCCCGGTGCCCCCGTGGTACAGCAGGAAGACCCGGCCCTTGCGCTGCCCGTCCCCGCCGGTCAGCGTCGCCGAGTCGATCACCTGGTAGCCGCTGCCGCACGCCTGGGCGGCCGTGTACGGGTTGGGCCGGCTGGACGGGGTGCGGCTGGGCGTCGGTCGGCTGCTGGTCGTACCGGTCGGCGTACCGCCCGGCATTGCGGCGCCGGTGGGTTCGCCGCTGGTCGTCGCGTCGGCGGGAGACCCGGTCGGGTCGGCCGTCGCGGTGCGATCGACCCGCGGCGTTGCGCTGGGCCCGGGCCCGGTGGTGGTCGCGTCCCCGGGCGGCAGCGGTGCGTCGGTGACCGCCGCCGACTCGCCGGCCAGCGCGGGTGGCTGGTCCGCCGAACCAGGCTTCGCTTCGGGTCGAAGCGCCACCACAGCCACCGCGACGACGAGCGCGACGAGAACGACAGCACCTGCCCCGACCAGCAGCGGACGGCGTCGGCCCGGCGGCCCGCTCCCGAGCGCGTCCTCCCGGGTCGGCTTCGGCTCGGTCGTCGCTTCGACCGCCACGCTCGCCGGTGGGCGTAGAGCCGACACCGACCCGGCGGGCGGCGTCGCCGCGACCGACGGTGCGGAAGCCAGGCCGGCTGCCGGAAAAGGAGTCGGGCCGGCCGACGGTACGGAAGTCGGGACGGCGGGAGCCGCGACGCCCGGGGTGGGAGCGGCCAGCGCCCACGGTGGGCGGGCAGAGACCGGAATGCTCGCCACTGTCGCGTCGCGGGCATCGGCGGCGGCAGCGGCCAACTCAGCGGCGCTGCCGAACCGGTCCTCCGGACGCTTGGCCAGCGCGCGGGCCACCACTGCGGCAACCGCCGGTGGGGTGTCCGCCGGCAGCGCCGCCGGGTCCTCCTGGGCGTGCCGCAGCGCCACCGCGAGCGGGTTGTCACCGTGGAAGGGCGGCTGCCCGGAGAGGCAGAAGTACGCCACCGCGCCGAGCGCGTAGATGTCGGTGGCGGCCGAGACCGGCTGCCCGGTGGCCTGCTCCGGAGACATGTACGAGGCGGTGCCGAGCACCATGTTCGCGGCGGTGAGCCCGGCCATGTCGCGGGACCGGGCGATGCCGAAGTCGACGAGCACCACGGTGCCATCGCCCTTGACCAGCAGGTTGCCCGGCTTCACGTCCCGGTGCACGATGCCGGCGAGGTGCGCGGTGTGCAGCGCGTCGGCGGCCTGGGCCAGCACCGACATGGTGGTGGCCGGATCCAGCCGCCCCACCGCGCGCACCCGGGCGGACAACGGCTCGCCCTCGACGTACTCCATCACCAGGTAGTCGACCTGGCTGCCGTCGTCGAGCACTGCCTGCCCGACGTCGTGCACCGGCACCACGCCGGGGTGCCGCAGCGCGGCCAGCATCCGCGCCTCGGCCCGGAACCGGGCGGTGAACTCCGGATCGGCGACCAGCGACGGCAGCAGCACCTTCACGGCGACCTCGCGTTCCAGCAGGACGTCGGTGCCGCGCCAGACCGCTCCCATCCCACCCGTCGCCACCCGCTCGCCCAGCCGGTACCGGCCGCCGAGCAGCACTCCCCGTGTCAGCACCGAGCCACCGTACCGGCCGGCGTCGATCGGATTGATCCACCCCGTCGGCCCCGCGGGGGCGAGCGAGCGGCCGTTGCGCGCCGGGCCGACTACGCTGGCGAGGGTTCGTCCCACGGGGACTTCAGCGGCGAGGGGAGACGCGGCATGGCGTGGAGCTGGCGGTACGAGGGCACGGACGGCCAGACGGTCGAGGGACCGGCGGAGTCGTTCGGCAGCCAGGCCGACGCCGAATCCTGGATCGGTCAGACCTGGCGGGAGCTCGCGGCGTCCGGCGTCACCTCGGTCGCGCTCTTGGAGGACGACCGGGTGGACTACCGGATGAGCCTGCTGCCCACGGCCGAGTGATGGCCTACGACCGCCCGGGCGGTGACGGGCTGGTCCTCGGCGTGCCCAAGGCGGCGTTCCGGCCCAGCCCGGTCTTCCTCGGTCTGGTCGCGCTCTTCGCGGTCAGCGGGGTGCTGACCTGGAACGGGTACGGCAACGTCCGGTTCAACGTGTTCCTCTTCGTGGTGTCCGGCTGGCTGGTGTCGCTCTGCCTGCACGAGTACGCCCACGCGGTGGTGGCCTACCGGGCCGGCGACCGGGACATCGCCCATCGCGGCTACCTGACGCTCAACCCGTTGAAGTACACCCACCCGTTGCTGTCGATCGTGCTGCCGGTGGTGGTGGTGCTGCTCGGCGGCATCGGCCTGCCGGGTGGCGCGGTCTGGGTGGACCGGCACGCCATCCCGGGTCGACTGCGGCACACCCTGGTCAGTCTCGCCGGCCCGGCGACGAACGTGCTGTTCACGCTGGTGTTGGTGGCGGCGGTGCAGGTCGGCACCCGGTCGGATGGTCCGGTGGAGTTCTGGGCCGGGGTGGCGCTGCTCGCCTTCCTCCAGCTCACCGCCAGTGTGCTGAACCTGCTGCCGGTGCCCGGCCTGGACGGCGGCAACATGATCCAGCCGTGGCTCACCCCGCAGTGGCGCAAGATGTACGACCTGTTCGCGCCGTACGGCTTCATCCTGCTCTTCGCGCTGCTGTGGAACCCGCGCATCGGCGGCTGGTTCTTCGACGCCGTCTTCGCGGTCGGTGACCTGCTCGGTCTGCCGTCGTGGCTCTACGCCACCGGCCTGGAGCTGATCCGCTTCTGGCAGACCTGACCCGGCCCGGCGACCGGGCGAAGCTGACCCGGCCCGGCGACCAGGCGGAGCTGACCGGGCGAAGCTGACCCGGCCCGGCGACCAGGCGGAGCTGACCGGGGGAAGCTGACCGGGCGGAGCTGACCCGGCCCGGTCGGCGCGAGGGGTTCGCGCCGGCCGGGCCGGAACAACGTCAGGGACGCTGCGCGGGGGACTCGGTCTTCGCCGCGTCCCGCTCGACGATCGGCTCGACGATGTCGTCGATCGCCGTGAGCAGGTCGGCGTCGAGCTTCACCCCGGCGGCCTTCACGTTGTCGTGCACCTGCTCGGGGCGGGACGCGCCGATGATCGCCGACGAGACGTTCGGGTTCTGCAGCACCCACGCCACGGCGAGCTGGGCCATGCTGAGCCCGGCCTGCTCGGCGAGGGGCTTGAGCTGCTGGACCCGGGTCAGCACGTCGTCGTTCATGAACCGGGAGATGAAGCCCGCGCCCGACTTCTCGTCGGTGGCACGGGAACCGGCCGGCGGCGGCTGGCCCGGCAGGTACTTGCCGGAGAGCACGCCCTGCGCCATCGGCGACCAGACGATCTGCCCGATGCCCAGCTCCTCGCTGGCCGGCACGACCTCGGTCTCGATGACCCGCCAGAGCAGCGAGTACTGCGGCTGGTTGGACACCAGCGGGACGTGCAGCTCCCGGGCGAGCGGGTGAGCGGCGCGCAGCTGGGCGGCGGTCCACTCGGAGACGCCGATGTAGTGCGCCTTGCCGGAGTGGACGACGTCGGCGAACGCCTCCATCGTCTCCTCCAGCGGGGTGCTGTAGTCGTAGCGGTGGGCCTGGTAGAGGTCCACGTAGTCGGTGCGCAGTCGGCGCAGCGAGCCGTTGATCGACTCCATGATGTGCTTGCGGGACAGGCCACGGTCGTTGCGGCCGGGCCCGGTCGGCCAGTAGACCTTGGTGAAGATCTCCAGGCCCTCACGGCGCTCGTTCTGCAACGCCCGGCCGAGCACGTCCTCGGCCCGGGTGCCGGCGTACACGTCGGCGGTGTCGAAGGTGGTGATCCCCGCGTCGAGAGCGGCCCGGACGCAGGCGAACGCCGCGTCCTCCTCGACCTGCGAACCGTGGGTGATCCAGTTGCCGTACGAGATCTCGCTGACCATCAGGCCGGAACGGCCCAGGTGTCGGAATTCCATGTACCGACCCTAGCCCCAGTGGATCAACACCGGCGACCGGCGACTCAGAGCACCGGGTTGGCGTCGGTGAGTAGCCGGTCGATCTCCTCCAGCACCTCGGCGCGATCGCGGTGCACCGGATCGATGAGCGGCACACCGCGCCGGTCCAGCGCGCCCCACCGCCCGTTGTCGCTCTCGACCAGGAACGCCACCGGGTGGATGACCAGCATCGGGTGCGCCGGCGGGACCAGCACCGTGCCGGTGCGGTCCACCACGCCCCGCCGACCCGCCACGTCGACCACGGCGAGCCCCTCGTCGGTGAAACCGTCGATCTTCTGGCCGTCGGCCAACTCGGTGACGAAGCCGTGGTAACGGGTGGGCACGATGACCCGACCGGTCCGGTCGACCGCCCCCCAACCCTCGCGCCGCACCGCGGCCAGCCCACGCCGGAACGGTCGTACCTCGGCGAAGTTCGGCGCGACCTGCACCGCCCCGGTCGCGTCGATCGCCGTCCAACCACCCTCGCCGACCACCCACGCCAGGCCGTCGCTGAACGGCTGCGCGGCCCGGAAGGACGGCGGGATCACCGTCGTACCGAGCAGGTTGATCAGCGACCAGCGGTCGCTGTCCGGCCGGCGGACCCAGGCCAGCCCGTCGTGGAAGGGCTGCGCCTCGGCGTACCGGGCGGGGACGACCACGTCGCCGTCCTGGCTGGTGTAACCCCACAGCGACCCGTCCCGGTCCGGCAACGGGGGCCGGTCCCGGTCGAGCACCTCGTCCCGACCCCGGGGGTACGCCCCGAAGCCATCCGCCTCGGCCCGGACGGTGACCGCGTCGAGGGCGACCCGGACCCGTTCCAGCAGTTCGGCGTCGCCCGCGCCGCGCAGGTCGAGCGCCTTCTCGAAGTGCTCGCACGCCTCCATGAGCCGCCCCTGGTCGTAACAGGACCGCCCGGCGTGCTCGTGCAGCGCGGCCCGTAGCCGGTCGGGCAACTCGACCGAGTTGGCCTGGGCGAAGAGCTGGTCGGCCTCGGCGAAATTGCCACGCCAGCGCAGCACGTGGGCCAGCCGGGCCTGGGCCAGCGCGGTCCGGCGCAGCTCGCCGGTGGCCTCGGCGTAGGTGAGGGCGAGTCGACCGTCGGCCAGCGCGTCGTCCAGGTCGCCGAGGATCCGCGAGGCCACCGCCCGCAGGCTGAGCAGCCGGGCCCGGGCACGGTTGTCGACCGCCGAGCCCAACTTCTCGGTCAGCCGCCGACGGATGGCCCGCAGGTCGTCCGGCTCCGTCAGCTCCTCGCGCAGGGTGACCGGGTCCAACCGCCACCGGTACGCGGCCAGCACCTGCTCCGGGTCGCCCGGGTCCGCCAGCGACGGGCGGGTCACCACCGGCGGTGCTTCCTCGGGTGGCGCGGACACCTGCTCGTGCTCCCCGTCCGAGCCGCTCCTCGGGCCGGGTACGGCCGACGCTGGCGGCGCGGACGTCGGTGCCACCGACGCTGGCGGTCCGGAGACCGGCGCTGCGGCGGGCGGTGGTGTCGAGGCCGGTGGCGCGGAGGCGGGCTCTGCTGCGGGTGCCGGCGGTGCGGAGACCGGTTCTCCGGAGTACGGCTGTGCCGGCGCGGGTGGCGCGGATACGGGCGCTACGGAGTACTGCTGCGGTGAGGCGGGTGGTGCGGACACCGGAGCTGCGGTCGATGCCGGCGGTGCGGAGACGGGCGCGGAGGAGAGAGGCGGTGCGGAGACGGGTGCCGCGGGTGGCGCCGATACCGGCGGGGCCGGAGGAACGGAGACCGGCGTGACCGAGGCGGGTGGTGCGGAGACCGGTGTGACCGAGGCGGGCGGTGCGGAAAACGGCGGTGCCGGGACGGGAGGTGCCGAGACGGGCGGGCTCGTGTCGTCCGCAGCCGTGACATGCGTCGCCGCGTCGCCCCGCCACTCGTCGACTGGCGAGCCGTCCGCCGGGCTCGCGCTCGGGTTGTCGATCGCGTCCGTCGGCTCGGCGGGTGGCACGAGTTCGTCCGTCGGGTCGTGCTCGACCGGCTCGGTGTCCGCGCTGGGCGACGCGGCAAAGGGCTGCTGGTCGGCGTCGACGTCGGCTTCGGTCCGCTGGTGGGGCATCGCGACGACAGGTACGCCGGAGACCGGCTGGTCGCCATCCACAGTTTCCGTGTCGAAGCCGGGCTGCGGGTCGTCGTCCAGGTCGTCCGCCCAGAGCCGCGGGGCACCGGAGACCGGGTGGGCGGGCGGCGCGGAGACCGGGTCGAACGCGTCATCTGGTGCCGACCCGCTGGCGTGCTCGTCGGCCACACCGAGATGGGTGTCGGCTGCCGGCGTCGACGTGTGCGCGTCCGGTGTCGCGGAGCGGTCGGGGTCGCCGGCCTCGTCGTCGACCGGGTCGAACGGACGCTGGTCCGTCGCAGGCTCGGCCTGGTCGGATTCGGCGGGCTGAGCGGGGCTGAACCACGCCTCCGGTCCGCGGGTGCCCGGGACGTCGTCCGGCTCGTGAACGGGCGCCACCGGCTCTTCCGCAGGCGGCGGGGGTACGTAGCGGCGCGGCGTACCGGGGGCCGGCGGGAGCACCGGCTCGACCTCCGCCGCCGGTGGCTGCGGGGCCGCCGGAGGCGGAGCCACCGGGCTCGGGTCGGCCGGGGGCGGGTCGGCCGGGGGTGGGTCGGACCGGGTCGCCGGCGGCGGCGGTGCCTGCCAGGTGGGTGGCGGGGCCACCGACGGGCGGGCGTCCGCCGTCGGTGCCAGTCGCTCCGGTGGGTACGGGCGCTGCTGCGCGGCCGGTCGATCCGGCGCGGCCGGTCGATCGGCGGGGTGCGGCCGCTCCGCCGAGGGCGAGCGGTCCGGGGAGGTCGGGCGGCGGTCGGTCG
Source organism: Micromonospora sp. NPDC005553 (assembly GCF_042871765.1). Lineage (NCBI taxonomy): Bacteria > Bacillati > Actinomycetota > Actinomycetes > Micromonosporales > Micromonosporaceae > Micromonospora > Micromonospora sp. NPDC005553. The sequence goes on along the minus strand of NZ_JBIAJD010000007.1, from coordinate 339,169 downwards.
GTGGGGCGCCGGCCAACGGGTCGCCGACCCGACGGCGGTCCGGGCCGGGCTCCTCGCCGCGCCGCTGGTCCGCCGGACGGTCCCGGCTGTCCGGGCCGGAGTAACGCGGCGGCGGAGCGGGATGCGGTCCGGATGCCGGTGGCGGTTCGGCCAGCGGCCGGCGTCCCGATGCCGACGGGGCGTCCGAGCGCTCGTCGGCACCGGGCGGGTCCACCGGCGCGGGCAGGTACTCCAACCGCAGGCGCGCGGCGGGTGGCCCCGAGACCGGCCGGTCGGAGGCGGGAGAGACCGGGACGGCCGACACCGGTCGGTCCCAACCGCGGCTGGTGGGGGAGTCGGGTGCTGGCGACACCGGTCGTTGCGGGGAAGCCGGGGCGGCTGACACCGGTCGGTCCCAAGCGGGGGAGACGGGTGCTGGCGACACGGGCCGCTCCGGGGAGACCGGCATGGCGCGGTCGGAGGCGGGCGGCGCCGTGGCGGCCGGGCGTACCCGTCGTTCGTCGTACCGTGCCGGAGTGGCCGCCGGGCGTTCGTCAGGCCGGGACGGCGTGGCCGCCGGCCGGTCGGGCCGGGCGGCCGGGCGGCCGGGCGAGACGCCCGGCTCGGTGCCGCGGTACGGGTCGGCGCCGCGGTACGGGTCCGTGGTGCGGTGCGGCTCCGTGGTGCGGTGCGGGTCCGTGGTGCGGTGGCCGGGCTCCCGGGTGCGGTCCGAGGTGCGGTCCTGGCGCACCGGACCCGGTGCTGGCCAGGGCAGACTGCCGTCCGACCGTTGGCCCGGCTGCGGCCGGGGCTCGCGGTACGCGTCCTCACGGGGGGCGTCCTCGCGGTACCCGTTGTCGCGGTACCCGTCCGGGCGGGCCTGCTCGCGGGGTCGCCGGTCCGGGTACGCCTCGGCGCGGGCCGCCGCCTCACGGGGCTGCTGCCGGTGCGGGTCGGTGTCGGGCCGCCGCCGGTCGTCGTCGGGCCGCCGCCGGTCGTCGTCGAGGCGCGGTTGGTCGGTCAGGTCCGGCTCGGGACGACGCCGTCGCCCACCGTTGGGTGAGGGCGCTGCGCCGATCCCCTCGTCCGCGCGGTAGCGCGGCTCCGGGCGGCGCAGGTCGTCGGCGGCCCGGTCCGGGTACCCGTCGGCGCGGTATCGCGTGCGGCCGTCCACTGATGCCCACGGGTCGACCCCGTCGGCGACGCGGCCGTCGTGGTCGCGGGTGGGTCGGACGCCGTACCCGTCGGCGGTGTGCCGTTCGTGACCAGCGGCGGGCCGTTCCGGCGTGCCGCGCCGACGTGGTGTGTCGTCCGGCTCGGGCACCCAGCCGGGTTCGGGTCGGGGCGCGGGGGAGACCGGCGGGGATCCCCGGTAACCCCGATCCCGCTCGGCGGGCTCCTGCCGGGGGCCGCGGCTGTCGTACCGCTCGGGGTTGGGCTGGTCCCGATGCCAGGCGGCTTCCCGAGCGGGACCTCGCTCGTCGGCGGGGCGTCGGTCGGACCAGGCGGTACGTCGGTCCGACTCGGGCGAGCGGCGGTCGTCGCGGCGGGGTGGCTCGGGCAGCGGACGACGGTACGGCTCGTGGTCGTAGTGGCGGGAGTCAGCGCTGTCGGGCCGGCCGTAGGCGGACGCGTCGGCCGCGAGTTCGTCGCTGCGGAGTCGGCTGTAGGCCGACGCCTCGCCCGGCTCGTCGTCGGCCCAGGAACGGCCGTGAGGTGCCTGTTCCGCCGGTGATTCGTCGGACCAGGACCGGCCGAGGTAGGTGCCGTCCGGGCGGGTGGGCGCCAGCGGCGGCACCTCGGCGCGACCGGACACCGTCGCGCGTCCGCGCGGTGGTGGCTGGTGCGGCATGCCGATGTCGCCGGCGTAACGCTGGCCGGGGAACTGGGGGTGCCACTCGGTGGTCGGCTCGACCACCCAGGACGGTTCGTTCGGGTCTGACCACCGGTCGGTGTAGCGGCCGTTCATCCGTCGAGCCCGTCGCCACACCCGGCCGCTCGGCCGATTCTCGCCGGGGGTGAGGTGTCCGCAGCCGCCGTCGGGTGACCGCTGGGCGTCCGGTCGCCGCCTGCCACGCCCCGGTGGCCGGCTCGCGTCCGCTCGCTCACGCGTTGTCACCTCGTTGCAAATTGTCGCGCTGGGGCCGCACGCGCCGGTCAGATCGCCGCTCCGGCAGGCCGTGGCTGCGGATGGAGGGTAACGGCGTGGGCTCGCTCACCGCCACTGTGCTGCCGCCCACCGGCGCAAACGTTATCCCATTGGTTTCGGACATTTGGTCCTATAAGCGAATCTGGACTCCGACCTTACCGCACTCAAGGATCACCTGGCTGCGGCGGGATCGCCCACGTCGCTCAGGGGTGCTCCATGACGAGGACGGCGAACGTACCGGGAGCGAGCGCCTCGTAACGGTGCGGGGCGTCGCCGGGGAACGTGGCGTAGTCGCCGGGTTCGAGTTCGACAGGTGCCGCCTCGGGCCCCACCCGCAGCCGGCCGGCGGCGACCACCACGTGCTCGATACTGCGCGGGGTGTGTCCGGGCCCGGCCCGCACCGCGCCGGGTTCGAGCCTGATCAGGTAGACATCCCGGCGCAGGTGCGCCGCACCGGCGCTGAGCAGCGTTCCGCTGAAGTCGGCCTGCTCCGAGCGGACGTCCGGCCCGTCCCCGGCCCGGATGACCCGTACGCCGTCGTCGACGGGCTCCACCAGCCGGCTGAACGGCACACCGAGGGCGACGCCCAGCGCCCAGAGTGTCTCCACACTCGGGTTTCCGGTGCCCGACTCCAGTTGGGAGAGGGTGGACTTGGCCACCCCCGCTCGGCGGGCCAGCTCGGTCAGCGAGATGCCGACCCGTTCCCGCTCCCGGCGCAGGGCGGCGGCGATGGTGGCCAGGGGGGCAGCCGGTTCCGAAGGCATGCCTTCGCTCCATTGGTCACATGTTCGGTCTGTCGAACAACGACCCGTTCAGCATGAAGAACGCACGACAAGATCCGCGCAGTTACGGCGAAACTGCTGCCTCGCAGATATCTGAGGCAGCAGTTTCGCTGATGGTGCGCAGATCTTGGAGGTGTGGGACAGCCCGCCTTCGGGTCAGACCTTGTCGCCCAGCTTGACCTGGGGCGCCGGAGCGCGCATCCGGCGGAAGGTGATCGACCGCATGACCGCGTAGAGGAAGAGCGAGCCCATCCGCTGGTCGGTCTTCGGGAAGCGCTCCCGGACCAACTTGCTGATCTTGCGGCAGATCAGCACCGAGTCGACGACCACACCCAGCGCCAGCGCTCCCCAGAGCACGTTGGAGATCAGCCGGACCACCGGCGGCATGGCCGCGTTCGACCCGACCAGCACGATCAGCGCGCCGCCGAAGAACCAGGTGCCGACGGTACGCCGGGAGTCGACCACGTTGCGGGCCAGCAGCCGCTCCGGGCCACGGTCGCGGGGGCCACCCTCGCGGCGGAACTCCGACGCCGCCTCGGCGCGCAGTTGCCGGCGGCGCTCCCGCTCCTCCTCCTTGGTGAGGGGACGCGTGGGGCCGGCCGGCCGACGGCCGACGGTCGGCCGCTTGGGCGTCTCCCGACCCTTGGCCGGGGTGTAACCCCGGGAGCGCTCAGCGGTCTCCTCGGGGGTCACCGAGGTGACGGCCTCGTCGACGAGGTCGGTGGACTTGCGGCGAAAGAGCGACGGCACGCGGCAAGGGTAGCCAACGGTCCGCGCCCGGTGCACATCGCGGTACAGCGACCGACGGCTCCAGGTCGCAGCGCGACCTGGAGCCGTCGTAGCCGAACGAAGGGTGAGCGACGTTACGGACGCTCGGCGTGCGCGCCCAGGTCGGCGAGCTTCGCCTCGAAGTCCTCGTAGCCCCGGTTGATCAGGTCCACGCCGTACACCCGGGAGGTGCCCTCGGCCGCGAGCGCCGCGATCAGGTGGCTGAACCCGGCCCGCAGGTCCGGGATGACCAGGTCGGCGGCGTGCAGCTTGCTCGGCCCGGCGATCACGGCGGAGTGCTTGAAGTTGCGCCGGCCGAAGCGGCACGGCGTGCCGCCGAGGCAGTCCCGGTAGACCTGGATGTTGGCGCCCATCGAGTTGAGCGCCTCGGTGTAGCCCAACCGCTGCTCGTAGACCGTCTCGTGGACGATCGACAGGCCGCGCGCCTGGGTCAGCGCCACGACCAGCGGTTGCTGCCAGTCGGTCATGAAGCCGGGGTGCACGTCGGTCTCCAGCGCCACCGCGTTCAGCTCGCCACCCGGGTGCCAGAAGCGGATGCCGCCCTCCTGACCCGGGTCGCCCAGCTTCGGCGCGCGGGCGTCGGTGACCTCGTACTCGCCGCCGACCGAGCGGAAGATGTTCAGGAAGGTCATCATGTCGGCCTGCTGAGCGCCCAGCACCTCGACGTGACCGCGGGTGGCCAGGGCGGCGGCCGCCCAGCTCGCCGCCTCGATCCGGTCCGGGATCGGCCGGTGGGTGTAGCCGTGCAGCTTGGGCACGCCCTGAATCTCGATCACCCGGTCGGTGTGGACCTTGATGATCGCGCCCATCTTCTGCAGGATGCAGATCAGGTCGATGATCTCCGGCTCCACCGCGGCGTTACGCAGCTCGGTGACGCCCTCGGCCATCACGGCGGTCAGCAGCACCTGCTCGGTGGCGCCGACGCTCGGGTACGGCAGGGCGAACTTGGTGCCGTGCAGCCCGTTCGGCGCGGAGAGGTGCAACCCCTCGGGCCGCTTCTCGACAGTCGCGCCGAACTCGCGCAGCGCCTGGAGGTGGAAGTCGATCGGACGCGGGCCGATGTGGCAGCCGCCCAGATCCGGGATGAACGCGTGCCCGAGGCGGTGCAGCAGCGGACCGCAGAACAGGATCGGGATCCGGCTGGAACCGGCGTGCACGTTGATCTGGTCGGTGCTGGCGCTCTCCACGTTCGCCGGGTCGAAGACGAGCTCGCCGTCCTCGGTGCCGTCGGTGACCTTGACGCCGTGCAGGCCGAGCAGACCTCGCACCACCTCGACATCGCGGATCTTCGGCACGTCGAACAGCCGGCTCGGGCTGTCGCCGAGCAACGCGGCGACCATCGCCTTCGAAACGAGGTTCTTCGCGCCGCGCACGCGGATCCGCCCTTCGAGCGGAGTACCTCCGTGCACAACCAGGACGTCGTCGGTCAACGCAACCTCCAGCGCGTCGGTGCTGCTGTGTTGATGGTGGGGTGCCTGAACGTCGTCGCTACCCCGAATGCGGCCACATCGAAACGGCTCGCGTGTGTCGTCGCTTGGGCAGCATAGCCCTCGGTGACGAAAAAGGACTCGGTCACATCGGCGTGTGTGGCATTAATCGGTGATCCGGCACTTTTGCGTACCAAGAGCGCTACGGATCGTGATCAGGACACCGTCGGCGGCGGGGTGTCCGCGCCGGGCAACGCGAGCATCTGATCAAGCGCCACCCGGGCGTGGTGAGCGGTGTCGGCGTCCACCGTGATCTGGTTGACCACCCGGCCCGCGACCAGCTCCTCCAGGGCCCAGACCAGGTGCGGCAGATCGATCCGGTTCATCGTCGAGCAGTAGCAGACGGCCTTGTCCAGGAACATGATCTGCTTGTCCGGGTGCGCCAGCGCGAGCCGGCGGACCAGGTTGAGCTCGGTGCCGAGCGCCCACGCCGAGCCGGCCGGAGCCGCCTCGATGGTCTTGATGATGTATTCGGTGGACCCGACGTAGTCGGAGGCTGTGACCACCTCGTGCCGGCACTCCGGGTGGACCAGGACGTTGACCCCGGGCACCCGCTCCCGTACGTCGTTGACGCTCTCCAGGGTGAACCGGCCGTGCACCGAGCAGTGCCCCCGCCACAGGATCATCTTGGCGTCGCGCAGCTGCTCCGGGGTGAGCCCGCCACCGGGCTTGTGCGGGTCGTAGAGCACGCAGTCGTCCAGCGACAGGCCCATCTCCAGCACAGCGGTGTTACGGCCCAGGTGCTGATCCGGCAGGAAGAGCACCTTCGACCCCTGCTCGAAGGCCCAGTCCAGGGCGCGCTTGGCGTTGGAGGAGGTGCAGACCACGCCGCCGTTGCGGCCCACGAAACCCTTGATGTCGGCCGAGGAGTTCATGTACGTCACCGGGACCGTGTCGCCGGCGATGCCCAGCTCGGTCAGCGTGTCCCACGCGGCCTCGACCTGGCCCAGCACGGCCATGTCGGCCATCGAGCAACCCGCCGCGAGGTCCGGCAGGATCACCCGCTGGGTGCTCGTGGTGAGGATGTCCGCGCTCTCGGCCATGAAGTGCACGCCGCAGAAGACGATGTACTCCGCGTCCGGGCGGGCCGCGGCCTCCCGGGCCAGCTTGAACGAGTCGCCCGTCACATCGGCGAACTGGATCACCTCGTCGCGCTGGTAGTGGTGCCCCAGCACGAAGACCTTGCTGCCCAGCTTCGCCTTCGCGGCGGTGGCACGGGCCACCAGATCCGGATCGCTGGGCGCCGGCAGGTCGCCCGGACACTCGACACCGCGCTCGGTATCGGGGTCGCTGCCCCGGCCGAGCAGCAGCAGAGCCGTCGCCGTGTTGGAGGGTTCCACCCAGGTCGAAGTCACGTAGCCATGGTCCCACAGCGCGAGCGCGACGCAGCCTCGCTCGGTGTGGGCTGCCACACTGCTCGGCATGCGCGTGCTGCTCTGCCCGGACAAGTTCGCCGGCACCCTGTCCGCACCGGAGGTGGCCGCCGCCGTCGCCGCCGGTTGGCGCACCGTCACCGACGGAGACGATCTGCTGATCCGACCGCTCGCCGACGGCGGACCGGGCTTCGTGGAGGTGCTCGCCGAGGCCCTCGGTGGCCGGCGGGTACCGGTGTCGACGGTCGATCCGCTGGGCCGGCCGGCGGCCGGTGAGATCCTGCTCACCGCCGACGGCTCGACCGCCTACCTGGAGAGCGCGCAGGCGTGCGGGCTGCACCTGCTCTCCCCGGCCGAGCGCGACCCGAAGACCACCACCTCGTACGGGCTGGGTCTGTTGGTGGCCGCCGCCGTGGAGAGCGGTGCCCGCACCGTGGTGATCGGGCTGGGTGGCTCCGCCACCAACGATGCCGGAGCGGGAATGCTCGCCGCGCTGGGCGTGACCCCCCTCGACCAGGGCGGCGCCGCTCTGCCGTACGGCGGGGCGGCGCTCGCCGCCGTCGACGCGCTGGACGGCGCGCCCCGGCTGCGTGGCGTCCGGCTGGTCGCGGCCACCGACGTGGACAACCCCCTGCTCGGCCTGCACGGCGCCAGCAACGTGTTCGGCCCGCAGAAGGGCGCCGACCGCGCCGACGTGTTACTGCTCGACGCGGCCCTGGAGCGTTTCGCGGCGGTGCTGGAAGAGGAGCTGGCCGGCTGCCCGGCGGGGCTCGGCGCGCTGCCCGGGGGCGGGGCCGCCGGCGGCATCGGCGCGGCGCTCCTCGCCCTGGGCGGCGACTGCGAGTCGGGGATCGGCCTGGTCACCCGGGCCACCCGTCTCGACGCCGCGCTGGACACCGCCGACCTGGTGATCACCGGCGAGGGGTCGTTCGACCACCAGTCGCTGCGTGGCAAGGTCGTCGCCGGGGTGGCCGGCGCCGCCCGCGACCGGGGAGTGCCCTGCGTGGTGGTGGCCGGGCAGGTGAGCACCGGCCGGCGGGAGGCTGCCTCGGCCGGGGTGACCGACGCGTACAGCCTGGTGGAGCACTTCGGCGGCGAGGAGACCGGCGGGCTCGACGCGGCGCTGAGCCGGCCCGCCGAGGGGCTGCGCGAGCTGGGGGCCCGGCTGGCCCGGCAGTGGAGCCGCTGAGCGTTCCGGCCGCCCGTGCGCCCGCCTCGACCGGGGCCGACCTGCGGCGGGGGTCACGCCACGCGGGTGGGCCCGGCCAAGGCGGCGTACGATCGGTTGAGGACCACAACCGGGAATCACTGGACGACGCGCGACGTTGGCCAGTGCGTCCGGACCCAAACCGCGCAGGGAGACTTCCACGTGACCACACCAGCGCAGACCGAGTCGACCGAGGCCAAGGCCCCTACTTCCGTCGTCCTCACCGACGTCGCGGCGCAGAAGGTCAAGGCCCTGATCGAGCAGGAGGGCCGCGACGACCTGCGGCTCCGCGTCGCCGTGCAGCCGGGCGGCTGCTCCGGCCTGCGGTACCAGCTCTTCTTCGACGAGCGTTCGCTCGACGGTGACGTCGTGACCGACTTCGGTGGTGTCGAGGTCGTCGTCGACCGGATGAGCGCCCCGTACCTTTCCGGCGCGACGATCGACTTCGCCGACCGGATCGACGCCCAGGGCTTCACCATCGACAACCCCAACGCGGGCAGCTCCTGCGCCTGCGGTGACTCGTTCAACTGAGTCACACCACACGTCAGCGACGATGGGGCCGTTCTTCGGGACGGCCCCATCGCCGTACCGGTCGGCTGTCGCACCGGTCCGGGAGCGGGCCGTGGCGGGCTGGTTGCCGGTGACCATCGCGTTGCCGTCCCGGTAGGCTGACCGCGCCCTGCTCCCGACCCTGAGGGTTGACATGAAGATCGCCGTCACCGGCTCGATCGCCACCGATCACCTGATGAGTTTCCCCGGTCGCTTCGCCGACCAGCTCATCGCCGATCAACTGCACAAGGTGTCCCTCTCCTTCCTGGTGGACGACCTGGTGCTCCGCCGCGGCGGCGTGGCGGCGAACATCTCCTTCGGGATGGGTCAGCTCGGGCTGCGCCCGGTGCTGCTCGGCGCGGTCGGCGCCGACTTCGCCGACTACCGCTCCTGGCTGGAGCGCCACGGTGTGGACTGCGACTCGGTGCACATCAGCGAGGTGGCGCACACCGCCCGCTTCGTCTGCACCACCGACACCGACATGTGCCAGATCGCGTCGTTCTACGCAGGTGCGATGAGCGAGGCCCGCAACATCGAGCTGGCCCCGGTCGCCGACCGGCTCGGCGGTCTGGACCTGGTGCTGGTCGGCGCGAACGACCCCGAGGCGATGCTGCGCCACTCGGCCGAGTGCCGCACCCGCGGGTACGCCTTCGCCGCCGACCCGTCCCAGCAGCTCGCCCGGATGCCCGGCGAGGACGTGGTGGCGCTGATCGAAGGCGCCGAGTACCTGATGACCAACGACTACGAGAAGTCGCTGCTGCAGAGCAAGGCGCAGCTCAGCGACGACCAACTGCTGGACCTGGTCAAGGTGCGGGTCACCACGCTGGGCAAGCACGGTGTGGAGATCGCCGGGCGCGGCATCGACCCGATCCACGTACCGATCGCGCGGGAGATCCGGGCGGTCGACCCGACCGGCGTCGGCGACGGCTTCCGGGCCGGCTTCTTCACCGCGCTCTCCTGGGGCCTGGGCCTGGAACGCGCCGCCCAGGTCGGCTCGCTGCTGGCCACGCTGGTCCTGGAGACCGTCGGCACCCAGGAGTACGACGTCCGCCGTGACCTGTTCGTCAAGCGCCTCGCCGAGTCCTACGGCGACGCTGCGGCAGAAGAGGTCCGCCCCCACCTCCTCCCGGCCTAGCCGCCCCGCCCTCGCCCCTCGCTCCTCGCCCCGGCCCCCGGCCCTCGGCCCCGCGATCTTGCACTTTCTGTTGCCGTTTCGCGGCTTCGGTGCGCGTTTGTCCGTGCAGAAACTGCAAGATCGCGAGGGTGAGGTAGGGCGGGGTGTAGGGACGAAGCCTCAGCCCGCGCTGCCCCGCCTCTACCCGCGTCGATCATGGAGTTGCGGTGGCTGGATAGTCGCCTCATGGGGCTTTTGTTCACCACCACAACTCCATGATCGACGCCGGGTGCCGGGTGCCGGGTGCGGGGTGCGGGGTGCCGGGTGTGGGGGTGTGGGGGAGCGGGGTAGGGGTGCGGCGGAGGGTGGGGTTACTGGGTTCGGCGGATGTCGTAGGCGGGGCCGTCCGGGCCGGTGACCGAGCCGAGGAACTCCTGGCCGCGCATCCGGCACCAGGCGGGGATGTCGACAGCCGCTGCCGGGTCGTCGGCCAGTACGCGGACCACAGTGCCGACCGGCACCTCGGGCATCCGTCGCGCCGCAGCGATCACCGGCAGCGGGCAGCGTTGCCCCCGGCAGTCGATCACCTCGTCGGGCGGTGTCACAGCCCCACCACCCCGGCCTCGGCGCGCAGCCCGGCGACGATCCCCGGCAGCTCGGTAAGGAACCGCTCCACGTCCGCCTCGGTCGTCTCCCGGTGCAGGCTGACCCGCACGTTGCCGTGCGAGAGCACTCCCATCGCCTCCAACACGTGCGACGGACGCAACGTGGACGAGGTGCAGGACGAACCGGACGACACGGCGAAGCCCCGCCGGTCCAGGGCGTGCAGCAAGGCCTCCCCGTCCACGTACAGGCAGGAGAAGGTGACCAGGTGCGGGAGCCGGAGCACCGGATCGCCGACCACCTCCACGTCGGGCACCTCCGCCGCGACCCGCTCCCGGACCCGCTCCACCAGGGCCGTCAACCGGGTCGCCTCGGCCGCCGCCTCGGCCGCCGCCGCCCGCAGGCTCGCCGCCGCCGCCACGACCGCCGGCAGATTCACCACCCCGGGGGTACGTCCGCTCTCCCGCTCGTCGGCCGGCCAGGGTGACTCCCAGCGAGTGCCCTTGCGGACCGCCAGCACCCCCACGCCGGGTGGGCCACCCCACTTGTGTGCGCTCGCCGTGAGCACCGACCAGCCGGTCGGCAGAGGCACCCGGCCCACCGACTGTGCCGCGTCCACGTACAGCGGCACACCCACGTCGGCGCAGGCCGCCGCCGCCTCGGCGACCGGCTGCACCGTCCCCACCTCGTGACTGGCGCTGATCAACACGGCCAGCGCGACCCCAGGGGCCCGAACGGCGGTCGACCACGCGGTCAGGTCCAGCCGGCCCAACCGGTCGACCGGCACCGCGGCGGCCGTCCCGCCAGCGCCGACGTGCCGTTCCGCAGCGTGCAGCACTGCCGAGTGCTCGATCGCCGAGTGCACCAGCGTCGACCCGACCCGGCGTCGCCCCGCCAGGCCGCCGAGGACCGCGCCGTGGGCCGCGGTCGTACCGCTGGGGGTGAAGGAGACCTCATCGGCGCGGACGCCGAGCGTCACCGCGGTGGCCTCGCGGGCGGCGTCGAGCAGTTGCCGGGCCCGGCGGGCCTGCGTATACAGCTTGCCCGGATCGGCCCAGCCGTCGTCGAGCGCGGCCAGCAGAGCCTGCCGCGCGACCGGATGCATCGGCGCGGCGGTCGCCGCGTCCAGGTAGACCGGGGATGCGCTCACAGACCCGCCTTCGTTCGCGACTGTGGGGCTCGCGACCCCGGCTCGCTCCTCGCGCTCACAGACCTGCCTTTGTTCGCGACTGTGGGGCTCGCGACCCCGGCTCGCTCCTCGCGCTCACAGACCCGCCTTCGTTCGCGGCTGCGGGGCTCGCAACCCCGGCTCACTCCTCGCGCTCACAGACCCGCCTTCGTTCGCGGCTGCGGGGCTCGCAACCCCGGCTCACTCCTCGCGCTCACAGACCAAGACGCTATCGCGGCGGTATGCCTAGGATCCCCCCGATGGGGGTCGGACAGTGACCCCACCACGGCCGAGTCCGTCATGGTCGAGTAATCTGCGACCGTCGGTGACGCCTTTGCCGCGGGTGCTGAGGAAAGACGCACCGCGGCGCGCTAGGGAGGCAGGACCAGGTGGTCGCAAGGAGTTCGGAGGTACGGCCGTCGGCCGTACGGCACAGCGCTTCCCCAGGGGTTGGTGGACGCCGGGGGCGTGGTGCTGGTCGCCTGGCCGGGCTCGGTCTCGGTGGCGTGGCGTTGCTGGTTCTGCTCACGGGCTGTGACGTCGGTCAGACGTTCCACGGCTTCGGCTGGCCGCAGGGCGGCATCTCGCCGGAGTCCAAGCGGATGTACGACCTGTGGATCGCCTCCTGCATCGCCGCGCTCGCGGTCGGCGTCTTCGTGTGGGGCCTGATCTTCTGGTGCGTCGTGCGCTACCGCAAGCGTGGCAACGCGCTGCCGGTGCAGACCCGTTACAACATGCCGATGGAGTTCCTCTACACCATCGCGCCGATCCTGATCGTCTCCGTGCTCTTCTACTACACGGCGATCGTGCAGACCGACGTCGACAAGTTGTCGAAGAACCCGGACGTCACGGTCGAGGTCGTCGCGTTCAAGTGGAACTGGCAGTTCAACTACCGGGACGGCCAGGGCACGGAAGCCCGCACCACCGCGTCGACGCTCGGCACCAGCGAGGTCATCCCGGTGCTTGTGCTGCCGACCAACCGGTCCATCCGGTTCGAGGAGACCAGCCGCGACGTCATCCACTCGTTCTGGGTGCCGGAGCTGCTCTTCAAGCGGGACGTCATGCCGGGCAAGATCCGCAACGTGTTCGAGGTCTCGAGCCTGGACGCCGAGGGCGCCTACGTCGGGCGCTGCGCCGAACTGTGCGGCAGCTACCACGCGTTCATGAACTTCGAGCTGCGGGTTGTCTCGCCGGAGAAGTACGACCAGTTCCTCGCGGCCAAGCAGAGCGGCAAGTCCACCCAGGATGCGCTGTCGGCGATCGGTGAGCAGCCGTACGCGACGACCACGCAGCCGTTTGACACGCGGCGGACGCAGGACAACTTCAACCCGGACGACGTTCCGGCCCGCACGGGAAGCTGAGGCAGCCGCATGAAGACCGAGTGGCGTATCTTCCTGATCATCGCCGGGTTCCTCTTCGGCGCCACGATCCTCTACGGTGCCTGGACGAACGGTGCGTCGGGCGGCATCGAGTGGGTCGGCACCGTCGCCCTGCTGCTGTCGTTCCTGCTCTGCTCGATGTGCGGTGGCTTCTTCTGGTTCGTCTCCCGCCGCATCGACCTGCGCCCGGAGGACCGTCCGGACGCCGAGATCGCCGACGGCGCCGGTGAGGTCGGCTTCTTCAGCCCGGGCAGCTACTGGCCGTTCGGTCTGGCGCTGGCCGCCGCGATCGCCGCGCTCGGCTTGGTGTTCTGGCAGTACTGGCTGATCGGTGCCGGCCTGCTGGCCGTCGTCTTCTCCGCCTGTGGGCTCCTGTTCGAGTACTACAGCGGCACCCGGCGTACCGCCGAGCACTGACCCACCCGGTCGCCGTCGCGACCGACCCGCACGACGAAGGCCCGTTCCCCGAGTGGGGGAGCGGGCCTTCGGTCATGCGCCACCCCGCCCGGGGTGGGCCTGCGGTGCTGCGCTCGGGCGGTGCCTGCGGTCAGGCGGCGCGGCGGTGGACGGGCTGGCGGCGGCGGGCTGCCAACCGGGTGACCGGGACGGCGAACGCGCTGACCACCACGGCGGCGCCGCAGCCGGTGCAGATCAGCTCGGGACAGTCGGTGCCGTGGCCGTCGACGCAGGGCGGCGGCTCGAACGGCGCCACGCCCTCACAGACGTCGCAGTAGAGATCGCGGTGCGACACGGGCGTCTCCTCTCACGTCAGGCGAACCGCCCCCGGATGCGACAGTGACACACCGACGGCAGCAGAAAACTACTCAGCTGTAGTTTCCCAGACGGGTCCGACAAATCTCCGCGCACCGTCGTCCGCTCGCCAGCATCCGCGCGTGATCCACACGACTTCGATGAAGTCGGGGCATTGGAGCGGCCCTGACACCACGGATTCGAGGAATCCGAGTTGATCACGCCCAAGGCTCCGCCTGCGGACGGCGACGCCGGGTCCGGTGGTGCTGAGGTCAGACGGCGGCGTTGGCGGTGGCGATCCAGCGGTCCAGGGTGGCGGCGGCCGCGCCGGAGTCGATCGACTCGGCGGCACGGGCCAGGCCGGCGCCCAACGCCTCGGTCAGGTCGCCGTCCAGCGGGCCCTGGGTGGCCAGCGCCGCCGCCGCGTTGACCAGCACCGCGTCCCGGACCGGGCCCTTCTCGCCGGCCAGCAGGCGACGAGCCACACCCGCGTTGTACGCGGCGTCACCGCCGCGCAGGTCCGCCAGGGTGGACCGGGGTACCCCCAGGTCCGTCGCGTCCAGCACGACCTCGCGTACGGTGCCGCCCTGGGCCGCCCAGATCCGGGTGGGGGCGGCAGTGGTGAACTCGTCCAGCCCGTCCTCGCCGCGCATCACGATCGCCGAGTCGCCACGGGCCGCGAACACGCTGGCCATGACCGGGGCCATCCGCAGGTCGAAGCAACCCACCGCGCCGGCCCGGGGGCGGGCCGGGTTGGTCAGCGGGCCGAGGAAGTTGAAGAAGGTGGGCACGCCCACCTCGCGGCGGACCGGGCCGGCGTGCCGCATCCCGGGGTGGAAGCGGGCAGCGAAGCAGAACCCGATGCCGGCCTCCTCGACACAGCGGGCGACCTGCTCCGGGCCGAGATCCAGCGGGATGCCGAGGAATTCCAGCAGGTCGGCGGTGCCGCACAGGGAGGAGGCGGCCCGGTTGCCGTGCTTTACGACACGGACGCCCGTGCCGGCGACCACCAGCGCCGTCATCGTGGAGATGTTCACCGTGTGGGCGAGGTCACCGCCGGTGCCGACCACGTCGAGCGCGGTGCGGCGCAGCTCCTCGGGGAGCGCCACCGGGACCGCGCGACCGAGCATCGCCTCCACCAGGCCGGCCAGCTCGGCGGGCGTCTCACCCTTGGCCCGCAGCGCTACGGCGAAGGCGGCGATCTGCGCCGCGCTCGCCGAGCCGGTCATGATCTCGTCCATCGCCCAGGCGGTGTCGGCGGTGGAGAGTTCGTCACCGCGCAGCAGCGCGTTGAGCAGGTGCGGCCAGGTCCGATCGCCCATGGCGGGCCTCCCGAGCATGCGAAGTGCGGGTGGGCTGGAACCGGCGCCGACGAGATCCGGCGCCGTGGGGGTGCCGGAGGAGCGGGGGACGTCAGGCGGGTGCGTGCGTCCGCAGCAGCTCGGCCACCGTGCCGCCGGTGGTCACCGGGTCGAGCGGGTGCACCAGCGTCGCGTCGACCTCGGCGTACGCGGCGAGCCATCGGTCGGCGGCGCGGGCGATCACCAGGCAGGTCGGGGGAGCGTCGTCCCGGTCGTCCTTGACCTGCCGGGCGATGCCGATGCCGCCGCCCGGGCTCGCCTCACCGTCGAGCAGCAGCAGGTCGATCTCGTAGTCGTCGACCAGTCGGATGGTCTCCGCGTAGGTCGACGCCTCGACGAACTCGATCTGCAGACCGGGAGCGGGCCGGGTGCCGACGGCCATCCGCATCCGATCACGGACCTGCGGGTCGTCGCTGTAGAGCAACACGGTGCAAAGACGATCGGTCATGCCGGAACTCCCACCTCGTAGCTGCCCGCAGATCGTACCGGTCGGCGTGACGTAGCCGACATCCCGCCCGACGTCGCGCGTCGGGGCGTGCCGTCCGGGCAGCTCAGGCGGGCGCGGCGTCGGCTGCGCGTTCGCGGGCCTCCTGGCGGTCCAGCTCGCGGTCCACCCGCCGGGCCTCCCGCTCGGACTGCTTGACCCACTGCACCACCAGCACCGCGAGCATGGTCACACTGACGAATTCGCCACCGGCCCAGAGGATGCCGCCGGCGACCACCTGGTCCTGCCACGGGTCGGACCAACCGAGGTTGAGCGACGGGTACCAGTCGCCGCCGAAGAGCGTGCTGCTCTGCATGATGGTGAGGCCGAGCACTGTGTGGAACGGCACGGAGAGCAGCATCAGCAGCGCACGCGCCGGGTACGGCCAGCGGCCGGGCAGCGGGTCGAGGCCGAGCAGCGGCCAGAAGAACACGCAGCCGGTCATGATGAAGTGCGCGTGCACCAGCTCGTGCGCCCAGGCGTGTTCGAGGGTGTAGCGGTACAGGTCACTGAAGTACAGCACGAACGGGTTGACCACGAAGATGGCGAACGCCACCAGCGGGAAGCTGTAGACCCGGGCGACACGGCTGTGCACGATCGCGAGCAGGCGCTTGCGCGGCCCGACCGGCAGGGTGCGCAGGGCCAGGGTCATCGGCGCGCCCAGGGCCAGGAAGATCGGCGCCACCATGGACAGCACCATGTGCTGGATCATGTGCACGGACAGCAGCGCGGTGTCGTACGCGTGCAGTCCGCTGACCGTGACGAGCGCGATGCCGCCCAGGCCGGGGCCGAGGAAGAACACGGTACGGGTGATCGGCCAGCGGTCGCCGCGTAGGCGCAGCCGGTACACCCCGTAGAGGTACAGGCCGGCGGCGAGCACCAGGCCGAGGGCCAGCCAGCTGTCCAGCCGGGTCTCGGTCAGCACCGCGCCGACGGTGAACGGCGGCGGGGCCGAGGTGGCGGCGAAGATCGGATCGACGTGCAGCACGCTTTTCAGGCTAGGCCAGGCGAACCGGACCCTGACGCTCGGGCCACGGAAGGCGCAGGTTTGCCACCCCGCTGATCGGCGGCCCCGGTCAGGGGCAATAATGACGGCGTGACTGCGGCCCCAGCCATTGACAAGAGCCGGATCCACTCTCTGACGCGACCAAACATGGTCAGCGTCGGGACGATCGTGTGGCTCTCCAGTGAACTCATGTTCTTCGCGGCGTTGTTCGCGATGTACTTCTCCATCCGCGCGGCTGCGCCGGAGCAATGGGAGAAGCACACCGAAGCGCTGAACATCCCGTACGCGACCACCTTCACGGTGATCCTGGTGCTGTCCTCGGTGACGTGCCAGCTCGGCGTCTTCGCGGCGGAAAAGGGTGACGTGCACGCGCTGCGGCGCTGGTTCACCGTCACCTTCGTGATGGGCCTGATCTTCGTCCTCGGCCAGCTGAACGAGTACCGGCACCTGGTCGCCGACGGCATCAAGATCAACGGAGACGGGTACGGGTCGGTGTTCTACCTGACCACCGGCTTCCACGGCCTGCACGTGACCGGCGGTCTGATCGCCTTCATCATCTTCATGGTCCGTACGACCATGGGCCGGTTCACTCCGGCGCAGGCGACCTCGGCGATCGTCGTGTCGTACTACTGGCACTTCGTCGACGTCGTGTGGATCGGGCTGTACGCCATGATCTACTGGCTCCAGTGATCTTGCGCGTCACATTCCGCGCTGCTGCTCCGTCCCCTGAGACAGGTCCAACCGGTTAAGGACACCGCTCATGACTTCTGACAACGACCGCCGACGCGGTCTGCTCGCGCGGTTGCGCGAGCGGCCCGCCGCGCGCAGCAGGGGCCGCCGCCGGCTGGGCGCCGCGGTCCGGCTGATCGCCGCGTTGATGCTCGCCGGTGGCGCGTACACCGTCTTCGCTCCGGGCGCCCAGGCGCAGGACAACCCGCAGCTGACCGGCGCCGCCGCCGAGGGCAAGGCGCTGTTCGACGTGAGCTGCGTGACCTGCCACGGCCGCAACGCCCAGGGCGTCGAGGGCCGCGGGCCGAGCCTGATCGGCGTGGGCGCGGCATCGGTCGAGTTCCAGGTCAGCTCCGGGCGGATGCCGCTGGCCCGCCAGGAGGCCCAGGCGCACCGCAAGCCCCCGGTCTTCACTGACGAGCAGACCCGTCAGCTGGCCCAGTACATCCAGGAGCTTGGCGGCGGCCCGGTCGTGCCCGAGGGTGACGACCTCCGCGAGGACGGCAACATCGCCGCCGGCGGTGAGCTGTTCCGGATCAACTGCTCGCAGTGCCACGCCTTCGGTGGCGGCGGTGGTGCGCTCTCCTCGGGCAAGTTCGCCCCGAGCCTGCACCCCGCGACCGACCGCCAGATCTACGCGGCGATGTTGAGCGGCCCGCAGAACATGCCGGTGTTCGGCGACAACCAGCTCCGGCCGGAGCAGAAGGCCGACATCATCGCCTACATCCAGGAGACGCTGAAGCACGACCAGGACCCGGGTGGGTTCAACCTCGGACGGTACGGCCCGTCCACCGAGGGTTTGGCGATCTTCCTGATCGGCATCGTCGCGCTCGTCTTCGCCAGCCTGTGGATCGCGGGTAAGTCGTGATCGAGCAGGCCATCCGATTCAGTGCTGTGGTGCCGCTCGGCGCCACCCGTAGCGAGGTGACGGCATGAGCACCCACCCCGAGCACCAGGCCTCACAGGGCCCGGAGCCGCTCGACGTGAACGACCCCAGGCTCACCCGGTTCGACATCGTTCGTGAGGGCGCTCGTCGGGACGACATCGAGATCGTCCACTACGAGCCGCAGGTGCTGCCGGGCACCAAGGCGGAGCGTCGGCTGACCCGGGTGGTCGCCGGCTTCTTCCTGATCACCGGCCTGGCCGCGACCGCCTTCCTGGCCATCTACATCTGGTGGCCGTGGCAGTACGAGGCGGGACGGGGCGGCGACAAGTTCTACACCCCCCTGCTCGGCTTCACCCTCGGCGTAGCCCTGCTCGCCGTCGGCTTCGGCATCCTGACCTGGGGCAAGAAGTTGCTGCCCAAGGAGGTCTCGATCCAGGACCGGCACGAGGGCCAGGTGGACTCCGAAGGCCGCACCATCACCGGCCAGACCATGCTCTACATGGCGGACGAGCTGGGCGTGAAGCGTCGGCCCCTGCTCGGCATCTCGCTGCTGGCCGGTCTCGCGCCGGTCGCCGCGGTCGCCGCGGCGCCGCTGGTCGGCGGCCTGATCTCGCAGCCGCACAAGAACAACCAGATGTTCACCACCGGGTTCGCCACGGCCGAGGGCGGCGAGCGGATCCGCCTGGTCCGCGAGGACGGCCGTCCGGTCCGTCCGGCGGACGTCAGCACCGGTGGGCAGATCACCGTCTTCCCCGGCATCGACCACGGTGTGAGCAACAAGCACGCCGACTCGCCGACGCTGTTGATCCACCTCCGCGACTCGGACGCACAGGAGTCGCGCCGGGCCAACGAGAAGATCGGCCACGGCGACTACATGTGGGGCAACTACGCGGCGTTCTCCAAGATCTGCACGCACGCGGGATGCCCGGCCAGCCTGTACGAGCAGCAGACGAACCGGCTGCTCTGCCCGTGCCACCAGTCCCAGTTCCTGATCACCGACAACGCCCGGCCAGTCTTCGGCCCCGCCAGCCGGCGGCTGCCGCAGCTGCCGATCGAGGTGGACTCCGAGGGCTTCTTCGTGGCGAAGTCCGACTTCACCGAGACCGTCGGGCCTGATTTCTGGGAGCGGCCATGAAGCGTCGAAAGTTTGACCTTGCGGCGACGCCGGGCAAGGCAGCGGTGGGAGTGGACGACCGCTTCGCGGTGGCCACCCCGCTGCGCAAGCTGCTGAACAAGGTCTTCCCGGACCACTGGTCCTTCCTGCTCGGCGAGATCGCGCTGTTCTCGTTCGTCGTGCTGCTGCTGACCGGTGTGTTCCTCACCTTCTTCTTCGAGCCGGCGATGACCGAGGTGGTCTACGACGGCAGCTATGCGCCGTTGCAGGGCACCCCGATGTCCGCCGCGTACGCCTCCAGCCTGGACATCTCGTTCGATGTCCGGGGCGGTCTGGTGATGCGGCAGATGCACCACTGGTCGGCGCTGCTGTTCATGGCCGCGATCGTCGTGCACATGCTGCGGGTCTTCTTCACCGGCGCCTTCCGCAAGCCGCGCGAGACCAACTGGATCATCGGTTCGCTGCTGTTCTGGGTGGGCTTCCTGGCCGGCTTCAGCGGCTACTCGCTGCCGGACGACGGCCTGTCCGGCACCGGTCTGCGGATCGCCTCGGCGATCATGCTGTCCATCCCGGTCGTCGGCTCCTGGGTCACCTCGTCGATCTTCGGCGGCGAGTTCCCCGGCACGATCATCATCAGCCGGTTCTTCATCGCCCACGTGCTGCTCATCCCGGGTCTGCTGGTCGCGCTGATCAGCGTCCACCTGGGTCTGGTCTTCAAGCAGAAGCACACCCAGTGGCCCGGCCCCGGCCGGACCAACAACAACGTGGTCGGCGAGCGGATGTTCCCGCGGTACGCGCTGAAGCAGGGCGGCTTCTTCATGGTCGTCTTCGGCGTCATCGCGCTGATGGGCGGTCTGTTCCAGATCAACCCGATCTGGTTGTTCGGCCCGTACGAGGCGTGGGTGGTCTCGGCCGCCAGCCAGCCCGACTGGTACGTCATGTTCCTCGACGGGTCGACCCGACTCATGCCGGCCTGGGAAATCAACATCCCGCTCGGCGACGGGTACGTCATCCCGCCGCTGTTCTGGCCGACTGTCGTGCTGCCCGGCATCCTGGTGGGCCTGTCGACGATGTACCCGTTCCTCGAAGCCCGGCACCTCAAGGACCGCAAGAGCCACAACCTGCTCCAGCGTCCCCGGGACGTTCCGGCCCGGACCGCCGTCGGCGCCATGGCCGTCTCGTTCTACATCGTGCTGACGCTCTCCGGCGCCAACGACGTGATCGCCGACAAGTTCCAGATCAGCTTGAACGCGATGACCTGGGCGGGCCGCATCGGCCTGCTGGTGGTCCCGCCGCTGGCGTACTACGTCACCTACCGGCTCTGCCTGGGTCTGCAGCAGCACGACCGGGAGGTGCTCGCGCACGGCGTGGAGACCGGCATCATCCGGCGCCTGCCGGACGGCCGGTTCGTCGAGGTGCACCAGCCGCTCAGCGCGTCCAACGGGCACGCGGACGGTCACGGCCAACTCGACTACGTCGGCTGGGTCGTACCCAAGAAGATGAACCGTCTGGGGGCTCTCGGCCCGGCCATCCGGGGCTTCTTCTACCCGATCGAGAGGCCGGTCGAGGCACCGGTCTCGCCGGGGCACCCGCCGGTCGAGGCCCGACCCGAGCGCGAGGAGATCGGCAGCGGCGAGAGCCGCCGCTGACCGCCCAGTCACACCGTTGAGGGGCGCCCGCCGGATTCCGGCGGGCGCCCCAACGTATCCACCCCTCCCGACCCATCCGGCCAGGAGTCGGACGGCTCTGACGGGACCGGTCGACGCCGCGCGACGGGCGATCGCAGGAATAACCCCGGTGAGCCGGGTATGCGTGCGGTCCAACGTCTCAAGGGGGGGAAGCATGTTGGGTATCAAACGCCTCGGCCTGTTGGCCGCGCTGGTACTTGTCGGTGTCGCGCCGGCCGCGGCCGCGCAGGCCGCGGCACAGCCGTCAACGCAGGACACCCAGTACCTGCAGGCGGTACACCAGGTCAACCTGTTCGAGATCACCGCTGGTGACCTGGCTCAGCAGAAGGGTCACGACCAGGGGGTCAAGGACCTGGGCGCGATGCTGAAGACCGACCACACCCAGCTCGACCAGACGGTGCAGCAGACCGCGTCGCAGCTCGGGGTGGAACTGCCGAACGAGCCCAGCGCCGATCAGCAGGCGGTCATCGACAAGCTGAACAACGCCAGCGGCGCGGAGTTCGACCGGCTCTGGGTGACCAGTGAGCTGGCCGGTCACGTCCAGGCCATCCAGGCCACCCAGACGGAGATCTCGCAGGGCTCCGAGCAGTCGGTAGTCCAGTTGGCGCAGACGGCGCTTCCGACGCTGCAGACGCACTACGACGAGTTGGTGGCGCTCGCCAACAAGCTGGGCATCCCGGTTCCGCAGACCAGCGCCAGCGGTACGCCCAGCCCGGGTGGCACCGGCACCGAGTCGCCGGCTCCGGGTGGCACTGTCACCGAGTCGCCGGCTCCGGGCGGCACCGGCACCGAGTCGCCGGCTCCGGGCGGTGGCAGCACCGAGGTACCGGCTCCCAGCGAGAGCTGACGTAGCCACAAGCAGACGGCCGGCCCACCCTCGCGGTGGGCCGGCCGCCCTGTGCGCGCCACGCGCCGCCCTGCTGCCGGCACCGGCCCCGAAACGGCGAGCGGGTCAGTCGGCGCTGGCCAGACCGATCGCGAACGCCTCCTCCAGGTCGTGCTGGGAGTACGCCCGGAAGGCGATGTGGGACTCGGTGTTGAGCACCCCCGGGACCTTGGAGATGCTGCCCGCGATGACCTGGGCGATCTGGTCGAACTCGCGGACCCGGACGATGGCGATGAGGTCGACGTGCCCGGCCACCGAGTAGACCTCGCTGACACCGGGAAGGTTGGCCAGGTTCTCCGCCACCTCGGGGATCGCATCGGTGGCGCAGTCGATCAGCACGATCGCGGTGATCACGGGGCATTTCTCCGTTCGTCGGCGTCGTCGCCCATGCTAGATGTTCCGGTCCGGGACCGGAGGCGGGAGCATGTTCCGGTCCGGGACCGGAGGCGGGAGCCGTCGGTGCTCAGCCCTGGGAGGGGCAGGGCACGGTCAGGTTGCTGCCGGCCCGGATCACGTTTCGCAGCCGCTCGCCGGCCCGCACTGTCGCGCCCGGCCACACCACGGTGCGGGACACGTCACCGTCCACCCGCGCTCCCGCGCCGACGACCGACTCCACGCAGTGGCCGGTCACCGTCGCGGACTCCTCGACGAGAACGCCGCCGGCCGCGGCGTGCAGGTTGGCCGCCAGGTAGTCGGCCGGGGTGCCGGTGTCGAAGAAGGTGCCCGGGTAGGGCACCACGGTCAGGGCGCCCGCGGCCTCGGCCGGACGCCACACGGCGCGAACCAGGTCCGAGAAGACCACCGGCAGGTCCCGGACCAGCCGCCAGGGCAGCAGCGAGAAGCCGGTGAAGCAGTGCCCGGCGAAGGTGCCCGGCGCCGCCGGGTCCGCGGCGGGCTGGCCGAGCAGGCGTACGGTGTGCCCGTCCCAGCCGTCGAGCAGGGCGGCCACGTCCGGGCCCGGGGGAGCAGCCGGGTCGGCGAGGTACGCGTCGGCGTTGCCGACCAGCACCGGCCGCCCGTCGATCCAGTCCCGCAGGTTGGCCACCCCGCCGGCGGTGCCCAGCGGGTCGCCCGGCTCCACCGACAGGTGTGCGCGGTCGCCGACGTGCGCCACCACCTGGTCGCCGAGGTAGCAGGCGTTCACAGCGACCCGGTCGGCACCGGTCAGGCCCAGGCCGGCCAGCCGCGCCAACGCCCGATCCAGCAGAGGCACGTTGCCCACCGGGCAGAGCGCCTTGGGCAGCCGTTCGGTGAGCGGGCGCAGCCGCGTGCCCTCGCCGGCGGCCAGCACCACCGCGCACAGCTCGGCCGGCACACCGACCGCGCCGGTCACGGGGTCTCGTCGGGCACCGGCGGCGGGAACTGCCCGGCGAGTGGCCCGATGTCGTAGTAGGCGAGCAGCCGGGCCGTCGGCCAGGTCAGCTTGGGCAGGTCGTCCAGGGGGTGCCAGGCGGCCTCGAAGACCTCCCCGCCGTCGACGGTCAGCTGGGTGCTGGACGCCGGCACCTCGGCCTCGAAGACCATGTCCACCCAGCCCTTGGCGTGCACTATCGCGTTCGGCACCGCCGGGCGCAGCCGGGACGGTGGAAGCCGGACGCCGGACTCCTCGAACAGCTCACGGGCCGCGCCCACCACCGGGGCCTCACCCCGGTTGAGCAGGCCGGCGGGGAGTGACCAACCCTTGCCGGGAGGCTGGCGGAGCATGAGCAACCGACCCGCGCCCGTCGCCTCGGTGTCCCGGACCAGGGTCACCGCGCCGACGATGTACTTGGGCACCGCCAACCGGACCAGGCGCCGACGCACCGGCAACGGCAGCCGGTAGAAAGCCTGGTAGAAGAGGGCCCGAGCGGTGGCGCGGGAGCGGGGGATCATGACTCCAGGCTAGTGGTCACGAATGTCCTTCGTACGCGCTGGGGCCCGCCGGGTCACTGTCGATGGTCGACCAGGTCGATGAGCTGGCGGACCACGGTGTCCGGTTCGATCACCCGGTCGAAGACCGCGACCAACAGGGTTTCCAGGTCGGGGTAGCCCAACTCCTCGGAGAGGCGCAGTAATGGCAGGTCACTGGCGAGGCCCCGGTTGTGCTGGCGCAGGGCGAGCCCGATGGTGGCCCGACCGAGGCGCACCTTGTCGCTGATCGTGATGCCCGGCTCGGTGTGCTCGGCGAACCATCTGTTGATCTGCATCTGCGCGTGCGGCGACTTGACGAAGGTCAGCCACTCCCGCCGGGGACCGCGCGGCGCCACACCGGCCTCGAAGCCGTTGTCGCCGTCGTTCTCGGTGAAGATCTCCACGACGTCGCCCTCGTCCAGCTCCGAACTGAGCGGGGCCAGCCGACCGTTGATGCGTGTGGCGAGGCAGTGGTCGCCCCGGTCGTTGCCCAGCTCGTACGCGAGGTCGACAGGCGTGGCACCGGCCGGCAGCACGACCTGCCGCCCGTCGGCGAAGACCTGGATCTGCCCCTCGGCCAGGTCGCAGCGCAGCGACTCGTAGAACTGTGCCGGGTCGGCGGCGTCCGGCTCCCAGTCGAGCACCCGGCGCAGCCAGTCCAGCTGCTCGGCACGGGCCGCCGCGGTGTTGCTGCCGGAGTTGGGGAAACGGAAGTCGGCGGCGATGCCGTACTCGGCCGAGCGGTGCATCTCCTCGGTGCGGATCAGCACCTCCACGGTGCGGTCCTGGGGGCCGCAGACGCTGGTGTGCAGCGAACGGTAGAGGTTGTTCTTCGGCGAGGCGATGAAGTCCTTGAAGCGGCCGGGCACCGGTCGCCAGGTGCCGTGGATCGCGCCCAGCGCGGCGTAACAGTCGGTGGCCGGGCCGTCGACCACCACCACGATGCGGGGCAGGTCGTACGGGGCGGTGTGGCCGCCGGCGATGGTGTCCTTCCAGATCGAGTAGAGGTGCCGGGGACGGGGGCTCACCTCGGCGTCGACCCGGCTGCGGCGCAGCGCCACCCGGGCCCGGGTGACCACCGAGTCGAGGTACGAATCCCAACCCGGCCGATCGTGCACGTGCCGGGCCAGCCGGGCGTGCTCGTCGGGCTCGAGGTGCAGCAGCACCACGTCGTCCAGCTCGCGTTTGAGGGTCTGGATGCCCAGCCGGTCGCAGAGCGGGACCAGCACCTCCTGGGTCTTGCGGGCGATCCGTTCCCGCGATGACGCGGAGCGCACCCCGAGCGTCCGCATGTTGTGCAGCCGGTCGGCCAGTTTGATGATCAGCACCCGGACGTCCTTGGCGGCCGCGACGATCATCTTGCGGACCGTCTCCGCCTCGGCGGCCTTGCCGTAGAACGCCTTGTCGAACTTGGTCACCCCGTCGACCAGGTGGGCCACCTCGCCGCCGAAGTCCTCGGAGAGCGCCTGGAGGGTGTAGCGGGTGTCCTCCACGGTGTCGTGCAGCAGCGCCGCCACCAGGGTGGTGGTGTCCATCCCCAGCTCGGCGCAGATCTGCGCCACCGCGAGGGGATGGGTGATGTACGGTTCCCCGCTCTTGCGGAACTGCCCGCGGTGCATGTTCTCCGCGATCGTGTAGGCACGGCGCAGCACCGCGGGGTCGGTGCCGGCGTGGATGCCCCGGTGGGTGCGGACCAGTTGGGTGACCGGGTCCGAGTCGGTGGTCGGCCAGCTGAGCAGCGACCGCAGCCGGCGGGCGAGCGGCAGCTCACCCGGCTGTGTCGGCAGGGCGCCCCCCAGGGCGGCGCCGTGTCCGGCGTCGACGTCCACGAGGGACACCTCCTCACCCCGGCTCCATACCGCCGGATCCCGGCGGGGGAGCAGGCCCACGAATCGGGCAGGACTGCACTTCTCTAACAGCCTAAGCGAGTCGACGTAGTCCGATCGGTCAGTTGGTCATGAGCGTTCGGTCGAGAGTTGGTGGGACGCACCGCCCTCGGCCTTCGCCAGCAGGTCACGGAACCGGGCCGCGCCACTCGCCGGAGAGGACCAACCGGAGGACATCTCGACGAGTCGGGTCTCCGGTCGCTCCAACCAGGACAGGATGCGCTCGGACTCTTCGGCGGTCGCCGCCGGCACCGGACCGTGCCCGCCGGACACCGTCTCGGCGGTGGCCCGGATCGTGGTCAACGTGGGACGCGGGTGCACGCCCGGCGGGGACACCCCCGCACCGGCCAGTCGGCCGTGCCGGACCAACGCCAACTCCCAGCCGCCCCGGGCGGCCGGTCGGGCCGCGGCCAGCTCGACGATCCCGGTCAGCGCGGCCAGCCGCTGCATCCGCACCGTGGCCCGTAGCACCGCGGCCAGCCGGGACCGCACCACGGCGGCCTCCTCGTAGCGCTGGTCGGCCGAGAGCACGTCGATCCGCGCGAGCAGCGCGTCCACCACCGGCTGAGGGTCGCTGGCCGTCGCGGTGCGGAAGGGCGCGGCGGCGCTGTCGTCGTACTCCTCGGGGGTGATCTTGTGTTCGCAGGGCGCCGGGCAGCGACCCAGCTCGGCCAGCGCGCAGGCCGGCGTGACGGTGCGCAGCGAGAGCCGGTGCGTGCACTGGCGCAGTGGCACCGCGTCGTGGAAACCGGCGGCGGCCAGCTCGGCGGCCCGTCGGGAGGTGAACGGCCCGAGGTACGCGGAATCGGTGGGGGAGAGGTCGCGGACGATCGACAACCGAGGGTACGGACCGTCGGTCAGCTTGAGCCAGACCATCCGTTCCGGGTATTTGGACCGGCGGTTGTACGGCGGCGCGTGCGCGGCGATCAACCGCAGCTCACGGACCTCCGCCTCCAACGAGTGGGCGCACTCCACCGCCTCGACCCGTTCGGCGGCGCCCAACATCTCCGAGATCCGGGCGCGCTTCTCGCCGGCGGTGAAGTAGCTGCGCACCCGGGTGGCGATGTCGACAGAGGTGCCCACGTAGAGCGGTCGGTCGTCGGCCGCCCGGAAGATGTAGACGCCGGGGACCTTGGGCAACCCCTCGGCCAGGTGCCGCTTGCGTCGCTGGGTCGGGGTGACCGCGCGGGCGAACTCGATGGCGTCGCCGACCGTGTCCACCCGGTGCCCGCCGAGCCGACCGATCAGCCCGTGCAGCACGTCGACGGTGGCCTTCGCGTCGTCCAACGCCCGGTGGGTGGGCTGGGTGGCGGTGCGGAAGTAGGCGGCCAGGGTGCCCAGCTTGCGGTTGGGCACCTCGTCGCGGGTCAGCACCCGGCGGGCGAGCGCCGCCGTGTCCAGGACCCGGGGGTTGGGCCAGCGGTAGCCGTGCCTGGCGCAGGCGGCCTTGAGGAAGCCCACGTCGTACGGGGCGTTGTGGGCCACCAGCACCGCGTCGTCGATGAACTCCAGGAAGCTCGGCAGCACCTGCTCGATCGGTGGCGCCGGCACCAGCATGGCCTGGGTGATGCCGGTCAGCACCGTGATGAACGGCGGAATCGGCTGGCCCGGGTTGACCAGGGTCGCCAGCACCCCCAACTGCTCGCCACCGCGCACCTTGACCGCGCCGATCTCGGTGATGCCGCCGCCGTCCGGTGCGCCGCCGGTGGTCTCCAGGTCGACCACCACGAAGGTCGTCGCGTAGAGCGGCAGCGCCGGGTCCACCCCGCTTACCGCCGGGTCGAGACCGGCCAGTGACTCCTGGACGTACTCCGCCTGTGCCATCGGCGGCACGCTAGCGCCCCGGTCCGACACTCCCGTCGCAGCCGTCCCATCCGTCACCATGGGGCTAGGATGAGAGATCGGCTCACTCACCGGGCGGTGGGCCCGGTCGCGGTGGGAGACTTGCCACATGCCCCTCACCGAGCCGTACGACGACCACCTCCCGCAGGAGGATCCGGTCGCGCTCGACGGTGCTCTGGGCAACCCGGACGACAACGTAGTCAACGGCACATTGGACGCGTCGGACCCGACAATGGTCGACGGCCCCGCCGCCGAGCCGGAGCCGACCCTGCCCGAGCCGGTCCGGCAGCGGATCGTGACGCTGACCGCCGCGGTGCTGCCCACCCTCCCCACCGACGAGGTCCCGGTGCCGTTGCGCCGGGTGGCCAAGTTCGCCCCCAACCGACGCGCCCGGCTCGGCGCGCCGGTCATCGCCGCCCAGCTCACCGCAGACCCGCTGTTCCGGCAGCGGGTCACCGCGCGGGTCCTGGCCGACGCCGGTGACCTCGGTGCGGCGGTGATCGAGGGCACCGCACCGGCCGCCGCCGACCCGGTCGAGGTGGCCGCGCTGGCCTACCTGGCCCGGCCCCGTGGCTGGCGGGAGCTGATCGACGCCAGCGGCGCGGCAGTGCGCGCCGAGGCGGACAGCGCCGTCGTCGCCGAGTTGGTCCGCGAGGCCGAGCAGCGGGCAACCCGGGCCGAGCACGACCGTGCGGTGGCCCGGGTCGAGGCCGAGAAGCTGCGCGACGAGTTGGCCCGCGTCCGGGAGGAGCTGGGTCAGCTCCGCGAGGAGTCCCGACAGGTGGCCCGCACCCTGCGCGAGACCCAGGCCCGCGAGCGCAAGGCCACCGAGCTGTTGGCCACCGAGCGCGGCCGCGCGGCCCGCGCCAGCGCCGACGTGGACGCCGAACTCCGTCGCGCCCGGGCCCGGCTGGCTGAGGCCGAGGCCTCCGCCGGGGTGGCCCGCGCCAGCGCCAAGGAGGCGCGCTCGGTCGACGACGCCCGGCTCTGGCTGCTCCTGGAGACCATCGGCCAGGCCGCCGTCGGGCTGCGCCGGGAGCTGGCGCTCGACCCGGTGGACAAACTCCCGGCCGACTTCGTCGCCGACGCGTTCGCCGAGCAGCCGGGCACCGCCCCGGCCGGCCCCGCCGCCCGCGCCCGCGACACCGACGACCCGGCCCGGCTCGACCAGTTGCTCGCCCTGCCCCGGGCGCACCTCGTGGTGGACGGCTACAACGTCACCAAGCGTGGCTTCGGCGAGATGTCCCTTGAGCAGCAGCGCAAACGCCTGATCACCGGGCTGGGCGGGATCGCCGCGCAGACCGGCGACGAGGTCACTGTGGTCTTCGACGGCGCCGAGCGGATGCACGGGCTACCGCCCGCGCCGCGCGGCGTACGGGTGCTCTTCTCCCGCAAGGGTGAGACCGCCGACGAGCTGATCCGGCGACTGGTCCGTGCCGAGCCGGCGGGCCGGCCGGTGGTCGTGGTCTCGTCGGACCGCGAGGTCGCCGACGGGGTACGCCGCCACGGCGCGTACCCGCTGGGCGCGGACTCGCTGCTGCGGCGGCTCGCCCGCTCCTGAGGGGGACACGTCCTGCTGCCGCACCGCTGCGTGGCCGCGCAGGCTGTCGCACCGGGGCGTTAGCATCGCCGCGACCGCCGAGGGACGGGAGTCGTGATGGCTCGGGATGAGGTCAAGGTCTTCGTCGACGAGGATCTGCGGGGTGCGCGTTTCGACAGATCGACGCTGGCCGGCGCGGTGATGCGCGGCGTCGACGTGAGTGGCCTGGACATCGACGCGCCGTGGTTGGCCGAGACCGCGCTGCTGGTCAACGGTGTCGATGTGGTGCCGCTCGTCGAGGCTGAACTCGACCGGCGGTTCCCCGGCCGCGATCTCAGGCGGGCCAGCGAACCCGCCGATCTGAGGGCGGGGTGGGCGGCGGCCGAGCGAGCCTGGGCGGCGGCGGTCGACCGGGTCCTCGCCATGCCCGAGGGCGCTGTCGACGTCTCGATCCACGGCGAGTGGTCGTTCGCGCAGACGATGCGTCACCTCGTGTTCGCCGCCGACGTGTGGCTGGGCAAGGCGATCCTGGGCCTGCCGCGGCCGTTCCATCCGCTCGGCCAGTCGCATGTCGAGTACGAGACCGACGGCTTCGACATGTCGGTCTTCGCCACGGAGCAGCCGACCTTCGAGGTGGTCCTCCGGGTGCGGGCCGAGCGGCAGGCGATGGTGCGCGATTTCCTCGCTACCGTCACGCCGGACGTGCTCGCCGAGTCTCGGCCGAGCGTGTGGTGGCCCGAGCACATCGTGTCCGTCCGGCACTGCCTTCACGTGATCCTCAACGAGGAGTGGCAGCACCTGCGCTTCGCCCTGCGTGACCTCGACGCGCAGCGCTGACACCTGCCCCTCACTGGCGCTCGGGCCGCTGTCCGGTGGCCGGTAGTCGCCGGGTCAGCTCGCGACGCAGTGCGTCGGTGCGCGGCTCCATCCAGGTGAGCCGGACGACCAGTTCGTAGGGACCGCGCCCGGGAGTCGACCACTGTCCGGCTCGCATGGGCGGACGAGTCTGCTGCGGGTCGCGGGTCACGACCACCAGCCGCGGATCCAGGCGTCCCCGCACCTGGGCGCTGGCCACGTTGACCCAGTCGATGCTGAGTGTGGTCCCCTTCGGTCCGCTCAGGTGCAGCGTTTCGTCGGTCAACCGCAGCGGTAGGCGCGGCTGATGACGCAGCTGCCAGTTGGTGGTCAGCCCGACGGCGGCGCCGATCATGCCGAAGCGCAGCAGCACCTTCCACCACGCCTCGTCGAACACCACCGTGTAGAAGGTGAGGAGAGCCGCGCCGACAAGCACGGCGAGAGCCATGGCGAGGCGATGTCGGCGCGGGGAGTACCGGAACTCCACGACTGACGACGCATCGAGATCGGCCACGGTCGCCCAGTGCCCGGGTGGTCGGTCGGCCAAACGATGCCCCTCCTTCGCTCGGTCGGCATGAGTTCGTCGGGTTCGTCGATGTCGAGGGCTCCCGGTCGGATGGGATACCCCGATATCGCTGATCTGGAGTGGATCTAGCCCTGAAACAGGCGGTCGAATCGGGTTGCTGTCGTACCCGGTGGTTAGTGTCGATGTCACCGACGGTGCCCGGTCGGCGACAACAGGAGTCGCCCGTGCGCCGCGAGCCGATCAGGAGGCGTGATGCTCATCGACTGCGACGGGTGCGCGAAGCGGGCCGACGGCTGTTCCGGCTGCCCGCTGACCGCCCTGTTCGACGAGACGTCCCCGGCGGCCGGGTTGGTCGCCGCCGAGGTCGAGGCCATCGAGGTGCTCGCCCGGGCCGGCTTCGACGTGGAGGTGCTGACCGCGCCCGCGCGCCCGGAGGTCGCTCCCCGCCGCTCCGCCCGCCGGGTGGCCTGAGCCTTACACCGCGCCCGGAAGCAGGCTTCTCGCGGGCCATAGGATGAGCGGTCACGGCGGGAGGAGCGGCGCGATGAGCGAGGTACGGCGGGACGACGGCGGGCTCACCGGTGGCGCTGCGTCCGGTGGCGCTGCGTCCGGTGGCGCTGCGTCCGGTGGCGCTGCGTCCGGTGGCGGCGATCCGGCCTACCGGGCGGTGACGCGGTGACCCCGCGGGGTTGGGCGCTGCTGACCCTGGCCGGGCTGGCCCTCGTGCTGGTCGTGCTGGCCGCGTTGCTTATCCCGTGGCACCGCCCGCCGGCACCCCGGGCCGACCAGCTCGCCGCGCTGGGCGACCTGCCGGCCGAGCAGGTGGCCAAGGGGCGGGAGTTCCGGGCCGCGCTGCGTCCCGGTGGCTACACCGCGCTCGCCGTCGGGCTGCTGATCGCCCTCGCGCTCGGGTTGACCCCGCTGGGCAGTCGCCTGGTCGAGCTGGTCGGCAGGCCGTTCGGTGGGCACTGGGCAGCGCAGGCCGTGCTCGGCGGGCTGGCGGTGGTGCTCGTCGCCGACCTGGTGACGCTCCCGTTCGCCGCCTGGCGGCAGAGCGTGCTCACCCGCTACGGGTTGAGCACCAACGGCTGGAGCGGCTGGGCTGTCGACCTGCTCAAGTCGTACGCCGTCAGCGCGGTGATCGGCGCGGTGGCGCTGTTCGGCTTCTACGCGGTCATCCGGCTCGCGCCCCGCTGGTGGTGGGCGTTCGGTGCGGCCGGTGCCGCCGTGCTCGTGGTGCTGCTGTCGTTCGTGCTGCCGGTGCTGGTGGAGCCGGTGTTCAACCGGTTCACCCCGATGGAGCAGGGTCCGTTGCGCACCGAGCTGATGAGCATGGCCGCCCGCGACGGGGTGCCGGTGCGTGACGTGCTGGTCGCCGATGCCTCCCGGCGCACCAGGGCGGTCAACGCCTACGTCTCCGGTCTCGGGCCGACCCGACGGGTGGTCGTCTACGACACGCTGCTGCGCGAGGCGACCCCGGCCGAGGTGACCGCCGTCGTGGCGCACGAATTGGGGCACGCGAAGGACTCCGACGTGGCGGCCGGCACGCTGACCGGGGCGCTGGGTGCCGCGGCCGCCGTGGTGGCGCTCTACCTGCTCGGCTCGTGGGGGCCACTGCTACGGCTGGCCGGTGTCGACTCGGTGGCCCAACCGCGCGCGTTCCCGCTGCTGGTCGCTCTGGTCACGGTGGCCGGGCTGGTTGCCGCTCCGGTGCAGGCGCTGATGTCCCGACGGGTGGAGGCGCGGGCCGATGCGCACGCGCTCGCGCTCACCAACGACCCGGAGTCCTTCGAGTCGATGCAGCGCCGGCTCGGCTCGGTCAACCTCGGTGACCCCGACCCGCCCCGCTGGGAATACCTCTACTCGGCCTCACACCCGTCCACAGTGGAGCGGATGGCCGCCGCCCGCGCGTACGCCCGGGAGGCCGGCCGATGAACCGCACCCTGCTGATCACCAATGACTTTCCGCCCCGCCCGGGTGGGATCCAGTCGTTCGTGCACAACCTCGCGGTCCGTCAACCGGCCGGCTCGGTGGTCGTCTACGCGTCGAGCTGGCGCGGGGCCGCGAAGTTCGACGCCGACCAGCCGTACGAGGTGATCCGGGAGCGCACGCGGGTGTTGTTGCCCACCCCGTTGATCGCCCGCAGGGCGGCCCGGTTGGCTCGCGCGTACGACTGCGACACGGTGTGGTTCGGCGCGGCGGCCCCGTTGGGCCTGCTCGCGGCCGGCCTGCGGCGGCGGGCCGGCATCCGTCGGGTGGTGGCGCAGACCCATGGCCACGAGGTCGGTTGGGCGGCTGTGCCGGCCGCCCGGCCGGCGCTGCGGCGCATCGGTCGGGGTGTGGACGTGACCACCTATCTGGGCGAGTACACCCGCAGCCGGTTGGCCCGGGTGCTGGACGGGGTGACCGAGCTGCGCCGCCTCGCGCCCGGGGTCGACGTGGACACCTACCACCCGAGCGTGGACGGTGAGCAGGTCCGGGCCCGGCTCGGTTTGACCGACCGGCCGGTGGTCGTCTGTGTGTCCCGGCTGGTGCCGCGCAAGGGTCAGGACACCCTGATCCGGGCCCTGCCGGAGATCCGCCGCCGGGTGCCCGACGCGGCGCTGCTGATCGTCGGTGGCGGGCCGTAC
Source organism: Micromonospora sp. NPDC005553 (assembly GCF_042871765.1). NCBI lineage: Bacteria > Bacillati > Actinomycetota > Actinomycetes > Micromonosporales > Micromonosporaceae > Micromonospora > Micromonospora sp. NPDC005553. The sequence goes on along the minus strand of NZ_JBIAJD010000007.1, from coordinate 306,517 downwards.
CGGGCGACCCTGGAGAAGCTGGCCCGCCAGGCCGGTGTGGAACGGGATGTGGTGTTCACCGGCACTGTGCCGTCGGTCGAGTTGCCGGCGCACTACGCGGCCGGTGACGTCTACGCGATGCCGTGCCGCACCCGCAACCGTGGCCTCGACGTCGAAGGGCTGGGCATCGTCTACCTGGAGGCATCAGCGACCGGCCTACCGGTGGTGGCCGGTGACTCCGGGGGAGCGCCGGACGCCGTCCGGGAGGGGGAGACCGGCTACGTCGTGGGCGGCCGGGACGTCGCCCAGCTCGCCGACCGGGTCGCCCGGCTGCTTGCCGACCGGGACCTGGCCCGTCAGCTGGGCGCGGCCGGCCGGGCCTGGGTGGAACGGGAGTGGCGCTGGGAGGCGCAGGCGGACCGCATGGCGGCACTGCTCGCCGGCTGAACGCCGCCCGCGTTCAGCTCTCCCGGGCGGGCGCGTAGTGCGGCACGTACTCCTGGCCGGTGAGCTGCTGGATCGCCGCCATCACCTCGTCGGTGACCGTCCGGATGTCCCGCGGCCCGTTGATCCGCTCCGCGACCGGGATCGGCGGGCCGAACCGCAGGGTGATCGGGTGGCGGCGGGGCAGCCGCGCGTCGACCGGCAGCACCTCCGCGGTGCCGAGCACGCCGACCGGGATGATCGGCACCCCGGCGTCGCGGGCCAGCCGGGTCATCCCGACCCGGCCCCGGTAGAGCCGCCCGTCCGGGGAGCGGGTGCCCTCCGGGTAGACGGCGACCAGGCCGCCGGAGCGGAGTACCGGGACGGCGGCGTCGAGGGCGCGCAGGGCGGCCCGGCCGTCGGCGCGGTCGACCGGGATGGCGCCCATGCCGGCGACGATCCGCCGGTTGAGCCAGCCGCCCGGACCCCGGCCGTTGAAGTACTCGACCTTCGCCCAGAAGGTGACGTGTCGGGGCGTCGAACAGACGAGGAACAATTCGTCGGCGACGGACAGGTGGTTGCCGGCGAGGATCGCGCCGCCGTCTCGGGGCAGGTGCTCCAGCCCTTCCACCCGCGGCTGCCAGCCAAATCGCAGCGCGGTGCCGACGGTCAGCTTGGTGACGTCGTACAGCAGGGGCACGTGTCCTCCGGGTCGTTTTTCAGGCGGGCGTCGGGCCGAGGTGCGCGTTCAACGCGGCGTGCAGCAGGGCGTCGTCGTTGGTGGCGCCGGTGGCCAGCGGCAGGCTGCCCCAGGCCCAGAGTTGGGCGATGCCGTGCAGGTTCGCCCAGAGCGCGCCGGCTAGCACCGCCGCGGGCGCGTCGGTGGGCCGGCGTGACTGCGCCACCAGGTCGGCCAGCATGGCGAACAACGGCAGGCTCGTCTCGCGCAGCCGAAGTCGGCCACTGTCCAGCAGGTCGTGGCGGAACATCAGCTCGAACATGCCGCGGTGGGCCGCCGCGAAGTCCAGGTACGTCCGGGCCAGCGCGGTCAATCGGGTACGGGGGTCCGGATCGACGTCGCGCAGCGTTCGCTCGATCTGGGCGGTGAGGTCGGCGAAGCCCTCCCGGGCGATGGCGGAGAGCAGGTCGACGTGGGTGGGGAAGTAGCGGCGCGGTGCGCCGTGGGAGACCCCGGCGCGCCGGGCGATCTCCCGCAGTGACACCGCCGACTGGCCCTCGCGCAGCACAAGGTCCACCCCGACGGCCACCAGTCGAGCCCGCAGCCCTGTCTCGTCCGCGTCCATAGACACTGTCTACCAGCCACCGTAGACGCTGTCTACCTCGGGGTGCGAGGTCGCCCTGCCGTGCCTTGCTGGGATCAGAGTGATGTCTGTGAGTCATCACGATGACTCACAGACATCACACTCAACGCAGTATCCGGGCCAGCTCTGTCTTCCGCGTCGTCCGCTCGACCCCCGGCCACGGTTGCTCCCCTGCGGGTTTCGTGAAGCGCTCGACTGGTGAGCCGCAGTGTGGGAAGTAGGCGGGAACGGATGGGGGGTGGGGGTCGAGGGTCAGCGGATGCGGGCCAAAATGCGATCAGCGGGGGCCGGGCGGCCGAAGTGCCAGCCCTGGGCCGCGTCGCAGCCGATCGCGCGTAGCCGCTCGGCCTGCCCGGCGGTCTCCACCCCCTCGGCGGTGACGGTCAGGTCCAGCGCGTGCGCCAGCGAGACCAGGGAGGCGAGGATCCGCTCGTCGGTGCGGCCGACGGAGGGCGACCGCAGGCCGGCCACGAACTCCCCGGCCACCTTCAACTCGGTCACCGGCAGGTCCCGCAGGTAGGCCAGGTTGCTGTAGCCGGTGCCGAAGTCGTCGATGGCGATGCGCACCCCGAGGTCGGCAAGGACCCGCAGGGCGCGGACGGGCTCCTCGGCGGTGCTCATCATCGTGCTCTCGGTGATCTCCAGTTGGAGCCGCTCCGGTGGCAGGCCGGTCTGCCGCAGCAGCGCCCGGACCTCCTGCACCAACCCGGGCCGGTGCACCTGGCGTACCGCCAGGTTGACGCTGACGAAGGGCGCGGCGGCGCCCCCGGCCGACCACGCCTCGGCCTCGCGGCACGCCTCGGCCAACACCCAACCGCCCAGCTGGACGATCAGGCCGGTCTCCTCGGCCAACCCGATGAAGCTGTCCGGGCGCAGCACCCCCAACTCGGGGTGCCGCCAGCGGACCAGCGCCTCCACGCCGACCAGGCTGCCGTCGCGCAGTGAGGTCAGCGGCTGGTAGTCGAGGTAGAACTCGCCCCGCTCCAACGCCGCCGGGATCGCCGCGGAGAGCGCGTAGCGGGCCAGTTCACGCTGGTTGCGCTCGGCGTCGTAGAGCGCCCAGCGGGCCCCACCGGCGGACTTCGCCCAGTGCAGGGTGCTGCCGGCGGCCCGCATCAGGTCCGTGGGGTTGGCCCCGGCGACCTGGCGCTCGACGATGCCGATGCTCGCGGAGATCTGCAACTCGTGCCCGTCGACCAGGGCCGGTGTGCCTACCGCAGCGAGCGCGGTCTCGGCCACCGCCACCATGTCGTCGGTGCCGGCGGTGTGTTCCACCAGGATGACGAACTCGTCGCCGCCGAGCCGGGCCACCAGGTGCTCACCCATGGCCTTGCGCAGCCGCTCGGCCACCGTGGCCAGCAGCAGGTCACCGATCTGGTGCCCCAGCGTGTCGTTGACCACCTTGAAGCGGTCCAGATCCAGGAAGCACACCCCGACCCGCTGCGCGCCCCGGCCCGGTTCGTTGAGCGCGGCGGCGAGCCGTTCGGTGAACAGCGTCCGGTTGGGCAGGCCGGTCAGCGGGTCGTGGGTGGCCTGATGCCGGAAACGGGCCTCGCTGGCCCGCAGCGCCCGCTCGGCCTGGGTGCGAGCCCGCATGGCGGCGCGGCGGATCGACTCCTGCTCGTCGAGCGTCCGGTCGCGCAGCGCGCGGGCGTAGCCGGTTGCCACGGCCGCCAACAGCCGGGCCATCCGGTCCTCGACGTCCTCGGCCACCAGGCCCAGGTCGCGCACCAGGCGGAGCTGGATGACCTCGACGGTACGACCCAGCCCCTCGGCGGAAGCGATGTGCGCGGCGACCAACTCGGCGCCGACCCGGTGCCCGGCACGCAGGTCGAACGGCTCGGTGAGCAACGCGCCGGCCAGTTGCCCGGTGAGCCGGTCCAGCAGGGACTCCAACTGGGCCTGGGTCATCGGTAGGTAGCTGGTGCCGGAGACCGCCTTCGCCCAGGCCCGGGCGAAGGTCCCCGGGCGGGAGGTCGCCCCGGGCGACTCAGTCACCGAGGCGCCCGACGCCGCCCATGAAGACCGCGCGCTCGGCGTCCTCCGCGCTCTCCGGGGTGTCCGGTCGCCACTGGGGCACCCAGACCACGCCGGGGTCGAGCAGCTCGAAGCCGTCGAAGAGCGCGGTCAGCTCGGCGCGGCTGCGTACCGACAGCGGGTTGTCGGTACGCCGGTAGACCCGCTCCGCCTCGGCGCGTTCGTCCTCGCTGCGCCCGTCGTCGCTGGCCTGCGACAGCACCAGGTAGCTGCCGGGCGCCAACGCGTCGCGCAGCGTCCGCAGCAGCTCCGCCGGCCGGTCGTCGTCGGGGACGAAGTGCAGGACGGCCACGATCATCACGGCCACCGGTTGGCTCAGGTCGAGCAGCTTGTGGACGTCCGGATGGGCCAGGATCGCCTCCGGGTTGCGCAGGTCCTCCTGCACGACTGCGGCCTGCTCGTTGCCGGCGAGGATCTCGCGGCTGTGCGCCACCGCCACCGGGTCGACGTCCACATAGACCACGCGCGACCGCGGGTCGAGCTGCTGGGCGATCTCGTGCACGTTGCCGACCGTCGGGATGCCCGAACCGATGTCCAGGAACTGCCGGATGCCGGCGTCGGCGAGGTGGTGCACGGCGCGGCGCAGGAACGCCCGGTTGGCCTGGGCCATCAATGGTGCCTCGGGCACCGCGGCGACCATGGCCTGCGCCGCGGCCCGGTCGGCGGCGAAGTTGTGCGAGCCGCCGAGGTAGTAGTCGTACATCCGCGCGACGCTCGGGCGCTCGATGTCGATGGTGTCGGGTGCCCAGTCCGGCCGCTGCATGCGTTTCACCCCTCGAATCCGCGACGCGAGCATCAGCGCCCGCGCGGGTATTGTGCACCCGCCACGCACGCCAGACCATAGCGCGCCGAAGGTTGCCCGCCGACGTCGGTCGATGCGCGACGGTCCGCGCCGGCAGAAGCTGGCGCGGACCGTCGGTCGCGTCATCCCGCTCGACGAGCGGGAGGCAGGTCAGAACTTCGGCGCGTCCGGTGCCTCGAGCAGGCCCAGCCGCAACGCGGTCATCAGGGCCTGAGCCCGGTTGGCCGCGCCGAGCTTCTCGTAGAGCTTCGAGATGTGCGTCTTCGCCGTGGACTCGCTGACGAACAGCTGCTTGGCGATGCCCGCCACGCTCATGCCGTCCGCGAGTAGCCGCAGCACCTGCCCCTCCCGGGGAGACAGCTGCGGGCCGGACGGGGCGAGCCGGCGCTTCATCGCCTCGGCCAGGTCGGCCGCGGTGAACGCGCTGGGGGAGGAGGCGGCGTGCCGTGCGGCAGCCACCACCTCGTCGGCCGGGGCGGTCTTCGGCACGAAGGCGCTCGCGCCGGCCTCCAGGGCGCCGAAGAGCTGGTCGTCGCCGGCATACATGGTCAGGACCACGATGCCCATCGACGCGCTGGACTTACGCAGTGCGCGGGTGGCCTCCAGGCCGCTGCCGTCGGGCAGCCGCAGATCCATGATCACCACGTCCGGCTGCAAGGCGCCGGCCTGGCGTACTCCCTCCGCCGCCGTGGCCGCCTCACCGACGACCTCGAACTGGCGGTCGCGCTCGAAGGCGTGCCGCAAACCCTTGCGAATCAGGTCATGATCGTCGACAAGGAGGACCTTGGTACGGGTGGCCGGTATCGGACTTGTGGTCATCCTCGGGTTACTCCCCTTCTGGTGCTGCGCTGCCGCGCACGTTATCGCGCCGGGCTGAGGTGCCGAGAACCACCGCCACGGTCGTGCCGCTGGGTTGCCGCGGCCTGATCTCCAACCGGCCCCGGATACGTTCCGCCCTCTCGGCCATGATCGCAAGACCGTACCGTCCGTCCGGGCGCTGGTCAGCCATCCCCTGACCGTCATCCGACACTTCTATTTGCGCGTACGGGGGGTCGATCTCGCACGTGACCCACAAATTCGACGCCCCGGCGTGCTTGCGCGCGTTGGTCACCGCCTCCTGCGCGATGCGCAGCAACTCGGCTTCGGTGGCGGCCGGCAGCCGGGCGGTGGACTCGTCCAGCGAGAGGTGCACCCGCAGCCCGCCGGACGCGCCAACGGTGCGCGCGTACTCGGCGATCGCCGCGGCCAACCCACCCTGCCGGTCCACCTCGCTGCGCAGCTCGAAGAGGCTCAGCCGCAGCTCCTGGATCACCCGGGTGACCTCGCCGCGCAGCGTACGCAGGGCCTCGGCGGTCTCGTCGGCGTCGTCGAAGACGGTGGCCAGGGCGTTGTCGATGCCGTAGCCGACCATCACCAGTTCCTGGGCCACCCCGTCGTGGATCTCCCGGGCCAGCCGCTGCCGCTCCTCGTTGGTGGCCAGCGAGCGCACCTCGTCGAAGAGCAGTGCCGCCTCCAGCCGCAGCGCGGCCGGGCGGGTCAGCGCGGTCACCCGGGACACCACCGGCGGTGGGTACGCCTGCGTGGCGTCGGCCTCCAGCACCACGAGCCCCACCGTCCGGACCCCGGCGACCAGCGGGACGATCAGCGCGGACACGTCGCCGCCGCGGTGCGAGCGGGACTGTGACCGGGCGGCAGTGGTGGCCTGCTGGGTGGCCCAGGCGTCGGCGATCGCCGAGTCCGCGTCCAGCGTCGTCTCCCAGTCCACCCGGTCGACGCCGGCCTGGGCCAGCACCACGAGGCGACCGCCGCCGCTGGCCGACAACACCGCGCCCCGGTCCGCGCGGGCCACCGTCCGCAGCTCCTCCAGCAGGTGCTCGGAGATGCCGCCGGGGTCCAGGGTCGCTCCGGGCAGCTGCCGGGCCACCGTCCGCAGTTGGGTCAGCAGCCTGGTCGCCTCGGCGTACGGCTGGGGTTTGCCCTCACCGCGCACCGCCATCACCCGGTGCAGAGTGCCGGCGGCGTAGAGCCCCAACGCCGCCAGGATCAGCCACTGCGCGCAGACCGCGAGGTAACCCGGCTGGCCGAGCTGAAGATCACCGTCGACCCGGGTCAGCGCGCCGCTGAGCAGCAGGGTGGCAGCGGTGACCACGAGCAGCGCGGCACCCTCCGGGAAGCGGCGGCGCAGCGCGGTGACGGTCACCGGGACCGCCAGGTACGGCAGCACCGCCGAGGCGCCCAGGCCGTCGACGGTGCCACCGATGGACGCCACCGCGGCGACGTGGCTCGCGGCCAGCCCCAGCACCACCACCTCGGCCACCCGGCTCAGCGGGCCGACCAGCCGGTGCTGCGGTGCCAGCAGCGACGGCAGCCCGGCCACCGCCAGCAGCGCGATCCACCACAGCTGGGTGACGTCGCGGGTGGCGAACAGGGTCAGGATGGCGACCAGGGCCAGCATCACCACGCGGGCGGCCGCGGCGAGGGGATGCGGGTGCGGGGCGGTGGCTGTGGATGCGGGCACGTGACGGATGGTAGTCAGCCTCGGTAGATATCGGCGATCTCCGCCGCGTACGTCTTGTGGACAACCTGGCGCTTGACCTTGAGCGACGGGGTCAGCTCGCCGGTCGCCTCGGTGAAGTCGTGAGGCAGGACCCGGAACACCTTGATCGCCTCGGCCTTCGACACGGCCTGGTTCGCGGCGTCGACCGCGGCCTGGATCTCCTTGCGGAGGCCCTCGTGCTCGCGCAGTTGCTCGACGGTGGTGTCGAGGGGCAACCCGGCGTTCTCCAACCAGGTCGGCAGCGCCTCCTCGTCGACGGTGACCAGCGCCGCGATGAACGGCTTGGCGTCACCGACCACGACACACTGGCTGATCAACGGGTGCGCGCGGACCAGGTCCTCGAGCACCGCCGGGGCGACGTTCTTGCCGCCGGCGGTGACGATCAGCTCCTTCTTGCGGCCGGTGATGCTCAGGTAGCCGTCGGAGTCGAGCTGGCCCAGGTCGCCGGTGCGGAACCAGCCGTCGGCGCTGATCGTCTCGGTCGTCGCGGTCTCGTTGCGCCAGTAACCCTGGAAGATCAGCTCGCCGGAGAGCAGGATCTCGCCGTCGTCCTCGATCCGCACTGTCACGCCGGGCAGCGGACGGCCGACGCTGCCCATCCGGGTGCCGCTGGGCAGGTTCGCGGCGGCGGCGGGCGAGGTCTCGGTGAGGCCGTAGCCCTCCAGCACCGTCACGCCGATGCCCCGGAAGAAGTGGCCGAGCCGGGCGCCGAGTGGCGCGCCGCCGGAGATCGCGTCCCGGCACCGTCCGCCGAGCGCGGCGCGCAGCTTGCGGTAGACCAGCCGGTCGAAGACCACGTGCTGGGCGCGCAGCGCCAGGCCGGGCCCGCCCGGGGTCTCCAGCGCCTCGCTGTACGCGATGGCGACCTGCTCGGCGCGGGCGAAGATGCCGCCCTTGCCGTCCGCCTCGGCCTTCTGCTTGGCGGCGTTGTAGACCTTCTCGAAGACCCGGGGTACGGAGAGCACGAAGGTCGGCCGGAACGCCTGCAGCTCGGCGACCAGGTTCTTGGTGTCGGCGCAGTGCGCCATGGTGGCTCGCGCCTGCACGACGCCGATCTGGATGAGCCGGGCGAAGGCGTGCGCCAGCGGGAGGAAGAGCAGGGTGCTCGCGCCGGCGTTGAACAGGTTCGGCAGCACCGGTACCGCGTTGGCGATGTCGGCGTACATGTTGCGGTGGGTGAGCACGCAACCCTTGGGCCGGCCGGTGGTGCCGCTGGTGTAGATGATCGTGGCCAGGTCGCCGGCGCGGACGGCCTTGCGCCGCAGCTCGACCTCGGCCAGTTCGACGGTGGCACCGGTGGTGACCAGCTCGTCGACTCCGCCGCTGTCGATCTGCCAGACCTGACCCAGCTCGGGCAGCCGGTGCCGGACACCGGCGATCAGGGCGGCGTGCGCCTCGCTCTCCACCACGACTGCCACCGCGTTGGAGTCCTCGAGGATCCACGCGGCCTGCTCGGCGCTGGACGTCTCGTAGATCGGCACTGTCACCGCGCCGACGGCCCAGATGGCGTAGTCCAGCAGCGTCCACTCGTAACGGGTGCGGCTCATCAGCCCGACCCGGACGCCCGGTTCGATGCCGGCGGCGATCAACCCGCGGGCCACGGCGGCCACCTCGTCGCGGAACTGGAGGCAGGTCACCTCGGTCCATTCGGTGACGGTGCCGTCGGCGCGCGGAGTGGGGCGGGCGAACTGGACGGCGTCGGGCGCGACTTCGGCGTTGTCCCAGACCGGATCGGTGAGGTTGGCCGCGTCGCCAACGGTGACGATCGGTGGGACGGAGAACTCGCGCACCTGCACTCCTTCGTGCTCGCACTGGTGGGGCTGGTCGGGCTGGTCGGGCTGGGCGTCGGTTGTGTCGAAACCTACCCGGTGAGGAAGGGCACCCTGCTAACGGCCAGCGGGTATGGGTCCTGCCGAGCGCCGGGGGCGGCGCAGCGTGCCGGGCGGTACTCGCCGGGTAGCCTGCCCCCCATGGCGGACTCCTCCACCCAGTCGATCATCATCGGCGCCGCACCGGATCGGGTGACGGCGGTCATCTGCGACTTCGCGCGCTACCCGGAGTGGACCGACGCGGTGCGTCGCGCCGAGGTGATCGAGGAGTACGAGGACGGTTACGCCAGTCAGGTGCGTTTCACCATCGACGCCGGGGTGATGGCCGACGAGTACGTGCTCGCCTACGAGTACGCCGAGGACCTGTCCCGGATCGAGTGGCACCTTGTCGCCCCCTCGAAGATGCAGAAGGCCCAGCGTGGCTCGTACGACCTGGTGGGTAACCCGGACGGCGGCACGACGGTGACCTACACGCTGGAGGTCGACCTGTCGGTCGGCATGCTCGGGATGTTTCGGCGCAAAGCCGAGAAGATGATCATGGACACCGCGTTGAAGCAGCTCAAGCGCCGGGTAGAAGCAACCGGTGCGGCGCAGTGACGTGTCCGGTGGCACGGTAGAGGAGCCGACGGTGGGCGGAACGGATCCGGGTTCGGCCCGGGAAGAGGCGGAGCGGCTGGTCGCCACCCTGCTGGCAGGGGCGCGACTGGCCTCCGCCGGCTCGGCGGGCGGCGCGTTCGGCTCGTTGGGCGGGATGCTGTCCGGTGTCCTCGGTCACAGCGCGGGTCCGGACGCCCGCTCCGGCACCGGTGGTGCTTTCGCCACCGGTTCGGCCGAATGCTGCGTCTGCCCGGTCTGTCGGGGCATCGCCGCGTTGCGGGACCCGAGTCCGGAATTCGCCGAACGGCTCGCGACTGGCGCCGGTGACCTCGCCGCGGGTGTCGCCAGCCTGCTCCGCGCGTTCTCCCCGGCGGAACCATCCGCGGCGGGGACCGCCGAGCCGGCCGCCGAGCAGGCCACCCCGTCCTCACCGGCACCCGCCGCGAGCACCGACGACGTGCTCCCCGAGCCACCCCCGAGCGGCCGGCCCACCGCGACCCTCGACGAGCACGTGTGGCGCGATGCCACCCGTACCGGGCATGATTCTCAGCCGGCGCCGGAACGGGATGTCTGGTCGGTCGCCACCCGGACGGCGGACCCACTCGCCCCGGCCGCCGTACCACCCGTCGACGAGGCCGGGACGGCGACCGTACCGGCGCCGACCACCCGTCCCGTGGTGCCCGCATCGCGGGTGCCCGACGACGCCGACGCGGAAGCATCGGGCGACGGCGCCTGAGCGCGGGACCTTCCGACCCGGACCGGCACTGGGCCGGGACCCGGGCCGGACAGCAGCAGAGGGGGGCGGTAGCGGTGACGCTGACCATCGGAGTCGACGTCGGTGGCACGAAGGTGGCCGGCGGTGTCGTGGACGACACCGGCACGGTCCTCGTGCAGACCCGACGGGACACTCCCGCCGATGACGTGGCCAAGACCCGCGACGTCATCATCGAGTTGGTCGGCGAACTGGCTGCCGGGCGGACCATCGAGGCCGTCGGCATCGGCGCGGCCGGTTGGATCGACGCCAGCCGTTCGACTGTGCTCTTCGCGCCCAACCTGGCCTGGCGTGACGAACCGCTGCGCGAGTACGTCAGCGAGGCAATCGGGCTGCCCGTGATCGTGGAGAACGACGGGAACGTCGCCGCGTGGGCCGAGTTCCGCTACGGCGCCGCCCGCGACGCCGACGACTCGATGATCATGTTCACCATCGGCACCGGTGTGGGCGGCGGCGTCGTCCTCGGTGGCGACCTGATGCGCGGCGCGCACGGTATCGCCGCGGAACTGGGCCACATGCTGGCCGTGCCGGACGGGCACCAGTGTGGCTGCGGTCGGCTGGGCTGCATCGAGCAGTACGCCAGCGGCAGCGCCCTGGTCCGCTTCGCCCGGGCCGGCGCCCGGCAGGAACCCAACCGGGCCACCGCACTGCTGAAGCTGGCCGGCGGTGAGGCCGAGGCGATCACCGGCCCGATGGTGACCGCCGCGGCGCAGGGCGGCGACCCGGTCTCCGCCGAGGCGTTCGCCCAGATCGGCCGGTGGCTGGGCACCAGCCTCGCCGACATGGCGCAGATCCTCGACCCGCAGACCCTGGTGGTCGGCGGCGGCGTGATCGACGCCGGTGACCTGCTGCTCGGCCCCACCCGCCGCTCGTACCTCGACGCGCTCGCCCAGCGGGGTCGTCTGCCGGTGGCCGAGGTGCTCCCGGCGGAGCTGGGCAACAGCGCCGGGGTGATCGGCGCCGCCGACCTGGCCCGCCGGATCTGAGGCGGGTCCGGGATGGGTGTGCCGCTGCGCGTGGTGTCGTACAACGTCCACAGCCAGCGCGACGACACCGCCGCGCTGGCGGCCGTGGTCCGGGCCGCGACGCCGGACGTGGTGATCGTGCAGGAGGGGCCGCGCCGGTTCCGGTGGCGGCAGAAGTCCGCCACGTTGGCCGAGTCGTTCGGTCTGGTGGTGGCCGCCGGTGGGCTGCCCGCGCTGGGCAACCTGCTCCTGACCAGCCTGCGGGTCCAGGTGCTCGGCACCCGCTGCCAGCGCTTTCCGCTGACCCCCGGCCGGCACCTGCGCGGCGCCGCGTACGCCGACTGCCGCGTCGGTGACGCCCGGTTCACCCTCGCCGGCTCGCACCTGTCCACCGACCCGGCCGAGCGGCCCTCGCAGGCCACGGAGTTCAAGCGCGGTCTGGACGCGGCGACCAGCCCGGTGCTGGCCGGGGCGGACCTCAACGAGGGTCCGGACGGGCCGGCCTGGGCCACCGTGTCGCGCGGGTTGACCGACGCGGCGGTGGCGGCCGACCGGGCCGAGCGGCTCACCTACTCCTGCGCCGACCCGCGCCGACGCATCGACGCGCTCTTCGTCGACCCGAGGATCACAGTGGTCGACTACGACGTGGTGGACACCCCGCAGACCCGCCGGGCCAGCGACCACTTCCCGGTCCTGGTCGACCTGCTGCTGCCTGCCACCGGCTGACCCCCGACCCCGGCTCGACCGTCGGCGTCTCCGGTTCAGGACTGGACATCCGGCCCGGTTGTGGAGAGGATTTCGCGGCGACCGGCACGCCTGCCGTACCAAAAGGAGATGTCCCCGGTGTCCACCTCCACCGACCACGGCCGGCCCGACCCGGAGGCGACCTCGCCCACGGCGAACAGCGACGGGCGCCCGGTCTCCGACCGGGGCGACACGGTCTGCGTCATCGGGGCCGGGGCCAGCGGGCTGACCGCCATCAAGAACCTGCGTGAGCACGGGTTCGGCGTGGACTGCTACGAGCGGGAGACGGGCGTCGGCGGCGCCTGGAACTGGCGGCACGACCGCAGCCCCGTGTACGCCAGCACCCACCTGATCTCGTCGAAGCCGTTCACCCAGTTCCCCGACTTCCCGATGCCGGACTCCTGGCCGGACTACCCGCACCACGGCCAGCTGCTGTCCTACTTCGAGCGGTACGCCGACCACTTCGACCTGCGTTCGCACATCTGGTTCGGCACCGAGGTGATCCGGGTCGAGCCCGTCGAGGGGGACCGGTGGGACGTGACCACCCGCTCCACCGGCGGGTACGGCCCCGAGCGCACCGCCCGGTACGCCGCCGTGGTGATCGCCAACGGCCACAACTGGTCGCCGAAGCTGCCCCGCTACGAGGGCCTGGAGGAGTTCCGCGGCGAGATCATGCACGCCTCGTCCTACAAGGACCCGGCGCAGCTGCGCGGTAAGCGGGTGCTGGTGGTCGGCGCCGGCAACACCGGCTGCGACATCGCCGTCGAGGCCGCCCAGCAGGCGTCGCGCTGCTGGCACTCCACCCGCCGGGGCTACTGGTACGCGCCGAAGTACGTGCTCGGTCGCCCCGCCGACCAGGTGAACGACACCCTCTTGGCGCTGCGGGTGCCGCTGCGGGTACGGCAGTGGCTCTACCACTGGACGCTGCGGCTGACCGTCGGCGACCTGACCCGCTTCGGCCTGCCCAAGCCCGACCACCGGGTGTACGAGACGCACCCGATCGCGAACAGTCAGCTCGTGTACTACGTGGGCCACGGCGGGATCGGCCCCGTGCCGGACGTCGCCCGGTTCCACCCGTACGCGGTGGAGTTGGCCGACGGCCGCGAGATCGACCCCGAGGTGGTCGTCTTCGCCACCGGTTACCTGCCGCGCTTCGAGTTCCTCGACGCGTCGGTGTTCGGTGACAGCGCGGGCGCGGGCCGGCCCACGCTGTGGCTCAACGCGTTCACGCCGGGGCACCCGACCCTGGCCGTCGCCGGCCTGCTGCAACCGGACTCCGGGTTGTTCACCCTGTCGCACTGGCAGACGGTGCTCTTCGCCCGGCTGCTCCAGGCCCGCCGGGACCGGCCGGATCGGGCCACTGCGTTCGCGGCCCGGGTGCGGGACCGGGCGGGGGAGCGGTACTCCGGGCCGGTCAAGGACAGCAGTCGGCACTGGTTCGAGGTCGGGCACGCCGACTATCTGCGCGCCATCCAACGCGCCCTGGTCGAGCTGGAGGGCAAGTGAGCGCGAGTAGCGAGCTTGCGAGCCCCGCAGTCGCGAACGAAAGGCTGGCACGGTGAGCGCGAGTAGCGAGCTGCGGATCATGCGGGGTCGGGAGTGGTCCCGGCCGGTCCGGCCGGCCCGGCGGGAGGTGCTCAGCGCGGTCCCCGAACTGGAGCAGGGGCGGCCACCGCTGCTGTTCGTACCCGGGTTCGGGCACGGCGCGTGGGCGTTCGCCGAGCACTGGTTGGGTCACGTGGCGTCGCGGGGGTTCCCGGCGTACGCGGTGAGCCTGCGCGGGCACGGTGGCAGCGAGCCGGCGCCGGAGGCGACGCTGCGGGCGTACGCCCACGACGTGGTCCAGGTGGCCGCGAGCCTGCCGCGGCAGGCGGTGCTGGTGGGGCACGGCGCCGGGGCGCTGGTGGTGGCACACGCGTTGGCCCGCTACCCGGCGCGGGGCGCGGTGCTGGTGGCGCCGGTCTTCGGCGGCTGGGGAGTGCTGGGCGCGGCGTTGCGCCGCAACCCGGCGGGTACGTTGCCGGCGGTGTTCGGCGGGCCGTTGCGGCTCAACCGGGGGCAGTTGTTCAGCCGCGAGTTGCCCGACGAGGAGGCCCGGCGGTATGTGGGACGCCTCGGTCGGGCGGGCCGGCGGGCCCAGTGGGCGCTGCTGGGCGAGCCGGAGGCCGAGCCGGCCGTGGGCACGCCCCCGGTGTTGGTGCTGGGCAGCCCGGACGACCGGGTGGTGCCGGCGTCGGCGTTGACCCGGGTGGCCCGCCGCTACGGGTCGGCCCCGCTGCTCTTCCCCGGGATGGGCCACGACCTGATGCTGGACGCGCGATGGGCGGAGCCGATCGACGCGATCCTGGACTGGCTGGAGAAGGAGCCGGCGGCGCACTGAGCAGCCAGGCCGCCGGCGGTCAGCCGCCGGCCTGGTGGCCGGCCGGGCTGCCGGTCGGGGCTGCCGGTCGGGGCACCCGAGCGGCGCCGTCGGTGTCGGTGTCGGTGCCGGTCAGGCGACTGATCAGGGCGCCGCCCTCGTCCAGGGCACGCAGGTAGGAGCGGGCCCAGGCCCGGATGTCGTGCTGGTGCAGGTGGGCGCGCATGGCCCGCATCCGCTGCATGGTGTCGGCCGGGTCGGCCCGCAGCGCCTCGCGCAGCCCCTGTTTGAGCCCTTCCAGGTCGTGCGGGTTGACCAGGTACGCCTGGGACAGCTCGGCGGCGGTGCCGGCGAACTCGCTGAGCAGCAGTGCGCCGGTGTCGTCGACCCGCGCGGCCACGTACTCCTTGGCGACCAGGTTCATCCCGTCGCGTAGCGGGGTCACCGCCATCACGTCGGCGACCCGGTAGAGCGCGGCCAGCTCGGCCCGGTCGAAGGGCTGGGTGAGGTAGTGGATCGCCGGCTCACCGACCCGGCCGAACTCGCCGTTGATCCGGCCGACTTCGCGTTCGATGCGTTCGCGCAGGATCTGGTACTGGCCGACGCGTTCCCGGCTCGGCATGGCGACCTGCACCAGCACCGTGTCGCGGACCTTGACGTCGCCGCTGGCGAGCAACTCGCTGTACGCCTTGAGGCGCTGCTCGATGCCCTTGGTGTAGTCCATCCGGTCCACGCTGAGGACGACCTGCCGGGGATCGCCGAGGTCCTGACGGAGCCGGTGGGCCCGGGCGGCAACGTCCGGGCGGTCGGCGAGCGCGGCCATTTCGGCGGTGTCGATGGAGACCGGGAAAGCGCCGATGCGGACGACCCGGTCGTCGACGCCGATCCGCCGGTCGGTGGCCGGCAACTCCAGCACCCGGGTCACCAACTGGGCGAAGTTGTGCGCCGCCTGCCCCCGCTGGAAGCCGACCAGGTCGGCGCCGAGCATGCCGCGCAGCAGTTCGGCCCGGCGGGGCAGTTGCATGAACAACTCCGGCGGCGGGAACGGGACGTGCAGGAAGAACCCGATGCGCAGGTCCGGGCGGAGGGCGCGCAGCAGACCGGGGACCAGTTGCAGGTGGTAGTCCTGGACCCAGACCACCCCGCCCGGCTCGGCCACCTCCGCGGTCGCCTCGGCGAAGCGCTGGTTGACCCGCTGGTACGCCTCCCACCACCGGCGGTGGTGTTGCGGCTGCTCCACAGAGTCGTGGTAGAGCGGCCAGAGGGTGGCGTTGGCGAACCCCTCGTAGTGGTCGCGCAGGTCTTCCGGGGTGAGCGCGACGGTGTGCATCCGCACGCCGTCCACGTCCGGCAGGGCGGGGGCCGGCCCGGTGCCACCGGCCCAGCCGACCCAGGTGGCCGGGGTGTGTCGCAGGAGCGGAAGCAGCGCGCTGACCAACCCACCCGGGCTGCGCCGCCACTCGCAGGCCCCGTCGGGGGCCTGGTTGTCGTCGATGGGGAGGCGGTTGGCCACCACCACGAGAGAACTCTGTCGCATCTCGGGCATTCCGATCAGCAGAGGACTGACCGCCGCGAGCAAGGAAAAACCGGTCAGTCAGCGGGGGAAGTGACGTACAGCGGTATTCCTACTGACAGTAAGTTACACCACTGTTACGCGCCCGGCGGGGCGCTGCTGTCTCGGGATGCGGGCCGACCGTCAGACGACGGCGCCGTTGTCCGGGTCGTCCTCGTCCTCGTCGCCGGGGCGCAGCCGCCAGATCAGCGTGACGAAACCGGCCAGGATGCCGGTGAACCCGAACAGCGTGACCGCCGAGCGGTCGATCGGGAGTAGCCACGGGAAGAGGAACAGCACGAACCCGACGACCACCCCGAGTACGCCGATCACCGCGTACTTGCTGACCCGCGGCAGCGGCGGCGGTGGTGGCGGGTGGTAGCCCTCGTCGTCCTCGTCGTCGGGCAGGTCGGCGCCGAAGGTGTCCAACCCGTCCAGCAGCGACGGCTCGTCCGGTCGGGTGCCGCGCCCCAGCGAGATTCCGGAGATGTCCGTCGCGTACGGCAGCCGACGAACGTCGGTGGCGGTCGGACCCGGTTCGTCGGTGCCGGAGCGGGTCAGCGGCCCGGAGGTCGACTCGTCCCGGTTGTCCCGCTCGTCCACGTCCTCCGAGGCCGGCCACGGGTTGTCACCGGGCGTGGAGGTGGTGTGGAAGCCCGCCACGATCCGCGCCCACTCGGCGTCGATGTCCGGTTCGTCGCGAGCCGGTGGCTGCTCCGGAGCGGTCTCGTCGGCGAGCTGGGTCAGGTAGTCCCGGGCGGTGGTCAGGTGCGAGCGGTCGACGTAGAGCCGGTCGACCGGCCGGGCTGGCACCGTGGTGGTGCGGGTGACCGGATTGAGGTCGGCGGAGGGCTGGAGGTAGGCGGCGATCCCACCGGCGGCCAGCACGTCGAGCAGGTGCTCACCGACGCGCGGATCGACGTCGCCCACGACGGCGTACTCGTTCGCGTCGAGCCCGTTGTCCCGCCGTCCCCGGCGGGCCCCACCCGCTGACACCCGGACATCCCCCTTAACGCGCCTTTCGGCGCGGCCACCGCTGCCCTTCGGCGCCAGTCCGCACGCCGTGCTCTGAATCGTGACACGTCAGGGCATGGTTCCGGGAGTGCGTTGTGTCGCGTCTTCCAAAGTCACGGCTGCTCCCGCAGGTCGCGGCGGGGCGCCTATGTCCGTTTTTGCTAATCCTTGCCAACAGGAGGTCTCCGGGGATGGCGCTTCTCGCCGACTCGCCGACCGCCCGCATGATCTCGCTGTGACCGCGACGTCAGGTCAGGTTCTGGAGCGGGACCGCCGGGGCCGGAGTGGGAGTCGAAGCCGCCGTCAAATGGCCCAACCGACGCAGACCCCGACCCCGTATTGGCGGATCATGGACCGCAGCGGGGCCGAGCCGTCGGAACGGCTCGGCCCCTTCGAGCAGGTGCCCAACTGCGGCAGCCCCTTCCGACCCCCGCCAGTCGGCTCTGCCCGGCGTCCTGGTGCTCTACCCGGTGTCATTGTCGTTCGACGCGGTACTGCTCCACGAGACCGTCGTGCAGGCCAGCAGGGAGATCGGTATCCCTGAGCAGGTCGATGGACCACGGCATCGGACACGGGCCCGGGTGGACGTCATCAGGGCACAGCAGGGCCGCGATCTGGTCCACCAAGGCGCGGGCGTCTTCTGCGCTTGCATAGATGCCGACGCGAAGTTCCCAGATGGACGGTTGCCCGACCATACCGCCTCCTTTGGGGGAGTTACCGCCGAGGAGCCAGGCTACCGGGTCAGACCGGGTGACAGTGGCGCTTGTAGTGACCCGGCGGCACCTTGCGGTTGGCGTCCTTCTCGGCGTTCAGTTTGGCGCTGTTGTACGTCGTTCCGGTGCCAGTGCCGTAAATGACGTCCACGACGGTGGTGTCCTTGATGCGGACCACGTGGCAGCGGACGGTGACGGTGTATCGGGCCAGGGTTTCCGAGACCGCGGTGGTCGATGTTCCTGCACGGTCCGCATGGGCCGCCGTGATCGGTTCAGCGGCTGATGCTGGGCCGCCGGCGAACGCCATGGCGGCTGACGCCACGATGGGAAGCAAGGCCGCAGCTAGCTTTGGCGTACGGTTCATGGAACATCTCCTTCAAAGTTCTGACGCCTGGGATGCGGGCTGAACGACTGCATCACGGACGCCATTCGATGCTGCTGGCTCCACCGACGCCGAAGATGCAAGGACCGGCTTGAAGCCGTTGGGTCGGATTGCCGGCCTTCGGCGCCGCCCATCCGGAGTACTTGTCGGGCGCGCCGTTGCAGTCCGCCCGCAGTCGGACCTGTCCCCCGTAGACGCGGCACCAGGTGTAGGCGTACTGGCCGGTCGTGTGGATGCGCGGGCAGTCGACGTCAGGGCCGGCGGCCTGCGCCGCCGCCGAATTCACGGACATGGTGACCGTCGCGGTTGGCGTATGTGCCGAGGCCAGTGCCGGTGCGGGCGCCAGTACGCCCAAGCCGAGCGTCAGTGTGGCGGCAGCGCCGAGAGTTCTTAGCTTCATTCCAGATCCAATCTGTGATCTCCGCCGATTACTGCGACAGCCTCCGCGGCGGGACGGCGGCTGTCGCAATCAGCTTTTGCGGAGGCGGCGCAGTCGGACAAGCGAAAGCCTGTTCGGAACCATTCGGAACAAGTGATCGAACAGTTCCGTCCGGGCGTCCCACTCGGAAGAGCGCCCTGCCTTGGCCCGGGCTCGACCGCGAACATCTACGGCGCAATGAATGCGTGGCACATGGGCCTGCCACGCATTGAGTGGTCGAGATGAATCTGCCCCGGGCATCAGCCCGCTGCCCGGCCGGCCCCGTCGCGCGGTTCCTCAAAGCCGCCCGCGGCATGCAAGGGGTAGGAAAGTCGAGGCGATACGTCCGCCACGAGCTTGGTCCGTTGTGGTGAGAGCGCTCGCTTCGTAGGCTCGTCGGCGACGACGGCTGGCGCTGTCGCGAGCACACCATGGGAAGGGACGCCGGTGCTCTACTGGCTGCTGAAGTACGTCATCCTCGGTCCGCTGCTCAAGCTGATCTTCCGCCCGCAGGTGGAGGGCCTGCGCAACGTCCCGGCGACCGGTCCGGTGATCCTGGCGAGCAACCACCTCTCCTTCTCCGACTCGAT
Source organism: Micromonospora sp. NPDC005553 (assembly GCF_042871765.1). NCBI lineage: Bacteria > Bacillati > Actinomycetota > Actinomycetes > Micromonosporales > Micromonosporaceae > Micromonospora > Micromonospora sp. NPDC005553. Next base: position 287,462 of record NZ_JBIAJD010000007.1, on the reverse strand, counting down.
CTTCACGCCGTTGATCACAGCCCGGAAGGTCACCTTCGTCGCCAAGGCCGAGTACTTCACCGGCAAGGGAATCAAGGGCTGGTTGACCAAGATGTTCTTCGTGGGCACCGGCACGATTCCGGTGGACCGCTCCGGCGGCCGGGCCGCGCGCGCCGCCCTGGACACCCAGTTGCAGGTGCTGCGGGCCGGGGGAGTGGCCGGCATCTACCCCGAGGGCACCCGCTCCCCGGACGGACGGCTCTACCGAGGCAAGACCGGGGTGGCCCGGCTCGCACTGGAGAGCGGCGCGGTGGTGGTGCCGGTGGCGATGCTCAACGCCGACGAGATCCAGCCCCCGGGCAAGCTCATCCCCAAGATCGATCGGGTGCGGATCCGGTTCGGGGCACCGCTGGACTTCTCCCGCTACGCCGGGCTGGCCGGCGACCGGTTCGTCGAGCGCGCGGTCACCGACGAGATCATGTACGAGCTGATGGAACTCTCCGGCCGGGAATACGTGGACGTCTACGCCCAGAAGCTCAAGCAGCCCGTCCCGACGCCGCTGGCCGCCTGAGCCGCCGCTGTCAGCCCCGGTCGGCGGTCAGGGCAGGTGGAGCAGGGCGGGGGCGTGGTGGCGGCTGGCGAAGTCGTGCAGGCGGGCCCGGGTCGCCTCGGCGGCGGGCGGGTCCGTCTCGGCAAGCGGGCCGATGGCCAGCGCCAGCGTGATGATCTCGTCGGTCACGTCGCTCATCCGGGCGTAGCTCGCCGCCGCCGAGCGGAGCAGGTTCGCCGCCGTCGATGAGTCCCCGGCGTGCCGGGCCAACGTGGCGTCGGCGACCTGACCGGCCGCGTGAGCCCACGGGGTCGTCCGGGGCGCCCGGTCGAGCAACTGCCGGACCAGCCGGGCCGCGTCCGCGCCGAGCACCCCGGCGACGTGCCCGACGGCCGGCACCCACTCCGCGAACGGAATCATCCGGGTCCGTTGCCAGTCCTCGTCCAGCTCCGTGAGCAGCGCCATCGCCTCGTCACGGCGGCCCTGCGCCGCCCGGCAGAGGGCGGCGTGCGCCAGGGTGGAGCGCAGCACCCGGTGGAATCCGGTACGCCGCGCCGCGACCAGCGCCTGCTCGACCAGATCCCCACCCGGTGCGTCCGACCCCGCGGTGTCGTCAGGCCCGTCGGGTCCGACCATCTCGGCTCCGGCCAGACCGCGCATCCAACCCGAGACCGCCACGATGTGCAGATCCCACTCCGCTGTCGGCCGCCGGGTCGACTCCGCCGCCATCGCCAGCGCCGCCGTCCAGTCACCCGCGTAGTACGACCGCGCCCACTGGTCGGCGAAACTCGTGGCCAGGCTGTGCTCGCCGCCCAGGTCGAGGGTGAGCTGCTCGTCGACCAACCGGGCCGAGCCGGCCAGGTCGCCCTCCTCCTGCAACGCCCAGGCCAGGTTCTGCACCGCCCGGCGGCGACTGGTCAGCCGCTCCACCCGACAGTGCTCGGTCACCTCCGCCAGCTCCGGGAACGCCTCGGCGGAGCCGGCCAGGTAGCGCGCCACGGCCAGGGTGATCCGCGCGTTGGCCTGGACCTCGCGTAGCTGGAGCCGCTCGGCGAGGGACGCCGCCGCCCGTGCCGCGGTGCACGCCGGCTCGGTCTCCGCGTTGAGCATGTGCACTCGGGCCAGCTCCAGCAGCGCGCCCGCCTTCTCCTGACTGTCCGGCAGGTCGCCGTAGATGCCGATCGCCTGGTCCAGGCAGTGCAGGGTCGCCGACCGGTCGGCCCGACTCCAGGCGGCGGTGGCGAGCAGCGTCCAGGCGCGCGCCGCCCCCGTCCGGTCGCCGCTCGTGGTGAGCCGCGCGGCCAGCCGGGAGAGGAGGTCCGTGCCCCCCGCCACCAGGAAGGCGTCCCCGTCCCGATAGAACGCCAGCTCGGCGTCGAACAGCTCCAGCGCCGGGTCCGCCCCGACGTCCAGGGCCAGCGCCCGGCCGACCAGCGCGGCGGCGGTGTCCAGCGCGTGCAGCTCGTACGCGCGGCGGGCCGCCTGATGCAGCGCGTCCCGCGCCGACGGGGCGTAGGGGGCGGTGTCCAGCCCGACCGTACGGGCGATCTCGTGGGCCGCCCAGCGATGGTTGGCCAGCACCTCGGCCAGGTCGTACTGCCGGTCGTCGGTGAGCTGTGCCATCCAGTCGGCGGTGCGTTGGTGGCGCAGCACCCGTTCGGCCCGGGGCAGTCGCTGGTAGCAGACGTCGCGTACCAGGATGTGCCGGAACCGGTACTCGGACTTTCCGGGCATCGTCGACGTGCTCTGCTCGTACACGAGGTCGCGACGTTGCAGGCGGTCCAGCGCGCGCTCCACCCACTCCGGCGGCCGTCCCAACGCCATCGCGACCGGCGCGGCCCAGAACACCACGCCGACCACGGCGGCGGCCTGGAGCACCGCCCGGTCGGCCGGGTCCAGCAGGTCGAGCCGGTTGGCGATGACCGCCTGCACGGTGCGGGGCATCTCCGCGCCGCCGTCGAGGTCGGGGTGGGCGGTCGTACCGACCGCGTCGAGCAGGCCGCCGTCCAGCAGCATCCGGGCGTACTCCTGGGCGTAGAGCGGGTTGCCGTCGGCAAACTCGATCAGCGGGGTACGCGAGCTGGACGGCAGCGTCGCCTGCCCGAGGAGCAGCGAGTAGAGCGTGTCGATGTCCGTGTCGTGCATCGGCGGCACCGAGATGGACATCGCGCCACTGATCGTGCCGGTCCAGGCCGGGTGCCGTTCCCGCAGCTCCGGCCGGGCGGTCGCCACGACCAGCAGCGGTACGCCGCGGGCTGACGCGCCCAACTGCTCGACGAAGGCGAGCATCTGCTGGTCCGCCCAGTGCATGTCCTCGAAGACCAGCACGGTCGGGCCGGTCGTCGCCAGGGTGATCAGGAACCGCCGCCAGGCGGCCTCGGTCTCACCGGGGGTGAGCCGTTCACCGGGTACGCCGATCAGCGGGCCGAGCGCCTCTGCCAGCCGGGTCGCGTGCGGGTCGGCGAGCTGTCCCAGCCGGGACCGTAGCCGTTCGCGCAGCGCGGTCGGGCCGTCGACCTCCGGCACGCCCACCCAGGTCTTCACGATGTCGGACAGGGCGGCCCAGGTGACGTTCTCGCCGAACGGCGGGCACTGCCCGACGAGCCAGGTGATCGGCGGGCCGGGCAGGCTGCCGGCGTGTCGGGCCAGCTCGCGCAACAGCCGACTCTTGCCCACCCCGGCCGGGCCGAACACGGTCACCAACTGGGACGTCCGTTCGGTCACCATCCGGTGCAGCGCGTTGACCAGCAGGCCTCGCTCGTGCTCCCGGTCCACCATCGGGGTCAGCTCGGCGCCGCGCGGGTCCCGGTGTGGTCGCACCTGGACGGCCAGCCAGATCCGGCTCACCGCGGACCGGCCGCGCAGGGTGACCGGTGGTTGGTCCGCGTACTCCATCTCGTGTCGGGTGGCCGACCAGGTGCTCTCGTCGACCACGACACCGCCCGGCGGGGCGAACCCCTGCAGGCGGGAGGCCGTGTTGACCACGTCTCCGGTCACGAAGGCCTGCCCGCCGTCGCGGGTGGCGGAGAGGTCGACCAGGGCCTCGCCGGTCGCGATGCCGACCCGGAAGCTCAGCGGGGGCTGCGGACCGGCGGGCTGGCGGGCCAGGTTCCGTTGCAGCTCCAGGCCGGCGCGGACGCACCGCAACGCGTCGTTGTCGGTGGCCACCGGCGCGCCGAACAGCGCCATCGCCGCGTCGCCGATGTACTTCTCGACCACCCCGCCGTACTGGTGCACGATCCGGCGCACCGTGGCGAAGTAGGTCTGCTGCAGACTGCGGGCCTGCTCCGGGTCGGCCCGCTCCGCGTAGCTGGTGAAGTCCACGATGTCGACGAAGAGCACGCTGACCTGACGCCGGTCCTCCTGCACCGCTACGGCGTGGTCGCGCAGCGGTTGACCACAGCTGGTGCAGAAGTTGACCTCGGTGCTGTTGGCGTGCCCGCAGTGCGCACAGTTGACCCCCAGCGGTTGGCCGCACCCGCCGCAGAAGCGGTCGTCCGGCCCGGCCGCGCGTGCGCAGTGTCCACACTTGAGGTCGATGTTCAGCTCCGTGGGCGAAAGAGGTCAGTATCGCGGCCGGTCGGCCAGTCGGGTACCCGACGTGCGGGCGGGCAACGGCATCGATCGGTCGGGGTTAGTGTTCCGTACCAGGAAGTTTCATGTCAGGGAGAGTCCCGTGCAGGTACGACTGTCCGCCTCGTGGACCGATCCGGGTGGCACGCTTTGGGCGCCGGGCGACACGGTCGACGTCGATGCGGTCACTCTCGCCGAACTGGAGGAGCAGGGCATGGTGGAAGAGCCTGAGGGTCAGTCGGGCGGGTCGGGGGAGACCACGACCACCTCGTCGAGCACGTCCACGGCTGGTAAGCCGACCGATCCGAAGAAGATCGGGCCGGGGCCGGGTGCGCCGCCGGCCGACAGCACGGAGAACTGATCGCCCGGGTGCGGTCGGCGGGCCTTGAGTCCACCGGCCGCACCCGTCGGGCGGTCTCACCCGTTGGCCGCTGCGAACCTGCCCGGCGTCGGCAGGCGTAGCCCGAGGGCCCGGGTGAGCAGGGGAGCGATCAGCGCCAGGGTGGCCAGCACACCCAACCCCGAGATGACCAGCACCCATCGTGGCCCGACCATCGCCAACAGCGGTGCGCCGACGGCGTAGGCCAGTGCCTCCGCCGCGTACGGGAACATGTAGACGGTGCCGAACACCACGCCGAGCCGCTCGGCCGGCACGTTCTGCTGGATGAGGGTGTCGGCGGCGACGTTGTGCCAGCCCGCGCCGACGCCGGCCACCGCCTGACCGGCAATGGCGAGCGCGATCACCGGGCTGATGCCGGTGACAAGCGTTCCGGCGCCGAGCGCGAGCAGCGCACCGTAGAGGACCAGGTCCATCCGGATGCGTACGCCGGTTCCCGCCAGGCACATCGGACCGAGCACCATGCCGACGCCGTAGGCGGTGCCCAGCAGACCGATCGTGACCTCGGTGGCGCCCAGTTCGGCGCGTCCGAGAGGGACGATGGCGAGGTTGTCCAATGCGGCGAACATCACCATCACCAGGAACCCGACCGAGACCGCACGGACGACGCTGTGCCCTCGGACCACCCGCAGCCCTTCGCGCAGCACCGTCTGCAGTGGCTCGGGCCGGCGGGTCGCGGCGGTCGTCGAGAGCGCCCTGACTCCGCCGATCAGCAACGCGGAGAGAACGAATGTCGCCGCGTCCACGAGCAGCGTCGCGGTCAGCCCGAGGGTCGCCAGCAGGAGGCCGCCGACGGCTGGCCCGGCAGCGAGCCCGATGTTGACGCCCGTCGCGAGTTGCGCGTTCGCCGCCGGTAGCTGCTCGCGTTCGACCAGACGGGGGAGCAGGCTGCGTCCGGCGGGAGTGAACGCGGTAGCGGCCGTGGTAGCCGCGGTGATCAGCGCCAACAGGACGGGCAGGGGTGGCGCGAGCAGCGCGACGGCGACGTACGTCAACGCCTGGGCGGTGTCGCAACCGATCATCAGCCGGCGTTGGTCGAAGCGGTCGGCCAGGGCGCCGAGCAACGGTCCGAGCAGCCGGGGCACCGTCGAGGCCAGCAGCAGCAGGGCGACCGCGCCGCCGCCGTGCCGGTCGTAGACGGCGATCAGCAGCGCCGTCCGGGCGAGTTGGTCACCGGTGTACGACACCAGGCGTGCCGACCAGTACCGACGAAATGCGACATTGCCGCGGAGTAATGACATGACCGGTGGCTCCTCACTGCTGCGGGTATGTCGGCACGGGCCCTGGAACAGGGGCGGGCGCGGCAACCTTGTCAGCGCGGTGTGGGGGCCAACAACCGCTCTTCAGCCAGTGATTGATGTCGATTTGTCCTATTTTGTCCCACCGCTCCACGCCGTAGCGTCCTCGGCAAGACAAGCGCAACAAGCACCACACACCGACCAGGAGGACGAGATGGCGACCACGACGACGACGACCACCACCGCGAGCGGCTGGGCCGGACCGGGCTTCTGGGCCGGACCGGGCTTCTGGGCGGGCCCCGGCTACCAGCCGGTCGCGACCCGCTGGGTCGGGCCGACCCGCTGGGTCGGCCCGACCCGCTGGGTCGGCCCGACCCGCTGAACCCCACCCGCTGAACCGCGAGCACGGTGACGCCGGCTGCCACTGGCAGCCGGCGCAGCCGTGCGTACGGGTAGGAGAGTGGGTGGCGACGGATAGGGCCTGTCCAGATCGGATGCCCGAGCGACGTGCCGGTCGGTCAGCGGTCGGCCATGCCGGCGCGGCGGCGCAGCGCGGCCACGTCGGTCACCACGATCCGGCGGCCCTCGGTGCGCAGCCAGCCACGGCTGGCGAACGAGCCGATCGCCTGGTTGACGCTCTGCCGGGAACCACCGGCCATCTCGGCCAGTTGGCTCTGGTTGAGCTCGATCGTGATCATCGGTGCCTGGCTCTCGCCCGCCAGCCGCACCAGCGTCTTCGCCACCCGACCGGGCAGGTCGAGGAAGACATGGTCGGCGTTCTGCTCGGTGAGCCGGCGGATCAGCCCGCCCAGTGAGCGCATCACCGCGTCCAGGATGCGGGGGTTGGAGTGCACCAACTCCATGAACGCGCCCCGCGAGAGCGCGAGCGCCGCGCAGTCCTCGATGGCCTCCGCCGAGGCAGACCGGGTGGACGCGTCGAGCAGGGAGACCTCACCGAGCACGTCCGGTGGACGGATAACCGACAGCACGGCCCGCTCGCCGGTGGGTGCGGTGCGAAAGACCGCCACCGCGCCGCGGCGCAGCACGATCAGGGACTCGCCGGGATCGTTTTCCACGAAGAGCAGTTGGCCCTTGCGGTAGGTGCGCGGGACGGCGGCCGCGATGACGCGCTGCCGCACCTCGGGCTCCAGCCCAGCGAACATCTCGACACCCGTGAGCGCGTCACCCGGCTCCGGCAGGCGAACCTCCACGGCCCAACCCCTCCCCCGGTCATGGACCACAATTCGCTCACCGGGCGAACCTGATGGGCCCCGACAAGGTGAACTGACACCGATTCGGCGTCCGGTAGCGGTACACATCAGATCATGACGGTCTGGTCGCTTGCTGTACACCCCTCGAAGCACTTCCGTGACCGTCACGGCCTGCGACGTGCCGTACGCGAGGTGTCGCGGCGGTGGGCTCACCGTCGGACGGGCCCCGCCGGACGCGGCCGGGCGGCGGTGGGCGAGGATGCCCGGAATGGTCTACCGCTACTTCTACGACTGCGAGTTCATCGAGGACGGCACGACCGTCGACCTCGTCTCGATCGGTGTCGTCGACGAGTACGGCCGCGAGTTCTACGCGGTCTCCACCGAGTTCGACGACTCCCGCGCCGTGCCCTGGGTTCGACGCAACGTGCTCGACAAGCTGCCCTCCCCGGCGGACCGGGCCTGGCGCTCGCGTGAGCGCATCCGCGACGACCTGTACGACTTCCTGATGGAGCCGATCCGGGACCGGCCGGGGGAGCAGTTGGAGCTGTGGGCCTGGTTCGCCGCGTACGACCACGTGGTGCTCGCCCAGCTCTGGGGCGCGATGCCGGCGCTGCCCCGGGAGATCCCCCGCTACACCAAGGAGCTGCGGCAGCTCTGGGACGACCGGGGTCGGCCACCCCTGCCGGACGCGGACGCGGCCCGGCACGACGCTCTGGTCGATGCCCGGCACAATCTGGCCCGCTGGCGGGCGATGACCGCCCGTTGAGTGGTGGCCGCGCCGCCGGAGGTTTGACCGGTTCTGTCCCGGGCAACGGTTCGACCAGCCGAGCCGAGGGAGATTGCCATGAGCCACCAGCCGAGCAGCGCCGCGGAGGCACGCGCCCGTGTCACCGGCCTGGCCCGGGCCGCGCGGATCTGCATGCTCACCACGACTGCTCTGGACGGGCGGCAGGTGAGTCGTCCGATGGGGCTCCAGGAGGTCGAGTTCGACGGCGAGCTGTGGTTCTTCGCCTACGCCGACTCGGCCAAGGTCCGCCAGCTCCGGGTGAACCCGGAGGTCAACGTGGCCTTTTCCGACCAGAAGCACAACGCGTGGGTGTCGATCTCCGGCACCGCCACCGAGGGGTTCGACCGGGCCCGGGCCGAGCGGCTGTGGAACCCGCTGCTCAAGGCGTGGTTCCCCGACGGGCTGGACACCCCCGGTCTGACGCTGATCAAGGTGCACGCCAGCTCCGCCGAGTACTGGGACTCGCCGAACAGCACCGTGGTGAACCTGCTCGACTACGCCAGGGCCGCGGTCACCGGCCGGCCGCCGCAGGCCGGCGAGAACCATGAGGTGACCTACTGACCGGGGGCGGGTGCCCGGGGCGCGCTGTCGTCGTACCGGCGGGCCGACTACAGTTCGCAGTGACGGCCCGCCCCGGGCCGGCAACGGCGCCGATGGTCTGACCTGACACATATCCTGGGGCATATCGGGCTTTACCTGATGCTCCAGGAGGATGAGCGGATCATGCGTATCGGCGTGCTCACCGGCGGCGGCGACTGCCCCGGTCTCAACGCGGTCATCCGGGCGGTGGTCCGCAAGGGCGTCGCCACTTACGGTCACGAGTTCGTGGGCTTCCGGGACGGCTGGAAGGGCCCGCTCGAGGGTCTGTCCCGCCCCTTGGACATCGCCGACGTTCGCGGCATTCTGCCTCGCGGCGGCACCATCCTCGGCTCGTCCCGAACCAACCCGTTCAAGATCGAGAACGGCGTCGAGCGGATCAAGGACAACCTTGCCGCCCAGGGCGTGGACGCGCTGATCGCGATCGGCGGCGAGGACACCCTCGGCGTGGCCACCAAGCTCTACGAGCTGGGCGTGCACGTCGTCGGCGTGCCGAAGACGATCGACAACGACCTCGGCGCCACCGACTACACCTTCGGCTTCGACACCGCGGTCAACATCGCGATGGAGGCCATCGACCGGCTGCACACCACTGCGGAGAGCCACCACCGCACCCTGGTCGTCGAGGTGATGGGCCGGCACGCCGGCTGGATCGCCCTGCACGCCGGCCTGGCCGGTGGCGCCAACGTGATCCTGCTGCCCGAGCGTCAGTTCGACGTCGACCAGGTGGCCGGCTACGTCGAGAAGCGCTTCCAGCACCAGTACGCCCCCATCGTCGTGGTCGCCGAGGGCGCCCAGCCGCTCGACGGCCAGATGGTGCTCGCCAACCAGGAGCTCGACTCGTTCGGCCACGTCCGCCTCGGCGGCATCGGCCAGTGGCTCGCCGAGCAGCTGGAGGCCAAGACCGGCAAGGAGGCCCGCACCGTGGTGCTGGGCCACATCCAGCGCGGTGGCACCCCGACGGCCTTCGACCGGGTGCTCGCCACCCGCCTGGGCCTGCAGGCCATCGACGCCGTCAACGACGGCGACTGGGGCAAGATGGTCGCGATGCAGAGCACCGACATCGTCCGGGTGCCCCTCGCCGAGGCCACCCGCGAGCTGAAGACCGTGCCGCTGGAGCGGTACGCCGAGGCCGAGGTCTTCTTCGGCAGCTGATCGATCGTCGGCGGCGCGGCGGGCCTGCGGGTCCGCCGCGCCGCGACCCAATGCGAGGGGGTACGGGCCGACATGTCAGCCGGAGTGCACACGGTCGCGGTGATCGGCGCGGGCAAGATCGGTGAGCTGATGCTCTCCGGGCTGCTGCGCTCGGGATGGCCTGTGGACCGGCTGCTGGCCACCGCCCGCCGACCCGCTCGCGCGGAGGAGTTGACCGCCCGGTACGGCGTACGGGTGGTCGACAACCTGACCGCGGTGGACGAGGCCGCTGTGCTCGCGGTCTCGGTCAAGCCGCAGGACGCCGCCGCGCTCCTCGACGAGATCGGCCCCAAGGTGCCGGCCGACAAGCTCGTCATCTCGCTCTGCGCCGGTCTGCCCACCAGCTTCTTCAGCCGCCGGTTGCCCGAGGGCACCCCGGTGGTGCGGGTGATGACCAACACCCCGGCGCTGGTGGACGAGGCGATGACCGCGATCTCGGCCGGCGAGCACGCCACCGGGTCGCACCTCACGCTGGCCGAGGAGATGTTCAAGCCGCTCGGCCAGACGATCCGGGTGCCCGAATCGCAGCAGGACGCTGTCACCGCGCTCTCCGGTTCCGGCCCGGCCTACTTCTACCTGCTGGTCGAAGCCATGATCGACGCGGGGATCCTGCTCGGGCTGCCCCGTCAGGTGGCGCACGAGTTGATCGTGCAGACCGCGATCGGGTCGGCGGTGATGCTGCGCGACTCCGGTGAGCACCCGGTCAAGCTGCGCGAGGCGGTCACCTCGCCGGCCGGCACCACCATCTCCGCGATTCGCGAGCTGGAGAAGCACGGCGTACGCGCGGCGCTGCTCGCCGCGCTGGAGGCCGCCCGGGACCGCGCCCGCGAGTTGGCCGCACAGGCCGACTGAGCGATCGGGACGCCTCGCGAGGCCGTGCGTGCCGCATACTGGCCCGGTGTTCACACTTGCCCAGGCCCGGCACCTGGTGGCCACCCTGCAACCGCGCGTCGACGAGTTGATCCGGGTCCGGGCCGACCTGGCCGAGTTGCGCGCCGACCTGGCCGACCACGGCATGAGCGCGCTCGGCGGGCTGGCCGAGGTCAAGGCACTGGAAGCTCGGTTGCACGCCGTCGTCGACGAGCTGCACCAGCACGACATCCAGGTCAAGGGCATCGCCCCGGTGCTGCTCGACTTCCCCGGCGAGCGGGCCGGCCGCGCCGTGCTCTGGTGCTGGCTGGAGGGCGACTCCGACGTGCGCTGGTACCACCGGGCAGAGTGCGGCTTCGCCGGCCGCCGCCCCCTCTGACTCAGCCAGCGGCGGACGTCGGCAGGACCGGGTCGGGGGCATCGGTCACCGCGAACACCACAACGTTGTCGACGTAGTGGCCCCGCCGCCGGTCGAAGTCGCCCCCGCAGGTGACCAGGCGTAGCTCCGCCCCGGGCGTCGGGCCGTAGATCACCGCTGTCGGAAACTGGTCCTTGCGGGTACGCAGCGACCCGGTCACCCGGAACGGCAACCGCTGCCCGCCGCGCCACACCTCCACCAGGTCGCCGGGTCGTAGCTCGCCGAGCCGGGCGAAGACCGCCGGGCCGCGTCGGGAGTCCAGGTGCCCGGCGAGGACGGCCGGACCGGTGTCGCCCGGGGCCGGGCCGCCGCCGTACCAGCCAGCGGTGTGGAAGTCGGTCGGCGGAATCAGCACGCCGGCGCGGTCCAGACCGAGCACTGTGAGCGGTGAGTCGACGTCGATGCGCGGTACGCGTACCCGCGTGGGTGGACCGTGTGGCGTGGGCGCGGCGGCCACCGACGGGCAGTCGTCGCCGCAGCCGGGGTGCCAGCTCGCCGCCGGTGGTGGCGGGCCGGTGGTGGCCAGCCCGACCCCGGTGCCGGCGGCCAGGCAGACCGCCGCGCCGGCCGCGACCAGCGCGGCCAGCGGTGTTCGGCGCTCACGGTGCCGCCGGATCGACGGGTCCGGCTCGGCGCTCACCAGGTGGTGCGCCGCCGCCGACGCCAGAGCAGCAGGGCCACCGCGCCGGCCGCCGCGGCCAGACCGCCGGCCACCAGGGGGTACGCGTCGAGCCCGGCGCCGGCGGTGCCACCGGCGCCGGTGTCCACCCCGCCGGCCGGGACGACGGTGCCGCCCTCGGCGTCGCGGCGCAGCTCGGCGGTGAGCCCGCCCTGTTTCGCGTCGAGCACCAGCAGCGAGTAGACAGCGCCACCGGTGAGCCGCACCTCGGCGTCGGTGCTCGGCCCGCCGGCGCCCGTCAGCTTCAGCCGCCAACTGCCCGGCTCGACCTGCTGGTAGTCGGTCGTGGTGGCGAACTGCACCCCGTCGGCGATCATCGGACCGTTGGCGGCGGCCACGTCGAGCACCGGGGTCCGCACCGAGGCCTGTACGACCCGCACCTTCGCGCGGCCGTCGGTGGGGGCGCTGAGATCGTCGTTGAGCACCCGCAGGCCGAGGTCGGCGTGCCGCCCGACACCGGCCACGGTGAAGGCGTCCCCGCTGGTCACCGCGACCTCGGTGGTGAGCACCGGGGGGTCGCTGGCCGGCGCGCCGGCCTCGCGCATGGCCACCGCGTACCGGCCCGGCGCGAGTTCGAGGTAGTCGGAGACCACGCCGTAACCGACCCCGGGGAAGACCTGCGGCTTCGCCGCGCCCGGCGCGGCAAGGTAGACGTCCACCGCCGGGGTGTCCGGGGACAGGTGCGCGAGCCGGACGTATCCGACGGTGTCCGCGCCGGTCGCGGCGTGCGCCGGAACCGGAATGGCGGCAGTGGCGAGGGCGGTGCCGAGCAGGAGCGCGCCGGAGCCGGCCAGCAGCCGGCGGGGCACGGTACGGAGCGTGTGCATGTCGCCTCCGGGGGCACGTTCGGTGAGCGGGCGGCAACCCAGAGAACAGGGTCCCGTGAACAGGACTGTGACGCAAGTTGCCACAGCGATGTTTTTGTCGCTCGCCCCTGCCGTAACCCCTGCCCTCGCTTCCGCGCCGCCGCCTTCGCGCTTTGCGCCCTCAAGATCCGCGCAACTTCGGGGATGTTGCTGTGTCTGGTCGTCTTGAGGCAGCAACATCCCCGAAGTTGCGCAGGTTCAGGCTCTCGTTGCTGCGGCGGGTGCTCGTCTACCGCTCTCGAACGGCGAGGAGGCCGAACAGGTCGGGGACTCCGCCCGGTCCCGCTTCGACGACCCGGACCAGCCGAAGGCCGGCGTCCACTGTCGCGTTCACCAGGTCGGCGAGGGGGACGTGCCAGGCTCCCACCCGTACCCGCACGCCCGTGACGTTCCAACTGTCGAAGCTGTGCGACCGGTCGGCGTACCGGGCGTCGACGACGACACGCGGATGTTGACTCCAGTCGGCGAACGCGCCCACGAAACACGGGTGCACACCCACGTGGACGAACCGTCCGCCAGGGCGCAGCACCCGGGCGACCTCGCGCAGCACGGCCGGGTAGTCGGGCAGGTCGGTGCTGGCCAGCACGCACATCGCGGCCGGCAGCGACGCGTCGGCGACCGGCAGGGCGCCCGCGTCACCGATGACCACCGGCAGCCGCCCTCGCGCGTACCGCAACTGCCCGCCGGAAAGGTCCACCCCCACTGGCGTCCAACCCAGACCCGCCGGCACCGGAGCGTGCGCGCCGGTGCCGCAGCAGATGTCGAGGCAGGGACCTTCGCCCGCGCCGAGCAGGTCCGCCACCGTCGCGTGCACCCGGCGCAGATAGTCGCCGCCGCCGGAGATGAAGCCCTCGTACCAGTCCGCGTGGGCGTCGTACGCCGGTGTGCTCGTCGTCCCCATTCGCCGAGGCTACGAGTCGGCGCCCACCCGGGAAACCCGTTCTTCCGGAGGCAGAAGTGGGGCGTTTGCGGCTGCTCACGTGTGGCTGTCCGAAGCCCCGCGCCGGCCGTTTCCGGGCCCACCGGGACCACGGCGGTCGCCTATTCTCGGGCGATGCGGGATCGCCGGGTGGTGCTGGCGTGGGCGGCCTTCGTCGTCGTCGCGCTGGTGTCCTGTGTGTTCGTTCTGCGCCGTCCGGACCGCCTCTCCGACCTGCACATCTACTACGGTGCGCTGTCCGACCTGCAGGCTGGTGAGCCGCTGTACGGGTATGTGGCGGAGAACGGCGGTCCGTTCACCTATCCGCCGTTCGCCGCTCTCGTGCTGTGGCCGATCACCGCCCTCAGTGAGGGCGTACTCCAGGGGATCTGGCTGGTGGCGACGTGCGCGGCGGTCGTCGCCATCGCCGGGTCGGTGGGTGTCGCGCTGACCACCCGACGTTCCCGGCGCCCGCTCGTCGTGGCGCTGGCGGCCACGGTGCTGATGCTCTCCGCGCCGGTGCAGAGCAACCTACGCTTCGGGCAGGTCAGCATCTTCATCGTGTTGATGGCCCTGCTCGACGGGCTGCGCGTCGTCCCACCCCGACTGCGCGGAACGCTGGTCGGGGTGGCGGCGGCTGTCAAGCTCACCCCGCTGCTGTTCGTGGTCTACTTCCTGGCCGTCGGGCGCTACCGTGACGCCGGCCGGTCGGTGGCCGCGTTCGGGGCCTGCGCGGGGGTCGCCGCGATCGTGCTGCCCCGGGAGAGCTGGTCCTACTGGACCGAGACCGTGCGACAGACCTCCCGCATCGGCAATCTGTCCTCGTTGGGCAATCAGTCCCTGCACGGAATGTTGCTGCGCGTCGGCGTCGACGAGACGGCGCTGCCTCTGCTCTGGGCCGCCATGGTGGCACTGATCTGCGTGGTGGCGCTGCTGCGGGCCCGGCAGTTGACGCGGCAGGGCTGCCCCGGGCACGCCGCGGTGCTCGTCGGCTGCGCCACAGTGGCCGCGTCCCCGGTGTCCTGGACCCACCACCAGGTGTGGCCGGTGCTCGCCGCGATGCTGCTGATCGGCGCGTCCGGCGTCACCCAGCGGGTCGCCGGCGCGGCGCTGCTCGTCGCCGTGGTCGTCTCGTTGGGCGCGGTGCTCAGCCCGATCTCGACGCGGCCGGGGGTGCAGTTCCTCTTCGAGAACGCCCGTGCCCTCGGGGTGTGCGTCCTGTGCCTCGTCGGCTTCGGCGGTGTCGCCGTCGCCGCCCAGCGCACGAGCAGACGACCGGCCGCCGGCAGGGCCTGGCTGCGGGTGGGCGTCACGGCAACCGTGGCGGTCGCGTTCTTCGCCGTGCAGCCGCTGCCGGCCGGGGCCGACCCCACCTTCAAGGCGTACAACCTCGACGACGTCGTCAACCCGCGATACTTCTTCGTCTGCCGTGGTCCGGCCGAATGCGCCGCCTACGCCACCGACGTGCCGGTCACCTTCGGCACCCGCGCCGAGAAGACCAAGGTGCGGGTCAACGGCGTGGTCTCCCCGCAGGTGACCCGCCTGGAGTACTACTCAGCACCGGGTGGAGCGCCCCGGGCCATTCCGCTGCTCGCCGCGTACCCGGGGCCGCGTACCTTCTCGTTCCGTTCGGCGACGATGGCTCACGGTCGCCTCGTCGCGTACGCCGCGGATGGGCGGCCGATCGCCAGCTACGACGACGAGCTCGCCGCCGCCCTCCGCGCGACGCCCAGGTAGGCGGTCGTGGGCGGGGCGGCGGCTGGCAGTGCTCAGCGGGTGGCGGCGGCCACGGCGGCGCGTACCTTCGCGGCGTCGCCCGGGGCCGGGTGATCCCAGTCGGTCGGGCTCGCGGAGTAGAGCGTGCCGTACGCCGGGGTGTCCGGCTGGTAGCGCCACCCCTCGGCCAGCGGGCCGACGTCCACCGCGTCGTAGCCGATCTGGTCCAGGAAGGCGGTCACTTCGGCCTTCGCGGCGGCGTCGTCACCGGCGATCGCGAGGGCGCTGCGGTCGGCCGCGCCGGTCGGCCGGGAGAGCGCGGCCAGGCCCTTGAAGTAGATGTTGTTGAAGACCTTGACCACTCGGGAGTCTGGCAGGTGCCGCTGGAGCAACTCGCTGCTGGTGGTCTCGCCGGAGTCCAGCTCCGGGAAGGTGCCATCGCGCTGCGGGTAGTAGTTGTTGGTGTCGATGACGACCTTGCCGGCCAGCGGTTCGACGGGCACCGCCCGGTACGCCTTCAGCGGGACGCTGACGACCACCAGGTCGCCCACCTGCGCGGCGTCCTGCGCGGTGCCGGCGCTGGCGTGCTCGCCCAGGGTCTCCACCAGGTCGGTGAGGGTCTCCGGGCCCCGCGAGTTGCTCAGCACCACGTCGTAGCCGGCGTCGACGGCCAGCCGTGCCACGGTGCCGCCGATGTTGCCACTGCCGATCAGTCCCACAGTTGTCATGCTTGTTCCCAACTCCGTCCACCCACGACGCATTCCCGACCAGACTGGTGGGTTATTCTGGCCACCCGCTGTCGGTAGCTGCGCAGACTGCTCGCGATCGTCGCAGGCCCGGCGGATGCCTGGTCGCGCTGCGGGCCTGCCCGCCCAACGTACCGCTCACGCCGACCGCGAACCGGCTCTCCGAGGACCTGCCACTCTCCGGTGCGGCCCGGAGTCTGGAGGCCCGGCTCAGGGGGTGGGGAGGGCCTTCTCGATGGCTGCGCGCAGGTCGTCGGAGTCGGGCGCGACAGTGGGGGCGAAGCGGGCGGCGACCGAGCCGTCCGGGGCCACCAGGAACTTCTCGAAGTTCCAGCGCACGTCGCCGGTGTGCCCGTCGGCGTCCGGGGTGTTCACGAGCGCGGCGTAGAGCGGGTGCCGGTCCGGGCCGTTGACGTCGACCTTCTCGGTCAGCGGGAAGGTGACCCCGTAGTTGACCTGGCAGAAGTCGCTGATCTCGGCGGCGCTGCCCGGCTCCTGCCCGGCGAACTGGTTGCACGGCACGCCGAGTACCACGAGGCCCCGGTCGGCGTAGGAGTCGGCGAGCGTCTGGAGGCCGGCGTACTGCGGGGTGAGGCCGCAGCGGGAGGCCACGTTGACGACCAGCATCGCCTTGCCGCGGTGGCGGGCCAGGTCGGCGGGGCCGCCGTTGAGGGCGTCGATCGGGATGTCGAAGACGGTCATGGGCCGAGGTTACGCGTCGGCCGCGCGTCGACCCGGGGTGGGCGCAGCGTACGCACTCCGTGCACCAGGAGAAATCGAAACATGCGCATCTTGACGAACTGATGACGGCGTGAGTACCGTCTCACCATCTCTTTTGGAAAGTTTCCTAACAGTTCGGGAGACGCCGCATGAAAAGATCGCTCCGCCGGGCCCTCTGGGCCGGTGCCGTGGTCGCCGTGACCGTCGCAGCGGTGCCGGTGACCACCGCGTTCGGCGCCGGCACGGTCACCACCTCCTTCACCAAGGCGCAGGACTGGGGGACCGGTCACGAGACGAGGGTGACAGTCACCAACGGCTCCAGCGCCACTGTCACCACCTGGCGCATCGAGTTCGACCTGCCGTCGGGCACCACCATCAGCAGCGCGTGGGACGCCGACGTCACCAGCAGCGGCAACCACTACGTCGCGGTCAAGAAGAGCTGGGCCGGCGGCATCGCGCCCGGCGCCTCGTTCAGCTGGGGTTACAACGGCACCGGCGCCTTCAAGGCACCGCTGAACTGCACCATCAACGGTGCCGCGTGCGGCGGCGGAACGCCCCCGCCGACCACCACGCCCCCGACCACCACCCCACCGACGACGACGCCGCCCACCACCCCTCCGCCCACCACGCCACCGCCGACCACTCCGCCGCCGAACACCGGCGGCAAGAAGGTCGTCGGCTACTTCGCCGAGTGGGGCGTCTACGGGCGCAACTACCACGTCAAGAACATCCAGACCAGCGGCTCCGCCGCCAAGCTGACCCACATCCTGTACGCCTTCGGCAACACCACCGGTGGTCGCTGCTCCATCGGCGACAGCTACGCCGACTACGAGAAGGCGTACACCGCGGCGGACAGCGTGGACGGCGTCGCCGACACGTGGGACCAGCCGCTGCGCGGCAGCTTCAACCAGCTGCGCAAGCTCAAGCAGCTCAACCCGCACCTCAAGGTGATCTGGTCGTTCGGTGGCTGGACCTGGTCCGGCGGCTTCACCCAGGCCGCGCAGAACCCGGCCGCGTTCGCCGAGAGCTGCTACAACCTGGTCGAGGACCCGCGCTGGGCGGACGTCTTCGACGGCATCGACGTCGACTGGGAGTACCCCAACGCCTGCGGTCTGACCTGTGACACCAGCGGCCCGAACGCGTTCAAGAACGTGATCGGCGCGCTGCGGTCGAAGTTCGGGTCCAGCGCCCTTGTCACCGCCGCCATCACCGCGGACGGTAGCAACGGCGGCAAGATCGACGCCACCGACTACGCCGGCGCCATCGGCAACCTCAACTGGCTGATGCCGATGACCTACGACTACTTCGGCGCCTTCGCGGCCCAGGGTCCGACAGCACCGCACTCGCCGCTCACCTCGTACACCGGCATCCCGCAGCAGGGCTTCAACTCCGACGCGGCGATCCAGAAGCTCAAGAGCAAGGGCGTCCCGGCCAACAAGCTGCTGCTCGGCATCGGCTTCTACGGTCGGGGCTGGACCGGTGTCACCCAGGCCGCTCCGGGTGGCAGCGCCACCGGCGCGGCACCGGGCACCTACGAGGCCGGCATCGAGGACTACAAGGTCCTGAAGAACACCTGCCCGGCCACCGGCACGATCGCCGGCACCGCGTACGCCAAGTGCGGCAGCAACTGGTGGAGCTACGACACCCCGTCGACCATCAACGGCAAGATGACGTACGCGAACAACCAGGGCCTCGGTGGCGCGTTCTTCTGGGAGCTCTCCGGTGACACGAGCAACGGCGAACTCATCGGCGCCATCAAGGGCGGTCTCGGCTGAGCCGAGGGCCGACGCACCACCCACACGGCGGGAAGGGACCCGCACCGTCCCTTCCCGCCCGTGACACAGCGGCCCGGCCGACGCCCAGCGCGTCGACCGGGCCGCCGCCCTTGGGCTCGTACAGCCGGATGTGGCAGACTCGCGGCTCGGCACGTCTCGATCTCACCGCCGACGGAGGTGATCATGCGACCGACACACAGCGGGCTGGCGGCGACCGCCGCCGGGCTGATGCTGCTGCCGGTTGCCCTGGTCGGCTGCGGGATCGGCGACAAGGACGAGGAGAAGTCGGCCCCCAAGCCGGCCCGGGCCCCCGCCGAGGAGGCCGCCACCCGCTCCCGTGAGCGCGTGCAGGCGTACCTCGACGCGATGACGGCCAAGGACGTCGCCGCCGGCCGCAGCCAGCTCTGCGCTCTGCTGCACGACGGCTTCGACCGTGGCGCCACCGGCCCCAACGGTGACTTCGCCGACCACTTCCAGGTGCCGGAGGCGGCCATCACGGACATCCGGTCCGGTCCGCTCGGGCAGGAGGTCCGCGTCTCGGTCTCGGTCGCGGTCGGCAAGCGCACAGTCGTCCGGCCGTTGGTCTTCACCGTCACCCGCGACGGCAGCGACTGGTGCATCGCCGGGGAGGCGCCGGACGCAACTAAGGTCGCCAGCCCGACGCCGACCGGTGTGGTCCCCTCGCCCGCGTCCTGACCAGCGCCCGGCAGATTGATCTCCCATCTGCCGGAACCGTCCCCCTCGCCGCCCGGCCACCCCGACCGTCGCCGTACGCTTTCTGTCATGCGCCATGAGTGGCATCAGCTGAGCCATCCCGCGGTGGGCAGCCCGGGCCTGCAGACCAGCCGACCGACGATCGATTCCGCCGAGGACGCCGCGCTCGGTCTGGACCGATGGCGGGAACTGCCCCGCGAGCAGGTCCCGCCGTGGTCCGACCCGGCCGCCGTGGCCGCGGTCTGCAAGGTCCTCGACACAGTGCCGTCGGTCGTCGCGCCCTACGAGGTGGACCAGCTCCGGCAGAAGCTCGCCCTGGTCTGCGAGGGCAAGGCGTTCCTGCTGCAGGGTGGTGACTGCGCCGAGACGTTCGTGGACAACACCGAGAGCCACCTGCTGGCCAACGCCCGCACCCTGCTCCAGATGGCGATCGTGCTCACCTACGGCGCGTCGCTGCCGGTGGTCAAGGTCGCCCGGGTCGCCGGGCAGTACACGAAGCCCCGCTCGCTGCCGACCGACGCCCGCGGCCTGCCCGCGTACCGCGGCGACATGATCAACTCGCTGGAGGCCGACCCGGCCGCCCGGGTCGCCGACCCGCAGCGCATGATCCGCGCGTACGCGAACTCGGCGGCGGCGATGAACATGCTCCGGGCGTACCTCGCCGGCGGGCTCGCCGACCTGCACGCCGTGCACGACTGGAACAAGGGCTTCGTGAAGAACTCCCCGGCGGGGGAGCGTTACGAGGCGATCGCCCGGGAGATCGACCGGGCGCTGGCCTTCATCCGGGCCTGCGGCATGACCGACGACGAGGCGCTGCGCACCGTCACGCTCTACTGCTCCCACGAGGCCCTGGCCCTGGAGTACGACCGGGCGCTCACCCGGGTCTCCGACCGTCGGGCGTACGGGCTCTCCGGGCACTTCCTGTGGATCGGCGAGCGCACCCGGCAGATCAGCGGGGCGCACATCGACTTCATCTCCCGGATCGCCAACCCGATCGGGGTCAAGCTCGGCCCGACCACCTCCCCGGACGAGGCGATCGAGTTGTGCGAGAAGCTCAACCCGGACAACATCCCCGGTCGGCTCACCCTGATCAGTCGGATGGGCAACCACCGGGTACGCGACGCGCTGCCGCCGATCGTCGCCAAGGTCACCGCCGCCGGGGCCAAGGTGGTCTGGCAGTGCGACCCGATGCACGGCAACACGCACGAGTCGTCCAACGGCTACAAGACCCGGCACTTCGACCGCATCGTCGACGAGGTGCTCGGCTACTTCGAGGTGCACCGTGGGCTGGACACCCACCCCGGCGGCCTGCACGTCGAGTTGACCGGCGAGGACGTCACCGAGTGCCTCGGCGGCGCCCAGGGGATCGAGGATCTCGACCTGCCCGACCGGTACGAGACCGCCTGCGACCCGCGACTGAACACCCAGCAGTCGTTGGAGTTGGCCTTCCTCGTAGCGGAAATGCTGCGTGGCTGAGCTTGCGAGCCCGCAGTCGGCAGTCGGAGGATGACCATGGCTGACGCGAGAAGTGAGCTTGCGAGCCGGCAGTCGGCAGTTGAAAGGGATGACAGTGCCTGATCTGTTCGTGGACCTGCGGTCCGACACGGTGACCCGACCCACCGCCGGGATGCGGGAGGCGATGGCCGCCGCTGAGGTCGGTGACGACGTCTACGGCGAGGACCCGAGCGTCAACGCGCTGGAGGCCGAGGTCGCCGCGTTGTTCGGTCACGAGGCGGCGCTGTTCGCCCCGAGTGGCTCGATGGCGAACCAGATCGCCCTGCAACTGCTGGTCTCGCCCGGCGACGAGTTGCTCTGTGACGCCGACGCGCACGTGGTCACGTACGAGATCGGCGCCGCGGCCGCGTACGGCGGGATCTCCTCGCGGACCTGGCCCTCGGTGGGCGCGGACATCGACCCGGAGGTGGTGGCCGGGATGATCCGGCCGGACGGTTACTTCGCCGTCCCCACCCGCGCGATCGCCGTCGAGCAGACCCACAATCGCGGCGGCGGCGGGGTGATTCCGCTGGCGACCCTGCGGGATCTGCGCGGGGTGGCTGACGAGGCGGGCGTCGCGCTGCACTGTGACGGCGCCCGGATCTGGCACGCGCACGTCGCCGACCGGGTGCCACTGATCGAGTACGGCCGGCTCTTCGACACGCTGTCGGTGTGCCTGTCCAAGGGCCTCGGCGCGCCGGTCGGTTCGCTGCTGGTGGGCAGCGCGGACAAGATCGAACGTGGCCGGCTGATCCGTAAGCGGATGGGCGGTGGCATGCGCCAGGCCGGCATCCTCGCCGCCGCCGGTCGCTACGCGCTCGCGCAGCACATCGACCGGTTGGCCGACGACCACGCGAAGGCGGCCCGGCTCGCCGAGGCTGTCGCGCCGTTCGGTGTGCTGGCCACCACTGTCCGTACCAACCTGGTCGCGCTGGACCTCACCAAGCACACCCTGGACGCCCGGGCCCTGGCCGCCGCGGCGCGGGCCGAGGGCGTACTGATCTCCGTGCTCGGCCCTCGTACCGCCCGCCTGGTCACCCACCTGGGCCTCAGCGACGCGGACATCGACCGCGCCCTGGCAGCCCTACCCCGCATCCTCGCCGCAGCCTAAAACCCCACCCCACCCACCCCGGCCCTGCGGGCCTCTCACCCGGCCCCTCCCACCCCGGTGATCATGAAGTTGTTGCCACTCGGGTCGGCGTGTCATGGCAATAACCTCATGATCACCGGGCGGGTGGGGCGCCGGGGGAGGGGGAGGGAGGCGCTGGGGGCGGAGCGGGGTGGGTCAGGGGTGGGACAGGCGGGTGAGGGTGGCGATGTCGGCGGCGTGGCCCACGTGCTTCTCGCTCGGGGTTTCCACGACGATCGGGACGCCAGCGGTCGCCGGGTGCGCCATCAGCTCGGCGAAGGCGGGCTCGCCGATGCTGCCCTTGCCGATGTTCTCGTGCCGATCCCGGGTGGAGCCGCACAGATCCTTCGAGTCGTTGGCGTGAATCAGCCGCAGCCGGTCCGCGCCGACAGTGGCCACCAGGGTGTCCAGGGTCGCCGTCATGCCGCCCTCGGCCGCCAGGTCGTGGCCGGCCGCCCAGGCGTGGCAGGTGTCGAAGCAGACCCCGAGCATGGGGTGCCCGTCCACCGCGTCCAGGTAGGGCCCGAGCTGCTCCACCCGGGAGGCCAGTGAGCGGCCACCGCCGGCGCTCGGCTCGACCAGCAACATCGGCCCGCCGGCGTCGGCAGCCCAGTCGAGCAGCGGCAGCAGCACCTCGCGGACCTGTCCCATCGCCGCCTCGGCGTGCCCCTCGTCCACCGAACTGCCCGCGTGGAACACCACCCCGCGCGCGCCGATCGCCACGCCCCGACGAAGCGCGTGCGCCAGCGTCTGGCCCGACTTCTCGACAGTGGCCGGGGTGGGCGAGCCGAGGTTGACCAGCAGAGCGGCGTGGATGAACGCGGGAATGCCCCGCTCGGCGCAACCGTCGCGGAACAGCGCGTCCTGCACCGGGTCGCCGCCCGGCAGTGCCCAGCCTCGCGAGTTGGAGACGTAGACCTGCACCACCTGCGCGCCGGTCGCGTCGGCGTACGGCAGGGCAGCCTTCGCCAGCCCACCCGAGGTCGGAGTGTGCGTGCCTACCGGCCGCGCGGAGATCGTCGGCATCAGAAGCACGTCAGGGTGACCGGGGTGCCGGGCGCCACCTGCGAATTCTCGCCCGGGATCTGGATCCGGACCACGGCGTTCGGGTTGATCGCCATCGTCACCGGGAAGCCCTGGCCCTCCAACGCCTGCTTGGCCTGCTGGCACGGCAGGTCGATCACCCGCGGCATGGCGACCAGCGGTGGCCCCTTGCTGACGTCCAGCTTGACCTCGGTGCCCTTCTCCACACCGGCGCCATCGGCCGGGCTCTGGCCGAGGATCTCGTCCCTCGGCTTGTCGGATTCCTTGTAGGTCTCCTTCAGCACCAGGTTGAGCTGGGCCAGGGTCGTCCGGGCGTCGGTCAGGCTCTTGCCGACCAGGTTCGGCACCGTCACCGGCGCCCTGCCCCGGCTCAGAATGAGGGTGACCTTCGCACCGGGTTTGACCTCGGTGCCGACCTTGGGGGAGCTGTCCACCACGACCCCGGCCGGCAGGCTGTCGTCGTAGCGGGGGGTGCCCTTGGCCACCACCAGCTTCACGTTGACCAGGTCCGCCTCGGCGAGCTCGAACTCCTTGCCGATCACGTCCGGTACGGGGAAACGCTCCGGACCGAGGGAGAGGGTCAGGGTGATCGTGCCACCCTTGAGGATCTCGGCGGCGGAGGCCGGGTTCTGCTCCAGCACGCTGTCCTTCGGGGCCTTCTCGTCGAAGCGCGGCTCAGCGTACGTGACGAGAAGCCCGGCGCGGTCGGCCCGCGCCTGCGCGTCGGCCTTGCTCAGGCTCACCAGCTGCGGAGCGTCCGTGTAGCGGCCGACGCCGAACCACCAACCCCCGAGCGCGGCCACCAGGCCCAGCGTCACGACCACGGCCGCGACGGCCAGCCGGCCACGGGGGCTGCTCAGCAGCGTGCTGCGCAGCGCGGCGAGCCGGGCGCCCAGGCCCTCCGTCGGCTCCGGGGCGGCCCGACGCCGCCCCGGCCCCTGGCTGCTGGCGCCCTCGGGCAGACGTGCCCACGACGGGCGGTTGGGCGGCTGGAGCGTCGCGACCATCATGGTTGGCTGGGAGAGCGACGGTGCGTCACTGACCGGGCTGAGTACCGCGGTGTGGCTGTTGGCGTCGCCCAGACGATCCCGGGCCACCTGCACCTCGGTCAACAGCGCGCCGGCGTCAGCGGGCCGTGCTCCCGGGTCGCGGCGGGTGGCCCGCTGCACCAGGTCGTCGAGGACCGACGGCAGGCCCGGCACCAACGTCGAGGGCGCCGGCACGTCCCGGTCGACGTGCTGCCAGGCGACGTCCACCGGTCGGTCCCCGTCGTACGGCACCCGACCGGTGAGCATCTCGAAGAGCACGATGCCGGCCGAGTAGACGTCGGTGCGCGGATCGGCGCGGCCCTCGGTGACCAGCTCCGGGGCGACGTACGCCACGGTGGCCATCAGCTGGTTGCCCTGCTCCTCGTCGGCGCTCGCCTCGACCGCCCGGGCCAGCCCGAAGTCGGCCACCTTCACGACGCTGTCGACCAGGTTGGCGACGCCACCGGTAGGCGCCTCCGCGACCAGCACGTTCTCCGGCTTGACGTCGCGGTGCACGAGACCGGCCCGGTGCGCGGCGGCGATCGCGGCGAGCATCTGCTCGGCGATGGCCAGCGCCTCGTCCGGGTTGAGCCGGCGTCGTTCGGCCAGCACGTCACGCAGCGTGCGGCCACGGACGTACTCCATCACCAGGTAGGGGAGGCCGGCGTGCGTGCCCTGGTCGTAGACCGCCACCACGTTCGGGTGGGTCAGCCGGGCGATGGTCTTCGCCTCGTCGGTGAACCGGGCCACGAAGTTGGCGATCCGAGCCCGTGCCTCGCTCGCCTGGGTCGGGTGAATGATCTTGACAGCGACGGTGCGCTCTAGGCGTTCGTCGGTGGCGGTGTACACGGTCGCCATGCCACCACGGGCCACGCGACCGCGAATGCGGTAGCGCCCGTCGATCAGCGAGCCCAGCAACGTGTCGGCGACCTGAGTGTCCATCGGCAGGCAGTCTATGTGTCCAGAGGGTGAAGGATGAACAGGATGCTACAGCCGTACGCCGAACCGGTCCGTCCCGCCGCGTTCTCGGCCCCTTGTTCGCTGTTCAGCGGCGATCAGGAAAGAGGACGCGGAGGGGCCGCCCGGGGTGCCGGTGGCTCGTCGCGGCGGCGGCGTGGCAGGGTGGTCGGGTGACCGAACCCGTACCCGACCAGGCCGTGCCCGGCCTGGAGCTCGCCGGCCCCACCGACCCGGCCGACTGGTTGACCCTGCCCGACGTCGCCGAACGCCTCGACGTGTCGATCAGCAAGGTGCACCAGATGATCCGTGACCGGGAGCTGTTGGCGGTCCGCCGCGACGGCGTCCGCCGGATCCCAGCGGACCTGGTTGCCAACCAGACCGTGCTCAAGCACCTGCCCGGCGTGCTCAACCTGCTCGCCGACAACGGCTACGACGACGAGGCCGTCCTGCGCTGGCTCTACGAGCCGGACGACACCCTCCCCGGCGCCACCCCGGCCGCCGCCCTCTCCGGCGACCAGGCCCGCGAGGTGAAACGCCGAGCCCAAGCCCAAGGCTTCTAACCCCCACCCCCACCCCCACCGCGCTTCCGCGCCTCGCGCCTTCCGGCGTTGATCATGGGGTTGGCGGCGCGACACGCCGAGGCGAAGGTCGCCAACCTCATGATCAACCCGGCTGGGCGGGGGGCGGGGCAGCCCGGCGGGGCAGCCCGGCGGGGCGGGGGGCTGGTGGGGTTAGTCGGCTCGGCGGGTTGCGGCTATGGCCAGGTCGACCAGGGCTTGGCGGGCCTCGGTGTCGAGGTCGACGGCGCTCAGGGCGGCCAGGGCGGCGTCGGTGAGTGTGGCGATCCGCTGTTCGGTACGGGCCAGCGCTCCGCTCCCCGAGATCACCTCGCGGAGCCGGGCCACCCCGTGCTCGTCCAGCTCCGGGTCGCCGAGGTGGCCGAGCAGCAGCTCGCGGCCCGCGTCGTCGGTGGCCTCCACCGCCGCCGCCACCAGGTAGGTGCGCTTGCCCTCGCGCAGATCGTCCCCGGCCGGCTTGCCGGTCAACGCCGGGTCGCCGAAGACCCCCAGCACGTCGTCGCGGAGCTGGAACGCCTCGCCCAGCGGCAGCCCGTACGCCGAGTAGGCCGTCCGCACGTCCTCCGGCGCGTCGGCCAGCGCGGCGCCGAGCAGCATCGGACGCTCGACCGTGTACTTCGCGGACTTGTACCGGGCGACCTTGCTGGCCCGCTCCACCGAGGTGTCCCCGGTGACCTGCGTCAGCACGTCGAGGTACTGCCCGACGGTGACCTCGGTGCGCATCTCGTCGAAGACGGGCCGGGCCCGGGCCAACGACCACAGGTCCAGGCCGGCGGAGTGCAGCAGTTCGTCGGACCAGACCAGACACAGGTCACCGAGCAGGATGGCCGCGGCGTCGCCGAAACCGTCCGGGTTACCGCCCCAGCCGGCCTCCCGGTGCCGGGTGGCGAACCGTCGGTGTACCGCGGGCTCGCCGCGTCGGGTGTCGGAACGGTCCATCAGGTCGTCGTGGATCAGGGCGCTGGCCTGGACGAACTCCAGCGCGGCCAGGGCGGTCAGCACCTGGTCGCCGTCCAGCCCGCCGGCCCCCCGGAACCCCCAGTAGGCGAATGCGGGACGCAGTCGCTTGCCGCCGCCGAGCACGAACGCTTCGATCGCCTCGGCCACCGGACTCAGCGCGTCGTCCACGGCGGCGAGCCGGACCCGTTGGCCGGCCAGGAACTCGGCGAGAGCCTTGTCGACCCGCTGCCGCAGGCCGGCGCGGTCGACGGGGGACACGGGAGCAGCGTGGGTCACGCCCCGACGCTAGCCGGTCGTCCGTGCTCGTGCTCCACCGCCACGCGTAGTCCCGCCGGTGCGGCCGGGACCCGTCCGCCCGGCCGGACGCGCGCCGACCGCTGCGGTGCGGCCCGGTCCGGTGGCCCGCGTCGAGCCGGCCCGACGGGTGGCCGCGGCGGCCTCCGCGAGCACCACCAGCGGCACGTCCAGGACGGCGGCGAGCCAGCCGAGCCAGAACCCGCCCGGCACGCGCCGCTGTCGTTCCCACCGGGAAACCTCGTGCCGACTCAACGTCGGCACCCCGGCGGCGGCACACAACTCGGCGGCGGCTCGCTGCTGGCTCCAGCCACGGGCCAGTCGGCACCGGGCCAGCAGCGGCCCGAGCTGCGCGGGACGCGGCGATGCGAGCGGGATCATGGGTCCTCCTGGCGGGCGTCGGTGCGGTGACGACCCACCCGTCTGACCGGACGGACCGGCGTCACCGCTCGGTTGCTGACCCCCGCGCGAGACCTGGCCACCCCCGCCGCCCCTCCCGCACCGTCCCTTTCTACCTCGGAGGTACGACGCCTTTCCGCCGCCAGGTCGGGGCGCGCGGTGCGACACCATCCGCCGGCTCACGGCGGACTCGGCGACACCGCTCACCGGCTCCCGGCAGACCAGACGACGCCGCTCCCCGGGCCGGACGACGCCGCCCGCCGGGCCGGGTGGCACCGCCGCTGGGTGGGAAGGGCCTGGGTCCTGGTGCCATCGACCGCTAGAGTCGGGTCGTGGCGCTCGGTCTTCCCTCGACACTCCCCAATCCGCAGCCGGCGATCGGGGAGCTCATCCGTGAGCGCCAACCGACCTTCTCGTTCGAGTTCTTCCCGCCCAAGACCGAGGCGGGGGAGCAGCTGCTCTGGCAGGCCATCCGCGAGCTGGAGTCCCTGCGCCCGTCGTTCGTGTCGATCACGTACGGCGCCGGCGGCTCGACCCGGGACACCACAGTGGCGGTGACCGAGCGGATCGCCACCGAAACGACACTGCTGCCGATGGCCCACCTGACCGCGGTCAACCACTCCGTCGCCGAGCTGCGGCACGTGGTCGGCCGGCTCGCCGGGGTGGGGGTGCGCAACGTGCTGGCCGTTCGTGGTGACCCCCCGGGCAACCCGGGCGGTGAGTGGATCCGCCACCCCGAGGGCGTGGACTACGCCGAGGACCTGGTCCGGCTGGTGCGCGACGCCGGCGACTTCAGCGTCGGCGTGGCGGCCTTCCCGTACAAGCACCCCCGCTCGCCCGACGTGGCCAGCGACACCGCCCAGTTCGTCCGCAAGTGTCGGGCCGGCGCGGAGTTCGCGGTCACCCAGATGTTCTTCGACGCCGACGACTACCTGCGGCTACGTGACCGGGTGGCCGCTGCTGGCTGTGACACCCCGATCCTGGCCGGTGTGATGCCGGTGACCCAGTTCAGCACCATCGAGCGGTCCGTGCAGCTGTCCGGTGCGCCGTTCCCGCCGGCGTTGGCGGCCCGCTTCGAACGCGTCGCCGACGACCCGGACGCCGTCCGTCGGCTCGGCATCGAGCAGGCCAGCGAGATGTGCCGCCGACTGCTGGACGAGGGCGTGCCGGGAATCCACTTCATCACCCTCAACCGGTCCACCGCGACCCGCGAGGTCTGGCAGAACCTGAAGGCCGGCGCCCGCGTGTGAACGCTGCGCTTGCGACACCTGTTGCCCGGCACGACGGTTGATCCGTGGTGGGCACACAGCTGAACTGGGATCAGTACGCCACGGCGTGGGCGCGGTTGCACGGCGGGTTCGACCCTCGGGTCGCCGCGCCGGTGGTGCGCGCCTGGCTGCGATTCGCGTACCACGTCGGATACGTGCTGGGTCGACTGCGGGTCAGCCCCACCGCGGTCACCGTGGCCGGGGTGCTGCTCTGCTTCTGCGTACCGTTGCTGGTGGGCCGGCCGGGGGACGGGCCGTTCCTCGGCGCGCTGTTCGTGCTGCTCGCCGCCGTGGCGGACAGCGTGGACGGTGCGGTGGCGGTCGCCACCGGCCGCACCACCCGGCTCGGCTACGTCTACGACTCGGTCGCCGACCGGCTCGGTGAGGTGGCGTGGCTGCTGGCCTTCTGGCTGGTGGGCGCGCCAGGTGGGCTGGTGGTCGCGGGCGGCGCGCTGTCCTGGTTGCACGAGTACGTCCGGGCGCGGGCGGTCGCCGCCGGCATGCGGGAGATCGGCGCGGTGACGGTGGGCGAACGCCCCACCCGGGTCTCGGTGGCGCTGGCCGGCTTACTGGTCGCCGGGCTGGCCGGGCTGATCGAGCCGGACCTGGCCGCTGGCACCATCACCATGGCGACCGCGGTCTGGGTGCTGCTGGCCGGTTTCGGCCTGGGGCAACTGCTCTCCAGCATCCGTCGCGCCCTGCTCGACGCCGACTGAGCGGCCGGGCCAGCCCGGCTCGACGCCGACTGAGCAGCCGGCCAGCCCGGCTTGACGCCGGGCCTACCAGGCGGGGCCGATCTCGTCGGCGACGATCTGCGCGGAGAGGGTCACCATCGGCAACCCACCGCCCGGGTGGGTGGAGCCACCCACCAGCCACAGCCCGTCAACCGGGCCCCGGTTCGCCGGGCGCAGCAGCCCACCGGCGGTGCCGTAGATCGAGCCACCCGGTGCGCCGGTCGCCACGTCCAGGTCGGCCGGGGTGCGGATCTCGCGGAACAGCAGCCGGTCGCGGACGTCCACGCCGCGCCGCGCCAGCACGTCCAGGATCCGGTCGGCGTACGCGTCGGCCAGCCCCGGGCGTCGCCAGTCGACAGCGCCCGCCGCGGTGCCCTGTCGGGCGGCGTTGACCAGCACGAACCACGCCTCGTGTCCGGCTGGGCGGACCATCGGGTCGTCGGCCACTGTGACGAACACCGCCGGGTCGGCCGCCGGTCGGGCCCGTACACCGCGCCCGGGGTCACCGAAGACCGCGTCGAACTCGGCGTCGTAGTCGTCCGGGAAGAAGACGTTGTGGTGGGCCAGCCCGGTGCTGCCGGAGACGCCGAGCAGCAGTACGAAGCCGGCGAGGCTGCGGTCGGTCAGCGTGGCCAGCCGACGCGGGTGCGGCAGCAGGTCACGGTAGACGGTGAGCGCGTCCACGTTGGCCACCACCACGTCGGCGGGTACCGGGGTGGTGACGCCGGCGAGGCGTACCCCGTGCACCCGGCCGCCGGTGGCGTCGATCCGGGTGACGGTGGCGTCGGTCTGCACGACCACGCCGAGGTCCAGGCAGCGGGTCAGCAGCGCGTCGGCGAGCGTGCCCAGACCACCGCGCAGGTACCAGCCGCCGAAGGCCAGCTCGGCGTAGGGGACCGCGACCAGCGCCGCCGGTGCCCGACGTGGGTCGGCGCCGGTGTAGGTGGCGTACCGGTCCAGCATCATCCGCAGCCGCGGATCGGACAGGTGCTGGCGGCCGAGGCCGCGCAGACTGCGGCCCGGGGCGATGGCGGCCAGGTCGCCGACGCGCCAGGCCAGCGACGCGAGGTCGCGGGGAGAGTCGACGGTACGGCGCAGGATGTCCCGTGAGGAGGCGTTCCACACCCGCTCCGCCCGGCGCCACAGCCGCTGCCAGTCGGCCGCCGCCCGGTCACCGAACGCGGCCCCGATCCGGGCGGTGAACTCCTCCGGGTCGGCGCACGAGTCCAGGGTCGGACCACCATCGGGAAAGACGTGCCGGACGATCGGGTCCAGCGGAACCAGGTCCAGGTATTCGTCGAGCTTCGCCCCGGTCGCCTCGAACAGGTCGTGGAAGACCTCGGGCAGGGTGAGCAGGCTCGGCCCGGTGTCGAAGTGGAACGACCCGGCCGGGGTGTCGTGCGTGTACCGGCCGAGCTTGCCGCCGACCGTGTCGGCCCGCTCGAAGACGGTCACCTGGTGCCCGGTGGCGGCCAGCCGGGCAGCGGTGGCGAGGCCACCCACCCCGGCGCCCACGACCACGATCCGCGCCATGCCGCGTCCTCCCTAGCTGACCGGGCGGCCCCGCCAGGTCAGGCGGCGTCGCTTCCGCAGATGGTACGACCGCAGGGTCAGCCAACCGAGGACCACGACCGACACGGGGTGTGCGAGCGCGTCGGGCCACCACCGGCCACCTGTCGCGCGGGCGGTGAGCACCCGTCCGGCCACCCCGAGCACGTACGCGGCCAGGCCCACGGCTGCCACCATCGGTGCGCCGGCCGCCGCACCCGTCAGCGCGATCAGCGGTGGGGCGGTGTAGAGCAGCAGCAGCGCCGCCACCACGGCTGCCGCCGCGCCCGGGTGCCCGAACGACGCCCAGAGCGACTTCGAGTACCCGTCGCGCAGTTGCGGCCAGTCGTCGTACATCCGGCAGGTGGCCAGCCGGGAGCCGTCGGCCAGGGCGATCCGCCCACCGGCCCGCTTGACCGCCCGGGCCAGCTCGACGTCCTCCAGGATCTTGTCGGCGACCGCGGCGTGCCCGCCGGCGGCGTTGTAACCGCGCCGGTCCACCACCAGGAACTGCCCGCCCGCCGCGGCCAGCGACGGCCGCGACGAGCGCTCCATCGCGCGCAGCGGCAGGAAGGTCAGCCAGAGCCACTGCAGCAGCGGCTGCACCAACCGGTCGCCGGCCGTCGCCACCACGATCCGGGGGTACGGCGACAGCAGCGTCGCCCGGGCGGCGCGCAACTCGGTGACGGCAGCGGCCACGGCGTGCGGGGCGAGCACCACGTCGGCGTCGACGAAGACCAGCGCGGTGGCGTCCGGGTCGGCCCGGGTGGCCAGCTGCCAGCAGGCGTGCGGCTTGCCCAGCCAGCCTGGTGGTGGGGCGACCCCGGTGAGCAGCGTGACCCGGGGGTCGTCGCCGACCACCGCGCGGACCACGTCGGCGGTGCCGTCGGTGGACCCGTCGTCGAGGACCACGACGCGCAGTCCGGGTACGCCGCGCTGGGCCAGCAGGGCACGCAGGCAGGGCGTGACCCGGGTGGCCTCGTCGCGCAGCGGCAGTAGCACGGTGACCGGCTCGTCGACGTCGTCGGGCCGGTCGGTGGGTCGGCGCAGCCACCGGGCGGCGTTGAGCCAGGTGTGCCCGGTCAACGCGGCGACGGCGATGAGCAGGGCGAGCAGGACGGTCATCGGGTCGCGTCGACGCCGGGGCGGTGCGGCTGGTGGGCCTCCCGACCGGGGTCACCGCCCCGGCGGGCACTCAGGAGGGTCACCGCCAGGGGTACGGCGGTCACCGCCATGCCGGCGGCGCCCCAGAGCGCCGAGGCGGGCAGGTCGAGGAAGACGGCGTGGGCCAGGATGCTGGAGAAGTACGTCCACAGGTAGAGCGCGAGCATCGGGTGGTCCCGCCGATCGGTGTGTTCGGCGGCCGGCCCGGCCAGCGGGCGCAGCGCGCTCATCATCAGCACCGCGAAGAGGAGCCAGCCCAGGTAGTTGCTGACCGGGATGCCGGCCAGGCCGGGCAGGGCCGGGGTGGCGTCGCGCCAGACCCAGTAGCCCTCGGCCACCATCTGCGGGTCGAGGAAGAGGTCCCAGGCGGCCAGCCCCACGGTGGCCAGCGCGATCCGCCCCACCCATCGACCCACCGTCGGCCCGCTGCCGCCGGCTGTCGGCCCGCTGCCGCCGGCCGTCACGGTCCTGCCGCCGGTCAGTCGGACCGCTGCCAGCCAGGCCGGCCAGGCCATCCAGGTCCAGGCCAGCGGAATGATCAGCGGCACGCCGGCCAGCTTGGGACCCAGCTCTCCGGAGTAGTCGTAGCTGCCGAACGGCACGCCGGTGGCCACCCCGATCGCCTCGATCGCGAACCCGCCGCCGGTGGCCACCGCGACCAGCGCCGCCGCCACCCGTGGGCCCCGGCTGAGCAGCGCGTGGCCGACCGAGAGCAGCCAACCGAGGACGACGGTAGCCACTGTGAGCCCGGCCCGGGTGGCGCCGGTGGTGAGCGGGTAGCAGATCTGGGCGAGGACCAGAACGGCGAGCAGCGTCCAGGAGATCCGTCGGGTCATGACGCCGGTGGCTCGAGCGGCAGATCCCGACCGAGTACGCCGAACGGTCGCTCGTCGCCGGGGAAGTGGAAGTCGCGCAGCACGTCGACGAAGCCGAACCGTCGGTACAACCGCCAGGCCCGCGAGGTCTGCTCGTCGGCCTCCGGGGTGGACAGCAGCACGGTGTCGCCCTCCGCCATGCCGAGCAGCGCGCGCAGCTGACCGGTGCCCAGACCGTGCCCCTGCGCCGGTGGCCGGACGTGCAGCTCGACCACCTCGAAGCAGTGGGTGAGCCAGCGCGTGCGGGTCGGGGCGTTCAGCGCGCGGTGCACCTGGTCGTGCCACCACTGACCGGAGGCGCCCAGGTAGCCGTAGCCGAAGCCGGCGAGGTGACCCTCACTGGTCAGGCTGGCGACCGCCCGGAAACCCGGTCGGCGGACGTGGGTGGCGATGTAACCGCGCCGGGCCTCCAGCAGGTCGGTGCGGTATCCCATCGCCTCGCCGTAGACGGCCACCACGTCGTCCAGCCGCCGGACGAGATCGTCCGGCGTCCAGCGCACCAACCTCATGCCCGTCCACCCTTCACCGTTTCCGGGCCGCCGTCGACGACCCATCCGAGCACCGACCGGTCGCCGACCACGTCGCGCACCTCGAACCGGGCGAACAGTTCCTCGGCGTACCAGCCCGCGGTGGGGGTTCGCATGATCGCCGCCCGGTGCTCCGGGTGACGGTACGCGAACGCCACCAGGTCCGTCGGGTCGCGCCACACGCTCACCGTGCCCTGCCAACCCAACGGGGCCTCTCCGACCCCGAACCGGGCCAGCAGCCCGGGCGCGTCTCGCAGAGCGGCGGCCACCGGCGGGATCGCCCGCCAGAAGGTGGCCGCCCGCCGGGCCCGCAGCCGGGCCCGGGTCAGTGCCAGCACCGGGCCGGTGACCCGCCCGCCCGACGGGTCGCCGAACGGCCGCTGGCCGGACCACTCGCCCCGGCTGGTCAACGGGCGTAGGTCGATTCGTGCCTGGGCGTGGGCGATGCGCGCCCAGGCCCGCCCGACCGGAGAGTCGTCGAAGCCGGCCGCCGCGGCGGGGGAGTCCCAGACGGTCAGCGCCGCCCACCGGGTCAGATCGGCGTCCCGGGGCCCGAAGTCGGTGCCGGTTCCGGTGCCCAGCAGCTTGCCGAAACGAACGCCGGGGAGGGCCCGCAACCGGCGGGGGTCCACCGCCATCCGGGTCAGCGCCCGGGGCAGCGCGCCAGGGGAGGTCCGCCACACGTGCAGCGTGACCAGCTCCGGAACCGCGCTGACGTCGCCGCTGTGCCTGCTGGTTCGCTCGCTCCGCTCGTTTGCGCCACCGCTTCGCGGCGGTGCGAACGTGTCGCTGCTGTGCCTGCTGGTTCGCTCGCTCCGCTCGCTCACGCCACCTCGGCGGGGGTGCCGGCGGTGACCCGCAACAGTTCGGGGTAGGTGGTCGGGAAGACCGCCTGGGGTACGCCACCCGCGGCCCAGATCTCCGGGTACGCCGCCAGCGCCGTGTCCACCAGGGTGCGCAGCGGGTGCGGGTGCCCGAGTGGGGCGACCCCGCCGATCGGCTGCCCGGTGTGGGCCCGGACGAACTCCGGGGTGGCCCGACGCAGTCGGGTGACGCCGATCGATGCCGCCAGGCCGGCGGTGTCGACCCGGTGTGCGCCGGAGGTGAGGACGAGCAACGGCGTGTCGTCCGCGTCGAAGATCAGTGAGTTGGCGATCTGGCCGACCTCGACGTCGAGCGCCTCGGCGGCCGCCGCGGCGGTGTGCACCGCGTCGGGCAGCAGACGGACCACGCTGGGCTCACCGGCGCCGTCGAGGGTGCCGGCGGCGGTGAGCGCGTCCTGCACCGCCCGTACGTTCGGGTGTGGCTGCATCCCGCCATTCTTCCCGGTGCATTGGTGGCCGGTTCAGTCGGCCGGCACGCTCGGCGCGTCACACGTTGCATTTTCGTCGGAGGGGAGGTGTACTGTCAGCAGCAGTTAGAACGAGTGTTCGATTGCCTCGAACGCCCGTTCCAACCAGCCGGAGCGCGGCGTTTCGCGGCGCCACCTCCGGGCGGTGCGGCTCCGCGGGCCGCACCTGGGTTTCCGGGCAGTCGCGAGCCTGGTCCCAATTAGGCAGGAGCGTCGCTCGCCGCCCACGACCCCCGGGCGGCGGGCGACGCACCCGCCGGTCCGCCGGCCGGGTGTGGTGTGGGGAAGCATCCACACCCGGCCGGCCACATCCGGTGCGTCTTCCTCCGCACCACCCCGACCTCGGCGTCTCGTCGGTGGCATCAGCCGCCGCAGTGACGTCTCGGCCACGTGGAGGAGAGACATCCATGCCGACCAACCCGGCTCAGGCACCGACGGTGCCGGCGCACGTGCTGCCGCACCGCACCCCCGCCCAACTCCTCACGTTGGCCCGCCGTGGGCTGGTCGAGGCCGGCCAGACCCGACCTGACGGTCTGCGCTACGCGGCTGCCCACCTGGCCGCCCTGCGCGCGGCGGCAGCTCTGCTCGCCGCCCGGGCCCGCCCCGCGCCGAGTCGACGCAACCGGATCACCAGTGTCTGGGTCCTCCTCTGCGCCGTCGCTCCGGAGCTCGACGAGTGGTCCCGGTTCTTCGCCGCGGGGGCCAGCAAGCGCGCCGCCGCCGAGGCCGGCATCCCCCGGGTGGTCAGCGCCCGGGAGGCCGACGATCTGCTCCGCGCTGCCGAACAGTTCGTCACGGTGGTGGAAACCGCGCTCGGCGTGGCCCACCAACCGGCCCTGGACGGCCTCGCCGCCTGATCCCGCCGTGCCACCGGCCGCCCCGCGAGGGGAGCCGGGCGGCCGGTGGCACGGCGTGCCGGTCCTGATCTGATCCACAGCAACGACGGGGGAGTTGGTCCAATGGCGGGCCGCATGGTGGCTGGTTCCGCCGCGCTGGCCGATCTGGTGCGCCCGGCGAGCGCGCCCGACCCGGTCGGTGGCCACCGGGTGCTGCCGGTGGTGCCCGAGCTGACCGGTCTGTTGCCCAACCGGGGCCTGCGCCGGGGCAGCACCATCGCGGTCGCCGCCGGCCAGCCCCGCCGCAGCGGTGGCACCTCGCTGATGCTGGCCCTGCTCGCCGAGGCGTCCCGGGCCGGCTCGTGGTGCGCCGTGGTCGGGGTGCCGACGTTCGGCGCGGGCGCGGCGGCTGAGCTGGGCATCGCCCTGGACCGGCTGGCCCTGGTGCCGAACCCCGGCCCCGAGTGGGCCACCGTGGTCGCCGCGCTGATCGACGGGGTGGACGTCGTGGTCACCACCGTGCCGGCCTCGGTCTCCGCCTCGGTCGCCACCCGGTTGGCCGCCCGGGCCCGGCAGCGCGGCAGCGTGCTCGTCCCGTACGGCCGGTGGGACGGCGCGGACGTGACGCTGCAGGTGGTCCGGGGAGTCTGGGAGGGTCTCGGGCTGGGCCGGGGGCGGTTGCGCCGCCGGGAGATCACCGTCTCGGCGCGCGGGCGCGGGGCGGCTGCCCGGCCCAAGGAGATCAAGGTCTGGCTCCCGGGTGACGAGTTGACCCGGGTGATCCCTCGTACGCTGCCGTCGCCCGTGGGCCGATCGGCCGCGCCACTCGCGCTGGTCGGTCAGGGGTGACCGGCGCGCCGGCGCGCACGCTGCTGCTGTGGTGCCCGGACTGGCCGGTGCTCGCCGCCGAGATCGTCGACGGGGTGCCGGCGACCGGCCCGGTCGCCGTGCTGCACGCCAACCGGGTGGTCGCCTGCTCCGAGCGGGCCCGTGCCGAAGGGGTGCGTCGAGGGCTGCGCAAGCGGGAGGCACAGGGGCGCTGTCCGCAGCTCACCGTCGTGGAGTACGACCCGGGCCGGGACGCCCGGGCGTTCGAACCGGTGGTCGCCGCGGTGGAGGAGTTGGTCGCCGGCGTCGAGGTGGTCCGTCCGGGCGCCTGCGCGG
This sequence comes from Micromonospora sp. NPDC005553, assembly GCF_042871765.1. Classification (NCBI taxonomy): domain Bacteria; kingdom Bacillati; phylum Actinomycetota; class Actinomycetes; order Micromonosporales; family Micromonosporaceae; genus Micromonospora; species Micromonospora sp. NPDC005553. Next base: position 251,160 of record NZ_JBIAJD010000007.1, on the reverse strand, counting down.
TGGCCGCCCGGGGGCCGGGCCGTTACCTCGGCGGCGAGGAGGCGGCCGCTGAGCGGATCATCGAGCATGTGGCGCAGTCGTGCCTGGTGGAGAGCCAGGTCGGCATCGCCGACGGGGTGTTCGCGGCCGGGTTGGCCGCTCGCGCCGGCCGGGTGGTGGCACCGGGTGGGACACCGGAGTTCCTGGCCGGGTTGCCGGTCGAGGCGCTCGGGCGGTCGGCGCTCGCCGACCTGCTGCGCCGGCTGGGAGTACGCACCCTCGGCGACTTCGCCGCCCTGCCGTCCGGAGACGTGCTGGCCCGGTTCGGGTTCGACGGTGCGCTGGCTCACCGGCTGGCAGCCGGGCGGGACCACCGCCCACTCGCCGTCCGGCAGCCGCCGGCCGACCTGACGGTGACCGCGGAGCACGACGACCCGATCGACCGGGTCGACGCGGCGGCGTTCGTGGCTCGGGCGCTGGCCGAGCAGCTGCACGAACGGCTGGCCGGGCACGGTCTGGCCTGCACCCGGCTCGGCATCGAGGCGGTCACCGAGCACGGGCAGGAGCTGCACCGGGTGTGGCGGCACGATGGCCTGCTCACCGCCGCGGCCATCGCCGATCGGGTGCGTTGGCAGCTCGACGGGTGGCTCTCCGGCAGCAACGGCCGCGCCGGTGCCCGACCGGCCCGGCCGACGGCCGGCATCATCCGGCTGCGACTGATCCCGGACGGGGTGATCGTCCAGGCCGGTCTGCAGGCCGGCCTCTGGGGGGAGACCGGCGAGGAGCGGGAACGCGCGCACCGGGCGTTGAGCCGGGTGCAGGGCATCCTCGGCCCGGAGGCGGTGGTCACCGCGGTCCTCGGTGGTGGGCGCTCCCCGGCCGACCAGGTGCGACTGGTGCCGTGGGGCGACGAACGCCTCTCGGCCCGGCCCGAAGCTCCGCCGTGGCCGGGCCGGCTGCCGCCGCCCGCGCCCGCCGTGGTGCTGCCCAGTCCGCTCGCCGCGACCGTGCACGACGCCGCTGGCGAGCCGGTGGTGATCAGCGCGCGGTTGGCGGTGAGCGCCGCGCCCGCCCGACTGGTGGTCGGCACCGGTCAGCCAGCGGAGATCGTGGGTTGGGCCGGGCCGTGGCCGGTGGACGAGCGCTGGTGGGCGCCGGCCGAGGCCCGCCGCCGGGCCCGGTTCCAGGTCAGCCTGGCCGACGGTGCTGCCCTGCTGCTGGCCGTGGAGTCGGGGCAGTGGTTGGTGGAGGCGATCTATGACTAAGTCAGGTCGATCCCTGCCCGGCGTCGGCTGGCTCCGCGCTGGCCGGGGAGCAGATGTCCTGATGAGCGTGATGACTCACAGACATCAAGATGCCTGTGAGTCATCACGCTCATCGCACCTCTCGCCGCCGTCGGGGCGACCGCCGTCGTGTTCGTCGTCGACCCGGTCGCCCAGCATCCCTCGGCCGAGCAGTACCGGGCCGAGCAGCGCGGCCGGAGCGGCCGGATGAGCTTCCACAACCCGAAGATGCCCTGGTCGGAGCTGGAGCGGGTGCTCTCCGGGCGGCCCGGCGACAAGCGGGGGAGCCGGGGCGAGCGGCACCTGCACGTGGTGGACCCGCTCGCCGTGGACGCCGATGGCGGCGACTCCCCGGCCTGGAGCCGCCGCCGCGAGCAGTACCAGCCACCGGAGCTGACCCGCCCCGACGGCGTGGTGCCCTACGCGGAGCTGCACGCGCACACCAACTTCAGCTTCCTCGACGGCGCCAGCCACCCGGAGGAGCTGGCCGAGGAGGCGGCCCGGCTGGGGCTCACCGCGCTCGCCGTCACCGACCACGACGGCTTCTACGGGGTGGTCCGCTTCGCCGAGGCGGCTCGTACGCTGGGCCTGCCGACCATCTTCGGCGCGGAGCTGTCCCTCGGCCTGCCCGGCCCGCAGAACGGCGAGCCCGACCCGCACGGCGCGCACCTGCTGGTGCTCGCGCACGGCCACGAGGGGTACGCCCGGCTGGCCACCACCATCGCCCGCGCCCAGCTGCGCGGCGGGGAGAAGGGCCGCCCGGATTACGGGGACCTGGAGGAGGTCGCCGCCGAGCTGCGTGACCATGTGCTGGTGCTGACCGGCTGCCGCAAGGGGCACGTGCCGGGGGCGCTGCTCACCGAGGGGGTGGACGCGGCGGCCCGCGAGTTGGACCGGCTGACCGCGCTCTTCGGCGCGGAGACGGTGGCCGTGGAGCTGACCGACCACGGTCATCCCGTCGACGCCGACCGTAACGACGCGCTCGCCGAGCTGGCCGCCGCGGCCGGTTTACCGACGGTGGCCAGCAACAACGTGCACTACGCCAGCCCCGGCCGGCGTCGGCTGGCCACCACCGTCGCCGCGGTCCGGGCCCGACGCAGCCTGGACGAGATCGATGGCTGGTTGCCCGCGGCGGCCACCGCCCACCTGCGCAGCGGCGCGGAGATGGCGGCCCGGTTCGCCGCGTACCCGGGTGCGGTGGCGCGGGCCGCCGAGTTCGGCGCCGAGTTGGCCTTCGACCTCCAGCTCGTCGCGCCGCAGCTGCCGGCGTACCCGGTGCCGCCGGGGCACACCGAGATGAGTTGGCTGCGGAAGCTGACAGCTGACGGGGCGCACGAGCGCTACGGGCCGCCGCAGGCGCACCCGACGGCGTACGCGCAACTCGAGCACGAACTGAACATGATCGAGGAGCTGGGGTTCCCCGGCTATTTCCTGGTGGTCTACGACATCGTCACGTTCTGCCGTGACCAGGACATCTACTGCCAGGGTCGGGGTTCGGCGGCCAACTCGGCGGTCTGCTACGCGTTGCGGATCACCAATGTGGACGCGGTCCGGCACCAACTGCTCTTCGAGCGGTTCCTCGCCCCGGAACGGGACGGCCCACCCGACATCGACGTGGACATCGAGTCCGACCGCCGGGAGGAGGTGATCCAGCACGTCTACACCCGTTACGGCCGGGAGCACGCCGCCCAGGTCGCCAACGTCATCTCCTACCGGCCCCGGTCGGCCGTGCGGGACGTGGCCAAGGCGTTCGGCTACTCCCCGGGGCAGCAGGACGCCTGGAGCAAGCAGATCGACAGGTGGGGTTCGGTCGCCACTGTCGATGTCGAGAACATCCCCGAGCAGGTGGTGGAGTACGCCAACGAGTTGCAGACGTTCCCGCGGCACCTGGGGATCCACTCCGGCGGCATGGTGATCTGCGACCGGCCGGTGATCGAGGTCTGCCCGGTGGAGTGGGGGCGGATGCCCGGGCGCAGCGTCCTGCAATGGGACAAGGACGACTGCGCCGCGGTGGGCCTGGTCAAGTTCGACCTGCTCGGCCTGGGCATGCTCTCCGCCCTGCACTACGGCTACGACATGATCGGCGAGAGCCTCGACCTGGGCGACATGACCCTGGACGACCCGGAGGTCTACGACATGCTCTGCCGGGCCGACTCGGTCGGGGTGTTCCAGGTGGAGAGCCGGGCCCAGATGGCCACCCTGCCCCGACTCAAGCCCCGCGAGTTCTACGACCTGGTGGTCGAGGTGGCGCTGATCCGTCCCGGCCCTATCCAGGGCGGTTCGGTGCACCCGTTCATCCGCCGCAAGAACGGCCAGGAACCGGTGACCTTCGCGCACCCGCTGATGCGCAACGCCCTGGAGAAGACCCTGGGTGTGCCGTTGTTCCAGGAGCAGCTGATGCAGCTCGCCATCGACCTGGCCGGCTTCGACGCGGCCGAGGCCGACCAGTTGCGCCGGGCGATGGGCGCCAAACGGTCGGTCGAGCGGATGACCCGGATCGCCGACCGGCTCTATGCCGGGATGGCTGAGCGGGGCATCACCGGTGAGCTGGCCGACGATGTCTACCGCAAACTCACCGCGTTCGCCAGCTACGGCTTCCCGGAGAGCCACGCGATGAGCTTCGCCTACCTGGTCTACGCCAGCTCCTGGCTCAAGCGTTACCACCCCGCGCCGTTCCTGGCCGCGCTGCTCAACGCCCAGCCGATGGGTTTCTACTCGCCGCAGACCCTGGTCGACGACGCCCGCCGGCACGGGGTGGAGGTCCGTCGTCCGGACATCAACGCCAGCGGGGCACTCGCGGTGCTGGAGTCCATCCCGGAGACCCGGTGGGGCAGCGGGCCGGGGGAGCCGCCGCACTCCTGGGGGCTGGGCGGCCCCGCCGTCCGGCTCGGCCTGTCCAGTGTGCGCACCCTCGGTGCCGACGTGGCCGAGCGAATCGAGGCCGAACGGGTCGCCGACGGGCCGTACCGGGACATGCCGGATGTGGCCCGGCGGCTCGGTCTCACCGCCGCGCAGTTGGAGGCGTTGGCCACCGCGGACGCCTTCGCCTGTTTCGGGCTGACCCGGCGGCAGGCGCTGTGGGCCGCCGGTGCGGCGGCCCAGGACCGACCGGGCCGGTTGCCCGGCACGGTGACCGGCGCGGCGGCGCCCACGCTGCCCGGGATGGAGGCGGTGGACCGGCTGGTCGCCGACGTGTGGGCCACCGGGTTGTCGCCGGAGAGCCACCCCGCCCGTTTCATCAGGGGTCAGCTCGACGTGCTCGGCGCGGTGCCGATCGCCCGGCTCGGCCGGGTGGAGCCGGGGCAACGGATCCGGGTCGGCGGCATCGTCACCCACCGGCAACGTCCGGCGACCGCGGGCGGGGTCACCTTCCTCAACCTGGAGGACGAGACGGGGATGCTCAACGTCACCTGTTCGCCGGGGCTGTGGCAGCGCTACCGGCGGGTGGCGCGGACCAGCGCCGCGCTGGTGGTCCGGGGGCGGTTGCAGCAGCACGAGGGGGTGACCAACCTGGTCGCCGACCGACTGGACGCCATCGAGCCACCGGTGCGTCCGGCCTCCCGTGACTTCCGCTGATTCAGTGATCCACATTACGGTTTCCCGGGCCGTCGAGCGGGAGACTCGTCCCGAGCGGGCAGAGCGGCCCGTGATCCGTGAGGGGGAACGACAGTGACGGGAAATCACGCGTACACCGGTGGAATCGCCAACGCCCGGCGGACCCGACTGGGCACCGGCTGGGTGCCGTCGCACCTCGCCGACCCCCGCGAGTACGAGGTGACGAACGGTCCGGTGGCCAACGAGCGCCGGTCCCGGGCGGAGGACGAGGCCGAGGGCACCGAGGCCTGACCGGCCGCCGCGCCACGCACCGATCGGGCGTGTGGTGGGCGCCCCCGCCACACGCCCACACCACCACCGGGCCGAGTGACTAGGCTCGGCCGGGTGGAGCAGACCCGAGGCCGGTTCGCCGAGCCGCCGCTGACACCCCGCACCGCCGTGATCTGGTCGGTGCTCCGTGCCGAGCTGGACCGGCGCGGCGACGCCGAGCTCACAGTGCTGGACGTGGGCGGCGGCACCGGTGGTTTCGCCGTTCCGCTGGCCCGCGCCGGGCACCGGGTCACCGTCGTCGACGCCAGCCCCGACGCGCTCGCCGCGCTCACCCGCCGCGCCGCCGAGGCCGGGGTGGCCGACCGGATCGCCGCCGTGCAGGGCGACGGTGACGCCCTCGCCGGGCTGGTCGAGCCGGCCGGCGTCGACCTGGTGCTCTGCCACGCCGTCCTGGAGGTGGTCGACGACCCGACGCCGGTGGTGACCGCGCTGGCCACCGCGCTGCGCCCGGGTGGCGCGGCCAGTGTGCTGGTGGCCGGCCGGGCCGCCGCCGTGCTGGGCCGCGCGATGAACGGGCACCTGGACGTCGCGACCACACTGGCCGCCGATCCGGCCGGCACCGCGGGCCCGCGCGACACGCTGCGCCGACGCTACGACGCCCCCGGCGCCGCCGCGCTGCTCGGCGCCGCCGGGCTGGTGGTCGAGGAGATCCACGGGGTACGCGTCCTGGCCGACCTGCTGCCGGCCGCCGTCGCCGACGGGCAGTCGGCGGCCGTGGTCGAGCTGGAGCGTGCGCTGGCCGCCCAACCGCCGTACCGGGACCTGGCCGCCCAACTGCACCTGTTCGCCCGCCGGCCGGCATGATCGCCGAGGCCGGTGGCCAGCCGGCGCCGCTGGAGATCCTCGGGCCGGGCCACGGCGGCGGCCGCCTCGCCGACGTGCTGCCCAGCGCGCTGGCCGTGCTCGGGGTGCCCGGCTCGACCGACCCGCTCGGGCTCCGGCCCGCGCTGGCCGGGGTACGCCGGATCGCGGTGCTGCTCGTCGACGGGCTCGGCTGGTACCAACTGCCGACCGCGGCGCCGTACGCGCCGACTGTCGCCGGGCTCGCCGCGACGGTGGCCCGGCCGCTCATCGCCGGTTTCCCGTCCACCACCCCGACCAGCCTGGTGTCGCTGGGCACCGGTGTCGCGCCGGGCGCGCACGGCGTGCTCGGCTTCACCGTGCGGGTGCCCGGCACCGATCGGGTGCTGACCCACACCGACTGGGCCGCCGATCCGTCGCCGCTGTGCTGGCAGCCGGTGCCCACCCAGTTGGAGCGGGCCCGCGCCGCCGGGGTCACGACGAGCGTGGTGAGCCGGCCGGAGTTCGGCGGCAGCGGGTTGACAGTGGCCGCCAACCGGGGTGGCGACTTCCGGGGCGCCGCCGGCGGGGACGCGGTGGCCACCGCCATGCTGGCCGCGCTGGCCGCCGGGGCCGGGCCCACACTGGTCTCCGGCTACCACGCCGACCTGGACCGGCACGGCCACGTCAGCGGCGTCGACTCGGCACCCTGGCGGGTCGCCGCGACCGAGGTGGACGCCCTGGTCGCCCGACTGGTCGACGGGCTGCCGCCGGACGCGGCGCTGCTGGTGACCGCCGACCACGGGCAGCTCGACATCCCTGCCGCGCACCGCTTCGACCTGGACACCGATCCGCGACTGCGCGCTGGCGTGCGGCTGGTGGCCGGCGAGGCTCGGGTCCGCTACCTGCACGTCGAGCCGGGCGCGGTGGACGACGTGCGGGCCGCCTGGTCGGAGGTGCTGGGCGCCACGGCCCGGGTACGCACCCGCGACGAGATGGTGGCCACCGGCTGGTTCGGGCCGGTGGCCGAGGAGCACCTGGGTCGGATCGGCGACGTGGTGGTGATCTGCAACGACACGTACGCGGTCATGGCCAGTCGCACCGAGCGGCCGATGGCGTCGAAGTTGGTGGCCTACCACGGGTCGGACACCGCCGCGGAGCTGACAGTGCCGCTGCTGGTCGTCCGGGGCTGACCCCGGGCGGCGGTTCGGCCCGCTGGCCGATGGTGGTGTCGTACCTCCGGGTTAACCTGCCGGGATGGGCCGCAGCCAGTCGTTGCCCCGGGGCGACGATCCGCGCTTCGGGCCGGACGCCGACGACTCCGCCAGCCCGATCCTGCACGTCGACATGGACGCCTTCTTCGCCGCCGTCGAGGTGCGCCGCCGCCCAGAGCTGCGCGGCCGGCCGGTGGTCGTCGGCGGTGTCGGCCCGCGCGGGGTGGTCAGCTCGGCCAGCTACGAGGCCCGCCGGTACGGCGTCCGCAGCGCGATGCCGACCAGTCAGGCCCGGGCCCGCTGCCCCCACGCGGTCTACCTGCCACCGGATTTTTCCGCCTACACGGCCGCCTCCCGGGCCGTCATGCAGATCTTCCGGGACGTCACGCCCCTGGTCGAGCCGCTCTCCCTCGACGAGGCGTTCCTCGACGTGACAGGTGCCCGTCGGCTCTTCGGCTCCCCGGCCACCATCGCTCGGCTGATCCGCCGCCGGGTCTCCGACGAGCAGGCGCTGACCTGCTCGGTCGGGGTGGCGCCGACCAAGTTCGTGGCCAAGCTGGGTTCCACCCGGGCCAAGCCGGACGGCATGCTGGTCGTGCCCCCGGGGCAGGTGCTCGATTTTCTGCACCCGCTGCCGGTGGACGCCCTGTGGGGGGTGGGGGAGCGCGCCGCCGAGGCGCTCCGCCGGCTCGGCCTGACCACGGTCGGCGACCTCGCCGAGGCGCCGGTGGGCATGCTCCGCCGAGCCGTCGGCGCCGCCTCGGCGTCGCACCTGCACGAGTTGGCCTGGGGGCGCGACCCGCGCGGGGTCAGCCCCGAGCACGTCGACAAGTCGATCGGCGCCGAGGTGACCTTCGACGTCGACGTGGCCGACCCGTTGGAGATCCGCCGCGCGTTGCTGGCGCTCAGCGCGAAGGTCGGTGTCCGTTTGCGCGGTTCCGGGCAGGTCGGGCGCACCGTCTCACTCAAGGTCCGGCTGGCCGACTTCCGCACCGTCAGCCGGTCTCGCACCCTCGACGTCCCCACCGACACCGCCCGCGAGATGTTCGACACGGTCTGGGCGCTCTACACCGCATTGGACCCGGGCGAGCGAATCCGACTCGTCGGTGTCCGGGTGGAAGGGCTCGCCCCGGCGCAGGGCGCCCCCCGGCAACTCACCCTCGGCGCGCCCGAGCGCGGCTGGCGCGAAGCGGAAGCTGCCGCGGACGCCGCCGCTGCCCGTTTCGGGCGGTCCGTCATAGGTCCGGCCAGTCTGATGGGCGACCGTGATCCCCGTCGAAACGAAAATCCACCCCGCCCATAGGTCGTCCCGCTTTCCGACGCGCGACCCCCCTCGTAGACTTGCGGGTAAGCAGCCGGTTGGCTGCCACGGTCTGACGGCCCGACTGGGCCCGACCAACGTGACCGGGGAGGAGTGCCGTGCCGCTCTCGGAGCACGAGCAGCGGCTGTTCGAGCAGATCGAGCGGTCGCTTGCCGAGGACCCCAAATTCGCCTCGGCCGTGCGCGCCAGCGATCCGCGCTTCCATGCGCGGCGTCGCCTGCTCGTCGCCGCCGGCGTCATCATCGCTGGCTTGGCTCTACTGGTCTATGGCGCGGTGATCAAGACTCCACCACTGGCGGTGGCGGGCTTCGTCGTCATGCTGGCGTCGGCCGCGTTCGCGGTGCAGTCGCACCGGCGGGGGCAGTCACCCGACCTGCACGTGGTGGGCGGCACGACGAGTCGTCGTCGTCCCCGCGGTGGCCGATCCGGTCGCCGGTCGTCGATCCTGGACCGCATGGAGGACAGGTGGCGGCAGCGCCCGGAGGGGCACCGCTGAGCCGGTCCCGCCGCTGAGGCGGACCGTACGCCGCGACGAGCGGTCGCCGGGCACAGCCCCCGGCGACCTCCGTCGTATCCGCACGCCCTCTACCGCTGCCAGTCTCGCCGGCCTGCGGCTGGGCCAGCCTCGCCGGCCCCCCGGCTTGCGCCGCGCCGTCCGGGCCGCGCCGCCGTGCTGGCCGCGCCGCGCGCCGGCAGCCATCGCATGATCAGGTGATGAAAAGTAGGTCGCCGGGACGTTCCGTGCCTACTTCTCATCACCTGATCTTGCTTCTCAACATCGTTGCGTTGGCGCTGTGGCCGGCAGGTCAACCCGTGCTGGAGAGGGGGCTCCTGGTCGATCACCGTAGGTGGAGCGAGGAGATCACGCCGATCTTGCGGTTTCGGTTGTCGACATGGGTGGGATGCGGCTTGTGTCGGGACAGGAAGTGCAAGATCGCGGAGCAGGCGGGGCGCGCGGCGCGGCGGGGGCGATCATGGAGTTGTGGTGCCCGGCTTGGCGGTTTGCGGGCGTTTTGTTGCCCACCACAAGTGCATGATCGGCGAGGTGGCGCCGGTGACGAGCAGTCGCTCCGCCTAACGCAATGGCGTTATCTTGTTTCTCTTTACCTGATCTTGAAGACGGTGAGCCGGGCGCAGGGATGCCGGGCCGGGGCTGGGACGGCGGCGGGTGGGCCGCCGTCCCCTGCCAGGGAACCGGTCGGTCAGCGAGCTGCCCGGCCGGCCAGCAGCCGTCGAGGGTTCCACCGCAGCAGTCGGTACCGGGCCTGCCCGGTGAGCGCCACCATCCGGCTGGAACTGTCGGCCATCGTGGTGCGCCAGCGCAGCAGCACCGAGGGCGGCAGCACGGCGGCGCGCAGGCGGGTCCGTCGGTCCGCCCGGGTCGCGAGCGCCGCACGGACCGCGCGCAGCGCCGGCAGCAACGGCTCACCGGTCAGTGGGTCCCGCGCGTAGCGGGCCCGCTCCTCCGCCCGGCCGAGCAGCCGCGCCGACCCGATCGCGTCGTCATCGTCGAGGGAGTCCCGGACCAGCCGGTCCGCGGTCGCCCTGGGCGTCTCGGTCGGATCGACCGGGACCCGGAAGTCCACAAGCGTGTCGAGCAGCTCCGCCCAGGCGGCGTGCGCGTCCGCGCGGGCCCGGTTGGCGTCCGCGCTGACCACCACCGGACGTGCCCCCGGCTCGCTGTCGCCGTCGACCCTGGCGGAGGCCATCGCCCCGCTCGCCGCGCGGCCACTGCGTCGGCGGCGCAGGGCCATCCGGCGCAGCGCGGGCACCGCGAGCAGCACCAGCAGGGCCACCAGCCCCGCTGCCCACCAGGGCCAGACCGGTGGCTGCTCGTTCGGCGTCGTCCCGCCGAGAGAGAGCCCGTCGTCGGTGTCCCGGTCGGAGTTGTCCGGGCCGGTCGGCTCCGTCGAGGTGCCCGGGTCCGTCGGGGCGCTCGTGGCGCCGGAGCTCGGGCTGGTCGCCTCCGGCGCGTCAGTGTCCGGTGCCCAGGCCGACCGGGTGGAGCCGGGCACCCCGTACGCCGGGGTGGCGTCGAACGGCACCCAACCAGCCCCGTCGAAGTAGACCTCGGTCCAGGCGTGCAGGTTGAGGTTCGTCAGCGTGAAGGTGTCACCGTCGCGCTTGCTGCCGTTGGTGAACCCGAACGCCACCCGGGCCGGAATGCCGGCCGAGCGGACCAGCCAGGCCATCGCGGCGGCGTACTGCTGGCAGTAGCCCACCTTGTTGGTCAGGAAGTTGACGATGTCCTGACCGCTGCTGCCGCTCTCGGTGCTCAACCGGTAGCTGAAACCATTGTCCGCCGAGAAGTGCTGGTAGATCGACAGCACCCGGTCGTAGTCCGTGCGCTTGCCCTGGATCAGCCCCTTGACCAGCTCCTCCACCTCGGGCACCGGCCCGGGGGTGGCGGTCATCTGTCGGCGTACGGGGTGCTCGGTCGGCAGTGATCGCGCGGCCCGCAACGCCTCGGGCGTGAAGGTCGAGCGGACGTAGTCGAAGGAGTACTTCCGACCGCGGGAGTTCTCCCGGTTGGAGAAGACGACCTGCTGGTTGGCGTCGTAGAGCCAGTTGTCGCTGAGGTCGTCGGCGCGGGTCGGTTCGGCGTACACCGGCATCAGCGCCATGCTCAGGCTCTTGGTGACCTCGACGGTCGCCTGGTAGGTGGTCTGCTTCACGCCGGGACCGGCCCGGTCGGCCGGGTTCGGCAGATCCCGGTTGACCGACCGGCCGCTGGGGTTGCGCGCCTGGAAACCAGCGGGTCGTAGCTCGTCGGCGACCGCGTAGCGCAGGTAGAACGGGTTCTGCTCGGACGTCTTGACCTTCACCAGGTCGGCTACCTGGGACTGGTTGAGCTGGCCGGCGAGCGAGGCGAACAGGTCGATCCGACCCGACGTGCCGCCCGAGCCGGACCCGTTGCCGGTGCCGTTGCCCGGCCCTCGGCTGAGGGAGTCGAGCAGCCCGCCGGTCATGCCGGGCACCGCCAGCGGCAGCACCACCGCCAGGGCCACCCCGACCGCCGCGAGCCGGCGGCCGGCGGATGCCAGCGGAGAGGCCTCCCACACGTCGACGTCGCGGCCATCGCCGGTGAACCGCCGCCCGAAGCGGCGCACCCGGTCGACGTTGTCGGTGACCAGCAGCCAGAGGTAACCGGCGGCGCCCACCACGAACGGCACGGCGGGGACGCTGTCCACGTAGACGGCGACCGGCACCGAGTAGATGGCGAGCATCGGCAGCCCCGCCAGCGCGGGCCGGCGCAGCCCCACGGCCAGCACGTCCACCAGCACGGCGACCCCGCCGACGCCGAGCACGGCGATGAACAGCAACGGGTCGGTGTCCGGGACCTCGACCCCGTACGAGCGCATGTCCTGCATGGAGCCGGCGAGCAGGTCGCCGAAGTACGCCAACGTGCCCGGCGTGGGCAGGATCGCGAACAGCTCCTGGCCGCTGGGGAACAACCAGGTCAGGGCGAGCATCAGCCCGGCCAGCATGCCCAGCACCTGAGCCCACAGAGGTGCCCGGGCGAGGCGGGTCAGCGCGGCCACCCCGGCCACCACGGCGACCGCGATGATGGACTCGATCAACCACGTCCAGCCCTGGAAGATGGCCGACAGCGGCGCGGCGGCCAGCAGCGTGGCAGCGGCCGCCACCATGCCGATGTTCCGACTGCTGATCATGAGGGGAGCCTTCCGTTCATCGCACACCGCCGGCGACCGTCTCGGCCAGCGCGGCCCGCAGGGCGAACCCCTGGGCGCCCCGACCGACCTGCGGCCACAGCGCCGGCAGCCGGCCGCCGTGGTCGACGCCGACCACCCGCCAGCCACTCTGCAACATGGCGAGGACGGCGGCGGCGTGGGCGTGCTCCGCCTCGTTCCGCGCCTTCTCCGGCAGGCTGAGCCAGGTGGAGCTGTTCAGGAGGAAGCCGACACAGGTGGCGCCGTTGCCCCGCAGCCCGGCCAGCACCTCCGCCTCGGCGACGCTCACCGTGCCGAACAGGCCGATGATCAGGCCGCCGTCGGCGCGTTGGCGGACCCGCTGCACGAGGCCGGTGACCTCGGCACGCTGGTCCAGTCGGACCTCCGCGAGGTGATCGAGCAGCGTGCCGTCCCCGCCGGCCTCCGAGGCGTCCACATCGGCCCCCGAGCCGGTGACCAGGCGCAACTTGTAACCGGCCTGCCGCAGGTGGACGGCGATGCTCGCGGCGGCCGAGACCGACCACTCGAAACTGGCGGTCGGCCCCTCGCCCCGGTGGCCGTACGCCCGGGTGTCCAGGACGACGGTGGCCCGGCTCTCCCACGGTTGCTCCTCGCGGCGCACCATGAGCTCACCGGTGCGGGCGGTGGACTTCCAGTGCACCCGGCGCAGGTCGTCGCCGCGCCGGTACTCCCGGGTCGCCGCGTCGTCCTCGCCGTGCACCGCCACCGAGCGGGCCCGGCTGTCGCCGCTGCCCGCGTACTCCCCGGGGAGCCGGACCGCCGGCAGCGGGGTGACCTGCGGGATGACCGTCAGGTGGTCGGTGCTGGGGAAGGAGCGGGTGAGTTCACAGAGGCCGAACGGGTCGGTCATCCGGACGACCAGCGGGCCCACGTCGTAGCGGCCCCGCACGTCGGCCCGCACCGTGTACGCCACCGAGCTGGCCTGGTGTGCGCCGAGCCGCTCCAACACCACCCGGGGCCGGCTGCCCAGCGCGTAGGGCAGCCGGTCCTCCAGGAGCAGGGTGCCGGTCGGCAGCCGGGAGAGGTTCTGTAGGCGCAGCACCACCCGGGAGTTGGCGCCGACCGGAACCCGGTGCGGGTCCAGCGAACGGTTGCAGGCCAGCTTGTAGCGGCTCCGCCCGACGTAGGCGGCGGCCAGCAACGGCAGGATGGCCAACAGCACTGCCACCCGGAGCAGGTCCTTCTCGCCGAGGATGCCCGCTGAGATCGCCGCCGCGACCGCAGCGGCAAGGAAGGACCGCCCGCGGGTGGTCAGCCCGCGTAGCCCGGCACGCACGTCATGGCCTCCGCGGCTCGTAGGGTGCGCGACCGTTGCCGGTGGCGGGGGGCCGGGTGTCGTACGGATTGCGCTGCCTGTCGTGTGGCAGCGGCAGGCGGTGCACCAGCTCGGAGACGATCGCGTCGGTGGTGCGCCGGGCGAGCTGCGCGTCGGCGGTCGGGATGATCCGGTGGGCCAGCACCGGCACCGCCAGGGCCTGCAGATCGTCGGGGAGAACGTAGTCGCGGCCCTCCAGGGCGGCGACCGCCCGGGCGGTGCGCAACAGTTGCAGGGTCGCCCGGGGGGACGCGCCGAGCCGGAGGTCGGGGGCCTCGCGGGTGGCGGTGACCAGGTCGATCGCGTACTGCTTGACCGCGTCCGCCACGTGCACCTGCCGGACGGTGGCGATCAGCTGCCGGACGATGGCCGCGTCGGAGACCGCGCGCAGCTCGTGCAGCGGGTCGGTGCCGCCGTGCCCGTCGAGCATGGCCAGCTCGGCGTTGGAGTCCGGGTAACCCATCGCGATGCGGGCGGTGAACCGGTCGCGCTGCGCCTCCGGCAGCGGATAGGTCCCCTCCATCTCGATCGGGTTCTGGGTGGCGATCACCATGAACGGGGTCTGGAGCTGGTACGTCACCCCGTCGACGGTGACCTGCCGCTCCTCCATGCACTCCAGCAACGCCGACTGGGTCTTCGGCGAGGCCCGGTTGATCTCGTCGCCGACCACCAGGTTGGCGAACACGGCACCGGGGCGGAACTCGAAGTCGTGCGTCTCCTGGTTGTAGACGCTGACCCCGGTGACGTCGCTGGGCAGGAGGTCGGGGGTGAACTGGATCCGTCGCACCGTGCAGTCGATGGACCGCGCGAGGGCCTTGGCAAGCTTGGTCTTGCCGACACCCGGGACGTCTTCGATCAGGAGGTGACCCTCGGCGAGCAGGACGGCAAGGGCGAGCCGCACTGTGGCGGTCTTACCCTCGATGACCTGCTCGATGTTGGCCACGATGGCCTCGCTGGCGGCTCGGAACTCGTCGTGCGGCAACAGGCCGCCCACCTCGTCCCAGGTCTGTTGTGTCACGGGCCTCCTCCTCGTCGCCGTCACGGCAGCTCTCTAGAGAGCACCTGGACCCGCCGTTGGGTTCGCGACGTCGAGCCTCGTTTGCCGCAGGAATCTCACTAGTCTCTCAGGCTAACCATGTTTGTCGTTATCGCCGACCCCCGCAGGTAGTCCGTTGGTTACGCACCGATATTCGCCAGGTCGGGGGAACGGGTTCGACACCGCCCGGGGGCCGGCAGGGCACACCGTGGAAGAGGTACACTGCGGGCATGGCCGGAGTCTTCCTGCTTCTTACCGGGCCGTGCTGATGCGCTGAACCCAGCGACAGCACGGCGGCCCCTCCTGCGCGAGGGGCTTTTTTGTGCCCTCCGCCGGCCCGGCCCGGTGGTGCCGAGACGAAGCGAAGCGAAGCGAGGAGAGACGATGAGTGAGGCAGCCGCACCGGCGGGCGACATCCCCCCGTTCCGGTACACCGCGGCCCTGGCCGACGAGATCGAGATTCGTTGGCAGGACACCTGGGCGCGCGAGGGCACCTTCCACGCACCGAACCCGACCGGCCCGCTGGCCGACCCGACCCACCCACGCGCCGGCGCGGAGAAGCTGTACGTGCTGGACATGTTCCCGTACCCCTCCGGAGCGGGCCTGCACGTCGGCCACCCGCTGGGCTACATCGGCACCGACTGTTACGCCCGCTACCAGCGGATGGCCGGCCGCAACGTGCTGCACGCGATGGGCTTCGACGCGTTCGGCCTGCCCGCCGAGCAGTACGCGGTGCAGACCGGCACCCACCCCCGGACCACCACCGTCGCGAACATCGAGCGGTACAAGACGCAGCTGCGCCGGCTGGGGCTGGCGCACGACGAGCGCCGCTCGGTGGCCACCATCGACACCGACTTCTACCGCTGGACCCAGTGGATCTTCCTGCAGATCTTCAACTCCTGGTACGACCGCGACGCTGGCCGGGCCCGTCCGATCGCCGAGCTGATCGCCGAGTTCGAGGGCGGTAACCGGCCCACCCCGGACGGCCGCGCCTGGGCCGAGCTGAGCGTCGCCGAGCGCCGCCAGGTCGTCGACGACCACCGCCTGGCGTACGTCTCGCAGGCCCCGGTGAACTGGTGCCCCGGGCTGGGCACCGTGCTGGCCAACGAGGAGGTCACCGCGGACGGCCGCTCCGACCGGGGCAACTTCCCGGTCTTCAAGCGCAACCTGAAGCAGTGGATGATGCGGATCACCGCGTACGGTGACCGGCTGCTGGACGACCTGGACAGCCTGGACTGGCCCGAGCCGATCAAGATGATGCAGCGCAACTGGATCGGTCGCTCCACCGGGGCGCACATCGACTTCGCCACCGCGGGTGAGTCGATCCGGGTGTTCACCACCCGGCCGGACACCATCTTCGGGGCCACCTACATGGTGCTGGCACCGGAGCACGAGCTGGTCGACGCGCTGGCGCCGACCACCTGGCCGGACGGGACGAAGGACGCCTGGACCGGCGGACACGCCAGCCCTTCCGAGGCCGTCGAGGCGTACCGCAAGGCCGCCGGCGCCAAGACCGACGTCGAGCGGCAGTCCGACTCCAAGGAGAAGACCGGCGTCTTCATCGGCGCGTACGCCACCAACCCGGTCACCGGTGGGCAGATCCCGATCTTCATCGCGGACTACGTGCTGGCCGGCTACGGCACCGGCGCGATCATGGCGGTGCCGGCGCAGGACGAGCGGGACTGGGCGTTCGCCGAGGTCTTCGAGCTGCCCATCGTGCGTACCGTGCAGCCGGCGGAGGGCTTCGACGGCAAGGCGTACACCGGGGACGGTCCGGCCATCAACAGCGCCGCGCCCGAGCGCGGCCTGGACCTGAACGGGCTGGGGGTCACCGACGCCAAGGCGGCGATCATCGCCTGGCTGGAGGCGAACGGGCACGGCACCGGCGCGGTCACCTACCGGCTGCGTGACTGGCTGTTCTCCCGGCAACGCTACTGGGGCGAGCCGTTCCCGATCGTCTACGACGAGACCGGCGCGGCCATCGCCCTGCCGGAGGAGATGCTGCCGGTCGAGCTGCCGGAGGTTGACGACTTCTCCCCGAAGACGTTCGACGCCGACGACGCCGGAAGCAACCCGGAGACCCCGCTGTCGCGGCGGCGCGACTGGGTCGAGGTCGAACTGGACCTGGGTGACGGGCCGAAGCGCTACACCCGGGAAACCAACGTGATGCCGCAGTGGGCCGGCTCCTGCTGGTACGAGCTGCGCTACCTGGACCCGACAAACAGCGACCGGTTCGTGGACGCCGAGAACGAGCGCTACTGGATGGGCCCGCGCGCCGACGGCGACTGCGGCGGCACCGACCTGTACGTGGGTGGCGCCGAGCACGCCGTGCTGCACCTGCTGTACGCGCGGTTCTGGCACAAGGTGCTGTTCGACCTGGGGCACGTGTCGTCGTTCGAGCCGTTCCGCAAGCTGTTCAACCAGGGCATGATCCAGGCGTACGCGTACACCGACTCGCGCGGCAGCTACGTGCAGGCCGAGGACGTGGTCGAGCGCGACGGCGCGTACTACCTGGAAGACCTGGTGGTCAACCGTGAGTACGGCAAGATGGGCAAGTCGCTGAAGAACGTGGTGACCCCCGACGACATGTGCGCCGCGTACGGCGCTGACACCTTCCGGGTGTACGAGATGTCGATGGGCCCGCTGGAGGTGTCCCGCCCCTGGGAGACCCGGGCGGTGGTCGGGTCGTACCGGTTCCTGCAGCGGGTGTGGCGGGCCGTCGTCGACGAGCAGACCGGCGCGCTGCGGATCACCGAGGACCCGGCCGACGAGGCGACCCGCCGGCTGCTGCACACGGTGATCGACGGGGTCCGTGGTGACATGGACGGCATCCGGTTCAACACAGCGATCGCCAAGCTGATCCAGCTGACCAACGGGCTGACCGGCCTGGCGGCCACGCCCCGCGAGGTGGCCGAGCCGCTGGTGCTGATGGTGGCGCCGTTCGCCCCGCACCTGGCCGAGGAGCTGTGGCGCAAGCTGGGCCACGACACCTCGCTGACGTACGCGGACTTCCCGACCGCCGACCCGGCGCTGCTGGTGGCCGACACGGTGACCTACCCGGTGCAGGTCAACGGCAAGGTCCGCGGCCGCGTCGAGGTCCCCGCCGACGCCTCCGAGGAGAGCGTCCGCGCGGCGGCCCTGGACGCGGTGGCGACGACCCTGAACGGCAAGGAGCCGCGCAAGGTCATCGTGGTCAAGGGCCGGATGGTCTCGGTCGTCGCCTGACCCCACCGCAACGCCCCGCCCGCCTCCGCGATCTTGCAGTTCCGGTTGGGTTCATGCCCTTTGTGTCCAGTAATGCCGGGACAGAAAGTGCAAGATCGCGGAGGTTGAGCGCGGGATGGGGCGGTCAGACCAATGTGGTGCGACGGCGGCGGCGTTCGGCGCGCCACCACTGGTGGACGAGGACCAGGCTGGCGATCAGGCCGAGGCTGGCCGGGGCGGCCGCGTACCAGTTGACGTGGCCGGGGGAGCTGACCGCCGCGCCGATCGCCGCGTACCCGAAGGCGGTCGGCGCGGACGCGATCACGCTGCCGGCCAGGAACGGCAGCACTCGGGCGCCGGTCGTGCCGTAGCCGTAGCTGACCAGGCCGAAGCCGGCGATCGGCAGCAGCCGGACGGTGACCACGCCGAACACGCTCTGCCGGGCGAACCACCCGTCGAGGCGGGCCAGTCGACCACGGACGCGTTCGGCCACGAACTCCCGACCGAGCAACCGGCCGACGGTGAATCCGATCGCCGCCGCCACCAGCGCGGCGCCCAGGGCATACGCGGCGCCTTCCAGCGGACCGAAGATCGCACCTGCGGCGAGCGTGATGAAGGTCCGGGGGACCAGCGCGACAAGCAGCAGCGCACCACCGAGGATCGCCGCCACCGGGGCGAGGTCGCCCAGCCGGTCGGCGACCAGCGGCAACTGCGCCGGATCCGGCCGGGGCACCAGCAGCAGCAGTAACCCGCACCCGCCGATCAGCAGCACGAGCAGGGCGAACCGGGCGGCCGACGGCTGCCGGAGCAGCCGCCGGACGGCACGGATCATGCCCGAGCGGCGGCCACCGCGGAGCGGCGCTCGTTGCGGAGCCGGTCCGACCAGGTGTCGTCCAACGGCGGGAGCTGGTGTGCCCCGGTGGCCCAGCGCAGCAGCAGGTCGGCCAGGGCCGGGTTGCGAGCCAACGCCGGCCCGTGCGAGTAGGTGCCCAGCAGCTTGCCGCGCCACGCGCCCTCGGTGGCGCTGTCGTTGCCCACTCCGGCGGTGACCCGGGCCAGCGGGGAGACCTCCGGACCGAGGTGGGTGCGGCCGCCGTGGTTCTCGAAACCGGTCAGCGGGGGCAGGCCCAGCCGGGGGTCGATCTCACCGGCCAGCTCGCCCACGGCCCGGCTCTCGCCCCGGTCGGAGTGCAGGTCGAGCAGCTCCAGCCCGCGGCACTGCACACCCTTGGCGAAGAACGAGGTGCCGAGCAGCTGGTAGCCGGCGCAGACGCCGAACACCACCGAGCCCTGCGCGACGGCGCGGTGCAGACCGCCGTCGGCCAGCAGCCGCTGGGCGCCGAGCGCCTGCGGGCCGTCCTCGCCGCCGCCGACCAGGTAGATGTCGGCGGTCGCGGGCAGCCGTTCGTCGGAGCGGACCTCCAGCACCTCGACCGGCATCCCACGCTGACGGGCCCGCCGGGCGAGGATCAGGGCGTTGCCCCGGTCTCCGTAGGTGGAGAGCAGGTCGGGGTAGATCCAGACGATGCGCAGACTCTCAGATGACACGGTCCAACTCCGCTCGGATGTCCTGGAACGCGGTGTAGTTCGCGATGACCTCCAGCCGCCCGGGCGGGACCGACCGGAGTGCGTCGTCGAACGTGCGGACGTGCTGGAACGGCACGTCGTTGACGTCCAGTCGAACCGCCAGGTCGTATGCCCGGTCGCCGGTGATCAACACCTGCCGGCCCCGGAGCGGGGCGAAGTCGACGTCGTAGAGCCAGGAGGTGTCCAGACCGTCGGGATCGCGCGCGTTGATGGAGAGCAGGGTCGGCGCGTTGTCGGCCATGTCGAACGCCTCCAGCCAGCTGGCCGGGTTCTTGGCCAGCAGCAGCCGGATATTGCGCCCGTCCTTGTCGACCTGCGCGTAACGGCCGGCGACCGAGGTGACGATGCCGAGGCGGGACACCGCGTCGACCGGGCGGACGCCGAACTCGGCGGCCACCGCCAGCGCTGTCGCCGCGTTGCCGAGGTTGACCTTGCCGGGCAGTTGGAGGGAGACCTTGTGCCAGGCGCCGGTGGGATCGAGCACGCCCTCGTCCTCGACGACCCAGTGCGGCTCCGGTCGGCGTAGCGGGCAGCCGGTGCACCACCACTGCTCGCCGGAGCGCTGGATGGTGGAGCCGCACTCCGGGCAGACCCAGGAGTCGTCGTGCCACCGCTGGCCGGCACTGAACCACGTCACGTGCGGCGGGTTGATGCCCCGGGCGGGGTCACCCGGTGGGGTGGCGGCCCACACGACCAGCGGGTCGTCGGCGTTGGCCACCACCCGTACGTTGGTGTGCCGGACCAGCGCCGCACGCCAGAGCTGCGCCATCATGGCGACCTCCTTGGCGCGGTCGAGCTGGTCGCGGGAGAGGTTCAGCAGCGCGACCACGTGCGGCTCGGTCGCCTCCAGCACCTGCGCCAGGTAGTGCTCGTCGACCTCCAGCACCGCGTATGGGGTGCTGCCGGCCTTGGCCAGCGCCGAGGTGTGCCCGCTGGGCATGTTGGCGCCGAACGAGTTGGTGGCGACCCGGCCGAGCACGCCGACCGCGGCGGAGGTCAACCGGGTGGTGGTGGTCTTGCCGTTGGTGCCGGAGACGAGCGCGATCGCGCGCCCGGCCGACAGGTGGGCGAGCAGGTCCGGGTCGATCTTGAGGCCGATCCACCCGCCGATCACTGAACCGTCGCCACGGCCGGCCGCCCGGGAGAGCGCCGCGGCGGTCCGTGACACGGAGCTGGCCACCTTGGCCCGTAGGGGCATTTTCGCGTCCGTCACGCGAGCGAGGTTACCGGACCGCCGGCCTCGCCAGATCGCCGCCGACGGTGAACCGTTCGGCCGTGGTGACCGTGCGGGCGGCCGGGTCGGCGTCCCCCGGACGGAGTCGATCAATGTCGGAAAGCGGACCACGCCGAGGGGCGGCTGAAGCCCTCCACTCCGCTCCACCCCCTGTGACGTGCGGTTTTGCCCCCGGGTCAGGCGCGCCACGCGGGCGAATTTGGTTGCGGGTGGAGGGAAGTGGAGTAGAGTGGGGACCAATGGTGAGGCCGGGAGGGCTCACCGGCCCGGGGGGTCAGCGGCGCCGCGAACGCCGCTCAAGGGCGAGGGGGTTGGGCCGATGTTTCTCGGCACCCACACTCCGCGCCTGGACGAAAAGGGCCGGTTGATCCTTCCGGCCAAGTTCCGGGATGAGCTGGCGGGGGGTGTCGTGGTCACCAAAGGGCAGGAGCGCTGCCTCTACGTCTTCCCGACCCCTGAGTTCCAGCGGATCGCGGAGCAGTTGCGCGCACAACCGATGACCCACAAGGCGGCCCGGGCCTACAGCCGGGTCTTCTTCGCCAGCGCGCACGACGAGGTTCCGGACAAGCAGGGCCGGGTGACCATTCCGGCTCACCTGCGGGCCTATGCCGCGCTGGACCGCGAGTTGGTGGTGATCGGCGCGAGCACGCGGGTGGAGATCTGGGACAAGGTCGCCTGGGAGACCTACCTCGCCGAGAGCGAAGACGACTTCGCCGACATCGAGGAGGGGGTGCTGCCCGGCGGTCTGTAGGGCGGTAACGGCGCCCGACGTACTGCGAGATCTCCAGCCGCTTTCGAGTTCCTGGCATCACTTCCCCGGTGCCAGGCGCACGATCCAGTCATTGGGCGACGGTCCGGTGTCAGGCGGGAGCGGATGGGGATCTGGCGGTACGACGGCAGCGCCGTCCGACGACAGGCGCACGAGAAGAACGGACGTTTCAACCAGTGGGGGTCATCATGGGGGAGTTGCGCGGCACGCACGTGCCGGTGCTGCTCGAGCGGTGTCTCGAGCTGCTGGCCCCCGCGCTGGGTCGAGGCGGCCGGACGGTCCACGTCGACGCGACGCTCGGTCTGGCCGGGCATGCGGAGGCGGTGCTCGAGGCGCATCCGGAGACGGTCCTGATCGGGCTCGACCGGGACACCGAGGCGCTCGCTCACGCGCGGGTCCGGCTGGCCCGGTTCGCCGACCGGGTGCACCTGGAGCACGCCGTCTACGACGAGTTGCCGGACGTACTGGACCGGCTGGGCTATCCGGCCATCGACGGGATCCTGTTCGACCTGGGTGTCTCGTCGTTGCAGTTGGACGCGCCCGACCGAGGGTTCGCCTACGCCCAGGACGCGCCGTTGGACATGCGGATGGACCAGACCCGGGGGGTTACCGCCGAAGAGGTGGTCAACACGTACGCGCATCCGGACCTGGCCCGGGTGCTGCGGGTCTACGGCGAGGAGAAGTTCGCCGGCCGGATCGCCTCGGCGATCATCCGGCAGCGGGAGCGGGCCCGGATCACCTCGTCCGCGCTGCTGGCGGAGCTGGTTCGGGATTCCATTCCGGCACCAGCCCGACGAACGGGTGGGCACCCGGCAAAGAGAACGTTTCAGGCTTTACGGATCGAGGTAAACAGAGAGTTGGCAGCGCTGGAGACAGCGTTGCCATCTGCACTCGACGCACTGACCGTGGGCGGTCGCATGGTGGTCCTGTCCTACCACTCGCTGGAGGACAGGCTCACCAAGGCGGCCCTCACGGACCGGGTCCGCAGTAAGGGCCCGATTGACCTCCCGGTCGAGCTCCCCGGGTCCGGTCCGACGTTCCGGCTGCTCAGCCGGGGCGCCGAACTGCCGGGGGAGGCGGAGGTCGCCGTGAACCCGCGGGCCGCCTCGGTGCGGCTGCGGGCCGCGGAGCGACTCGATCCGAACGCGACAGAGCAGGGGCGGACCGACCGCGAACGGTCTCGCCGACGGGTGAAGGGAATGCACCAACCGGGCACGGGGTCCGCCTGATCCGTGGGGGGTCAGGGGCACCGGGACGGCTAGAGGGACGGACGTTGAGGGGGAGGGACATGAGCATTGACAAGCGCGACCGCCGGGACGTCACCGGCGGCGGGCAGCGCGCACCGCGGTCGGGGGGCCGGACCGCGGCGGAGCGGGCTCCGCGCCTCGGTAACGGTACGTCACGCATCGATCGAACGAATCGGCAGGGGGAGACTCGCGCCCGGGGGGCGCGCGAGTTCCCGACTCAGGGCACCGCAGCACTGCGACCGGTCGAGAAGGCCGCCAGCGCCACCAGTGCCCGGCCGCCGCGGCTGCGGGTGGCGCCGCCGCCGCCGATCTCGGTGCCGCGTGCGCCGTTCGCGGCGCTGATCGTGGTGCTGGTGGTCGGCGGGGTGCTGGGCATCCTGGCGGTCAACACCAAGATCAATGAGAACGCGTTCCGGCTGGAGCGGTTGCAGCAGCAGCAGGCTCGACTGGACCTGGAGAAGCAGCAACTGGACAAGCAGATCGCCGACGCCGAGGCGCCGGGCAACCTGACCGCCGAGGCGAAGCGGCTGGGCCTGGTCGACGCCGGGGAGCCGGGCTACATCCGGCTGCCGGACGGCAAGACGATCGGTGTGCCGCAGCCGGCGAACGGCCAGCCGTCGGTGACGAGCCAGGGTGCGGGAGGCTGACCGGTGTCACCAAGGTCGGACGAGCCGCGCCGGGACCCTACGGGGTCCCGGCGCGGTTCTGCACGTGACGCCAGGGCCGCCGACGGCGAGCCACGCACCGGCGAGCCGGGCATCGGGGGCATCTCCGGCGCCCGGGCGTACACCCCGAGGGGCCGGACCGTCCGCGAGGAGCGCGGCACGCCGGCACGCGGTCAGGGCGCCGAGCAGCGGCGTACGCCCCGCAGCACCCGGTCCGGTGACCCGTTCCGGCCTGCGTTGCAGGTGCTCGACGGCGGTCGGGCCGCCGCCCGGGCCGGCCGGCGCGACGCTCCGGCCGCCGGACGCGGCGGGGTGGTGCGCACCGTCGTGCCGCGTACCCCCCGTGGCCCGGGTGGCGACGAGCCGCCGCCGCGTCGCCGGACCACACCACGCGCGCCGCGGCGCACCGACCGACCGGCGGCCCGGCGGCCCGCGCGCAAACCACGACGCCCGCCGAAGCTGGCCGACTCGCGGCTGCGGCTGCGGCTGGGCACAGTGCTCGCCCTGACGCTCTTCGCCACCATCGGGATCCGGCTGATCTTCCTCCAGACGGTCGACGCTCCGGCGTACGCCGGGGGCGGCATCAGCGACCGGCTCCGCACCGTCGAGCTGCCGGCGCCGCGGGGCGCGATCTACGACAGCACCGGCGCGCCGCTGGCCCGCAGTGTCGAGGCACGGTACGTGTACGCCGACCCGACCGAGGTGGAGGATTCGGCCGCCGTCGCCAAGGCGCTCTCCCCGCTGCTCGGCATCGCGGTGTCGAAGCTCGTCGAGCAGATGAAGCCCCGCAAGCTGGAGGACGGCAAGCCGTCCCGATTCGTGTACCTGGCGCGGGGAGTGGAGATCTCCACCGCCAAGCGGGTGCAGGCGCTGGAACTGTCCGGCATCGGGGTGCACCGCGACGAGCGCCGTGAGGTGCCCGGTGGTGACCTGGCGGCCAACCTGATCGGCTTCACCAGTCAGGACATGGTCGGGTTGGAGGGGCTGGAGGCCCGCTACGACGACGTGCTCGCCGGTCAGGACGGCAAACGGGTGTACGAGGCCGGCCTCGGCGACCTCGCCGCGCCGATTCCCGGTGGCTACAGCCGGACCACTCAGGCCAAGCCGGGCAGCTCGCTCGCTCTCACCCTCAACCGCGACCTTCAGTTCCGAACCCAGCAGATCCTCAGCGCGGGCATGGCCAAGGCGCCGGGCGGCACCGGCGCGGCAGTGGTCATGGAGATTCCCTCCGGCGCGGTGCTGGCCCAGGCCAGCAACCCGACGTACAACGCGGCGAAGCCGACGCCCAGCGACCCGGTGGCCCGGGAGGACGCCGCGACCAGCTTCGTGGTCGACCCCGGCTCGGTGCACAAGGCCATCACCTACGGCGCGGCGTTGCAGGAGGGCGTGATCACGCCGGACACCACGTTGCCGATCGCCAACAACATCAAGATGGGCGACACCTGGTTCTCCGACACCCATCCGGCCAACGGCAGGCGGATGAGCGTGCCGGGGATGCTCGCCTACTCGTCGAACGTCGGCACCATCACGATCGCCGAGAAGCTCGGCCGGGACCGGCTGATCGACTACCAGAAGCGGTTCGGGCTGGGCAAGCCCACCGGCGAGGGGATGCCCGGGGAGGCCAGCGGCCGACTGCTGCCGGCCGACGAGTGGAGCGGATCGTCGCGTGGGTCGGTGCCCATCGGGCACAGCGTCGACGCCACGCCGTTGCAGATGGCCGCCGCGTACGCCGCGATCGCCAACAACGGCACGTACGTGCAGCCGCACCTGGTCAAGGAGGTGATCGGCCCGGACGGCAAGCGCACCCCCGCGCCGGCCCCGGTCACCCGGTCGGTGCTCAGCCCGCAGAACGCGGCGGCCCTGCGCACCATGCTGGAGGCGGTCACCACCGTCGACGGCGCCACCGGAGTCACCGCGGCCGTCCCCGGCTACCGGGTCGCCGGCAAGACCGGCACCGGATCGCGGCTGGTCAACGGCAAGATAGAGCCCGACAAGGTGTCCTCCTTCATCGGCATGGCCCCCGCCGAGAACCCCCGCTACGTGATCGCGGTCTTCGTGTACGCGCCCAACGGCGGGGGTGCGGCGATCGCCAATCCAGCGTTCCGCGACATGATGCAGTTCACTCTGCGTCACTACCGCGTGCCACCCTCGACCGGCGGATCCGCGCCCAAGTTCGTGGTCTATCCGCGCTGAGCAGCGGTGGCGGGACATCATCGGTGAGTGCCGACGAACCACCGGGGCGGCTGTGCGGCCGGAACCGGACGACCGGGTAGGGTCTGACGCCGTGCCCGGCAATCCACGTCCACGTACCGTGACCGGAGTCCGGCTCGGTGATCTCGCCGTCCGGCTCGCCGTCGACCTTCCGGCGGACGCCGCCGCGGTGGTCGTCTCCGGGGTCACCCACGCCAGCCAGGAGGTTCGCCCCGGCGACCTGTACGCGGCGCTGCCCGGTGCCCGTCGGCACGGGGCGGAGTTCGCCGCCGGTGCCGTCGAGGCGGGTGCCGTGGCGCTGCTGACCGACCCGGCCGGTGCGGAGTTGGCGGCGGGAACCGGCCTGCCCGCCCTGGTGGTGCCCGACCCGCGCGCCGTGCTCGGCGAGCTGGCCTCGGCCGTGTACGGCGACCCGACCGCCGACCTCACAGTGATCGGGGTGACCGGCACCGCGGGCAAGACGTCCACCGCGTACCTGATCGAGTCGGGGCTGCGGGCCGCCGGGCACACCACCGGGCTGGTCGGGACTGTGGAGACCCGCCTCGGTGATCTGGTGATCGACAGTGTGCGCACCACCCCCGAGGCGACCGACCTGCACGCCATGCTGGCCACCGCCCGCGAGCGTGGGGTCACCGCCGTGGTCATGGAGGTCTCCAGCCACGCGCTGGCCATGGGCCGGGTGGGCGGGGTCCGGTTCGCCGTCGGTGGCTACACAAACTTCGGCTCCGACCACCTGGACTTCCACGCCGACAGCGACGACTACTTCGCCGCGAAGGCCCAGCTCTTCGACGGGCGCTGCGCGGTCGAGGTGCTCAACCACGACGACCCGGCGTTGAAACCGCTGCTCAAGCCGACCACCGTCACCTACTCGGCGGCCGGTGACCAGGGCGCTACCTGGTGGGCCGACGGTGTGGGCGGCGAGGGGTACGCGCAGCGGTTCACCGCGCACGGCCCGGACGGCGTGGCGGTGTCCGCCGGTGTCGCGCTGCCCGGCCGGCACAACGTGGCCAACGCGCTGCTGGCCATTGCCGCACTCGTCGGCGCCGGGGTGGACCCGGTGACCGCTGCGACCGGTGTGGCTGCCTGCGGGGGCGTCCCGGGCCGGCTGGAGCTGGTCGACGTCGCCGCGCCGGTGCGCGGGGTGGTCGACTACGCCCACAAGTCGGACGCGATAGTGGCCGCGCTTGCCGCACTGCGTGAGTTGAGCGCCGGCCGACTGATCTGTGTGATCGGCGCCGGTGGGGACCGGGACCGGGGCAAGCGGCCGGTGATGGGCGCCGCCGCGGCGGAGGGAGCCGACGTGGTGCTGGTGACCGACGACAACCCGCGCACCGAGGATCCGGGGGAGATTCGCGCCGAGGTGCTGGCCGGGGCGTACCGGGCCGGCACGGCCGCCCGGATCATCGAGGTGGCGGGCCGCCGCGCCGCGATCGACGAGGCGGTACGGCTGGCGGAGCCCGGCGACGTGATCGCGCTGCTCGGCAAGGGCCACGAGCGCGGCCAGGAGGTGGCGGGTCAGGTGCTTCCGTTCGACGACAGCATCGAGTTGGCCGAGGCGCTGCGGGCCCGCTTCGGGGACCTGGCGGGTCAGCGGTGATCACGCTGAGCCTGGCCGAGGTGGCCGCGGCGGTCGACGGGCGGCTGGTGGCCGCCGACCCGGCCGCCACAGTGACCGGTTCGGTGGAGTTCGACTCGCGCAAGGTGGGGCCCGGCTCGCTCTTCGTGGCCTTCCCGGGGGAGAAGGTCGACGGACACGACTACGCGGCGACCGCGATCCAGGCCGGCGCGGTGGCGGTCCTCGGCAGCCGAGAGGTGCCCGGGGTGCCGATGGTGCTTGTCGACGACGCCCTGGCCGCGATGGGCCGACTGGCCCGCGCGGCGGTGGACCGGCTGACCGGGCTGACCGGGCTGACCGTGATCGGCGTGACCGGCTCGTCCGGCAAGACCACCACGAAGGACCTGATCGGGCAGCTCACCTCCCGGCTCGGGGCCACTGTGGCGCCACCCGGCTCGTTCAACAACGAGCTGGGGCACCCGTACACCGCCCTGCGGGCCGACCCGGACACCCGTTATCTGGTGATGGAGAAGGGCGCGCGCGGGATCGGGCACGTCCGTTACCTGTGCGAGCTGGTGCCGCCCCGGATCTCCGTGGTGCTCAACGTCGGCACGTCGCACATCGGCGAGTTCGGCTCGCAGGACGCCATCGCCGTGGCCAAGGGCGAGCTGGTCGAGGCGCTGCCGCCGGACGGGCTGGCCGTGCTGAACGCCGACGACCCACTGGTGGACGCGATGGCGGGCCGCACTCAGGCCCGGGTGGTCCGCTACGGCGAGGCGCCCGACGCCGACGTGCGTGCCGAGGACGTCACGCTCGACGAGCGGGGTCACCCGTCGTACACCCTTGTCACCCCGGAGGGGCGCGCGCCGGTGCGGCTCCGACTGGCCGGCCGCCACCAGGTCTGGAACACCCTCGCGGCGGCGGCGGTCGCCCGGGAGCTGGGCATGCCGCTGGCCGAGCTGGCCACGGCCCTCGGCGAGCTGGGGCTGGTCTCGACCCGACGGATGGACGTCTTCGACCGCCCCGACGGGGTGACCGTGATCGACGACTCGTACAACGCGAACCCGGCCTCGATGGCGGTGGCGGTGCGGGCGCTGGCGAGCATGGGCCAGGGGCGGCGTACCGTCGCGGTGCTTGGTTACATGGCCGAGCTGGGCCCGTTCGAGTACGACGGCCACGCCGAGGTCGGCCAACTCGCGGCCGAGCTGGGTGTCGACCGGCTGCTCGTGGTGGGTGAGCCGGCCGCGCCGATCCACGAAGGCGCGACAGCGGTAGCAAACTGGGGAGGAGAGTCGGTGCTGCTCACCGATCAGGCGGCGGCCGTCGAGGTGCTGCGCAGCGAGCTACGACCGGGTGACGTCGTCCTGGTCAAGGGCTCCCGGTACCGGACCTGGGAGGTGGCCGACGCACTGCGCGCCGACGCCGGTGGGGAGCCGACCCGATGAGGGCGGTCATCGTCGCCGTCGGGGTGGCCTTCCTCGTCTCGCTGTTCGGCACCCCGATCGCGATCAAGTTGTTCACCCGGCTCAAGGCCGGTCAGCCGATCCGGTCGGACGGCCCCGCGATGCACCAGGGCAAGAAGGGCACGCCCACGATGGGTGGCGTGGTCTTCATCCTGGCCACTGTGATCGCGTACGTGGCCGGGCACCTCGCCCTGACCAGCCTGCCGGACCAGCAGATCGCCCAGGTGGAGCCAACCATCACCGCGCTGGTGCTGCTGGGGCTGATGGTCTTCTCCGGCGCTGTGGGTTTCCTCGACGACTTCCTCAAGGTGCGCAAGCGCAACAGCGCCGGGCTGAACAAGCGCGGGAAGTTGCTCGGGCAGATCCTGGTCGGTGCGGTCTTCGGGGTGATCGCGCTGTGGTTCCCGAGCACGATGACAAACGGTTCGGGCCTGGCGACAAACACCGAGACGGTGGGCAGCACCACGCTGAGCTTCATCCGGGACATCGACTTCCTGGAGGTCAGCAAGGTCGGCGCGGTGATCATCTTCATCTTCGTGGTGATGGCCGCGACGAACGGCGTCAACCTCACCGACGGCCTGGACGGCCTGGCCACCGGCGCGTCGGTGATGGTGCTCGCCGCGTACGCGCTGATCGCGTTCTGGCAGTACCGGCACTGGTGCGCCGACCCGAACTACACCCAGCCGTACTGCTACGAGGTCCGCGACCCGTTGGAGATCGCGTTGATCGCCGGGGCGGCGGCGGGAGCCTGTGTGGGCTTCCTCTGGTGGAACACCTCCCCGGCGCGGATCTTCATGGGCGACACCGGGGCGCTGGGGCTGGGCGGTCTGATCGCCGGCATGGCGATGTCCACCCGCACCATCCTGCTGCTGCCGATCATCGGCGGGCTCTTCGTGATCATCACGATGTCCGTGGTGATCCAGATCATCTCCTTCAAGACCACCGGTAAACGGGTGTTCCGAATGTCCCCGCTCCAGCACCACTTCGAGTTGGCCGGCTGGAGCGAGGTCAACATCGTGGTGCGCTTCTGGATCATCGCCGGCATCGGTGTGGCCATCGCCCTGGGCCTGTTCTACAGCGAGTTCCTCGCCAACATGACCTGACCCGCAGGACCGGCGCCCCGCGCCCCACCCCCTCATCCCGTCGATCTTGCACTTTCGGCTGGCGGAACGTCCTCTTATGGGCGTTTTGCCGGTGCACAAAGTGCAAGATCGACTCAGGAAGGCGGCGTCGGGGCGGGTTCGACACGCCCGGTGAGGCGTTGTGGGGCGGTGGGGCGTGTTCAGCGGTGATGATGTCGGGGTGGGGGAGGAAATCGGCACCGAGGATGAGACTGTCGGACGACCGCGACGGTCGCCGAGCGCGGCGCGTACACCGGTGGCTGCCGGGGCGCGCGGTTCGGAGCGCGGCGCGGCAGCCCGCGAACCCGGGGCACGGGAGCCCGGGGCGGCGGGACGCGGGCCGGAGGCCGTAGCGCCGACACCGCCGCGCGGCTTCGACGCGGCCGGCGGGCTCGCCGCGCTGCGCGGCCTGCTGGACCGGCCGCTGACCTCCTACTACCTGCTGCTGTCCTGCGCCGGCCTGCTGCTGCTGATCGGGCTGACCATGGTCTTCTCGGCGACCAGCGTGAAGGACTACGCCGAGGACGGCAACGCCTCGGCCTCGGTGACCAAGCAGGCCATCTTCGCGGTGATCGGCATCGGCGCGTTCTGGGTCTGCCAGCGCCTGCCGGCCAGCACCTACCGCTCGCTGGGGCGGCCGCTGCTGTTCGCCTCGGTCGCCCTCCTGGTGGTGCTCAACCTGCTGGTCGCGATCGCCCGCCTGACCAAGCAGGAGTCGGCCAGCTTCGGGCCGGTCGAGGCCCGGCTGAACTGGCTGTTCGTCGGCGGGATCCAGCTACAGCCCTCCGAGTTGGCCAAGTTCGCGATGGTGCTCTGGGGTGCGCACCTCGTCGCCCGCAAGGGCGCCGCGCTCGGGTGGTGGCGCGAACTGGCCACCCCGCTCTTCCCGGTGGTCGGCCTGCTCTTCGTCCTGGTCGGCTACAACGACACGGGCACGATGCTCTGCCTGCTGGCCCTGGTCGTGGGCCTGCTCTGGGCCGCCGGGGTGCGGATGCGGGTCTTCGGGGCCCTGGCCGCGGCCGGGCTGGTCGGGATCGGCCTGCTCGTGGCGGTGGCCTCACTGGGCGCCGGCTCCGGCGAGCGCGGCGCTGACAACTACCGCCTCGCCCGACTGGACATGTTCTTCAATCCACCGGACCCGGAGACCTGCAAACTCAACGACTGCCTCCAGTTCTACCAGGGGCGGCTGGCCATCGAGCACGGTGGCTGGTTCGGTGTCGGGCTGGGCAAGGGCAGCCTGAAGTGGGACTGGCTCCCCGAGGCGCACAACGACTTCATCTTCGCGATCATCGCCGAGGAGCTGGGCGTGATCGGGTGCGTCGTGGTGCTCACCCTCTTCGCGGTCCTCGCGTACACCGGTTTCCGGATCGCCCGGCGGGTCGACGACCCGTTCCGCCGGCTCGCCGCCACCGCCGTGACCACCTGGCTGGTCAGCCAGGCTGTGATCAACATCGGTGGGGTGGTGGGGCTGCTGCCGATCACCGGTCTGCCGTTGCCGTTCATCTCCGACGGTGGAAGTGCCCTGGTGGTGACGTTGGCCGGCATCGGCATGCTGGCGTCCTTCGCCCGCGCCGAACCCGATGCGGCCAGAGCACTGCATGCCCGTCCGCCGGCCCGGTGGGTCCGACTACTCTGGGCCCCGTTGCCGCCGCTTCCCGGCCGGCGTCGCCGACCGGCGACGCCGCCCGCTGGCCGAGGGTCCGTACCCCGGTCCCGCGAGCGGCGCCATGACGATCAGGCCGCGCCGCGCGGGGTCCGACAGGACCGAAGCCGCGGTGGTACGGCGAGCGAGAGGAGACGCTGATGGGTCCGCTGCGTTCGGTGGTGCTCGCGGGAGGTGGCACCGGGGGGCACGTCTACCCGCTGCTCGCCTTCGCCGACTGCCTGCGCCGACACGACCCGGGCGTCCGGATCACCTGCCTCGGCACACCACGGGGCATGGAGAACGATCTGATCCCGCCGCAGGGCTACGACCTGCGGCAGATTCCGGCGTACCAGCTGCCCCGGTCGGTCAACATGAACCTGGTCCGCACCCCGGGTCGGATGTGGACCGCGGCGCGCGCCGCGGGCAAGGTGATCGACGAGGTGCGCGCCGACGTTGTCGTCGGCTTCGGCGGGTACGTCTCGGTGCCGGCCTACCTGGCCGCGTGGCGCCGCGAGCTGCCCATGGTGATCCACGAGGTGAACGTGCCGCCGGGCGTGGCCAACAAGCTGGGCATGAAGTTCACCAAGAACGTGGCCGTCGGCTTCCCCAACCAGCCGAGCCAGGCCGAGTCGCTGCGGGACGCCACAGTCGTCGGTGTGCCGCTGCGCCGCGCCATCGCCGGTCTGGACCGGTACGCGCTGCGTAACGCCGCCCGCGCCCACTTCGGGCTCCGTCCGGACCTGCCGGTGCTCTTCGTGTCCGGCGGCTCGTCCGGCGCCCGCTCCATCAACCTGGCGGTCTCCGGGGCGGCCAAGGAGTTGGCCCGCAACGGCGTGCAGGTGCTGCACGTGATGGGCGCCCGCAATGAGCCGGTGCCGATCCCCACCGACCTGCCGGTGCCGTACGTGACGCTGCCGTACCTGTCCGAGATGGAGCTGGGCTACGCCGCCGCCGACCTGATGCTGGCCCGGGGCGGGGCGATGACCGTCGCCGAGGTGGCCGCGATCGGGCTGCCCACGATCTACGTGCCGTACCCGCACAGCAACCAGGAGCAGCGGCGCAACGCGCTGCCCGTGGTGGAGGCCGGCGGTGGGCTGCTGGTCGACGACGCGGAGCTCACCCCGGACTGGCTGGAGCGGACCGTCATCCCCCTCATCCGTGATCCACAGCGGCTGTACAACATGGGTGCCGCGGCCGGGTCCTACGGCCGGCGCGACGGCGACGAGGCGCTGCGTTCCTTCGTGCTGGCGGCGGTGGCCCGATGACCGCGCAGTTCACCCCGGCCGGCACGCTTACCGCCGAGGACCTGGGCGCCGTCCACCTGATCGGAGTGGGTGGGGTGGGCATGCTCGGCGTGGCCCGGCTGCTGCTCACCCGCGGTATCCGGGTCTCCGGCAGCGACCTGCGGGAGTGGCCCTCGCTGGCCGGCCTGCGGGCGCTCGGCGGCACCATCCACCTCAGTCACGAGGTGAGCAACCTCGACGGCGTGGACACGGTCGTCTACTCGTCGGCCATCCCCCAGGACCACCTGGAGCTGGTCGAGGCGCGTCGGCGCGGCCTGCGGGTGCTGCACCGCTCGGAGGCGCTCGCCGCGGCGATGACCGGCCGTCGCGCGGTGGCTGTCGCCGGCACGCACGGCAAGACCACCACCACCTCGATGGTGACGATGGTGCTCCAGCAGGCCGGTGTGGACCCGTCCTTCGTGATCGGCGGGGAGATCTCCGAGGTCGGTTCGGGCGCCCACCACGGCACCGGCGAGCACTTCGTGGTCGAGGCGGACGAGAGCGACCGCTCGTTCCTCATCTACCGCCCGTACGTCTCGATCATCACGAACGTCGAGGCGGACCACCTGAACACCTACGGCGACTACGCGACGCTGGAGGCGGCGTTCGTGGAGTTCGCCCGCCTCACCGACCCGGACGGGTTCATCATCACCTGCGTCGACGACCCGGGCGGTCGGCGGTTGGCCGAGAGCCTGCGGTCCGAGGGACGACAGGTGTTCACCTACGGCGAGGCCGCCGACGCCGACCTGCGGTTGACCGAGATGGTCTCCTCCGCGCGTGGAGTGCGCTACCTGGCCGCGATCGACGGGCGGTCGCTGGGCGAGTTCCGGCTGCCGGTGCCGGGCCGGCACATGGGGCTGAACAGCGCCGCCGCGGTGCTGGCCGCGTACCTGCTGGAACTGCCGCTGGAGGCGGCGGAGGCCGCGCTGGCGGTCTTTCCCGGGGTGCGGCGGCGCTTCGAGCGCAAGGGTGTCGCGGACGGCGTGCTGGTCTACGACGAGTACGCCTACCACCCGACCTCGATGACGTTGGCGAACCAGACGTTGCGCGAGGTCGCCGGGGACGGCCGGCTGATCGTCGTCTTCCAGCCGTACCGGCTGTACCGCACCCGCGACAACCAGGCGGAGATCGCCGAGGCGCTGGCCATCGCCGACGAGGTGGTGCTCCTGGAGGTCTTCGGGCCGGGTGAGTTGCGTCAGCCCGGCGAGGGCTCGGCGGCACTGATCGCGGCGGTGGATCTGCCCGCCGACCGCAAGGTCTTCGTGGAGTCGTGGGAGCAGGCCCCGATCGAGGTGGCCCGTCGCGCCCGCGCCGGGGACGTGGTGGTCACCATGGGCGCCCCGCCGATCTCGCTGATGGGCGACGAACTGCTGGCCGCCCTGGGTGAGCGTGCGGCCGGCTCGGCACCGACAGCGACCGTCGACCCGGTGGCCACCACCCCGGCGATCGGTGATCCGGTGCCGGGTGGGGCGACGTCCGGCGGCGACGGCGCGGCTCTCGGTGGCACTGCCGTGCCCGGCGGCTCGGCGCCCACGGCCGGATGAGTCCCGGCCCGGCCCGAGGGCGGACCAGCGCCGCCGACGGTGGCGCTCCGCGCCGCGGTCCGGCCCGGCGGTGGCAGTTGGTCCGGGCGGGCCGCGACGCGGTGCCGCCCTCGACCCGCCGGTTCATGGCCCGTGCCCGGCAGCGCCGCATGCGTGCGGCGCTGCCGTGGGCGGTGGCCGCCGGCGTGCTCGCCCTGGCCGGGCTGGTCGCCTGGACGGTGCTCGGCACCGGGCTGTTCGGTGTGCGGGAGGTGCGCGTGGAGGGTGCCGACCTGGTCACCCCGGTGCAGGTGCACGACGCGGCAGGGGTGCCGGACGGCGTGCCGCTGGCCCGGGTGGACCTGGACGCCGTCGCCCGTCGGGTCGGTGCGCTGCCGGCGGTGGAGCGGGCCGCGGTCTCCCGGGACTGGCCCGGCGCGCTGGTGGTGCGGGTGACCGAGCGGACAGCGGTGGCGGTGGTGCCGCAGGGCGAGGTGTTCGCCCTGATCGACCGGAGCGGGGTGGCGTTCCGGACGGTGGAGCGACGCCCGGGCGACCTGCCTCAGGTGACTGTGGCCCGCCCGGCCGCCGACGACCCGGGCACCCGGGCCGCGCTGGAGGTGCTCGTCGCGCTGACGCCGCAGCTGCGCGCGGAGCTGGTGGACGTGAACGTTGCGGGGCTGGCCCGGATCAGCCTGCGGTTGCGCGGCGACCGGACGGTGGTCTGGGGCGACGCGACCCGGGGTACGGACAAGGCTCGGGTGGCCACCGCGCTGCTCGACGAGGACGCCGACCGGATCGACGTGAGCGCGCCGGATGTGGTGACCTTTCGTTGACCAGGGAGCGTGCGCGGCGTGACCCGTGGCGCTCCGCGCGGCGACACGCCGCCCGGGTCCTTGGCTCATGGCGCGGTGGCGCTTACGTTGCCCCGAAGAGCTTCAGTGGTTGACATAACTGTAAGCCTCTAGTAGAGGGTTAGGGTTCACCCCTGATCCTCGTTGGAGACAGCTGTCGTCGGCCGCTGGTCTGGCCACGCCGTAACCGGTCGGCCGAAGCCAATCTCGAAGGAAAGGACCGGAGATGACACCTCCGCACAACTACCTGGCGGTCATCAAGGTCGTCGGCATCGGGGGTGGCGGCGTCAACGCCGTCAACCGGATGATCGAGGTTGGGCTCAAGGGCGTCGAGTTCATCGCGATCAACACCGATGCGCAGGCGCTGCTGATGAGCGACGCCGACGTCAAGCTCGACGTCGGTCGGGAGCTGACCCGCGGCCTGGGGGCCGGGGCCAACCCGGACGTCGGGAAGAACGCCGCCGAGGACCACCGCGACGAGATCGAAGAGGTGCTCAAGGGCGCCGACATGGTCTTCGTGACCTGCGGCGAGGGCGGCGGCACCGGCACCGGCGGCGCGCCCGTGGTGGCCAACATCGCCCGCAAGCTCGGCGCGCTGACCATCGGCGTGGTGACCCGGCCGTTCTCCTTCGAGGGCAAGCGCCGCCAGGTGCAGGCCGAGACGGGGATAGACGAGCTCCGCAACCAGTGCGACACGCTGATCGTCATCCCGAACGACCGGCTGCTGGCCCTGGGCGATCGCAACATCAGCATGATGGACGCGTTCCGTACGGCCGACCAGGTGCTGCTCTCGGGTGTGCAGGGCATCACCGACCTGATCACCACCCCGGGTCTGATCAACCTGGACTTCGCCGACGTCAAGAGCGTGATGAGCGGCGCCGGCAGCGCGTTGATGGGCATCGGCAGCGCCCGCGGCGAGAACCGCGCGGTCGAGGCGGCCGAGGCGGCCATCTCCAGCCCGCTGCTGGAGCAGAGCATGGACGGCGCGCGGGGCGTGCTGCTCTCCATCGCCGGCGGCTCCGACCTGGGCCTGTTCGAGATCAATGACGCCGCCCAGCTGGTCACCGACGCGGCTCACCCGGACGCCAACATCATCTTCGGCGCCGTCATCGACGACGCGCTCGGTGACGAGGTGCGGGTGACTGTCATCGCGGCGGGCTTCGACGGCGGCACGCCCGCGTACAAGGCGGCCGAGCCGACCCGCAAGACCAACACCAACCAGCCGGCACCGCAGAGCACCCCGGCGCCTGCGCCGGCCACCAACCCGGCTCCGGCCCAGTCGCCGCGTCGCGTGCTCTTCGACGACGTGGACGTTCCCGACTTCCTCAAGAACGGGTCCTGAGCACCGCCGATGACCGACAGTTCAGCCACGGTAGGGCCAGATCGGCACGCCGAACTCGCGGCCGGTCTGGCCCAGGTTCGGTCCCGGGTCGATGACGCCTGCGCGCAGGCCGGCCGGGACCGGGCCGAGGTGACCATGATCGCGGTGACGAAGACCTACCCGGCCAGTGACGTGTTGGCGCTGGCCGGGCTCGGGGTGACCGACATGGGGGAGAACCGCGACCAGGAGGCAGCCGGCAAGGCCGCCGAGGTGGCTGCCGCCGGGGTGCGTCCCCGCTGGCACTTCATCGGCCAGTTGCAGCGCAACAAGGCCCGTTCGGTGGTCCGCTACGCCGACGTGGTGCACTCCGTCGACAGTGTCCGGCTGGCCCGGGCGTTGGCAACCGCGACAGCGGACCGGCAGGAGCCGCTCGACGCTCTGATCCAGGTGAGCATCGACGGCGACGCGGCCCGGGGCGGCGCCCTGCCCGGCTCGGCGGATCCGGCCGCCGGTCTGGAGCCGGTGGCCGAGGCGGTCGCCGACGCGCCGGGGTTGCGTCTGGTCGGCCTCATGGCTGTCGCTCCGCTGGGATGGGAGCCGGAGCGGGCGTTCGCCCGGCTCGCGGAGGTCGCCGACGCGTTTCGGTCTGTCCACCCGGGAGCCACCGCGCTGTCCGCCGGTATGAGCGGGGATTTCGAAATAGCGATCCGTTACGGCGCGACACATGTCCGCGTCGGTAGCGCGTTGCTCGGAATGCGTCCCACGCTGCGGTAGCCTGACCGCGAGACAAGCAAATTACATCAGTGTTGTTTCAGGGGCGGGCGTCTCCCGGTCGGGGGTCGTGGCGCGCGACGCGAATCGCGCGCCGGGGGGATTGCTGTTCCGGTCCGATGGGCATGGTTGTCCACTCGCGACGGGCGACATGGCACGGGGGCGCGTGCCGCACGGCGGACGGAAGGGCGCGGGATGGGTGCACTGCGCAAGGCGGGGGTCTGGCTCGGTCTGGTCGAAGAAGACGACGAGCGGGCCTACGACGACGGTGGCTACGACAAGGGTGGCTACCGCGACTCGCGGTACCGGCAGAGCCGGTACGCCGAGGAGTTCGCCGACGACGACGAGGACGACGCCGAGGAGCCGCCGGCTCCCCGGCCGCGCGACAGCGGGCGGGGCCGACTCTCCGAGCGGTCGAGCGCGCGGTTGAGCGAGTCCGAGCGCGGCGACGGTGAGCGGCCGGAGCGGATCGAGCGGTCCAGCGTCCGGTCGATCACCCGGTCGTCGGCGGGCGAGACCTCCGGTGCGCTGACCTACCACACTCGGGACAACCTGGCCCTCGCGCCGCAGGTCACGTCGCGGGAGCGGGCTCTGCCCGAGGAGGAGCAGCGTTACCAGATCACCACGCTGCACCCCACCACCTACCGGGAGGCGCGCACCATCGGTGAGCACTTCCGCGACGGTGTCCCGGTGATCATCAATCTCACCGAGATGGATGAGGCGGATGCCCGCCGTCTGGTGGACTTCGCCGCCGGGCTGGCGTTCGGCCTGCGCGGTACGATCGAGCGCGTGACCAATCGGGTGTTCCTGCTCTCACCGGCTAACGTCCAGGTCACCGCAGAGGACAAAGCCAAGATCGCTGAGGGCGGCTTTTTCAGTCTGAGTTGATCCCGCCCGACCCGAGGGACGTCGCTGACCGTGTTGTCGATCTTACTGCAAGTGCTGTACCTGATCCTTTATGTCTTCCTGCTCCTTCTTCTGTCCCGGTTCGTGTTGAGCGCCGTCCTGCAGTACGGCCGTCGCTGGCAACCGGGGCGTGGAGCATCGGCAGGATTGGAATCCGTGTGGAGCGTCACTGATCCCCCTCTCAACGCGTTGAGGCGTGTGATCCCTCCGCTGCGAATTGGTACCGTGAGCATCGACCTGGCCTCCCTTGTGCTCCTGGTTATCCTGTTCGTGCTGATGGAGTTCGTGTTAGGGCCGTCGATCAGGGCATCTGCCTGATGACCGACGCGCTTTCGCGGCCGCAACTGACCCGAGGAGTTTCGATGCCGCTGACCCCGGCCGACGTCCACAACGTCGCCTTCAAAAAGCCGCCGATCGGCAAACGGGGGTATGACGAGGAGGAGGTCGACGCCTTCCTGGACGAGGTTGAGCGCGAGCTCGCCCGTCTCATCGAGGAGAACAACGAGCTGCGCGCCCAGGTGGAGCGCGGCGGCCGTGGCGGCGCCCCCGCCGGCCCCGGCGGCGACGCCCGACTGGCGGCGGAGCTCAACGATGTCAAGGCCCAACTGGACCGGGTGCAGCGCGACAAGTCGGCGGCCGAGCAGGCTGCCCGCGCGATGCAGGCCGAGCTGGAGCAGGTCCGCTCGACCGGCGGCCCGGCCGGCGGCGTCACCGGTGACGGTGAGCAGCAGGCCCTGCGCGTGCTGATGATGGCCCAGCGCACCGCCGACGACCACGTGTCCGACGCTCGCCGCGAGGCCGACCAGCTGTTGTCCGAGGCTCGCGGCAAGGCCGAGGAGGTGACCCGGGAGGCGCGCGCCAAGGCTGACGCCCTTGAGCGGGACGCCCGCCAGCGGCACCAGGAGGCCATGGGCGGCCTGGACGCCAAGCGCACGGCGCTGCAGAAGCACATCGAGGAGCTCAAGCAGTTCGAGCGCGAGTACCGCACCCGGCTCAAGGCGTACCTGGAGAGCCAGCTGCGTGACCTCGACGGTCGTGGCCAGGGCCTCGAGGCCGAGATGACCCGCTCCGAAGCCGGCCGGGTCGCTGGCGGCAACGGGCTGGCCGCAGCGGGTCTCGCTGGTTCGTACGGCGGCGGCGGGCGCTCCGGCGCCCTCGAAGCCGGACGCTGAGCACCGGCCGGCGATCGCTGTCCGCCAATGGTGACGGTCGCCGGCCCGGCCTGGACGGTTCGACGCGGCGGGGGTGAGCCGTGATAGTCGCAAGTCTTCTGCTCATCCTCGTCGCGGTGGTGCTACTGGTGCTCGGCCTGGCCGGTGGCTCCAGCTT
The DNA here is from genome assembly GCF_042871765.1 of Micromonospora sp. NPDC005553. Lineage (NCBI taxonomy): Bacteria > Bacillati > Actinomycetota > Actinomycetes > Micromonosporales > Micromonosporaceae > Micromonospora > Micromonospora sp. NPDC005553. The sequence continues at coordinate 211,945 of NZ_JBIAJD010000007.1, read as the reverse complement.
CTTGTTGGTCATCTCCATCGCGGCCAGTCTGCTGGCCGCCGTGGCGTTGGTGGTGGGGGCCCGCCAGGCAGCCGCCAACCGCGCCATGGCGGATCCCGGCCGGACCGACCGGCGGCACCCCGACGCGCCCCGTACGGCCAGCCAGGCCACACCGGGTGTCGCGTACGGGCCGCCGCTGGTCGAGCCGGAGGTGCCGGTCCAGCACGTGCCCACGACGTTTGGTACCGGCGGCACCGGGTGGCGGCAACCACCCGAGCCGCCGGTCGACCATGTGTCGCCGGTCGATGAGGTGCCGCCGGTCGATGAGGTGTCCCCGGTCGACCCGCCGCGCGTCGAGGACGCGTCGCCGATGGTGAGTGCGGCGGACGAGGTGCCCGCGCGGGCCCGGCCGGTCAGCCCGGCGTCGCCCCTCGCGGCGTCGACCGGCGACGTGTTCGACCCGGCGGTCGCGGCGGTCGACGAGCCGGCCGCCCAGCAGATCACGCCCGCCGAGGCGGCCCGGGTGGCCCGACTGCTCGACGCTGTCGAGGTCGTCGACGGCCGTCCCCGTTACCACCTGGACGGCTGCCCCCACCTGATCGGCTGGCAGCCCGAGACGTTGCCGGTCGCCGAGGCCGTGGACCTCGGCTTCACCCCGTGCGCGCACTGCGCGCCGGCGACCGCTCTCCTCGCCGACGCCCGTCCGATCTGAAGCGGCGCCGGTGCCCGCGCAGGACACGCTCACAGTGGCGGTACGGGTGAAGCCCGGAGCCTCCCGGGACCGGGTGGGGGGCCGCTTCGACGGCCCGCACGGGCCCGCCCTCGTGATCGCTGTCCACGACCCGGCCGTCGACGGGCGGGCCACCGAGGCCGCCCGGCGGGCGTTGGCCGGCGCGTTGGGCGTCCGGCCGGCCGTCGTGTCGCTGCGCGCCGGCGCGGCCAGCCGGGACAAGCTCTTCCTCGTCGATCGGCCCGGCCCGGACCTGCCCGAGGTGCTGCGCCGTCTGCGCGACGGATCCGCCGAGTGAGGACAGCCCAGGCAAGGCAGCCGTGACTCCCGGGTTGGACATCGCCCTGCTGCTCGGTGCGGCAGTGCTGCTGGTCGCTGTCGGCGCGGTGCGACTCTCCACCCGGCTCGGCGTGCCCAGCCTTCTGGTCTACCTGGCTCTGGGCGTGGCGATCGGCGAGGGCGGGTTGGGCATCCGTTTCGACGACGTCGAGCTGACCCGGACTCTCGGCTTCTGCGCGCTGATCGTGATCATCGCGGAGGGCGGGCTCACCGCCCGGTGGACCACGCTGCGCCCGGTGCTCGGGCTGGCCTCCGCACTCTCCACCGTCGGCGTGATCGTCAGCATCGTGGTGGTCGGCGTGGCCGTGCACCTGCTGCTGGGGCTGGACTGGCGGTTGGCGCTGCTCTACGGCGCGGTGCTCTCGTCCACCGACGCGGCGGCCGTCTTCGCCACTCTGCGCCGACTGCGGTTGCCGCCCCGGCTGGTGGCGACCCTGGAGGCCGAGTCGGGGATGAACGACGCCCCGGTGGTGCTGCTGGTGGTGCTGCTGTCCCACCGGGGTTTCGCGCACCCGTGGTGGTACGAGGTCGCGCTGGTCTGTTACGAGCTGGGCGTCGGTGCGGCGGTGGGCGTTGCCGCTGGCGTCGCCGGCACCTGGGCGCTGCGCCGGGCCGCGCTGCCCTCGGCCGGGCTCTACCCGATCGCCGCGGTGGGCATCACGGTGCTGGCGTACGCCGCGGGGGCCGTTCTGCACGCCTCGGGCTTCCTCGCCGTCTATGTGGCCGGGGTGTTGCTGGGCAATGCCCGCCTGTCGCACCGGCAGGCGATTCTCGGTTTCGCGGACGGGTTGGCCTGGCTCGCCCAGATCGGGTTGTTCGTGCTGCTCGGGTTGCTGGCCTCGCCGGGCCGGCTGGACGCGGCGGTGCTGCCCGCGGTGGTCGCCGGGCTGGCTCTGGTGCTCCTGGCCCGACCGTTGTCGGTGGCCGTCTCGGCGTTGCCGTTCCGGGTCGGGCTTCGGGAACAGGCGTTCCTGTCCTGGGCCGGGCTGCGCGGGGCGGTGCCGATCGTGCTGGCCACCATTCCGCTCTCCGAGCGGGTGCCCGGTGCGGAGCGGCTCTTCGACGTGGTCTTCGTGCTGGTGGTGATCTTCACGCTGGTGCAGACCGGGACGTTGGGGCCGTTCGCCCGCCGGTTGCGGGTGACCGCGCCGGCCGAGGCCGCCGAGATCCACGTGGAGACCGCGCCGCTGGAGCGGATGCGGGCGGACCTGCTTCAGGTGGAGGTGCCACCGGGCTCACGACTGGCCGGGGTGCACGTCGACGAACTGCGCCTTCCGCTCGGCGCGTCGGTGACCCTGGTGCTGCGCGACGGCGTGGGCTTCGTGCCCGCACCCGACACCCGGTTGAAGACCGGCGACAGTCTGCTGATCGTGGCGACCGCAGGGGTGCGGGACGCGGCGGAACGGCGGTTGCGGGCGGTCAGTCGGCGGGGTCGTCTGGCCCGATGGTTTGGTGAGTACGGAGATGAGGTGCCCAATTGATCTGCTAGCGTTCCCTTTGCCCCAGTTAGGCAGGGCTAGGGGCTGTTAGACGGTGCGACGGTGCGGCACGTTGTCGGACGCCTGTACGTTCCGTATTCTTGCCAACCTCGGGAGTGCGCGGCCATCGTCGCCGTGCGCCCCTTTTCGTCCATAGGGGACGCCTTTGTCGGCGCCCCCTGACCAGGCGCCGCGGACCGCGCGGTTCCCCGGCCTAGGGAGCGACCCATGGCGAAGCCATCCGACACCAGGACCGCCGGGCGCAAGCCGGTGGCGAAGGCCACCCGCAGCACGGCGGAGACCGAGAAGATCCGGGCGGCGCTGGCGGCGCGGCGGGACGAGCTTCGTGCCGAGTACGATCAGACGCTGAGTGAGATCACCGAGCTGCAGCGCGATCGGCTGACCGACTCGGCCGGGGACGACCAGGCCGACACGGGCACCAAGACGCTCGAGCGGGAGCAGGAGATCTCTCTCGCCAACAGCATTCTGGAACGGATCACGCAGGTGGAGCGCGCTCTGGAGCGCCTCGACGAGGGTGGTTACGGCTGGTGCGAACGGTGCGGCAACCCGATCCCGGTCGAGCGCCTCGCCGCATTCCCGTCGGCCACCCTGTGTGTGACGTGCAAGCAGCTGGAGGAGCGGCGCTGAGGTCCGTTCCCCGGCGGCGATGAGACGGTGAGAGATCACCGCCAAGACTGTCGATGGGGAGCGCATGACCGCAGTACCGTCCGCCGAACCCGGCCGCACCGATCCGGGCGGCGGCACCCGCCGGCCCCGGGCCGTCGCGATTCTCGCCGGGGTCGCCCTGGTGGCCCTGCTGGCCGACCTGGTCACCAAGCACCTCGCGCTGGCCGCGCTGACCGACCGGGAGCCGGTCCGGCTGCTCGGCGGGTTCGTCTACCTGAGCCTGACCCGCAACAGCGGTGCGGCCTGGAGCATCGGCGCGGACCACACCTGGGTCTTCCCACTGATCACCATCGGTGTGGTCGGCTGGATTGTCTGGATGGCCCTGCGGCTGCGCTCGCTGCCCTGGGCGGTCTCGCTCGGCCTGGTGCTCGGTGGCGCGTTGGGCAACCTCGTCGACCGGATCTTCCGCGCGCCGTCTCCGTTCCACGGGCACGTGGTCGACATGATCAGCCTCTTCGACCCGTACGGTCAGGTCTGGCCGGTGTTCAACCTGGCGGACAGCTCGCTGGTCTGCGGCGTGCTGCTGGCCGTCCTGTTGGAGCTGACCGGCCGCCAGCGTGACGGCCGGCGGGCGGGGCGCGACGGCGCCCCGGCCACGACGGACGCCGCCGCGCCGGGCACCGAGCAGCGGGAGCGGGCATGACCTCGGCGTTCGCCGCTGGCGGCGACCACCGTTCCCTTCCGGTTCCGGACGGCCTCGACGGCATGCGCCTGGACCAGGCCGTGTCCCGCCTGTTCGGGCTCTCCCGCACCGCCGCCGCGGCCCTGGTCGACGCCGGGGACGCGCTGGTCGACGGCTCCGCCCGGCCCAACTCGCACAAGGTCAAGGCCGGCTCCTGGCTGGACGTCACGCTGCCCGCCCCGGTCGCACCGCCGACCGTGGTGCCGCAGGCGGTGCCCGGCCTGCGGGTCGTCTACGCCGACGACGACATCGTCGTGGTCGACAAGCCGGTCGGGGTGGCCGCCCACCCGAGCCCCGGGTGGACCGGGCCGACGGTGATCGGCGCGCTCGCCGCGATCGGGCACCGCATCTCCACCAGTGGCGCCGCCGAACGCCAGGGCGTGGTGCACCGGCTCGACGTGGGCACCACCGGGATCATGGTGGTGGCCAAGAGCGAGCAGGCGTACACGGCGTTGAAGCGGGCGTTCAAGTACCGCGAGGTCGACAAGGGCTACCACGCGGTGGTGCAGGGTCACCTGGACCCGCTGCGGGGCACCGTCGACGCGCCGATCGACCGGCACCCCACCCACGACTACCGCTGGGCTGTGGTGTCCGGCGGCAAGCCGAGCATCACCCACTACGACACCCTGGAGGCGTTCCCGGCGGCGAGTCTGGTCGACGTCCGGCTGGAGACCGGCCGGACCCACCAGATCCGGGTGCACTTCTCCACCCTGCGGCACCCCTGTGTGGGTGACCTCACCTACGGCGCCGATCCCACCCTCTCGGCCCGTCTCGGCCTGGCCCGACAGTGGCTGCACGCCCGCGAACTGAGCTTTGTGCACCCCCGAACGGGGGACGAGGTCCGGTTCGTCAGCGACTACCCTGACGACCTGGAACGTGCGCTTCAGATCCTGCGTGACTGAGCGGCGACCGCCCGACACCGTTTCACAGAGGGGATCCCGCCCGTGCGCGCCGGCAACCTGCTGCGGCAGCTGGACCAGCGGTTGCTGCCGCCGCTGACCCGGGCGGTGGCCCGGCTGGGCGACCGGTCGGCGCGCTCCGGCGTGCTCAGTTGGGCCGCTGTGCTCTCCGCGGCGGCCGTGTTGGGCACCGCCGTCTGGGCCGTCGACGACAGCCCGGTCGGCGACCGGACTGTCGGCGAGGTCACCCGGGTCGGCGTTGCCGACGGCGACTCCGTCCCCGGCTACCTGCGGTCCGCCGCGGCCGACCTGGCGGCGCTGCCCGCGTCCGCCCCGGCCGCCGAGGGCGGGACGTACGCGCTGGTCACGCTCGACGCGTACCTGCCTCCGCAGCGGTTGGCGACGGTGCTCGGCGACGTGGGGGTCTCCACCGTGTTCGGGCGGGTTCCGCTGCCCGGCCGGCAGACCGAGATCGTCAGGATCCCCGCGCTGCGGGTGCCCGACGACGTGGTCGCCGGCATGGAGCAGGTGGCGGCCCGCAAGGAGACCGAGGCCGCCGACTACCGGGCCAGGGCCGCCGCCGTCGACGGCGACGGGGTTGGCGAGCGGGAGTTGCGGGAGCAGTACGTCAGCGGCGCCGAGGTGGCCGCCGCCGAGGCGGCCGCGTACCGCACCGGCTGCGCCTGCGTCTACGCGGCGGTGGTTCGCGCGACGCCGGTGGCGCTGCGCGGTGTGGCGGCCCGGCCGGACGTACGGGCGGTCGACCCCGCCCCCGAGGTCTACCGGCTGGACCGGACGGTCTTCACGCCACCCCTGCCGGAGCAGCGTGACGTGGTGCGTCCGCCGGCCGACACGGGGCCGAGCCCCGTACCGACCCGGTCCGAACGGCCAGCGCCGATGATCAGCGCCCCGGCGCCGTCGGCCTCCGTGGGCGAATCGTCGGAACCCGCACCAGTCGTGACGATTCCGTCACCCGCACCGTCGACGCCGGAGCCCACCGAGTCGACGCCGCCGAGTGTCACCACCTCGCCGGACGCCAGCCTCACCGAGCCGTTGACGCCATCGCCGTCGTCGTGATCTGCGCCGGCTGGTGTGCGCTCTGAGGTGTGGTCCGAATAGGGTTGGGTTCGTAGCCTGTCAGACAGAGATCGATGGCGCTGGGAGGGCGGGCCGTGGAGGGCAGTGAGACCGGCTGGGGCCGGCCGGCCGAACCAGCGCCGCGGTGGCGTGCGTTGTTGGACCGTGCCCGGCTGGGCGGTCGCGGCGCGGAGCAGACCGAGCCGGAGCCGCGTGGCGAGGAACCGCCGCCGGACCCGCTGCCACGGCGTGCGGCCCCCAACGGCTACGCCGGGCGGGCACCTGCCATCGGGCATCCGGCCGACCTGTCGTACGGCGCGGAGCCTGCTTACCGGGCCGAGGCGACCTACCGGGTCGACCCCGCGTACCGGGCCGAGCCGGACTACCGGGCCGAGCCCGCGTACCGGGCCGAGCCGGGTTATCGGGCCGAGCCGGACTATCGAGCGGAGCCGGCGTACCGGACCGAGCAGCCGGACTACCGCGCTGAGCCGGGTTACCGGGCCGAGCCGGGCTACCGCGCCGAGCCGGACTACCGCGCGACGCCCGGCTACCGGGCCGAGCCGGACTATCGGGCGGACCCGGCGTACCGGGCCGAGCCGGGTTATCGGGCCGAGCCGGACTACCGGGCCGAGCCGGCGTACCGGGCCGAGCCCGAGCCGCCGGCACTCGGCCCCGACCCGGTCCCGTCGCGCTACGCGTTGCTGGACAACGGCTACCGACCGGGCGACCCGCCGGTGGAATCGCGGTACGCCCTGCTGGAGACCGGCTACCAGCCGGAGACCGGCTACCCGGCCGCCCCGCCGGTCGCCCCGCCGCCACCGCCGGTCGCCCCGCCGCCCCCGCCCCCGCCGCCGGTCGCCGTGCCCGTCCCGCCACCACCCGCCCCGGCGGTCGGCTTGGCGGTCACCGAACGTCCCTACCCGGCCCGGGTCGAATGGCGCCCACCGGCCGTCGACCAGGAGCAGGAGCGCGCCAACGCGGTGCTCCAACGGGACCTCGGCACGCCCCGGGTGTTCGCCTTCGCCAACCCCAAGGGTGGAGTGCACAAGACGACCGCCACAGTGCTCGCCGCGGCGACGGTCGGCAGTGTCCGCGGCAAGGGTGTGCTGGCCTGGGACGACAACGAGTTGCGCGGCACCCTCGGCCTGCGCGCCGGCAGCGCCCGGCACGCCCGCACGATCCGGCACCTGATCAGCGACCTGGCCCAGATCGAGATCCTGGAGGGCGCGACCCTGCTGGACCGGCTGGACGACTACCTGCGGCACGCCTCCGACGGCTCGTACGACGTGCTGGCCGGCGAGGAGAGCCCGCGCTTCGCCCAGCGACTGGACCAGTTCACCGTCCGACGGGTGCTGGAGCTGCTGCGGCGCACCCACGACGTGGTCTGCGTCGACACCGGCAACAACGTGGAGAGCCCCAACTGGCGCACCGTGATGCAGGCCGCCGACCAGCTGGTGGTGACCACAGTGCCCCGGGAGGACGCGGCGTTCAGCGCGGACTGGATGCTCGACCTGCTGCACGAGGAGGGCATGGGCGAGTTGGCGGACAACGCGATCACCCTCATCTCCTGCCCGACCCCGGGTCGCTCGACGCTCCAGGACGACCTGGAGCGGCACTTCGCCACCCGTACCAGGGGCGTGGCCGTCGTACCGTACGACCCGGCTCTGGAGACCGGGTCGTCGATCGAGTACCACCAGCTCCAGCCGGAGACCCGGCAGGCGTGGCTGCGGGCCGCCGCGATGATGGTGGAGCCGTTCGCCCGGTGAGCTGGTCTGCCGCCACCGGAGCCCCGGCCGGGCACCGGGCCTGAGAGGATCATCGGGTGAGCCCGGACAACCCCGACCGTGAGCGGCCCGTCGACGAGCCCGACCAACCCACGCCACCCCGTACGCCGGACGCGTCACCGCCGGAGGCCGACCCGTCGTCCGGGACAGCGCCGGGCGAGTTCGGTCCGGGTCACCTGCCGCCCTCGGCGGCGTACGGGAGCTCGCTGGAGCTGCGGTTCGACGAACCGCGTCGTCCGCTGCGTGCCCTGGCGACGGTGCTGGGCGCCGTGCTCGCGCTCGCCGCGCTGGGTGTTCCGCTCGGGCTGCTCTGGGCCGCGCTCGCGCCGGACACCCCGGTGCTCAAGACCGCCGAGGGGGCGATCTACGCCGAGCCGCAACCGGAGCAGCCGATCGCCGCCGACGGCTGGTTCAGCCTGCTCGGGCTCGCCTTCGGGCTGCTCGTGGCCCTCGCCCTGTGGTTCGTGCTGCGACGACGGCGCGGCCCGGTCGGGTTGCTCGCCGCGGTGCTCGGCACCCTGGTCGCCGCGCCGGTGGCCTGGCAGGTGGGACGGCGGATCGGTCTGGCCACCTTCGAACGGCTGCTGGCGACCGCCCCGGCCGGGCAGGCCTTCAGCAAACCCGCCGACCTGCGTGCCGGTGGCGTGGACTGGCTGCTCGGCGTGCTGCCGGTGCCGCACGGCAACCTGCTGCTGCCGGCGTTCGGGGCCGCGGTCATGTACACACTGCTGGCCGGCTGGTCGCGGTGGCCGGGGCTACGCCCCGAACCCGAGCCGGGGGAGTTCAGTTGGGTGTCAGCGGGGACGCCAGCTCCGACAGCGGCACCGGAACCGCCCGCACCTGACGCAGCAGAGCCGCCTCGCGGTTGAGCAACCGCAGCTCGGCGCGGAGCCGGGAGGCGGTGTCGTCGATCGCCAGCAGCCGTTGCCGGTCGTCGACGGTGAGCGCCGCGGTCGCCGCCACCAGGTGCGAGAGCACTGTCGGGTCCTCCGGCAACTGCTCGGAGATCTCCTCCGGGTCGGACCGGATCAGGCCGAGGTACTGCCGGAACACCGCGATCACCCGGGCGGCCAGCAGATCGGCCACCTCGTCCGGGCCGCCCGGGTCGGGCAGCCACTCGACGTCGGCGGTCAGGTAGGGCTCGGCGCTGTCGTCGACCTCGGCGATCCGGAAACGACGCCGACCGACAGTGACGATGTCGAAGCCACCGTCGGTCAACTCGGTCACCTGGCGCAGCTCGGCGGTGCAGCCCACCTCGTGCAGCGTCACCTCGCCGACGCCCGACATGGCCGGGGCACCGGCGGGACCGGCGGGCGCGACCTCCCAGCCGGCCTGGATGGCCACCACGCCGAACTCGCGCGGGGCACCGTCGGGCAGGCCGACCAGGTGTCGGACCAGCGCCCGGTAGCGCTCCTCGAAGATGTGCAGCGGCAGCACCAACCCGGGAAAGAGCACCGTTGCGAGCGGGAACACCGGCAGCCGTGCGGTCACATGGTCGAGCCTAACCAATCTCGCCCGCGGCGGCGTGGCCCGGCTCACCGTCCCGGCGTACGGGCGGCTCGGGTGGGCGTCGGGCGGGCCGCCTAGACTCGCAAGGGTGCTGAATCGGATCGACCTGCGCGACGGTCTCGGTGACCCGCGCCGTCTGCTGCCCCGTGCCCAGCTCGACGTGTCCGTCGCCGTCGAGCGCATCCGTCCTCTGGTGGAGGCGGTCCGTGAGCATGGGTACCCGGCGATCCGGGAAGCGAGCGAACGGTTCGACGGCATCTCCCCGGAGGTGCTGCGGGTGCCGGTCGAGGCGATCACCGAGGCGGAGGGGGTGCTCGACCCGGCGGTGCGTGCCGCGCTGCTGGAGTCCATCGCCCGGGCCCGCCGGGTGCACGCCGACCAGCGGCGCACCGATCACGTCACCCAGGTGGTGCCCGGCGGCACTGTCACCGAGAGGTGGCTGCCGGTCGACCGGGTCGGCCTCTACGTGCCCGGTGGCCTGGCGATGTACCCGTCGACGGTGGTGATGAACGTGGTGCCCGCCCAGGCGGCCGGGGTGCGCTCGCTGGTGGTGGTCAGCCCGCCGCAGAAGGACAACGGCGGCCTGCCCGATCCCCGGGTGCTCGCCGCGTGCGCGCTGCTCGGCGTCGACGAGGTGTACGCCGTGGGCGGGGCCCAGGCGGTGGCGATGCTGGCGTACGGCGCGGCGGTGGACCCGGCCGGTGAGCTGCGGTGCGAGCCCGTCGACCTGATCACCGGCCCCGGCAACATCTGGGTGACCGCCGCCAAGCGGCTGCTGCGCGGCGTGGTCGGCATCGACGCCGAGGCCGGGCCGACCGAGATCGCCATCCTGGCCGACGACACCGCCGACCCGGCGCACGTGGCCGCCGACCTGATCAGTCAGGCCGAGCACGACCCGCTCGCTGCGAGCGTGCTGGTCACCCCGTCGGTGGCGCTGGTCGAGGCGGTCGAGGCGGAGCTGGCCCGGCAGGTGCCGGCGACCAAGCACACCGAGCGGGTCACCACGGCGCTGACCGGTGAGCAGAGCGGCGTGGTCCTGGTCGACGACCTTGAGGCTGGGCTGCGGGTGGTCGACGCGTACGCGGCCGAGCACCTGGAGATCCAGACGGTCGACGCCCGGGAGTGGGCGCTGCGGGTCCGCAACGCCGGGGCGATCTTCGTGGGCGCCTGGTCGCCGGTGTCGCTCGGCGACTACTGCGCCGGCTCCAACCACGTGCTGCCCACCGGCGGCTGCGCCCGACACTCCTCCGGCCTGTCCGTGCAGTCCTTCCTGCGCGGTGTGCACCTGATCGAATACACCGAGGCCGCGCTGCGCGACGTGGCCCCGCACGTGGTCACCCTGGCCAACGTGGAGGACCTGCCCGCGCACGGCCAGGCGGTCCAGGCCCGTTTCCCGGGAGGGTCGGCGTGACCAGTCTGGACGATCTTCCGATCCGCGACGACCTGCGGGGGCTGTCGCCGTACGGGGCGCCTCAGTTGGACGTGCCGGTGCGGCTCAACACCAACGAGAATTCCCACCCGGTTCCGGAGCCGGTGGTCGAGGCGATCGGCAAGGCGCTCGCGGCCGAGCTGCGCGAGCTGAACCGTTACCCGGATCGGGACGCGGTGGCGCTCCGCGCCGACCTGGCCGACTATCTCGGGCACGGGCTCACGGTCGAGCAGGTGTGGGCGGCCAACGGCTCCAACGAGATCCAGCAGCAGCTGCTCCAGGCGTTCGGGGGGCCGGGGCGCACGGCGCTCGGCTTCGTTCCGGCGTACTCGATGCACCCGCTGCTGGCCCTCGGCACCGGCACCCGGTGGGTGCCCGCCGCGCGCGGCGTCGACTTCGGGTTGACCGCCGAGGAGGCGGTCGCCCAGGTCCGGGAGCACCAGCCGGACGTGGTCTTCCTCTGCTCGCCGAACAACCCCACCGGCACCGCACTGGACCCGGCGGTGATCGCCGCGGTGCTCGACGTCGCGCCCGGCATGGTGGTAGTGGACGAGGCGTACGCCGAGTTCGCCAGGCCCGGGACGGTCAGCGCCCTCGCGGTGCTGCCCGGCCACCCGCGACTGGTGGTCACCCGGACGATGAGCAAGGCGTTCGGCTTCGCCGGTGGCCGGCTGGGTTACCTGGCCGCCGACCCGGCGGTGGTGCGGGCGGTGCAGCTCGTCCGTCTGCCGTACCACCTCTCCGCGCTCACCCAGGCCGCCGCACGCGCGGCGGTGGCGCACCGCGACGCCCTTCTCGGTACGGTGAGCGCGATCATGGCGCAGCGGGACCGTATCGTGGCGACGCTGCGCGAGCGGGGGTTGCGGGTCGCCGACAGCGACGCCAACTTCGTGCTCTTCGAGGTGGGCGGCGACCAGACAGTCGTCTGGAACGCCCTGCTGGCACAGGGGGTGCTGGTCCGTGACGTCGGCCTGCCCGGCTGGCTGCGGGTGACCGCCGGCACCGCCGCCGAGACCGACGCCTTCCTTTCTGCAATGGAGACTTCGCAATGAGTCGGACCGCCCGGGTGGAACGGATCACCAAGGAGACCAAGGTCCTCGTCGAGATCGATCTCGACGGCACCGGTGCCGCCGAGATCAGCACCGGCGTCGGCTTCTACGACCACATGCTGCACCAGATCGCCCGGCACGGCGGCTTCGACCTGACCGTGCGCACGGTGGGTGACCTGGAGATCGACGCGCACCACACGATCGAGGACACCGCGCTGGCGCTGGGTGCGGCGTTCGACCAGGCGCTGGGCGACAAGGCCGGCATCCGGCGGTACGGCTCGGCCACGGTGCCGATGGACGAGGTGCTGGTGCGGGCCGCCGTGGACCTCTCCGGTCGGCCGTACGTGGTGCACGACGAGCCGGTGCTCGCCCCGTACATCGGGCCGGTGTACGCGACCAGCATGACCCGGCACATCTGGGAGTCCTTCGGTCAGGCGGCCCGGGTCACGCTGCACGTCGACGTGCTGCGGGCGGCCCGTCCGGGTGGTCACCCGGACGCGCACCACGTGGTGGAGGCGCAGTTCAAGGCGGTCTCCCGCGCGTTGCGCGAGGCCACCTCGATCGACCCGCGTTCCGCCGGAGCGATCCCGAGCACGAAGGGCGCGCTCTGATGAGCGCGAGGAGTGCAGCGCAGCGGAGCCCCGCAGTCGCGAATGGAAGGTGGCTCTGATGAGCGCGAGGAGTGCAGCGCAGCGGAGCCCCGCAGTCGCGAATGGAAGGTGGCTCTGATGGGTGCCGCGTTGCCGACGTTGCTGCTGATCCTGGCCGGGGTGCTGGTGGGCGGCACCTGGTCGCTCTACCGGCAGGGCGCGCCGAAGGCCGCCGTGTTGATCACCGCGGTGCTCGCGGTGCTCGCCACTGTCGCCGGCGTGCTGCGGCTGCTGCCGGAGAACGGGTGATCGGGGTGACGACATGAGTGACGTGGTGGTGCTCGACTACGGCTCGGGCAACCTGCGCTCGGCGGAGCGGGCGCTGGCCGCCGCCGGAGCGGACGTCCGGGTGACCGACGACCTGGCCGCGGCGGCTGCCGCCGACGGTCTGGTGGTGCCGGGTGTGGGCGCGTACGCGGCGTGCATGGCGGGGATCGAGGCGCTGGGCGCCGGTCCGGTGATCGCCGAACGGGTGGCTGCCGGCCGGCCGGTGCTCGGCATCTGCGTGGGCATGCAGGTGCTCTTCGAGCACGGTGACGAGCATGGCGTGGTGACCAAGGGGCTGGGGCTGCTGCCCGGCGGGGTGACCCGGTTGGCCGCCGCCCGGTTGCCGCACATGGGCTGGAACACGGTCCGGGCTCCGCGGGAGTCGGTGCTGTTCGCCGGGTTGACGGAGCAGAGCCGGTTCTACTTCGTCCACTCGTACGCGATGGGCGACCCGGCGGCGTTGGTCGCTGCCGGTGCCACTGTGACCACCGCCCACCACGACACGGATTTCGTCGCGGCGGTGGAGCGTGGCTCGTTGTCGGCGGCCCAGTTCCACCCGGAGAAGTCCGCCGACACCGGTGCCGCGCTGCTGCGCAACTGGCTCGCCACGTTGCCCAGCGGTGACTGAGCGCCGTCGCGCGGTGCCTGAGCAACGGGCGTCGCGGTGAGCCGGGAGCGCGCCCGCCGACGGGCGGAGCGGGAGGCGGAGCAGGCCCGGGAACGGGCGGTCCGGCAGCGTCAGGTCGCCCGCCGGCAACGCCGTCGCGCGGTGGTCCGCAGTTTGACGCCACGGCTGCGGCGGGGTCGCTCCGGCCGGCTGGCCCGGCACACTAGGGGTGAGCGGGCCGCGATCGTGCTGCTCACCGGCGCGGCGTTGCTCCTGATCTGGACGTTTGTCGACAACCTGGCGTTGCGTATCGCGCTGATCGCGCTCTTGCTGCTCGTACTGCCGGCGATCGTGGTGATCGCCCTGGACCGTCGTACCTGATCGAGGAGAAGACCTTGAGCCTCACCCTGTTACCCGCCGTGGATGTTGCTGACGGCCGGGCCGTCCGGCTCGTTCAGGGCGCCCTCGGAAGCGAGAGCATCTACGGCGACCCGTTGGACGCGGCGCTGGCCTGGCAGCAGGACGGCGCGGAGTGGATCCACCTGGTCGACCTGGACGCGGCGTTCGGTCGGGGCACCAACGCGCACCTGCTCGCGGAGGTGGTGCGCCAGCTGGACGTGAAGGTGGAGCTCTCCGGGGGCATCCGTGATGACGAGTCGCTGCGCGCGGCGCTGGGCACCGGAGCGGCCCGGGTGAACATCGGGACCGCCGCCCTGGAGGACCCGGTCTGGTGTGACCGGGTGGTCGCGGAATACGGCGACCGGGTGGCCATCGGGCTGGACGTGCGGGGTAACACCCTGTCGGCGCGGGGTTGGACCCGCGACGGTGGTGACCTGTACGAGGTGCTGGAGCGGTTGGACAAGGCGGGCGCGAGTCGGTACGTAGTGACCGACATCACCAAGGACGGCACGATGCGCGGGCCGAACCTGGATCTGCTGCGCGAGGTGTGTGCCCGTACGGACCGGCCGGTGATCGCCTCGGGTGGGGTGTCCACCCTGGACGACCTGCGGGCGTTGGCGAGCCTGGAGTCGGCCGGGGTGGAGGGCGTGATCGCCGGTAAGGCGCTCTACGCGGGTGCCTTCACGGTGGCCGAGGCGCTGCGAACGCTGGCCGAGGCGTGACGACGACCCGGCTGGGGTCGGGCGGCCCGTGGGAGCAGCGCTACGGGTACTCCCGGGTGGTCCGGGCCGGTGAGCGGGCCTGGACGGCCGGTTGCACGGCGACGGTGGACGGCCGGGTGGTGCACGTCGGTGACGCGGCCGCGCAGACCGCGCAGGCGCTGCGGATCGGGTTGGCCGCGCTCGCCGAGGTGGGTGCGGAGCCCGGCGATGTGGTCCGGACCCGGATGTACGTGACGGACCGGTTGCACGCCGACGAGGTGGGCCGGGCGCACAATGCTGTCTTCGGTGCGGTGCGGCCGGCGGCCACCCTGGTGGTGGTGGCCGGTCTGCTGGACCCGAAGCACCTGGTCGAGGTGGAGTTGGAGGCGTACCTCGGCGATCGCTGAGGTGACCGCCCTCGCGGCCCGCCGGGTGGTCCCGCAGCCCGATAAGTTGTGCACAACTTAATTTTGGACTACGGTTCAGTGGTGACGGATGACCTGGTGCTGCGCCGGCAGGTGTGCTTCGCGCTCTACGCCGCGTCGCGCGCACTGACCGACGTCTACCGGCCGATCCTCGACGAGGTCGGGTTGACCTACCCGCAGTACCTGGTGCTGCTGGTGCTCTGGGAGCGTCCCGACGACGCCCCCACGGTGTCCGAGTTGGGCTCCGAGCTGCGGCTGGACTCCGGCACGCTCTCCCCGCTGCTCAAGCGGCTGGAGGGGGCGGGCCTGGTAGTGCGGCGGCGGTCGGCCCGCGACGAGCGGCGGGTCGAGGTGGGCCTCACCGAGCAGGGCCGGGCGCTGCGCGAGCGGGTCTGCGATGTCCCGCTGCGGATCGCGCAGGCCACCGGGCTGGGCTTCGGCGAACTCGTCGCGCTGCGCGACACCCTCACCCGGGTCACCGACACCATCCACCGACAGAAGGAGCAGTGACCACCATGCAGGTTGTCTACACCGCATCCGCGACCGCCACCGGCGACGGCCGGGACGGCCACGTCGAGACCTCCGACGGCACGTTCGCACTCGACCTGGCAGTGCCGAAGGAGATGGGTGGCGCGGGTGGCGCGGCCAACCCCGAGCAGCTCTTCGCCGCCGGTTACGCGGCCTGCTTCCACAGCGCGCTGCGGCTGGTGGCCCGCCGGGCCAAGGCCGACGTGACCGGTTCCGTGGTCGGCGCCGAGGTGGGCATCGGCCCGAACGGCAGCGGCGGCTTCGGGCTCACCGTGCAGCTCGTCGTCGACCTGCCCGCCGCGCCCCGCGAGGTCGCCGAGCAGATCGTCGAGCAGGCCCACCAGGTCTGCCCGTACTCCAACGCCACCCGTGGCAACGTCGACGTCACCCTCACCGTCCGCGAGACCCTGGCCGCGTGACCTCGCGGCCCCAGGCCCCCATCCGCGGACGAGAGGACGACCACCCTGTGACCAGCAACCGCGAGATCCACCTGGCCAGCCGCCCCCAGGGCTGGCCCACCGAAGACACCTTCCGGCTCGTCGAGACCGAGGTGCCGACGCCCGGACCGGGCCAGATCGTGGTCCGCAACCAGTACATGTCCGTCGACCCGTACATGCGCGGACGGATGAACGACGTCAAGTCGTACGTGCCGCCGTTCGCGCTCGACGCGCCGCTCGACGGTGCCGCGATCGGTGAGGTGGTGGCCAGCGAGGCGGCGGACGTCGCCGTCGGGACCACAGTCCTGCACGGGCTGGGCTGGCGGGAGTACGCGCTGCTCGACGCCGCCGCGGCCCGCCCCGTCGACCCGAGCATCGCCCCGGCCAGCGCGTACCTGAGCGTGCTCGGCATGATCGGTTTGACCGCGTACGCCGGGCTGCTGGAGGTGGCCGCGATGAAGCCCGGCGAGACGGTCTTCGTCTCCGCCGCGGCCGGCGCGGTGGGCAGCCTGGTCGGCCAGATCGCCAAACTCAAGGGCGCCGGCCGGGTGATCGGCAGTGCCGGCTCGCCGGCCAAGGTCGAGCGGCTGCGGGCGCTGGGCTTCGACGCCGCCTTCGACTACCACGACGGGGTCCGCGAGTCGCTGCGGGCGGCCGCCCCGGACGGCGTCGACGTCTACTTCGACAACGTCGGCGGCGACCACCTGGAGGCCGCCATCTCGGTCATGAACCTGCACGGTCGGGCCGCCATCTGCGGCATGATCTCGCAGTACAACGCCACCGAACCGTCGGCCGCGCCGCGCAACCTGGCGCTGGTCATCGGCAAGCGGCTCACCCTGCGCGGCTTCCTGGTCAACGACCACAACGACGTGCGGGCGGCGTTCGTGCGCGACGTCTCGGGCTGGCTGCGCGACGGCACGCTGTCCTACGACGAGACGATCGTGGACGGCATCGAGAACGCACCGAGCGCGTTCCTCGGCCTGCTGCGCGGCGACAACCTCGGCAAGATGCTCGTCCGCGTGTGACGCAGACCTCTCTCGCGGCGGTCGACCCGATCGGGTCGACCGCCGTGCCGCGTCCGGAGGATAGGCTCGCGGCATGACGGTGGCGGTACGGGTGATCCCGTGTCTGGACGTGGACGCCGGGCGGGTGGTCAAGGGGGTCAACTTCCTCGACCTGCGTGACGCTGGCGATCCGGTGGAGCTGGCCGCCGCGTACGACCGGGCCGGCGCGGACGAGTTGACCTTCCTCGACGTCACGGCGTCCTCCAGCGACCGGGGCACCATGCTCGACGTGGTGCGCCGCACCGCCGAGTCGGTGTTCATCCCGCTGACCGTCGGCGGTGGGGTCCGGCAGGTCGGCGACGTGGACACGCTGCTGCGCGCCGGTGCGGACAAGGTCGGCGTGAACACCGCCGCCATCGCCCGTCCGGAGCTGATCGCCGAGATCGCCGACCGGTTCGGCAGGCAGGTGCTCGTGCTCTCCCTCGACGTGCGGCGCTCGCCGAACGGCGGCACGCCCAGCGGCTTCGAGGTCACCACCCACGGGGGCCGGCGTGGCACCGGCATCGACGCCGTGTGGTGGGCGCACCGGAGCGCCGAGTTGGGCGCGGGGGAGATCCTGCTCAACTCGATGGACGCCGACGGCACCAAGGCGGGTTTCGATCTGGAGCTGATCGCCGCGGTGCGCGCGGTGGTGGACGTGCCGGTCGTGGCCAGCGGGGGCGCCGGTGAGGTGGCCCACTTTCCGCCAGCGATCGGCGCCGGCGCGGACGCGGTGCTCGCCGCCAGCGTCTTCCACTTCGGAGAGCTGACCGTCGCCGAGGTCAAGGACGCGCTGCGCCTCGGCGGCCACCCGGTGCGCTGAGCAGCTCAGCGCTCGCCGGACTGCCCCTCCGGTGACCGACGCGGGGTCGGAATCGAACGGACCGCGTACTCCTGGACGGCGGCCGCGTGGTCGGCCTCGTCCAGGATCCAGTCCGCGCTGCCGGGCGCGTGCCGGCGGGTCAACACACCCTGCACGGTGTCCACTGTGGTCGCGACACCCGCACGCGGGCGGGTACGCCACAGCTGCTCACCCTCGGCGGTGATCCGGAACCAACCGTCGGCGACGCTGACCAGCCCGGCGCCGACCAGCCGCTGCACCGCGGCCTCCACCTCGTGTCGTTGCGGAATCGCATGGTTGAGGTGGTCGGCTGTGGAGAGCACGTCGGTCAGGCGGACGCCCTCCGGCCGGCGGCTTGTCGCCGACCGACGGTGCCGTCCGGCGCCGCTCGCGATGACGAGCGACACGAAGATCCAGGCGTCGTTCCAGCGCCAACCGTTCTCCCCCATGCACAGATGATGACGGCGCGCGTCGCGGAAGGGAACACCCACCCACGAACCGGTGCGCGGGACCACCCCCACGTACCGGTTCGCGAACGGTCGGTGAGGTTCAGCCGGCCGGGGCGGCCGGCGCGGAGTTGCCCGGCGGGGGCGCGGCAGTGTCCGGTGCGGCAGCCTCCGGCACGGCGAACAGCGGAATGAAGAACTGGGCCAACGGACCGATGGCCAGTGCGTACGCGACGGTCCCCAGACCGACGGTGCCGCCGAGCAGCCAGCCCAGCGCCAGCACGGTGACCTCGATGACGGTGCGCACCAGTCGGATCGACAGGCCGGGTCGGCGGGCCACGTACCCGGTCATCAGACCGTCGCGGGGGCCGGGTCCCAACCGGGCGCCGAGGTAGAGAGCGGTGGCGGCGCCGTTGGCGACGATCCCGCTGACCAGCATCGCGATCCGGACGCCGAGCGGCCCGCCCGCGGGCAGCAGGACCAGTGTGGCGTCCACGACCAGGCCGATCACCACGACGTTGCTGACCGTGCCGAGGCCGGGGCGCTGCCGCAGCGGGATCCAGAGCAGCAGGACCAGCGCACCGACGGCGATGGTGACAGTGCCGAAGGAGAGCCCGGTCCGCTCGGAGAGCCCCTGGTGGAACACGTCCCACGGGTCGAGGCCCAGGTCGGAGCGGATCATCAGGGCCATGCTGACGCCGTAGACAGCGAGTCCGAGGTAGAGCTGGACCAACCGTCGAACCGGCCGGTGCCGCAGATTGCCAAGCAGTGCCATGCGTGCCACCCTAGGTGCCAATCCTCGTCGAGGAAGAAGCCAATATTCGAGGAGTGGCTATGACCGGGCAGGTGCGCGGCGTCCAATTGGCCCGTCTGCTCGGGCAGTGGCATGCCCTGCCGGGCCGCCGCCGCAGCCCCGACTACGCCGCGCTGGCCGGCTCGGTGCGCGGGCTCCTCGCCGACGGCCGGCTGCCGCTGGGCGTCCGCCTCCCGGCCGAACGGGAGCTGGCCGAGGCGCTGCGGATCAGCCGGACCACGGTGACCGCCGCCTACCGGCAGCTACGCGAGACCGGGCACCTGGCCAGCCGGCGGGGCGCCGGCAGTTGGACGATGCTGCCCGGCAACCACCGGGTGGCCAGCACCGGCCTGTGGACCCCGCTGGACGACCGGGAGATGCTCGACCTCGGTGTCGCCGCGCTGGCCGCACCGCCGCAACTGCTCTCGGCCGCGCGAGCCGCAGCCGAGGACCTGCCCCGCTACCTGAGCGGGGCCGGTTACCACCCGACCGGCGTCATCGAGCTGCGCGAGGCGGTGGCCGACGCGTACACCGCGCGAGGTCTGCCCACCTCGGCCGACCAGATCATGGTCACCAGCGGCACCCAGCACGCACTGGATCTGGTGCTGCGGCTCGCCCTGACCCCGGGCGGCACCGTGCTGGTCGAGTCCCCGACCTACCCCAACGCCCTCGCCGCCCTGGCCGGCCGTCGGGCTCGGATCAGCACCCACGGGCTGGCCGCCGACGCCGGCTGGGAACCCGACCTGCTGCTGGGCAGTCTCCGACAGACCCGGCCCAAGCTGGCCTACCTGATTCCCGAGTTCCAGAACCCGACGGGTCACCTGATGCCCGCCTCACTGCGCGAGCGCGTGGTGGCCGCCGCGCACGCGGTCGGCACCGATTTGATCATCGACGAGTCCTTCGTGGACCTGTCGATGGACGGCACCGAGGTGCCACCCCCGGTCGCCACCTACGACCGGCACAGCCGGGTGATCAGCATCGGCGGGATGAGCAAGCCCTACTGGGGTGGCCTGCGGATCGGCTGGGTGCGCGCGTCCGCGCCGCAGGTGCAGCGGCTGGCCGCCGTGCGGGTCGGGGTCGACATGGCCAGCCCGGTGTTGGACCAACTGGTCGCGGTGCACCTGCTCGCTCACGCCGAGGCCATCGTCGCCGACCGTCGCGTCCAGTTGGCCGTCCAGCGGGACGCCCTGCTCGGCGCGCTGGCGCAGCAACTGCCGGAGTGGCGGGTCACAGTGCCGCGGGGTGGCGTGACGCTGTGGGCCGAGTTGGATGGCCCGGTCTCGAGCGCGTTGGCCCGGGCCGCGGAGGAGGTCGGCGTACGGCTGGCCCCCGGCCCCCGGTTCGGCCTGGACGGCACCATGGAGCGGTTCCTGCGGCTGCCGTTCACCCTGCCCGCGGCGGACCTGGTGGAGGCCGTGGGGCGGATCGCGGCGGTGCGTTACGACCTGGACCGTACCGGCCGCCAGCGGTGGCGGGAGCCCGCCGTCATCGCCTGAGCCAGCGCCGAACCGCCAGCGGCATCCGCCGGCACCATTATGCCGGGAATGCGTCATCCGCCCCAGCTCGGCTGTCAGACTCCCCTGGTGGGCCAGGACAGCGGGACACGCGGGGTCCGCCGCAGTGCGCCGGGCTCGCGGGCGACCCCGCTGGAACTCTTCTACGACCTGGTCTTCGTCTTCGCGTTCCTGCACGTCACCACGGTGGCCTCCGCCAATCCGACCGCCCGTGGCCTGGTCCAGTGCCTGGTGCTGCTGGCCCTGCTCTGGTGGTGCTGGTCCGGGTTCGCCCTGCTGGGCAACCTGATCCGTACCGACCAGGGGATCGTCCCGGCGGTCGGTTTCGTCACCATCGCCGCCGCCTTCGTGCTGGCGCTGAGTCTGCCGAAGGCGTTCGTCGACCGTCCCGGTGGGCTGTTCGGTCCGCTGGTCTTCGCGACCTGCTACTTCCTCGTCCGGGTGAGCGAGAGTGTGATCTTCCTGTGGATCGGCCGCCGGAACCGCGACGTGCGTCGACGCTGGCAGCTGCTCGCCCTGCCGGCGGTGGTGGCCACGGCCCTCATCGTGGCCGCCGGGCTGCTGCCGCAGCGGCTCTTCGACGGAACAGCCGAGTCGGTGGCCCGCCTGCTGTGCTGGCTCGCGGCCCTCGGCGTGGAGTACGGGGCCGGCCTCGCGCTGCGGGGCACCGGGTGGACAGTGCTCTCCGCCGGGCACTGGGCGGAGCGGCACGGTCAGATCGTCCTGGTCGCCCTCGGCGAGGCCATCATCGCGCTCGGGTTCAGCCCCGGCGAGATCCCCGGTCTGCCGCTGACCTGGCCGGTGCTGTTCGCCGCGGTGCTCGGCATCGCGGTGGCCGCGGCGATGTGGTGGGCGTACTTCGACACCCTGGCGCTCGGGATGGAACAGACCCTGCACCGCACCCGCGACCCGGACGCGCGCGCCATCCTGGCCCGGAACGCCTACAGCTACCTGCACCTGCCGGTCATCGCCGGCGTCATCCTGTTCGCGCTCGGGCTCAAGGGGCTGATCCACGAAGGCGCCGATCCCACCACACCGAGCTGGGGCGTTCCGCTGCCGAGCTTCGACCTGCTGGCGCTCTACGGTGGGGTCGCGCTCTACCTGCTCGCGCTCATCGTGCTCGGCCGGCGGATGCTCGGCGCCCCCCGCTGGCCCACGATCGGCGGGATCCTGCTGCTGATTGTGCTGGTGCCGGCTGCCGGGTCGCTACCCGAGCTGATCGCCTTGGCCATGGTGGCCCTCGCCACGGCGGTGGCGGTCGCGGCGCAGACGGTTGTCGACTCCCGGCGCCGGGCCGGGGTTCGGCAGACGGCGTTCGAGGAGCAGCTCGCCGCGGAGGAGGAGCACACGAGGTGGCGGGGCCACCACCTGTGAGGGCCCCGTGCCGGCGGGCAGCCGGGCACGGGACCCTCGGTCGGCTCACAGCTCGGCGAGCGTGCCCGCGTACATCTTGTCGATCTCGGTGGCGAAGTTGCTCTCCACCCCACGCCGCTTGATCTTCAACGACGGGGTGATCTCGCCGTCCTCGATCGTCAGGTCGCGCGGGAGGATGGCCACCTTCTTGATCGTCTCCCAGCGGTTGAGCTTGGAGTTCAGCTGGGCGACGTACTCCTCGACCATCGTCTGGGCCTCAGCCGACGTGACGATCTCGGTGTAGCTGCGCCCCTCCAGCGGGCCGCCGGCGACCCAGCCCCGGATGGCGTCCGGGTCCAAGGTGACGAGCATCGTGCAGAAGTTGCGGGCCTGACCCACGACGACCGCCTGCGAGGTGTACGGGCAGATGGCCTTGAACATGCCCTCAATGTGCGACGGTGCGATGTACTTGCCGCCCGAGGTCTTGACCAGGTCCTTCTTGCGGTCGGTGATGCGGAGGTAGCCCTGCTCGTCCAGGGTGCCGATGTCACCGGTACGGAAGAAGCCGTCCTCGGTGAACGAGGCGGCGGTCTCCTCCGGCAGGTTGTGGTAGCCGCGCATCACCGGCCGACCCCGCACCAGGATCTCCCCGTCGGTGTCGATCTTGCACTCCAGGTCGCCCATGGCCCGGCCCACGGTGCCGATCCGCAGCCCGGCCGGCGGGTTGACGAAGTTGCCCGCGCTGGTCTCGGTCAGGCCGTAGCCCTCGGAGATCGGCAGGTTCGCGGCGGCGAAGAAGGTGGCGATCTCCGGGCTGAGCGGCGCGGCACCGGACACCAGCACCCGCATCCGGCCGCCCAGACGGGCCTGGAGCTTGCTGAACACCAGCTTCTCGGCCAGCCCGTATCGCACCTTCAACCCGGCCGGCACCGGCTTGCCGGCCTGCTCCAGGGCGATCTTCTCCTTGCCGACGCCGACGGCCCAGCCGAAGATCTTCGCCTTCGCGCCGCCGGCGCCCTGCGCGGTGGTCACTGCCTTGTTGTAGACCTTCTCGAACACCCGGGGAGCGCCGCACATCAGCGTCGGGCGGATGACCGAGAGAAGCTCGACCAGCTTGTCCACCCGCCCGTCGACGTAGGTGGGCAGGCCGACGTGGATGGCGCCGCAGAGCAGGGTCTTGCCGAACGAGTGGGCCAGCGGCAGCCACAGGTACTGCAGGTCGTCGTCGCGCAGCAGCCCGACCTCCGCCTGCGCCACCGCCTCCCAGCACCAGCCGCCGTGCAGCAGCTCGACGCCCTTGGGCTGGCCGGTGGTGCCGGAGGTGTAGATCAAGGTGGCCAGGTGGTCCGGGCCGATGCCGGCCACCAGCATGTCGATCAGCTCCGGCTCGGCGGCCAGCGCCTGGGTGCCGCGCTCCTCCAGGTCGGCGAGCGTCAGCTGCGCGACAGCGGCGTCCGGGTCGACGGCGCCGTCGAGAAGCACCACGTGGGTGAGCGCGGGCAGGGTCGCCCCGGCGATCTTCGCCGCCTGGGCCGGGTTCTCCGCGAACAGCACCTTCGAACCGGAGTCGGCGATGATGTACGTCGCGTCGGCCGGCTCGGTGGTCGGGTAGACGGTGGTGGTCGCGCCGCCGGCACACATGATGCCGAGGTCGGCGATCACCCACTCCAGCCGGGTGTTGGCGAGGATCGCGACCGGGTCCTCCTGGCCGACGCCCAGGCCGTGCAGGCCGGCGGCGACCGCCTTGGCGCGCTGACCGACCTGAGCCCAGGTCAGCCAGACAGGCCCCGAGTCGTCGGGGTTCGGGGACGCGAACGCGTGCCGGTCGGGGGTGGCCGCCACACGCTTGAGGAACATGTCCGGGATGGAGCGGTACGGTACATCGAGAGCCATCGCTGTAGCCGCCTTCGGGGGTGGTGGCGTGACGGTCGTCACGTCATGATGGTTACCGAACAGTATTGCCTGTCACCGTGCATCGGCTAGCCCTGGTGATCGTCCGGCCGGCCCATCTCACCAACCGGTACGGCCGATCAGGCGTACCGGGCAGCCACCACTGACCAGTCGTAGGTGGCCCGGACCCAGTTGCGCCGGGCGGCCAGGGCGTCGCGGATCCCGTCGTCGTCGGTGGTCCGCAGCGCCTCCTCCGCGTCCAGGTACGTCGCCAAGCCCTGGTTGAACCGGTCTGCCGCACTCCGGAGCGCCGTCACCTCGTCCGCGTCGCTGTCCTGGGCGAGCACCGTGACGAGGTTGTGCGCGTCCGGGTCGGCCTGGCTCTCCTTGCCGTAGGAGAAGAGGTCGTTGCACCAGCAGACCAGGTCCACCGCCAGCAGGTCCAGGGCAACCAGCCCCGGGTTGGCGCGCTGGGTCGGCCCGGTGGGCCGCGTCGACGCCAGGTCGGTCAGGGTGAGGCAGGGATGCACGCCCCCGATGTGCCGGCGTAGCTGCACGTACTCCGCCACCTCGGGTACCCGCCGACGCTCCCGGTTGCCAGCCTCCCAGAGCAGCGCCAACAGGTACTCGCGCATCTGGCTGACGAACCGCAGCAGCAGCCCGGCGTGATCGTGCAGTCGGGTCCGGCGGCAGAGGTCGTGCAGCGCGTCACCCAGTGGCCCGACGGCGGGCGGTGCGACATACGGGTCACCGCACCGGTCCAGCACGTCGAGCAGTGTGCTGATCGCCGGGCCCAGTCGGACCGGGTCGGCACCGAGGCCGTCCTCGTCGCAGGCGTCGTCCATGACGAAGAGCCAACTGATCAGGTCAGTGAGCAGCCGCAGGCCCTCCACCGAGCCGTCCAGGCAGGCGCGGCCGGCAAGTCCCGCGGCGTCGGCCCGTTCCAGGCGGTGCGCCCGTTGGCTGGAATCGACCAGCCCGAACGTGCGCGCCCAGTCGATACTCTCGCCCGCTACCTGGTCGGTGGCCTCGTGGCGTCCCGTGGGAAACGGGGGTTCCCGCAGCGCCGAGATCGCGAAGTCCCGCACAGTGAGCCCCCACTCCGTGCCGCCCGGCGCGGAGCGGCGCGGTGAAGCGTACGGGAGGAGGTATCTGCATGTATCGCTGGGTGTGGGAAATTCCACAGCCGTTTGGTGACCGTTTACGTACAGGCAGTCACATTCCCAGGTCGGCGGCCCGCAGTCGCCGAGCCGCCTCCGCCGAACCGTTCAGCTGGACCCGGGCCACCCGTTGCCGGCCGGAGAAGAACAGCACCAGTTCGGCCGGGGGGCCGACCAGGCGCAGTGGCTCCCCACCGCGACCGAGGGAGACCTCGCCGTGGCCGGGCGCCTGCACGTAGAGGTCCGCCGGAAAGCGCCGCAGTGCCAGCCGGGCCATCGGGGCCGCGCGTTTCCAGAGGGCGCCCTGCAGGCCGGTGGACAGATCGCGCGGCTGCCACCCGGAGCCGGCACGCCGGACGTCCTCGTGATGGATGAAGAACTCCATCGTGTTGGCCACCTCGTCGGTCAGCGGGTTGCTGACCGGGCTCCACAGCGGCGGTCGGCGCACCTGTGCCACCAGTTCGGGGTAGGGCCGTGCGGCGAGTCGCCGACGGACCCGCTCGGAATAGCCCCGTAGCGGCGGCAGCACGATCCCACCCGCCGCGTCCGGACGGCGCTCCCGCAGCACCAGATGCGCGGCGAGGTCGCGGGTCGCCCAGCCCTCGTTGACAGTAGGGGCGTCCGGCCCGAGGGCCAGTAGAAGATCGGCCAGCGCCTCGCGCTCGGCTCGGGCGTACCGCGGCATGGCCCGATCGTAGGCCCGGTGGTCCGTCGGCGCGCGGCGGCCGACGCCGGTCGGCACCTGCGGCACGCCGCCGCCCGGTACGTGATGGTCGACATATGCAGTCAGGGTCGGCGGCACTGGCCCCGAGCGGTAAGGATGAGGGAGATAATTGCGGCTTACGGCGGGGGAGAGCGTGGCGAGCAAGACAAGTCGGGACGTTCTCAGTCGAGGGCTGGGCGTCCTGCGGCAGGCGATCCGTGAGCAGCCGCGGATCTTTTCGGTGGCGGTCGTCGGCAGCGTGCTCTTCGGCGGGATGATCATTGTCAGCGCCCGGGTCGTCGGGTCGGTCATCGGTGAGGTGGCGCTTCCGGCCATCGAACGTGGCGAGGTGGGCGCCGGCACCCTGGCGCTGGCCGCGGCCGCGTTGTTCGGGATCAGCGTGCTGCGGGTGGCGGGCATCGTCGGCCGCCGGCTCGGCGCCGGCTACATGCAGTACCGCCTCCAGGCCTCCTACCGCCGCAGGGTGACCCGTCGGTACCTGGAGCTGCCGCTGTCCTGGCACCACCGCAACTCCACCGGCACCCTGCTGTCCAACGCCAACTCCGACGTGGAGGCGGCCTGGTACCCGATCGCGCCGCTGCCGTTCGCCGTCGGCACGTTGGTGATGCTGGTCGGCGCGATCGTGTCGCTCTTCGCCACCGACTGGGCGCTCGCCCTGGTCGGGCTCGCGGTCTTCCCCGCCCTGTTCGCGCTCAACGTCGTCTACTCCCGTCGGATGGCCCCCCGGCAGGCCCGGGCGCAGCGCCTGCGCGCCGAGGTCAGCGGCATCGCCCACGAGAGCTTCGACGGTGCCCTGGTGGTCAAGACGATGGGCCGCGAGGCCCAGGAGACCGCCCGGTTCGCGGGCCGCGCCGGCGAGCTGCGCGACTCGCTGATCGCGGTCGGTCGGCTGCGCGGCATCTTCGACCCGCTGCTGGAGACGCTGCCCAGCCTCGGCACCCTGGCCGTACTGGTGGTCGGGGCGTTCCGGTTGCGCCAGGGCGCGATCAGCGTGACCGAGCTGGTCAGCGTGGCTTTCCTCTTCACCGTGCTGGCCTTCCCGGTGCGGGCCATCGGTTGGGTGCTGGCCGAGCTGCCGCGCAGCGTCGCCGGCTGGGACCGGGTGCGCCGGGTGCTCGACGCCACCGGCGAGATGCCGTACGGGCAGCGGGTGCTCGACCCGGACGGCGCCGGCCCGGCCACCCTCACCTTCACCGACGTGCACTACTCCTACCCGCCGGCCGAAGCGCACCCGCCCGGCGCGCAGGTCCTCGGCGAGGTCGGCTTCACGGTGCCGTCCGGTCGGACGGTGGCCCTGGTGGGGCCGACCGGCGCCGGCAAGTCCACCATCACCTCGCTGGCGGTGCGCCTCGTCGACCCGGACTCCGGCACGGTGAGCCTGGACGGCGTGGACGTGCGCGAGCTGACCTCCGCGTCGTTGGCCGGCACTGTGGCCCTGGTCGCCCAGGTGCCCTTCATCTTCGACGACACGGTCCGCGCCAACATCGCCCTCGACCGGCCCGGTGTCGACGACGAGGTGGTCTGGGCGGCGCTGCGGCTGGCCGAGGCGGACGGTTTCGTCGCCGCGCTGCCCGACGGTCTGGACACCATGGTCGGCGAGCGGGGCACCTCGCTTTCCGGCGGTCAGCGGCAGCGGCTCACCCTGGCCCGCGCGCTGGCCGGTCGACCGCGCCTGCTGGTGCTCGACGACGCGACGAGCGCTGTCGACCCCCGAGTGGAGGCGGCCATCCTGGCGGGGCTGCGGTCCTCGACCACGCAGACAGGCGTTCCCGCCGCGTCGATCCTGGTGGTGGCGTACCGCCGGGCCACCATTGCGCTCGCCGACGAGGTCATCTACGTGGAGCAGGGACGGGTGGTCGCCCGGGGCACCCACAGCGACTTATTGGCCACCGTGCCCGGCTACGTCGACCTGGTCACCGCCTACGAGCAGGCCGAGGTGGAGCGGGCACAGGAGAGTTCCTACGGCGACGACGTGGCGCCGCTGCCGTCGGGCCTGGAGATCGAGGTGGACCGGTGAGCGCGAGGAGTGCAGCGAAGCGGAGCCCCGCAGTCGCGAACGGAAGGCGTGCCCGGTGAGCGCGAGGAGTGCAGCGAAGCGGAGCCCCGCAGTCGCGAACGAAAGGCGTGCCCGGTGACGGCGAAAGGCGAGATGGACGACGCCCGGCAGGAGACGACCTGGCAGACGCTGCGTCGGGGCCTGGCGCTCTCCCCGGAGCTACGGATCGGTCTGGCCGGCACGTTGGCCCTGGCGTTGGTCTACATGGTGGGTCGGGTCGCCGTGCCGGTCGCCGTGCAGCAGGGCATCGACCGGGGCCTGGTCGGTGGTCTGAATCTGAACGTGGTGTGGACGGTGGTGGCCGTCACCGCGGCGATCCTGACGGTCACCACGATCTGCGGCTACCTGATGATGCGCCGGCTGTTCACCGTCAGCGAGACGGCGCTGGCCAACGTCCGGACGCGCGCGTTCCGCCACGTGCACGACCTGTCGATGTTGCACCAGCAGTCGGAGCGACGCGGTTCGCTGGTCTCGCGGGTCACCAGCGACGTGGACCAGATCACCCAGTTCCTCCAGTGGGGCGGGGTGATCCTGCTGGTCAACCTCGGTCAGCTGGTGGTCACCACAGCCGTCATGCTGGCGTACTCCTGGCAGTTGACACTTGTGGTGCTGGCCGCGTTCCTGCCGGCGGTGTTCGTCATCCGGCAGTTGCAACGTCGCCTCGGCGGCGCGTACGCGACGGTGCGTCAACGCACCGGGACGTTGCTCGGCGCGATCGGCGAGAGCGTGGTGGGCGCGCCGGTGATCCGGGCGTACGGGATCGCCGGGCGCACCGAGCGGCGGCTGGACGAGGCGATCGACAGCCAGCGGCTGGCCCAGCAGCGGGCGATCCGGATCAGCATCGTGGGCAGCTCGGTCGGGGAGTTGGCGGCAGGGTTGGCGCTGGCCGGCGTGGTGGTGCTCGGCGTGCTGTTGGGGGTGGACGGCACGCTGTCGATCGGCCAGCTGACGGCGTTCCTCTTCCTGGTGACGCTCTTCATCCAGCCGGTGCAGATCGCCACCGAGGTGCTCAACGAGGCGCAGAACGCGATCGCCGGGTGGCGTCGGGTGCTGGACGTGCTGGATGTCGCGCCGGACGTGGCCGACCCGGGGGAGCAGGGGCGGGAGCTGCCGGGCGGGCCGTTGGACATCCGGTTCGCCGGTGTGCGGTTCGCCTATCCGGGTGGTCCGCCGGTGCTGCACGACATCGATTTGGAGATCCCGGCGAAGAGTCGGGTGGCGGTGGTCGGTGAGACGGGCAGCGGCAAGACCACGTTCGCCAAGTTGCTGACCCGGCTGATGGACCCGTCGGCCGGGGCGGTGCTGCTGTCCGGGGTGCCGCTGACCGACGTCCGGTTCGGCTCGCTGCGCTCCCGCGTGGTGATGGTGCCGCAGGACGGGTTCCTCTTCGACGCGACGGTGGGGAACAATGTCCGGTTCGCCCGTCCGGAGTTGACCGACGAGCAGTTGAGCGCCGCCTTCACCGAGCTGGGCCTGTCGGACTGGCTGGAGGGTCTGCCGGCGGGCCTGGACACCCCGGTCGGGGAGCGCGGCGAGGCGCTCAGCGTCGGGGAGCGGCAGCTTGTCGCGTTGGCCCGTGCGTACGTGGCCGACCCGGACCTGCTGGTGCTCGACGAGGCGACCAGCGCGGTGGACCCGGCGACCGAGGTGCGGTTGCAACGCACGCTGGACGCGGTCACCCGGGGTCGGACCACTCTCGCCATCGCGCACCGGCTCTCCACGGCGCAGGCCGCCGACGAGGTGATCGTGGTGGACCGGGGTCGGGTGGTGCAGCGCGGCCCGCACGACGAGCTTGTTCGCGACGCCGACTCGGTGTACGGCCTGCTCTACGCCTCCTGGCTGGAGCAGACCCGGTGAGGTGCGGCGGTGTGGTGGACGCGGGCGGGCGGGTGCTCTAGGCTCCGGGTTAGGTAAGCCTAACCTTCGAAGGAGGTCGCCCCCATGCGGCCCAACTCCGCCGAGATCGTCCGTACCCTCGTCGCCGGCCGCCTGCCCGGCCTCGTGCACCTGGCCCACCGGCCGGGCCCGCACCACGCCCGGCACGTCACCGACTCGGACGGGCGGGTGCTGCTGCTGGTGCCGGTGACCAGCCACCTGGCCGCCGCCCTGCAACCGGCCGCCGGGGGCAGCGACGTCGCTGTCGTGCTCGACGTGCTCGACCTGCCGCCCGCCGCCGGTGCGCCCGGCCTGGGTCGCGCCTGGGTGTCCGGCTGGGCGGCCGAGCTGCGCGGCGACGAGGCCCGCCACGCGGCGGTCGAGTTCGCCGCGGTCGAGCCGACCGGCGACCTGCTCGACCTGGGCACCCGGTTCCGGCTGTTCCGCTTCGAGGTGGTCGAGGTCCGCTGGGAGCGGGCCGGCGTCGTGCACCGGATCGACCCGGTGGAGTACGCCGAGGCCGAGCCGGATCCGGTGCATCCGGTCGAGGCCCGGCTGCTCGCCGACCTCGCCGAGTGCCACGGCGCCCAGGTGACGGAGTACCTGCGCCAGCAGCTCGGGTTGACCGAGCAGACCCCGGACGGGCCGCCCCGGGTGGTGCGCATCGACCGCTACGGGCTGGTGGTGGCCCTCGGCCGACCCGGCGCCCGGCGTCGGGTCCGGCTGGCCTTCCCGGGCCCGGTGACCGACCCGGCCGACCTGCCACAGCTGCTGCCACCGCTACAACCAACCGCCGACGCCCGCCCCCCGCACTAACCGCCCCGCGCCCCGCCCAAGCCCCGCCGCGCCCCCGCCCCGCCCCAGGCCCGCGTCGATCTTGCAATTCTGGTTGCTGTTACGCGTGGTGTGTCCCTTTGGTCGGGGCAGAAAGTGCAAGATCGCGCGGGGCGTTCGAGGTTGAGCGGGGCGTTGGCGGGTCAGGTTGGCAGCGGGCCGGTGAGGTAGCGCTGGATCGTGGGGCCGATCGCGGCCACCAGGGTTTCCGGGTCCGCGGAGGCGACCGGCTCAAGGCGCACCACGTGCCGCATCATGGCCAGGCCGATCATCTGGGTGGCCACCAGGGAACTCCGCAGCGGTAGCTCGACCGGGTCGACGTCGAGGTTTTCCAGCACCCGGCGCAGCACCTGGGTGGTGACGAACTCGCGCAGCAGCCGAGCGGTCCACTCGTTGCTCACCGCGGAGCGCAGCAGCGCCTGTGCGGCGCTGCCGGCCGGGGAGTCCCAGACGCCGAGGAAGATGCGCACCATCCGCTCACCGACGCCGTCCCGGTCGCCGGCGAGCACCCTCGGCACCAGTTGACCGGGGTCGACCGGAAAGTTCATCGCGGCAAGGAAAAGCTGGTCCTTGCTGCCGAAGTAGTGGTGCACGAGCGCCGGGTCGACCTGCGCCGTGCCGGCGATGCCCCGGATCGAGGCGGCGTCGTAACCACGTTCGGCGAACGCCGTCCGCGCCGCGTCGAGAATCGCCTCCCGGGTGCCCGGGTTGCCGGGTCGCCGGCCGGTCCGCCGCGTCATCGCCGCCCTTCGTTCGTCCGCCTCGGCCCGTCGTGCCGGCCCGGCCCACGCCGGGGTCGGCTGCCGCGCCGGCCGCCGCCCCCCGGCGCTGGCGGTCAGCCGCTGCGTCGGCGCAGGGTGGCCGCCGCGAGCACCAGCGCCAGCACCACCGCGCCGAGAACCACGGCGACGTCGCGCCACATCCGGCCGGTCGGTTCGGCGTGGGCGCCGACCTCCTGCAACGCCTCGATGGCGTACGACAGGGGGAAGGCGTCGCTGAGCGCCTGGAGCCAGCCGGCCATCTGGTCACGGGCCACGAACAGCCCGCAGAGCAGCAGTTGGGGGACCACCACGACTGGCAGGAACTGTACTGCTTGGAACTCGGTGCGCGCGAAGGCACTGCACAGCAGCCCGAGGGCGACGCCGAGCACGGCGTCGAGCACGGCGATCCCGATCACCAGCCCGATGCTGCCGGCGGTCTCCAGATCGAAGATCCAGTACGCCACCGCAGCGGCGACGGCGGCCTGCACGGCGGCGGCCAGCCCGAACGCGATGCCGTACCCGAAGAGCAGATCGAGCTTGCCCAGCGGCGTGGTGAGCAGCCGCTCCAGCGTGCCCGAGGTGCGTTCCCGCAACATCGCGATGCTGGTCACCAGAAACATGATCACGAAGGGGAAGATGCCGAGCATCACCAGCGCGATCCGGTCGAAGGTGGTGGGTTGGCCGGGCGGGGTCGGTTGGTCGGCGTACATGAAGTAGACCAGGGTGAGCAGGACGGCCGGCACCACCACGAGCAGCGCGATGGTCCGCCGGTCGTGCCGGAGCTGACGGAGGATGCGCCCGGTGGTGGCGGCGAGAATTCGCGCGTTCATGCTGTCTCCCGTGCGGCTGTCGCGTCGGTGCTGGTGGAGGCGGTCTCGCCGGCCCGGATGAGCCGCAGGAACGCCTCGTCGAGGTCGTCCACACCGGCGGCGGCGCGGATCGCGGCGGGGCTGTCGTCGGCGATCAACCGCCCCTGGCGGATCAGCAGCAGTTGGTCGCAGCGTGCCGCCTCGTCCATCACGTGGCTGGACACCAGCAGGGTGGTGCCGGCGGCGGCCATCGCGTGAAACCGGGCCCACAGATCGGCCCGCAGCACCGGGTCCTGGCCGACGGTCGGCTCGTCGAGGATGACCAGCTCCGGCTCCCCGACCAGGGCACACGCCAGCGAGGCTCGGCTGCGTTGACCACCGGAGAGGGTGGCGACCAGTTGACCGGCGGCCTCGGTCAGCCCGACGTCGCTGATCGCCCGGTCGGCCTCGGCGCGCCCCCGCCCGTACAGGGCCGCGAAGTAGCGGGCGTTCTCCCGGACGGTCAGGTCGGCGTAGACGCTGGGCGCCTGGGTCAGGTAGCCCACCCGGTGCCGCAGCGCGGGGGTGCCCGCCGGTTGACCGAGCACGGTGACCGTCCCGCCACCGACCAGCTGCACCCCGACCACCGCGCGCATGAACGTGGTCTTGCCACTGCCGCTGGGGCCGAGCAGTCCGGTGACCGCGCCGCGCGGGACCCGGCAGCTGATGCCGTCCAGCACCCGCCGCCCACCCCGGTCCACGACCAGGTCTCGGACGGCTATCGCATCGTCCATCGCACACCTCCGCAGAAACTCATCACCTGTTGAACTCAACGCTAGATGAAATACCGTGCCGGGCGCAACGCCCGCAGTGGTGTCGGGCGGGGCGACCGTCGCGCGGAGCGCGAGAACGGGCAGTAGGCTCCGGACCGGACACGAAGTCCGCCAACGGGCATTGCGCGCCGATCGGACGTACGGCACGATGGCGCGGTGGGTCACGCTCCGTTACCGGATAGCGGTTTTCTTGAGGATTGGGCCGCGCGGTTGCGGCAGGCCGCCGAGCGGCCGGTGGTCGGCATCCTGTTGCGCGGCAGCCACGCCCGCCGCGCCGCCACCGCGCACAGCGACGTCGACCTCGACGTCTTGGTCGGCGGTGCCCCGTACGCGGCCCGCCGGGCCTACCTGGACGAGTCCGCAGGCCAGGTCACTCACGTATCGGTGGCCGCCCGGGACATCCGGTCCTGGGTGCACCGTCTGGGCGAACCGGCCGACTGGGCCTTCGGGCTGCCGGTCACCGCGCCGGCGCGGCTGCTCTGGGCCGACCCGCACTGGCGGCCCCGGATCGACCTGCCGGTGCTCTGCCAGCCCGCCGAGCCGCCCCGACTGGAAGAGATGATCGCCACGCTGGGTAAGGCCGCCGCCGCCCGCGCGGCCAGCGACCGTCTCGGGGTCCGGCTCGCCGTCGCCGACCTGGCGCGGCTCTGCCCCTCGGTGCTGCGGCCGGCCAACCCGTCCGTGCGGGTCCACTCCCGCCGGGCGGCCTTCGCGGCGGCCCTGGAACTGCCGGTGGCACCACCCGGCTACCGGACGGACATGGTGCTCTGCCTCGGGCTGCGCCCGGGCGCGACCGGGCAGCTCTGGGCCGCCGCCGTACGGCTGGTCGCCGGCACGCTGCCGTTGATCAGGCCGTACGCCGAGGAGATCGCCGACACGGCCGGCGCGGACCTGGCCGCCGCCCTGGTCGACGGCCGGCTGGACCGCTACGTCGCCCAGCTGGCCCGGCCAGCCGGGCCCTCGTCGCAGTCCGGACCCCTGTCGCAGTCCGGGCTCTCGTCGCAGTCCGGGCTCTCGTCGGAGCCTCGGCCCTCGTCGCAGCCATGGCTCTCGGGGCCTCCGCCGCAGCCGTGGCGGGAGTGGTCGGCGGTGCCCGCGCCGCGTGCGGGAGAATTGGTGACTGTGCCCGTACCTGATCCGCCGGTGACCGGCGTTCCCAGCGATCCGAACGAGCTGGCCGCGCCCGCGACGGCGCGCCCGTCCCGGCTCGACCCGGCCATCGCCGCCCAGTTGCGCCGCACCGCCGACGGTCTGGTCGCCGCCGTGGTGCGCGCGCACGACTCCGGTGAGGTGCTGATGGTCGCCTGGATGGACGACGAGGCGTTGCATCGCACCCTCACCACCGGCCGGGCCACCTACTGGTCGCGCAGCCGCCGCGAATACTGGGTCAAGGGCGCCACCTCCGGGCACCACCAGTACGTGCGGTCGGTCGCCCTGGACTGCGACGGGGACGCGCTGCTGGTGAGCGTGGACCAGGTCGGCGCGGCCTGCCACACCGGCCACCGGACCTGCTTCTTCACCGAGCTGCCCGTCGCTACTCCGGAGGCACTGCCATGACCGACGGCACCGTCAGCCCCGACCTGGCCACCTTCACCGAGCTGGCCGCCGACTGGCGGGTGGTGCCGGTCACCCGGCGGCTGCTGGCCGACGCGGAGACCCCGGTCGGGGTCTACCGGAAGTTGGCCGGTGGACCGGGAACGTTCCTGTTGGAATCGGCCGAGCAGGGTGTCGGCTCGGCCGGCATGGCCTGGTCGCGGTACTCGTTCATCGGCGTACGCAGCAGCGCGACCCTGATCGCGCGCGACGGCGTGGCGACCTGGCTGGGCCAGCCGCCGGCCGGCCTGAGCACCGAGGGTGACCCGGTGCGGATGCTGCGCGAGACGGTGGCGGCGCTGGCCGGCCCGGTCGGGGACCCGTCCGACGGTCTGCCGCCGCTGACCGGGGGCATGGTCGGCTACCTCGGCTACGACCTGATCCGGCGCTTCGAGCGGTTGCCCGAGCTGACCGAGGACGACCTGGGCGTCCCGGAGCTGGGCATGATGCTCGCCACCGACCTGGTGGTGCTCGACCACTACGACGGCTCCGCGATCCTGGTCGCCAACGCGGTGCTGCCGCCGTTGGACGCACCGGACCGCGCCCCGCAGGTCGCCGCCGCCTATCACCACGCGGTGGGCCGGTTGGATGCGATGACCACGGCGCTGTCCCGGCCCATTCCGCCGATGATCTCCACGGTCGAGCGTCCGCCGGCCGGCGAGGTGCTCTGTCGTACGCCCGACGGCGGCTACCCGAAGGCGGTGGACGCGGCCAAGGAGGCGATCAGGGCCGGTGAGTGCTTCCAGATCGTGCTCTCCCAGCGCTTCGAGCGGACGACCCACGCCGACCCGCTGGACGTCTACCGGGTGCTGCGCACCAGCAACCCCAGCCCGTACATGTACCTGCTGCGCTTCGACGGGTTCGACATCGTCGGCTCGTCCCCGGAGGCGCACCTGAAGGTCACCGGGGCCGCGGACGGGCAACGCCGGGCGTTGTTGCACCCGATCGCCGGCACCAGGCCGCGGGGCGGCACCCCCGCCGCCGACGCCGCCCTCGCCGCCGAGCTGCTCGCCGACCCGAAGGAACGAGCCGAGCACGTGATGCTTGTCGACCTCGGCCGCAACGACCTGGGTCGGGTCTGTCAGCCCGGCAGCGTGGAGGTGCCCGAGTTCGCCACCATCGAGCGTTACAGCCACGTGATGCACATCGTCTCCACCGTCACCGGCACGCTGCGTGACGACCAGAGCGCCTTCGACGCGTTGGCCGCGACCTTCCCGGCCGGCACGCTCTCCGGGGCGCCCAAGGTGCGCGCCATGGAGATCATCGAGGAGTTGGAGCCGGTCCGTCGTGGCCTCTACGGCGGCACCGTCGGCTACTTCGGCTTCGGCGGCGACCTGGACATGGCGATCGCCATCCGGACCGCGCTCATCCGCGACGGCCGCGCCTACGTCCAGGCCGGGGCGGGGGTGGTCGCCGACTCGGACCCGGCCGCCGAGGACCAGGAGACGCGGAACAAGGCGGCGGCCGTGCTGGCCGCGATCGCAGCCGCCGAAACCCTCCGGCCGGCTCGGTGAGCGCGAGGAGTTCGGCGCAGCGTTGCCCCGCAGTCGCTGACGAAGGACCAGCACGGTGAGCGCGAGGAGCGCGGCGGCGCAGCGGTGCCTGGCGGTCGCGGACGATGGGATGAGCTCGTGAGCGGCGGGGAGCGGTCCGTCGTGGGCCGGCGCGCGTTGACGTACGCCGTGCTGCTCTGCCTGGCCGGCGCGGGCCTGGCGCTGTGGGCCGCGACGCGCGGTTGGTCGGTCGAGCTGACGGTACGTCCGGCGCCGCTGCCGCCGGTGCGTGACACCCGCAGCGGTGCGAGCCTGCTGCCCTGGCTACCGGCGTTGGCCCTGGTGACCCTGGCCGGGGGTGGCGCGGTGCTGGCCACCAGGGGTCGCCTGCGTCGGGTGCTCGGGGCGCTGCTCGGCGTACTCGGTCTGGCTGTGGCGGCCGGCGGCGGGTACGGGCTGGTGGCCGACGTGAGCGGCGCTGTGAGCCGGCAGTGGCCGGCGCTGTGCCTGCTCGGCGGCCTGTTGGCCGCCGGCGGAGGCTGGTGGACGGCGGTGCGTGGCGGTGACTGGCCGGCGATGGGCGCCCGGTACGAGCGTCCGGCGCGGAGCGCGCCGCAGGACGCGCCGGCGCAGAGCGACCCGACCGGGCCGCCGACGCCGTTGGCGGGGCGTCGGACCACCGAGGCGTGGGACGCGCTGGACCGGGGCGAGGATCCGACGGCCGACTGACGCGGTGCGCCCGCTGATCGCGGTGGCCCGCTGCTCGACTGGCCCGGTGGTCGCGACGCGCGGCTGACGCGCAGGCCGGAGGGTTGTCAGCCGACCGGCTGGCGCTCCCACTGGGTGCGGCTACTGGCGACGCGGGCGGCGGTCAGCTCTTCGACCAGGCGGTTGAGTTCGGCACGCTGGTCGGCGCGGGCCCGGTCGGCGCAGACCGCCTCCCAGGCGTTGCCCCGTGCTGTCCGCATCCGTCCCTCGCCCACCACGGCCCGTTCCACGGTGTGCACCACGCCGACGGCGAGCGATGCCACCGTCCGCGAGATCGTGGTCAGTCCGATGGTCGGGTGCGGCTCGGAAATGCTCATGATCACCTCGCGCGAGGAGTTGCGACGGTCGGGGCAGGCGCGCCATCGAGTCTGCCTGAGGGCGATGCTCGCCCGTCGACGTTTCGCCGCGGTGACCACCCGGTCAACTGTCTCGCCTCGGCCGTGACCAGGGCCGTCCGGCAAACCTTGAGCTTGCTCACAACATCGACGGGCGTCGT
Source organism: Micromonospora sp. NPDC005553 (assembly GCF_042871765.1). Taxonomy (NCBI): domain Bacteria; kingdom Bacillati; phylum Actinomycetota; class Actinomycetes; order Micromonosporales; family Micromonosporaceae; genus Micromonospora; species Micromonospora sp. NPDC005553. The sequence continues at coordinate 175,028 of NZ_JBIAJD010000007.1, read as the reverse complement.
TGCTGTCGCGCGCCGAGCGGTAACTGATGGCATGATCGATGGACCGGCCCGGTCTGACCGCGGCCGCCAGGCTCCATACCGCGTGGCGGTGATCGATACCGGAGGTGGCGCTGCGTGACAACCCCTTCACGGCAAGTCGGCCATTATGCCGCAGCCCTTTTCGTGAGCAGCGCCATACCCCCGGCATTCGGCGTCGGTCGGCTGCCCCTAGCATCGGCCCATGACGCCCGGAGAGGGGAGTCCGTTCGTGACTGCTGAGCATGCGCACGCGGAGGGGGACGAGGCCGGCCAGGCAGCGTCCGTAAGCGTGCTCGACGAGATTCTGGCCGGCGTGCGTGAAGACGTCGCCCGACGCCAGGAGCAGGTTCCGCTGGAGCGGATCCGTGAACTGGCAGCGGCGGCGCCGCCGCCCATGGACGCGTACGCGGCGCTGCGCAAGCCCGGCGTGGCCGTGATCGCCGAGGTGAAGCGTTCGTCGCCGTCCAAGGGCCGGCTGGCCGAGATCGCCGATCCGGCCGACCTCGCCGTCGACTACGCGGCCGGTGGGGCGCGGGCGATCAGCGTGCTGACCGAGGGGCGCTGGTTCGGCGGTTCGCTGGACGACCTGGCGGCCGTCCGTGCGGCGGTCACCGTGCCGGTGCTGCGTAAGGACTTCGTGGTCTCCAGCTATCAGATCCACGAGGCCCGCGCGCACGGCGCCGACCTGGTTCTGCTGATCGTCGCCGCACTCGAGCAGAACGTCCTGATGGGCCTGCTGGAGCGGATCGAGTCGCTGGGCATGACCGCTCTGGTCGAGGTGCACGACGAGGAAGAGGCCGACCGCGCGTTGGAGGCCGGCGCGCAGGTGATCGGGGTCAACGCCCGTGACCTGCGTACCCTGGAGGTCGACAGGTCGGTGTTCGAGCGGATCGCGCCCGGCCTGCCCAGCAGCGTCGTCAAGATCGCCGAATCCGGCGTTCGTGGCCCGCACGACCTGATCCGGTACGCCTCCGCGGGCGCCGACGCGGTCCTCGTGGGCGAGGGCCTGGTCACCCAGAAGAGCCCCCGCGAGGCGGTCGCCGAGTTGGTCAACGCCGGCAACCACCCGGCAACGCCCCGGCCGGTGCGCTGACCCCGCGCCGGGCTGACGTCCCACCGAGAGGATTCCCGATGAGCGCCGACGCGCTGGCCCCGGTGGCCGGCCCGCAGCCCGACTCCGCCGGCCACTTCGGCCGCTTCGGCGGTCGGTTCGTTCCCGAGGCCCTGGTGGCCGCGTTGGACGAGCTCGACGGGGCGTGGCGTACGGCGATGGAGGACGAGTCCTTCCGGGCGGAGTTCGGCGCGCTGTTGCGCGACTACGCCGGCACGCCTTCGCTGCTCTACGAAGCCCGGCGGTTCTCCGCGAAGGTCGGCGCGCGGGTGCTGCTCAAGCGCGAGGACCTCAACCACACGGGTGCGCACAAGGTGCGCAACGTGCTCGGCCAGGCGCTGCTCACCAAGCGGATGGGCAAGACCCGGGTGATCGCGGAGACCGGCGCCGGTCAGCACGGTGTCGCCACCGCGACCGCCGCCGCCCTGTTCGACCTCGAGTGTGTGGTCTACATGGGCGAGGTCGACACCGAGCGGCAGGCGCTCAACGTGGCCCGGATGCGGATGCTCGGCGCGACAGTCGTCCCGGTCACCAACGGCTCGCGCACCCTCAAGGACGCGATGAACGAGGCGATGCGCGACTGGGTGGCGAACGTCGACGAGACGCACTACCTGATCGGCACCGCCGCGGGCCCGCACCCGTTCCCGGCGATGGTGCGCGACTTCGTCCGGGGCATCGGAGACGAGGCCCGTCAGCAGTGCCTGGACCTCACCGGCGGGTTGCCGGACGCCGTCACCGCCTGCGTCGGCGGCGGCTCCAACGCGCTGGGCATCTTCCACGCGTTCGTGGGCGACGAGGCCGTTCGGCTGTACGGCTTCGAAGCCGGTGGCGACGGGGTGGCCACCGGCCGGCATGCGGCGAGCATCACCGGCGGGTCGGCCGGGGTGCTGCACGGCACCCGTACCTTCGTGCTCCAGGACGCCGACGGGCAGACCCTGGAGTCGCACTCGATCTCCGCCGGCCTGGACTACCCGGGCGTCGGCCCCGAGCACGCGTGGCTGCACGACACCGGCCGGGCGAACTACCTGCCGGTCACCGACGACGAGGCGATGGCCGCGTTCGAGCTGCTCTGCCGTACCGAGGGCATCATCCCGGCGATCGAGAGCGCGCACGCGCTCGCCGGCACCGTCGCGCTGGCTCCGAAGCTCGCCGCGGAGCTGGGCCGGGAGCCCACCATCGTGGTCAACCTCTCCGGGCGGGGCGACAAGGACGTGCACACCGCCGGCGACTACTTCGGCATCCTCGACAAGGAGCGGTGAGATGAGCCGGATCGGGGTGGCCTTCGACAAGGCCCGCGCCGACGGACGGGCACTGCTGGTCGGCTGCATGCCGGCCGGTTTCCCCACCGTCGAGGGCAGCATCGCCGCGATGACCGCCATGGTCGAGGCCGGCGTCGACGTGATCGAGGTGGAGATCCCCTACTCGGACCCGGTGATGGACGGGCCGGTGATCCAGCGGGCCAGCGACATCGCGCTGGCCGGTGGCGTACGCACCGCGGACACGATGCGCATCATCGAGGCGGTGGCGGCCACCGGCGCCCCAGTGGTCACCATGACCTACTGGAACCCGGTCGAGCGGTACGGCGTGGACGTCTTCGCCCGTGACCTGGCCTCCGCCGGCGGCACCGGCCTGATCACCCCGGACCTCATCCCTGACGAGGCCGACGAGTGGCTGGCCGCCTCGGACGCCCACGGGCTGGACCGCACGTTCCTGGTCTCGCCGTCGTCCACCGACGCTCGGCTGGCGATGACGGTGCAGCACTGCCGCGGCTTCGTCTACGCGACCGCCGTGATGGGGGTGACCGGCGCCCGGGCGCGTACCTCCGACGCCGCCCCGACGCTGGTCTCCCGGGCCCGCGCGGTCACCGACCTGCCGATCGGCGTCGGCCTGGGTGTGGGTACCGGCGCGCAGGCCGGCACCGTCGCTGGTTACGCCGATGGGGTGATCGTGGGCAGCGCGCTGGTCCGGTGTGTGCTTGACGCGCCCACCGAGGCCGACGGGCTGGCCGCGCTTCGCACGCTCAGCGCCGAACTCGCCGAGGGCGTCCGTAACCCCACCCGCTGAGCCCGCGTAGCCCAGCCCGGCTCAACCCGGCCCGGCGCACCGCGTGTCCTGGTCGGCCGTCGGCCGGCCGTCCCCGGCTGGGCGGGCCGCCGGCAGCGACGCGGTGGCGACGGTGCCGGGCGCACAGTCGATGTCGCGGAGTACGCCGAAGCGGCCGGCGGTCGCGTCGGTGACGGCGGCTCGGGTGAGCGGGGTGACCACCTCGGGCAGCGCGTCGGGGGAGTGCCAGGACAGTCGGCAGCCCGGCGGTGGGTCGGCGGCGGGTCGGACCCCGGCCGCGCGGGCCCGGAAGACGTGCACGAGGACGTCCGGCAGCGGGCCGGCGCGTCCGGCGGCGGCCTCGCCCGAAGGGCGGCTCACCTGGTAGATGCCGACCAGGCCGGTCAGCTCGATGTCCCAGCCGGTCTCCGCGCGAATGTCCCGTAGCGCCGCCCGTACCGGGCTCTCGGCCGGGCGCAGCCGCCCACCGGGCAACGCGCGGCGGCGGTCCCCCCGACCCTGCTGGCAGAGCAGCACCCGACCGGTGTCGTCGGTGACGACCGCGGCGACCGCCCAGGTGAGCGCGCTCATGGACAAAGAGCCTACGGTGGCGCAAACCAGAAGTCACCGGGATGCGCCCTCCAGCGGCCCGGGGTGCCGCTGCGGGGGTGTGCAGCGGTAGCGTGTGCACCCGTGACCCTCGCCTCGCTCTCCCCCCAGGCGGCCCTGCCCAGCCCCAGCACCGCGGTCTGGCAGCTCGGGCCGGTGCCGATCCGGGCCTACGCGCTCTGCATCATCGCCGGCATCGTGCTGGCCTGCTGGGTGACGGAGCGCCGGCTGCGGCAGCGCGGCGTCGCGCCCGGCGCGGTGCTCGACATCGCCGTCTGGGCGGTGCCCGCCGGCATCATCGGCGCCCGGATCTACCACGTGATCACCTCACCCGAGAAATATTTCGGGGCCGGTGGCGACCCGATGAAGGCGTTCGCCATCTGGGAGGGCGGTCTCGGCATCTGGGGCGCAGTCGCCGGTGGCGCGGTCGGTGCCTGGATCGCGGCCCGACAGCTCGGCATTCCGTTCGGCGTGGTGGCTGACGCTCTGGCCCCCGGGCTGCCGCTGGCCCAGGCCGTCGGCCGGCTCGGCAACTGGTTCAACAACGAGCTCTTCGGTGGCCGGACGACAGTGCCGTGGGGCCTGGAGATCCACCGAATGGACCCGGACAACCCCGGGCACGCCCTCCGCGACGACGCCGGGCAGCCGATCCTCGAACCGGGCCTCTACCAGCCGACCTTCCTCTACGAGGCGCTGTGGAACCTCGGCGTCGTGGCTCTGGTCCTCGTCCTCGACCGCCGGCTGAAGCTGGGCCGGGGCCGGGCGTTCGCGCTCTACGTGATGGGTTACACCGTCGGCCGGTTCTGGATCGAGCTGATGCGCACCGACGAGGCCAACCAGATCTTCGGCGTCCGGCTCAACGTCTGGACCGCCGCACTGGTCTTCCTCGGCGCCCTGATCTACTTCGTACGGGTGCGTGGCCCTCGGGACTACCTGATCCCACTCGGCCCGGCGGGGACGACGACCCCGCCCCCCACGTCCGACCTGTCCCAGGTCGACCTCTCCGAGCGGGAGACCCCCACGCGGGCCGCCGCGCCGGAGGGCTACCGGGTGGTGAGCGAGGAGCAGTACGCGGCCTGGCAGGACACCGGCGTCGTACCGCCGGCGGACGACGACTCCGGGCCGGATGACGGCGAGCCGTCCGGCGACGCGGTCGCCGACGACGTCGCGCCGAGCGACGGCGAGCCGGCGGACGCGCCGTCCGCCGTTCGCACCGACCGGGCCGACGCCACTGGCGCGCGTCCCGCCGACCGGGACAGCTGAGCGGCACCGATGCGAAGCGCGGTGGTGGTCGGCGCAGGGGTCGGTGGCCTCGCGGTGGCCGGCGCGCTGGCGCGTTCCGGCTGGCAGGTCACAGTGTTGGAACGCGCCGAACGGGTCCGGCCCGAGCCGACCGCTGTGGTGCTCTGGCCCAACGGTGTCCGCGCGCTCCAGGCCCTCGGCCTCGGCGCCGGCCTGGCCGCCATCGCCACCCCGTTGCCCGACGGTGGGGTCCGTCGCCCGGACGGGCACTGGCTCGTGCAGCCCCGGCCCGTTCCGGCCGACCGGATGCCGGTCGTGGTGCACCGGGAGGATCTGCACGACGCGCTGATCGCCGGCCTCGGCGAGCGGGTCGAGTTGCGGACCGGTGTGACGGTTCGCCACGTCCGGGTCGAGCCGGGCGAGCGGCCGGGCGTCAGCGACGGGCGGCACACCATCGAGGCCGATCTGGTGGTGGCCGCCGACGGCACTGACAGCGGCATCCGTCGCCAACTCGCGCCCGAGTCCCGGGTGGTCAGCTCCGGATGCGCCGCCTGGCGGGCGGTCATCCCCTGGTACCAGGCACCTCGGCTCCCCGACGATCAGCCGTTGGCCGGCGAGATTCTCGGCGCGGGTTACCGGTTCGTGGCCGCGTCGCTGGGCGAGCGGGGCTCCTCGGGCGGGTCCACCCGGGGCGGCATCTACTGGGTGGCCACCGCCGCCGGCGCGCCCCGCCCGGAACCACCGGAGACCCAGCTCGCCCTCCTGCGCCGCTGGTACGCGGGTTGGCCCGCGCCGGTCGGCGCGCTGCTCGACGCCACGAACCCGGCCGACCTGGTCCAACAGGAGGTTCGCGAGCTGCGCCCGCTGCCCCGGGCGTACGGCTTTCCGGTCGGGCCCGGTGGGGTGGTGCTGCTCGGCGACGCGGCGCACGCCATGCCGCCGCACCTCGGGCAGGGCGCCTGCCTCGCGTTCGAGGATGCCGCGACGCTCGCGTCGCTGCTGCGGGAGGCTCGGCTGCCCGACGCCGTCCAGACGTACGACCGGGTGCGCCGCCCCCGGGCCGCGACAGTGGTCCGGCAGACCCGGCGGATGTCGGCGGTGCTCCAGACCCGGGGCCGGTTGGCGCTGCGCGCCCGGGACGCCGCACTGGGCACGATCAACTCCCGACTGCTCTCCAGCGCCGCCGCCTCCGCCGCCCAGTGGCGCCCACCGACCTGACCTCGGCCGCGACGCAGGTCGGTGGAGCGGGGCAGCTCAGGGGATGAGGGCGGCGGGTTCGGCGATGCAGGCGGTGCCGATTCGGCGGAAGCCGACCCGCAGGTAGACCCGCGCGATCTCCTCGCTGCCCGCGGAGAGAAAGACCAGCTCGGTGCCGGCGGCGAGGAGTTCCCGGGCCAGGGTGGCGGTGAGCGCGGCGCCCAGCCCGCGTCGTCGGGCGGACGGCAGGGTGGCCACCCCGGCGACCTCCGCGACGTCGTCCACCCGCATCGCCATGCCGCTGGCCAGCGCGCCCTCGGTCGGCGTGCCGGCCAGCGCGGAGATCCGTCGCCCGTCGGCGATCCGGACGCGCTCCTCCTCGAGTGCGGCCAGTTCGAGTTCGGTGACGGCGGCGTCGCGTTCGGCCGGACCCGCCTCGCCGGGAGCGGTGCCGGCGGCGGCGAACGCCACCGCTGCCACGGCACGCCGTGCGGCGACATCGGCGGCAAAACCGGGGGAGTCAGCGGCCAGCACCCGCACCGCCGCGTCGGAGAGCGTCGCCGGGTCGGGCAGCGCGCTCGGGTCGAGCACCATCAGCGGCGCCTCCAGCACGCTGAGCCCCGCCGAGCGGGCCACCGCCAGCAGCTCCGGGGTCGTCTCGTGCACCCACTCGAAGGCCTCCGGCAGGCCCAGCTTCCGCTGGCGCTCGCGGACCGAGACCACGTCGGCCAGCGACGGCGGCTCGGTGGCGTCGATCCGGGGGCGGGCATAGAACGGCCAACCGGCGCCTTCGCGGACGAACAGCACCAACGCGCCATGCTCCTCCGCACCGGCGACGTCGCGGGGCACCGCGTCGTAGAAGCGTTCCAACCGGTCGAAGACGTGCCTGTGTCGCGGATCCACCGCGCGAGACTACACGTCCCAGCCTGTGGACGGTGTGATCAATCTCGGGTGGCCGTGCGACCCCGGCCCTAACGTAGACTCAATAGACCCACGGGCCGACGTCGTCCCCACCATGATCCAACCTGAGTGACGACAGGAGGCCCGGTGGCTCAGCCGTACGCGGACACAGAACAGCCGCACCCGCACAGCCCGCAGGCGTCCCCGACGCCCCACCCCCGTCCGCCCGCCCAGGGTCTCTACGACCCCGCGCAGGAGCACGACGCCTGCGGCGTGGCCTTCGTGGCGGACCTGCACGGCCGGCGTTCACACTCGGTCGTCGCCAACGGGCTCGGCGCGCTCTGTCGGCTGGACCACCGGGGCGCCCGAGGCGCGGAGCCGAACACCGGCGACGGCGCCGGCATCATGATCCAGGTGCCCGACGCGTTCCTGCGCGCGGTGGCCGACGTCGCGCTTCCCCCAGCGGGCGAGTACGCCACCGGGCTGGTCTTCCTTCCCGACGACGATGCCGCCGAGGCGCGTGCCCGCCGGGTCGTCGAGAAGTACGCACTGGTCGAGGGCGCCGATCTGCTCGGTTGGCGGGACGTGCCGATCGACCCGAGTGACCTGGGTGAGACCGCCCTGGCGGCGATGCCCCGGGTCCGGCAGCTCTTCCTGGCGGCGCACCGTCTCACCGACACACCCGACGGGCCGGCCGGCTCCCCGCTGCGCGGCCTCGAGCTGGACCGGGTGGCGTTCTGTCTGCGTAAGCAGGCCGAGCGGGAGACCGCTGAACGTGGCGTTCCGGCGTACTTCCCGTCGTTGTCCAGCCGCACCATGGTCTACAAGGGCATGCTCACGCCCGACCAGTTGCCGGCGTTCTACCCGGACCTGCGCGACGAGCGGGTGGACAGCGCCATCGCGCTGGTGCACTCCCGCTTCTCCACGAACACCTTCCCGTCCTGGCCGCTGGCGCACCCGTACCGGTTCATCGCCCACAACGGCGAGATCAACACGATCCGGGGCAACCGCAACTGGATGCAGGCCCGCGAGGCGCTCCTGCGCTCGCCGAACGTGCCGGGCAACATCCGGCGGGTCTTCCCGGTCTGCACACCCGCGGCCTCCGACTCGGCGAACTTCGACGAGGTCCTGGAGTTGCTGCACCTGGCCGGGCGGAGCCTGCCGCACGCGGTGCTCATGATGATCCCCGAGGCGTGGGAGAACGACCCGGGGATGGACCCGGCCAAGCGCGCCTTCTACCGCTTCCACGCCAGCCTCATGGAGCCGTGGGACGGCCCGGCGTCGGTGGCCTTCACCGACGGTGAGATCGTCGGCGCGGTGCTGGACCGTAACGGGCTGCGTCCGGGGCGCTGGTGGCAGACCGACGACGGGCTCGTGGTGCTCGGCTCCGAGGCGGGCGTGCTCGACCTCGACCCGGCCCACGTGGTCGCCAAGGGGCGGCTCCAGCCGGGCCGGATGTTCCTGGTCGACACCGTGGCCGGGCGGATCGTGCACGACGAGGAGATCAAGTCCGAGTTGGCCGCCGCCCAGCCGTACGCCGAGTGGCTGCACGCCGGGCTGATCGAGCTGAACGACCTGCCGCCGCGCGAGCACACCGTCTACACGCACGACTCGGTGCGCCGCCGGCAGCAGACCTTCGGCTACACGCAGGAGGAGCTGAAGATCCTGCTGGGGCCGATGGCCCGCACCGGCGCCGAGCCGCTCGGTTCGATGGGTACGGACACCCCGATCGCGCCGCTGTCCACCCGACCGCGGCTGCTCTACGACTACTTCCACCAGCTCTTCGCCCAGGTCACCAACCCGCCGTTGGACGCCATCCGCGAGGAGTTGGTGACCAGCCTGGCGTCGACGATCGGGCCGGAGGGCAACCTGCTCGACCCGGGTGCCGCGAGCTGCCGTCAGATCGTGCTCCCGCACCCGATCCTCGACAACGACGAGCTGGCGAAGATCCTCTCCATCGACGAGGACGGCGACCTGCCCGGCTTCAAGGCGGTCCGGGTCTCCGGGCTGTACCGGATCCGGGAGGGCGCCGCCGGGATCAAGGCGCGGCTGACCGAGATCTGCCGGCACGTCTCCGAGGCGATCGAGGACGGGGTGCGCATCCTGGTGCTCTCCGACCGGGACTCCAACGCCGACCTGGCGCCGATCCCGTCGCTGCTGCTCACCGCCGCCGTGCACCAGCACCTGGTCCGCGAGCAGACCCGTACGCGGGCGGCGCTGATCGTCGAGTCCGGGGACTGCCGGGAGGTGCACCACGCGGCGGTCCTGATCGGCTACGGCGCGGCGGCGGTCAACCCGTACCTGGCGTTCGAGTCGGTCGAGGACATGATCGCCACGGGCGCTCTCGCCGGGGTGGAGCCCGCCGCCGCGGTGCGCAACTACGCGAAGGCGCTCGGCAAGGGCGTCCTGAAGATCATGTCCAAGATGGGCATCTCGACGGTGTCCTCGTACTGCGGTGCGCAGGTCTTCGAGGCGGTCGGCCTGGACAGCCGGCTGGTCGAGCGCTACTTCCGGGGCACCCCCAGCCGCATCGGCGGGGTGGGTCTCGCGGGCGTGCACACCGAGGTGGCCGCCCGGCACGCGCTGGCCTGGCCGCCGGCCGGCACCGCCACCTCCGACCGGTTGGAGGTCGGTGGCGAGTACCAGTGGCGCCGCGAGGGTGAGTTGCACCTGTTTAACCCCGAGACGGTGTTCCTGCTGCAACACGCCACCCGCAGCCGGCAGTACGACGTCTTCCGGCAGTACACCGCAAAGGTCGACGCGCTCGCCGCGCAGGCCGGCTCGCTGCGTGGGTTGTTCACAGTGCGCACCGGCGTCCGTCCGGCGGTGCCGATCGAGGAGGTCGAGCCGGCCACCGAGATCGTCAAGCGGTTCGCCACCGGCGCCATGTCGTACGGGTCGATCTCGGCGGAGGCGCACGAGACGCTCGCCATCGCCATGAACCGGCTCGGCGGCAAGTCCAACACCGGTGAGGGCGGCGAGGACGTCGAGCGGCTGCACGACCCGGCCCGCCGCTCGGCGGTCAAGCAGATCGCCAGCGGCCGCTTCGGTGTGACCAGCGAGTACCTGGTCAACGCGGACGACCTCCAGATCAAGATGGCCCAGGGCGCCAAGCCGGGCGAGGGCGGTCAGCTGCCCGGTAACAAGGTCTGGCCGTGGATCGCCCGGACCCGGCACGCCACTCCCGGCGTGGGTCTGATCTCCCCGCCGCCGCACCACGACATCTACTCCATCGAGGACCTCGCCCAGTTGGTGCACGACCTGAAGTGCGTCAACCCGGCGGCCCGGGTGCACGTCAAGCTGGTCAGCGAGGTCGGTGTCGGCACCGTCGCCGCCGGGGTGGCGAAGCTCAAGGCGGACGTCATCCTGATCTCCGGCCACGACGGCGGCACGGGCGCCTCCCCGATGAACTCGCTGAAGCATGCCGGCACCCCGTGGGAGCTGGGGCTGGCCGAGGCGCAGCAGACGCTGTTGCTCAACAAGCTGCGCGACCGGGTCACGGTGCAGGTCGACGGCCAGCTCAAGACCGGCCGGGACGTCCTGGTCGCGGCGTTGCTCGGCGCGGAGGAGTTCGGCTTCGCGACCGCGCCGCTGATCGTCGAGGGTTGCGTGATGATGCGGGTCTGCCACCTGGACACCTGCCCGGTCGGCATCGCCACGCAGAATCCGGTGCTGCGGGAGCGTTTCACCGGCAAGCCGGAGTTCGTGGAGAACTTCTTCCTCTTCCTCGCCGAGGAGGTCCGGGGGTACCTGGCCGAGCTGGGTTTCCGGTCGATCGAGGAAGCGATCGGGCAGTCCGAGCTGCTCGACGTGGCCCCGGCGCTGACGCACTGGAAGGCGCACGGGTTGGACCTGGCGCCCGTCCTGCACCTGCCGGAGCTGCCCGCCGACGCGGCCCGACGCGGGGTTCGCGCGCAGGATCACGGCCTGGAGCAGGCGCTCGACAACGAGCTGATCGCGTTGGCGCGTCCGGCTCTGACGGACGGTGCGCCGGTGCGGGTCGAGGTGGCGGTGCGCAACGAGCACCGCAGCGTCGGCGCGATGCTCGGTGGTGAGGTGACCCGTCGTTTCGGTGGCGCCGGCCTTCCCGAGGACACCGTCGAGTTCGTGCTGCACGGCACGGCTGGGCAGTCGTTCGGCGCGTTCCTGCCGCGCGGCGTGACCCTGCGCCTGCACGGCGACGCCAACGACTACGTGGGCAAGGGCCTCTCCGGGGGTCGGCTCATCGTCCGTCCGGACGCCGCCGCGCCGTTCCTCGACCCGGACGCCGAGCCGGGGCAACGGGCCGAGGATCAGATCATCGCCGGCAACACCATCCTGTACGGGGCCACGGCGGGCGAGGTCTTCCTGCGCGGCCGGGTGGGTGAGCGGTTCGCGGTACGCAACTCGGGCGCTGTCGCCGTGGTCGAGGGTGTTGGTGACCATGGCTGCGAGTACATGACCGGCGGCACTGTGGTGGTGCTGGGCGCGACCGGCCGGAACTTCGCGGCGGGCATGTCCGGCGGCACGGCGTTCGTGCACCACCTGGATCGGGCCCGGGTCAACGCGGAACTGGTCGACCTGCTGCCGGTGGGCGAGCAGGAGCAGTCGCTCCTGCACGACCTGGTCCAACGGCACGTGGCCGAGACCGGGTCGGCGGTCGCCGAGGAGCTGCTCAAGCGGTGGCCGGAGGCGGTGGCCGAGTTCACCGCCGTGGTACCCCGCGACTACCGCCGGGTGCTGGAGATCATGCGGGCCGCCGAAGCAGCCGGCCGCGACGTCGACGACGCGGTGATGGGCGCGCTGAGCGCGCCGGCCGCGCCGGTGCCGCCCGCCCCGCGGGTGGCTGCCCAGGAGGTGGCACGTGCCTGACCCGAACGGTTTCCTGCGCTACGACCGGCGGCTGCCGGCCCGCCGCCCGGTGCCGGTGCGGATCAGCGACTGGCGGGAGGTGTACCCGCCGGCCGGCGAGGAGTTGGTCCGTGAGCAGGCCACCCGATGCATGGACTGCGGCATCCCGTTCTGCCACGACGGCTGCCCACTGGGCAATCGCATCCCGGACTGGAACGACCTCGTGCGTACCGGCAACTGGGACGCCGCGGTGGAGTCGCTGCACGCCACCAACAATTTCCCGGAATTCACCGGCCGGCTCTGCCCCGCGCCCTGCGAGGCGGCCTGCGTGCTCGGCATCTCCGGCGGTCAACCGGTGACCATCAAGCAGGTCGAGGTGGAGATCGCCGACGCCGCCGCGGCGCGCGGGTTCACCCCCCGCCCGGTGCCGGCGCCGTCGGGCCGGTCGGTCGCCGTCGTCGGCTCCGGGCCCGCCGGGCTCGCCGCGGCCCAGCAGCTGGCCCGTGCCGGTCACGCGGTGACGGTGTACGAGCGCGACGACGCGATCGGCGGCCTGCTCCGGTACGGCATTCCCGACTTCAAGTTGGAGAAGCGGCACATCGATGCCCGGTTGGCCCAGCTCACCGCCGAGGGGGTGCGTTTCCGCACCGGCGTGAACGTCGGCGTGGACGTCACCGCCGAGCAGTTGCGCGCCGAGCACGACGCGGTGCTGCTGGCCTGTGGGGCGTTGCAGGGCCGGGACACCCCGGAGACCCCGGGGCGGGCGCTTCGGGGCGTACACCAGGCGATGGCGCACCTGGTCGCGGCGAATCGCGCGGTCGCCACGGCGGCCACCGACCAGGCCGGCGTGGTGGCCACCGCCGAGCGTGGGTTGGCGCCCGCGGTGTTGCCCGACGGCACGCCGATCGACGCGGCCGGCAAGCACGTGGTGATCATCGGCGGAGGTGACACGGCGGCCGACTGTCTCGGCGTCGCGCACCGCCAGGGCGCCGCGGGCGTGCACCAGCTCGACCTGTACCCGCAGCCGCCGCAGGAGCGCGACGAGGCACGGGATCCGTGGCCGACCTGGCCGTGGGTGCTGCGTAGCTACCCGGCGCACGAGGAGGGTGGCGAGCGGGTCTTCGCCGTGGCGGTGCAGGAGTTCGTGGACGACGGCACCGGCCAGGTGCGGGCGGTGCGGATCGCCGAGGTGACAGTGGAGAAGCGCGACGGCCGGCGGGTCGTCACTGTGGTGCCGGGCTCCGAGCGGGAGTTGCCGGCCGATCTGGTGCTGTTGGCGATCGGTTTCGAGGGCACCGAGCAGCAGCCGCTGCTGGCCCAGTTCGGCGTGGCCCGCAACCCGCGGGGCGCCATCGACGCCCGCGACGACTGGCAGACCGACGCCGACGGGGTGTTCGTGGCTGGTGACATGCACCGGGGCGCTTCGCTGATCGTCTGGGCCATCGCCGAGGGGCGGGCGGTCGCCGCGGCCATCCACGGCTATCTGGGCGGTGTCGGTGCGTTGCCGGCCCCGGTGGGCCCGGCCGCGCAGGCTCTCGCCGCTCGCTGAGGTGCGGGCGTCCGGTCGGTGCGGCAGGTCCGCCGCCGCATCGGCCGGGCATTCCCGATGGTGAAGCCGCTCACAAATGTGGGCAAAAAGGTTTAAGCCGGCAAGACTTGCCGGCTGCCGAACCGCGCCGCGATCGGTGTGAATGATCATGCTGCCGATCGCTGGAGGTTCGTCGTGGCCAGAGGTGCCACCTTCGCCGCGTTGCGCCACCGCAACTACCGGATCTGGGCGCTCGCCGGCTTCGTCTCCGTCATCGGCACCTGGATGCAGGTCCTCGGGGTCAACTGGTACGTACTGAAGGAGACTGGCTCCGCGACCTCAATGGGCTTCGCCGTGCTGCTCCAGGCGGCGCCCACCCTGCTGCTCAGCGTCTGGGGTGGCGTGCTGGCCGACCGGCTGCCCGCCCGCCCGTTGCTGATCGCCGCCCAGTGCGCCCACGCGGTGCTCGCCGCCGGACTGGCGGCGGTCGCCCTGACCGGGGTCGGCGGCCTGCCGCTGATCTTCGCGATCTCGCTGGCCACCGGTGCCGTCTCGGCGATCGAAGGCCCGGTGATGGGACGCTGGGCCGCCAGCCTCGTTGACCGGGAGACGCTGGGCAACGCGCTGGCGCTCGGCTCGCTCAGCAACTCCGCCGGCCGCATCCTCGGCATGAGCCTCGGTGCCGTGGTGGTGGCCGCCGTCGGACCCGCCCTGCTGTTCGGCATCAACGCGGTCAGCTTCGCCGCCGTGGTGGTGGCGCTGTTCGCCGTACGCCCGGCAGGCGTGCCCGGCCTCCCGGTCCCGGACGCCGGCCGGACTCGGGGCGGTGTCCGCGCCGGGTTCTCCTACCTGCGCGGGCAGCCGGTGCTGCTCCTCGCGCTCGCCCTGTCGTTCGTGCTCGGCAGCCTGGGCCGCAACTACCAGGTGACCATGGCCGCGATGAGCGACGGGCCGCTGGACGCTGGTGCCTCCGGGTACGGCCTGCTGTCGACGGTGTTCGCGGTCGGCACCGTGGTGGGCGCGCTCGTCGCGGCCCGGCGGCGCTCCCTGGGTTACCGGACGCTCGTCGTCGCGGGCCTGTTCGCCAGCGGGTTGCAGATCGTCGCCGGCCTCGCACCCGGCACCTGGAGCTTCGCCGCGGTGATCCTGCCGATCGCCGCCGCCGCGGTGGTCATCGACACCACCGTCGGCACCCGCGCCCAGCTCGACACCGACGGCGCGATGCGGGGCCGGGTGCTCGCCGCCCTGGCGGTCACCGGCTCGGTCTCCGCCGCGGTCGGCGCCCCGCTGCTCGGCTGGCTCGCCGAACATGCCGGGCCTCGGCAGACGCTCGTCCTCGCCGGAGCCGCAGCGGCGATCGCCACGACGGCGGCGGGCGTCGCCCTCGATCGGCAGCGCGGCCGTGCGGCGACCCTCGCGCTTGTCGTTCCGCGACCCCGCCATCCGGTACGACGAGCGGCGTTCCGGGCCGCCCGCATCGTGCGGCCCACCGGTGCGGTCTGCGTCATCGTGCCCGCCGAGGCCGGTGCGGTGCGGTCGGGCGGGGTCCGGCTCCGGGAGTTGGCCACCGCCGGGCCGGTGGCGAACCGCTGAGACAGCGGTCACCCTCGGTGGCCCGCTTCCGGGACAGGGCAGAATGAAGATCATCGTTACGCTGCGATCATGGACAATGAGGAGCGGCTACGGCGAACCCGCCGATGGCTGTGGGTCGTGCTGATCGGGCTCTTCCTGAGTGGTGTCACAGCGTTTCCGCTGGAGATCGAGGTGCGCTGGCTGCTGCGCGTACTGGATCCGCTCGCCGGCCAACTGCCCGCGCTGGTCGCCTGGATCGAGCGGGTGCACACCGGGCTCGTGACGGCCGGCGAGGACTACCCGTTCCTGCTCTACGGCACCGACTGGCTGGCCTTCGCCCACCTGGTGCTGGCAGTGGCCTTCTGGGGGCCGCTGCGCGACCCGGTGCGCAACGTCTGGGTGGTGCAGGTCGGCATGATCGCCTGCGCCGGCATCGTTCCGCTGGCGCTGATCTGCGGCCCGATCCGGGACATCCCCTGGTTCTGGACGCTCATCGACCTGTCCTTCGCGGTCGGGGCGTTCCCGCCGCTCTGGTTCGCGTACCGGCACATCCGCGCCGTAGAAGCCTCAACCCCGTAACCCCGTAACCCCGTAACCCCGTAACCCCGTAACCCCGTAACCCCGGGCCGCGCGACCCCCGCCGGTCGATCATGGAGTTGTGGTGGGCAGAAGATACGCCCTTGCCTGATATGTCAGGCACCACAACTCCATGATCGACGTGGCGGGGTGGGGTGGGGGTGGGGGTGGGGTGGGGTGGGGCTAGTGGGACATCAGGTCGTGGGACTCGCGGATCTTGGCCCAGGATCTGGGCTCGGTCGGTGGGGCGGCCTTGCGGGCGGCGCTGGCCACCTCGGGTCGGCCGGCGGTGAACAGCCAGGTGGTGAACAGGTCGTCCAGGTCCAGTCCGGAGACCCGCTCGGCCAGGGCCTGGAACTGCTCGATGGTGCCGTTGCCGTACCGGTGCTCGGCGGTCCAGGTCGGCAGGATCTCGAAGAACGCGTCGTCACCGACGGCCAGCCGCAGCTGGTGCAGGGCCATCGCACCCCGGTCGTAGACGGCGTTGTCGAAGACCCGGGCAGCGCCCGGGTCGCCGGGCAGCACCTGCCAGAACCCGTCGTCAGCCGGGTAACTGGCGTAGGTGAAGTCGAAGACCTCCTGGGCGGTGCCCTCGCCCTGCTCCTCCGACCAGAGCCACTCGGCGTACGAGGCGAAGCCCTCGTTGAGCCAGATGTTGCGCCAGTCGGCCACCGAGACCGAGTCGCCGAACCACTGGTGGGCCAGCTCGTGCGTCACCACGTAGGTGTTGGCGCCGCGTCGCCAGAAGCCCGGCCCGTACACCGGGCGGGTCTGCGTCTCCAGGGCGAAGCTGATGCCGTCGATCGGCCCGGCCACACCGCCCTGCGCCTCGAACGGGTACGGGCCGAAGATCCCGCTCTCCCAGTCGACGATCTCGGCGGTCCGCTCGATGCTGGCCCGCGCGGCCGGCCCGAGCGCGCCCAGCGACGTGCTGTACGCGTTGATCACCGGCTGGCCGCCCGGGGTGGTGTCGGTGACGATGTCGTACTGGCCGATGGCCATGAAGGCCAGGTAGGTGGCGGTGGGGGAGGTGGTCCGCCAGATCCACCGGGTGCGGTTGCCGGCCTCGGCCAGCGGCGGCCTTGGCTGCACGCCGTTGCTGATCACCTCGACGCCGGTGGGCACCGAGACCGAGATGTCGTAGGTGGCCTTGTCCAGCGGGTGGTCGTTGCTCGGGAACCACCACCACGCCGACTCGGGCTCGTTGACGGCGAGGGCGCCGTCGTCGGTACGCGTCCAGCCGGTGTAGCCGTTGACCAGGGCCTCCGACGGGACACCGGAGTACCGCACGACGATGGTGAGCTGTTGGCCCCGGGTCACCGTGCGGGCCGGGGTGACCACCAACTCGTGCGCCCCAGCGGTGGTGCTGCTCGCCGCCCAACCGTTGACCCGGACCGACTCGACGTCGAGCAGGAAGTCCAGATTGAACGTCGAGAGGTCTTCAGTGGCGGTGGCGAGGATCGTGGTGGTGCCGGTGAGCAGGTCGGTGGCCGGTTCGTAGCGCAGCCGGACGTCGTAGTGCTCGACGTCGTAGCCGCCGTTGCCGTAGTCGGGGAAGTAACTGTCGCCCAGTCCGGGCGCGCCGGGTTGCGGCGCCGCGGAGACGACCGGACGGCCCCAGCCCGTCGGGGCGGCCTGGGCGGGGGTGCCGGCGAGCATGGTGCCGGCGGTGGTGAGGGTCAGGGCGGTGGTGGCCGCCGTGAGGACTCGTCGCACGGGGTGGACTCCCTCCATCGGGTGTTCGCCAGGTCAACTTAATCGACAAGTGTGAACGTCGCTGGCCGCCACACCCATCGGCGGTCGTCGTCCTCTGGCGTGCGTTGCACCGCAAGGTCACACTGTGTTGATCGGAGGTGACACGTGCGGCGCTCGGAGGTACCCAGGCGGGAGTTGACCGGCCAACGACAGTCGACAGCTGGTCGGGAACGCCTGCCGGCCGGCGGCTTGGAGTTGTTCACGCTGCTCGCCCGACTGTTGCGGCGACCCCGCCGCGGCGAGCGCCGGCTGCCCCTGCTGTGGCTGGTCCGCTCCGACACCGCGGATCTGATGGTGCCGCTGCGTCGGTTCCTCGGCCAGGGCCCCCGGCGGCGGGTGCCGCACGCCGTGCTGGACGCCGAAGCGCCGCCCGGCGCCGGGGACGTGCCGGCGCTGCTGCGCGAGCTGCACCGGCAGCTCTCCCTGGAGGCCTTCGGTGCCGCCCGGCTGCGCTTCCGGCACTATCCGCTCGCCGACTGGCTGATGCAGCAGAGCCTCAACCTGGGCATCGACGCCGACGACAGCCGCGCGGCCCTGGTCCGCCGGCTGCGCGACCGCAGGGGCCCGCGCACGCCGGAGGCGGTGCCCTCCGGCGGCGACGCGGTCAGCATCGTCTCGCAGGTGCTGCTCTGGCTGGTCCGTCGCGCCGTGCCGGGGGTGGTCTTCCGGGCTGCCGTCTCCGGTCGGGTGCCGGTGCTCGGGCGGCACTACAACTGGTTCATGCGCCAGCAGTATCTGGCACCCCGGCAATCGGTCACCTTCCTCGGTTTCGCCGAGCGCCTCACCGCCGGCTGGCGCGACGGGGAGCAACCCGACCAGGTCAACAAGCTGATGCTGCACGCGTTCCTGGAGGACCTGCGGCAGGCGTACCGGCGTCGGCCGTGGCGCCCGTCGGACTGGCGGCGCACCGCGTACCCGGCTCTGCTGATCGATCACGTCGCCCCCGGCAACGTCGGCGGGGAACTCGTCCGCCTGATCGGTGACGTTCGCACCGAGACCGGCCGCAACGACCCGCTGCTGATCGTCGCGTCCGGTGGGCAACCCCCACCGGACCTGCCCGAACCGCACCCGTTGACCGAGGCCGACGAGGCGTACGACGAGTGGGCCGGTGCGCTGCCGGAGATGCGGCGGCTGCGCCGCCCAGCCACCTGGCTGGTGGCCCTGCGCCCCGACGAGACCGACACCGGCCCACCGTCGCGTGGCGGGCTGCGGCCCTTCTCCGCGCCCGACCCGCCGTGGTGGTCGCGACGCTTCCTGCCGACGGCGCTCTGCCTGGTGCTGGTGGCGGTGCTCGGCCTGTGGGTGGCCAGCCGGTGGGGGCCGGGCTGTCACCCCTCGCTCACCGGCCAGGTCTCGGTCGAGGTGGCCGGCAGCGGCGAGTGTGTCGGCTACAGCGACAGCGCTGCCCAGGTGTTCAACAACGACCCCGGCCAGGACCGGCTGCGCACGGTTCAGCAGCGCATCTTCGCGCAGAACCGCGCCGCCGAGGAGGTCTGGCAGCGCAGCGACCGGCGGCGGCCCATCCTCACGCTGGTCTACCTCGGCACCCTCACCGGCAACCGGACCCGCGCGGACGAGGAGTCGTACGTCTCCGAGCGCGAGGAGCTCGAAGGGATGGCCACCGCCCAGTACGCGTTGCTGAAGGAGTCGGCCGGCGCCGACGGCGCCGCGCTGCTGCGGATCGTGGTCGCCAACGCCGGCCGCCAGATGATCTACGCCGACCGGGCGGTGGCGATGCTGGCCGAACTGGCCCGGGACGACCCCACAGTGCTCGGGGTGGTCGGGCTGGTGGAGAGCCGCACCAGCACCGCCCGCGCGCTGCGCGAGCTGAACCAGGTCGGGCTGCCGGTGCTGGCGCCCACCCTCTCCGCCGACAAGATGGACGCCAACTCCCGCCTCTACCTCCAGATCTCCGCACCGAACAAGGACCAGGTGAAGCTGGTCGACGCGTACGCCAAGCAGGTGCTGAAGGTCGCCGAGGCACACGTCTTCTACACCACCCTGGAGGGCAGCACGCTCACCGAGGACCTCTACGTGGGCACCCTCGTCGACGGGCTCCGACAACAGTTCGGCCCCCGCATCACCCGCCTCGACGAGTGGAGCACCGGGCAGCGGCTGACCGACGAGTGCGGCTACCCCGGGCTGCTCTTCTACGCCGGCCGGTGGTCGGAGTTCGACGGTTTCCTGCGGGCGCTGCGCGAGTGCGGCGGCAACCCGCCCCGACACCTCGTCGCCGACGACTCGGCCAACCGGTACATGGCCAACCCGGGGCTGCGCGCGGCCGCCCCCGGCAACCTGCCCGTCACGTACGTCTCCAAGGCGGCCCTGGCCACCTGCGCGGCGCTGCGGGCCGCCCAGGACCGGCGCGACGACGCCCGGGCGACCTTCCTGGCCTGGATCCAGTCCGACGACCTGCTCGACCCGCCGCGCTGCCGACCCGACTCCGAAGAACAGGTCGGTGAGCGGGTCAGTCTCGCCTACGACGCGTCGATGATGCTCATCCGGGCCGTGGAGAGTCTCGCCGCCCGGCTGCACCACGCCGACCCGCGGCAACGCTGGGAGCCGGACTCGGTCAACCCGGTGGCCGTGCACGCGGAGGTGCTCCGGCAGAACGCCGGGCAGGGCTACCCGGGGGTGGCCGGGCTGATCCGTTTCACGCCCGACTCGGGGGAGCCGGTCGACAAGCGACTGGCCCTGATGCGGGTCGAGCAGGTGCCCGACGTGGCGACGGCGCCGGTGGAGGTGTTCCGCTGCGGGGCGGCCGACGGGTCCGGCCCGGCGACGTGCGGTCCCGCCTGACCGGTCCGGCGGGACACGTCCTCGCAGGACTGTCCGGGTGCCACCGGTGTCCGTTAGGGTTCCTGGGACCAGGCGGCCGTGGCGTTGGGGGCAGAGGGTGGGCAGGCTCGCGTCGGCGTACGGGCAGGCGGTCAACTCCCACCGGGCTGCTCGCGCGCATCTGGACACCGCCCGCAACGCCCTGGGGGCGGCACCGACCGCCGTCGCGCCGACCGGCGCCGACGACCTGGTGACCCGCCTCGCCCGCCTCGGCGCTGCCCTGGCAACCCCCGCCCCGGGCGTCACCCCGCTGACCGACGAGCCGTCCGCGGTGCGGATCGGCGAGGCGTCCACAGCGGAGGGCGGCTTTCCGGTGCTGGTCCCGCTCGGCGGTGGCCACCACCTCGCCCTGGACACCGACGCCCGGGACCCGCAGGTCGCCGGGCTGCTGCGGGCGCTGGTGCTGCGGTTGGTCGCCACCGCACCGCCCGGCCAGGTCCGCGTCGCCGGCATCGACACGGCCGCGCTCGGCGCCACCTTCGGCCCGCTGCGACCACTGCTCGACGCCGGGGTGCTCGACCCGCCGGCCACCGGCGAGGCCGAGGTGGCCGCGCTGCTGGACGCCGCCGAGCAGCACGCCCGCGCCGCGCAGCACGGCCAGCCCGCAGCCCGTCGCCTGTTGGTGGTGGTCGCCACCGCCGCGCCGCCGCCCCGCGAGCTGGCCCGGCTCGCCGCGCTCACCCACGCCGGCCCGGCCGCCGCCGTGTGCGTGCTGCTCGCCGGCCACCCGTCGCGGCTGCCCGGCGAGACCGCGCCGTCGCTGGGCGGCACCACAGCCGTGCGGCTCAGTCAGGGGTACGCGCACGTCGGCGACCCACCCGGCACCCCGTTCAGCGCCGACGGCAGCGGGCTCGCCGCACCCGTCCTGCTCGACGGCGACCCACCGCCGGCGTCGGTCCGCGCGCTCGCCGAGCACCTCGGCACCGCCACCCGTCGCGCCGACGCGTTGCCCTTCACCGACCTGCTGCCCGAACGGCGCTGGGCCGAGTCCGCCGGCAACGGCCTGCGTACGGTGGTCGGCCGGGCCGGCGGCGCTGCCGCCTTCGACACCGCGCTGACGCTCGCCTTCGACGACGCCACCCCGCACTGGCTGGTCGGCGGGCGCACCGGCGCCGGCAAGACCGTCTTCCTCCTCGACGTCCTCTACGGGTTGGCCGCCCGCTACTCGCCGGCCGAGTTGCAGCTCTACCTGCTCGACTTCAAGGAGGGCGTGAGCTTCACCGAGTTCGTGCCCACCGACCGGGACCCGTCCTGGTTGCCGCACGCCCGTGCCGTCGGCATCGAGTCCGACCGCGAGTACGGTCTCGCCGTGCTGCGCGAGCTGCGCCGGGAGGCGCAGCGCCGGGCCACCGCGCTCAAGCGGCACGGCGTCACCAAGCTCGCCGACCTGCCCCGCGACAATCCGCTGCCGCGCATCGTGGCGGTCGTCGACGAGTTCCACGTGCTGCTCGCCGGCAACGACGCGCTGGCCCGGGAGGCCGTCGACCTGCTGGAGGACCTGGCCCGCAAGGGCCGCTCGTACGGCATCCACCTGGTGCTCGCCAGCCAGAGCATGACCGGCATCGAAGCCCTCTACGGGCGGGCCGAGGCGATCTTCGGGCAGTTCGCGTTGCGGGTGGCGCTGCCCGGCGGGGGTGGGGTGCTCGACCAGCTCAACGACGCCGCTGCGGCCCTGCCGGTCGGCTCCGCCGTGGTCAACACCGCCGCCGGCGCGGTCGGCGCCGACACCGTGCTGCGCTTCCCCGACGCGCACGCCGCCACGGCGGACCTCGCCGCGTTACGCCACGACCTGTGGCAGGCCCGCCCGCCGGGTTCGCGGGCCCCAGCGGTCTTCAAGGGGTACGAAGCCGCGCGGATCGAGGACGACAGCACGTTCGCCGGGTTGCGCCCCGGTGGTCGACGCCCGATGGCACTTGTCGGTCGGACCGTCGACGTGCACGGCACCACAGCACTCTTCCTGATGGACACCACCCCCGGTCGGCACCTCGCCGTGGTGGGCACCGCGCCGACCGGCGCGGACGTGCTGCGGGCCGCGACGCTCAGCCTGGCCCGCCAGCACACCCCCGGCGACGCCCGGTTCGAGCTGGCCTGCCTGGTCGGCGCCGCCGACGCGGTCGCCGACGACACCGAAGCCGTCCTGCGGGCCGCCGGCCACCCGGTCGGACGCCTCGACGCGGCCGGGCTGCGCGACCGGATCGCCGCGCTGGCCGCCGAACCCACCGGCCGCGAATACCTGGTGGTGTTCGGCATGGACGCCGCCGCGCCCGTCCTCGGTGCCACCGACCCCGGCACGTTCCGTTCCGGGCTGGACGACCTGCGCACCGTCCTGCGCCAGGGCCCCGGGCAGGGAGTGCACCTGCTCGGTTGGTGGAGAGGGCTGCGCCGGCTCGGCGACGACCTCGGCGGCACCCAGAACCGCGACGACGTCGCCTGCCTGGTAGCGCTCAACGTGCCCGGCGCCGAACTGGCCCTGCACCTCGGAGCGCACGACCTGACCTACACGCCCCGCCCCGACCGGGCACTGCTGATCGACAGGCACGACCAGCGCACCCGGCTGATCGTCCCGTTCGTCGGTGACGGGCACGACCCGGACGGGGAGCGCTGACAGTGTCCTTCGAGGAGTACGCGGCCCTGGCCCGGCAACTCTCCGCCCAGCACCGCGCCGGGGAACAGCACGCCGCCGCCGAGTCCGCGCGCCGCCGCGACCTGCACGCCGCCGTCGACTACCTCCAGCAGCGGCTCACGGCCCAGGGGCAGCGCCTCGACCAGCTCGGCCGAGCCATCGGCGTCGACCAACCACCCGCCGCCCCCGCCGCAGGCCCAGGCCCAGGTTCGGGCCCAGGCTCAGCCGCGGGCCCGGGCCCAATGGCGCCGGGTGAGGCCGCCGCGTGGCCCAGCCCACCGTCCGGCGCCGGGTCGCCCTCCGGCACTGGCAGCGGTCCGTCTTCCGCTGCCGGCTCCGGCCTGCCCGCCGGTTCCGGCTCACCCACCGCACCTGGAACCGGGAACGGGGAACCCGCCGGCGCAGCCGGCGCGCCGGGGCGGGCGGGGGTCGGGGCGTACCCCCAGCTGCCGGCGGGGGAGGCGCGGCTGGCACTGCCGACGGCGGTGAGCCCGGCGGGCGGCGGGGTGCCCGCGCAGCGCGCGGCCACGGCGGACCCGGCGATGGAGTTGGAGCTGGCCCGGCGGATGGCCGACGAGGCCGACCGGCACGGGCAGCAGGCGGAGTTGCTGGCCCAGCGGCCGGCGCTGCTGCCGACGTGGTCGCCGCTGGCGAGGGCGGTCGCCGTCTACGCCGGGTGCGGCGCGGCGGCCGGGGTGCTCGTGCTGATGCTGGTGCTCGCCTCCGGGGTCGGCCTGGTGGACGGGTTCACCCTCGGCGCGTGGATCTGCGCGGGGTTGCCGGCGGTGGCGTTCTTCGGCGGCTACCTGGTGCTGGGCCGCTGGGGGCGGCCGGCCATGGTCGCCGGCACCCCGCCGCGATATCTGCCGCTCGGGTTCCTGATCTGTTTCCTGGTGGTGCCGATGGCCTACTGCGCGTATCTGTTGCTGGTCCGCGGTCTGCGCTGACGATCGACCTGGAGTGGCGAATGGTCGTCACCATACAGGGGCGCCGACTGTTGGGCACGGATCAGTCCAGGTGGTAGATGACGCGGCCTGCGTCGCTGAACTGCTGCTCGGTGCCGCTGGTCGAAGGGCTGAAGACGCGGCAGGAGCAGTCATCGGCGGGAGGCCCCGCCGACGCCTCGGCGTAGTACCAGACCTGACCCACCTCGGCCCTGAACGTGCGACTGCTGGCCCGTCCCACCTCGATCGCCCGGTGCGGTTCACACTGAGCGTCGAAGATCCACAGCACGTACGGCTCACTGCTCGTCGAGGCAGTGCCCCGCAGCGGTTCTCCCCACCGGCTTTCGGGGATCTCCCGTCGGAAGTAGACCAACGCGTCATCGCCATGGATCTTGGCGATGCAGGACCGGTAGAGCGCTGCCCGAGACGCCGGGGTCGGACTGGGCGCGGCTGTTGCGGACGACGATGACTGAAGGCTGCTGAGGATGCTCTGCCCGTCACCGGTCGCGACGGAGACGACAAGCAGGAGGGCGAGAAGCCCGAGGAGAGCCCCGGACAGCCCAATGACGCGAGCCCGGCGACCACGACGAGCCGATGTCGTGTCTGTCCTCTGAACCGTCAAGCCCCGTCACTCCCTCAGCAAGCTGTCACCGAGTCTAGGAGGCGTCGCACTCGGGCGTGGTCCCCGAGCCGGGACCGCTGCCCACCGGTCCACTGTGCACCGAGGCCCGGGCGCAGAACGGCCCGCCGTCGCCGTAGCGCGCTGTCTGGTCTTGTTCAGTCCTGTCCCGGCCCGCCCGGCCCGGCGTGATCCACTCGGTTTCACCGAAGTCGGGGTATCTGTGCCAGTGGGATATCCCGACTTCAGCTATCTCGTGTCGATCTTTCGCAGTGTTGCGCTCACTGCCGGTCGGACTCGACTGCGGCGCCCACCTGCTGGGATTCCGCGCCGTTCTCCGTATCGTCGGCAGCGTGTGCGGCGGCTACGAGGATTTCGTCGAGCTCGCGGTCGGTGAGACCTTCGTCTTCGAGCAGGCCGAGCAGCAGCACCGTTCGCGCGACGATCGCCGCCGCGTCGTGGGGCACGGGCGGACGCTCACCGAGCGCCGCCCACATCAGCGCCTCAGCGAGCACCGGGTCGACGTCACGCCCGGTCGCGTCGTAGCGTTCCCGCGCGGACGCCACGAACCGGATCACCGGCGCGCGATCCTGCCCTGCGACGAACCGCCGCCGTACCGCCACCAACAGCGCACCGGCGAGCAGATCCGCGTACCGTCGCCAGTCCGACTCGGCGAACCGGCCCAGCCGCCGTTCGTGGCCGCGCAGTCGCCCGGTCAGCAGGCCGCGTAACGCTGCGTGCGGGTCGGTCACCATCGTCGCTCCCTGATCATCGCGAGTGCTCTCCGATGTGCGCGTGCTCGGGTCAGTCGACGCCGCCTGGTCACCAGAGCGCTCGCCGCCTGGCAGCCGCGAGCGATCAGTTCGGCACTGCCGGCGTCGCTGGCCCTGTCGTGGTCGGCATCGCTGTCGTTGTCATGGGCCGCGTCGGTGTCGTGGCTGGTGGCGCTGTGGCTGGGGCGCTGGCGCGGTTCCGGCGGTTCCCCCGGCTCTCCCGTCAGTGCCGCGATCGAACGTTCGTCAGGTGTCGCCACCGAACATCCGATCAGTGCCGCCACCGAACGCTCGATCCGGCACCTGCCGACCGCGAGCCGGGCGACGACCAGATCCAGCCGGGTGATCGCCGCCGCGAGATGCCGGGCCGCGACCACGTCTGCCACTTCCCGGGTACGTCGCAGTCGGTCCTCGGCTGCGCTCAGCCGCCAGCGGACCCGAGCGGCCAGAATGGCGGCCCGGTCCGCGTCGATCCGAGCAGCGTGCAGGCCGGCGAGCAGGTCCCCGACCGAGCCACCCGGTGACCTCCGATCGGCGGCCAAGCCGGCGTAGACCAGGCTCAGCGCCCGCCAGCACTCCGTGACCGCGTCCTGCCAGGGCAGCCGCCGGCCGGGCGGCCCAGCCCCGTGCAACTGCGCCCCGGCCCGATCGGCGGCGGAGATCGTCGCCAGCCAGGCGGTTCGCAGGTCGTCCACGGCATCGGTGCTCATTCGCTCGCCTCAGCGCTGGACTTGACCAGGAGAGCGAAGCGCACATCGGTACAGGGATAGTCGACGCCGCACTCACAGAGCCAGCGACGCACCACCCGGGGCGGATGGGCGAAGAGGACATCGTCGGCGTCCTCGATGTCCTGATCGGACACGAGACGATGGCGTTGCTCGGGCGGGGCTGGGGCTGGTGGATCGGTGGGGGTTTCGTCGGGTCGATCGGGCATCGAGGGCTCCCGTCGGGTCGTCTCCTAGCTGCTCACGGCTCTTGCGTCGGGGCGGCGTGCGGGCGCACCCCGGCACGCCCGGCCGAGCGGGGGGACCGAACGGCCGGGCGCTTCCTGCGCGGTGGGAACGAACCAGCTCCGGGTTGCAGACCTGGGAGCCGGCCAAGAGAGAGCATATATAACAGGTCATGTAAGCGCAAGCATCGACCACACATTGCTTGCTATACAAAGTTCCTCGTGATCGAATGGCAGGGCAGACCTGGGAGACGCCGATGCCCGCCAAAGCGAAGTGGGCGCTGATCGCCGACGGCATCCGCGCTCAGATCAAGTCCGGTGAACTCGCGCCGGGCGACAAGCTGCCCTCGACATCCGAGCTGTGCCGTCAGCATGACGTCTCGGCCATCGTCGTTCGTCAGGCCATCAACGCACTCAAAATCGAAGGCTTGGTGGAAGGCGTCGGTGGTGTCGGAGTGTTCGTTGCCGAGCGTTGAGCGGATGCCGGTCCCGCATCACTCCAGATCTTGGACACTTTCCGTCCTGACGTGACGGAAACTGTCCGAGATCTCGGTCGCCACACCAACTCGGTAGGCGTCCGGTGGAGAGACGTCGTCGAGGCCGCTCGTGTCGGGCGACCGCAGCCGACTGACGCGAGAGCGATCACGCGGTCGCGCTGGGTGCGCGAATCTCGTACGCTCCCATGTGGTCTCTGCCGGTGCGGTGGTGGAGGCGGTGATCGACCACGGGGAGGTGCACGTGAGCGCAGCACAGATCATCGCGAGGCTGGCGGCGGCGTCGCAGAAGCTGGACGAGGCGAAGGCCAAGACCGCAGCGGCGGCACAGGACGCCGCCGAGGCGCGAGCACTCGTCGCCGGCGCGCTGGAGGGTGTGGCCGCCGGTCCACTGGTCGGCATGATCGATTCGTACCGTCAGGCGCTCGCGCAGGCGTCCCAGGGTGGCGACCCGGCCAAGCAGCACGTGCAGGAGACTATCGCCAAGGTCCGAGCGCTGGGAAATTGACCACGGGTGGTGGCAGCGCAATCCACCAACCACCCGCGGCAACCGGTGTCACATTGCGACCTGCGGTCCCACGGTTAGGGTCGGCGCTGCCGGACCGCGACGGGCGACGTGAGGCGCGAAGCCGAGAGAGCCAGGAGGCGCCACGGCCCACAAGACGCAAGGGTGTCGTCCCAGAGGCAATTGCTGTTGGCGGTTCGGCGGCGGCGACAGCATGGGCGACGGTTTCGGAGTTCTTGCCGGCTCTGCCGAAGGCGGTAGCCGGCGTCGTCCTCGGGGCCGTGGCAACCTGGGGATCCTTGAAGGCTTACAAAGCGAGATCGCAGGATGGCGGAGGTTCCGTTGAAGATCGATGAGCGAGTTGAGCAGCTCGTCCGTGAGACGTTGCACTGGGCCGTCAAGCGGCAGTCGGTCGAGTTTGAGGAAGCGCTCAAGGCGTTCTCCGACGGGTCCACGCGGCAGTCCGCCCTGGAGTTGCTGGCTGCCGTCGCGGCCTTCGTCAGTGCTGACATCTGCCAAGGCAAGCCGACGCCTGAGCAGATCAGGCAGTTGGCCGAGGAGGTTGCCGAGGCAGAAGAGTGGAGCTCGGCAACCTCTCCAGAGGTCGAAGCCTTCCTCGACGCCGTCGTGACCGGTCGACCGATGTCAGGTGTGCTGCCAGCCAACAGTGCAGTCGTCCTGGCCTTCGTTGTGGCCGCGAGTCTGCTGTCCCTTCGTCCGAAGGATGAGGGGGAGTGGTGGTTCAACTATCTGGACAAGGTGGAGGCCGCGATTGAGGCGGCCGGGTGACGGGCATGCCTGATCCGATCACCGCTGCCGGGTTCGGCTGTTTGCTCCGGCGGCAGTGATCAGGTGATGAAAAATAGGTGTCGGTAGTGGTTCTGACCTACTTCTCATCACTTGATCATTGGATTCCCCAGGCGGCGTCCTGCGGCGATGGTTCGGCCGCGCTTCAACGGGTGATGCGGAACGTCTGCTCGAAGTTCGGGTAGTCGCAGACGTCCTGGTTGCACAGCTCGAATCCGCCGCTGATCAGCGCGACACCCTTGTGGAGGACCAGCCCGTCGGGCTGCGCCCACGCTCTCCCGGCCACGGCTTGCGGCTCGCCGGTGCAGCTGTTGAGGGGTGCCCAGCCACCTGCGTAGGCGACCCTGTCGCCCGACCGCTGCCGGACGATCAGCTCGGTCGCGCCGGACAGGCCGGCTGGGCAGGTCACGGTGAGGGTGATGTCCACGGCGACGCCGCGAGCGACCAGGGTCGCGGACGTGACGTCGACGGTGCTTGCCGCGCTGGCCGGCGTCGGCGCCAGCATGACGGAGAGTGACAGCCCGAGTAGTGCAATGGCGGTGATGATGCGGCGCACGACGGTCCTCCTTGCCGGAGTGGGGTGCTTACCTACGGTCACCCTAGCCCTCTCCGCCAGTGAGAGGTATCAATCGGTGGTGGTTCACGTTCGATGACGACGGTGCCCCCGTCCGCGCCGTCGACCCGCACGTAGCGCTGGATATGGCTGGCGACCCAGCCGACCGGGCTGTCCTCGACCCCCTCGTGCTGCTCCTGCGCGGTCCCGGCATTGCCTCCCCGGGGAAGAGCGACAGGAGGGTCAGGCGCGCGAGCGGGGCAGGCAGCACTTCTTGTACTTGGCGCCGGAGCCGCACCAGCAGGTGTCGTTGCGGCCGGGTGGCCAGGCGGTCACGCCGGCCTCGTCGAGGCTGTCGGCGTACTCGTCGAGGGTTTCCTCGTCGGTGGGGTCGCTGCCGGCATCCCGGGCGAAGGCCGCCAGACCGTCGACGGTGCCGGCGACCACGCCCAGGTCGGCGCCGCCCATCGCGGACGCGTCGACGAGGGCGCGTTCGAGTTGGGCGCGGTGCTCGTCCCAGGTGGGCGGGTAGCTGTCGGCCAGCGCCGGCCAGCGCACCAGCAGGGCGTCGAATTCCGCCTGCGGCCAGAAGAGCAGCGTCGCCGGGCCGTCGTCGACGGCGTCGAGCGCGTGGGTGCTCGCGGCGCGCAGCCGGTCGGCGAGGTTGTCGTACTCGTCGTGGGGGAGGCCTGCCTCTTCGCGGAGGTCGTGTCGCCGCTGGGCCAGGCCGTAGATCATGGCCGCGGCCTCGTCCTGGGCGTCCTCGGACGCGTGCTGCTGGGTGCGGGTCCTCTCCAGGATCGCGTCGAGCGCCCCGGTGAGCCAGTCCAACGCCGTGTCGGCGCGGTCGGACTCGGCCAGCTCGTCAACGAGGTAGGAGGCTGCGGGGTCGGTTTCGAGCAGCGGACGCAGGGCGGTCAGCTCGGCCATGCCCTCGTCCGAGCGGCCGAGGCGCAGCAGCAGACCGCCGCGCACCGCTCGGGCGTACGCGTTGTCGTCCGGTTGCTCGGCGATGGCGCGGGTGGCCAGGGCGAGCGCGTCGGCCAGGTCGCCGGCCTGTTCCAGGATGTCCGCGGCGACCAGCAGGGCGTACCCGGTGTCGTCGGGGTCCGCTACCCGCCCCTCGTCGACGGCGCCCACCAGTTCGGCGACGAACGCGGCCGGGTCGGGGCTCTTGAGGCCCAGGGCGCCGATCTCGTCGATGCGGTCGGCGGTCAGCAACTCGGGCATGGGCGCTTCCTGAGGAACGACGGATGGGGAGCGGTCAGCGTACTCCGGAATGCGTCGCGGCCCGGGCGGCGAACCGCCCGGGCCGCGACGCGAACCGTCAGCGGGTTGCCGGCATGGTGGCGAACTCGCCGGCTAGCTCGGACTCGACGATCGTCGCGGCGGACGGCCGGCGACCGGCCGACGCCCGCCGGGCGGACGGGACGGCGAGGGCCGCGAGCGCGGCGGCCAGGGCGATCGCCGTGAGGACGAGAAACCCCGTCGTGAAGCCGGCCTCCCGGGGCAGACCGTTGGCCTGGGGGTGCGCGGTGATCACGCCGCTGACCACTGCCGCGCCGATCGCGCCGCCGATGGTGCGGATGTTGGCGTTCATGCCGGTCGCCACGCCGGTCTGGCTGGCGGGCACGCTGGCGACGATCAGGTTGGCCATCGAGGCGAAGGCCAGGCCGATGCCGAGGCCGACCAGGCCACCGGCGATGGCGACCTCCCAGCGGGTGTCGTGCGCGGTGGCGAGCATCGCGGAGGCGGCCACGTTGAACGTGGCACCGGTGGCGAGTTGCGCCTTGGCGCTGAAGACGGCTTGGAGCCGGCCGGCGATGACGCCGGCGACGAACATCGCGCTGACCATCGGGAGCATGAGCAGACCGGCCTGGCTGATGCTCGCCCCGAAGCCGTAACCGGCGGCGGTCGGGGTCTGCAGGAACTGCGGGAGGAACGCGTACATGGAGAACATCGACGCGCCGTAGAGGAGGGCGACCAGGTTGGTGGTCCAGACACCGGGAAGGCGCATCATCCGCATGTCGATCAGCGGGTTGCTGGAACGCAGCTCGGTGACCAGCCAGCCGACCAGCAGCACCACGGCGAGGGCGAGCAGGCCGAGCACCCGGGTGGAGGTCCAGCCCCAGGCGGCGCCCTGGCTGATCGGCAGCAGCAACGCGACAAGCCAGCCGGAGAGCAGCAGTGTGGCGCGCCAGTCGATGCGACCGGGGGTGCGGACCGGCGACTCGGGCACGAACAGGTGCGCGGCCACGGCGGTCAGTCCGACCACGATCATCGGGATCCAGAACAGCCAGCGGTAGTCCAGGGTGCTGACGATCGGGCCGGCCAGCACGATGCCCAGGCCACCGCCGACGGCGACGATGGCCGAGATGGCGGCCACCGCTGTGGAGACCCGGGCGGCCGGGAACTCGTCGCGGATGATGCCGAAGGACAGCGGGAAGACCGCCCCGCCGATGCCCTGCACGACCCGGGCGATGATGAGGACGCTGATGTTCGGCGCGATGGCGGCCAGCAGGCAGCCGAGGGCGAGGGCGGCGAGCGAGACGACAAGCATCCGCTCCTTGCCGACCATGTCGCCGACGCGTCCGAGGATCGGCGTGAAGATCGACGCGCTGAGCAGGTAGGCGGTCAGGACCCAGGTCACTGTGTTCTGGGTGGTGTGCAGGTCCTGCTGGATGGTCGGCAGCACCGGGGTGATCAGCGACTGGAGCATCGCGAAGAACCCGGCGCCGGCCGCGAGCACGGTGAAGGTGAGCCGACGCGAGCTGCGCCGGGAGGTCACTGCCACGAGAGAAAACTCCCTGATTACGTACGGGAATGAAGGCTTGTCACCCGTCGTCCGTGACGGGGTGGTCTGTCGGGGTCCGGGCGATCGGGGTGGCCAGGCGGCGATCGGGCGGGTCCCGAGGTAGAGTAACCGGAGGCAGGCCTCCGGGATTCCGGAGGGGTGCCTCCGCTAAGCTAGCGGAGGGCGTCCTCCGGATGCAAATAGAGTGAGGTGACGCACGTCATGACCAGCCCGGGGCAGGCGCCCGAGGTCTTCGCCCAGCGGCCCAAGCGGGCCGACGCGCGGCGTAACTACGACGCTCTGATCGCGGCTGCGCGCGAGGCGTTCGCCGAGAACGGCGCCGCCGCCTCCCTGGAGGACGTGGCCCGCCGGGCCGGCGTGGGCATCGGCACGCTCTACCGCAACTTCCCGACCCGCCGGCACCTGTTCGAGGCCGTCTACGTCGAGGAGGTCCGGGCGCTGTGTCACTCCGCCGAGGGTCTGGCCGAGCTGCCACCCTGGGACGCGCTCGTCGCCTGGCTGCACCGCTTCGTCGCGTACGTCGCCACCAAGCGGGCGCTCGCCGAGCAACTGCTGCACGACTCCGAGATCTTCACCAGCTGCCGGGCGGAGATCTTCTCCGCCGGTGAGCCGCTGATGCGTCGCGCGCAGGTCGCCGGTGTGGTCCGTGACGACATCGGCTTCGACGACGTGGTGCGGCTGATCAGTGGCCTGACCATGGCCCAGTTCCCGTCACCCGAGCAGCGTGACCGGGTTCTCGGCGTGGCCCTGGACGGCCTGCGCCCGCCCGCCACACCGCGCTGACGCTCTGTCCGACCGCGCCGCGCTGAACGCCGCGTCCGCCCGCGCGGCGCTGACCGCCCGCCCCGCCGATCAGCGGTCGACCAGCAGCAGCCACTCGTCGTCGAGGCGCTCCACTGTCGTGCCCTCCGGCCAGCGGTGGCCACTGTCGGCCACCGCCCGGGCCTGCTCGACCTGCGGCGGCCGGCTGAATTCGGTGTCGCGGAAGCTGACCATGCTGTGGAACCGGGCCCGGCCGAAGTTCGCGGCGTCGACGAAGCGGGCCCTGTC
The DNA here is from genome assembly GCF_042871765.1 of Micromonospora sp. NPDC005553. Lineage (NCBI taxonomy): Bacteria > Bacillati > Actinomycetota > Actinomycetes > Micromonosporales > Micromonosporaceae > Micromonospora > Micromonospora sp. NPDC005553. Next base: position 142,677 of record NZ_JBIAJD010000007.1, on the reverse strand, counting down.
GAACAGCGCCTCCGCGCCGAACACCGTCCAGCGGAACAGCGCCATGTTCGTGAAGCGGACGGCGTGGAAGCTTGCCGACCGGCCGAACTCGGTGTGCTCCATCGACAGGGCGCCCTCGAAGACGGCCTCCCGGAACGAAGTGACGTCCTCGAAGCGGGTCAGGTCGAAGCTGGTCGGCTGGCCGAAGGTCACCCGGCGGAACGAGGTCGGGCCGGTGAAGCCGGCTCGCCGGCAGGACAGACCGCCGGGAAAGGCGGCACCGTCGAAGCTGGCTTCGCGGCCGACGCGAATGCCGTCGAGGACGACTTCGCCGCCGGCCGCGAGCCCGTCGAAGACCACCTCGTCGAAGGTTGCCGAACCGAACAGCAGCCGCCCCCGCGACGTCGCGCCCGCGAAGGTGGTCGTGCCGGTGAGCACCGCCTCGGTGAAGTTGGCGTCGACGAGCGTGCAACCGGCGGCGTCGAAGTCGACGAGCGTGGCGCCGGCCAGGTCGAGCGTCAGCTCCGGCCAGTGTGCGGCGTCGTCCGCGCGCAGGTGCCGGGTCAGCACGCGCTGCGCGCTGCGCCGGACCTCCGTCTCGCGCGGCTCGCCGTCAGGCGCCGGCATCCGCAGGTACGCGCACAGCACCGCCGCGATGGTCGGGCGCTGCCCCGGGTTGTCCTGGCCGAGGCGTTCCAGCGCGTGCAGGCCGCCGAGGCGTACCGCCGCGCTGTCGTTGCCGAGCAGTTCGACCGCCCGGGTGTAGAGCTCGGTCAGTCGACGCTCCGCCGCGTCGTGCTCGGCGGCCCCGGACTGCCGGTCCTGGTGGCGCTGCGCGGCCTCGGCCACCGCTTCGGCGTGCGCCTGCACCCGGTCCCGGTGCACCTGGTCGCGTGCGGCGACGCTCTCCTGGTGCCGTTGCGCGCGTTCGGCGATCCACTGGCGGCGGGCGGCGAGCAGCAGCGCGAGCGCTCCGCCGGTGCCGGCGACGACCGTCAGGCCGGTGCGGATCGCGTCGATGCGCAGTGTGGCGCGGGTGTCCGGTTGGCTGGCCCGGTCGGCCTCGCTGAGCAGCAGGTCCAGCACCAGCCAGCCCAGGGCGATGGCGACCAGCAGGCCGACCAGGACCAGCCACCACGGCATCACCCGCAGCTCGCGCTCAGTGGGTTCGTCGACAGCCACGGCCACAGCATGCCAGCGACCGCCGGTGTCCGATATGGAGCGGAGCGGTATGACCGTTTACGCCCCCGCCGGAACAACGGGTTACCGGCGCGTAACAAGTCATTGACGTTTCTAAATTGTTGCGGGCATGATCGTCGCACGGTCGACCGGACACCCCCACCCACCTGCCCGGTTCGCCGGGTGCCTCCCCCCGGAGGTGCAGCCATGCTGCTCCGAAAGACCGCCCTCGTCCTGGCCCTCGCCACCGGCGCGCTGCTCGCGTCCACCGCCACGGCGACCGCCGCCCCCGCTTCCACCACCGCCGCCAGCACGACGCCCTTCGCCGCCGCGGCGGCCAACCCAGTGATCGTGGTCGGCGGGCTCAGCGGCGTCGCCGTCGCGTACGAGCCGATCGCCGCCCGGCTGCGCGCCGACGGCTACCGCACCTTCATCTACCAGCTACCCGGGCTGGGCCTCGGTGACATCCCCACCTCGGCGCGCGCGTTCGCCAACTACGTCGACCAGGTACGCGCCACCACCGGCGCGGCGAGCGTGGACGTCGTCGCCCACTCCGAAGGGGGCCTGGTCAGCAGGTACTACCTCAAGCGGCTCGGCGGCACCGCCACCGTCGGTCGCTACGTCAGCCTGGGCACACCCCAGTACGGCACGTACGTCGCCAACATCGTGGCGTTTCTGGGCCTGGGCAGCTGCGCCGGTGTCGTGGCCTGCCAACAGATGACAATCGGCTCGGCGTTCCTCGCCGACCTCAACGCCGGCGACGACACCCCGGGCGCGGTGCGCTACACCACCATCCGCACCCTGCAGGACGAGTTGGTCCGTCCGACCGGAAACGCCGCCGTCAACGACGGCGCGACGAACGTGCTGATCCAGTCGTACTGTCCACTGCGGGTGGTGGGGCACCTCGGCCTGGTGCTCGACGGCACGGCGTACACCATCGTGCGCGGCGCCCTGGTCGACGGCCCGGTGCGACCCAACTGCCTCGCCCTCTGAACGATCAGTGTGGGTGGTCCCCACCGGGACCACCCACACTGCAACTGCGGCTCAGCTCGCCTTGGCGAGCGCCTCGAACTCGTCGTCGGTGAGCCGCACGTCGGCCGCGGCCACGTTCTCCTCCAGGTGCGCCACCGAGGACGTGCCGGGGATCGGCAGCATCACCGGCGAGCGGCGCAGCAGCCAGGCCAGCGCGAGCTGCGCGGGCGACGCGCCGTGCGCGTTGGAGATGGCGTCCAGTGGGCCGCCCGGGCGGGCCAGCTCACCGGTCGCGATCGGGAACCACGGGATGAACGCGAGGTCGTTGCGCTCGCAGAACTCCAGTACGTCCTCGGCGCTGCGGTTGGCGAGGTTGTACAGGTTCTGCACCGACGCGATAGTGGTGATCGCCTGGGACTCCTCGATCTGCGCGACGCTGACCTCGGACAGCCCGATGTGCTGGATCTTGCCTTCATCCCGCAGCAGCGCCAGCTCACCGAGCTGATCGGCGAGCGGCACCTTCGGGTCGATCCGGTGCAGCTGGTACAGCGGGATGCTGTCCAGGCCGAGGTGACGCAGGCTCAGCTCGCACTGCTGGCGCAGGTACTCCGGGCGGCCCAGCGCACGCCAGTCGCCGGGGCCGGAGCGGCTCAGCCCGGCCTTGGTCGCGATCACCAGGTCATCGGCGTACGGGTGCAGCGCCTCCCGGATCAACATCTCCGAGACGAACGGCCCGTACGAGTCGGCGGTGTCGATGAACGTCACGCCCAGCTCGACCGCACGGCGCAGCACGCGAACCGCCTCGGCCGGGTCCTTCGGGTCACCCCAGACACCCGGGCCGGTGATCTGCATGGCCCCGTAGCCGAGCCGGTTGACTGTGACATCGCCACCGATCCGGTACGTGCCGGACGCCTTCGCGGGCTGCTCACTGATATTTGTCGCCATTGCCCGATCCCCAATCGTCTCGTCGTGGCGGGCCTGGACAGCGCGGGCGTGAAGAGCCCACCCGCCACCGATGGATCATCCCCCGGAACCCTCCCGCCATGCCGCCGGTCGGCCGAGTGTGGGCGCGGACACGCCGTCAGCGCGCCGAAGCGAGTTGCCGGGAAGCGCCCGGTACGACCGGGGTGTCCGTGCGACGCTGGCCGGAGCCGGTGCGTTCCGGCGTGACGGCGGAGGGAGCACCCATGGGAGTGCCGCAGGTCAACTTCGCGCTCGACACGTACGAGTGCATCGTGATCTATCCCGGCGCGGCTGGGCGGGCCCTGCCCCCGGAGACCGTGCAACGGTTGCAGGCCGAGCACGCCGAACACATGCAGGCGTTGCAGCGACGCGGCATCGTCCTGGTCGCCGGCTCGGTGGACGGGCCGGCGCGCGAGCCGGATCCGCCGATCGGCTTCGGTCTGGCCCGTACCGGCAGCGTCGAGGATGTCCGCAGCGTGCTGGAGGCCGACCCGGCGGTGCAGGCCGGGCTGTACCGGGTGGAGGTGCTGACCTTCCTCTGCCCGGCCGGTTCCCTGGAGTTCCCGCTGGTCAAGGCGGACAGCTGAGCCGCCGGTCCATCGGTGGCTGTCGTGATGGTGACGGCGCTCGACCGCCTGCCGGTGCTACGGTCGCGCCCAGCGCGGGCCGCCGCCGGGGCGTACCCGGTGTCGTGGGTCGGCCCCGGTCGAGGAGTCGCCATGGTCTCCGCCGCCACCCCCGATGTCGCGTCGGCCTCCGCCCGACTGCGTGCCCTGCTCGGCGACCGGCTGCACGAGCCGGGCGATCCCGGTTACGCCGTCACCACTCGGCTCTGGAACGGCGCTGTGACGCGCACGCCCGCGCTGGTCGCCGCAGTTCAGGACTCCGACGAGGTGGCCGAGGCGGTCCGCATCGCCACCCGGTGTCACCTGCCCCTCTCGGTCCGATCCGGAGGCCACGACTGGGCCGGCCGGGCGCTGCGCGACGGCGCTCTGGCGCTCGATCTGACCGGGCTGCGCGCCGTCCGGGTCGACCCGGACGCGGCCACTGTGACCATCGGCGGCGGCGTCACGGCGGCCGAGCTGCTCGCCGCCGCCCGCGAGTACGACCTGGTGGTCCCCACCGGCGTGGTCGGCGCCGTGGGGATGGCCGGGCTCACCCTCGCCGGCGGGTACGGCCCACTGTGTGGCCGGTTCGGTCTGGCCCTGGACAACCTGCTCGGCGCGGAGGTGGTTCTCGCCGACGGCCGCCGGGTCACCGCCGACTCCCGGCACGACGCCGAGCTGTACTGGGCGTTGCGGGGCGGCGGTGGCAACCTCGGCATCGTCACCGAGCTGCGCTTCCGCGCGCACCGGCTGCCCGGCGTGCTGGCCGGGATGATCATGTTCGCGCTCTCCGAGGCGCCGGCCGTGCTGCGCGGCTATGGCGCGCTGGTCGCCGAGGCTCCGGACGAGCTGACCGTGATGGCCGGCTTCCTGCCCGGCCCGGCCGGCGAGCCGGTGATCTTCGTCTGCCCGTTCTACAGCGGCTCCGACCTGGACGCCGGGGCGCCGTGGATGGACCGGCTCCGCGCGCTGGGCACCCCGCTGGTCGACCAGATCGGCCCGATGCCGTACGCGGACGCGCTGCGGATGTTCGACGGTGGAATGGTCGACGGCAACCACTACCTGCTGCGGACCCGGTGGTTGCCCGCGCTCACCGACGGTGCTGTGGACACGCTCGTCGACGCGGCCCGGCAGGTCACCTCGCCGTTCTCCGCGCTGGCCGTGCACCACTTCCACGGCGCGGCCACCCGGGTCCGATCCGCCGACACGGCGTTCGGGCTGCGCACCGATCACCTGATGGCCGAGATCATCGCGGTGTGGGCGCCCGGCGATGACGCCGGTCCGCACCGCGAGTGGGCCGAGCGGACCTCCGCGGCGCTCGCCCCGCACGCCCTGCCCGGCGGTTACCCCAACCTGCTCGCCCCGGAGGAGACCGACCGGGTCCGGCTCGCGTACGGCGCGAACTGGGCACGGCTGCGCCGGGCCAAGCGCCGCTACGACCCCCGCCACCTGCTGCACGCGGTGCCCACCCTGCCACCCCCGGAGCACCCCGAATGAGCAGCCGCCCGCGGTATCCCGAGGTACCCGGAATGGGCCGCCGCCTGCCGCCTCCGGGGCACCCGGAATGAGCCGCCGCCGGGAGCACCCCGACAGCGCACGCCGCCGGAGGCGTACGATTCCCGGCGCGCGGTCGCTGATGCCCGTCGCCACAACGTTCCCGGTGCGGTTCCGCCCGCCGGCCCGACGCGCGCCGCGCGTCGTTGGACAACTGTTCCGCTGCCTGCAAGGGGTCGGCCCCGAGTCCGACCTGAAGGAGAGACTAGCCTGATGGGCGTGACACGCCGCGTAAAGATCGTCTGCACTCTGGGTCCCGCCACCTCGTCCCCGGAGCGCATCCGGGGTCTTGTCGAGGCCGGCATGAACGTGGCGAGGCTCAACTTCAGCCACGGCAGCCACGCCGACCACGAGGCGGTCTACCGACTGGTCCGGGAGGCGTCGGAGGCAACGGGTAAGCCGGTCGCCGTGCTCGCCGACCTGCAGGGCCCCAAGATCCGGCTCGGCAAGTTCGCCGACGGCCCGCACGAGTGGCGCACCGGTGACACCGTCGTGATCACCGGCGACGACGTCATCGGCACCAAGGAGCGGGTTTCCTGCACCTACACCAAGCTGCCGCACGAGGTGAAGCCCGGTGACCGGCTGCTGATCGACGACGGTCGGGTCGCCGTCGAGGTCACCGACGTCACCGGCAACGACATCCGCTGCCTCGTCACCGAGGGCGGCCCGGTCTCCAACAACAAGGGCGTGTCGCTGCCCAACGTGGCGGTCAGCGTGCCCGCCATGTCGGACAAGGACGCCGAGGACCTGCGTTTCTCCCTCGGTCTCGGCGTCGACCTGGTCGCGCTGTCCTTCGTCCGCTCGGCCGAGGACATCAAGCTCGTCCACAACATCATGGCCGAGGAAGGCGTGTTCCGGCCGGTGCTCGCCAAGGTCGAAAAGCCGGAGGCGGTCGAGCACCTGGAGGCCATCGTGCTGGCCTTCGACGGCGTCATGGTCGCCCGCGGTGACCTCGGTGTCGAGATGCCGCTGGACGAGGTCCCGCTGGTGCAGAAGCGCGCCGTGCAGCTGTGCCGGGAGAACGCCAAGCCGGTCATCGTGGCCACCCAGATGCTCGACTCCATGATCGAGAACTCCCGCCCCACCCGCGCGGAGGCCTCCGACGTCGCCAACGCGGTGCTCGACGGCGCGGACGCGGTCATGCTCTCCGGCGAGACCAGCGTCGGCAAGTACCCGGTGCTCACCGTCAGCACCATGGCCAAGATCGTGACGACCACCGAAGCCGGTTCCATCGGGGTGCCGCGCCTGCAGCACGACCCGCGTACCCACGGTGGCGCCCTCACGGTGGCCGCCTCGTCGATCGCCCGGGCCATCAACGCCAAGGCGCTCGTCGCGTTCTCGCAGACCGGCGACACCGTGCGACGGCTGTCCCGCCTGCACTGCGACCTGCCGCTGCTGGCCTTCACGCCGGTCCCCGAGGTGCGCGACCAGCTCGCCCTCACCTGGGGTGTGGAGACCTTCCTGATGCCGTTCGTGCAGCACACCGACGACATGTTCCGCCAGGTCGACCAGGCGCTGCTCGGCCTCGACCGGGCCAACCCCGGTGACTACGTGGTCATCGTGGCGGGTAGCCCGCCCGGCACCCCCGGTTCGACCAACACGCTGCGCGTACACCAGCTCGGCTCGCTGGTCGACGCCGCGTCGGCGCGGGCCCTGCAGTGAGCGACGGTCGGGTCGCGGTCGGCCAGGCGGCGGTTGACCAGCTGCTGGAAGTGCTGGACCTCGACCCGACCGGCGAGATGACCTTCCGGGGGATGAGCCCCCAGGTCGGCCCACAACGGGTGTACGGCGGCCAGGTCGCCGGTCAGGCACTGGTCGCCGCCGGCCGCACCGTCGACCCGGAGCGGTTCGTGCACTCGCTGCACGGCTACTTCGTCCGCCCCGGCGACCCGGTCGAACCGATCGCGTACGAGGTGGAGAACATCCGCGACGGCCGGTCCTTCTCGGTCCGCCGCGCGGTGGCCCTCCAGCACGGCAAGCCGATCTTCTTCATGTCGGCGTCGTTCCAGCGGGCCGAGGAGGGGCTGGACCACCAGGCCACGTCCCCGCTGGACGTACCCCTGCCGCAGGACGTGCCGACGATGACCGACCGGCTCTCCCGCTACCCGGAGCGGCTGGGCATCTGGGGCCAGATTCCACGACCGATCGACGTGCGCTACGTGGGTGAGCCCGGCTGGGTCCGCCCCGGCGACCGGCCCGCCGACCCGCACCAGCGCGTCTGGATGCGCATCGACGGCAAGCTGCCCGACGACCCCCTGCTGCACGCCTGCGCGCTCACCTACGCCTCGGACCTCACCCTGCTGGACTCGGTGCTCTCCGCGCACGGCGAGGTGTGGGGGCCGGGCGGGTTGGTCGGCGCGAGCCTGGACCACGCGCTGTGGTTCCACCGGCCGTTCCGGGCCGACGAGTGGTTCCTCTACGACTGCCTGAGCCCGTCGGCGTCCGGGGCGCGTGGGCTGGCCACCGGCCGGATGTTCACCACGGACGGCCGGCAGATCGCCAGCGCCGTCCAGGAGGGTCTGCTGCGCCGCGTCGGCGCCTGAGGCTGTCGCTCGGCCTCGCTGGGTGGTTGTCGCTCGATCCCGTCGCTCGTCCCCGCCAGGCAACTGGCGGGGATGACGTGGTTCAGGCCTGGTAGATGGCCTCGCCGGCGATCTCGATCTGCACCGTCTTGCCGACCAGCACCCCGCCGCTCTCCAGGACGACATTCCAGAGCAGACCGTAGTCCTCACGGTTCATCTCGGCCGTCGCGCTGAATCCGAAGATGTTCTGCCCGTACGGATCCTGACGGGCACCACCAAAATTCACCACCAGGTCGACGGGCCGGGTGATCCCCTTCACTGTCAACTCACCGGTGAGGACGAATCGTCCGGGAATGCCGTCGGACTGCGGCGGAACAATGTGACTTCGGCCTCGCCCGCCCAACCGGTGGTTGCGTAGACGCGCCCACTGGAATATAGGGTCCTCGTTGCCCTGCCACTTAATGCCGGTGCTTCGATATTCGAGCGTGGGAAAACGCTCCACGTCGAGGAAGTCGGCACTCTTCAGATGCGTGTCCCGGTCGACACTTCCGGTGGTGATGCTGGCCGACATGATGGTGGCCGTCACCGAGGAGAGCAGCGGGTCCTCCGCCACGAAGATCTCCGCCGTGGCCTCGGCGAACTCGCCGCGCACCGGGCTGACCATCATGTGCCGGGACAGAAAACCGATCCGCTTGTGCGCCTGATCGAGAAGATAGGTGCCGGCCACCGGGATGGTCATGCCGTCCCAGGTGCGTGTGGCGATATCGGTCATCGTGTTGCCTTCCCCCCGAGCGCACCCGGGTGTTTATCAATATGTTGCTGGCGGCCGGGTAAACGGCCAGACATTCGTACTCACGCCCAGCATAGGGACGCTCCGGAACGGCATTTTCGCCGCCACCGCACGGTGGATCATGACGGACTTCAGCAGTCCCGACCGGCGGCCGTCCAACGGTCCCGGCCGGGTGCCAGCGGCGCTACTTCCCATCGATGCGTGGCCGATCGGCCCAGGGTCGCCCGCCCGCCCGGTTGACCAGCGACTAACCTTGCCGACATGCGCCTCTCCGCTCGGGTCGACTACGCCCTCCGCGCGGCCGCCGAACTCGCCGCGACGGCCAGCGGCCCCGGGCGCGGCCGGCCGGTGACGGCCGACCAGATCGCCCGCGCCCAGGAGATCCCGCCGAAGTTCCTGGAGAGCATCCTTCTCCAGCTGCGCCGCGGCGGCATCGTGCACGCCCAGCGTGGCCCGGAGGGCGGCTATTGGCTGGCCCGCCCCGCTGAGGAGATCTCCCTCGCCGAGGTCATCCGGGTGATCGACGGGCCCCTCGCCCACGTACGCGGGCAACGCCCCGAGCAGCTCGGCTACCACGGCCCGGCACAGGCCCTCCAGGAAGTCTGGATCGCGCTACGGGCAAGCGAGCGGGAGATCCTGGAACTGGTCAGCGTCGCTGACGTCGCCGCCGGCAACCTGCCCGCGCGGGTCACCGAGCTGGCCGCCGACCCGCGCGCCTGGATCTGAGCGCCGGCTCACCTCCGGCCACACGTCACCTGATCCCTGCCCCTGGTGCCCGGACTGCCGCCGCTCGGTTGCCGGCCTTGCGCCACGGGTCGCTGACCAGGCGCACCGTCCGGTCGCGTCCCATCCACCGATCGGGGGCTTGACCCCGGCTGCCCCATCCCGCATTGTCGACCAAGTCGATAGGAGATGCCGAAAAGTCTGGGGGCGCTCGTGCGCAAGCTGTTGGTCCTCGCTCTGGTCGGGCTCGTCGCGCAACTGATCGATGGTTCGCTCGGCATGGCATACGGCTTGACCTCGTCCACTCTGCTGCTGGTCGCCGGGGTCGCCCCGGCCGCCGCCTCGGCCTCGGTGCACCTGGCCGAGATCGGCACCACGCTCGCCGCCGGGGTAGCGCACTGGCGGTTCGGCAACGTCGACTGGCGGGTGGTGACCCGCATCGCCCTACCCGGCGCTGTCGGCGCCTTCGCCGGAGCCACCGTGCTCAGCTCGATCTCCACCGAGGCCGCCGGACCGTGGATGGCCGGCATCCTCTTCACGCTCGGCGCGTACCTCCTGATCCGCTTCGCCCGACCACTGCGCACCGACCGGGTGGGCGGACGGCTCCGCGGTCGTTTCCTCGGCCCCCTGGGCCTGGTCGCCGGCTTCGTCGACGCGACCGGCGGCGGCGGTTGGGGCCCGGTGGCCACCCCCGCGCTGCTGGTCTCCGGCCGGATGGAACCCCGCAAGGTGATCGGCTCCGTGGACACCGCCGAGTTCGTCGTGGCCGGCGCGGCCAGCATCGGCTTCCTGATCGGGCTGGGCTCGGAGGGATTCCTGCTCCCCACCGTCGCCGCACTGCTCATCGGCGGCCTCATCGCCGCCCCGCTGGCCGCCTGGCTGGTGCGAATCGTGCCCGCCCAGCTGCTCGGCGCGGCAGTCGGCGGCGTGATCGTGCTGACCAACGCCCGCACCCTGATCCGCTCCGCCGAACTGGACGGTCCGGCCCGCCCCGCCCTGTACGCCCTGCTGGCCGCCGGCTGGCTGGCCGCCCTGGTGTTGGCCGTCCGTGCCCTACGCCGTACCCGCCGCGCCCGCGCCGAAGCCGCCGCGGCTCCCGCCACCGTTGCCGCTCCCGCCATCGCTGTCGGTGTTCCCGCCGAGGCCTCCGACGCTGCATCCGTCGGCGAGGTCCCTGCCGGTCTGGCCGCAACGGGTACGCCCACCCCACGCTGAACCGCGCGTTGCGCCCATCCACCCGCCGATGCCGGCTCGAACGTCGTCATTGGCGCGGCTGAGTCACCAAGATCGCGCAACATCCTGGATGTAGTGGCATCCCAGCTCGTCGTGGCCACTACATCCAGGATCGAGCGTGACCTTGACGGCGGTGGGCGCCCTAATCCTGGCCCCGGTCGGTCGGGCACGGTGTTCGTCCCCAAGATCCGCACAACATCAGGGATGTTGCTGCCTCTCGCGCTGCGGAGGCAGCAACATCGGCGAAGTTGCGCAGATCTTGGCGTGGGCGCGGGCGCGGGCGGGTGCGGGGCGTGGGCAGGGGAGCGCGGCGCGGGCGGGGGAGCGCTTGGGGCGATGGCGGGTCAGGGGGTGAGCAGGGTGGTGGCCGTCTCGGAGAGCAGGGTCCAGGCTTCGTCGGTGTGCGCTTCGGTGGTCTGGGGCGAGCCGACCGCCAGCCGCAGCGTGTAGCGGCCGGCGACCCGGGTGTGCGTGAGGTGCACGCGTCCGGTGGCGTTCACCGAGGCCAGCAACGCCGCGTTGGTGTCGTCGTCGGCCCGCAGTCGGAAGCAGACCAGTGAGAACGGGTGCGCCGCGACCACCTCGAACCGGTCGTCGGCGCGGACCCGCTCGGCGAAGCGTTCGGCCAGCGCCACCCCGGAGCGGATGTGCGCCCGCAGGCCTTCGGCGCCGTACCAGCGCAGCACGAACCACAGCTTGAGGGACCGGAACCGCCGGCCGAGCGGCACCTGCCAGTCCCGGTAGTCGATCACCGCGCCGGATTCGGAGGCCGCGTTGCGCAGGAACTCCGGCAGTACGGTCAGCGCCTCGATCAGTTCAGCCCGGTCGGCCACCCAGAACGCGTCGCAGTCGAAGCCGGTGAGCAGCCACTTGTGCGGGTCGAAGCAGTAGGAGTCGGCGTACTCCAGGCCGGCGTGCGTCCACCGCAGTTCGGGGCAGACGGCGGCGGCGCCCGCGTACGCGGCGTCCACGTGCAGCCAGATCCCGTACTCGGCGCAGATGGCTCCGATTTCCGGCAGCGGGTCGATGGCGGTGGTGGAGGTGGTGCCGATGGTCGCCACCACGATGGCCGGCACGTCACCGGCGGCCAGGTCGGCTTCGATGGCGGCCCGCAGCGCGCCTGGCAGCATCGCCTCGGTGTCCGGGTCCACCTCGACCGACCGGGTTCCGTCGCTGCCCAGCCCGGCGATCCGCACCGCCTTCTCGATGGACGAGTGCCCGTGGATGGAGGTGTAGGCGCGGTAGCGCCGGTCGATGCCGGTGTGCCGCCAGCGTCCGCCGCTGGCCCTGTGCAGTGCGGTCAGGGTGGCGACCAGCGTCGCCGAGGACGCCGAGTCCTGGATGACCCCACCGCCGGCGCCGGTGGAGCGGAACCGCTGTGGCAGGTCCATCAGGTGGGCCAGCCAGTCCATCATCACCGTCTCCAGCTCGGTGCAGGCCGGGCTGGAGGCCCAGAGCATGCCCTGTACGCCAAGCCCGGAGCTGACCAGGTCGCCGAGCACGCTCGGGCCGGAGGTGTTGGCAGGGAAGTAGCCGAAGAAGCCCGGGTGCTGCCAGTGGGTAAGCCCCGGTACGACGATCGAGTCAAGGTCGGCGAGGATCGCCTCGACCGGTTCGCCGCCGGTGGTGGGGGGCTCGCTGGGCAGGGCGGCGGCCACTGTGCCCGGGGGGTCGGCCGGGGCGACCGGTCGTTGCTCCACTGTCGCCCAGTAGTCGGCGATCCAGTCGACGACGGCGTGGCCGGCGCGACGGAACTCGGCAGGGTCCATGTGGTGAACGCTCACCCGGACGAGTTGATCAGGCATCCATCAACGAGGCAAGGGCGAGACGCCACCGAGGCAAGGGCGAGACGCCACCGAGGCAGGAGCGAGACGCCACCGAGGCAGGCGCGGAACTCGCAACCGAGCGACGCTGATCGATGTTGCGTCTCGGAAAGCGCTTGCCATACGATGCGCGGTGAGTCGGATCCGTGAGTTCCAGGGCGTTCCACCCCGATCAGATCGCCGTCCGCCGTCATCGCGGTGGGTTGGTCCACTGTGCTTCCCGGGCAGGGCCGGTGGGTCGTGGCGATCATCACCGGATCCCCGGAGGCAGCGCATGCACCCGTCCAGACATCGGCTGATCCTGCTCGCCGCCACGACGGCGGCCACCGTCGTGGCCGGCACCCTCGGCGCGGTCGTCGCCTCGGCCGCCGCCGTCGGCTGCCGGGTCGACTATCAGATCACCAACCAGTGGCAGGGCGGCTTCGGCGCCAACGTCACAGTCACCAACCTCGGCGACCCGGTCAACGGGTGGGCCGTCACCTGGTCGTACGCCGCGGGCCAGCAGGTCACCCAGGCGTGGAACGCCGCCGTCACCCAGTCCGGCGCCCAGGTGACCGCGCGCAATGTCGACCACAACACCGCCATCGCCACGAACGGCAGCGCGTCGTTCGGCTTCAACGGTTCGTGGACCGGCAGTAACCCGGTGCCGGGCAGCTTCGCGCTCAACGGCGCCACCTGCACCGGAGCCCCACCCACCGACGAGCCGACCACACCGCCATCGACCACCCCACCCCCGACCACACCGCCACCCACCACCCCACCCCCGACCACGCCTCCGCCGTCGGCAGGGGTGGTGCAGATGGAGAAGCTGGACCGAGGGCTGGTCAGCGTCCGCTCCGGCAGCGGCAACCTGGTCTCCTGGCGGCTGCTCGGCACCGAGACCACCGGGGTGGAGTTCAACCTCTACCGGGGAGCCACCAAGGTCAACGCCACCCCGATCACCGGTGCCACCAACTACCTCGACAGCGGGGCGTCGGCCGGCTCGGCGTACACGGTGCGGGCTGTGGTGGGCGGCGTCGAGCAGGCGGCGTCGGCGCCGGCGTTGCAGTTCGGCGCGGGCTACCTGGACGTGCCGTTGCAGGTCCCGGCCGGGGGCACCACCCCGAGCGGGGAGAGCTACTCGTACAGCGCCAACGACGCCTCGGTGGGTGACCTCAACGGCGACGGCAGCTACGAGATCGTGCTCAAGTGGGACCCGTCGAACGCCAAGGACAACTCCCAGTCGGGCTACACCGGCAACGTCTACGTCGACGCGTACACGCTCACCGGCACCCGGTTGTGGCGCATCGACCTGGGCCGCAACATCCGGGCCGGAGCCCACTACACCCAGTTCCAGGTGTACGACTACGACGGCGACGGCCGTGCCGAGGTGGCCATGAAGACCGCCGACGGCACCCGCTCCGGCACCGGTCAGCTCATCGGTTCGTCGTCGGCGGACCACCGCAACTCCAGCGGCTACGTGCTCAGTGGCCCGGAGTACCTGACCATGTTCAACGGGCAGACTGGCGCGATCGCCTCCACCGTCAGCTACGACCCGCCGCGCGGCACCGTGTCGTCCTGGGGCGACTCGTACGGCAACCGGGTGGACCGGTTCCTCGCCGGCACGGCGTACCTGGATGGGCAGCGCCCCTCGCTGATCATGGCTCGGGGCTACTACACGCGCGCGGTGATCGCCGCCTGGGACTTCCGCAACGGCACGCTGACCAGGCGCTGGACATTCGACTCGAACTCCTCCGGTAACGGCGCCGCAGCGGGTCAGGGCAACCACCAGCTCTCCGTTGCCGACGTCGACGCCGACGGTCGCCAGGAGATCGTGTACGGGGCCGCCACCATCGACGACAACGGCCGGCTGCTCCACTCGACCGGCAACGGCCACGGCGACGCCATGCACGTGGGGGACCTGGACCCGGGCCGCGCCGGCCTGGAGGTGTTCAAGGTCGACGAGGACGCCAGCAAGCCCAGCTCGTACTTCGCCGACGCCCGAACCGGTCAGGTCCTCTGGTCCACGCCCGCGTCCGGCGACAACGGCCGGGGCGTCTCCGCGGACATCTGGGCCGGCAGCCCCGGCGCGGAGTCGTGGTCGTCAGCGGTCGCCGGACTGGCCAACACCAGAGGGCAGAATGTGGGACGCAAGCCGTCCTCGGCCAACTTCCTCGCCTGGTGGGACGGCGACCCGGTGCGGGAACTGCTCGACGGCACGAAGATCGACAAGTACGGCACCGGTGGCGAGACCCGGCTGCTCGACGGCAGTGCTGTGGCGTCCAACAACGGCACCAAGTCCACGCCGGCGCTCTCCGGCGACATCCTGGGCGACTGGCGCGAGGAGGTGATCTGGCGGACCACCGACAGTCGGGCGCTGCGCATCTACAGCACACCCACCCCGACCAGCACCCGCATCTACACCCTGATGCACGACCCGCAGTATCGGGTGGCGATCGCGTGGCAGAACACCGCCTACAACCAACCGCCGCACCCGGGGTTCTTCATCGGCAACGGAATGAACACGCCACCCACGCCGGACATTCACCTACGTTGATGAAAACCCTGGCGGTCCCGAGCGGGGTCGCCTAGGGTGGCAGGCACCGGGCCGCAGCCGCGGAATCCGCTCAGCTCCGGCCCGGTGCGCCACACCGCGGCATTCCCAACCCGTCCCGACCGGGAATGCCGTACCACCACCGGCACCAACATTAGGCACCGTCGGGGTCGGCGGGGTGACGCTGACGTGAAGATCGTGTTTCACGCGCCCTGGCGTAGACCGCCCGCCACCTGCTCGGCGATCAATTCGTACGACCGCACCCGGTCCTGCACGTCGTACACCAGCGTGGTCAGCATCAGCTCGTCCGCGCCAGTGCGCTCCACCAGCTCGGTCAGCTGCCGACGCACCGTCTCCGGCGAGCCCATCGCCTGGCCGTCACGGCGCGACAAGACGAACTCCCGCTCGATCTCCGAGTACGGATAGGCCGCCGCCTCGTCGGGCGTGGACAGCGGCTCCGGCCGCCCGGAGCGCAACTTCAGGAACGACAGGGCGCTCGGCCCGGCCAACCACTCGGCCCGCTCGTCGGTCTCCGCGCACACCGCGTTGACCGCCACCATCGCGTACGGCTTGTCCAGCCACTGCGACGGCCGGAAGTTCTGCCGGTACAGGGCCAACGCCGGCAGGGTGTTCTGGGAGCTGAAGTGGTGCGCGAAGGAGAACGGCAGACCGAGCAGACCGGCGAGCTGGGCGCTGAAACCGCTGGAGCCCAACAGCCACACGGCCGGCTGCTCACCGCGACCCGGCGTGGCGATGATCTGCCCCGGCTTCTCCCCGCTGAAGTAGTTCATCAGGTCCGTCAGCTCGCGCGGGAAACCCTCCGCCGACAGGCCCTCCATGGTGCGCCGCAACGCCAGCGCGGTCACCTGGTCGGTGCCCGGCGCCCTCCCGATGCCCAGGTCGATCCGACCCGGGTGCAGCGCCTCCAGGGTGCCGAACTGCTCGGCCACCACCAGCGGCGCGTGGTTGGGCAGCATCACCCCACCCGAGCCCAGCCGGATCGTCGAGGTGTTCGCCGCCAGGTGCGCCAGCAGCACCGCGGGCGCGGAGCTGGCGATCGCCGGCATGTTGTGGTGCTCGGCCACCCAGAACCGGTGGTAGCCCAACTCCTCGGTGCGGCGGGCCAACTCGGTGGTGGCCCGCAGCGCCGCGCCAGCGGTGGTGCCCTTGGCGACCGGGGCAAGATCAAGAACAGACAACGGTACGGTGATCACACGGTCAGCCAACCCGCCACCGACCGGCTTTGTTCCACCATGCGGGTTTTCGTCGGCCACCTCACCCGCCGCTCAGCCCATCCCGCGCGCCTGCTCGAAGATCAGACTGGTCTGCGTGTGCTGCACCACCGGGTCCACTGCCAGATGGTCCAGCACGAAGTCCCGCAACGCGTCACCGGACGCCGCCCGCACATGCAGCACGTAGTCCTCCGCGCCGGCCACGTGGAACACCGACACCACCCCCGGCAGCCGCACCGACCGGGCCCGGAACCCGTCCACCGCCGCCCGCTCATGCGCGGTCAACCGCACCGACACCAACGCCTGCAACGGCAGACCGAGCGCCGCCGGATCCACCTCGGCGTGAAAACCACGGATCGCGCCGCGATCACGCAGCGCCCGGGTACGCGTCAGGCACGTCGACGGCGCCACACCCACCCGCTCGGCGAGGGCATTGTTCGGCAGCCGGCCGTCCGCCGCCAACTCGGTCAGGATCGCGCGGTCCACCTCGTCCACCGCCGAATACGGCCGCAGATCATTCGGTTCAAGGGGCATGACACCATCCTTGCCCGAACCCAACGCGGAAACCAACCCGATTCACAGAATGATATGCCAATCTATTGCTTGTCACTCGGCAGATATTCGACGCTACCGACCATGACACCGATGGACACCCGGGCCGTACACGCCGGCCGCGACGACCTCCGCACCCTCGGCGTGCACGTACCACCCATCGACCTGTCGACCACCAACCCGCTGCCCTCCGTCGACGACGGCGGCGCCGCGTACGAGCAACTCGCCACCGGCGGCACGCTCCCCGCCGACGGCGGCGCCATCTACCAACGGCTCTGGAACCCCACCGTCGCCCGGTTCGAAACCGCCCTCGCCGAGCTGGAAGGCACCACCCAGGCCGTGGCCTTCGCCAGCGGAATGGCCGCCCTCACCGCCACCCTGCTCGCCGCCACCCGCGACGACCGCCGCCACGTCGTCGCCGTCCGACCCCTCTACGGCGGCACCGACCACGTCCTCGCCACCGGCCTGCTCGGCACCACCGTCACCTGGACGCGCCCCGACGAGGTCGCCACCGCCATCCGCCCCGACACCGCACTGGTCATCGTCGAGACACCCGCCAATCCCACAGTCGACCTGGTCGACATCGCCGCCCTCGCCGCCGCGGCCGGCGACATCCCACTGCTTGTCGACAACACCGTCGCCACCCCCGTCCTGCAACAACCCGCCCGGCACGGCGCCACCCTCGTCCTGCACAGCGCCACCAAGAGCATCGGCGGACACGGCGACGTCCTCGCCGGCGTCGTCGCCTGCGACGACACCTGGGCCGTGCGCCTACGCCAGGTCCGCGCGGTCACCGGCGCGATCCTGCACCCCCTCGGCGGCTACCTGCTGCACCGCGGCCTGCAAACCCTGCCGCTGCGGGTCCGCGCCCAACAGGCCACCGCCGAGAAACTCGCCGGCTGGCTCGCCGACCACCCCGCCGTACACCGGGTGCACCACCCCTCGGTGGACGACCCGGCGGCGCTGGTCGGGCGGCAGATGTCCGGACCCGGCAGCCTGCTCGCCTTCGAGGTACGCGGCGGCGCGCCCGCCGCCGCCGCCGTCGCCGGTGCCTGCCGGCTCATCACCCACGCGGTGTCCCTCGGCGGCGTCGACACCCTCATCCAGCACCCCGCCTCACTCACCCATCGGCCGGTCGAAGGCGACGCCAAACCCGCCGCCGCGCTGCTGCGCCTCTCGGTTGGCCTCGAAGACCCCGAAGACCTGCGCGCCGACCTGGCCCAGGCCCTCGACACGATCGCCTGACCGTCAGCGCAGCTCGCGGTTGCCCAACACCCGAACCGGCGAACCCTGCCGAGCCACCCGCAACATCGCCCGACCGATTCCGTCGGTGGTGGTGACCTGGTTGGGCAGCAACCGACGCAGCACCGGAAACAGCGGGCGGGTGACCGCATACCCGAGCCGGTACCACCGCGTCTTCGACACCGCCCCGTACGTCGGCTGGATGAACCCCGGCCGCGCCGCGTAACCGTTGGGCAGCAGATCCATGATCGCGTTCTCGGCACGCCCCTTGACCCGCGCCCACATCACCCGACCCTGACCCGACGAGTCGGTCCCCTGCCCCGAGACGTAGACGAAGGTGACCTGCGGGCTCACCTCGGCCAACAACCGTGCCGCCGCCATCGGGTAGTCGTAGCTGACCCGGGTGTACGCGGCCTCGTCCAGACCCAGTGAGGACACCCCGAGGCAGTAGAAACACGCGTCGACACCTGTCAACTCGGCCCGCACCGCGTCCAACTCGCCCACGTCCGCGACCGTCAGCTCCCGCAGCTTCGGGTCCCGCGCACCAGTCGGCCGCCGACCGACAGTCAGCACCTCGCGCACGTCATCGGCGAGCAGGCACTCGCGCAACACACCCTGACCGACCATCCCGGTCGCACCGAACACAACCACCCGCATCAGATCGCACCCCTGTCGCCGCCACCGCCACCGGCCGTCCGGAGGCGCGTCGACCAGGCTGCCACGGTCGGCGTGATGTGCGCGGTGCCGGTCAGGACTTGGGACCGACGTGCCGGTCCAGCGTGGCGACGGCGTCGCGCCGCGCCACCGACAGCGAGTTGCGTCGGTTCATCCGCCAGGTGACGCCGAGCAGGTCGAGGCTCCACTGGCAGAGCCGCATGATGTCGGCCGACTCGTTGACGAACATGTAGCGCGGGTAGATGTACGTCTTGCCGCGCACTGTCACCCGGTTGGCGAACCGACAACCGTCGGAGTGGAACAGCCCGCGCAGGAAGTCGCCCGGTTGTGCCGTCACGAGATCGCGTTGCCAGTCAGCCAAGATGATCGGACGTTCGTGCTTCTTGCCACGGCCATGCTGGGGGAGCAGACAGGGCCAATGCTTGCCGGAACTTTGCACGCTGACGCAACCGGCCTGCTGGACATGCTGCACCTTCGCGGCGAGCACTTCCCGCATAGCGGCGTCACATGCCTTGATCAGGCCTGGCCAGCTGTCGCTGCAGGCGATGCGCAGCACCGGGACGCGGGCGGACGTGACGAGGTGACCGTCGCCCAGGTACAGGCCGAGCAGGTATAGGTACGCAGAGGGGTCTGTCTGAATGTCGACGCCAGGCCGGCAGCGGAAACAACGGGACTCAGTGCCCTGCTGTCGTGGCTCAGCCTGCTTCCTGCACCAGCCTCGGACGGTTGGATAGGGAAGGCTCAGGCGTCGGGCGACCTCGGCGACCGTGCTGCCGGCAAGGTGCTGCTGCCGCGCCTGCAGGCGCAGTTCAGGTGGGTGCACAGCGCAATTTTGGAACAGCCGTACGACACTTTTGGTGCCCCCGGTGGGATTCGAACCCACACTGTCGGAGGTTTGAGCTCCGCTTCTCTGCCGGTTGGAATACGGGGACGCTTGGCCGAATGCTCTGGTGGCCTTCCATAGGTTACCTACTACGCTGAGGGCGGCGACACCCGGTCGGGTTGGTGTCGGCTTATGACTGGTGGGGGTAGGGCTGGTGGCTGAGACGCCGACGGATGCCGAGCGTAGGCGCGTACTGATCGCCGAGGACGAGGCGCTGATCCGGCTGGACCTCGCCGAGATGCTCGTCGAAGAGGGTTACGAGGTGGTGGGGGAGGCCGGTGACGGCGAGACTGCCGTACGCCTCGCCGAGGAGCTGAAGCCCGACCTCGTCATCCTCGACATCAAGATGCCGATCATGGATGGGTTGGCCGCCGCCGAGCGTATCGCCGGCGCCCGGATCGCCCCGGTGATCATCCTGACCGCGTTCAGCCAGCGCGATCTGGTGGAGCGGGCGCGGGCGGCGGGCGCGATGGCGTACCTGGTGAAGCCTTTCCAGAAGAGCGACCTGGTCCCGGCGGTGGAGATCGCGCTGTCGCGTTACTCGGAGGTCGCGGCCCTGGAGGCGGAGGTCGCGAGCCTGACCGACCGCCTGGAGATCCGTAAGTCGGTGGAGCGCGCCAAGGGCGCGCTGATGACCACGTACGGGATGACCGAGCCGCAGGCGTTCAAGTGGATCCAGCGCACGGCGATGGACCACCGGATGACCATGAAAGAGGTTGCCGAGCGGATCCTCGCGGAGACCGCCGGCGGCGAGGTGACACTGCCGGCACCCTGACCGGCGTCGACCCGTGTCGCGGCGGATGGGGGCGGTGCTCGGCGTTCTCGCCGTGCTGGTGGCGGCCTGTCAGGCCTCGGCTTGTCCCGACTGCGAGGAGCCGCCGCGACCGGTCCGGCCGGCCTGGCAGTCGGTGGTCCTGCCGGAGACACCGGGTGTGCCGGGTCGACCGGTGCTGCGCGACGCCACCGCCTGTGCCGGCCGGTGGTACGTGGTCGGCGGCGTGGTCGATCTGGCCGGGGAGACCCACCCGGCCGCCTGGACCAGCCCGGACGCCAGTTCCTGGGTGCCGCTGCTGACGGCGCCGGTGACGTTCTACGGCCGACAGCACGTGCTCTCGGCTGCGGCCTGCCGAGACGGATGGTTGGTGGCGGTCGGGGCGAAGAACGGGGGCGCGCACGGCAATCCCCGCACCGGCACCTGGAGGCAGGCGTCGGACGGCACGCTGCACGAGGTGGATGCGCCCTTCGAGCGGTACGCCGGGCCGCGAGCGGTCAGCGTGGCCCGGTTGGCGGCGGGGCCGCGGGGCTGGTTGATCGCCGGTAGTCGGATCGACGGTGCGGCGGTCTGGATCTCCCCGGACGCGGCCGCGTTCGCGCTGGTGGAGGGCGCGCCGGAGCTGGCCGGTGACGAGCGGGGGCGGACGGCGGCGTACGACGCGGTCGCCGTGCCGTCGGGCTGGCTGATGGTGGGGTCGTTGCTGCCGCCCGGGGGGACGGCGCTGGTGCCGCTGGCCTGGTCCTCGGCGGACGGCCGGAGTTGGCGACGGGCCGCCCTGCCGGTGGTGGATGGGCGGGGGCAGGCGCAACGGGTGGCAGTGGCTGGCGGCGTGCCGGTGGCGGTCGGGCCGGTGCGGGCTGGATTCGGCAGTTGGCGGCTGACGACGCAGGGCTGGCGGCCGGCGGGCGGGTTCGGGGCGGTCGGACCAGGTGTGGCGTCGGCGGCCGGGCTGGTGGCCGTCGGGCAGAGGTTGGTGGCGGTGACGAGGGACGGGGACCGTCACGCACTGTGGCTCTCGGTCGATATGGGCGAGTCATGGCGGGCGGTGAGCATGCCGCGGCCCGTACCGGACAGCGGAGATACTGCGGTCTCGGTGACCTCGACTGGAGATCGACTGCTGTTGGTGGCCGACGATGGGAAAACGTCGCGTGCCTGGTGGGCCGGGGTGTCGGACCTTGATCGGTAGCTGATGGAAGCCCTTTGGCCGGCGCCGACGAAACGAAGGTGAAAAAGCTTCACAACCGAAGGTTCTTACAGGGATCGTTTCCAATCCGCCACGGCGTGTAACGGTTCGGTCAACCCGCTCGCTTGGGGCTTACGTCACAGCTCCACGGTGGGATAACGTCCGGCCCCAGACCGGCGACGACGGTCTGGTTCGTCCGCCCCCGCAAGGGCCAATAGCCAGCGGGTGGTTCGGACCATGGGACGAGGAGGGTTCGGGCCTTGAGGCAAAAGCTCGCGCGCGTTATCGGTGGGGTCGCCATGGTGGCGCTCGTCGCCGGCGGAACCGCATGCTCCAGTGGCGACGATTCGGCAGGCGGCGGCGGTGACGCCTGCGGCAGCAAGATCGCGTTCTTCGGCGCGCTGACCGGCAGCTCGGCCGCGCTCGGCATCAACGAGAACAACGGTGTCAAGCTCGCCGTCGACAAGTACAACAAGGAAAACGCCGACTGCAAGGTCGAGCTGGCCGCCCTGGACTCGCAGGGCAGCCCCGACCAGGCGCCTGGTCTGGCGCAGAAGGCGATCGACGACACCAAGATCCTTGGCATCGTCGGCCCGGCGTACTCGGGTGAGTCCGAGGCGGCCGGCCCGCTGTTCAACGAGGCCGGCCTGGTGACCATCACCCCGTCCGCGACCCGGCCCAGCCTGGCCGACCAGAAGTGGAAGACCTTCTTCCGCGCGGTCGGCAACGACTTCAGCCAGGGCCCGGCGGCCGGCAACTACATTAAGAACGTGATGAAGGCCGACAAGGTCTACGTCATCGATGACCAGTCCGCGTACGGTGCCGGCCTGGCCGACGAGGTCAAGAAGGTCCTCGGCTCGGCGGTCGTCGGCTCGGACAAGGTCCAGGGCGAGGGCAAGCAGGTCGAGTTCTCCGGTGTGGTCACCAAGGTCAAGGCCGCCAACGTGAAGGCGATCTTCTACGGCGGTTACTACCAGGAGGCCGGCCTGATCCGTAAGCAGCTCACCGCTGCCGGGGTCACCGCGCCGCTGGTCGCCGGCGACGGCGTCAACGACGGTGCGTACATCACCTCCGCCGGTCAAGCGGCAGCCGAGGGCACCATCCTCACCTGCCCGTGCCAGCCGGCCGCCGAGGCCCGGGGCACGTTCGTGCAGGAGTTCAAGGCGCTCCACGGCACCGACCCGGGCACCTACAGCGACACCGCCTACGACGCGGCGAACATCCTGCTGGCCGGCATCAAGGCTGGCAAGACCACCCGTGAGGGCCTGCTGGAGTTCGTGAAGGGCTACAGCGGCGAGGGTGTCGCGGCGAGCTACAAGTTCACCGAGACCGGCGAGCTGGACCCGGCACAGGTCAAGGTCTGGGCCTTCAAGGTCACGGGCGGCAAGGTTGTCCCGGACCAGGAGATCCCCAAGTCCTGATGTTGGTCGCTGCTACGGCGATTGAGTTGTGATCGCGGGTGCGGCCGGGAGCTGCTCGCTCCCGGCCGCGCCCCATTTTTCTCTCCAGACGTGATGGAGCGTCCCTCCCTTGGACTTCAATGGACTGTTCTCCAACTTCGGAGAACTCACCACGACCGGCCTGACCCAGGGCGCGATCTACGCCCTGGTCGCGCTCGGCTACACGCTGGTCTACGGCGTGCTGAGACTCATCAACTTCGCTCACTCCGAGGTCTTCATCGCCGGCGCGTTCGCAGCGATCTGGACCTGGAACGGCTTTGGACTCGACCAGAACTCACAGGTCAGCGGGATCGGCTCGATCCTGTTCTACCTGCTGGTGGCGATGATCGTCGCCGCCATCGCTTCGGCGGGCACCGCGACGGTGATCGAGCGGGTGGCGTACCGGCCGTTGCGTAAGCGCAACGCCCCGCCGCTGGCCTTCCTGATCACCGCGATCGGCGCCTCGATCGCGATCTCCGAGGCCTTCGGCATCTGGACCCGACGACTGCCGGAGGGCGCGCCCAGCCTGGTGAGCAGCAAGCCGCTGTTCCACCTCTTCGGCGTGCCGATCGACTCGGTGCAACTGCTGACGGTCGGCGCGGCCCTGCTGATGATGGTCCTGCTGGACCTCTTCATCAACCGCAGCCGTACCGGCCGGGGCATCCGGGCCGTGGCCCAGGACGCCAACACCGCCGCCCTGATGGGTGTGAACAAGGACCGGATCATCCTGATGGTCTTCATCACCGGTGGTGCCATGGCCGGCGTGGCCGGTCTGCTCTACGACGTGCGAATCCAGACCCTGACCTACAGCGTCGGTTTCCTGCTGGGGCTCAAGGCCTTCACCGCCGCGGTGCTGGGTGGTATCGGTAACCTGCGCGGCGCGCTGATCGGTGGCCTGCTGCTGGGCGTGGTGGAGAACTACGCCGCAGGTCTGTTCGGCAGTCAGTGGAAGGACTTCGCTGCCTTCGCGGTGTTGGTGGTGCTGCTGATGTTCCGGCCGACCGGTCTGCTGGGCGAATCGCTGGGGAGGGCACGGGCATGACGACCGTCCTGGAGAGGGTGCGTTCCGGCCGCGAGGCGGCCGGAGAACGGTGGCGTGGCGCGCCGCGCTGGGTGCGCTGGGCGCTGCTGGTCGCGGTGATCGCGTTCTTCTACGCGCTGCCGAACAGGGAGTTCTACCAGTATCTCGGGCCGATCCCGACCCCCGGTGCGAACTTCACGCAGGTGCTGTTCACCGTCTCGATCTACGTGCTGCTGGCCGTCGGGTTGAACATCGTGGTCGGTTTCGCCGGCCTGCTCGACCTGGGCTACTTCGGCTTCTTCGCCGTCGGCGCGTACACCGTCGCGGTGCTGACGTCGCCGAGCAGCAACCTCAAGACGCTCTGGCCGTGGCTGCTCGTGGTGCCGCTGGCGATCGGGCTGACGATGCTCTCGGGTGTGATGCTCGGTACGCCGACGCTGCGTCTGCGCGGTGACTACCTGGCGATCGTGACGCTCGGCTTCGCCGAGATGATCCGGATCGCCGCGGTCAGCTCTGAGTTCCTCAAGGGACAGCGGGGCTTCAACCAGATCCCGCACCCGCCCGGCAAGTACGCCGACGGCAAGCCGTTCTTCGGCGTGCTGGACGCCCGGCCGTACTACTGGCTGGTGCTCACGCTGATCATCCTGGTGGTGATCGGTGTGCGGAACCTGACGAACAGTCGGGTCGGTCGGGCCTGGATCTCGATCCGGGAGGACGAGGACGCCGCGCAGCTGATGGGTGTGCCGACGTTCAAGTTCAAGCTCTGGGCGTTCGCCTCGGGTGCCGCGATCGCCGGCCTGGCCGGCGCGCTCTTCGCGGGTAAGCAGAACTTCGTCAACTCGCAGAACTTCGAGCTGCTCAACTCGATCATCATCCTGGCGGCGGTGATCTTCGGTGGTTCGGGCAACATCGTCGGCGCGATCGTCGGTGGTGGCCTGGTGGCGTACATGATCGAGCGGTTCCGCGGCATCGAGCTGTTCGGCGTGGAGCTGTACGAGTACCGGTTCCTGATCTTCGGTCTGGTCCTCGTGGTGATGATGATCTTCCGGCCGGAAGGCCTGATTCCGAACCGACGACGGGCGGCGGAGTTCAAAGACCGTCGCAAGGAGGTGATCGTCGGTGAGTGACACCGATCAGACGCCGGCTGTTCCGGCGCAGGCCGGCGCGCCGGCGGTGGAGGCGGTCCCCAACCGGGAGCCGCTGCTGGAGGTCGACGACGTCACGCTGCGCTTCGGCGGCGTGGTCGCGCTCGACAACGTCAACTTCACCCTCTACAAGGGGGAGATCCTCGGGCTGATCGGCCCGAACGGCGCTGGCAAGACCACCTGCTTCAACGCGATGACCGGCATCTACCAGCCCACCAAGGGTGAGATCCGGTTCCGTGGCGGCAAGATCAGCGGGAAGAAGCGCCACCAGATCACCCAGATGGGTATGGCCCGGACGTTCCAGAACATCCGCCTGTTCCCGGAGATGACCGCCCTGGAGAACGTCCAGGTCGGCGCGGACGCGCACCACAAGACCAGCGTGATCTCCGCTCTGTTCCGGTTGCCTCGGCACCGGCGCGAGGAGCGTGAGGGACGGGAGAAGGCCGAGCGGCTGCTGGAGTTCGTCGGCATCCGGCACCGGCTGCACGAGTTCGCCCGCAACCTCTCCTACGGGGAGCAGCGGCGGCTGGAGATCGCCCGGGCGCTGGCCACCGATCCGGTGCTGCTCTGCCTGGACGAGCCGGCCGCCGGCTTCAACCCGGCGGAGAAGGAGGAGCTGCTCCAGCTCATCCGGCAGGTCCGGGACACCGGCGTGACCGTGCTGCTGATCGAGCACGACATGCGCCTGGTCATGGGCGTCACTGACCGGATCGTCGTGCTGGAGTTCGGAAAGAAGATCGCCGAAGGGCTGCCCGCCGAGGTGCGGGACAACCCGAAGGTGGTCGCGGCGTACCTGGGGGTGCCGGACGATGTTGCTTGAGATCGACGATGTGAGCCTGCTCTACGGGCGGATCCAGGCGTTGCACGGCATCAGCCTGACCGTGGCCGAGGGTGAGATCGTCGCGCTGATCGGCGCCAACGGCGCCGGGAAGTCGACCACCATGCGGGCTATCTCCGGGATTCGGCCGATCGCCACCGGCAGCATCCGCTTCGAGGGTGAGGACATCTCCAAGCTCCGAGCCGACCTGCGGGTCCGGCGAGGGCTCTGCCAGGCGCCCGAGGGTCGGGGGATCTTCCCCGGCATGTCGGTGCTCGAGAATCTGGACATGGGGGCGTACACCCGGCGCGACCGCGCCGGGATCGCCGAGGACCTGGCCCGGGTGCTCGACCTCTTCCCCCGGCTGGCGGAGCGCCGTAAGCAGGCCGGCGGTACCCTGTCCGGCGGCGAGCAGCAGATGCTGGCCGTCGGCAGGGCGTTGATGAGCCGGCCCAAGCTTCTGTTGCTCGACGAGCCCTCGATGGGTTTGGCGCCGATGCTGATCCAGCAGATCTTCGACATCATCAAGGAGATCAACGAGCAGGGCACCACCGTCCTGCTGGTGGAGCAGAACGCGCAGCAGGCGCTGGCCCGAGCGCACCGGGCGTACGTGCTCGAGACCGGCAGGATCGTCAAGACCGGAACCGGTGCCGAGCTGCTGCACGACCCGGCGGTCAAAGAGGCATACCTCGGCGTGGCCTGAGCGGCCGTCACACCCCTCACCCAAGGAGTGCAGAAATGTTCATTACCAACGGTGCCCGGCGGGCGGCGCTCGGCGCCGCCAGTGCGGCGCTGATCGCCCTCTCGCTGACGGCGTGTGGGGAGAAGGAGAACAGCGGCTCACCCGGTGCCGGCCCGACTGTCACGGCGGCGGCCGACTCGGCTCTGGCCGGGAAGGTGCCCGACGCCATCAAGTCCGACGGTGTGATCAAGGTCGGCACCGACTCGACGTACGCCCCGGCGGAGTTCCTCGACGCCGACGGCAAGACGGTGGTCGGCTTCGACGTCGAGCTGTTCAACGCGGTGGCGCAGAAGCTCGGTCTCAAGGCCGAGTACGAGTCGTCGCCGTTCGACGCGATCCTGCCCGGTGTCGACTCCGGCAAGTACGAGATCGGCGTGTCGTCGTTCACGATCAACGCCGAGCGTCTCAAGAGCGTCAACATGGTGAGCTACTTCTCCGCCGGCACTCAGTGGGTGACCAAGGCCGGCAACGCGGCCAAGATCGACATTGACAACGCCTGCGGCAAGAAGATCGCCGTGCAGACCGGCACCGTGCAGTTCGACGACATCACCGCCCGGTCGAAGAAGTGCACCACCGGCGGCAAGCCGGCGATCGCCATCGACCAGTACCAGGCGCAGAGCGACGCCACGGCCGCAGTGTTCAGCGGCAAGAACGACGCCATGCTGGCCGACTCGCCGGTCGGGGCGTACGCGGTGAAGCAGAGCAACGGCTCGCTGGAGCTGATCGGCGACATCTACGAGTCCGCCCCGTACGGCTACGCCGTCAAGAAGGACCAGACCGCCTTCGCCGAGGTGCTCAAGGAAGCCGTCCAAGCGGTCATCGCTGACGGCTCGTACCAGACCGCGTTGAAGAAGTGGGGCGTCGAGGGCGGCGCCATCACTTCCTCGGCGCTGAACCCCGCCAGCTGACGCATGTCGTCGGAAACGGACACAACCGAACGGGCACGGCCGGAACCCATCCAGGCCGTGCCCGTCCGGCATCCCGGGCGTTGGGTAGCGGTCGCCGTGATCGGGGTGCTGGTGGCCATGTTCGTCCACCTGCTGGTGACGAACAAGGCGTTCAACTGGGCGTTCATGGTCGACGAGATGTTCCGGCCGCCGATCATGGAGGGTCTGCGCGGCACGCTCGCGCTGACCGTGCTCGCGATGCTGATCGGCGTCAGTCTCGGCGTTGTCGTCGCCATCATGCGGTTGTCGGAGAACCCGATCCTGCGGGGCGTCTCCTGGGCGTACACCTGGTTCTTCCGGGCCGTGCCCCGGCTGGTGCTGGCGATCCTCTTCGGCAACCTCGGCATCCTCTGGGCCCGGATCGAGTTCGGCCTCCCGTTCGATCGGCAGATCGGCGCGCTCTTCGGCGTCGACGACTTCGAGGCACGCCTGTTCGGCTTCTCCGCGCTGGAGATCCTCACGGGATTCGTCGCCGGCATGCTGGCGCTCGGGCTCTCCGAGGCGGCGTACATGGCCGAGATCGTCCGGGCCGGGATCCAGTCGGTCGACGAGGGGCAGACCGAGGCGGCGCAGGCGCTGGGCCTGAGCCGTACCCAGATCCTGCGCCGGATTGTGCTGCCGCAGGCGATGCGGGTGATCATCCCGCCGACCGGCAACGAGACCATCGCGATGCTCAAGGACACCTCGCTGGTGGCCTTCGTGCCGGTCTCCACCGAGCTGTTCTTCCAGCTCAAGGCCGTGGGTAACAGGACCTTCCAGGTCTTCCCGATGTACGTGGCGGCCTGCCTGTGGTACCTGCTGCTGACCAGCGTGCTGCTCGTCGGGCAGTACTACCTGGAGCGACACTTCTCCAGGGGGTTCGGCAGGAGCGCCCAAGCGAAGATCAGACTGCGCGGGATCACCGCTGAGGCCGGCGGCAGCGCGAGCGAGGCGGGTCGGTGATGACGCAGGTGACGACATCGGCGGAGGCCGCGGAGACGGCCGCCGACGGCGTGATGGTCCGCGCCGAGCAGGTGCACAAGTCGTTCGGTCCGGTGGAGGTGCTCAAGGGCATCGACCTGGAGGTGCGCAGCGGCGAGGTCTGTTGTCTGCTCGGGCCCTCCGGCTCGGGCAAGTCGACGTTCCTGCGCTGCATCAACCATCTGGAGAAGATCAACGCCGGCCGGATCCGGGTGGACGGCGACCTGATCGGCTACCGGGAACGCGGTGGCAAGCTGCACGAGATGCGGGAGAAGGAGATCGCCGCCCAGCGCCGCGCTATCGGCATGGTGTTCCAGCGGTTCAACCTCTTCCCGCACATGACCGCCCTGCAGAACGTCGCCGAGGCGCCGGTGCTGTTGGGCAGGGAGCGCAAGGCGGCCGCCCGGGAGCGGGCCGCCGCGCTGCTCGAGCGGGTCGGGCTCGGCGACAAGCTGGGCAACTACCCTGGGCAGCTCTCCGGCGGGCAGCAGCAGCGCGTCGCCATCGCCCGGGCGTTGGCGATGCAGCCGAAGCTGATGCTCTTCGACGAGCCCACCAGCGCGCTGGACCCGGAGCTGGTCGGCGAGGTGCTCGACGTGATGAAGGACCTTGCCCGCGACGGCATGACGATGATCGTGGTGACCCATGAGATCGGCTTCGCCCGGGAGGTCGGCGACTCGCTGGTGTTCATGGACGACGGTGTGGTGGTGGAGTCCGGCGCGCCGCGCGAGGTGATCGCCAACCCCCGGCACGACCGGACCAAGGCGTTCCTGGCCAAGGTGCTCTGAGTCGGTGCCCGGCGCGGCCGCTCCGAATGGCCGCGCCGGGCGTCGTGCCGGTGTCCCGTCCTGTCGTAGCGGCGGACTAGAGTCGCTGCCGTGACAGCTACGACGCCGCGCCTGCTTCTCGTTGACGGACATTCCATGGCATATCGGGCGTTCTTCGCCCTGCCCGTGGAAAACTTCTCCACCACGACGGGGCAGCCGACCAACGCGGTGTACGGCTTCACCTCGATGCTGATCAACGTGCTGCGCGACGAGCAACCCACCCACATCGTGGTGGCCTTCGACGTCTCCCGCCACTCCTTCCGCACCGACAAGTACGCGGAGTACAAGGCCGGCCGCAGCGAGACCCCGACCGACTTCAAGGGCCAGGTCAGCCTGGTCAAGGAGGTCCTGGCCGCGCTGCAGATCCCCGTGGTGGAGAAAGAGGGCTTCGAGGCCGACGACGTCATCGCCACGCTCGCCTGCCAGGCCCGCGACCAGGGCATGTCGGTGCTGATCAGCAGCGGTGACCGCGATGCGTTCCAGCTGGTCGACGATCAGATCACCGTCCTCTACCCGCGCAAGGGCGTCTCCGACCTGGCCCGGATGGACCCCGCGGCGATCGAGGCGAAGTACGGCGTCACGCCACAGCAGTACCGGGACCTCGCCGCGCTGGTCGGCGAGACCAGTGACAACCTGCCCGGCATCCCGGGCGTCGGCCCGAAGACCGCCGCCAAGTGGATCACCACGTACGGCGGGGTGGAAGGCGTCATCGCCCGGGCCGACGAGATCAAAGGCAAGGCCGGCGACAGCCTGCGGGAGCGGCTCGCCGACGTGATCCGCAACTACGAGATCAACCGGCTCGTCTCCGACCTGGAGCTGCCGCTGCGCCCGGAGGACAGCCGCTGGACGGGTTGGGACCGGGAGGCGGTGCACCAGGTCTTCGACACCCTGGAGTTCCGCATCCTGCGCGACCGCCTCTACCAGTACCTGGAGGCGGTCGAGCCGGAGGCCGAGTCCGGCTTCGACCTCACCGGCGAGGTGCTCACCGAGCCCGGCGCGCTGGCCGGGTGGCTGACCACGCACGTCCCGACCGGCACCCCGGTCGGGTTGGCGGTCAAACTCGACACCGGCCCCAACCGCCGGCACACCGCCTCGATCACCGGTCTCGCGCTGGCCACCGCAGGCGGCGCGGCGGTCTGGCTCGACCCGGCAAGGCTCGACCCGACCGACGAGGGCGCCCTGGCCAGCTGGTTGGCCGACGAGCAGCGCCCCAAGGTGCTGCACGACAGCAAGCCCGCCGTGCTGGCCTGCGCCGCGCACGGCTGGCAGCTCGCCGGCATCGTCCGGGACACCCAGATCGCCGCGTACCTGGCCCGCCCCGATCAGCGGTCCTACGACCTGACCGACCTGGCGCTGCGCTACCTGCACCGCGAGCTGCGGGTGGACGTCCCGGAGTCCGGCCAGCTCACCCTCGACGGCCTCGGGGACGAAGGGGTGGTCGAGCAGAACCTGATGCTCCAGGCCCGCGCCACCCTCGACCTGGCCGACGCGATCGACGCCGAGCTGTCCCGCGACGGCGAGCAGTCGGCCCGGCTGATGGCCGGCGTGGAGCTGCCGCTGATGCGGGTGCTGGCCACCATGGAGAGCACCGGCATCGCCGCCGACACCAACTATCTCTCCGAGCTGGAGGCCCACTTCGCCGCCGAGGTGAAGGCCGCCGCGCAGGGCGCGTACGAGGCGGTGGGTCGGGAGTTCAACCTCGGCTCGCCCAAGCAGTTGCAGGAGATCCTCTTCACCGAACTGGGTCTGCCGAAGACCAAGAAGATCAAGACGGGCTACACCACCGACGCCGACGCTCTGCAGTGGCTCTACGTGCAGCAGCCGCACCCGGTGCTGGCCCACCTGCTGCGTCACCGGGACGTTGCCAAGCTCAAGTCGACAGTCGACGGGCTACTCAAGTCGGTCTCCGACGACGGCCGGATCCACACCACCTTCAACCAGACCGTCGCGGCCACCGGTCGGCTCTCCTCCACCGAGCCCAACCTGCAGAACATCCCGATCCGCACCGAGGAGGGCCGTCGGATCCGTCGGGCCTTCGTGGTGGGAGACGGCTACGAGTCTCTGCTCACCGCCGACTACAGCCAGATCGAGATGCGCATCATGGCGCACCTCAGCTCGGACGACGCGCTGATCGACGCGTTCAACTCCGGCGCCGACTTCCACGCCGCCACCGCCTCGTCGGTCTTCGGGGTGCCGCTCGGCGAGGTCACCCCCGACCAGCGCCGCAAGATCAAGGCCATGAACTACGGCCTGGCGTACGGCCTGAGCGCCTTCGGCCTCTCCCAACAGCTCAGCATCAGCACCGAAGAGGCGCGCGGGCTGATGGAGAACTACTTCGCCGGCTTCGGTGGGGTGCGCGACTACCTCCAGCAGGTGGTCGCCCGGGCCCGCCAGGACGGCTACACCTCCACCATCCTCGGTCGACGCCGCTACCTGCCCGACCTGGTCAGCGACAACCGGCAGCGCCGTGACATCGCGGAGCGGATGGCGCTCAACGCCCCCATCCAGGGCTCCGCCGCCGACATCATCAAGGTGGCGATGCTGCACGTCGACACCGCGCTCCGCGAGGCTGGGCTGGGCTCACGGATGCTGTTGCAGGTGCACGACGAGTTGGTCTTCGAGGTCGCGCCGGGTGAGCGGGAGGCGTTGGAGGCCCTGGTCCGGCGGGAGATGGGCGAGGCTCACCCGTTGTCGGTGCCGCTGGAGGTGTCGGTCGGTCTGGGCCGGGACTGGAACAGTGCCGATCACTGATCTTTGTGCTTGCGGTGGTGGGGGTTGCGGTGTGGGGTTGCCCCGGAACCCCTGACCTGGTCGCGGCAGCTGGCGTGGTTGGGCCCTCGCCGACGGGCGCCATTTCACGATCGCGCAACGTCGGGGACAGTGCGGATCGTGGCGTTCTGAGCGACCAACGTCACCGACGTTGCGCAGATCGTGCGGCGCTGACCAGCTACTTCATGGGGTCGTGGCCCCAGTTCATGAGCGACCAGCGCCACTTGGTGTCGCGGACGTTGCCGGAGGGGCGCTGCGCCATGTGCCGGCGTACGTAGCCGACGACCTTGCGCATGTGCTTGTAGTCGCCCTCGGACAGATCGCCGCGTTTGCGACGGAGCAAGTTGATGATCTTCCGGCCGGACTCGTGCCCGACGGACTCGCCACCACCCGCACGACCGCCCTTGTGCCAGCCGACCTGTTTCGACTCGTCGGTCTCCAGCCATGTGGACAGCTCGCCGGGCTTCATGTTCACCGCCTCGGTGAACTCCCGGTAGGTGTCCCGGCCCTCGTCACTCTTACTCATGGCGCAGCGCCCCGGGGCGGTGGGCCACGTCGCGGCCCGTGCCGTCACTGCGGACCCGGTACTGCGGGTCGTCGGGGGCCGCGTTCACCGCCCGCCCGCTGACGCTGGTCCGCTCGGTGATCGTCTCCTGCACCACGCCGTACGCGCGGCTGCCGTGGGCCGACCAGGAGACATGGTCGCCCTTGTGAAATCTCGGTTCGGCCATGGTCCTCGGCTACCCGACCCGGCTGGGGCGAAACGGCTACGGCGTGATCTCGGCGACCGGCAGCTTGATGTCGAACGGCTCAGCCAACTCGATCACGTCGGCACCGTCGGAGACCAGCTCGTACTGCCGCTCACCGCCCGGCCCCACCCGATCGCCGATCCGGTACGCGTACACGTGCACCGGGTCCTGTTCGATCCGCCAGTAGAACGGGATGCCCGCTGCGGCGTACTCACCCGGTTTCGCGAACCGGTCGATCCGTCGCGTTCCCGGCGAGACGATCTCCACGGCGAGCAGGACGTCTGACGGCCGCAGGATGGATTGGACGGACTTCACGCCGGCGCGGTGCAACAGCACGTCGGGCTGTCGGCTCGTGTTGTGGCTGAGCCTGACACCGATGGCCTGGGCGGTGCCGAGGTGTCGCGGCGCGCGGTTGTGCAGCCAGAGCCAGAGCAGGCTGGAAATGTTCTGGTGGCCCAGGGTGGGGGAGGGTGTCACCTGGATAACTCCGTCGACGAGTTCGACGCGGGGGGCGTCGTCCGGCAGGGTGAGCAGGTCCTCCAGCGTGTAGTCGGCACGCTGCTGCCTCATCGGATCCGGACACCAGGGGCCAGGTGATGTCGGGACGGGCTCGGCGCTCATGGGCACGAGCCTACCGGCGGTCGATGGCTCGCACGTCGGACAACGGGTGCGGCGCTCACTCGGCGGGCTTCTCGGTGACGAAGATGGCGGTGCCGGGGAAGAGTCGTCCGCGCAGCGGGCTCCACTGCCCCCAGATCCCCTCGTGCCCCTCCGGCCACTCCGGCTCCACCAGGTCCAACAGCCGGAACCCGGCACCGACCAGCTCGCGGATCCGGTCGCCGAGGGTGCGGTGCTGCTCGACGTAGGTGGCCACGCCGGTCTCGTCCTGCTCGACGTACGGGGAGCGGTCGAAATACGAGTGCACGGCCGTCAGGCCGCCCTCGCCGGGGTCGTCGAGGAAGATCCACCGCATCGGGTGGGTCACCGAGAACACCCACCGGCCACCCGGGCGCAGCACCCGGTGCACCTCGGCGAGCAGCGCCGCCGAGTCGTCCACGAACGGGATCGCGCCGAACGCGGTACAGGCGACGTCGAACGACCGGTCGGCGAACGGCAGGGCGAGCGCGTCGGCCTGCACCAGCGGTACGCGTACCCCGGTGCGGTCGGCGGCCTCGGCGGCGTGCCGCAACATGCCGGCGGACAGGTCGAAGGCGACCGGCCGGGCGCCCTGGGTGGCGAGCCAGCGGGCGGCGGCCGCTGCGCCGGCGCCCACCTCCAGCACCCGCCGCCCCGACACGTCGCCGAGCAGCCGGGCGTCGGCCTCGCGCAGGCCCTCGGGGCACCACACGAAGTCCACATCGCCGAGGAACGCACCGTGTTCGGCCTGGTAGTCGTCGGCGTCGGTGTCCCACCAGCCGCGGTTGGCGCGCCGGGCCTCGGCGTCTCCCACCCGGCGCCGGGTAACCCGGCTGTCGTCATCCACGCGCTCACGCTAGGCCCCACCCAGCCCATTGGGCACGGCGGCGCGTCCAAGATCTGCGCGACTCCTCGCCCGGTGGGCTCGATCGACCCGGCTCCGGTGACGTCGCGGTGTCCGAGCCGCTTCAACCGTGCCGGCGGGCCGGCAGCGACACCGCAGCGACACCGCAGCGACACCAGGAAGCCGGGGCGACCAATCGCGGCCCGTGGTGCGCACCCACGGGGCGGGAGGGGCTGTTGTGACGCAGGAGACAGCAGCGGTGTTTTCCGGGCGATTGTTCGGCTTTCGCAGGTCATCGCACGAAGAGAACCCGGGAGGGCTTGCACGCTGTGGTAATGCGCACGGTAGGCTAGACGATGCGCTCGCGGATCGCGTTGCCTCGGCAGGGAGCAGGTACGCGGTCGTCGGAGCCACATCATGATCTCACTAGGCGATCGTTCGGTGTGCCCGGCGACGGATCCGCTGGCGCGAACAGGTCACTGCGACACACCAGCCTGCTGTGACAACCCACCGACCGGAGCAACCGCCCACATGACGAGCAGCATCGAGGCCCCCTCGAGCGCCACCCGGGTCACCCACGACGATCTCGGTTCCGAGGAGGCATTCCTCGCCGCGATCGACGAGACCATCAAGTACTTCAACGACGGCGACATTGTCGAAGGCACCGTCGTCAAGGTCGATCGGGACGAGGTCCTGCTCGACATCGGCTACAAGACCGAGGGTGTCATCCCCTCTCGTGAGTTGTCGATCAAGCACGACGTGGACCCCGCCGAGGTTGTGACGGTTGGTGACCACATCGAGGCCCTGGTCCTCCAGAAGGAGGACAAGGAGGGTCGTCTGATCCTCTCCAAGAAGCGGGCACAGTACGAGCGGGCCTGGGGCACGATCGAGAAGATCAAGGACGAGGACGGCGTCGTCCGCGGTTCGGTCATCGAGGTGGTCAAGGGCGGCCTCATCCTCGACATCGGGCTGCGCGGCTTCCTGCCCGCGTCCCTGGTCGAGATGCGTCGCGTGCGCGACCTGCAGCCGTACGTCGGGCGTGAGCTCGAGGCCAAGATCATCGAGCTGGACAAGAACCGCAACAACGTGGTCCTGTCCCGCCGGGCCTGGCTGGAGCAGACGCAGTCCGAGGTGCGCACCGAGTTCCTCAACAAGCTGCAGAAGGGCCAGGTCCGCAAGGGCGTCGTGTCCTCGATCGTCAACTTCGGCGCCTTCGTGGACCTGGGCGGCGTCGACGGTCTGGTGCACGTCTCCGAGCTGTCCTGGAAGCACATCGACCACCCGTCCGAGGTCGTCGAGGTCGGCCAGGAGGTCGAGGTCGAGGTCCTGGACGTCGACCTGGACCGCGAGCGGGTCTCGCTGTCGCTGAAGGCGACCCAGGAAGACCCGTGGCGGCAGTTCGCCCGCACCCACGCGATCCAGCAGATCGTGCCGGGTAAGGTCACCAAGCTGGTTCCGTTCGGTGCGTTCGTCCGCGTGGACGACGGCATCGAGGGTCTGGTCCACATCTCCGAGCTGGCCGAGCGCCACGTGGAGATCCCGGAGCAGGTCGTCCAGGTTGGCTCCGAGGTCATGGTCAAGGTCATCGACATCGACCTGGAGCGTCGCCGGATCTCGCTGTCGCTCAAGCAGGCCAACGAGGGCTTCGTCGAGGGCGAGGAGCACTTCGACCCGACCCTCTACGGCATGGCCGCGACGTACGACACCGAGGGCAACTACATCTACCCCGAGGGCTTCGACCCGGAGACGGGCGAGTGGCTCGAGGGGTACGACAAGCAGCGCGAGACCTGGGAGAACCAGTACGCCGAGGCTCGTGTCCGCTGGGAGGCCCACACCAAGCAGGTGCAGACCTCTCGGGCTGCCGACGCCGAGGCTGCTGCCAACCCGACTCCGGTCGTCCCGGCCGCTGGCGGCGGCGGTGGCGGTGGCACCACCTCCTCGTCCAGCCCGGCCCCGAGCCGGCAGGCCGAGGAGCCGGCCGGCACGCTGGCCACCGACGAGGCGCTCGCCGCACTGCGGGAGAAGCTCGCCGGCGGTAAGTGACCCGCTGAACGACGACGGGCCCCGTCCCCGCGATCTCCGGATCGCTGGGGGCGGGGCCCTCGCCGTATCCGCCGACCGCCCCGCCGCCTCGCCGCCCCGCCGCCTCGCCGCCTCGCCGCCTCGCCGCCCCGCCGGCTCGCCGGCTCGCCAAGATCGTGCTCGATCCATGATGTAGGGGCCTCCCCAGCGCCGTAGACCACTACATCCTGGTTCGAGCACGATCTTGGCGGTCGTGGGCGTCCCGAACCCCGCTTTCGGTGTCTCCGAGGGCGGAGTTCGTCGTCATGATTCGCGCAACATCAGGGATGTTGCTGTCTCGCGCGCGTCGGAGGCAGCAACATCCCTGATGTTGCTCGGATCTTGGCGCGGGGCGCGGGGCGCGGGGCGAGTCCCGGGGTGGGGTGGTGGCGAGGTGTCGCCGGGTCGTGGGTGGGTTGGCGGCGGGCTTGTCGATCCGGTTGACTGTCCGGGTGCTGAGGGTGGGGTTGACCGGCGGAATCGGGTCAGGAAAGAGCGCGGTGGCCGCGCGGCTCGTCGAGCGGGGCGCGGTACTGATTGACGCGGACCGGGTGGCCCGGGAGGTGGTGGCGCCGGGTACGGACGGGCTGGCCGAGATCGTCGCCGCCTTCTCCGACGCGGTGGTGGACGCCGATGGCGCACTGGACCGTGCCGCACTGGGAGCGGTGGTGTTCGCTGACGAGACCGCCCGTCGTCGGCTGGAGGCGATCACCCACCCCCGGGTCCGGGCCCGCACCGCGGAACTGGCCGCCGCGGCGGCAGCCGACGCGATAGTCGTCAACGACGTACCGCTGTTGGTCGAGGTGGGTCTCGCGCCGACGTACCACCTGGTGGTTGTGGTGCAGACGGCCGTGGCGACCCGACTGCAGCGGCTGGCGCGTGACCGGGGGATGAGTCGCGCGGAGGCCGAGCGGAGGATCGCCGCCCAGGCCGACGACGCCCGCCGTCGGGCGGCGGCGGACGTGGTGCTGACCAACGACGGGAGCCTGACGGCGCTGCACGACGCCGTCGACCTGCTCTGGGAGCAGCGGTTGGTGCCCTACGAGGACAATCTGCGCCAGCGGCGGGTGGTCCCGCCCGACGAGGCCGAGTTGGCCTGGGCCGACGCGAGTTGGCCGGAGCAGTACGCGCGGCTGGCCGCCCGGATCCAGCACGCGCTCGGCTCGAGTGCCCTCCGGATCGATCACATCGGCTCGACGGCGGTGCCCGGCCTGGCCACGCAGAACGTCATCGACGTGCAGGTGGCGGTCGCCAGCCTCGCCGACGCCGACGGGCCGTTGGCCGATCGGCTGGCGAGCGCCGGGTTCCCACGGGTGCCGGGGCAGTGGTGGGACGACCCGCGCCCGGCCGGCAGGGGCCGCTGGGAGAAGCGGTTGCACGGTAGTGCGGACCCGGCCCGCCCCGTCCGTCTGCACGTGCGGGTGGCGGATTCGCCGGGTTGGCGGTACGCGCTGTTGATGCGCGACCACCTGCGTGCCGACCCGGATCAGCGAGCCACGTACCTGCTGCTCAAGCGGGAACTCATCGACGCGGCCCCGGTGGCCGGCAATTCCGGGACGGGCCGCAACCCGTGGTTCGACGAGGAGTACCTGCGGGCCGAGCAGTGGGCCGCGCAGACCGGCTGGCGTCCCTGAGGAATCGGTCAGCGGGCACCGGGCCGGGGTGCCGGAGAGCGAGGGGCCGGGGGTCGAGGGTTGGCAGCCAGTCGGGGCACGACGGCGGGCTGGAGATCCAGGTGTGCCCACGCGCCGGCGTCGGTCTGCAACTCGAGCCGGCGGAGCGACCCGTCCCGGTCGAGCCAGTAACGCAGCCGCGCGTCGGCCGGGCCCGATTCGATGACGTCCACTGTTCGTCCGGCAATGACGTCCTCGCGTACCCGCACGGCCGCGCCGCGCTGCCCGACCGACCCGGCGGCTATCGCGGCGTCGACCAGCACACTCAGGTCGTCTCGGGCGGGCCGGGAGACGCGCCATCCCCCGGTCGGGGGCGGTAGCGGCGGCCGGGCCGGCGCCTCCGCGGTGCCGCCGCCACCATCGGCCGCGGGCAGGTCCGCCCGGGCCAGGCCGGCGGCGTCGCGGCGCAGCAGGGTCCGGCGCTCCGGTACGCCCAGGTCGGCGACCGCGAGGTACGCGCTGCGCGCGGTCCAGCTCAACCAGCCTGCGCCCCGCAGGTTCGTCTCAGTGCCCATCGGTGCGGTCAGAGTCACGGTGGCACCGCCGTGGGCGCGGAGCCGGGCAGGCAGCCGGTCGAGCCGACGTTGCTCGGCGTCGGTCAGCGCGCGGGGCAGACCGGGGCGACCGCCGAGTGCGTCCACCGGTCGTAGCGTTGGCCGGTCCTCGCGGTTGAAGATCATCGTGACCGGCCCGGTGCCGGGCAGCACGGTTACCAGCTTGTGCAGGCGGGCGTCCTGATCGAGCCAGTACCGGGTCTTCCCGTCCGGGGCGGGCGTCGCGGCGCTGGGGGTGCCGATGGCCGTGCTGGCGGCTGGCGTGCCGCTGGGCAGTGGTGCCTGTATGACGTCGAGTGGGCCGGCCGGGACGGCCTCGCGGGCGATCCAGCGCGCCCCGTCGGACGGTGCGGTCCGGGTCGTGGTGTCGGGGCGGTCGGCGGCGAGATCGAGGAGCAGGTCGAGCACCGGTGCCAGGTGCGCCCCGGGTGCCGGTCGGTGCAGCTGCCACCGGTCCGTCGGGGGCATCAGTGGTGGTGCGGCGGGAGTGGGCACCGCCGCCGGATCGGGCCGGATCACCAGCACCGGACCGCTCCTCTGCAACAGCCCGCGTTCGGCACCCGCTCCCGGCCCGCCCACGTCGAGGTAGAGCAGTGACCGGGACCAGTCCACCCAGCCCACCAGTTCGATGCGGGCGGCGCCGGTACCGGCCGTGACCCGTACGCCGGCGCGCAGGTCCCGCAGGTTGGTGACCCGCACGGCGGCCAGCCGCTCACCCTCCGCCAGGGTCAGTGGCCGGGCCGGCTCGGGCGGGTCGGGCGCCCAGCTCAACAGCCCGAGCACCAGCGCCGTCGCGGACGTCACCGCCGTCAGACCGAGCAACAGCAGCACCGTACGCCGACGACGGCCGGCCGAGGGCGGCCCGGCGGTGTCGGCGGCCTCGGTGGTGTCAGTGGTGTCCGGGGTGTCGCCGCTGCGGGTGGTCTCGCGGTTCTCCGCGAGGCTCCGCTCGGCGGCGGCCCGCCGCGTGTCCTTGGTCCCGCGACCGGCGGTGGCTCGGCGCGCGCCGCCGGCGGACCGGCCGGCCGTGGACCTGCTCCCGGTGTCGGTGGTTCGGCCGGCTGTGGACGTGTTCCTGGCGTCGTCGGTTCGCCCGGCCGCCGGGGTGCCGCCGACCGGGCCGGTGCGGTGCCGCCCGCTGCCGCTGGCCGTGCCCTCGCTGGTGCCCGGGCCCTCGCCGGTGCTCGGGCCGTTGCCGCTGGCCGGGCCCTTGCCGGTGCTCGGGTCGTCCGGCGGGGGTGTGGCGGTGCGGGCGGTGTCGGGTGCCGGGGTCGGAGAGGTGTCCACGGAGATGAAACGGGCGGGGAGGCACCGGGGTGACGAGCAGGGGCGCTCGCGGCGGCCGGTCTGCGCCTCGAGCGCGACCACACGGGTGCGCACGCCGGACGAGCCGGGTGCTGCGACCGCAGTGCCGGGGGTGACCGGCCGTGATGTTGGCCTGGCCACCGGCCCGGTCGGCCGCCGCGAGCGGCCTACATGAAGAGGGTAGTCCCGGTGACATGGGCCACACAATGGGAATATTGAAGCCGATCACGTACCTGGCGTGACGGCCGTTCCTGTCGGACCTCCGGCGTACCGTTGATGGCATGGCGCTCGACATTCCCCGGCTGGACAGCCGCTTCCAGGTCGTCAGTGACTTCCAGCCGGCCGG
This sequence comes from Micromonospora sp. NPDC005553, assembly GCF_042871765.1. Classification (NCBI taxonomy): domain Bacteria; kingdom Bacillati; phylum Actinomycetota; class Actinomycetes; order Micromonosporales; family Micromonosporaceae; genus Micromonospora; species Micromonospora sp. NPDC005553. Next base: position 102,424 of record NZ_JBIAJD010000007.1, on the reverse strand, counting down.
CGACCAACCAGCGGCCATCGATGACCTTGAGCGCCGAGTTCGGCGCGGCGACCGCAACACGGTGCTGCTCGGCGCGACCGGCACCGGCAAGAGCGCCACCACTGCGTGGCTGATCGAGCGGCTGCAACGCCCCACCCTGGTGCTCGCCCCGAACAAGACGCTCTGCGCACAGCTGGCCAAGGAGTTCAGCGAGCTGCTGCCGCACAACGCGGTCGAATACTTCGTCTCGTACTACGACTACTACCAGCCCGAGGCGTACATCCCGCAGACCGACACCTACATCGAGAAGGACTCCTCGATCAACGAGGAGGTGGAGCGGCTACGGCACTCGGCGACGATGTCGCTGCTCACCCGCCGCGACGTGATCGTTGTGGCGACCGTCTCGGCGATCTACGGCCTGGGCACCCCGGAGGAGTACCTCAACCGGGCGGTGAAGGTGCAGATCGGGCAGGAGCTCGATCGCGACCAGTTGCTGCGCCGGCTGGTCGACATCCAGTACACCCGCAACGACATGGCCTTCCAGCGGGGCACCTTCCGGGTTCGCGGCGACACGCTGGAGATCATCCCGGCGTACGAGGAGCTGGCGATCCGGATCGAGCTGTTCGGTGACGAGGTGGAGAAGCTCTACTACCTCAACCCGTTGACCGGTGACGTGGTCCGCGAGGTCGACCAGTTGGTGATCTTCCCGGCCACCCACTACGCGGCCGGTCCGGAGCGGATGGAACGGGCGATCCGTGACATCGAGGTCGAGCTGGCCGAGCGCCTCGCCGAGCTGGAGCGGCAGGGCAAGCTGCTGGAGGCGCAGCGGCTGCGGATGCGCACCACCTACGACATCGAGATGATGCGGCAGGTGGGCTTCTGCTCCGGCATCGAGAACTACTCGATGCACATGGACGGGCGGCTGCCCGGCAGCCCGCCGCACGCCCTGCTCGACTACTTCCCCGACGACTTCCTCACTGTGGTCGACGAGTCGCACGTGACCATCCCGCAGATCGGCGGCATGTACGAGGGCGACGCGTCCCGCAAGCGGATGCTCATCGACCACGGCTTCCGGCTGCCCAGCGCTGCCGACAACCGGCCGCTGCGCTTCGACGAGTTCCTGGAGCGGGTCGGCCAGATGGTCTACCTCTCCGCGACCCCCGGCACCTGGGAGATGGAGCAGGCTCAGGGCGAGTTCGTCGAGCAGGTGATCCGACCCACCGGTCTGGTCGACCCGGAGGTCGTGATCAAGCCGACCAAGGGCCAGATCGACGACCTGATGCACGAGATCAAGCTGCGGACCGACCGGGACGAGCGGGTGCTGGTCACCACGCTGACCAAGAAGATGGCCGAGGACCTGTCCGACTACCTCCTGGAGAACGGCATCCGGGTGCGCTACCTGCACTCGGAGGTCGACACGTTGCGCCGGGTGGAGCTGCTGCGCGAGCTTCGCAAGGGTGACTACGACGTGCTCGTCGGCATCAACCTGCTCCGCGAAGGTCTGGACCTGCCCGAGGTGTCGCTGGTGGCGATTCTCGACGCCGACAAGGAAGGCTTCCTGCGCAGCGGCCGCTCGCTGATCCAGACCATCGGGCGGGCCGCCCGTAACGTCTCCGGCCAGGTGCACATGTACGCCGACAAGATCACCCCGTCGATGGCGGCGGCGATCGACGAGACCGATCGGCGTCGGGCCAAGCAGATCGCGCACAACGAGGCGCACGGCATCAGCCCGGAGCCGCTGCGTAAGAAGATCCACGACATCCTGGACGACATCTACCGCGAGGCCGAGGACACCGAAAACTCCCGGGTCGGCGGCGCGGTGCGTCAGCTTTCCCGAGGCAAGGCGCCGGTCAAGGAGACCCGCAGCCGTAGCCGGTCCGCCGCGACCGTCACCTCACGGGAGGGGATGGCCCGCGCCGACCTCGCCCAGCTCATCCAGGAGCTCAACGACCAGATGCTGGCTGCCGCCCGCGAGCTCCAGTTCGAGTTGGCGGCCCGGATCCGCGACGAGGTCTCCGACCTGAAGAAGGAGCTGCGCGGCATGGACGCCGCCGGCGTGAAGTGACGGCCACCCGGTCGGCCCCGCCCAGCGCACCGCTCGGGCCCGGCCGACCGGGGCACGCGAAGGGCGGGCACTGTTGACGGCGGTGGCGCCGATCGGCGAGATGGTCTTCGGGCTGCCCGACGCCAGCCTGCGTCCGTTCGTCGACAGGTACGTGGGCTACCGGGAACGAGCGGACGTGCCACTGGTCCGCCGGGAGTCGGCGGGCGTCTTCGTGGTGCTGATACTGGGCTGGGGCGCTCCGCTGGACGTGACCGACCGCCGTAGCGCCGAGCGTGGCGTCACCGCTGTCGACTCGTTCGTGGCCGGCACTTTCGACAGTTGGTGCACCACGCGCACCGTGGGCGTGGGGGAGGGCGTCCAGTTGCTGCTCGCCCCCCTGGCCGCCCGCCGACTTCTCGGTCTGCCCCTGGGCGAGCTGACCAATCGGGCCGTCGGCGTCGGGCAGCTCCCGGGCCGTTGGCTGGATCGGCTGCGCGGCCAGCTCGCCGAGGCCACCGGCTGGTCGGAGCGGTTTGACCTTCTCGACCGGGTCCTCGCCGCCCGGCTGGCGGCGTCCCCGCCGGTGGACCCGCGGCTCGACTGGGCGTGGCGGTGGCTGACCGCCAGCGGTGGGCGGGGGAGCGTCGGTGTTCTCGCCGACGAGTTGGGCTGGAGCCGCCGGCACCTCGCGTCCCGATTCCGGCAGGAGGTCGGGCTGCCGCCCAAGATGGCCGCCCGGCTGCTGCGTTTCCAGCAGGCTCAGGCCGCGTCGACCCACGCCGGCGAGGCCGGGCGGGGAGTCGACTGGGCCGCCGTGGCGGCGGGCTGCGGCTACTACGACCAGTCCCACCTGATTCGGGACTTCCACGAGTTCGCGGGGGCGACGCCGGCCGCGCTGCTCTCCGGCCGCTGACGGCCGCCAGCCGACCGGAGCCGGTTCGGCGACCCGCCGAGGTCACATTCGTCCAATCCGGAGCCGCGCCACTGGCCGCAGAATCGGGTCATGCGAACCATCTATCCGATCTTCCGTTATCCCGATCCCCGCGCCGCGATCGACTGGCTCGGTGCCGCCTTCGGTTTCCGGGTGCACGCCGTGCACGAGGCGCCGGACGGTGCGGTCGCGCACGCCGAGCTGGTCCTCGACACCGGCATGATCATGCTGGGTGGTCGGGCCGACGCCCCGCCCCGGCCGGCCGATGACGGCTGGTCGGTCTACGTGGCCGTGCCGGACGTCGACGCCCACTGCGCCCGGGCCCGCGCGGCCGGCGCCGAGATCATCCGCGAGCCGTTCGACACCGACTACGGCTCCCGTGACTACGCGGCCCGCGATCTGGCCGGTTACGTCTGGTCCTTCGGCACCTACCGACCCTGAGTCCGGCTACGCCGATCGGGGATGGACGGCCCGCCGGGACCAGCCTTCCCGGTCTGAAACTGCACTGACCTGCGGAAACGATCTGCTCCGGCGAGCCGGTCCGGCCAGCGGCGTCGAATACCCTGATTGCGGTGCGCGAGCGAGCTATTGCACTGGGTGATCGTCCTGCGTAGTCTCCCTCGGTGGGGAGGCCGGGATGCCGCTGCCAACAAGTCCTGTCATTCGACGTGCACGTCTCGGCGCGGAGCTGCGCCAACTCCGTCGGCGCGAGTCGCTGACCCTGGAGCAGGTCTGCGACCGGCTGGGCTGGGCCTCGACGTCGAAGCTGTCCCGCATCGAGCTGGGTCAGAGTCGCCCGGACCTCGCCGACGTGCTCGATCTGCTGGACGTCTACAAGGTGCCCACGCCCGCGCGGGAGGCGCTGATCGTCATCGCCCGGGACGCGGCGACCAGCCGAGGCTGGTGGAAGACGCTGGGCGAGATGAGCGAACGGCAGCGCACCTACGCGGAGTTGGAGGCGGGCGCCGCCGACATCGTCGAGTACCAGCCGTCGGTGGTGCCGGGGCTGCTCCAGACGCCCGCGTACGCCCGGGTGTTGGTCAGCGCCGGCGTCCAGCTCACGCCGGACGTCGATGTGGAGGCCGAGGTGCGCGCGCGGGCACTGCGGCAGGAGGTGCTTCGGCGGGCCTACCCGCCGCGCTACATGGCGGTGCTCGCCGAGGCTGTCTGCGACCCGGGTGACCTGCCGGTGGCGGTCTGGCGTGAACAGTTGCGTCACCTGGTCGCCGTGACCGGCCTGTCCCACGTGACGGTGCGGCTGTTGCCACGCGGAGCGGCAGGTGGCGGGCTGCATCCGCTCACACCCTATTCCTGCTACGCCTTTCCCGACCCGGCGGACCCGCGCACGGTCATGCTCGAGGCGTTGACCACCGACGTCCGGTTGGCCACCGTGCTCGACGTCGACCGCTACGAGCGGATGACCGCGGCGCTGCTGGCCGCGGCGTTGTCACCGGAGGAGACGGTCACCGTGCTGGCCCGCCGTGTCGGCGAGTGAGTGTCGACCGGTGCCGACGGTGGCGCGCCGCGCGGCCACCGGACCCGGCGCCCCCGAGCCCGTCGGGGCCGGCGGCCGGCGCGTGCGCCCGGCACGATAACCGCGGGGTACGACAGCTCGGCTCAGGCCGGTACGTCGAGGAAGTGTTCGACAATGGGCGGTCCCGCGAAGTGCGGCCCGATCAGCGCCCGCCACGCGTCGAACCGTTCGGTGGCCCGGAAGTTGTTCTCGTGCGCCTCGACCGAGTCCCATTCGACGAGCAGCACGAACCGGGTCGGTGACTCGATTCCTCGGGTCATCCGCACGGACCGGCAGCCGGTCGCTCCGGCGAGCACCGGGTGACCCTCGGCGTACGCGGCGGCGAACGCGTCCTCGTGTCCGGGTAGTACGTCGATCAACGCGACCTCAAGCACCATGTCGGACAGCCTCCCACGGCGGTCGGGGCGGTCGGTGTAGCGGGGCCGTGCCGGACCACTGCCTGGGCTCCGCCTCGGCTCGACCGAGGGCGTTGACACGGATCCTAGGGTGGCCTCGTGATCATCGACTGGCTGACCGGCACCGCGTTTCGGGTGGCCGGGACGGGCACCACCTGGGCGGAGCTGCTGGGGTTCTTGACCGGTGTGCTCAACGTGTGGTTGGTGGCCCGGCAGAAGATCGCCAACTGGCCGATCGGCATCGCCAACGTGCTGCTGCTCATGGTGCTGTTCTGGACCGCCGGGCTGTACGCCGACGCGGGGCTCCAGGTCGTCTACGTCGCGCTCGGCTGCTACGGCTGGTGGCACTGGCTGTTCGGGGGCGAGCGGCGTACCCGGCTCACTGTCAGCCGGACGGGGCGGCGGGAGTGGCTGGGGCTGGCCGCCGCCGGGCTGCTGCTCACCGGCGCGCTCTGGGTCCTGCTGGACCGGGCCACCGACTCGACAGTGCCGCTGCCGGACGCGTTGACCACGGCGCTGTCCCTGCTGGCCACGTACGGGCAGACCCGAAAGCGGGTGGAGAGTTGGTGGCTGTGGATCGCCGCCGACCTGATCTACATCCCGCTGTACGCGTACAAGGGGCTACACCTGACGGCCGTGCTCTACCTGGTCTTCCTCGCCCTGTGCGTGCTCGGATTGCGGGCCTGGCGCGCCGATCTGCGTCGGGCCGACCGGCCGAGCGCGGTTCCGCCCGGCCCGGCCCCGGTCACCGCGTGAACCCCGCGACATCCGGCCGTCCGCCGGCACCACGCGGGCCGGCACGTCGGTCCACCGCCGAGTTCGGGCACGGGATGGTGGTGGGCAAGTTCTATCCGCCGCACGCTGGGCACCACGCGCTGATCCGGGCCGCCGCCGCCCGGTGCGCCGAGGTGACCGTCGTCGTGGCGCCCTCGCGTCGGGAGTCCATTCCGCTTGCGCTGCGCCTCGACTGGCTGCGAGAGGTGCACGCGGACACGCCGTGGGTCCGTGTCGTCGGCCGGTACGACGACCACCCGGTGGACTACTCCGATCCGGCGGTCTGGGACGCGCACTGCGCGGTGTTCCGCGAGGCGGTCGGGTCGGGGTCGGTGGACGCGGTCTTCTCCTCCGAGGCGTACGGCGTCGAGCTGGCGCGCCGCTTCCACGCCGTACCCGTGTCGGTTGATCCGGACCGGCGGACCGTGCCGGTGTCCGGGACGGCCGTGCGCGCGGACCCGGCGAGTCACTGGCGGTGGCTGAGCCCGCCGGTGCGGGCATGGTTCGCCCGGCGGGTGGTGGTGGTCGGGGCCGAGTCGACCGGGACCACGACGATGGCGGCGGCGCTCGCCGGGCACTACGGCACGTCCTGGGTGCCGGAGTACGGCCGGGAGTTGACCGCTCGCAAGCTGGCCCGGTTGCGGGAACGAGCGCCGGAGGCGACCGTCTTCGACGTCAACTGGGACCGGGACGACTTCCGCGCGGTGGTGCGCGAGCAGCAGGCGGCCGAGGACGCGGCGGCCCGGACGGGCGCGCCGCTGCTGGTCTGCGACACCGACGCGCGGGCGACGGCGGTGTGGGAGGAGCGCTACCTGGGCAGCGCGTCCGAGGAGGTGCGGGCGGCGGCCCGCCGGCCGGCGCTGTATCTGCTGACGGATCACCGGGGGGTGCCGTTCACCGATGACGGGCTGCGCGACGGTGAGCACCTGCGGGCCTGGATGACCGAGCGTTTCAGGGCCGAGCTGGCCGGGTGTGGCGTGCCGGTGGTGGAGTTGACCGGGCCGCACGCCGACCGGTTGGCCGCGGCGGTGCGGGCCTGCGACGACCTGCTCGCTGCTGGCTGGTCGCTCGCCGACCCGATCGCCGCACCCGACGTGCACTAGCCTCCTAGGAAGCCCTGGCGGGTGTGCGGTGGGACGCGTCGCGTGGTGTCCGGCGCCACCGGGTGCCCGGGGTGTGATCACGGGGCGTGGTGGGCAACAATGGTCATTGAGGAGGGGAGTATTCCCCCGCAACGGAGTCGTCAGCACGGTCGATCGCCGGAACCACGGCGCCCGACCCGGCCCCGTAGGTCGCCGCCCCCCGGGGCGACGGCGGAAGAGACCTCCGACAGTCACCAGAGTGAGCGACAGCGGCACGCCGGCTCCCGCAGGGGCGTACGGTGTGCCCGACGCCGCGTGTCTGCCGGAGGAATGAACGTTGGACGTGTCCGGATTGGTGTGGGCGGGGACGCTTGTCGCACTGACTGCGGTCCTGCTCGTCGACCTGTTGATCATCGGTCGGCGCCCGCACGAGCCGAGTGTGCGGGAGTCGAGCCTCTGGGTCGCCTTCTACGTCGGCCTCGCCCTGCTCTTCGGTGTGGGTGTCTGGCTGACCTCGGGGGCCAGCGCGGCCGGCCAGTTCTACACCGGCTGGCTCACCGAGTACAGCCTCTCGGTGGACAACCTCTTCGTCTTCGTGATCATCATGGCGCGCTTCGGGGTGCCTCGGCAGTACCAGCAGAAGGTGCTGCTCGTCGGCATCGTGCTGGCGCTGGTGATGCGCGGCGGGTTCATCGCCGCGGGTGCGGCGCTGATCACGCAGTTCTCCTGGGTCTTCTACATCTTCGGCGCGTTCCTGATCTACACCGCGGTGAACCTGGCCCGGCAGGGTGAGCCGGACGAGGACGAGTTCTCCGAGAACCTGCTGATCCGGTGGAGCCGCAAGGCGTTGCCGATCTCGAAGGACTACGACGGCGCGAAGCTGACCACCCAGGTGGCCGGCAAGCGGCTGTTCACCCCGATGCTGATCGTGATGATCGCGATCGGCACCACCGACCTGATCTTCGCGTTGGACTCGATCCCAGCGATCTTCGGCATCACCCAGGAGCCGTACCTGGTCTTCACCGCGAACGTCTTCGCGCTGATGGGCCTCAGGCAGCTCTACTTCCTGCTCGGTGGCCTGCTGGACCGGCTGATCTACCTGAGCTACGGCCTGGCCGTCGTGCTCGGGTTCATCGGGGTCAAGCTGGTGCTGGAGGCACTGGCCGACAACAACCTGCCGTTCATCAACGGTGGCGAGCACGTCGGCTGGGCGCCGCACATCCCGATCTGGTTGTCGCTGCTGGTCATCATCGGCACCCTGGGCATCGCCACCGCCGCCAGCCTGGTGAAGTCCTCCCGGGACCGGCGTCGCGAGTTGGCCGAGGCCCGACGCTGACCGGACACCGGCCGGGTGCGGACAGGCACCCGGCCGGTGTCGGAAGTGCCGACCGGCCTGCGCCGGGCCCAGCCGCCTGGACTCCGGCGTCGACAGAGACCCGCCCTAAGGCCTGTTTCATAAGAACTGGCCGCCCTGCGGCGGGCCCGGACGACGACCGGCGGCGTTGCGGTTGCGTCCGGATACGACACCGGTATCCGGACGCAACCGCGCCTTGCCGGATCGCCGCCCGGACTCCGCCTCGGCTCGACCGCCCTTATGAAACAGGCCTTAGACCCGGTGCGCGCCCACCAGTGTGGCGGTCCGGTCTGCCGGCAGTTCCTCTTCGATGACCCGCCGCCGCCGGTAGCAGGCGTGCAGCATCCGGCGCTGGCCACCGTCGCAGGGGGCGGCGGTGACGATGCCGATGTGGTGGATCTTGCGGCCCGGTCGGGCGAAGAAGTAGAGATCGCCGGGGCGTTCCGCGCCCAACGACAGTGGGGTGGTGGCCACGGCCTGATCGTCGGCGTCGCGGGGCAGCAGCACCCCGAACCGCCGCCAGGCCAGATGCACCAGCCCCGAGCAGTCGATGCCGTGCGCGGAGAGACCGCCCCAGATGTAGACCACGTCCAGCAGGCGCTGTGCCACCGCGAGCGCCTGCGCGGCGGCTGGCGACGCGACCGCCGACGACACCAGGTGACGGTCGGGCAGCCAGAGCGGGGCGGCCCGACCGGGAACGTGCACCGGCCGCCAGTCGTCGAGCGCTGGGCCGGCCGGGACGAGCCGGGTGCCGACGACGACGCCGGGCAGCACCACCGGCCCGTTCGGGGCGGCGTGCAGCCCGGTGACCGTGGCGTCCACCACCAGCGGGTGGTCGATGCCGGTGTGGGTCGGGTCGAGAACGGCCAACTGCTCGGCGGGAAGCCAACCCGGGTAGCCGCGGGGATCCAGCTTGGCGGCTGGTTGTTCGACGGCGACGACCCGGGCCCAGCCGTCCGGGCGTAGCTCACTGACGAGGACCCGTTCGCCGAGCAGGAGTTGGCTCAGCACGCAGTCGCCGACCTGCTGGTCGGTGTCCATCCCGGAGACCCAGGTCGGGATGTCGGCGCGTGCGGTCAGCGCCGGACGGTCGACCGCGCGGACGGCCTCGGGGGAGGTCCACAGCGTCGCCACGGCGACCCGGACGACGGCCTCGCGGCCCGGTTGCAGCTCCACGTCAACCCCCAGATCGTGTCGGCTGTCCAGGGAAACCCTATGAAAGAAACCGACGGCCATCAACCATGGGCCTGCACTTTTGCTTCAGCGAGGCCGGAGATGCCCAGGCCAGGGGCATCCGGCAGCACCACCGTCGCCCCGTCGTAGCGAATGCCGCCCTGCACCGGTGACCAGGCCAGCCACCAGGCGGCGTCCAGGTCGGAGACCGCTGTGGTGCCGTACGCGGCGACCAGGCTCGCGGCCGCTCCGATGCCGACCTGGCTCTCCATCATCGAGCCGACCACAGTGCCGAGGCCGTGCGCGGAGGCCAGGTCGAGGAGGGTGCGGGCCGGGTGCAGTCCACCGCACTTGGCCAGTTTGACGTTGACCAGGTCGGCGGCCCGGCGGCGGATCACCTCCACCAGGTCACGCACCCCGAAGACCGCCTCGTCGGCCAGGATCGGCACGGACACCCGGTCGCTGACCCAGGCCAGCCCGTCCAGGTCCCAGCGGGCCACCGGCTGCTCGACCAACTCCACGTCGAGCCCGGCGTCCTCGATGCCGCGGATCACCCGGACCGCCTCCCGGGGCGTCCAGCCCTGGTTGGCGTCCAGCCGGATCCGGGTGCCGGGGCCGACGGCCGCCCGTACCGCGCGTACCCGGTCCAGGTCAGTGGCCGCGTCGGTGCCGACCTTCAACTTGAGCACGCCGAAGCCGTCGGCCTGCCGCTGCCGTGCCGCGGACGCCAGGTCCACAGCGTCGCCCGCCGCCAGCGTGACGTCCGTCGGAACCCGCAGCGTGGTGCCCCCGAGCAACCGCACCAGGGGTACGCCCAGTCGCCGCGCGGCGAGGTCGTGCAGGGCGACGTCCACCGCCGCCTTCGCGGCCTCGTTGTCGACCACGGCGCGCTGCACCTCGGCGCACCGGGTCACCAGGTCGTCCGGGTCACGGCCGATCAGCCGTGGGCCGAGCAGCTCGCGGACGCACGCCTGCGCGCCGGCGACCGACGCGCCGGTGACCTGCCAGACCTGCGGCGCCTCACCGAAGCCGGACCGGCCGTCGCTGTCGACGAGTTCGACGACCAGAGTGTCCACTGTGGTGGTGCGACGTAGCGCGGTGACGAACGGGGTGTGTAAGGGAGCGGAAACCCGGTGGGTGCGTACCGCCGAGATCGTCATGTCAGGCACCCTATACGGAGGTTCACCTTCGGAGGGGAGACCGCATGACCGGGCAGGGCTGGGAGCTGGTGGGTGCGCCGAACGCGCGTGACCTGGGTGGGCTCGTCGGCGCGGGCGGGCGGAGGGTCCGGGTCGGCCAGTTGATCCGCACTCCGGCGCTGGGTCGGCTGACCGACGAGGACCTGCCGGTCCTGGCGAAGCTGGGGCCCGCGTGCGTGGTGGATCTGCGTGACGCCTCGGAGATCGCGGTCGCGCCGGAGGACCGCTTCGCCGGTGAGCCACGGGTGGTGCGCCTGCCGGTGCACGACGCGGAGCACCCCGTCTTCACGTACGTCTCGGCGGTGCTGCTCGGACACGACCTGAACGCGTACGCCGAGCTGGCCCGGCAGGGCACGGCGGGGGCGATGGAGGCGATCTACCGCTGGTTCGTCACCGGTGAGTCGGCGCGGGTCGGTTTCGCCGAGGCGGTGCGGCTGGCGTCCCGCCCGGAGAATCTGCCGCTGCTCTACCACTGCTCCGCCGGCAAGGACCGCACCGGTTGGCTGACCGTCATCCTGTTGACGGCGCTCGGGGTGGACGAGGCGGCCGTTCGCGCCGACTACCTGCGCAACAACGAGCTGACCGACAGCCTGCGGGCGGTGATCGTCGAGGCGATGCGTCGGCGGAATCCCGAGTTGGACGTCGACGCGGTGGTGCCGGTGCTGGAGGTCCGCGCCGAGTATCTCGACGCCGGTTACGCCGAGGTGCGGCGGGTGCACGGCTCGTTCGACGCGTACCTGCGCGACGGGCTGGGGCTCACCGACTCCGACCTCAGGGCGTTGCGGGCGCAGTTGCTGGAGTGACCGGCGCGTCGGTGGGTGTGCCGGTGCGGGCGGCGCAGCCGGTGACGATCAGTGCCTGGCCGGCGGCGTAGGTCGCCATGACCAGCACCGGCGCGCCGGGTGGTTGGGCCACCTCGGCCACCCCGGCGGCGATCAGCAGGTCGGAGCCGAGGAAGAGCGCCGCGCCGACACCGACCCGCCAGCCCTGGGTGGCGGCGGTGCTGGCCATGGCGGCCAGCGCGATCGCGTAACCGGCCACCGGTACGGCCAGCCCGGCATCGGAGAGCCCCGCCCACATCCAGGTCAGCGCGATGACGGTCAGCGCCGCGTACCCCAGGGGAACGGCGACCAGCGGCGTGCGGCGCAGCGCGGTCGCGGCGCCGCGTCGGGTGAAGGCCGCGAGGTAGCAGAGGTGCGTGCCGAGGAAGCAGGCCATGCCGGCGAGGAACCAGCCGGTGCCGTCGATCATCAGGGCGATGTCGCCGCCGGTGGCGAAGGCCAGCGCGGCGAGCAGCAGCCGGTCCGGTCGGGCCGCGCGTTCGGCGCTGACCCGCCAGAGGTACGCGGCCAGCAGCGGCATCAGCAGCGGCTTGGTGAGCAGGAAGGCCAGGCCGCCGCCGGTGGCGTTGGCCAGCAGGTTCGCGGCCGTCACGACGAGGAAGGCGATCAGCACGGTGCGACTGCGGGGCATCGGCGGCTCCGGGGTGGGGGTGCGAGCAGCGTAGCCGTAGTCGGCGGTGCTGGCATCGCCGCCGAGGCTGTCGGGTCAGAGGTGGTGGCGGGCGGCCCAGACCTGCGCCGAGATGTGCGCGAGCAGCAGGCAGGCGTCGTCCTCCACCTGGTCGTCGCCGCCGGCCAGGTCGGTGGTGGTGCAGACGGCGATCAGGTATGGCGGGGCGTCGTCGGGCAGCACCACGCCGGCGGCGTGGCGGACGCCGCGTACCCAACCGTTCTTGTGCGCGATGCGGGTGCCAGTGGGCAGGCCGGCGGCGAGGTCCTCGCGGTGTTCCTGGGCGAGCAGGACGTCCAGCATGGCGGTGCAGGCCGCCGGTGAGGCGAGTGGGCCGGGGGTGTCGGCCCCGGTGGCCAGTGCGCCGAGCAGGGCGGCCAGGTCGGCGGCGGTGACCGTGTTGGTGATGCCGGCCTCGCGGGCGGCGAAGTCCTCGATGCCGCGGCCGGTGACGCTGTTGCGGGCACCGGCGAGCGCCCAGACCTCGGCGACCGCGGGCAGCCCGACGTGGCCGAGGACGAGGTTGGTGGCGAGGTTGCTGGAGCGCACGATCATGCGGTCGGCCAGCCAGCGCAGCGTCGCGGTGCCGCCGATGCGGTCCCAGACCGCGTCGTCGTTGTCGTAGGGCTGCGCGTTGGCGAAGCGGGGTGCGCCGGGCTGGGCGGAGTCGAAGTCGTTGACGACCGGGACCGGGGCGTCCAGGTCCAGGGTGCCGGCCTCGGCGGCGCGGTGCAGCGCGGCGAGCACCGCCACCTTCATGGTGCTCGCGGCGTAGTGGCCGGCGTCCGCGTGGCGGGTCCAGGTCGGCGGCGCGTCGAGGCGCCCCACGTACGCGGAGACGGTGCCGGGCACCCCGTCCAGGTGGGCGTCGAGATCATCCCAGGTCATGCCGGTGACCGTAGCGGATCAAGCGGGGGTGGGCTCGCGTACCCGTCGGGGGAAAGACGACGGGCGCGCCGGCCGCAAGCGGCCGACGCGCCCGGTGTCGGGTGCTGGTGAGATCAGCCGGCGTGCTTGCGGCGGGCGGTGGCCCGGCCCCGCAGCTGCTGGTCGAGCACCACCTTGCGGATGCGCACCGTGGCCGGGGTGACCTCGACGCACTCGTCCTCGCGGCAGAACTCCAGCGCCTGCTCCAGGGTGAGCTTGCGCGGCGGGACCAGCTTCTCGGTCTCGTCGGAGGTCGACTGCCGCATGTTGGTGAGCTTCTTCTCCTTGGTGATGTTGACGTCCATGTCGTCGGAGCGGGAGTTCTCCCCGACGATCATGCCCTCGTACACCTCGGTGGTCGGCTCGACGAAGAGCTGACCGCGCTCCTGCAGGTTGGTCATCGCGAAGGCGGTGACCGCGCCGGCCCGGTCGGCGACCAGCGAGCCGTTGTTACGGGTACGCAGCTCGCCGAACCACGGCTCGTAGGACTCGAAGACGTGGTGCAGGATGCCGGTGCCCCGGGTGTCGGTGAGGAACTCGGTGCGGAAGCCGATCAGGCCACGCGCCGGCACCAGCCACTCCATCCGGATCCAGCCGGTGCCATGGTTGACCAGCTGCTCCATCCGGCCCTTGCGGGTAGCGAGGAGCTGGGTGATCGCGCCCAGGTATTCCTCCGGGGCGTCGATGGTCAGCCGCTCGACCGGCTCGCAGGTCTTGCCGTCGATCACCCGGGTGACCACCTGCGGCTTGCCGACGGTCAGCTCGTAGCTCTCCCGGCGCATCTGCTCGACCAGGATGGCCAGCGCCAGCTCACCGCGGCCCTGCACCTCCCAGGCGTCCGGCCGCTCGGTGGGCAGGACCCGCAGGGACACGTTGCCGATCAGCTCCTTGTCGAGCCGGTCCTTGACCATCCGCGCGGTGACCTTGGCGCCCTTGACCCGGCCGACCAGCGGCGAGGTGTTGGTGCCGATGGTCATCGAGATGGCCGGCTCGTCGACGGTGATCAGCGGCAGCGCGACCGGGTTCTCGACGTCGGCGAGGGTCTCACCGATCATGATCTCCGGGATGCCGGCGACGGCGATGATGTCGCCCGGGCCGGCGGTCTCGGCCGACGTGCGCTCCAGGCCCTCGGTCATCAGCATCTCGGAGATGCGGACCCGCTGGGTGCTGCCGTCGGTGCGGCACCAGGCCACCGTCTGACCCTTGTTGATGGTGCCCTGGCGGACCCGGCACAGCGCGAGCCGGCCGAGGAACGGCGAGGCGTCCAGGTTGGTGACGTGCGCCTGCAACGGCGCGCCGTCCTCGTACGAGGGTGCCGGGATGGTGTCCAGCAGGGTGCGGAACAGCGGCTCCAGGGAGGTGCTGTCGTCGGGCACCGAGCCGTCGGCGGGCTGGGTCAGCGAGGCGACGCCGTCGCGGGCGCAGGCGTAGACGATCGGGAAGTCGATCTGCTCCTCGTCGGCGTCCAGGTCGAGGAAGAGCTCGTAGGTGTCGTCCACGACCTCCTTGATCCGGGCGTCCGGACGGTCCACCTTGTTGATCACCAGGATGATCGGCATCCGGGCCCGCAGCGCCTTGCGCAGCACGAAACGGGTCTGCGGCAGCGGGCCCTCACTGGCGTCGACGAGCAGCACCACACCGTCGACCATGGTCAGGCCGCGCTCCACCTCGCCACCGAAGTCGGCGTGGCCGGGGGTGTCGATGATGTTGATGGTGACCGGGTCGGAGCCGTCCGCCGGCAGGTACCGCACACCGGTGTTCTTGGCCAGGATCGTGATGCCTTTTTCCCGCTCCAGGTCACCGGAGTCCATCACCCGCTCGGTGTTCTCGCCGCGTGCGCCGTACGCGCCGGCCTGCCGCAACATGGCGTCGACCAGGGTGGTCTTGCCGTGGTCGACGTGAGCGATGATGGCGACGTTGCGGAGGTCGGTGCGAAGCTGCATACCCTCTATCCTTCCGCCTGCGCTCGCGCAGGCTGCGTCGGGGTCACCCCCAGGTGCCCCTGATCTATGGTGAAACCGCTGTGCCGGTGGTTCCCCCGGCTGGCATGCTGGCTCCCGTGTCCTGGGGGCCTGAGTGCACGACCTGCTGACCTGGGTGCAGGGTCTGCCCACCCTGTGGATCTACCTGGTCGCCGCGCTGATCGTGGCGGGCGAGACCGCGGTGATCTTCGGCCTGCTCGTGCCGGGTGAGGCTACCCTGCTGCTCGTCGGCTTCCTCACCTACAACGGTACCTTGCGGCTCGGGCCGGCGTTGCTGGCGATGATCGTCGCGGCGGTCCTCGGCGATGGGCTGGCCTTTCGGGCCGGACGGCGGTACGGCTCCCGGCTGCGCGCCGGGCTGGGTCACCGGGTCGGGCCGCAGCGGTGGGCCCGCGCCGACGCCATGCTGGCCCGCCTGGGCGGGCGGGGGGTGTTCGCCGCCCGATGGGTGGCTTTCGCCCGGACCCTGGTGCCCCGGCTGGCCGGTGCGGCCGGTATGCCGTACCGGCGGTTCGCCCTCTGGAACCTGGCCGGGGTGGTGACCTGGGTGGGCGGCTCGGTGCTGCTCGGTCACCTCGCCGGTGAGTCGTACGACACCGTCTCCCGGCTTCTGGGCCGGGCCACCGGGGTGGCGTTCCTGCTGCTGGCCGGCCTGGTGGGTGTGGTGCTCGTGGGTCGGTGGCTCGGCCGCAACCCCGACCCGGCGCGCGCGCTGCTGTCCCGGGCCGGCGCGCTGCCCCCGGTGCGGTGGCTCACCGCCCGCTACGGGGTGCTGTTCTTCCTGGTGGCCATGCGGATCGGCCCGGCCTGGACGCTGCTGCTCAATCTGGCCGCCGGGTTGCTGCTCCTGTTCGCCGCCGGGCTCGCCATCGCCGGTCTGCTCGCGCTGGCGGTCCGCAACAGTGGTCTGGCCGCGCTGGACGGCGCCGTCGCGGGGTGGTTCGCGGCTCGGCGCACCCCGGACGCCGCCGACGCCACACTGGTCCTGGTGTCGGTGGTACGCGGGTCGGTGCTGATCCTGTTGGTGGCGCTGGTGGCGGCGGTGCTGGCGTGGCGCAACCGACCCTGGCGGGCGGATCTGCTCAGCGTGGTCGGTACGGCGGGCGCGTTCGTGCCGCTGGTGGTGCTGGCCGTGGTGGCCGAACTGACCGGCCCGCACGGGACCGCCCCGGGCGGCGGTGAGGTGGCTGCGCTCTCCACCCAGAGCGCCGTGGTCGCGGCGAGTTTCTGCACCCTGGCGTGGCTGGTGTCGCGCAGCGCCCGCTGGCCGGTGGCGGTGGCTGCCTGGACCGCCGCCGCGGCGGGGGTGCTCGGGATCGGCGGCGCGCGGCTCTATCTCGGGCTGGAGACGGCGAGCGGGACGGCCGCGGCGGTGCTGCTCGGGGTGCTCTGGACCGTGGTGTTCATGGTCGCCTGGGCGACCCGCGACCGGGCGGTTGGCAAGGGTCAGCCACCGGTGGACCAGGCCCCCCGGCGGCCGTCGCAGGGGCAACGCCGCCCGGTCGAACCTTGTTAGGGTGCGGCGACAATCACACGGGGGAGGCATCGGCATGGTTCGACGCACCGATCGGCTGGGCGCCGCAGTGCTCGCCGGGCTTCTGCTGGCGGGCGCGCTCGTCGGCTGCGCCGCCAAGGGGGAGAGCCCATCGGGCGTGGCCGCGCCGGTCGCCATCACCGACGGGCCGACCGATGCCCCGTCCGACGAGGTCGACGGGGAGCCGAGCCCGTCGGTGAGCGCCGTGGAGTCGATGGGTTCCGCGCCGAGTCGGAGCGCTACCCCGAAGCCGAAGACGACGAAGAAGGCGACCCGGGCGGCACCGAAGCCGCGCCCGGTGCCGAAGCCGCCCACCGAGACCGAGGTTCCACCGGCGCCGCCGAAGCCGGCGCCGAGTTCCTGCAAGCCGACCTACAAGGGCAGCCAGGCGAGCCGGTCCGAGGTGAAGGCGGCGCTGACCGACGCGGCGAGCCGTACCTACTGGCCGGTGTCGGCACCGGACATCAAGATCCCGCTCAACCTGCTCAAGGCCACCGCGTGGCAGGAGAGCGGCTGGCAGTCCAACATCTACGCCTGCGACGGTGGGGTCGGGCTGTTGCAGGTGATGCCGGACACCGCGACGTGGATGAACCAGCGGTTCGAGAAGAGCTACAAGATCGACGCGTACCAGGACAACGCCTACCTCGGCGCCACCTACCTGGCCTGGGCGACGAAGTACATCGGCGACATGTACTTCGAGTCCGACTTCCGGCTCGACCCGGCACTGTGCACCAGCGAGCTGAATTCCTGCCTGCTCAACGCCGTCATCGCCGCGTACAACTTCGGGCACGGTGCGGTGGCTCAGGAGGGGAAGCCGCTGACCATCCCCAACCCGTCGTACGTGCGCAACGTGCGGGCACTGATGAACGAGTGCGTCTGCCTGGCGTACTGACCCTCGTCGGGGCCGTGGCGGATTCGCCGCGGCCCCGACGGGTCGGTCAGTCGTGTGTGGCGACCGGCTCGGGCGAGCGCGGGGTGGCCCCCTGCACCGGGTCGGGCGTGATGCGGCCGGGCCACCAGAAGCGGTCGCCGAGCAGGAACGCCAGCGCCGGCACCAGGACCGTACGGACCAGCAGGGTGTCGAGCAGCACACCGATGCAGACGATGATCCCGATCTGGGTCAGGGTGATCAGCGGCAGCACACCGAGCACGGCGAAGACCGCGGCCAGCAGCACTCCGGCGCTGGTGATCACACCGCCGGTCACCCGCAGGGCGGACAGCATCCCGGCGCGGGTGCCGGCGCTGCGGGCGTCCTCCCGGGCCCGGGTGACCAGGAAGATGTTGTAGTCCACCCCGAGCGCCACCAGGAACACGAAGGCGAGCAGCAGCACACCGCTGTCCAGCGCCGGGAAACCCAGCACGTGGTCGAAGAGCAGCCAGGCCGCGCCGAGGCTGGCGAAGTACGAGGCGATCACGGTGAGCACCAGCAGCAGCGGCGCGAGCAGACCGCGCAGCAGCAGCACGAGCACACCGCCGACCAGCAGCAGGATAATCGGCAGGATGAGCCGCAGGTCCCGGTCGTTGGCCTCGTCGGAGTCGTACGTGGCGGCCACGGAGCCACCGACGATCGCCCCGGACGGGGCGTCGGCACCGGCGGCGGCCGGCGGCGCTGAGTCGGGAACGGCGGCGACCGCCGCGCGCAGCGCCTCGATCGCGCGGTCCGAGGCGGTGGTGCCGGGTTCGGCGTCGAGGACCACGTCGACCTGGGCGACGGCCGCGCCGGCGTCGCCGGGGCGTGCCGAGGCGACACCGGGTACCGCTGTGGCGGCGTCGGTGACCGCCCGCACCGCCGCCGGGGTGGTGATCACGGCGACGGGCTGGGTGCTGCCGGCGGGGAAGGCCCTGGCCAGGGTCTGTGCGCCGGTCACCGCCTCGGGCTCGGCCCGGAACTGTTCGGTCTCGGACAGGCCGGTCCGGATGCCGAGCCCACCCAGCGCCAGGCCGCCGAGCAGCACAGTGGCCAGCGTCGCGACCACCACCGGGCGGCGTTGCACGGCGGCGCCGAGTCGACCCCAGAGCCGACCCTCACGTACCGGGCCGCCGACCCGGGGCACGAACGGCCAGAACAGGCCGCGACCGAAGAGCACCAGCACGGCGGGGAGCACGAACAGGGCCGAGAGCATGGCGAAGACCACACCGGTGGCGCAGGCCACGGCCAGTGCCCGGTTGGTTTCCTGCTCGCTGAGCAGCAGGGTGAGCACGCCGAGCACGACGGTGCCGCCGCTGGCGAGGATCGGCTCCGCGGTGCGGCGCAACGCGGCGCGCATCGCCGCGAACCGGTCCTCCTCGCGGCGCAGCTCCTCCCGGTAGCGGGCGATGAGCAGCAGCGCGTAGTCGGTGGCGGCGCCGAAGACCAGCACGCTGGCGATGCCGGTGACCTGACCCTGCTGGAGGTTGATGCCGACACCCGGCACGATGACGTCCACCGCGCGCAGGGTGAGCTGCTCGGTGGCGGCGACCACGACCAGCGGCACGATCCACAGGAACGGGCTGCGGTAGGTGATCAGCAGCAGCAGCGCGACCACGGCGGCGGTCACCACGAGCAGGGTGACGTCGGCGCCGTCGAACACCGAGGAGAGGTCGGCGGTGAACGCCGGGGAGCCGGTCACCTCGGCGGTCAGCCCGTCGGGCAGGTCCGCGAGGGTGGCGCGCAGCTGGGTCACCGCGTCGGTGACGACCTCCTGCCCGCCGGCGGTGTCCAGCGGCACGGCGACCAGGGCCACCGCGCCGTCCGGGGAGACCTGGGCGGGGCTGACCTGCCCACCCACCGCGAAGCGGCGCAGACCGTCGGCGCGAGCGCCGACGGTCGCCCGGTCGGCTTCGCTCAGCGCGCCGCCGTCACCGCGACTGATCACCACGATGGCCGGCTGCACGTCGCTGGAGGGCAGCTGATCCTGCAGGCGTTGCACCTGGGTCGACTGCCACTGCACGGACAGGCCGGTGGCGGAGACCGGTGCCGGGTTGTCCGGCTGGGGTGTCCCGAAGACGGCAGCGCCCACGACGATCGCGGCGGCCACTGTGAGCCAGGCGGCCAGCCGGCCACGAGCGACTCTGGTGAACACAGACATCAGATGACCTCAAGGTCTTTCGGAAGTCGAGTATCTTGATAGCCGAGATTATCCGGGGCTGTTCTATGCTGCAACCCGGGGGATCAACGACGGGAAGAAGCGGCGCGAGGTGGCGACTCACGGCATGTACCGACGGCGCGACACGCGCCGCGAGCAGCTGGCCGCGGAGATCACCAACAACCTCCGGCGGTACGCGGCGGACGCCCAGCAGGTCGGCCACGCCTTCGCCAACCTGCACGGCCTCAACCCGACCGACCTGCAGGCGTTGATCGCGGTGATGGACGCCGAGCTGCTCGGTGACCCGATCACCCCGGGCCGTCTCGGCGAGCAGCTGAACCTCTCCTCCGGCTCGGTCACGGCCCTGATCGACAGGCTGGAACGGGCCGGGCACATCCGCCGCGACCGGGACACCGTCGACCGGCGCAAGGTGCTGCTGCACTACGCCGACCAGGGTGCCACGCTGGCCATGGAGTTCTTCCGGCCGCTGGGCGCCCGTACCGACACGGTGATGGCCCGCTTCAGCGAGGACGAGCTGGAGGTGGTGCACCGGTTCATGGAGGAGATGAGCGAGTCGCTGCGCGGGCACCGCGACGCGGTGCGCGCCACCCGGCCGGAGTCACCCCGCCGCCCGACGGGCTGACCGGTGCCGCACCTCGTCACCCGCCTCGCCAGCGCCGCGCTGCGCCTAACCCCGACCCGCCCCGGCCCGGTGCGGGTCAGCCGTGACCTCGCGGTGCGGGCCCGCGACGGCGTGGTGCTGCGCACCGACCACTACGCCCCGGCCGTCCGCGGTGCGCCGACCGTGCTGATCCGCACCCCCTACGGGCGGGGTGGGCCGCTGCGGCTGCTCGGTCGGCTGCTCGCCGCCCGGGGTCGACATGCGGTGATCCAGTCGTGCCGGGGCACCGGCGGCTCCGGTGGAACGTTCGCCCCGCTGGTGCACGAGCGCGACGACGGCGCGGACACGCTGGACTGGCTGCGTCGCCAGCCCTGGTGGTCCGGGCAACTCGGCATGTTCGGGGTCAGCTACCAGGGCTTCGCCCAGTGGGCCCTGGCCGCCGACGCCGACGAGGAGCTGCGCGCCATGGTCGCGGTGGTGACCGCCTCGGCCACCCGCGACTCGACGTACGCGGGGGAGTCCTTCGCCCTGGACACCGTGCTGACCTGGGCGGAGCTGCTGCACGCGCAGACCGTGCCGTGGCTGGCCCGGCAGTGGGAACTCAAGCGCGGGCAACCCCGGCTGGCCGCCGCACTGGAGCACCTCCCGCTGGCCGAGGCCGACCGGGTGGCCACCGGCGTGACCATCCCGTTCTTCCAGGAGTGGCTACGCCACCACACACCGCAGGCCGCGTACTGGCGGACCCGGGTCTTCGCCGACCAGGTCGCGAAGGTGCGGGCGCCGGTGGTCATGGTCACCGGTTGGCACGACATCTTCCTGCCCGCCCAGCTCGACGACCACGCCGTGCTGCGCGCCGCCGGCACACCGCCGCGCCTGGTCATCGGCCCATGGACGCACGGCAGCCCTGGACTGTTCGTGGGCGCGCTGCGCGAGGGGTTGGCCTGGCTCGACGAGCATTTGCCGGCCACCACTCGATCGCGCGGCCCGGCGGGACCAGCCCGGCCGCCCGTGCGCATCCACGTCGGCGGTGCCGGCGGCGGCTGGCGGGACCTGCCGGACTGGCCACCCCCGGCGGTCCAGACCGCCTGGCACCTGCAACCCGGTGGCGCGCTGGCGGCACGCCCACCTGTCGTGTCGACACCGGACGCGCTCCGCTACGACCCCGCCGACCCCACCCCGTCGCTCGGTGGTCCACTGCTCGTCGCCCAACGGGCCGGCCCGGTCGACAACCGGCGTGTCGAGGCCCGCCCCGACGTACTGACCTACACCAGCGCCCCGCTGGCCGCGCCGGTCGAGGTGATCGGCCCGGTCCGCGCCGAGATCCACCTGCGCAGCGATCTGCCCTACCTGGACGTGTTCGTTCGTCTGTGCGACGTGGACCGCCGGGGTCGCTCGTGGAACGTGTGCGACGGTCTGGTGCGGGTCACGCCCGAGCGCTTCCCGGCCGACCCTTCCGGGGCGCTGCGGATTCCGGTGCCGCTCTGGCCGACCGCGTACCGCTTCGCCGCCGGGCACCGACTGCTGGTGCAGGTCTCCGGCGGCGCCCATCCACGGTGGGCGCGCAACCCCGGCACCGGAGAGCCGCTCGGCACGGCGGTGACGCTGCGTGCCGGTTGGCGGCAGGTTCTGCACGACCCGGCGCACCCCTCGGCGCTGCTGCTGCCGATCGTCCACTCTGCCCCGCACCAACCTCCAATCTGAACAGACCCCTCCTGAGCTGGGCGTTTACCGAAAATGCGGGCTATGGTGGAGTCAACGCCCGGCGCCGTGCACCAGTAGGCCGGGCTCGCCCGAAGCCCAGCACCGCGTACGCGGTGTGACGTCGTGCCCGGTCCCCGCCTCTCGGAAAGGGGGACCCCATGACCCGGGCCCCGGCTAACCTTCTGGCCGTCCGAAGTCTGCTCCTCACTCACCTCGACAACGCTCCCGGGCCCGACGACCTGGATCCGGGCGAGGTCGGCATCGTCGGCGACAGCGCCCACCGGGGCGGCTACCACTGCGGATCGGACCGGGTGGTCCCCAACGACTACTCGGTGGTCGAGTCGCCTCGGGACCGGGCCGGGCTGACCCTCGACGCGGCGGCACTGGACGTCGGACAGTTCGATGTCCGTTCCGGTGGCCGATCGAACACCCTGCCCAGCTTCTCGGTCTGGTGCGTGGCGCAGTGCGCCGCGAACGCGGCCGACACCCGGGACATCCGGGAGATCATCTACAGCCCCGACGGCAGCACTGTGAAGCGGTGGGATCGCCTCGGCAAGCGCACCACCGGCGACAGCTCACACCGTTGGCACACCCACTTCAGCTTCTTTCGCGACGCCATCAAGGCGGGCCGCGACCAGCGGCCCCTGTTCCGCCGCTACCTCAGTTCCATCGGACTCCTGGAGGACGACGACATGACCCCCGAAGAGCACAACTGGCTGGCCACCGTCCACAAGAACCTCACCGTCCTGGACGGCCGCAACCCGATCGGGCAGATCTACACCCGGATGGCGATGGGTGAGGACGCCACCGTTCCGAACTTCAGGTCGGCCCACCCGACCCTGAAGTCGCTCGGTTTGCAGGTCACCGCCCTGCAGGCCGCACTGACGGAGTTGTCCAACCGGGACTTCACCGACGAGGAGGCGATCATCCAGGGCGTGCTGGCCGGGCTGACCCCGGAGGAGATCGCTGCCGCGATCCCGCCCACGATCGCCAAGCAGGTGGCCGACGAGTTGGCCCGCCGGCTCGTCGCCTGAGCGAGGGGCGGTTCGTAGCCGCCGGGCCGCCCCTCTTGACGCAATCCGCAACGACTGTTGGGCAATAAGTGTTGCGCAACAGTTGTTGCGGATGTCAGGCTGTCGACATGAACAGCCCCGACGTACGCCAGATCACCGACTCCCGGGTGCTGGCCGCCATGTCCCACCCGCTGCGCCGCCGGCTGATGGACGTGTTCAAGGTCCACGGGCCCTCCACCGTCGGGCTGCTCGCCGAGCGCACCGACCAGGCCCCCGCGAACGTCAGCCACCACCTCAAGGTCCTCGCCGCCGCCGACCTGGTCGCCGAGGCGCCCGAACTGGCCCGGGACCGGCGCGAGCGGTGGTGGCGCCTGGTGACCAGGGGGCTGCGCTGGTCCAACGCCGACTTCGACGCCGACCCGGCCTCCCGCGCGGTCGCCGACGCCGCCACCTCGCTCAACCTCGACCGGCACGTCGCGCTGGCCCGGGCCTGGCACGCCGCCGACGAGGCCGAGCAGGCATCCTGGCGCGACGCCGCGTTCTCCACCGATCACTGGCTGCGCCTCACGCCCGAGGAACTGGCCGAGCTGAGCCGCGAGATGATCGGCATCCTCTCGCGCTGGGCCAACCGGGACCTGCCCGACGACGACGCCGAGCGCCGACCGGTCTTCGTGTTCGTCCACGGCGTGCCGGCGCGACCGTGACCGCCGCCACCCGCAGCAACCCGACCCCCGTGCGCCATGCCGGCGGGCTGCTGCGGCACCGCGACTTCCGGCTGCTCTGGACCGGCCAGACGGTCAGCAGCATCGGCAGCAACGTCACCACCGTCGCGCTTCCGCTGGTCGCGGTCGCCGTCCTGGACGCCGGCACCTTCCAGGTGGCGGTGCTCACCGCCGCGGCCTGGCTGCCTTGGCTGCTGATCGGCCTGCCGGCTGGCGCGTGGGTGGACCGGCTGCCCCGCCGACCCGTGATGGTTGCGTGCGACCTGTTCCGCGCGCTGCTCTTCCTCAGCGTGCCGCTCGCCGCCGCGCTCGACCGGCTCACCGTCTGGCACCTGCTCCTGGTGGCGCTCAGCGCCGGCGTCGCCCGTGTCTTCTTCGAAACAGCCGACCAGGTGTACCTGCCGGTGCTGCTGCGACCCGAGCAACTGCCGGAGGGCAACGCGAAGCTGCACGCCGCCCAGACGGCGAGCTATGTCGTCGGTCCCGGCGTCGCAGGTCTGATCGCCCAGCTCATCGGTGCGGTCACCGCTCTGCTGCTGGACGCGATCAGCTTCCTGGTCTCCGCTGTGTGCCTGCTGCGGATCCGCACCGTCGAACCGCGCGTTCGCCGAGTGGACCAGTCCCGGTCACTGCGCCGCGACATCGCCGAGGGGCTGCGCTTCGTCGCCCGAGACCCGTACCTGCGGGTGCTGACGGTCTTCGGCGCGGCCAGCAACATCGGCCTGACCGGTTACCAGGCCGTCCTGGTGGTCTTCCTGGTACGTGAGTTGCGTCTCGAACCGGGCCTGGTGGGTGGGCTCGTCGGTGTGATGAGCGCCGGCGGGATCATCGGCGCGCTGCTCGCCACCACTGTGGCCCGGCGCTGCGGCACCGCACGGGCAGTGCTGATCGCGGCGGCGCTCACCGGCCCGCCCGCGCTGCTCATCCCGCTCGCCGCACCCGGCGTCGGGCTGGCCTGGCCAGCCCTCGGCGGCCTGCTGATCGGCCTCGGGGTGGCCATCGGCAACGTGGTCAAGGGTGCCTTCCGGCAGACCTACACGCCGCACCACCTGCTGGGCCGAGTGACGGTGAGCATGCATCTGCTCAACTACGGCACGATCCCGCTGGCGGCCGTGCTGGCCGGTGCCATCGGCGCACGTTACGGCGTCGAGACGGCAATTGTCGTGATGACCGCCTGGCTGGCGCTCACCCCGTTGATTCTGTTGGTAGGGCCAATCCGGAGGCGGCGGGACCTGCCCGCCGCCCCGGCGGCGTCTTGAGTGCGCTGCGACGGCGGCCGGAGACCGGCCGCCGTCACCGGCACGGAGCTACATCGGGCGGACGTTGTCCGCCTGCGGACCCTTCTGCCCCTGGGTCACCTCGAACTCGACCTTCTGGCCCTCGTTGAGCTCCCGGTAGCCGCTCGAAGCGATGGCGGAGTAGTGGACGAACACGTCCGGCCCTCCACCGTCCTGCTCGATGAAGCCGAAGCCCTTTTCCGAGTTGAACCACTTAACCGTGCCGGTTGCCATGCATCTCTCCCTGTTCAAAGCGGCTGACCCTCGGCCTCTGGCCGATGATCGCCCGTACCTGTTCGACAGTAACGGGCAAAACCCCGATCCGCTGGCCGAAGTGCCGTAGGTATTTAACTGAACTCGGGTGAACTCCGCGCGGCGGCATGTGAAACCCGCCCCGACCAACCGCCGCTGCGGCATGCTTGCGCCGATGAGAGATGCCGCAGTCGACGCGCTGACCGAGCTGGAACGCGAGATCCACGCGCCCGGTGCGGGTCTGGACCGGCTCCGGTTGATGCCCACCCCGTTCGTCCCCGAGGTGCGGCTGCACCTGGCCGAGGACGCGATCGTCTGGTGGGCCCGGATGGAGGCCGCCGCCGGACATGCGCTGCCGGCGCCGTACTGGGCGTCCGCCTGGGCCGGGGGACAGGCCCTGGCCCGCCACCTCCTGGACCACCCGGAGCTGGCCGCCGGTCGCCGGGTGCTCGACCTCGCCGCCGGGTCCGGGCTGGTAGCCATCGCCGCCGCGCTCGCCGGCGCCGCGGAGGTGATCGCCAACGACATCGACCCGTACGCCGTCGCCGCCGTCACCCTCAACGCGCGGGCCAACCACGTCTCCGTCGACGCGACCGGGGACGACCTGCTCGACAGCACCGAAGCGAAGGTCGACCTGGTCGTCGCCGGAGACGTCTTCTACGACCGCGCGATGGCCGACCGGATGCTGCCCTTCCTGCAGCGGGCCGCCGCCGCAGGTGCCGACGTGCTGGTCGGCGACCCCGGCCGCGGGCACCTGCCGACGGACCGCCTGACCGTGCTGGCCGACTACCCGGTACCCACCACCGAACCGTCGGTCGACTCGTCGCTACGCCACGTGCAGGTGCTGCGCCCCGACTGAGGCGCACCCCCGACTCAGGGGCGACCCCGAGGCGGATACCAGGGGTCACTGAGGGCTACGACCGGATGTCCGAAGTGGCGCCACGGCCATAGCGTCGACGTATGACGCAATGGCTGGCCCAGATCGGAGAACTACCGGTTCTGCTGCTGATGGGCGCGCTCGGGCTCGTCATGCTCTTCGACGCCGTACCCCTGCTGGGTGTCCTGGTCCCCGGCGACGTCGCGATCCTCGCCGCCGTCGGCGTCGGCCGCCCGAGCACCGGGCTGGCCACCTTCACCGCGGTGCTGATCGGTTGCCTGGCCGGCTGGTCACTGAGCTTCCTGGTCGGCCGTCGCTACTCCGACCGACTGCGCGACAGCCGCATCGGTGGCTGGATCGGCGAGGCCCGCTGGACAGCGGCCGAAGGAATCCTGCGTCGCGGCGGCGGCCGGATGATGGTTGTCGCACCGTTCCTGCCGGTCTTCAACGCGTTGCTGCCACTGGCCGCCGGCGGGCTGCGGATGTCGTACCGCCGATTTCTCGGCTGCGCGACGATCGGCGCCGCCGCCTGGGCCGGTCTCTACCTCGCCCTGGGCACCGCGTCGCGGTCGGTGGCCGCGCTGCTGCCGGGCGACCCCAGCCCTCTGCTGGTCACGATGGGGGTCGGGCTGGTGCTTGCCTCCGTCGCGTTGCTGGGGGCGCGGCGGCGGTTGTTCGCCGTCGTTGGCTGAGTCTGTCTTTGTTCTGGGGGTGCTGGGGCCGGGTTGCGGTGGGTGAGGGGCTCGCGCCGTGCCTGGTTCGGGAGCCGGGTTGCGGTGGGTGGGGCGGGGGCCCGCCGTGCCCGGCTCCGGGCGGTCAGGCTTGATCCCTGCGCCGGGCACGGCGGGCCCCCGCCCCCGTCGTGGTTCCGGGTCGTGCGGGGGTGCCGCCGCCGTCGTCGGGTTTCTGGATCTTGGTGGTTCTCGGTCAGCGGTTGGTGACCCTGGTTGGGTGGTGGGTTACCAGCCTCTGGCTTTCCACTGGGGGAGGGCGGGGCGCTCGGCGCCCAGGGTGCTGTCCTTGCCATGGCCCGGGTAGAACCAGGTGTCGTCCGGGAGTTGGTCGAACAGCTTGTGCTCGACGTCACCGATCAGCGCCGCGAAGCGCTCCGGGTCCTTGTCGGTGTTGCCCACCCCGCCGGGGAAGAGGCTGTCGCCGGTGAAGAGGTGCGGGGTGCCGGACGGGTCGCGGTAGAGCAGCGCGATCGAACCCGGGGTGTGCCCCTTGATGTGGATGACCTCCAACGCGCAGTCGCCGACCGCCACGGTGTCGCCGTCGGCCAGCCGCTCCGCCTCGATCGGCAGCCCCGACGCGTCATCGGCGTGCACCAACGTCCGGGCGCCGGTCTTGGCGACGACCTCCTCCAGCGCCACCCAGTGGTCCATGTGCTGGTGGGTCGTCACCACTGCGGTGAGCCCACCGTCACCGATCAGCTCGAGCAGCCGGGGCGCCTCGTTCGCGGCGTCGATGAGCACCTGATCACCGGTGCCCGTGCAGCGCAGCAGGTAGGCGTTGTTGTCCATCGGACCCACCGACAGCTTGCTGATGGTCAGCCCGTCCAGCTCCCGAACCGCCGGTGGGCCGCCGTGCGTGACGTCTCCGCTGTATGTCATGACGTTTCTATATCCATTCCGGTGGAGTAGGCAGGGGACCGTCAGGGGTGACGGAGAGCAGGGTGCCGTCGGCGCGGCCGATCAGCCAGGCGGCGAGGTCGGGGGCGGGGCCGGCGACGACCGGTGCGCTCACGCGTTCCCCGATCACCACCTCGTGCTCACTGCCGTCGAGGCGCAGCACCATCGACGGCGGTGTCGGCCCCATGGCGTGATGACTGGCCGCCTCCCGCAGCAGTCGGTGGGCGAACGTCTCCGACCAGTCCGCGGCCCGGTAGTCGGCGGCCAGATCGAGGTGGTGCACCTCGATCTCCCGCAGTCGACCCCATACCAGCAGCGCCGCCGGCCAGGGACCCTTACGCGCCTGCACCGTCGCCGCCCAGGCGTCGGCCGGCATCGCCGCGACCGCCTCGGCGAACAGGTCCGCGGTGCGTCGCAGGTCGTCCAGGTGCGCGGCCGGTGGCCGGCTCGAACCGGCTTCGATGTCGGCGGTGCGGGCGTCCAGCGAGGCGTACATCGGCAGCGCCGCCCCGGTGCGGGCCGCGGTGAGCAGGTTGACGAAACCGTCGGCGTTGCGCGCCACATGCGCCAGGACGTGGCCACGCGTCCAGCCCGGCAGCAGCGACGCGGCGGCCAGGTCCGCGGCGTCGAAAGAAGCGGCGGTACGCAGTAGTCGCCTGGTGGCCGCGTCCACCTCGCCCATCAGCAACAGCGGATCCGTGGTCACCCGTCGACCCTAGCGGTCCGCCGTCGCGCCGTCGCCGGGGAAATCGCTTTCGGCGCGTCGGCGCGCGACCTACCGTCAGCGGCAGACGCGGCACCGGGACATCGGACGGAGGTGGTGATCATGCCGGACGTGGCACGCGTGTTCCGCCATCACCAGCTTCGACACCGATGAGGATGCCATGACGATCGATTTGACCGCCCTCGGCTGGGATGCCGAGCGGACGGCGTACGCCGCGCGCCGCGGCGAGCACCAGCCGGGTCGGGTGGCCCGGGTGGACCGGGGGGTCTGCACGGTGCTCACCGCAGGTGGCCCGGTCCGGGCCAGTCTGGGTGGGGCGGTGCTGACCGTCGCCGCCCGGGACCCGTCCGCGCTGCCCTGCGCCGGGGACTGGGTGCTGCTCACCCACTGGCCGGACCGCCGCGTCACCGTCGAGGCGGTGCTGCCACGGCGGGGCGCGCTGATCCGACGTACCGCCGGCAAGGACGCCAGTGGTCAGGTGCTGGCCGCCAACCTCGACGCCGCCGCCGTGGTGGAGCCGGTGCACCCCGAGCCGGACGTGGGCCGGATCGAGCGGCTGCTCTCCCTGGCCCACGAGTCCGGCGCCCGGCCACTTGTCGTACTGACCAAGGCGGACCTCGCGGCCGACCCGGCCGCGCTGGCCCGCCAGCTGGCCGCCGTCGCGCCCGGGGTGCCGGTGCTGCCGGTCAGCGCCGAACGTGGCCTCGGGCTGGCACCGCTGCGCGCCGAGGTGACGCCCGGCCGCACGCTCGGTCTGCTCGGCCCGTCCGGTGCTGGCAAGTCGAGCCTCGTCAACGCTCTCGTCGGGGCGGTGATGATGCCCACCCAGGCGATCCGGCGCGTCGACGGCAAGGGCCGGCACACCACCACCTGGCGGGCGCTCGTACCGATCCCCGATGGCGGTGCGGTGATCGACACGCCCGGTGTCCGGGCGGTCGGCCTGCTGGACGGCGCGGCCGGGCTCGACCGGGCGTTCGCCGACATCGCCGGGCTGGCCGAGGGCTGCCGGTACGCCGACTGCGGTCACGACGGCGAGCCGGCCTGCGCGGTCCGGGAGGCGGTGCACACCGGCGAGCTCTCCACCCGTCGGTGGGAGAGCTGGCGGCGGCTGCAGGGCGAGGTGGCCCACGAGAGCCGACGGCGGGAGGCCCGGGTGGCGGCGGAGCGACGCGGCGGGTGGCGTTCGGCCCGGCGTCGGGCCGCGCGTCCGCCGGCGCCCGGCGGCTACTGACCGGGCGCCCGCCGGCGCGCGGCCGACCGGGCTCCCGGGCGGCGCGGCCGACCGGGCTGAGCTGGGGGAATGTGCGGGCGAGGGAAAGTGTCGTACCTCGGGGCTAGAGTTGCCGAGGCGTGTTTTCCGCGCCCGCACGACCGCTCAAGACCACCCAGAGCGGGACAGATCCTTTGCTTCGTCTTCTCCCGGGAGTACACGCACCGTGGCCGACCGACTGATCATCCGTGGCGCGCGCGAGCACAACCTGCGTGACGTCAGTCTCGACCTGCCCCGGGACGCGCTCATCGTGTTCACCGGGCTGTCCGGGTCGGGCAAGTCGAGCCTGGCCTTCGACACGATCTTCGCCGAGGGGCAGCGCCGCTACGTCGAGTCGCTCTCGTCGTACGCCCGGCAGTTCCTCGGCCAGATGGACAAGCCAGACGTCGACTTCATCGAGGGCCTGAGCCCGGCCGTCTCGATCGACCAGAAATCCACCTCGCGCAACCCGCGCTCGACGGTCGGCACCATCACCGAGGTCTACGACTACCTGCGTCTGCTCTACGCCCGCATCGGTGAGCCGCACTGCCCGGTCTGTGGTGAGCGCATCTCCCGGCAGAGCCCGCAGCAGATCGTCGACCGGGTCCTCGCCATGGCCGAGGGCACCAAGTTCATGGTGCTCGCCCCGGTGATCCGTGGCCGCAAGGGCGAATATGTCGACCTCTTCGCCGAGCTCCAGGGCAAGGGCTACGCCCGGGCCCGGGTCGACGGCGTGGTGCACCCGCTGACCGAGCCGCCGAAGCTCAAGAAGCAGGAGAAGCACACCATCGAGGTGGTGATCGACCGGCTCACCGTCAAGCCGAGCGCCAAGCAGCGGCTCACCGACTCGGTCGAGGCCGCCCTGGGCCTGTCCAGCGGCCTGGTCCTGCTCGACTTCGTCGACCTTCCCGAGGACGACCCGGACCGCGAGCGCCGCTACTCCGAGCACCTGGCCTGCCCCAACGACCACCCGCTCGCCATCGAGGATCTCGAGCCTCGGGTCTTCTCCTTCAACGCGCCCTACGGCGCCTGCCCGGAGTGCACCGGCCTGGGCACCAAGAAGGAGGTCGACCCGGAGCTGCTGGTCCCCGACCCGGAGCGCAGCCTGCGTGAGGGCGCCATCCAGCCCTGGTCCACCGGGCACAACCTGGAATACTTCCTGCGCCTGCTGGAGGCCCTCGGCGAGGCCCAGCACTTCGACATCGACACCCCGTGGCGGGCGTTGCCGGCGCGCGCACAGAAGACGATCCTGCACGGCTCCGACGACCAGGTTCACGTGCGCTACCGCAACAAGTACGGCCGCGAGCGCTCCTACTACACCGGCTTCGAGGGCGTGGTGCAGTGGATCGAGCGCCGGCACTCCGACACCGAGTCCGAGTGGTCCCGCGACAAGTACGAGGGCTACATGCGCGACGTGCCGTGCGCGGCCTGCGGCGGTGCCCGGCTCAAGCCCGAAGTCCTCGCGGTCACCCTCGCGGGCAAGAGCATCGCCGAGGTCTGCAACCTGTCCGTGGGGGAGTGCGCCGACCTGCTCGCCGGCATCGAGCTGACCGACCGGCAGAAGATGATCGCCGAGCGGGTCCTCAAGGAGATCAACGCCCGGCTGCGGTTCCTGCTCGACGTCGGCCTGGACTACCTCTCCCTGGACCGCCCGGCCGGCACGCTCTCCGGCGGCGAGGCACAGCGCATCCGGCTGGCCACCCAGATCGGCTCCGGCCTGGTGGGCGTGCTCTACGTGCTCGACGAGCCGTCGATCGGGCTGCACCAGCGCGACAACCACCGGCTGATCGAGACCCTGATCCGGCTGCGTGGGCTCGGCAACACGCTGATCGTGGTGGAGCACGACGAGGACACCATCCGCACCGCCGACTGGATCGTCGACATCGGTCCCGGCGCGGGTGAGCACGGCGGCAAGATCGTGCACAGCGGCTCGGTGCCGGCGCTGCTGAAGAACAAGGAGTCGATCACCGGGGCGTACCTGTCCGGTCGGCGGTCGATCCCGACGCCGACGGGCCGCCGGCCGCAGGACCCGGCCCGCGAGCTGGTGGTGCACGGCGCGCGGGAGCACAACCTGCGCAACCTGACCGTCTCGTTCCCGCTGGGCCAGCTGATCGCTGTCACCGGGGTCAGCGGCTCGGGCAAGTCGACGCTGGTCAACGACATCCTGTACGCGGTGCTGGCCAACCAGATCAACGGCGCCCGGCTGGTGCCCGGCCGGCACACCCGCGTCTCCGGGCTGGAGCACGTGGACAAGGTCGTCGGCGTGGACCAGTCGCCGATCGGTCGTACGCCGCGTTCCAACCCGGCCACCTACACCGGCGTCTGGGACCACGTCCGCAAGCTCTTCGCCGAGACGACCGAGGCGAAGGTGCGCGGGTACGGCCCGGGTCGGTTCTCCTTCAACGTCAAGGGCGGGCGCTGCGAGGCGTGCTCAGGTGACGGCACGATCAAGATCGAGATGAACTTCCTCCCCGACGTGTACGTCCCCTGCGAGGTCTGCAAGGGCGCCCGGTACAACCGGGAGACCCTGGAGGTGCACTACAAGGGCAAGACCGTCTCGGACGTGCTGGAGATGCCGATCGAGGAGGCCGCCGAGTTCTTCTCCGCGATCCCGGCCATCCACCGGCACCTGAAGACCCTGGTCGACGTCGGCCTGGGCTACGTCCGCCTCGGTCAGCCCGCGCCGACCCTCTCCGGCGGTGAGGCGCAGCGGGTCAAGCTCGCCTCCGAGTTGCAGAAGCGCTCCACCGGGCGGACGGTCTACGTGCTCGACGAGCCGACCACCGGTCTGCACTTCGAGGACATCCGCAAGCTCCTGATGGTGCTGGAGGGGCTGGTCGACAAGGGCAACACGGTGATCACGATCGAGCACAACCTCGACGTGATCAAGACCGCGGACTGGCTGATCGACATGGGTCCCGAGGGTGGCCACCGTGGCGGCACCGTGCTCGCCACCGGCACCCCCGAGGAGGTCGCCGAGGTCGCCGAGAGTCACACCGGCGAGTTCCTGCGCCAGGTGCTCAAGCTCGACGGCAAGGCCAAGGGTGCGGCTGCCGCCACCACCCGGGCCGCCAAGGCCAACGGCGTGACCAAGGCGCGGGCCAGCCGCAAGGTGCCGGCCGCCGCGCGCTGACCTCACTACGCGTGCTGATGGGGTGGGGCGGGTCGGATGACGACCTGCCCCACCCCATTTGTCGGGTCGAGCGGATGCCGTGGTGAACCATCCGGCACAGTTGCCCGTGTGGAGAAGTGTGGCCGGCCTTCGACCGGCAGCGGGCTAGAGAGAGGCGAGGCATGAGTGACGATCAGGCGCTGACCGGACCAGGTACGCAGACACGTCGTAACCTGCTCACCGGCGTCGGGGCGGTCGGCGCGGCCGTCGTCCTGGCTGCCTGCGGCAGTGACGACGGCGGCAGCAGCAGCGGTGCGCCCACAAGCGGTGGCCCTGCCGTACCCAGCACCGGCGACGCTGGCGGCGGTGACCGGCAGGATGCCCAGTCGCTGGCCACCACCGCCGACATCCCGGTCGGCGGCGGCAAGGTCCTCGCCGCCCAGGGCGTGGTCATCACCCAGCCCACGGCCGGCCAGTTCAAAGGCTTCAGCCCGATCTGTACGCACCAGAACTGCCCGGTGACGAACGTCGACGGCGGCACCATCAACTGCACCTGCCACAACAGCAAGTTCTCGATCGAGGACGGCTCGGTGAAGGCCGGCCCGGCCACCAAGCCGCTGCCGCCCAAGGAAATCAAGGTCACCGGCGACCAGATCTCGCTGGCCTGACCCGACGCGGGGCCGCTGGGCTGACCCGTCCGCACGTTGACCGGCCGGTCGGCCCCGCGTCGCAAGGATCGATCCGCGTTCGGGAAGTCGGGGTGTCGGCGGTGTGCCGACACCCCGACTTCCGGGGCGCCGAGTGGATCACGCCTGCGGTGGGCTGTCGGTGCTGCGGACTAGGCTTGTTGGCGTGGCTGACCCCTCGACCTACCGCCCCGCACCCGGCACCATCCCGGAGCTACCAGGGGTCTACCGCTTTCGCGACGGCACCGGCCGGGTGATCTACGTCGGCAAGGCGCGAAATCTGCGCAGCCGACTCAACTCCTACTTCGGCGACGTCTGGAACCTGCACGAGCGCACCCGGCAGATGGTCACCACCGCCGAGTCGGTGGACTGGATCACCGTCGGCACCGAGGTCGAGGCGCTCCAGCAGGAGTTCACCTGGATCAAGCAGTACGACCCGCGGTTCAACGTCCGCTACCGCGACGACAAGTCGTACCCCTATCTCGCTGTCACCCTCGACGAGGAGTACCCCCGGCTGCAGGTGATGCGCGGCGCCAAGCGCAAGGGCGTGCGTTACTTCGGTCCCTATTCGCATGCCTGGGCCATCCGGGAGACCCTCGACCTGCTGCTGCGCGTGTTCCCCGCGCGCACATGTTCCGCCGGGGTGTTCAAACGGGCCGGCCAGGTCGGTCGCCCCTGCCTGCTGGGCTACATCGGCAAGTGCTCGGCGCCGTGCGTGGGCACCGTCTCCGCCGACGAACACCGGGCCATCGTCGACGGGTTCTGCGACTTCATGGCCGGGCGCACCGACACCATGGTCCGCAAGATCGAACGTGAGATGACCGAGGCGAGCGAGCAGCTGGAGTTCGAGCGGGCCGCCCGCCTGCGCGACGACGTGGCCGCGCTGCGCCGGGCCATGGAGAAGCAAACCGTGGTGCTCGGCGACGGCACCGACGCGGACGTCGTCGCGTTCGCCGACGACCCGCTCGAGGCGGCTGTGCAGGTCTTCCACGTCCGCGACGGCCGGGTCCGCGGCCAGCGCGGTTGGGTGGTGGAAAAGACCGAGGAGCTGACCACCGGGGACCTGGTGCACCACTTCTGCACCCAGGTGTACGGCGGCGAGCACGGCGAGGCCGACGTGCCTCGGGAACTACTGGTCCCCGAGCTGCCCGCGGACGCCGACGCGCTGGCCGAGTGGCTCTCCAACCACCGGGGCAGTCGGGTGTCGCTGCGGGTGCCGCAGCGTGGCGACAAACGCTCACTGATGGAGACGGTGGAGCGCAACGCCAAGGACGCGCTGGCCCGGCACAAGCTCAAGCGCTCCGGTGACCTGACCACCCGGGGTAAGGCACTGGACGAGATCAGCGAGGCGCTGGGCATGAGCACCTCGCCGCTGCGCATCGAGTGCTTCGACATCTCCCAGATCCAGGGCACCGACGTGGTCGCCAGCATGGTGGTCTTCGAGGACGGGTTGCCCCGCAAGAGCGAGTACCGGCGGTTCATCGTCCGGGGCGCCACCGACGACCTCTCCGCGATGTCCGAGGTGCTCCGTCGCCGCTTCGCCCGCTACCTGGACGCCAGGGCCGAGACGGGTGAGGTGGGCGTGGAGTCGGCCGACGACTCGGCCGCCCCCCAGGACGCGGTCGAGCCCCAGGTCGGTGTCTTGATCGATCCGACCACCGGCCGGCCACGGAAATTCGCGTACCCGCCACAGTTGGTGGTCGTCGACGGTGGTGCCCCACAGGTCGCCGCCGCCGCGCAGGCCCTCGCCGACCTCGGCATCGACGACGTGGCCCTGTGCGGGCTGGCCAAGCGGCTGGAAGAGGTGTGGCTCCCGGACGACGAGTTCCCGGTCATCCTCCCGCGCACCTCGGAAGGGCTCTACCTGCTGCAACGGGTGCGTGACGAGGCCCACCGGTTCGCCATCACCTTCCACCGGCAGCGCCGGTCCAAGCGGATGACCGAGTCAGCGCTGGACCACGTACCCGGCCTGGGCGAGGTACGTCGCAAGGCGCTGCTGCGGCACTTCGGCTCGCTCAAGCGACTCTCGGCAGCAACGGTCGACGAGATCACCGAGGTGCCTGGGGTGGGGCGGCGCACCGCCGAGGCGATCCTGGCCGAGCTGGACAAGGACACGAAGGCCGGCGACGGCGCGAAGCCCAGCACCTGAGCGCCGTCGCTCGCTCGCTGCCGGGCCGGAGGCGGCCACCCAGGGCGCGCTGGCTGTCCTCGCTCGCTCCGGTGATGGGCGGCAGCCCCCATGATCGTGCTCGTTCCTGGATGTCAACGCCATTGCGTTAGGCGGAGCGACTGCTCGTCAACCGGCGCCACCTCGCCGATCATGCAGTTGTGGTGGGCAACAAAACGCCCACAAACTGCCAAGCCGGGCACCACAACTCCATGATCGCCCGCGCCGCGCCGCTCCTCGCCGCGCCGCGCCGCTCCTCGCCGCGCCGCGCCGCTCCTGCTCCTGCTCCTGCTCCGCGATCTTGCACTTCCTGTCACGACACAAGCCACATTCCACCCATGTCGACAACCGAAAGCGCAAGATCGGTGCGATCTTCTCGCTCCACCTACGGTGATCGACTAGGAGCCCCTTCTCCAGCACGGTTCGACCCGCCGGCCACAGTGCTAACGCCACAGTGTTTAGTGGCCTCGTTGCGCTGGGCTCCCCGGTCCGCCCCGCACCCGCCCCGGTCCGCCCCGCCCCGCCTCGCCTCGCCCCGGTCCGGTCCGGTCCGGGGCGCAACGGACGAACGGCGCACGCGAGCATTGATCGACTCGGGTTCCGTGATGTCGGGGGGTCTCCGGCTTCGGGACACCGCGTTTTCAGGGAACCCGAGTGGATCATGCGGTTTCGGCCGTCGTGTCGGGGTCGGCAGGGTGACGGTTCGGGTGGTTTGTCGGGTTCGGAATGAATGTCGGGTGGTCGGGGCCACCCGGTCGGCGGAATCGGCGGCCGGCCGGGGTCGTTATACCTGGCAGACCACCGCGACCCTCGAGTCGTAGGGCGCGGGCGGTGGCCCCCGGGAACACCCGGTAGGTCGCCTCGGTTACACCCGGAACGGCCGAGCACGACAACGGCCGGGCCGCCGCCGGGAAGACCCGGCAGGCCACTGCGGTTACACCCCGGAACGGCCGAGCACCACAACGGCCGGGCCGCCGCCGGGAACACCCGGCAGGCCACTGCGGTTACATCCCCGCACTGTCGAGCACCACAACGGCCGGACATGGCAGCCCCCGGGAACACCCGGCAGGTCGCCTCGGTTACACCCCGGAACGGCCGAGCACCACAACGGCCGCCCCCCGCAGGTAGGCGGAATGATCCGCCGCCGGCACCCGTTGCACCCTGTCCCGACGCCGGCCCCCTCGTGCGGGTCGCCGGGCAGACGAACTTTCCCGCGCCACCATTCACCCCCCCTGGTGTGGTGTGGGTATCCCCCTGAGGCAGAGGAGCACGCCATCATGCGTACCGATCTGATCCGTAAGACCGCCCTGACCGCCGCCGGCCTCGCGTTCACCGGCGGCGCCATCGCCGGCCCCGTCACCACCGCGTTCGCCGCCCCGAACACCGGCAAGCCGGCCACGCAGACGCAGACCGACCGCAAGGGCGGCCACGGCGAGCGGGAACTCGGTGTGCGCTACGAAGCGCAGCCGAACTTCTACTACTGCGGGCCCGCCGCGACCCGTAACGCCCTGAGCGTGCAGGGCAAGAACATCAACGTCGATGACATGGCCAAGGAGATGGGCACCACCGAGGCCGGCACCAACTCCATCAACGACATCACCCCCGTGCTGAACAAGGAAACCGGCAAGAACGACGCCTACCGCTCCGTCGAGATCAGCACCCCGAACGCCGATGCCAAGCAGACCGACCAACTGCGCGCCGACATCGTCCGCACGGTTGACGACGGCAGGGCCGTGGTCGCGAACATCGCCGGGACCAGCACCGACACCAACGGTGTGACCCACTCCTACGAAGGCGGGCACTACATCAGCGTCGTCGGCTACCACGACAACGGCACCACCGTCACCATCGCCGACTCCGCCGACCCCAACCAGGCCGCCTACCAGATCAGCGTCGAACACCTCGCCGACTGGATCGCCACCCGCGGCTACGCCACCAGCTGACCCGAACCACACCACATGACCGAAGGGCCGGACCCCACCACGGGGCCCGGCCCTTCGTCATGACCTCAGTCGGTGGCGAGGACGGCCAGAATCTGCTCGCCGTACTTGGCGAGTTTGTTCTCGCCGACCCCGCTGACCTTGGACAGGTCACCTAGCGTGCTGGGCGCGTCGCTGGCGATCTGTCGCAGTGTCGCGTCGTGAAAGATGACGTACGCCGGGACGCCCTGTTCCTTGGCGGTGGTCGCGCGCCAGGCTCGCAACCGCTCGAAGAGCGACGCGGCGGCCGGGGTCAGCTCGGCCACGACGGTGGACGCGCCGCGCGGCTTCGATGAGCGGCTCGATGCCGGCTTCTCCGGCTCGCGACGCATGGTGACCGTACGGCGGCGAGCGAGGACGTCGGCGCTCGCCTCGGTCAGCGCCAGCGTGCCGTAGTCGCCCTCGACGGCGAGGAGCCCTTCGGCGAGCAGTTGGCGGACGACGCCCCGCCACTCGGCCTCGCTGAGCTCGGAGCCGATGCCGAAGACGGTCAGGGAGTCGTGACCGTACTGGCTGATCTTGTCGGTCTGCTTGCCGAGCAGGATGTCGATGCAGTGCCCGGCGCCGAAGCGCTGGTTGCGTTCGCGGTCGAGGCGGAAGACGGCGGAGAGCAACTTCTGGGCGGCGACGGTGCCGTCCCAGGTCTCCGGTGGGGTGAGGCAGGTGTCGCAGTTGCCGCACGCCGCCGTCGTCGTCTCGCCGAAGTATTCGAGCAGCTGGACCCGCCGGCAGCGCACCGTCTCGCAGAGGGCGAGCATCGCGTCCAGGTGCGCGGCCAGGTTGCGGCGGTGGGCGAGGTCCCCGTCGGACGTCTCGATCATTTTGCGTTGCTGGACCACGTCCTGAAGCCCGTACGCCAGCCAGGCGGTGGACGGCAGACCGTCACGGCCGGCGCGGCCGGTCTCCTGGTAGTAGCCCTCGACGGACTTGGGCAGGTCGAGGTGCGCGACGAACCGCACGTCGGGCTTGTCGATGCCCATGCCGAAGGCGATGGTGGCCACCATGACCAGGCCGTCTTCCCGCAGGAAGCGCTGCTGGTTGCGGGCGCGGGTGCCCGCGTCCAGCCCTGCGTGGTACGGCAGCGCGGCGACCCCGTTGGCGGTGAGGAACTCCGCCGTCTTGTCGACCGAGGCACGGGACAGGCAGTAGACGATGCCGGCGTCGCCGGGGTGCTCGTCGCGTAGCAGGGTCAGCAACTGCTTGCGGGGCTCGCGCTTGGGCACGATCCGGTACTGGATGTTGGGCCGGTCGAAACTGGCCACGAAGTGCCGGGCGTCGTCGAGGTTGAGCCGGGTCGCGATCTCGGTGCGGGTGGCGCTGGTCGCGGTGGCGGTCAGGGCGATGCGGGGCACCTGCGGCCAGCGTTCGTGCAGCATCGAGAGCGCGAGATAGTCGGGGCGGAAGTCGTGCCCCCACTGGGACACGCAGTGCGCCTCGTCGATCGCGAACAGGGAGATGCGGCCCCGGTCGAGCAGGGCGAGGGTGGATCGGACGCCGAGCGCCTCCGGGGCGAGGTAGAGCAGGTCCAGCTCGCCGGCGACGAAGGCGGCCTCCACCCGTCGTCGGGCGTCCAGGGTCTGGGTCGAGTTGAGGAACCCGGCGCGTACGCCGACCGCGGTGAGGGCGTCCACCTGGTCCTGCATGAGCGCGATCAGCGGGGACACGACGACGGCGACCCCGTCGCGGACCAGGGCCGGGATCTGGTAGCACAGGGACTTGCCGCCACCGGTGGGCATCAACACCAGCGCGTCGCCGCCGGCGACCACGTGGTCGATCACGTCCTGCTGGAAACCGCGGAAGGCGTCGTAGCCGAACACCCGGCTCAGCACGTCCAGGGCGTCGGAGGCGGCCCGCAGGTCGGTGGGAGAAGCCATCCGGGGAGTCTACGAGCCAACCCCGACAGCGCCCGCCCGGCGCACCCGGGTCGGGTGGGCCGGACGGGCGGGGCGGTCAGCCGGGCTGGCTGGACCGGTTGGCCAGGCCGCGTGGCGGGGCCTTCATCCCGATCACGATGTCGACGATCTCGATGTAGCGGGCCTTGTTGCCCATGCGGAAGGCGGTGGCCGCCGCGTTGATCTCCTCCAGGGTGTCGGCCTCGACCATGGTGACCTGGTCGTACGTGCCGTTCACCCCGGTGCAGACGACGTGGGTGAGCTGCTTGGCGAAGCGGCCCAGATCACGGGCGTGCTCGGCGGAGATCTCGTGGATGCCCTCACGTCCGAGGGCGAAGTACTCGGGGTTGATCCGCATGAACAGGAAGCCCACGTACTTGTTCTTGTCCGCCAGGTCGTGCATCGCACCCTCCCAGATATCGGCCTTGACCTGCGGTTATCGCAAGGAGCGTATAGACAGTTACTGATCGTCATCAAGTGCGCGCACTGTCGGGAGCGCGACCGCCGGGCGCTCGGTGTGCGCCGTGCGGCCACGGGTGCCGGGCGGCGACCGGGTGGCGGGATAGAGTCGCTGATTGACCAATCGCGGCCGAGGGCGGCCGCGGCGCCACGGCTTGGGGGTACGGGTGAGCGAGGCGCGCACAGCCGGGGACCGGATCGACGGCCCGGATGCCAATGACGAACAGGTGGCGGCTGAGTCGGAGACCACACTGGTGGTGGTCACCGGCGTCTCCGGGGGTGGCCGCAGCACTGTGGCCCGGGCGTTGGAGAACGTCGGCTACTACGTCGTGGACAACCTGCCGCAGGCCCTGATGCTGGACATGGCCGAGCTGGCGTTCAAGGCGGGCGGAGCGGCTCGGCGTACCGCGATGGTGCTGGACGTGCGGTCGCGGGCCTTCTCCACCGACCTGGCAGGGGCGATCCGGGAGCTCAAGGAGCGCGGATTCTCGCCCCGGGTGGTCTTCGTCGACGCCGACGACGAGGTGCTGATCCGGCGGTTCGAGAGCGTTCGCCGTTCGCATCCGTTGCAGGGTGACGGGCGGCTGGCCGACGGCATCGCCGTGGAGCGTGGCCTGCTGGAGGAGGCCCGTGACCAGGCCGACGTGATCATCGACACCAGCCATCTGAACGTCAACCAGCTCCGGCGCCGCATCGAGGAGCTGTTCGGTGGCGAGGACGCCCGCCGGCTGCGGGTCACCGTGTTGTCGTTCGGCTTCAAGTACGGCCTGCCGCCGGACGCCGACTTCGTGTTGGACGCCCGCTTCCTGCCCAATCCGTACTGGGTGCCGGAGCTGCGTGAGCACACCGGGCGGGAGGAGGCGGTCAGCGCGTACGTGCTGGGCCAGGAGGGCGCCGACGCCTTCGTCGCCTCGTACGCCGACCTGGTCAACGCCACCACGACCGGGTTCGAGCGGGAGGGCAAGCGGTACCTCACGGTCGCCGTGGGCTGCACCGGCGGCAAGCACCGCAGCGTGGCCATCGCCGAGGAGTTGGCCAGCCGACTGCGTCACTCGGGGTTGGCGGCGAACGCCCAGCACCGCGACCTGGGGCGGGAATGACGGCCCGGCGGGTGGTGGCGTTCGGCGGCGGGCACGGTCTGTCCGCCTCGTTGCGTGCGCTGCGCCACTGCGCCCCCGAACTCGACCTCGACATCACCGCGGTGGTCACGGTGGGTGACGACGGTGGTTCCAGTGGTCGGTTGCGGGCCGAGCGGGGTGGCCTGCCGCCGGGAGATCTGCGCCAGGCGTTGGTGGCCCTGGCCGGTGACCACCCGGCCACCCGGCGCAGCGCCGGGCTGTTCCAGCACCGCTTCGCCGCCGCGCCGGTGGGCGTACCCGGATCCGGCGCGACCGGCCGGGGCCTGGCGGCGGGCGACGACGCGGGCCGGGACGGCGCGGCTCCGCGCGGCACCGACGGGGCGTCTGCCGGCACCGACGGTCTGACCGGGCACGCGGTGGGCAACCTGGTGCTCTGCGGCCTCATGGAGTTGCTCGGCGACCCGGTGGCGGCGCTGGAGCACGCCGGCGCGATGCTCGGCGCGGTGGGTCGAGTGTTGCCGATGTCCCGCCAGCCGGTCGGCATCGAGGCGCGGGTACGCGGTGCCGACCCGGCCGCCCCGGACGACGTGTGCACGGTCAGTGGCCAGCACCAGGTGGCCGTGACCACCGGGCGGGTCGAGTCGTTGCGCCTCACCCCGAGCGCCCC
The DNA here is from genome assembly GCF_042871765.1 of Micromonospora sp. NPDC005553. Lineage (NCBI taxonomy): Bacteria > Bacillati > Actinomycetota > Actinomycetes > Micromonosporales > Micromonosporaceae > Micromonospora > Micromonospora sp. NPDC005553. The sequence continues at coordinate 60,830 of NZ_JBIAJD010000007.1, read as the reverse complement.
ACCGGCGTGCGCCGAGGCCATCGAGGCGATCCGGGCGGCCGATTGGTTGATCTTCGGGCCGGGCAGCTGGTACACGAGTGTGCTTCCGCACCTGCTGGTGCCGCAGTTGGCCGACGCGATCGTGTCCACCTCGGCCCGGCGGCTGGTCACGCTGAACCTCGCCGCGGAGAAGGAGACCCTGGGGCTCTCCGTCGCCGATCATCTCGCGGCACTGCACTGGTACCTGCCCGAACTCAAGGTCGATCTTGTGCTCGCCGACGCGAAGGCGGTGGGTGACCCCGAACCGGTCGAACGTGCGGCAGAATCGCTGGGTGCCCGCCTGGTCCTCGCCCCCGTCGCCGTTGTCGACGGGACTCCCCGCCATGATCCGGCTGCCCTGGGCGCCGCGCTGGTGCCTGTCCTGGGCGCCGATCGTTAGACACGTACGTAATCTCCGGCGACACGCCGGAACAGGTCCGTGAGGGGACGCACAATGGCGATGACGGCCGCGGTCAAGGACGAGCTGAGTCGGGTCGACGTGCCCAAGCCCTGCTGCCGGCGGGCGGAGATGGCCGCGCTGCTGCGCTTCGCCGGCGGGCTGCACATCGTCTCCGGCCGCGTGGTGGTGGAGGCGGAACTGGACACCGGGGCGGTCGCCCGGCGGCTGCGCCGGGAGGTCGCGGAGGTCTACGGCTACCCCAGCGAGATCCACGTGCTGGCCTCCGGTGGGCTGCGCAAGGGCAGCCACTTCATCGTGCGGGTGGTCAAGGACGGCGAGGCTCTCGCGCGGCAGACCGGCCTGCTCGACGTGCGGGGTCGCCCGGTGCGGGGGCTGCCCCCGCACGTGGTGGCGGCCAACGTCTGCTGCGCGGTCTCGGCGTGGCGGGGCGCGTTCATGGCGCACGGCTCGCTCACCGAGCCCGGCCGCTCCAGCGCGCTGGAGATCACCTGCCCGGGGCCGGAGTCCGCGCTGGCGCTGGTCGGCGCGGCCCGCCGCATCGGCATCACCGCGAAGAACCGCGAGGTACGCGGGGTGGACCGGGTGGTCGTCAAGGACGGCGACGCGATCGCCGCGCTGCTCACCCGGATCGGCGCGCACTCCAGCGTGCTGGCCTGGGAGGAGCGTCGGGTACGCCGCGAGGTGCGGGCCACCGCCAACCGGCTCGCCAACTTCGACGACGCCAACCTGCGCCGCTCGGCGCGGGCGGCGGTCGCCGCGGCCGCCCGGGTCACCCGTGCGCTGGAGATCCTCGCCGACGAGGCGCCCAACCACCTGACCGACGCCGGGCGGCTGCGCCTGGAGCACCGGCAGGCGTCCCTGGAGGAGTTGGGCGCCCTGGCCGACCCCCCGCTGACCAAGGACGCCATCGCGGGACGGATCCGCAGGCTCCTGGCGCTGGCCGACAAGCGGGCCCGCGACCTTGGCATCCCGGATACGGAAGCGGCCGTCACGCCCGACATGCTCGTGGTCTGATAGGACGGTGGGGCCGCACGGTGTGCCCGGGAGCACGACCCGGCGCAGCGTGGTCTCGCACGCTCGGATAGGGTCGCTGCGTACGGCAAGGGGGCCGACACAGGCACGCCTCGTCGTGCGCACCGCCTCGGGCGGTCAGGTCCTCAGACCGCGGCGGGGTGGCCGAGACGAACCTTCAGCGGCCGGCTCCAACGGTCGGCGCACACCACTCCGCCGGCCCGTTGTCTGAGGCCGGCAGACCAGAACGCGAGGAGATGGAACCTGTGACTATCCGGGTTGGCATCAACGGCTTTGGCCGAATCGGCCGTAACTTCTTCCGGGCAGTGCTGGCGTCTGACGCCGACATCGAGGTCGTGGCGGTGAACGACCTGACCGACAACGCGACGCTTGCCCACCTGCTCAAGTACGACAGCATTCTGGGTCGCCTGCCCTACGAGGTCAAGGCCACCGCCGACGAGATCACCGTCGGTGGCAAGACCATCAAGGCGTACGCCGAGAAGGACCCGTCGAAGCTGCCGTGGGGCGAGGTCGGCGCCGACGTCGTCATCGAGTCGACCGGCTTCTTCACCGACGCCACCAAGGCCAAGGCGCACGTCGACGGTGGGGCCAAGAAGGTCATCATCTCCGCCCCGGCGAAGAACGAGGACGTCACCGTCGTCATGGGTGTCAACCACGACACCTACGACCCGGCGAAGCACACCATCATCTCCAACGCTTCGTGCACCACCAACTGCCTCGCGCCGATGGCGAAGGTCCTGCACGACACGTTCGGCATCCAGCACGGTCTGATGACGACGATCCACGCGTACACCCAGGACCAGAACCTCCAGGACGCGCCGCACTCGGACCTGCGTCGTGCCCGGGCTGCCGCGCTGAACATCGTCCCGACCTCGACCGGCGCCGCCAAGGCGATCGGCCTGGTCCTTCCGGACCTCAAGGGCAAGCTCGACGGCTACGCCCTGCGGGTGCCGATCCCGACCGGCTCGGTCACCGACCTCACCGTCAACGTCGGTCGCGAGACCACCGTGGACGAGGTCAACGCCGCGCTGAAGGCCGCCGCGGACGGCCCGCTCAAGGGCATCCTGGTCTACAACGAGGACCCGATCGTCTCCACCGACATCGTGACCGACCCGGCGTCGTGCATCTTCGACGCGCCGCTGACCAAGGTCGTCGGCAACCAGGTCAAGGTCGTCGGCTGGTACGACAACGAGTGGGGCTACTCCAACCGCCTGGTCGACCTCGTCAAGCTGGTCGGTTCGTCGCTGTGAGCATCCGGACCCTCGACGACCTGCTCGCCGAGGGGGTGTCGGGTCGGCGCGTGCTGGTGCGCGCCGACCTGAACGTCCCGCTCGACAAGCAGACCGGTGCGATCACTGATGACGGGCGCATCCGCGCGGTGCTGCCGACCCTCGGCGCGCTGGTCGAGGCCGGCGCGAAGGTGGTCGTCTGCTCGCACCTGGGCCGCCCGAAGGGCGCTCCGGACCCGCAGTTCAGCCTGGGCCCGGTCGCCGGGCGGCTCGGTGAGCTGCTGGGGGCGCCGGTGCACTTCGCCACGGACACCGTGGGTGAGTCGGCCCGCGCCACCGTCGCCGACCTGGCCGACGGCCAGGTCGCACTGCTGGAGAACCTGCGTTTCAACGCGGGCGAGACCAGCAAGGACGAGGCCGAGCGGGGCGCCTTCGCGGACCAGCTCGCCGCGTTCGGCGACGTGTACGTGGACGACGCGTTCGGTGCCGTGCACCGCAAGCACGCCAGCGTCTTCGATGTGCCGGCCCGGTTGCCGCACGTCGCGGGTCGGCTGGTGCTGCGTGAGGTCGAGGTGCTTTCCAAGCTCACCGGTGACCCCGAGCGCCCGTACGTCGTGGTGCTCGGTGGGTCGAAGGTGTCCGACAAGCTCGCCGTGATCGAGGCTCTGCTGCCCACTGTCGACCGGCTGCTCATCGGTGGCGGGATGTGTTTCACCTTCCTCAAGGCCCAGGGCCTGGAGGTGGGCACCTCGCTGCTGGAGAAGGACATGGTCGACACCTGCCGCAACCTGCTGGAGCGGTCCGACGGCAAGATCATGCTGCCGGTCGACGTGGTGGTGGCGGACGCGTTCGCTCCGGACGCGGCGCACGACACGGTGCGGGTCGACGGCATCCCGAGCCACCGGCTCGGCCTGGATGTCGGCCCGGAGACGGTGGCTGGCTTCAGCGCCGCGCTGTCCCAGGCGAAGACGATCTTCTGGAACGGCCCGATGGGCGTGTTCGAGATGCCGGCCTTCGCTGCGGGCACCCGGGGGATCGCCGAGGCGATCACCAAGGCCGACGCGTTCAGCGTCGTCGGTGGCGGTGACTCCGCCGCGGCCGTCCGTGCCCTGGGGCTGGACGAGTCGTCCTTCGGGCACATCTCCACCGGTGGTGGCGCCTCCCTGGAATACCTCGAGGGCAAGACCCTCCCCGGCATCGCGGCCCTGGAGAACTGAATGTCGAGCACCACCCGCCGGCCGTTGATGGCCGGCAACTGGAAGATGAACCTCAACCACCTCGAGGCCAACCTGCTGGTGCAGAAGCTGGCGGCGAGCCTCACCGAGAAGCAGCTCACCGCCGTCGAGACGGTAGTGCTGCCACCCTTCACCGACCTGCGCACCGTGCAGACCGCGGTGGACGGGGACAAGCTGCTGATCGGCTACGGCGGGCAGGACCTCTCCCCGCACGCGTCCGGCGCGTACACCGGGGACATCTCCGGGCCGCTGCTGGCCAAGCTCGGCTGCACGTACGTGGTGGTCGGGCACTCCGAGCGGCGGGCCTACCACCACGAGGACGACGCGCTGGTCAACGCCAAGGTCAAGGCGGCGCTGACGCACGGCCTGACGCCGATCCTGTGCGTGGGGGAGGGGCTTGACGTCCGCGAGCAGGGCACCCACGTGGCGCACTGCTCCGACCAGCTCGACGGGGGCCTCGCCGGGCTCACCCCCGAGCAGGTGCGGCAGGTCGTGATCGCGTACGAGCCGGTCTGGGCGATCGGCACCGGCAAGACCGCGACCCCGGACGACGCCCAGGAGGTCTGCGGGGCGGTGCGTCAGCGACTGGCGCAACGCTTCGACCAGGAGACCGCCGACCAGGTTCGGGTTCTTTACGGCGGGTCGGTCAAGGCGTCCAACGTCGCCTCGATCATGGCCCAACCGGACGTGGACGGGGGTCTGGTGGGGGGCGCCAGCCTGGACGCCGAGGAATTCGCTCAGATCTGCAGGTTCCCGGAGCACCTCGCCCGCTGATCGCTCGGTATCCTTGACACCGCCCGTCCGCCGGTCGGTGCCGCCGTGCCCGATCAGACCGGGCGAGGATCGCTACGAGAGGAACTGACCCCAGCCATGCCGATCTGGTTCGCATACACGTTGATCGTGTTGCTGGTCATCACGAGCATTCTGCTTACCCTGCTGATCCTGCTGCACCGTGGCAAGGGTGGCGGTCTGTCGAGCATGTTCGGCGGTGGCGTCAGCTCCAGCCTCGCCGGCTCCTCGGTCGCCGAGAAGAACCTGGACCGCTACACCGTTCTGGTGAGCGTCGTCTGGTTCGCCGCCATCATCGGGCTCGGGCTCTGGCTGCGCCTCCAAATGAACAGCGGCGCCTGAGCAGGCTCAGTAAGTCGTACAATCTGCGCGCGGTTCGTCACTCGACGGGCCGCGCGCAGGCTTTTCTCCGCTGCACCGCGTCGCCCGCCGCTCCACCCCCGAAGACGGCGGGTCCCCTCCGACGACAGGAGCGAGCAGCCGTGCCGAATGGCAACGTTATCCGGGGAGCCCGGGTCGGGTCCGCACCGATGCGCCCCGACGAGCGGCACCAACCCGCCCCCCGACAGGACGTCACCTACTGGTGCCGTAACGACCACCGGGTCGACATTCGGATCGCCGCGGACGTCGAACCGCCACCCCTGTGGGACTGCCCCCGCTGTGGCCTACCCGCCGGTCGGGACGCCCAGAACCCGCCAGGTCGGGTCCGCGCCGAACCGTACAAGAGCCACCTGGCGTACGTGAAGGAGCGCCGTACCGCCGAGGAGGGAGAGGCCCTGCTCGCCGAGGCGCTCGCCGCACTGCGCCGTCGACGCGGCGAGTAGCGGGCTCCTCCGCCCGCTCAGCGCAGACTGCGCAGTCGGACGGGCACATCGGCTGCGGCCGTCCGGTCCAGCAACCAGCGGGTGCGGTTCACGCCGTGCACGCCGGCTGCCGGCAACTGCACCGGGCCTGCGCCGGCCAACGCCATACCCACCGCGCGAGCCTTGTCGGCGCCGGCGGCCACCAGCCAGACCTCCTCGGCGGTGTTGATCGCCGGCAGGGTGAGGGTGGTCCGCGTCGGCGGCGGCTTGGGGCTGCCCCGCACCGCGCTCACCGGCCGGGTCTCGTAGCCCACCGGGTGCTCGGGGAAGACCGAGGCCACGTGGCCGTCCTCGCCGACGCCCAGCATCAGCACGTCGAAGTGCGGCAGTGTGGCGTGCCCGGGCCCGGCGGCGCGGGCCAGCTCCTGCGCGTACTCGGCAGCCGCCGCCTCGGGGTCGTTGCCGGCCGGGCCGTCCGAAGCCGGCATCGCGTGCACCCTGGCCGGATTCAGCGGCACCACGTCCAGCAGGGCGGCCCGGGCCTGCGTCTCGTTGCGGTCCGGATCACCGGCGGGCAGGAACCGTTCGTCGCCCCACCACACGTCGACCCGGGACCAGTCCACCGCGTCGCGGGCCGGCAGCGTCGCCACCGCCCGGTAGACGGCCGCCGCGACCCGACCTCCGGTGAGCACGACCGAGGCTTCGCCCCGGTCGGCCTGGGCGTCGAGCAGCTTCACCAGCAACCGAGCCGCCACTGCCTGCGCCAGCAGGTCGGCGTCGGCGTGGACGGCGACACTCGCCTCACTCATGGTTGCGCCTTCGTTCGAGGACCGCGAGGCGGTCGCTGTCGTGCCCGGGGCGGTGTGCCCGAGGTGGTGGGGCGAAAACCCCGGAGATTGCGGGGCAGGGCCGGTGCGTACCGGCCCTGCCCGACGTTGTGCCCCGGCTGGGCTCAGCCCTCGCCGCTCGTGCCGACGTGCGCGGTCACCCCGGCCTCGGCGCGCTGTGCGGTGGCCGGATCCTTCCAGACGTGGACCCGCTGCGCGGGGCGCTGATCCAGACCTCGCAGCCCGACCGTCGCGCCCAGCGCCTCCGCGTACACCTGGTCGGCGTCCAGCCGGCGCAGCTCCTCGGCCAGTTCGTCGCCGAGCGGGCGGCGTACCAGCGGCAGGGCCCGGTCGTCCTGGCCCGTGCGCCGGAACACGGCCATGCTGTCCTCGCGGGTCAGCGTCAGCTGATCGCCGTTGGCGCAGCTGAGCTGCACCTCCCGCATCCGGGGGAACTCGTTGCTGTCCACCCGGCGTGGGGTGATGCCGAGCCGGCTGGACAGCCAACCGGCCATCAGCGCCGCCGTCGGATCAGTGGGAGGCGCGACGATCGTCGCCTCGGTGACCTGGGCGTTGGTGGTGTCGAACGCCCCGGCGACCAGGGTGCGCCACGGGGTGATCCGGGTCCACGCCAGGTCGGTGTCGCCCGGGGCGTAGTCCCGGGCCCGCTGCCGCAGCGCCTCCAACGGGTCGGCGGCCTGCGCGGAGTCGGTGATCCTCCGGTCGGCCACCACCCCGAGGAAGTCGGTGGCGATCTCCGCCGGCGGCTCGCCGTGCCACCAGGTGACCACCGGTACGTCGGGAACGAGCAGCGGCATCACCACCGACTCGGCGTGCAGGGACAACCGGCCGTACATCCGGGTGACCACCGCCTCGCACGGGCCGAGCCGGCCACCGACCACGATCTCCGCGTCCAGTCGGTTGCGGTCCCGCTCGATCTCCGAGCGGACCACCACCACGAGGCGGCACGGGTGCGCCGCGGCGGCGATCGTCGCCGCGGCCTCAGCCTCCCGGACCCGCTTCTCGTCCACCACCACGATGAGGGTGAGCGCCATGCCGCTGGCCACCCCGCCGGCGCTGCGCCGCTCGGCGGCGAGCGCCTTGACCACCTCGTTGCCGGTGGTGTCCCACAGCCCGATCATGCTCGTCTCCAGGCGCGGCCCTCGCGGGCCAGCATCTCGTCGGAGGCCCGGGGGCCCCACTCGCCGGCCCGGTACGGCTCCGGGGTGGTGCCCTCCCAGGCGTGCTCCAGGGGGTCGATCACCTGCCAGCTCTGCTCGACCTCGGCCGCGTCCGGGAACAGGGTGCGGTCGCCGATCAGCACGTCCAGCACCAGACGCTCGTACGCCTCGGGGCTGGACTCGGTGAACGCCTCGCCGTACTGGAAGTCCATCGCGATGTCGCGGACCTCCATTGTCGTGCCCGGCACCTTCGAGCCGAACTTGAGCACCACGCCCTCGTCCGGCTGCACCCGGATGACCAGCTGGTTGTTGCCCAGCGACTCCATGTCGGCGTCGTTGAACGGCAGGTGCGGCGCCTTCTTGAACATGATGGCGACCTCGGTGACCCGCCGGGGCAGCCGCTTGCCGGCCCGGATGTAGAACGGCACCTCCGCCCAGCGGCGGTTCTGGATGCCCAACCGCACCGCCACGTACGTCTCAGTGGTGGAGTCGGCGGGGACGTCCCGCTCTTCCAGGTAACCGACAGCGCGTTCGCCGCCGACCCAGCCCGGCAGGTACTGACCGCGGACGGTGTCCCGGGCGACGTCCTTCGGCAGGGTGATGGCCTTGAGCACCTTCAACTTCTCAGCCCGGATCTCGTCGGCGTCGAAGCTGGTCGGCTCCTCCATCGCCACCAGGGCGAGGAGCTGGAGAAGGTGGTTCTGCAGCACGTCGCGGGCGGTGCCGACGGTGTCGTAGAAGCCGGCGCGGCTGCCGATGCCGACGTCCTCCGCCATGGTGATCTGCACCGAGTCGACGTACTTCGAGTTCCACAGCGGCTCGAACAGGTTGTTGGCGAACCGCAGGGCGAGGATGTTCTGAACCGTCTCCTTGCCCAGGTAGTGGTCGATCCGGAAGACGTCCTCCCGGGTGAACACGTCGTCGACGAGGTCGTTGAGGGCCTTCGCCGAGGGCAGGTCGTTACCGAACGGCTTCTCCACCACGACCCGGCGCCAACCGCCGGACTTGTCGTTGTCGGCCATCCCGGTGCGGGCCAACTGCTTGAGCACGACAGGGAACGCGGCCGGCGGGATGGAGAAGTAGAACGCCGCGTTGCCGGTGATGCCGTGGGTCTGGCGCAGATCGTCAAGCGTCGAGGCGAGGGTGTCGAAGGCGGCGTCGTCGTCGAACGAACCGCCAACGAACTTGATGTTGCCGGCCAGCCGCGCCCACACCTCGTCCCGCCACGGCGTGCGGGCGTGCTTGCGGGCAGCCTCGCAGGCCAACGTCTCGAAGTCGCCGTCACCCCAGTCCCGGCGCGCGAAACCGAGCACCACGAAGCCCGGCGGCAACAGCCCCCGGTTGGCCAGGTCGTAGACCGCAGGGAGCAGTTTCTTGCGGGCCAGGTCGCCGGTCACCCCGAAGATCACCAGAGCACAGGGCTCCGGGATCCGGGGCAACCGGCGGTCCTGCGGGTCGCGCAGCGGGTTCACCGAACCGCCTCCTGGCTCCGCCTCAGTCACGTCGTCCATCCTCACGCCCGCAGATCACCGGCCGCATCCAGTAGTTGGGCGACACCGGAGGCCCGGTCGGTGAGGTGCAACCGCAGCAACGGCCGCTCCCGACCGGCGAGAGCCTGCCGGTCGCCGGCGGCCTGCGCCGCCTGCAACTCACCGAAGGTGTACGGCTTGCCCGGCACCGCCAGGTCCTCGGCGACCGCGCCGGTCACCTGGAGATAGCTGCCCACCTGCGGGCCGCCCTTGTGGTACTGGCCAGTCGAGTGCAGGAAGCGCGGACCCCAGCCGAAGGTGACCGGTCGGCCACCCGCCTGCGCCAGCAGCGACCGCAGCTTGGCCGTGTCGGCGTCGGCGAACCGGTCGAGGTACGCCATCACCGCGAGGTAACCGTCGTCGCCCAGCCCGTCGAGCAGCCAGCGCAGCACACCGGCCAGGTCCCCGGGGGCGCCCTGCGGGGCGTACACCTCGACCGCGCCCTCGGTGAACGACGGCGTCTCCGCCGGCAGGCCCGAGGCCAGGATCTTGTTGGTGTTCTCCTTGGACTCGGTGACGTTGGGCTGGTTGAACGGGTCGATGCCGAGCACCACACCGGCCACCGCGGTGGCGTACTCCCAGGCCAGGAACTGCGCGCCCAGCGGGCCGTTGACGGCCACGTCCGGGGTGGCCCCGCCGCCCGGCATGTCACCAGGGGCCAGCGCGCCGCCGTAGCTGATCGTCAGCACGTCCGCGCCGGTGGCGCCGGGGCTCTGCGGAGACTCCACGACCACCGGCAGGATGCCCACCCCGGCCTTGCCCGTCGACTCGGCGATCAGCTGCTCGGCCCAGTCGCCGAGCCCGTCGATGCCGGTGCCGTCGGACACCAGGGCGACCTTGTCCCGGGCGAGCGTTGCCGCCGCGCCCAGAGCGGCGCCCAGCGCCAGCGCCGGGTTGTTCTGGTCCGCGCCGAGCGACGTGGCCAGCGCGTCGGCCTGGTCGAGCAGCTCCGCGACCTCGACCCCGGCCAGCGCCGAGGGCACCAGACCGAACGCGGTGAGCGCCGAGTAGCGGCCGCCGACGTTCGGGTCGGCGAGCACCGTGAACGCGCCCATCTCGGCCGCGGTGGCCTCCAGCGGCGAACCCGGGTCGGTGACGATGACGAAGTGCCGGCCGGCCTCCGCCTCGGTCATCCCGGCGTCCAGGAACGCCTGCCAGTACGCGCGCCGGTGGCTGTCGGTCTCCACCGTCGACCCGGACTTGCTGGCCACCACCACGACGGTGCGCTCCAGCCGGTCACCGAGCGCCGCCCGGACCTGGCCCGGGTCGGTGGTGTCCAGCACCGTCAACGGGCGACCCAGCGTCTGGGTGATCACCTCGGGCGCGAGCGAAGAGCCGCCCATGCCGGCGAGCACCACGTGATCCAGGTCGGCCAGCTCCGCGCTCAGCTCGGCCAACTGGACGAGCAGCTCGCGGCTGCGCCGGTGGGTGTCCACCCAGCCCAGCCGGATCTTGGCCTCGGCCTCGGCGTCCGGACCCCACAGGCTGGCGTCCTTGCCCGCCAGCTTGCCCGGGACGCCGGCCTTGACCAGCGCGTCCCGGGTCGAGGCCGGCGCGGCCTTGTCGACCGCGTCCGCGCCGTACACGGAGAGCCCGGCGGCTGCCTCCACCGGCCCTGCAAGCAGGTCGCTCATGCGCCACCCGCCTTGTCGGCGGCCTTGGCGTTGCCCTTGGCGGCCTTGTTCGGCGCGCCGGTGCCCTGCGCCGCGGCCTTCAGCGACTTGGTCACCCCGTCGAGCAGCTCCTGCCAGCTGACCTCGAACTTCTCCACGCCCTCGCGCTCCAGGGTGACGATCACGTCGGCCATGTCCACCCCGACCGACTCCAGGTCCGCGAAGACCTTCCGGGCCGCGTCGTAGGCCCCGGTGACGGTGTCACCGCGGGTCTCGCCATGATCGGCGTACGCGTTGACGACCGACTCCGGCATCGTGTTGACAGTGCCGGGGGCGATCAGCTCCTCGACGTAGATGGTGTCCTTGTAGTCCGGGTTCTTCGTCGAGGTGGACGCCCACAGCGGCCGCTGCGGGTGCGCGCCGGCTGCGGCGAGCGCCTTCCAGCGGTCCGAGGCGAACACCTCCGTGTAGCGCTCGTACGCCAGTTGGGCGTTGGCGACGGCGGCCTTACCCCTGAGCGACTTGGCCTGCTCGGAGCCAATCTTCTCCAGCCGCTTGTCGACCTCGGCGTCGACCCGGGAGACGAAGAAGGACGCGACCGAGCCGATCTTCGACAGGTCGTGGCCGTTGGCCTTGGCCTGCTCCAGGCCGGCGAGGAAGGCCTCCATGACCGCCGAGTAGCGGTCCAGACCGAAGATCAGCGTCACGTTCACGCTGATTCCCTCGGCGAGCGTGTCGGTGATCGCCGACAGGCCCTCCTCGGTGGCCGGGATCTTGATGTAGAGGTTGGGCCGGTCGACAAGCCACCACAGCGCCTTGGCCTCGGCGACGGTCTTGTCCGCGTCGTGCGCGCTGCGGGGGTCCACCTCGATCGAGACGCGGCCGTCGACGCCGTCGCTGCCGTCGTACGACGGGCGCATCACGTCGCAGGCCCACCGCACGTCGTACGTGGTGAGCATGCGGACGGCCTCTTCCACGTCCACGTCACGAGTAGCGAGGTCGCGCAGTTGCCAGTTGTACTCGTCGGCGTCGCTCAGGGCCTTGGCGAAGATCGTCGGGTTGGTGGTGACACCGGCCACGTGCTTCTCGCGGCGGAGCTGGTCCAGCCCGCCGGAGCTCAGTCGTACCCGGGAAAGGTCGTCGAGCCAGACCGCCACTCCCGCGGCGGTCAGCTCATTCAGCTTGTCGGTCATGCCGTCCACGCTCCCTCAGTTGCCGGTCGTGAAACCGGTGATGTCGCCCACCCGGGCCAGCGAGGCGTGTGCCGCCGCCACGATCCGGTCACCGGTGAACCCGAACTGCTCGAAGAGCACGGTGTGCGGGGCACTCGCGCCGTAGTGCTCGATGCTGACGCTCTCGCCCAGGTCACCGACGATGCCGCGCCAGGACATCGCGATGCCCGCCTCCACGCTCACCCGTGCCTTTACCCCGCGGGGGAGCACCGATTCCCGGTACGCCTCGTCCTGCTCGTAGAACCACTCCTGGCACGGCATCGAGACGACCCGGGTCGGGGTGCCGTCGGCCTCCAGCCGCTCACGGGCGGTCAGGCAGAGCTGCACCTCGGAGCCGGTGCCCACGATGATCACCTGGGGCTTGCCGTTGGACGCCTCGGCCAATACGTAACCACCCTTGGTCACGCCCTCCGCGCTGCCCAGGACGTCGCGGTCCAGGGTCGGCAGCGGCTGACGACTCAACGCCAGCGCGGTGGGCCGGTCGGTGTGCTCCAGCGCCTGCCGCCACGCCCAGGCGGTCTCGTTGGCGTCGGCCGGGCGGACCACGTCCAGGCCGGGAATGGCGCGCAGCGCGGTCAGGTGCTCCACCGGCTGGTGGGTCGGGCCGTCCTCGCCGAGGCCGATCGAGTCGTGCGTCCAGACGTAGGTCACCGGCAGCTTCATCAGCGCGGCCAGCCGCACCGACGGACGCATGTAGTCGCTGAACACCAGGAACGTGCCGCCGTAGGGGCGGGTGCCGCCGTGCAGGGCGATGCCGTTGAGGATCGCGCCCATGGCGTGCTCACGGATGCCGAAGTGCAGCGTGCGGCCGTACTCGTGGCCGGGGAAGTCCTTGGTGGCATGGGCGGCCGGGATGAAGGACGGCTCGCCCTTCATCGTGGTGTTGTTGCTCTCGGCCAGGTCGGCCGAGCCGCCCCACAGCTCCGGGAGCACCGGCGCGAGCGCCTCCAGCACCTTGCCGGAAGCGGCCCGGGTGGCCACACCCTTGGCGTCCGCAGGGAAGACCGGCAACGCGTCGGTCCAGCCGTCGGGGAGTACGCGGCCAGCCAACCGCTCGTAGAGCGCGGTGCGCTCCGGGTTGGCCTTCTTCCAGGCGTCGAACGCGGCGGTCCACTCCTGCTCGGCCGCGTCGCCGCGCCCCATCACGGTGCGGGCGTGGCTGAGCACCTCCTCGTCGACCTGGAAGGTCTGCTCCGGGTCGAAGTCGAGGATCCGCTTGGTGGCCTTCACCTCATCGGCGCCGAGTGCCGAACCGTGGATCTTGCCGGTGTTCTGCTTGTTGGGCGCGGGCCAGCCGATGATGGTGCGCAGCGCGATGAAGGAGGGGCGGGCGGTCTCCGCCTTGGCGGCCACCAGCGCCGCGTACAGCGCCTCGGCGTCCTCGTGGTAGTCGCCCTGGTCGGCGTCGCCGCTGCGCCAGTCGACAGTCTGCACGTGCCAGCCGTACGCCTCGTAGCGGGCGGCCACGTCCTCGCTCTTGGCGATCCGGGTGTCGTCCTCGATGGAGATCTCGTTGTCGTCGTAGATCACCGTGAGGTTGCCCAGCTGCTGGTGCCCGGCGAGGGCGCTGGCCTCGTGGCTGATGCCCTCCTCGATGTCACCGTCGGAGACGATGCACCAGATGTCGTGGTCGAAGACGGACGCGCCGAGCTCGGCCTCGGGGTCGAACAGGCCGCGCTCGCGGCGGGCCGCCATGGCCATGCCGACCGCGTTGCCCAGACCCTGCCCGAGCGGGCCGGTGGTGGTCTCCACGCCCGGCGTGTGCCCGTGCTCGGGGTGCCCCGGCGTCTGCGAGCCCCACTGCCGCAGCGACTTGAGGTCGTCCAGGCTCAGCGGGTAACCGGAGAGGAACAGCTGGATGTAGAGCGTCAGGCTGGAGTGCCCGGCGGAGAGGACGAACCGGTCGCGGCCGGGCCAGTTCGGGTCGGCCGGGTTGTGCCGCATGACGCGGTTGAAGAGGAGGTACGCCGCGGGCGCGAGGCTCATCGCGGTGCCCGGGTGACCGTTGCCGGATTTCTCTACGGCGTCCATGGCCAGCACGCGGACGGTGTCTACGGCCCGGCGATCGAGGTCGGACCAGTTCAGTGCGGGGTGCTCGGGTCGTTTAACAGCCACGATGGTTGTGCTCCTCGGCAGATGGGCGGAACCCTCACCGATGACCTTATCGAGCGTCCCTAAACATGCGCCCGGGGATCTGCGCATGGTGTGCGCTACGTGACCATCCGGATGCTCGGTTCAACCCGGTGGTGTGACGGCCCGCACCGTTGTCGGGTCGGCCGGGCAGCCAAAACGACGACGCGTAGTGTGTGGGGCGGTATGCGGATCCGTGCGGTCCCGACCGATCCGATCTCCCCGTGCCCGATGCCGGAAGGTGGCAATCCGTGAGCATGATCACCGAGCGCCCCGCGAGCAACCCGGCCGGGCCACACCCGGCGCGGGCGGCCGAAGGCCCGGTGGCCCGACGGGACGTACGCGCGGTTCTCTCGGCGTACGTGTCGCTCACCAAGCCGCGGATCGTCGAGTTGCTGCTGGTCACCACCATCCCGGCGATGATGCTCGCCGAGGGTGGGCTGCCGTCGCTGTGGCTGATGGCCATCGTGCTGATCGGCGGCTCGCTCGCCGCCGGTGCGGCAAGCGTCCTCAACTGCTACATCGACCGCGACATCGACCAGTTGATGCGGCGTACCAAGCGTCGGCCGCTGCCGGCACACACCGTGTCGCCGCGGAGCGCGCTGATCTTCGGTCTGGTGCTGGCGGCGGTGTCCGTAGCCCTGATGGCGGCGTTCACCAACCTGCTGGCCGCCGGGCTGACCCTCGCCGCGATCGCCTACTACGACCTCGTCTACACCCTGTGGCTCAAGCGTTCCACCCCGACGAACACCTTCTGGGGCGGCGCCTGCGGGGCGGCACCGGTGCTGATCGGGTGGGCCGCGGTGACCGGCTCACTGGCGCCGGCCGCCTGGGGGCTCTTCGCTGTGGTCTTCTTCTGGCAGATGCCGCACTTCTACCCGCTCGCCATGAAGTACAAGGACGACTACGCCCGGGCCGGCATCCCGATGCTGCCGGTGGTGGCCTCGATCCGTCGGGTGAACGCCGAGATTCTGATCTTCGCGTGGCTCACCGTGCTCACCTCCCTGGCCGTCTGGCCGCTGGGGCTCAGCGCGATCTACGGGGCGCCGACCCTGGTGGTGGGCGCCATCTTCATCCTCGAGGCACACCGACTCTGCCGGCGCGCGACGCGCGGCGAGGCGGTCAAGCCGATGCGGCTGTTCCACTGGTCGACGACGTACCTGACGATCGTCTTCGTGGCCGTCGCGCTCGACGCGCTGATCTGACCCGTCCCGGCCGACTCCGCTCCCGCTGTCCACGTGCGGTGGCCTGCGCCCGTCGGCTCCGCTCGCTGCCTTCCACCGCGCCGCGTTCGGCTTCCCGGCCCTCGCGATGGCCGTCTGCGGCGTTGTCCGTCCTGCCAGGTTGTCAGCCCAGCTGGCACCCAGCGGCTCGGGTCGGCGGCGATCGATGCCGCTGATCTACTGACTAATCACGGACGTGGATGAGTTGTCCGGGTTTAACGTCACATCAGAGTAACTTTCTGCATGAGTCGGATCGGCTCAACCTGGGAGGGTTGGGGGGCGGTTTGCCGACGCGCTTTGGGCGTAAAAGTCGGTAAATAACCGGACAGCAAACCTGTGGTCGTCCTTAAACCTGTAGGTAATTGGCATCACAAAAGGTTCATGGTTCTCGCCCGACGGGGTGCAAGTCTGCTTAGGCTTCGCGTCATGGCAGATGGTTCCGATACGACGCTGACCGCTGAGCAGACCGCCGGCGAGCAGGCGCCCCAAAGCCTGGTTGCGGGTCTCAAGGCGTTCGCCGCAGAACACGGCGGCGCGAAGGCGGTCATCGAGTACGTCGGCAAGCGCGGCGCGCGAATCGTCCTGGTCGGTGCCGACGGTGAGTGGGGCGACCAGTTCGCCGACGACACCGTCACCGCCCGGGAGGCGTGCGCCAAGGCGGGAGTCACCGTCGAGAACGCCTGGGAGCGTGAACTGATGGACCAGATGCGTCCGAGCAACGACCTCTGGCGGTCGATGGCCCGGCGCACGATGGCCCGCTGAACAGACAGCTGAATTGACCACATATCACCAGTCGACCCGGGGGGAACCCCGGGTCGCTCTCGTCACCTGCTCCGACCTGGCCGACCTCGACCCGGACGACCGGCTGGTCCTCGCCCCGCTCGCCGCCCGTGGCGTCGCCGTCCAAGCCGCCGTCTGGGACGACCCCGACGTCGACTGGTCTTCCTTTGACCTGGTCGTGCTCCGCTCACCCTGGGACTACGCGCTGCGCCGCGACGAGTTCGTGTCCTGGGCGTCGACCGTGCCGACGCTCGTCAACCCGGCCGACGTGGTTCGCTGGAACACCGACAAGCGCTACCTCGCCGAGCTGAGCGCCGCCGGCGTGCCAACCGTGCCAACAGCCTGGATCATGCCGGGGGAGAGCTGGCAGCCGCCCGCCGAGACCGGCGAGTACGTGCTCAAACCCGCCGTCAGCGCCGGCAGTCAGGACACCGGCCGGTACGACCTGGCCGACCCGGAGCACCGCGACCTGGCCGCCGCACACGTTCGCCGACTCTCCGAGGCCGGCCGGGTCACCATGGTCCAGCCGTACCTGCGGGCCGTCGACACCGAAGGCGAGACGGCTCTGCTCTTCCTGGCCGGCCCCGAAGGGCTCGCGTTCAGCCACGCGATCCGCAAGGGTCCGATGCTGTCCGGGCCGGACCTCGGTCCGGACGGGCTGTACAGGGCCGAAGAGATCACCGCCCGCACCGCTCGCCCCGAGCAGTTGGCGGTGGCCGAGCAGACCCTCGCGACGGTGCCCGGCGGCACCCGACAGCTGCTCTACGCCCGGGTCGACCTGATCCCCGGTGCGGACGGCGAGCCGGTCCTGGTCGAGCTGGAGCTGACCGAGCCGTCGCTCTTCATCGGGTACGCGGACGGCGCCCCCGAGCGCCTCGCCACCGCGATCACCACTCACCTGGCCCGCAACGCCTAACCACTCACACAACAAGCCACTCCCGAACGGCCGCCCGCGCCGCGCGCTCGTGCGTCCGGCTGCCGCGCGTCCGCGCGTCCGTGCTGCCGCCGGCAAGATTGCGCAACATCTTGGTTCTAGTGGCTTCCCGGCGTTCCGTGGCCACTACATCCTGGTTCGAGTGCGATCTTGGTGGCCGGGGGCGCCAGGGGCGGGGTTCCGGTCTCCCCAGGGGCGGCGTTCGTCGTCAAGATCCGCGCAGGATCAGGGACGTTGCTGTCTCCGGCGGGTCGGAGGCAGCAATATCGGGGATGTTGCTCGGATCTTGGGCGCGGGGCGCGGGGCGCGGGGCGCGGGGCGCGGGGCGGTCAGGCGGTGACTGGTACCGGGGCGGCGGCGTCGGTCGGGGTGGCCTGGGGGGCCGGCGCGACCGGGCGGCGTTCCCGGGTGGACCACTGCACCGACAGCGCGGCCAGCAGTACCAGGCAGGAGCCGAGCATGTGTGCCCCGACCAGGAGCGCCGGCACGTGGGTGAAGTACTGCACGAAGCCGATCAGGCCCTGGCCCAACTCCACGGCGACCAGGATGATCGCGGCGCGGGTGGCCCGCTGCGCACCGACGGCGCGGAACGCGAAGATCAGCGCCACCGACAGGCCGATCAGCAGGAAGACCCCGTCCGCGTGCACCTGGGAGATCGTCTCCGGGTCGAGCCCGTTGCGGGCGGCGCCGTGGTCGCCGGCGTGCGGGCCGCTGCCGGTGACCCAGGTGCCGACGACCAGCACGGCGACGGTGACGCCGGTGGTGACCCGGGCCAGCGCGCGCAGCGGTGCGGGCACCACGGCCACGGTCGGGCCGTCGGGGTCGCCGATGCGTCGCCAGAGGGCGTACGCGGCGGCGATCACGGCCATCGAGGCGAGGAAGTGCAGCCCGACCACCCACGGGTTGAGGTTGGTCAGCACGGTGATGCCGCCGAGCACCGCCTGGGCGGGGATGCCCAGGAAGACCGCCACGGCCAGTGCGAGGAGCCCGGGTCGGCGGGGCCGGTGCAGCAGTACGGCCAGCAGCGTGGCCAGCGCGATCAGACCCACCGCGAAGGTCAGCATCCGGTTGCCGAACTCGATGACGCCGTACACGCCCATCTCCGGCGTGGTGACGTAGGAATCGTCTGTGCACCGGGGCCAGGTGGGGCAGCCGAGGCCCGAGGCGGTCAGTCGGACGGCCCCGCCGGTGACGACGATGCCCACGTTCGCGATGATCGAGGCGAGCGCGAGGCGGCGCAGCAGGATGCCGGAGACCGGACGGACGATTCGGTTCACGGCGCAAATCCTACGCACCGTAGTGATCGAGGTTCGTCCGACTCCGTCGGTGCGGTGGTTGGGATCACCGGGGCCCGGGTTTGCGACCCTCCGGGTAATTACGTAACGTTGGCGTTGTGAAAAACGCGGCGGCGCTCTCCGGGCACCAACCGACGGCCGTGCCGGCCGTCGGTGCGTCCGCGTCCGCGCCTGCCGTGACCACGCCGGTCGGCCCCGCCGGGCCGGCGGCGGCCGAGGTCTCCACCCGGGATCGGGTCACCCAGTTGCTGTTGGAGCAGGGTGCCACCACCGCCGCGCAGCTTGGCGCGGCGCTCGGGCTCAGCCCGGCGGCGATTCGCCGACACCTCGACGCGATGCTTGCGGATGGTGACGTGTACGCCCGCGAGCAGCCCGTGCAGGGCAGTCGCGGTCGGGGCCGCCCGGCGAAGGTGTTCCTGCTGACCGAGGCCGCCCGGGTCCGCTGTGGCACCCACCACTACGACAACATGGCCACCGCCGCGCTGCGTTGGATCGCCCGCAGCGGCGGCCCGGACGCGGTGGAGGCGTTCGCCACCGAGCAGGTGTCCGCTCTCGAGTCCCGCTGTCGGGCGGCCATGGAGGATGCGGGCGACGACCCTCTCGCCCGAGCCGAGGCACTTGCCGCAGCGCTCACGGGCGAGGGTTACGCTGCCAATGCGACCACGATCGCCTCTGGCGGCCAGCTCTGTCAGCACCACTGCCCGGTGGCTCACGTGGCCGCCGAGTTTCCTCAGCTGTGCGAGGCCGAGACCGCGGTCATCTCCCGTCTGGTCGGCACCCACGTGCAGCGTCTGGCCACCATCGCGCACGGCGACGGGGTGTGCACCACGCACATCCCGACCCAGCCGGGCCGTGCTCAATCCGGTAATCCCGTAACCACTGTGAGGACAGATAGATGACCGAGCAGATCGTCCAGCCCCTGACCCAGGAAGAGCAGCTCGCCGCCCTGGGCCGGTACGAGTACGGCTGGTCCGACCCGGACGCCGCCGGGGCTGTCGCCCAGCGTGGCATCAACGAGGCGGTGGTGCGGGACATCTCGGCCAAGAAGAACGAGCCGGCGTGGATGCTCGACCTGCGGCTGAAGGGCCTGCGGCTGTTCGGCCGTAAGCCAATGCCGGCGTGGGGCGCGGACCTCACCGGGATCGACTTCGACAACATCAAGTACTTCGTCCGGTCGACCGAGAAGCAGGCCACCAGCTGGGAGGACCTGCCCGAGGACATCAAGAACACCTACGACCGGCTGGGCATCCCGGAGGCGGAGAAGCAGCGGCTGGTCGCCGGTGTCGCGGCGCAGTACGAGTCGGAGGTCGTCTACCACAAGATCCGTGAGGACCTTGAGGAGCAGGGCGTCCTCTTCCTGGACACCGACACGGCGCTGCGCGAGCACGAGGACGTCTTCAAGGAGTACTTCGGCACGGTGATCCCGGTCGGCGACAACAAGTTCGCCGCGCTGAACACCTCCGTGTGGTCCGGCGGCTCGTTCATCTACGTGCCGAAGGGCGTGCGCGTGGACATCCCGCTGCAGGCCTACTTCCGGATCAACACGGAGAACATGGGCCAGTTCGAGCGGACGCTGATCATCGTCGACGAGGGCGCGTACGTGCACTACGTCGAGGGCTGCACCGCGCCGATGTACTCCTCCGACTCGCTGCACAGCGCGGTCGTGGAGATCATCGTCAAGAAGAACGCGCGCTGCCGCTACACGACCATCCAGAACTGGTCGAACAACGTCTACAACCTGGTCACCAAGCGCGCCGTCTGCCACGAGGGCGCGACCATGGAGTGGGTCGACGGCAACATCGGCTCCAAGGTGACCATGAAGTACCCGGCGGTCTACATGACCGGCGAGCACGCCAAGGGCGAGGTGCTCTCGGTGGCGATGGCCGGCGAGGGTCAGCACCAGGACGCCGGCGCCAAGATGGTGCACGCCGCGCCGCACACCTCCTCGACCATCGTGTCGAAGTCGATCGCCCGTGGCGGCGGCCGCACCTCGTACCGGGGTCTGGTGCAGGTGCTGGAGGGTTCGCACCACAGCCGGAGCACTGTCAAGTGCGACGCGCTGCTGGTCGACACGATCTCCCGCTCGGACACCTACCCGTACGTCGACATCCGTGAGGACGACGTGTCGATGGGGCACGAGGCGACCGTCTCCAAGATCAGTGATGACCAGCTCTTCTACCTGATGAGCCGGGGCCTGAGCGAGGACGAGGCGATGGCGATGATCGTGCGCGGCTTCATCGAGCCGATCGCCAAGGAGCTCCCGATGGAGTACGCCCTGGAGCTCAACCGCCTGATCGAGCTTCAGATGGAGGGCGCGGTCGGCTGACGCCGCCGCTCCCTCGTGACGGGTCGGAACCTCGGCCCGTCACATCCGGCCCCAACTCGTCGTCACGGAACAGACAGACCAAGGAAGACATGACTACCCAGGCTTCCGCGCCGCCGCCCAGCACCAAGTCGCAGGCGCTGCGCTCGTACGACGTCGCCGACTTCCCGGCCCTCACCGGCCTGGAGGAGGAGTGGCGCTTCACCCCGCTCAAGCGCCTGCGCGGCCTTACCGGCGACGCGCCGGCCGCGACCGGCGCGGTCCGACACGAGTACGGCGACCTGCCCGAGGGTGTCGCCATCACCCGGGTCGGCCGTGACGACGAGCGCGTCGGCAGTGTGCTGATCCCGGTCGACCGGGTCAGCGCGTTGGCTTACGGTGCCGCCGCGGACGCACTGCTGCTGCGGGTGGACCCCGACGTGGTGCTCGGCGAGGCGGTACGGCTGCGGGTGGTCGGCGAGGGCGTCGAGCAGCCGGCGTTCGGTCACACCTTCGTCGAGGTGGGCCGGTTCGCCGAGGCGACAGTGGTGCTGGAGCACGTCGGGTCGGCCACCCTGGCCGACAACGTCGAGGTCGCCGTGGCCGATGGCGCGAAGCTGACGCTGGTCACTGTCGCCGACTGGGCCGACGACGCGGTCCAGGCCCAGCACCTGAAGATCAAGCTGGGTCGGGACGCCAAGGCCATCCACATCCAGGTCTCCCTGGGTGGCGACCTGGTCCGGCAGTTCACCAGCGTGGAATACACCGGGCGCGGGGGCGAGGCCGAGCTGTACGGCGTCTACTTCGCCGACTCCGGCCAGCACCTGGAGCACCGGCAGCTGGTCGACCACAACGTGCCGGACTGCCGCAGCTACGTCGGCTACCGGGGCGCTCTGCAGGGCGAGAGCGCGCACACCGTCTGGGTGGGCGACGTGCTCATCCAGGCCGAGGCGACCGGCACCGACACGTACGAGATCAACCGGAACCTGCTGCTCACCGACGGTGCGCGGGCGGACTCCGTACCCAATCTGGAGATCGAGACCGGCGAGATCGCCGGCGCCGGTCACGCCAGCGCGACCGGCCGCTTCGACGACGAGCAGCTGTTCTACCTGATGGCCCGGGGCATCCCGGAGAGCGAGGCCCGCCGGCTGGTGGTCCGTGGCTTCTTCGCCGAGCTGATCAACAAGATCCCGGTGGAGTCGCTGCGGGAGAGCCTCGGCGACGCGATCGAGGCCCGGCTGACCAAGGCCGGCGCTTGATGATCCGGCTCTGCTCCACCGAGGACGTGCCGAAGGGCACCGCGATCAGCGCGGACGTCGAGGGCACCCCGATCGCCCTGGTGCACGGCGAGGACGGCAACTTCTACGCCGCGTACGACGAGTGCTCGCACGCCGCTGTCGCGCTCTCCGAGGGCGAGGTCGACGGCTGCACGCTCGAGTGCTGGTTGCACGGCTCGCGCTTCGACCTGCGCACCGGCGAGCCGACCGGCCTGCCCGCCACCGAACCCGTCCCCGTCTACCCCGTCGAAGTCCGCGACGGCGACATCTACCTCAGCCTGACGCCGAGTAATGGAGTGACCCGATAATGAGCACCCTGGAGATCCGCGACCTGAAGGTGTCGGTCAAGCTGCCCGAGGGTGAGCTCAAGCCGATCCTGGCCGGCGTCGACCTGACCGTGAAGTCGGGCGAGACCCACGCGATCATGGGCCCGAACGGTTCCGGCAAGTCCACCCTGGCGTACTCGATCGCCGGCCACCCCAAGTACGAGATCACCGGCGGTACGGTGACCCTCGACGGCGAGGACGTGCTGGCGATGACTGTCGACGAGCGCGCCCGCGCCGGTCTCTTCCTGGCCATGCAGTACCCGGTCGAGGTGCCCGGCGTCTCGGTGGCGAACTTCCTGCGGACCGCGAAGACCGCCATCGACGGCGAGGCGCCGAAGCTCCGTACCTGGGGCGGCGAGCTGCGCGGCGCCATGGAGCGCCTCCAGATGGACCCGGCGTTCGCCCAGCGCAACGTCAACGAGGGCTTCTCCGGTGGTGAGAAGAAGCGGCACGAGATCGTCCAGCTGGAGCTGCTCAAGCCGAAGATCGCGATCCTCGACGAGACCGACTCCGGCCTCGACGTGGACGCGCTGCGCGTGGTCAGCGAGGGCGTCAACCGGGTCCGCGACAACGGCGACACCGGCGTGCTGCTGATCACCCACTACACGCGGATCCTGCGCTACATCAAGCCGGACTTCGTGCACGTCTTCGTGGCCGGCCGGATCGTCGAGCAGGGCGGCCCGGAGCTGGCCGACAAGCTCGAGGCCGAGGGCTACGAGCGGTACGCCGCCGGGGCCGGCACGGCCAAGGCCTGAGCGAAAGAGGCGCTGCCGAGATGACCAGCATCGCGATCCCCGAGGGGATGCCGCAGTACGACGACGTGCCGCGTTTCGACGTGGCCCGGGTGCGCGCCGATTTCCCGATCCTGGACCGGGAGATCAACGGGCATCCGCTGGTCTACCTCGACAGCGCCAACACCTCCCACAAACCGCGCCAGGTGCTCGACGTGCTCGACGAGCACTACGCGCGGCACAACGCGAACGTGTCGCGGTCGGTGCACACCCTGGGCACCGAGGCCACCGAAGCGTACGAGGGGGCGCGGGCGAAGGTCGCCGCGTTCATCAACGCGCCGAGCGTCGACGAGGTGGTGTTCACCAAGAACTCCACCGAGGCGATCAACATCGTGGCGTACGCCTTCTCGAACGCCTCGCTGCGCGCGGACGCCGACCCCCGGTTCCGGCTCGGTCCCGGCGACGAGGTGGTGATCTCCGAGATGGAGCACCACTCGAACATCGTCCCGTGGCAGCTGCTCTGTGAGCGCACCGGCGCGACTCTGCGCTGGTTCCCGGTCACCGACCAGGGCCGGCTGGACGAGTCGGGCCTGGAGGACCTGGTCACCGAACGGACGAAGATCGTCTCGTTGGTGCACGTGTCGAACATCCTGGGCACTGTCAACGCGACCTCCCGGATCACCGCTCGGGTCCGCGAGGTGGGCGCGCTGCTGCTGCTGGACTGCTCGCAGTCGGCGCCGCACCTGCCCCTCGACGTGGTCGACCTGGACGCCGACTACATCGTGTTCACCGGCCACAAGATGTGCGGCCCGACCGGCATCGGTGTGCTCTGGGGCCGGGCCGAGCTGCTGGCGGCCATGCCGCCGGTGATGGGTGGCGGCTCGATGATCGAGACGGTCACCATGGGCCGCTCGACGTTCGCCGCCCCGCCGGCCCGGTTCGAGGCCGGCACCCCGCCGATCGCCGAGGCGGTCGCGTTGGGCGCGGCGGTGGACTACCTGACCGGCGTCGGGATGCGGGCCATCCAGTGGCACGAGAAGGAGCTGACGGCGTATGCGCTGGACGCCTTCGGCTCGGTGCCGGACCTGCGGATCTTCGGCCCGACAGTGCCGGTGGGCCGGGGTGGCACCATCTCGTTCGCGCTCGGCGACGTGCACCCGCACGACGTGGGTCAGGTGCTCGACTCGCTCGGCGTGCAGGTGCGGGTGGGTCACCACTGTGCCAAGCCGGTGTGCAGCCGGTTCGGCGTCCCCGCCATGACCCGGGCCTCGTTCTACCTCTACACCACCACCGAGGAGATCGATGCTCTGGTGGCCGGTCTGGAGCAGGTACGGAAGGTGTTCGACTGATGCAGCTCGACCAGCTCTACCAGGAGATCATCCTGGACCACTACAAGCGCCCGCACGGGCGTGGCCTGCGCGATGCCGACGACCCGGGCGACCAGGTCGCGGAGGCGCACCACGTCAACCCCACCTGCGGTGACGAGGTCACCGTCCGGGTGGCCACCGACGGCACCGTGCTGCACGACATCTCGTACGACGGGATGGGCTGCTCGATCAGCCAGGCGTCGGCGAGTGTGCTGCACGAGTTGCTGCGTGGTCGGGGCGCCGGGGAAGCATTCGAGGTGCACGAGGCGTTCGTGGAGTTGATGTCCGGACGTGGCCAGGTCACGCCGGACGAGGACGTGCTCGGTGACGGGGTTGCTTTCGCGGGCGTGGCCCGTTACCCCGCCCGGGTCAAGTGCGCGCTGCTGCCGTGGATGGCGTTCAAGGACGCCGCGGCACGCGCCGGTGTGGGCGTGAGCCCGGAGGTGAAGGCGTGAGCGAGCGTCAGCGAGCGAATGACACAGTGGTGCCTTGCGGCATCACGCAGCGAAGCGGAGGGACGGCATGAGCGAGCACATCGCTGCTACTGAGGCGACGCCGGAGGCCGGTGACACCACTGTGGTGCCGCAGACCGACGCCGCGACGACCGACGGCACCTCTGACGCCGCCGCTCCTGCGGGCGGCGTCAGCAAGGCCATGATCGCCGACATCGAGGAGGCGATGAAGGACGTCGTCGACCCGGAGCTCGGCATCAACGTGGTCGACCTTGGCCTCGTGTACGGCGTCCACGTCGACGACGAGAACGTCGCCACCCTGGACATGACGCTCACCTCGGCGGCCTGCCCGCTGACCGACGTCATCGAGGACCAGACCCGGCAGGCGCTGACCACCGGCCCCGGCGGTGGCCTGGTCAACGACATCCGGATCAACTGGGTGTGGCTCCCGCCGTGGGGCCCGGACAAGATCACTGACGAGGGTCGGGACCAGCTTCGCTCCCTCGGCTTCAACGTCTGACCGATCCCACTTCGTCGAGCGCGGTACCCGTCCGGGTGCCGCGCTCGACGCGTTTCCAGACCAGCTCCGAAAGTAGTGGAACGGATCATTCCGGTTCGCTCATCAAATGGAGCGGAATATTCCGCTGCGACAGTGGGTGGGTCAGCTCGCTGGAAGCCGGCGGAGAGGGCAGAACAATGAGCGGGATGGCGGCGGGGCAGTGGCGGACCGTGCTCGAAAAGGCGCACGCGGCGCTTCGGACGGCAGTCGAGGGAGTTCCGGCCGACGCCTGAGAGCGGCCCACCCCCTGCAAGCGGTGGAACGTCACCCAGGTGCTTCAGCGCGCGGTCGGCGACCAGCTCGCGACCCCCGACTGACCGCCTGAGGTTCGGCTCTGCTCCCTCGGCCGATCCCAGAACACCCCAAGATCGCGCTTGATCCTCGATGTAGTGGCCTCGGTGCGTCGCCGAGGCCACTACATACTGGTTCGAGTGCGATCTTGGTGGCCGGGGGCGCCAAACCCGGGGTTCCGATCTCCAGAGGGGCGGCGTTCGTCGTCAAGGTCGGCGCAGGATCAGGGATGTTGCGGTCTCCGGCGTGTCGGAGGCAGCAACATCGGGAATGTTGCGCGGATCTTGGGCGCGGGGCGCGGGGCGCGGGGCGCGGGGCGCGGGGCGCGGGGCGCGGGGCGCGGGGCGCGGCGGAATATCGGTGGCGGGGGCGCGGGTCCGGCGCGGAGGATGCGCGTGTGACTGAGGCGTACCCGAAGCAGGTTCCTGTCCGTGCGGCCACTGCCGCGCGTCGACAGCGCAGCCTGCCCCGGCCCGCCTCGATCCGGCGCCCGCCGTCGTGAGCGGCGCGTTCCTCGCTGGTCTCGTGGCCGGCTACGGCGTCGCCATTCCCGTCGGCGCGATCGCGATTCTGATCCTGGGGCTCAGCGCCCGTACGTCGTTTCGGGTGGGTGCGGCCGCGGCGCTCGCGGTGGCGACGGCCGACGGGCTCTACGCGGTGGTGGCCGTGCTCGGCGGCGCAGGCCTGGCCGGGATCATCGCGCCGGTCGCCGGGCCCCTGCGGGTGGTCGCCGCCGTGGTGCTGCTGGGCCTCGCCGGGCACGGCCTGTGGCGGACGTGGTCCGCGCACCGCTCGCCGCGACCGCCGACGGCACGCGACGGTGGGGGCATGAGCACTCCGGGGCGGGCCTACGCGGCGCTGCTCGGGTTGACCCTGCTGAACCCGATGACGGTGCTCTACTTCACCGCCCTGGTGCTCGGCCGCCGGGACACTGCCGACTCGGGCATGGTCCCGATGGCCCTCTTCGTGGCCGGGGTGTTCCTGGCGTCGGCGAGCTGGCAACTGGTCATCGCCGGCGGTGGCACCGTGGTCGGCCGGGCGCTGACCGGGTCGCGTGGCCGGCTGGTCACCGGCCTGGTCTCCAGCGCGCTCATCGCCGCGTTGGCGGTGGCCGCGCTACTGCCAGGCTGAACGGCCACGGCGACCATCCGGCGCGGCGGCCGACCCCGCAGGAGGTGGCTGGGTCCAGGCCGAGCCAGACCAGGTTCACCGGCGGCTCAGCCACCCGGACGGCGCCCGACCGCGCCGGGTCCGCGATGTCGCCGGGCGTGTTCCTGGCCGGGCACACGGGCCGCCCGGGGGCCCGGACGGGTTCGCTGTGCCGTACGGTCGGGCGATGACCAGTCGACCCGCAGCCGGCGGAGGCCGGTGGGTCGAGGTCGACCCGGCCCGCGTCGGCCGCTGGGTCGAGGGCTTCGCCGACCGGCACGGCCCGCCCAGCACCAGCGCGAGGGAGTACGGCCTACTGCTCGCCGCCCCGGACGGGGCAACCGCCGAGCTGCACGCCCCGCCGGGTGCGCCGGCCGGCGCGGATGTGGCCGGGTTCGTGGCCTCCGCTGTCATGCCCCGCCGGATCGGCCTGCTGTTGGCGCGCAAGGGCGCGGTGGCGCTCGGGGTGGCCGAGGGTGGCGACCTCGTCGTCTCCAAGGTGGACACCCGCTACGTGCAGGGGCGCACCGCTGCGGGGGGATGGTCGCAGCACCGGTTCGCCCGTCGGCGTGACAACCAGGCGAAGGCTGCGCTGGGCGACGCGGCGGACCTGGCCGTACGGCTGCTGTTGCCGGAGGTGGCGACGCTCGCCGCGTTGGTCTGCGGCGGTGACCGGCGGGCGGTGGACGGTGTGCTGACCGACCGGCGGTTGGCCCCGCTCGTGCCGTTGCGGGCGGAGCGGCTGCTCGACGTGCCGGAGCCCCGGCACGCGGTGCTGGTCGCGGCGGTGGGTGCGGCCCGGGCGGTACGGATCCTGGTGCGCGACCCCGACTGACCTCGGCCCGCCATTGCGGCGTCGGAGGCCCGCGCCGGCGGCGTCGGAGGCCTGCACGAGCGGCGTCGGAGGCCCGCACGGGCGGCGTCGGAGGGGAGACGGTCGCCACCCAAAACGGGGTTCGCGGCGTGCTGTCCGGCCGGCGGCTGGAGGATGGGCGCGTGGAGTTTCTGGTTGACATGGTGACGACGGTGCCGCAGGGGACGTCGGAGGACGGCGTCGCCGACATGCGTGCGCGAGAGGCCGCGCGTTCGGCCGAGCTGACGGCCCAGGGCAGTCTCCTGCGGCTGTGGCGGCCGCCGCTGGCACCGGGGGAGTGGCGTACGTGGGGGCTGTTCCAGGCCGACGACGCCGATGAGCTGGAAGCCGTGCTCGCGTCGATGCCGCTGCGCGCCTGGCGGCGCGAGACCGTGACGCCGTTGACGCCGCACCCGAACGACCCGGGTCAGCCGCCTCGCTGAGCCGGCGAGGGCACGCCGCCTCGACAGGCACGCCACGGGACACGTCCGTCAGCAGGGAGATCATCATGTCCGACGCTCAGATTCTGCGTACCGTCCTCGACCGGTGGAGATCGGCTGTCGACGCCCACGAGCCCGATCGGGTCGCGGCGTGCTTCACCGACGACGCGATCTTCCAGGGGTTGCAGCCGTACACGGTCGGTCCTGCCGGCGTCGCCGCGTACTACGCCGGACAGCCGCTCGGCCTGACCGCCGCGTACGACATCCGGGAGATCCGCCGTCTCGCCGACGACGTGGTCCTCGGCTACCTGGAGGTGGAGTTCGGCTTCACCGACCGGCCGGCACTGACCGTCAACCTCGGAGTGCTGCTGCGGCGGGTCGACGACGACTGGCTCATCGGCCACTACCAGGTCTCGCGGCTCACCTGACCCCGGAGCTTCGGCCGGAATGACAATCGTGGCAGGCCCACCGGGGGCCTGCCACGACTTCGGAGCGGGTGTCAGAGCTGGTCGGTACCGAAGGTGTCGCAGGTCTTCGGGTCGCCACGGTCGTAGCCCTGGGTGAACCAACGCTTGCGCTGCTCGGACGTGCCGTGGGTGAACTGGTCGGGGTTGACCCGCCCGCCGGAGCGCTCCTGGATGCTGTCGTCGCCGATCGCCTCGGCGGCCTGCACCGCCTCGCTGATGTCGGTCTGGGTGATGGACTTGAACAGCGGTTCCTGACCGGTCTTGTCCTTGCTCTCGGTGGCGTGCTTGGCCCAGGCACCGGCGTAGCAGTCGGCCTGCAACTCCAGCCGTACGGAGGCGGAGCGGGGGCCGCTCTGGTCACCCTGGCCGGCCTTCGCGTTGGTGCCGAGGAGGTTCTGGACGTGGTGTCCGTACTCGTGGGCGAGCACGTACGGCTGGGCGAACTCGCCCTTCGCCCCGAACCGGGACGCCAACTCGTCGTAGAAGCTCAGGTCGATGTAGACCTGCTTGTCGGCGGGGCAGTAGAACGGGCCGACGCCCGAGTCGGCCTGCCCGCAGCCGGTGTTGACGGCGGCCTGGAAGAAGTTGGTGTCGGTCTGCTCGTACTCTCCCTTGCCCAACTCCGGGTACGCCTTCTGCCAGTAGGCCTGGATGCTGTTGACGTAGAGCGCGTTGCGGCAGCGCGCGTCGTCGAGACGCTCGGGGTTGTCGCGGGAGCACAACTGCTCCAGGTCGGTGCCACCGGCCTGACCGCCCTCGTCGCCGTTTGTCATGGCGTTGAGGCCGAAGCCGCCGCCGAGCAGCGCGACGAGCACCGCCACCACGATGCCGATGATGCCGCCCCGACCGCCGCCGCCGGGGATCGGGATGCCGAGGCCGCCTCCGCCGCCTCCACCACCGCGGCCCACGTCGTTGACCTGCGAGGTGTCGATTTCGGCCCGCTCGTTGAGTTCCATGGTGACCCCGATCGCCGTATGCCGGTGAGTGTCTTTTGTGTGCCGTTTCGTCCATCGAGTGCCGGACGGGGTCCGGACAGGCGTTCCGGTACCCGATGATCTTGATTGGTAATCCGGGCAGGAGCTCCGGGCGCGCCCGGTACACTTGTCAGGTGCTGCGCTGCGAAGGCTGAACCGCCCCGCGCCGTCGGGCCTCTTGAGCCCGCCGGCCGTTTCGCGTGCCCCGAGTCAGCCTTCCGAACCCCGAGAGCGAGCCCGCAAACATGATCACTGTCACCGGCCTGGAACTGCGTGCCGGTTCCCGGATCCTGCTGTCCGACACCACCCTGCGCGTGCAGCCCGGTGACCGGATCGGCCTGGTCGGTCGCAACGGCGCCGGCAAGACCACCACGCTGAAGGTGCTCGCCGGCGAGGGGCAGCCGTACGGCGGCCAGATCGACCAGCGCAGCGCCATCGGTTACCTGCCGCAGGACCCGCGCACGGGTGACCTGGAGGTCACCGGCCGCGACCGGGTGCTCTCCGCGCGCGGCCTGGACGTGCTGATGTCCCAGATGCAGGAGATCGAGGCCCGCCTCGCCGAGGACGCCACCGACAAGCTGGTCCGTCGGTACGGCGCGCTGGAGGACCAGTTCGCCGCCCTCGGCGGGTACGCGGCCGAGGCCGAGGCCGCGCGGATCTGCGCCAACCTCGGTCTACCGGACCGGGCGCTCGCGCAGACCATCGGCACCCTCTCCGGTGGTCAGCGGCGCCGCATTGAGCTGGCCCGGATCCTGTTCCGTGACGCGGGCGAGAACGGCGGCGGCATCCTGCTGCTCGACGAGCCCACCAACCACCTCGACGCCGACTCGATCACCTGGTTGCGGGGCTTCCTCGCCAACCACAAGGGCGGCCTGATCGTGATCTCCCACGACGGCGCGCTGCTGGAGTCGGTGGTCAACAAGGTCTGGTTCCTCGACGCCACCCGGTCGGTCATCGACGTCTACAACCTGGGCTGGAAGGCGTACCTGGAGGCGCGCGAGACCGACGAGCGACGCCGCCGCCGGGAACGGGCCAACGCGGAGAAGAAGGCCGGCGCGCTGATGGCGCAGGCCGACAAGATGCGGGCCAAGGCCACCAAGACCGTGGCCGCGCAGAACATGGCCCGCCGTGCCGAGAAGCTCATCTCCGGCCTGGAGGAGGTGCGGGTCGCCGACCGGGTGGCCAAGGTGCGCTTTCCCAGTCCCGCTCCGTGCGGCAAGACCCCGCTCACTGCGACCGGCCTCTCCAAGTCGTACGGCTCGCTGGAGATCTTCACCGACGTCAACGTGGCGGTGGACCGGGGCTCCCGGGTGGCCATCCTCGGGCTCAACGGTGCCGGTAAGACGACCCTGCTGCGGATGCTCGGTGGGCTGCTCAACCCGGACACCGGTGAGGTGCACGCGGGGCACGGCCTGCGGCTGGGCTACTACGCCCAGGAGCACGAGACGCTGGACGTGGAGCGGACGGTTCTGGAGAACATGCGCGCCGCCGCGGTCGAGCAGTCCGACACCGACCTGCGCAAGATCCTCGGCGCGTTCCTGTTCTCCGGCGACGACGTGAACAAGCCGGCCGGGGTGCTCTCCGGCGGCGAGAAGACCCGGCTGGCGCTGTCCACCCTGGTCTGTTCCGGCGCCAACGTGCTGTTGCTCGACGAGCCGACGAACAACCTCGACCCGGTCAGCCGGGAGCAGGTCCTCGACGCCATCGCCAACTACCCGGGCGCGATCGTCCTGGTCACCCACGACCCGGGTGCGG
The DNA here is from genome assembly GCF_042871765.1 of Micromonospora sp. NPDC005553. Taxonomy (NCBI): domain Bacteria; kingdom Bacillati; phylum Actinomycetota; class Actinomycetes; order Micromonosporales; family Micromonosporaceae; genus Micromonospora; species Micromonospora sp. NPDC005553. Next base: position 29,616 of record NZ_JBIAJD010000007.1, on the reverse strand, counting down.
TGCTGGCGCTCAAGCCGGACCGGGCCATCCTGCTGCCCGACGGCGACGAGGACGCCTGGAGCGACGACCTGCTCGAACTTGTCGAGCTGGCCTGACCAAGCTTCTGGCCGGGCCTCAACCGAGCAGGTCCACCAGCCGGCCGACCACGCCGGAGCTGACCAGGATCACCACGCCGATGCCGATGAAGATCGTCGGCACCAGCCAGTGGCCGGCGCGTTCGACCAGCCGGACCACCCGTGGGTGCCCTCCCAGCCACGCGCCGACAGCACACCACAGCGCGATGAGCAGCACGAAGACCAGCAGGAACACCGCGCTGTCGGCTGCGCCGAGGGCGCGGAAGACGGGTACGTAGACGGCCACGTTGTCGGCGCCGTTCGCGATCGTCACGCCGGCCACGCCGAGCGCTCCAGTGACGACAGTGGGGGTCTCGTCCTCGTCGGAGTGACGCAGCGCGCGTACGCCCAGCGCGATCGGCAAGAGGCCGAGAAGCCCCGTCCACGGGTCCGGCACCACGAGCAGCCCGGCGGCCACCACCGCGCTCGCCAGCGCGAGCGCACCGATACCGACGTATTGGCCGGCGACAATCTGCCACGGGCGGGGCCGACCGGTGGTGCGGGCCGCGACGAAGAACAGGGTCAGGATGACGATGTCGTCGATGTCGGTCGCGGCGAAGACCACTGCCGCTCCGGCCGCCGTGCTGAGCAGGTCGATCACGACGGCAGGTTACGGCTCGTCGGCAGCAACCAGCGCCGGCGGGTGGTACGCCCGGACGCCGCGGCGGGCCGCATCGCCAGGATCACTCTATCGGGAAGCTGACATTGCATAGCGTGTCGGTTGGCGAAGAGTTGATATCTGGCGCATGATCGTTCGAGGCGGTCTAATAGGTGGGACCGTATCCGAACCGCACAGTCTGGGACGTGAGGACACAGCATGGCAGCCACTGGCACAGCCACCAGCACTGAGAAGGGTCGCCGGATCGTCGGAGCCGAGCGTCAGACGCTCGCCAAGGACCTGGTAAAGCGGTACACCTCGGGGGAGAGCATCCGCGCGTTGGCGGCCTCGACCGGCCGTTCCTACGGGTTCATCCATCGAGTGCTCACCGAGTCCGGCGTGCAGCTGCGTCAGCGCGGTGGCGCCCGACGCCGCAAGAAGGCGTGACCCGCCCCTCAGCGTCGTCCAACAGCGCCGCGCCCCGGGAAGTCCGGTGACCGCCGAGGCGACCGGGGTTCGGCTGACTTGCGACGGGCCGGTCGCCACGGTGACGTTGTGCCGGCCCGACGTGCTCAATGCCCAGACGCCCGCGATGTGGCGAGCGATGAGCGACTTTTCCCGCGACCTGCCCGGCGACGTGCGGGTGGTGGTGGTCCGCGGTGAGGGCCGCGCGTTCTCGGCCGGCCTCGATCTCGCGGTGGCGGGCGCCTCCGGTCCGGGGTCGTTCGCTGAGCTGGCCACGCTGCCCGAGCAGGAGTGCGCCGAGCGCATCGCGGAGTTCCAGGCCGGTTTCACCTGGCTGCACCGGCCGGATGTCGTCTCTGTCGCGGCCGTGCAGGGCCACGCGATCGGTGCTGGCTTTCAGCTCGCGCTCGCCTGCGACCTGCGAGTGCTGTCCGCGGACGCGAAGCTGTCGATGGCCGAGGTGACCCTCGGCCTGGTGCCGGATCTGGCCGGGACGAAACGCCTCGTCGAGCTTGTCGGCTATTCGCGGGCGTTGGAGATCTGTGCGACAGGCCGCCGGTTGGACGCCGCCGAGGCGGACCGGATCGGGCTGGCCACCCTGGTCGTACCCCCGGCCGAGTTGGACGGCGCGGTGCGGGATTTGACCGCCGGCCTGCTCTCCGGGGCCCGCGACGCGGTGGTCGAGATCAAGGCGCTGCTCGCCGGGGCCGCCGGGCGGTCGCACGCCGACCAGCAGCGCGCCGAGCGGGAGGCACAGACCCGTCGGCTGCGTGACCTCGCCGGCACTGGAGAATAGGTAAGGACCGCACGGGAAGATCCGGGTTACGACCGAGGTTGTCACACTCGTCGGGAGAATTGACCTGACGGTGCGGTCTGCCCGGCAACCCGGAGGTGAACGATGTCCAACCCGATGTCCGGCGGTGGCATGGCCGGGTGGAGCATGCTCCGGTCGATGCGTAACCGCGACGAGGTCTCCTCCCACCGGCTCAAGCGCGGGGTGGCCCGCCGCATCGTCGATTTCGCCCACCCCTACCGGCGCGACATCATCGTCTTCCTGGCCACCGTGGTGTTGGCCGCCATCATTGGCGTGGCCACTCCGGTGCTCGCCGGCGACGTGATCAACGCGATCAACGAGGGCGGCACCGAGGCCGGGCGGCTCGTGGTGCGGCTGGCCCTGTTCATCGCCGCGCTTGCGGTCGCCGACGCGCTGCTGTCGCTGGCCCAGCGGTGGTATTCCGCCCGCATCGGCGAGGGCATCATCTTCAACCTGCGCACCCGGGTCTACGACCACGTGCAGCGGATGCCGTTGCAGTTCTTCACCCGCACCCAGACCGGCGCCCTGGTCAGCAGGCTCAACAACGACGTGCTCGGCGCCCAGCGGGCGTTCACCTCCACCCTGTCCGGTGTGGTCAGCAACGTCATCCAGTTGGTCCTCACCGCGGCGGTGATGTTCACCCTCTCCTGGCAGATCACCGCGCTGTCACTGGTGCTGCTGCCGATCTTCATCATTCCGGCCCGTCGGGTCGGCAAGCGACTGGCCGAGATCACCCGCGAGGCGTACAACCTCGACGCCAAGATGAACGCGACGATGACCGAGCGGTTCGGGGTGGCCGGCGCGCTGCTGGTGAAGCTCTTCGGCCAGCCCGAGATCGAGGCCCGCCGGTTCGGCGACCGGGCCGAGCGGGTCCGCGACATCGGCATCCAGTCCGCCATGTATTCCCGCACCTTCTTCGTGGCGATGCTGCTGGTCGCCTCGCTGGCGCAGGCGCTGACCTACGGTCTCGGCGGCTGGCTCGCGGTGACCGGCGGCGTCAGCGCCGGCACCGTGGTGACGCTCGCGCTGCTGCTCACCCGCCTGTACGGACCGCTCACCGCGCTCTCCAACGTCCGGGTGGACGTGATGAGCGCGCTGGTCTCCTTCGACCGGGTCTTCGAGGTGCTCGACCTCGAGCCGGGCATCGTGGAGAAGCCCGACGCGGTGCCGGTGCCCCTGGGCGCCGGCCGGGTCGACTTCCGCGACGTGCGTTTCCGCTACCCGAGCGCCGCCGAGGTCTCCCTCGCCTCCCTGGAGGAGGTCGCCACCCTCGACCGGACCGTCAACGAACCGGTGCTCAAGGGGGTCTCGTTCAGCGTCGAGCCGGGGCAGATGGTCGCGCTGGTCGGCCCGTCCGGGGCGGGCAAGTCGACACTGTCGATGCTCATCTCCCGGATCTACGACGTCAGCGACGGGCAGGTGCTCGTCGGCGGCGTGGACGTGCGTGACGCGACGCTCGCCTCGCTGCGCGACGAGATCGGTGTGGTCACTCAGGATTCGCACCTGTTCCACGAGACGATCGCCGAGAATCTGCGCTACGCCAAGCCGGACGCCACCGACGACGAGATCTGGGCCGCCCTGGCCGGGGCGCAGGTGGCCGATCTGGTTCGGGCGCTGCCCGACGGTCTGGACACCACGGTGGGGGAGCGCGGCTACCGGTTCTCCGGCGGCGAGAAGCAGCGCATCGCGATAGCGCGGCTGCTGCTCAAGGCGCCGTCGATCGTGATCCTCGACGAGGCGACCGCTCACCTTGACTCGGAGAGCGAGGCGGCGGTGCAGCGGGCGCTGTCGGTGGCTTTGGCCGGGCGGACCGCGCTGGTGATCGCGCACCGGCTCTCCACGGTGCGCGACGCAGACCAGATCCTCGTCCTGGACGGCGGACGGGTCGTCGAGCGGGGACGGCACGACGAGTTGGTGGCCGTTGGTGGGCTCTACGCCGAGCTGTATCGCACCCAGTTCGCGGTCGCCGACTCGCCCACCCCGTTCGTCGACGCGACCGGTGCCGAGCCGGTGGTCATGCCGCTGGGCACCTACCGCGCCGACGAGGTGCTGCCACCGGCCGCCGCCAACTGACGTCGTCGATCAAAGGGCTGGTAGCTCGGTCGCTGCCCGCAACTCGGCGAACGCCAGGCCCAGGGTGACCGGGGTGAAGTGCGCGTTCAGGCCGCTGGGGTTGGGTAGCACCCACAGCCGCGCGTCGGCCAGTGTCTCCGGTTGCGGCCCGAAGGCGGCCTTGGGCCGCTGGAAACCGATCCGGTACGCGGTCACCCCCACCACTGCAACCCAGCGCGGCCGGTACCGGGCCACCTTGTCGGTCAGGATCGCCGCGCCGTCGAGGAGTTCCTCGGTGCTCAGCTCGTCCGCGCGGGCACTGGCCCGGGCGGCCATGTTGGTGATGCCGAGCCCGAGCGCTGGCAGTTCGTCCTGTTCGCTGGGGTGCAGCAGCCGGGGCGTGAACCCGCCCCGGTGCAGCGCCGGCCAGAACCGGTTGCCGGGGCGGGCGAAGTGCCAGCCCGTCGCCGCCGACCACAGGCCCGGGTTGATGCCGACGAAGAGCACCGCCAGGCCGGGAGCGAGGACGTCGGGAATCGTCCGGTCCGCGGCTGCCGCGAGGTCCGCGCGGGTGGGCCGGGTCGGGCCGGAACGCCGCGCCTCGATCGACTCGGGTTCCTGGACGTCGGCATGTCCTGGTCGCGTCGACAGCCCGGCCTCCGTGATGTCGAGTCGATCGACGGCCGGGTGGTCGTGTGGGGCAGGCTCTGGCGGCGTCACCGTGCGGGCGGGTCGGGCCCGCTCGGCTGTCACAGCCCGCGCAGCGCGCCGCCGTCGACCGGCACTGTGATTCCGGTGAGGTAGCTCGCGGCGGGGGAGAGCACGAACGCGGCCACCCGGCCGAACTCGGCGGGGTCGCCGACGCGGCGCAGCGGGATGCCGGCCTCCGCCTCGGCGCGGGCCCGCTCCGGGTCACCGGTCGCTCCGAACAGTTCCCGGTTGCGGTCGGTCATGATCCGGCCGGGCAACAGCCCGACCACCCGGACCCCACGCGGACCGTAGTCGTCGGCGATGTCCTTGGCGGCCCCGACCAGGCCGGGCCGCAGACCGTTGGAGATGCCGAGACCGGGCACCGGGCCACGCGCCGAGGTGGAGAGCACCAACCCGATCGCGCCGCCCTCGGGCAGGGCGTTGGCGACAGTGCGTACGGCGCGGATGGTGCCCAGGAAGACGGTCTCGAAGGACAGCCGCCACTGCTCGTCGGTGACCGCTGCGGCGTTGCCCGGCGGTGGTCCACCGACCGATATCAGCGCGCCGTCGAGCCGGCCGAAGTGTTCCTGAGCGGCGGCGACGAGCTGCCCCGGGGTCTCCGGGTGGGTCAGGTCCGCGGTCAGCCCGATGGCGTGCTCCGGGCCGCCAAGCTGCTGCGCGGCGGCGGCCACCGCGTCCGGGTCGCGGGCCGAGAGCACCACCCGCGCACCGTCGGCGACCAGGCTCTGTGCGGTCGCGTAACCCAGACCGCGGGAGGCGCCGGTGAGGACGTACACGCGGTCGGTCAGTCCGAGATCCATAACTCCGATCCTGCCGCATCCGGTAACCCGTTGCCAGCACGGGTGGGCAGCCGTGGGGCGGGGCGCAGCAGGCGTACCCGGCCGGCGATCTGCAGCGCGACGGCGCCGCCGGCGCGGCCCACCGCTGGCGCCCGGCGTGGGCGCGGCGCTCGAAGCCCGTCGTAGCGCAGGCGTGCCTCCCGGACGGCCAACTCCTCGGCGGCGGCCGGGGGGAGCGCCTGCTGGGCGCGCAGCGCCCGGGCCAGGTCCCAACCGTCGCGGAGCGATCCGGCGGTGGGTCGCCGGGCGGCCCACTCGGCGAAGGTGGCCGACCAGCGGGCACCGAGACCTGCGGCGAGCAGTGGCCAGTGCCGGGCCACCTCGCCGGCCCGTTTGCGCAGCAGGGCCGCGCGGGTGGCGGCCAGCGGGCCCGGCGCGAACCCCGCCGGTGGCTCACCCCCGGCGACCAGCGCCGCGACAAGTTCGGCCTGCCGTTCGGCCAGCCCGGCGCGGGGCGTCGGCGCGCTGCCGCCCTCTGGTGTGCCCGTCATGTCACGGCCGGAAAGCCTGCGGCGGCGGCCAGAGCGTCCAGTTCGGCGCGGAGTTCGACGGCCGGCGGGTAGTGGCCGTCGCGCTCCAGCAGCAGGGCCGGCGGTCGCCGTCGGGCGCAGAGCGCGCCGAGAAGCTCCAGCACCGCTGTCGGCACCGGGTCGGTGTGGGTGTCGTGGTAGAAACCGCCGTGTTCCGCGCCGCCAGCCACGTGGGCGTACGCGACCCGTTCCAGCGGCAGGCGGTCCAGCAACGCCAGCGGGTCGGCACCCCGGTTGCGGGCGTTGGCGTGCACGTTTGCCACGTCCAGCAGCAGCAGTGCTCCGGTCCGGTCGAGGATCTCGGTGAGGAAGTCCGCCTCGGTCAGCTCGTCGTCGGGCCAGTCGACAAGCGCGGCGATCGGTTCCAGCGCGATCGGCACCGGAAGCTCGGCCTGTGCCCGGGCCACGTTGGCGCAGACCACGTCGACGGCTTCCCGGCTGCGCGGCAGCGGCAGCAGGTGACCGGCCTCCAGGCCGCCGGCCCGGACGAACGCGATGTGCTCGCTGACCAGCGGGGCGTCCAGGCGTTGCGCCACCGCGGCCAGGTGCGCGACCCGGGCCGGGTCGACCGGCTCGGCGCCGCCGAGAGAGAGCCGCACCCCATGGGGTACGACGGTCACCGCGCGGTCCCGCAGCTGGGTCAGGCCGGGCGGGAGCGGCCCGGAGGCGGGCACCCCCTCGGCCACCACCTCCACGAAGCGTAGGCCGGGCAGCTCGGCCACGAAACCGGCGATCTCCGGCCGCCAGCCGATGCCGACGCCGGACGGGCCGGTCATCCGCCGCACCCCCCGCCGCCGCACCCGCCTCCGCCGCCGCCGCAGGAGCTGCCGCCGTCCGAGCCGGAGCTGTCACCACCGCCCGAGGATCCGTCGGACCCTCCGGACCAGCCGCTGCCGGCGGCGGCCTGGCGCTGGATCTCGGCCTGCTCGGCGAAGCCAGGGTCGAGCGCCCAGAGCGAGGCGGTGCCGTACAGGGCCACGCCCATCGCCGCGCCGGCCGCTCCGTAGGTGGCGTAGGCCGGCGCGGAGGCGGGGGCGAGGTGGGTGTGCTGGCGGCGGACGGAACGCAGGGCGGCCCGACCGGCCCGGGTGAGCATCGGGACCCGACGCAGCACCAGCGTGACGATCAGGAGAGCGGCCAGGGTCATCAGCAGGTAGCCGACCGGGCGGCCGCTGAACAGGCCGGAGACAAACCGGAGCACACCGAGACCCAGCAGGGCGATCAGGAGCGTGGCCCAGAAGCGGGCCCGCGCGCGCTGCGCGTCGTTGGTCAGCAGCCCGCGCTCCTCCAGGCCGTTGCGGATCTGGTGCAGCGCGACGCGTACGCGCTCGTCCTGGGGCAGGTCCCGGACCCGCGAGTGCTGGTGGGCTGCCCAGTGGATGGCCTGGTCCAGTGGGGTGAGCCCGGTCGGTGCGGCACCGACGGTGGTCAGTCGGCGGTCCGGTCGTACGGCGACCGCGCCGCTGCCGCGCAGCCCGCCGAGCGCCGAGTGCACCGCGAGTTGGGGGCCACCGTTGAGGTACGCGACCTGCTGGGGTCCGAGGGGATCGGCGGTCATGGCACCGCTCGACCCGACCGCCAGACGGAAGCGCTGGTACGCCACGATCGCCACCAGCAGGATGGCCGCGGCGATGTAGTAGCGGAGGAAGGTCGGGCCGGAGATGCCCCAGGTGTCGCCGGACGCGGCGTGGACGGTCATCGACTGCTCCTGTCACCGGAGGGATCGGCGGCCCCATTGTGGAGCAGCCTCGCCACGGTCGACAGACCGGTGTGCGCGCGGTCAGTGCCGGCGGACCGCCTCCTCGACGAGGTCGAGCACCGGGCCCAGGTCGCCGGCCGGTCGGCCCATGGCCAGGTGCAGCACCAGGCCGTCGTAGGCCAGCTCCAGGAACTGGGCCAGCACGTCGATCGGGACGTCCTCGCGCAGCACCCCGGCGTCGCGCTGGCGGGCCAGCCGGTCCCGGGTCGCCTCGGCGATCGCGGCGGACCGCTCCGCCCAGCGCTTGGCGAACGCCGGGTCGGTGCGCAGCCGACGGGAGACCTCCAGCTGGCTGCCCAGCCAGCCGGTGGTGTCCGGCGAGACGGCGCGAGCGAGGAGGTCGCGCATCACCTGCACCAGACCGTTGCGGGCCACCGTCTCGACCATGACCGCGGCGTCGTCCTCGGCGACGGCCAGGAAGAGCGAGTCCTTGTCGCGGAAATGGTGGAAGATCGCGCCACGGGACAGGCCGGTGGCCTCCTCGAGGCGGCGTACTGTCGCCCCCTCGTAGCCGAGCCGGGCGAAACACGCCCGGGCCGCGGCGAGGATCTCCTGCCGGCGAGCGTCGAGCTGGTCCTGGCTTACTCTGGGCACACGTCGATCGTCGCAGGTCACCCCGGGGCACGCAAACCGTACGTACGGCTTGGGATGTTGCCGACTACCATCGCCCGGTGACCCAGCCCCACACCCTGCCCAACTCCCCGCTGACGGTGGCCACCATCCAGGCCACCCCCACACCGGGCGACGTCGCCGGCAACACGGTCATCGCCGCCGACCTGGTCCGTGAAGCCGGTAGGCGGGGCGCCCGGGTGGCCGTCCTACCGGAGCTGTTCCTCTGCGCGTACCACCCGCCGGTTCTCGCTGCCGACCCGGCCGGCACGGACGTCGCGGCCGACCCGGCCGGGATGGTCGCGGATCCCCGGCTCGACCCGCTGCGCGTCGCGGCGCGCGAGGCCGGCGTCACCGCGGTGGTCGGCGCGGCCGTCCGGCACCCCGACGGCCGGCGGACCATCGCGGCGCTGGTGGTCGACCGGACCGGCGAGGTGCGGGTCGGGTACGACAAGCAGCAGTTGTGGGGCGACGAGCGGGAGCTGTTCAGCCCCGGCGACCGGGGTGCCACGCTGCTCGTCGACGACTGGCGGCTCGGGCTCGGCATCTGCTACGACGGCTGTTTCCCCGAGCACGGCCGGGCCGCCGCCCTCGACGGCGCGCACGCCTACCTGTGCCCCAGCGGATACCTGGCCGGCTCCGAGCACCGCCGGGATCTCTACTACGCCGCACGTGCCCTGGACAACACGATGTTCGTGGTCTTCGCCAACGCGGTCGGAGGTGCCGATCCGTGGCGGTTCAACGGCGGTGCGGCCATCTACGACCCCGAGGGGCGGGTGCTGGCTGGCGGAGCGGACGACGGCACGGCGGTGCTCGTGGCGACGCTGGACCCCGCAGTGCTCGCGGCTACCCGGACGGCCCACTCGATGCTTCTCGATCGGCTGCCGGACCAGGGCGGCGCCCGGCTGTCGATGCCTGGCTGAGCCCTTCGTCAGCTCGATACCCGCCGCATCTGTTAACGGACACGTCGGTCCCGTAGGGTGCCCGAGTGCCACTGCTCCTGCTGGACCTGGACAACACCCTGCTGGATCGGGCCGGGCCGTTCCGCCGCTGGGGTGAGCGCTTCCTGGACAGCATCGGCGCGCCCCACACCGACATCGACTGGCTGATCTCGATCGACGCCGACGGTCTGACCGACCGCTGGGACCTCGCCGACGCCATCCGGGACCGCTACGAGCTGCGGATTCCCTCGATCGACCTGGTCGAGGAGCTGCACGACGGGGTGGTGGCGCAGACCCGGCTCGACCCGCTGACCGCCTGCGCGCTGCGGATCGCCGACGACGCCGGCTGGGTGCCGGTGGTGGTCTGCAACGGCACCGTACGCGTCGAGGACGCCAAGATTCGCCAGACCGGGCTGGACCAGTACGTCGCGGACTGGGTGATCTCCGAGGAGGCCGGCGTCAGCAAGCCCAACCCGAGAATCTTCGCGCTCGCCGCCCAGCGGGTCAGGATGCCGCTGCGGGGGGCGTGGGTGATCGGAGACAGCCCGGAGGCGGACATCGGCGGGGCCGCCGCCGTCGGGCTGCCCAGCGTCTGGCTGCACCGGGGGCGCACCTGGTCGGACGTCCGGTTCGCGCCCAGCCGCACCGCGGACGGGTTGATCGCCGCGGTCGCCACCGTCCTGGCCCGCTGAGGGTTCCGCGCTGCCGGCCGGGCGTCCGAGCGGTCGTTCGGGTGGCGGCTCGGTAATTCGGTTGACCGGCCGACGTGGTCGTACGAGCATTGTCCGCGCATGGTGCATCCCGGGCGTGTGCCCGGTCGAGGAGAGGAGGCGGGTCATGGCCGTCTTTGCAGGTCGCTTCTTCCAGCTGCCTATCTCAGCCTCGACCAAGGGAACCTCACCACAGTGCGCGATCATGACCTTCCGGCGCTTGAGCGCCGGAGCCGCGGCAAGAGCCGCTTCGACGACGACGAACAGCAGTTTCTGAAGCGTGGGCGGCCCACCGAGCCGCTCGCAGACCCGGACAGCGAACCTGACCCGGACACCGGCGAGCGCTGGTCGTCCTGGGACGACGCCGTGCACGGGCCACAGCCGCACCCCGCCTGGCTGGTCACCGAGTTGGCCGCCAAGGACACCGAGCTGGGTGTGTTGAAGACCGGCAAGGAGGCGGACGTCCACCTGGTCCGTCGGGCCGTGCCGGACACCGACCGGTCCTGTCTGCTAGCGGTGAAACGCTACCGCGATCCCGAGCACCGGTTGTTCCACCGCGATGCCGGCTACCTGGAGGGCCGTCGGGTGCGCCGGTCCCGGGAGAACCGGGCGATGGCCAGCCGGACGGCGTTCGGCCGGCAGATGATCGCCGGGCAGTGGGCGGCAGCCGAGTTCGCCGCGCTGAGCCGGCTCTGGGAGATCGGCGCCGGGCACGACCGGATCGCCGTGCCGTACCCGGTGCAGTTGCGGGGCACCGAGCTGATGCTGGAGTTCGTCGGTGACGCCGAGTCGGGGGAGGCGGCACCCCGACTGGCCCAGTTGCGACCTGGCCCGACCGAGCTGCGTGACCTGTGGGCCCAACTGGTGGAGGCGCTGCGGGTGCTGGCGCGGGCCGGCTACGCGCATGGCGACCTGTCGCCGTACAACCTGCTCGTGCACCAGGGTCGACTGGTCGTGATCGACCTGCCGCAGGTGGTCGACGTGGTGGCGAACCCACAGGGGCCGGAGTTCCTGGCCCGCGATGTGCGGGTGGTCGGCGCCTGGTTCGCGGCCCGGGGTCTCTCCGCCGAGCTGGTGGACCCGGGCATGTTGACCGGAGAGCTGCTGCACGAGGCGGGCCTGCGCTGATCGGAGCGGGTCGGGCGGTCGCGCCGCCCGACCTGCCGCGTCGACTATTGCAGGTAGCGCTCCACCTCGGGCTTGGGGCGTTCGCCCTGGGCGTCCGGGTCGCCGTGGGTCTCCCGGGCGGCCCGTCGGCGGCGTAGCAGGTCCCAGCACTGGTCGAGGGACTCCTCCAGGGCGCGCAGCCGCTCGCTGGCCTCGCCCTCGGTGCCCGACTCGTGGGCCTGGGCGTCGGCACGCAGCTTGTGTTCCTCGTCGACCAGCTCGGAGATCCGGTTCAGGATGGTCTTGTCGTCCATGCCACAGAGCCTGGCACAGGGTGCCGGGCGTCGCCCGGATTCGGGGGTACCGGTGCGTCCCGGATCACCGACCCGCATCGGCCCGCCCTCCGTCGCCCTGGCGGAGAGGTGGCAGCCCGGCCGGCCGGATGCGGCCGCCTCCGCCCGCCGTGGTGGTGGCTTGATCGGCCACCCGGCGGGTGCCACTCCTGAATATCCATTCTGGATTTGCTCGACGTAGAACATCGACGGCTGTGCGTGCGCTTAGATGGAAATTGCGCTGTACGCAAGTCTGGAGGTGCCCCCCATTTGGTGAGATGCTTCCGGCGGCCCATAAGGTGAAAGTTTCATCAACCTGACCGACCGAAGTGGACTCTCGCGGTCGTCGGGACGACGAGGAGACGTGGTTCGATGTCGCAGGTGTCCGAAGCGGGCCCCGTCACCGTCAGCGCCGAGCCCCGGACGATCCCGTTACGACGCGTTCTCCCGGCACTGGCCCGCGATCCGCTGGGTGCACTCGTCGACTTCGCGCAGGACGCCGGCGGTGACGTCGTCCGGCTCAACCTCGGCTCGTTCCGCCCCTATCTGGTCAGCCACCCTGAGCACCTGCAACGCATTCTGCGGGACAACGTTGCCAACTACACCCGCGACGGCGACGGGTTGCTCTGGCGGCCCGTACGTCGAATCGTCGGTGACGCCATCCTGGTCGCCGAGGGTGAGATCTGGGAATCCAGCCGAGGCGCGCTGCAACCGTTGTTCACCGCCAAGCGGGCCGAGATGCTCGTCGACAGGATGGCCGAGGCGATCAACGAGGCGGTCGACGAGTGGCTCGAACCGGCCCGCGCCGGTCGCCCGATCGACGGGGGAGCCGAACTGACCCGGATCGTCCTGCGCACCACAATGCGGGTGCTCTTCGCCGACCGGATCTCGGTGCCCGACGCGCTGCGGATCAGCGCCGCACTGGACACCCTCACTACCGCGATGCTCCCCCGACTGCTGATGCCCGTCGTGCCGTACGCGGTACCGATGCCCGGCGACCGGCGCTTCCGCGAGGCGGTGCGCACCATCGACGAGGTGGTGCTGCCGATCATCCGGGCGGCCCGGTCCCATCCCACCGACGGCGAGGACATCATCTCCACGCTCTGCCGGCCGCGCGCCGACGGCAGCGAACCCGACGAGTACGCCATCCGCGGCGACGTGGTCGCGATGTTCTCCACCGCCACCGAGACCACGATCGCCCTGCTCTCCTGGCTCTGGCCGGTGCTCGGGTCCCGGCCCGACGTGGCCGAGCGGATGACCGACGAGATCGAGCGGGTGGTCGGCGCCGAACGGGTCGGACGCGAGCACCTGCCCCAACTGCGCTACGGCCGGATGGTGCTCGACGAGATGCTGCGGCTCTACCCGGCCGGCTGGATGATCCCGCGCACCGCGGTCGGCGACGACGTGCTGGGCGGGGTGCGGGTCAAGGCCGGCGGCACCGTGCTGGTCAGCCCGTACGTGACCCAGCGGATGTCGACCTTCTGGACCGACCCGACACTCTTCGACCCGGAGCGGTTCGCGCCGGAGCTGCCCCGGCGGCGTTACCGCTACTCCTACTTCCCGTTCGGCGGGGGCCCGCACCAGTGCCTCGGTCAGTACCTGTTCCTGTTGGAGGCCCAGCTCATCGTCAGCACCGTGCTGAGCCGCTACCGTTTTCGACTGCGCGAACCGGTGGACCTCACCCCCCGGATGGGCGCCTCGCTGCAACCCAAGCAACGGGCCGAGCTCATCCTCACCCCGGTCGAGCGCCCGGCCGCGTCGTGACGGAGGCCCCGCGACCGGCGCGGGCCGGTCAGGACGCAGTCGCCGAGCAGGGTCGGGTGTGCGCACTCGCCCTGCGGGGCGTACGCGACCTCCAGACCGTCACCGCCGCCCATCCCGAGCTGTTCGACGCCGCGCCGTTCGACCCGGCACTGCTGAGTTCGGTTGCCACAGCGGTTGCCTTCGTCGCGCCCTGGCACAGCGTCGCCGAACTGCGGATCACCACCCGTACCGTCCTCTGGGTCTTCGCGGCCGACTGGCAGGTCGACTACCTCGCCCGGTCCGTGGACGACGTCCGCGAGGTGGTGAATGCCTGCCTGGCGGTGGTCGACGGCGGGCCGCCACCACCGGGGCGGCACCTGGCCCGACTGCTGGCCGATCTGCGTGACGAGCTGGCGACCGTGCCGGCGTTCGCCCGGCTGCGCCCGATCTGGCGCGACGAGCTGGCCCGGATGCTCGCCGCCATGGCCCGTGAGTGGGACTGGAAGAACCTGCCTACCGACCCGACCACCGGGCGACGCCTGCCGGACCTGGACCGCTACCTGGAGAACGCCGACAACACCGGTAGCTCCTTCGTCAACGTCACCCACTGGATCGCGACCGGAGACGACCGGACACTCGCCCAGTTGGCCGATCTGCTGGACGCCGGACGCGGCGTGCAGCGGGTGCTGCGGCTGGTCAACGACCTCGCCACACAGACACGTGACGCCGAGTGGGGTGACCTGAACGCCCTCTCGCTCGTCGACGACCCGGCGCAGGTGCACGACCGGCTGGCCGAGCTGACCGCCCGCTCCCGGGGTGACCTGGCCGCCCTCGCCGAGCGGTGCCCCCGTCAGGCGGACTACCTCAACCGACAGATCTCCTTCACCGGCGGCTTCTACCAACTGTCGGACTTCTGGGGAGTGCGCGATGAGTGACTGTGGCACCCGTCTCCTCGCCGACGCGGCGACGACCACCGAACCGGTTGCCGCCGCAGCCCGCGAGCTGGTCGCCAGCCTTCGCCTGCGGCCGTGGGGGCAGGTCGCCGCGTCCGTGTACGAGACCGGGCGGCTGGTCGCCGTCGCCCCCTGGCTGACCGGGCACCACCAGCGGATCGCGTTCCTGGTGCGCAGCCAGCGCCCGGACGGGGCGTGGGGCCCTCCCGAGGGGTACGCCCTGGTGCCGACGCTGAGCGCCACCGACGCGCTGCTCGCGGTGTTGTCCGACGGCAGGGCCGGGACCAAGCTGCTCGCCCCGGTGGCCCGTGGGCTCGGCGCGCTCGTCGACACACTGCTCCGCACGGACGCCCGGACCCTGCCGGACACCCCCGCGCTGGACCTCATCGTTCCGGCGCTGGTCGACACGATCAATGGTCGGCTCGCCGGGCTGGAACGAGCCACCGCCGACCGGCTGGCCTGCGCGCCACTGCCGCTTCCGGCCGGGCTGAACCGGGACCGGCTGCGCGCGGTGCGGTCCGCGGTGGCCGCCGGAGCGGCTCTGCCGCCGAAGTTGGCCCACTTCTACGAGATCCTGGAGGCGGCACCCTCCGACGCCGGCCCCACCCTCACCGCGGTCGGCGCTTCACCCGCCGCGACCGCGGCCTGGCTGAGCCTGGCCGGCCCGGCTGCCGGCCCCGCCGCGTACGCCTTCCTGCGGGCGTTGATCCGCGACGGAGGCGGCCCGGTGCCCTGCCCGGCACCGATCACCGTCTTCGAGCGGGCCTGGGTGCTGAGTGGCCTGAGCCGGGCCGGGATCACGATCGACCCGCCGGCTGACGTCCTGGAGAGCCTGACCGCAGCCACCACCGGCCAGGGCATCGCCACCGGCGACGGCCTGCCGACCGACGCGGACACCACAGCGGTGTCACTCGACGCGTTGGCCCGGCTCGGCCGTCCGGCGGACCCGGCCAGCCTGTGGGCGTACGAGACGGCCGACGGCTTCTGCACCTGGCCGGGGGAGGACGGTTTCTCGGTCACCACGAACGCCCACGTGCTGAACGCCTTCGGTCAGTACGTGAGCCGGTACCCGGACGCCGACGGTCGCTACCACCGGGCGGTCGACCGGCTGAGCGCGGTGTTGACCGGGCGTCAACGCGCCGACGGTGCCTGGCAGGACAGGTGGCACGCCTCGCCGTACTACGCCACCGCCTGCTGCGTGCTGGCACTCGCCGAGTTCGGGCGGGGCGCGGCTGCCGCCGAGGCGGTGGATCGGGCGGCCGGTTGGGTGTTGAACAGCCAGCGCGCGGACGGTTCGTGGGGGCGGTGGGGCGGCACCGCCGAGGAGACCGCGTACGCCCTCCAGGTGCTGTTGACGGTGCCGACGGCGGTGCCCCGGGTCGACGACGCGGTGGCGCGCGGGCACGCCTACCTGCACGAATCCGCTGCGCGGGAGCACCCTCCACTGTGGTGCGGCAAGGAGCTGTACTGTCCGACGGTCATCGTTCGCGCCGCGGTGCTCGCCGCCTGCCGGCTGGCCGGCATTCGTGCCTCCGGCGTAGACCGATCGGTGGTGGATTGCGGTTACCAGATAACAAAAACAGCGACTTGAGGGGTTGTGTGGACACTGCTAGCGTACGCAGAGCCTCAGCCCCGGATGCCCCGCTGTGGTGGGACGTCGCCCCCTCTGATCATTCGTTGATGAGCTGAGTCAACGCCCGGCCTGGGACGGTTCAATGCGTTCTCGCGGTACGAGTATCCGCACCAAGGTTGTCGCCCTGCTGCTCTCCCTGGTCGCGCTCTGGATGTTCGCGGCCTGGGTCACCCTGCGTGATGGCTTCAACCTGCTCGGTGTTCAGGTCATCAACACCAAGGTGTACGAGCCGAGCGAACCGTTGCTGCAGGAGCTCCAGGTGGAGCGGCGGTTGACCCAGGCGTACCTGAGCAACCCCGAGGCCGCGCAGCGGAGCGCCCTTGAGGCCGAACACCGCAAGACCACCGAGCTGGCTGCCACCTTCGCCGACTCGGTGCGCGACTGGCAGGTCGACATCGCCGGCAGTTCCGTGCTGGGCAACCAGCTCCGCATGACGATCGCCCAGGTCGACACGTTGGAGCGGACCCGAGCCGAGGTGCTGGACCGCAAGATCGACCGAGTCGCCGCCGCCGAGGCGTACACCGACGCGATCGAGTCGATCTTCCAGGTCTACGACGTGACAGGCAGTCTGGACGACAAGCAGATCGCCGGCGAGGCGGCGGCCCTCATCCAGCTCAACCGGATGAAGGAGCTGATCTCGCAGGAGGACGCGCTGCTCAGTGGCCTCTTCGGCAACGGCCGGATGAGCGGCGCGGAGTATGCCCGCTACGTCGCGCTGGTCGGCGCGGAGCGGTTCGTCGGTGAAGAGGCCCGGGTCCGGCTCGCCGACGCCGACCAGCGCAGTTACCGGCAGCTCGTCGAGGGTGAGGCGTTCACCCGACTGCGCGCCGTGCAGGACAGCATCATCCGCGAGGGCCGGCCGTCGACGCAGCTGCCGGTCGGCGCCGAGCAGTGGCGCGGCACCGTGGAACCCGCGCTGGCCGCGATCGACGACGTCGTGCTCGGCGGTGGTGAGGGCATCGTGGACCGGGCCACCGGCGTCGCCGTGATGGTCGTCGTCCGGCTGGTACTCGCCACCGGTCTGGGCCTGCTCGCCGTCATCGCCTCCGTCGTCGTCTCCATCACCACCGCGCGGAACCTGCTGCGCCAGCTGGAGCGGCTGCGACAGGCCGCCTGGCAGCTCGCCGACGAGCGGCTCCCCCGGGTGGTGGACCGGCTCGGGCGCGGCGAGGAGGTCGACGTGGCCACCGAGGCGCCCCCGCTGGAGTTCGGCACCGACGAGATCGGTCAGGTCGGCAAGGCGTTCAACGCCGTTCAGGAGACCGCCCTGCGCACCGCCGTCGAGCAGGCCGACCTGCGTCGCAACGTCCGCGAGGTCTTCCTGAGCCTGGCCCGACGCACGCAGGCGCTCGTCCACCGTCAGCTCACCCTGCTCGACGCGATGGAACGCCGCGAGCACGACGCGGAGGAGCTGGAGGACCTGTTCCGGGTCGACCACCTGGCCACCCGGATGCGGCGCAACGCGGAAAACCTGATCGTGCTCTCCGGCTCCACCCCTGGTCGGGCCTGGCGGCGCAACGTCCCGATGGTCGACGTGGTGCGCGGCGCCGTGGCCGAGGTGGAGGACTACACCCGGGTCAACGTGCTGCCGCTCGGTCCTGTCTCGCTCGCCGGCCGCGCGGTCGGCGACGTCATCCACCTGCTCGCCGAGCTGATCGAGAACGGCCTGTCGTTCTCCCCGCCCCACACGACGGTCGAGGTCCGCGGCCAACTGGTCTCCAACGGCTTCGCCATCGAGATCGAGGACCGTGGCCTCGGCATGAGCGAGGAGGACCTGGCCGCGGCGAACCACCGGATCGTCGACCAGTCCGAGCTGAACCTCGCCAACGCCGCCCGCCTCGGGCTCTACGTGGTGAGCCGGCTGACCGAACGGCACGGCGTGCGGGTACGGCTCAAGGAGTCCGCGTACGGCGGCACCACCGCTGTCGTGCTGATCCCGCTGGAGCTGGTCACCGAGGCCGACGCCTCCCCGGAGGACTCCGGCTCGTTCCGGACCGGCTCGGCCATCCCGATGCCGCCGGCACCCGCCACGGACACCGGCCGTACGACCCCCCTCGCACCGGTCGCGCTCGCCGCACCGACGACCACCACGTCGGAGGTGGCGGTGACCTCGGCGGCGCCGAATCCAGCCGACACCACCGCGCCGACGACGGACGGGGAGGCCGAGGCGGACACCGTTCTCCCCACCCGACAGCGGACCACCCCGGCAACCAGCGCCCCCGACCTGCCCACCCGCGCCCGCCGCGGGCCCGCTCAGCCGGCCTTGGAAGCCCCGACAGTGCCCACCGGGCTGCCCGCTGTCGACACCACCCGCCCGGAGACCCCCGACGAAGAGGCGGCCCCGGCCGGCGACGGTGGGCCGGCGCCCGCCAGCGCCGATGCGGAGCGGACCGACTCCGGCCTGCCCGTCCGGGTCCGACAGGCGAACATCGTTCCCGAGTTGCGAGACGACCCGGCGATGTCCGAAACCGACGACGAGGATGTGGTGCGCCCACCGGAGCAGGTTCGCCGGATGATGAGCTCCTACCAGACCGGCACCCGGCGTGGGCGGACCGACGCGGCGCGGCTGCTCGGCGGCGCCTCCGGCGCACCGGTGACGACGACGCCGTCCGAGCCAGCCGACGAGGATCCACAAGCGACCTGACCGAGCACCGGCAACGCGCGGTGTGACGGTCGAGCCCCAGACGAACAACGGCGCACAGCCGGGCGAGAAGAGGACGACGAAGTGACCCAGAAGACGGCTTCGAGCGCCGACCTGACGTGGTTGCTGGATGACCTGGTGGGCCGGGTGAAGCAGGCCGAACACGCGGTCGCGCTCTCCACCGACGGCCTCCTGATGGCCTCCTCGCAGGGGTTGAGCCGGGACGACGGCGAGCACCTCGCTGCGATGGCGGCCGGCATCCAGAGCCTCGCGCGGGGCGCCGGCAAGCGTTTCGGTGGCGGGCAGGTGCAACAGACCATCATCGAGATGCAGTCGTCGTTCCTGTTCGTCACCGCGGCCGGCCGCAACGCCTGCCTGGCGGTACTGGCCACCGAGGACGCCGACGTCGGCCTGATCGCCTACGAGATGGCGATGCTGGTCACCCGGGTCGGCAAGTACGTCGCATCACCGTCGCGCGGCACTGATCAGCAGGTCGGCGAGAGGTAGCGGCGATGACGGTCCAGGGGGAGTCCGCAGACCACCAGTGGGTGGATGACCACGCGGGTCCGGTGGTGCGTCCGTACGCGGTGACCCGTGGTCGGGCCCGCCCGGTCACCGGCACGTTCGACCTGATCTCCCTGGTCACGGCGACCCGAGCCGAGGTCACGCCCGAGGTCGGTCTCGGTCCCGAACACTTGGCGATCGTCGGGCTGTGCCAACGCATACAGTCCGTCGCCGAGATCGCCGCCCATCTCGACCTGCCGGTGGGCACCATCAGGGTGCTCCTCGGTGATCTGGCGGCCCGCAGCCTGGTGCAGGTCCGCGAGCCGCAGACCACGGCCGGTCTTCCCGACAACAGCATCTTCGAGGCGGTAATCAATGGACTACGGGCACTCTGACCGGCCGGCGGGAGCGACGCCACTGCCCACCGCGATCAAGATCCTGGTCGCGGGCGGCTTCGGCGTGGGCAAGACGACGATGGTTGGCGCGGTCAGCGAAACCCGGCCGTTGCGCACCGAGGAGGTGCTGACGGAGTCGGGGGTCGGCATCGACGACCTGTCCGGGGTGGAGAGCAAGACCACCACCACCGTGGCAATGGACTTCGGCCGGATCACCATCAGCGACGACCTGGTGCTGTACCTGTTCGGTACCCCGGGGCAGGACCGGTTCTGGTTCGTCTGGGACGAGTTGGCGTTGGGGGCGATCGGCGCGGTGGTGCTGGCCGACACCCGCCGGCTCGCCGACTGCTTCCCCTCGATCGACTACTTCGAGGGTCGGGGCACGCCCTTCGTGGTGGCGGTGAACTGCTTCCAGGACGCCCGGAAGTACCGGCTCGACGAGGTGCAGGCCGCGCTGAACCTGGACCCGGGTGTGCCGGTGCTGCTCTGCGACGCCCGGCAGCGTGAGTCCAGCAAGGAGGTGCTCGTCACGCTGATGGAGCACGCCATGAAGACCCGCGAGGCCCGCCGCCGCGCCGCCAGCGGAGACTGACCGGAATTTCTCGGGGGAGGGTGTCCGGAACGCTCCCGGCCGATCGTCATGCTGGCGACACCCCGAGAAACCAAGGGAGCGATCAGATGAAGTACATGATGTTCGTTTGCAGCGACACCGAGCCGGACACCGACCCCACCGAGCTTCCCGACATCGACAAGTGGGTGGCGGAGAACGACTCTCGTGGCCGCCGCCTGACCGGCAACGTACTGGGGCCGACCAGCGCGGCCACCACCGTCCGCGTTCGCGACGGCGAGCTGCTCGTCTCCGAGGGGCCGTTCGCGGAGACCGCCGAGGTGATCGTGGGCTTCGACCTGCTCGACTGCGCCGACCTGGACGAGGCGATCGAGGTGGCCCGCACCCACCCGATGGCCCGTGAGGGGCGACTGGAACTGCGTCCGTTCGCGGACCTGTCCGACTGACGAGGTTGTCCACCCCGCCGCGCCGGCCGGTGCGCATCCCGGCACCGTCCGACGCGGCGGCGGAGGCCGTCGCGGTCGCCAGCGTCGAGGCGTACCCCCGGATCGTCGCGACCCTCATCCGTGTCACCGGGGACTGGGCGTTGGCCGAGGACTGCGCCCAGGAGTCGTTGACCGTGGCGCTGGAACGCTGGCCCACCGACGGTGTGCCGGCCAACCCGGGCGGCTGGCTCATGACCGTGGCGCGCAACCGGGCGATCGACGTGCTACGCCGGGCCACAGTGGAGCGGCGCAAGCTGCACGAACTGGCGTTGCTCACCCCCGACGACGCGCAGCCCGAGCCCGAGGTGGGGCAGGACGTGGTGGACGACCGGTTGCGTCTCATCTTCACCTGCTGCCATCCGGCGCTCGCGATCGAGGCCCGAGTGTCGTTGACGCTGCGAACGGTCTGCGGCGTGCCCACCGCTGACATCGCCCGCCTGCTGCTGGTCAGCGAGTCGACGATGACCCGCCGGTTGACCCGGGCGCGCACCCGCATCGCCCAGGCCGGCATCCCGTACCGGGTGCCGAGCGGGCCGGCGCTGACCGAGCGGCTGCCCGGCGTCCTCGCCGTGCTGTACCTGCTGTTCACCAGGGGCTACGTCGCCGACGGCGAACCGGCCTTCGCCGACGAGGCGGTCCGGCTGGCCCGGCTGCTCGACCATCTGATGCCACACCAGTCCGAGGTCGCCGCGCTGCTGGCGCTGCTGCTGTTCCAACACTCCCGCCGGGACGCCCGCCGCGACGCCGCCGGCAACCTGCTCACCCTGCAACGGCAGGACCGCGACCGGTGGGACCGCTCCGCCGTCGCCGAGGGCCTGACCGCCCTCGATCGGGTACGCCACGACGGGCCGTACGCGTGGCAGGCCCGAATCGCCGCCTGCCACGCCACCGCCGCCTCGGCCGACGAGACCGACTGGCCGACGATCGCCCACGCCTACGACGCCCTGCTCGGCATCCGGCCGTCGCCCGTGGTCGCGCTGAACCGCGCGGTCGCGCACGGCTACGCGTACGGGCCGGCCGCCGGGTTGGACCTGCTCGACGCGGCGCGTGCGGGGGGAGGGCTGGACGACCATCCGCTCACCGCGGCGGTGGAAGCCGATCTGGTGGCCCGGCAGGGCGACCGACTGCGCGCCGCCGCCCTGTTCCGGCGGGCGGCGGCGACGGTTGGCTCAGCCGCCGAGCGCCACGCCCTGCTCGAGCGTGCCGACGACCTCGCCTGCAGCTAGCGGAGCGGCCGCACGCCACCAGGAGCGGTACGTCGGGCATCTGGACCGGCACCGCCTTGCCGATCATGGAGTTGTGGTGGGCAACAAAGCCCCCCGTGAACTACCAAACCAGGCACCACAACTCCATGATCGACGGGCCCGGTCTGTCCCCGCTCCGCGATCTTGCATTTTCTGCCCCGACACAAGGGGCATCCCGCCCATGTCGACGACCGAAACTGCAAGATCGGCGCGATCTTCTCCCTGGACCGTGGGGAGGGTCAGCCGCGCTTGGCCAACGCGAGGAACCGGGTCCAGGCCGCCGGGTCGAAGGCGAGCGCCGGACCGGCCGGGTCCTTCGAGTCACGGACGCCGATGACGCCCGCGAGGTTGTCGGCCACCTCGACGCAGTCGCCGCCGTTGTTGCCACTCTTGCTGCTCTTGCGCCACCGAGCGCCGGTCAGGTCCATGATGCCGCCGCTTCCCTGATGAGATTGAGGGACTGCGCCCGCGACAGGGTGCCGTCGCGGATGCGTTCCCACCGTCGGTCGAATGTAGCAACGTCGGCAACCTTGTCGATGAGCTGCGCCTGCGCCTGGCTGTCGACGTGCGCGACCCGCGCCCCGTCCGGCATCTCGGCCACAGTGAACGGCCCACCGAGGCCCGGATACATGCCGACGTCGGCGGGCACGACGAACAGCGACACGTTCGGCAGCGCGGCCTGCTCAGCCAGCCGCTCGCACTGCTCCCGCATCATGGCCCGGTCGCCGTTCAGGGTGCGCCGGAGGACTCCCTCGTCGAGGACCGCGACGAGCAACGGCGGGCGTTCCCGGCGCAGGATGGCCTGCCGGCTCAGCCGCGCCTCGGCGAGGTCGTCGGCCTCGGCCGACGTCAACGCCTCGCCGACCAGCGTCGCCAGCGCGTACGCCTTGGTCTGAAGGAGGCCCGGTATCCACGCGAGCTGAAACGACCGCAGCGACAGTGCCTCGCGCTCGATCTCCGCCCAGGGCCGGAACCAGGCCGGCGTCCGACGCTTGAACGCGTCGGGCCACAGCTCCTCGACGTTCCGGCCCAGCAGCTCAGCGACCCGCGCCCGATGACGCGTCTGCGGAATTCGTCCCGTGCTCGCCCACTTCGCGGCCGTCTTCGGATCGACACCAATCTGCGCGGCGAGACTGTCCGCTGTGTGGCCCCGCTCAGCCATCGCCGCCTGTACTGCTCGATTCATTCCCAAGCCCTTCAGAACGTTCCAGACGTCGAAAGGAATTACCTCTACGCGGTGTGATCGCTTGGCAACCCTCGGCAGGGTGCTGTGTAGACAGCATCGACGAGGGAGCACCGGATGCCCGACGACACGCCCTGCCACCGCCCACATCGACCGAGCCAACCGGCTTCGCCCCGGTTGAACACCGCCGGCCCGACCGGGCCACGGCACCCTCCGTACCGTGGTCCCGGTCGCGCGGGGAACGTCGTACCCGAATCACGCTGGCGGTCCCGGTGCGGCCCGCCGGTCGCGCACACCGCCGACGGCCCGCTCTGGACGTGCGACGCCTGCGGTCAGGACTGGCCCTGCCCGGCACTGCGAGCGACCCCGACGAACGCCGCCCGCCGCGCAACCCTGATCCCCGAGTTCTCCCGGATCACCCGTCGGGCGATCCGCGACCTGCGCGGCCAGCCGGGCGGCCCCGACCCGGTCGCGATCGTCCGCCGCTTCCTCTGGTTCCTGCCGCTCACCGACGAGGAGGCCCGCGCTGTCGCACTGCGGCTGCGCTGAGCGCTCACCGCTGTCCCGCACCCTGCCGGCGCAGGCGGCGATCGATATGGTGGCTACATGGCGTTGCCGTTCGTCGTCACCCTGCGCGGTTACGACATGTGTCAGGTTGAGAGTCTCTTCGCCGAGGTCGATGGGGCGCTGGCCACTGACAGCGCTGTGTTGCGGGCTGCCGCGCGGGATGCGCTGCGGGCGGCCACCCTGCGGCGGCGGATACGGGGCTACGCCTCCCGGGACGTGGATGCGGCGATAGCCCAACGGCTGGCTGCACTTGCGCACCCGGGCACCCCGAGCGGACCGACGCGACCACCCGCCATCATGACGGTGCCGTTCGTGGTTACTTTGCGCGGTTACGACATGCGTCAGGTCGAGAGTCTCTTCGCCGAGGTCGATGAGGCTGTGGCCGCCGACAGTGCAGTGTTGCGGGCTGCCGCGCGAGACGCGCTCCGGGCGACCACCCTGCGACGGCGTTTACGGGGTTACGCGTGCCGCGCCGTGGATGACGCGGTAGCCGAGCGACTACGGACGCTCTGACAGCATCCCTCGCCTGGAACGGCGAAGGCCGCCCCCGCCGGAGCGGGAGCGGCCTTCCACCAGCCGTACGCGATCAGTTGGCGATCATGCGGCGCAGCACGTACTGCAGGATGCCGCCGTGCCGGTAGTAGTCCGCCTCGCCGGGGGTGTCGATCCGCACCACGGCGTCGAACTCCACGCCGGTGTCGGTGCTGACCTGCACGGTGCGCGGGGTATCACCGTCGTTCAGGGCGGTCACCCCGGTGATGGTGAACGTCTCGGTGCCGGTCAGGCCGAGCGACTCGGCGGTGACGTCCACCGGGAACTGGAGCGGCAGTACGCCCATCCCGATCAGGTTGGAGCGGTGGATCCGCTCGTACGACTCGGCGATGACCGCCCGGACGCCCAGCAGCATCGTGCCCTTGGCCGCCCAGTCCCGCGACGAGCCCGAGCCGTACTCCTTGCCGGCCAGGATGACCAGCGGGATGCCGGCCTCCTGGTAGGCCGTCGAGGCGTCGTAGATCGAGGTCTGCTCGCCGGTGAGGTGGTTGACGGTGAAGCCACCCTCCACCCCGGGCACCAGCTGGTTGCGCAGCCGGATGTTGGCGAAGGTGCCCCGGATCATCACCTCGTGGTTGCCCCGGCGGGAACCATACGAGTTGAACTCGTGGCGCGGCACGCCGTGCTCGGCAAGGTACGTGCCGGCCGGGGAGTCCGCCTTGATCGCGCCGGCCGGGGAGATGTGGTCGGTGGTCACCGAGTCACCCAGCTTGGCCAGCACCCGGGCGGCGGAGATGTCGACGACCGGGCTCGGCTCCTGCTGCATGCCCTCGAAGTACGGGGGCTTACGCACGTAGGTGGAGTCGTTCTCCCAGGCGAAGGTGTCGCCGGTCGGGGTCGGCAGCGACTGCCACCGCTCGTCGCCGGCGAAGACATCGGCGTACGCGGCGCTGAAACCGGCGGCGCCGATCGCCTGGGCGATGACGTCCTGGATCTCGGCGCTGTTCGGCCAGATCTCGCGCAGGTAGACCGGGTTGCCCTCGGAGTCCTCACCGATCGGCTCGTTGGCCAGGTCGATGTCCATGGTGCCGGCCAGGGCGTAGGCGACCACCAGCGGCGGCGACGCCAGGTAGTTCATCTTGACGTCCGGGTTGATCCGGCCCTCGAAGTTCCGGTTGCCCGAGAGCACCGAGACGACCGACAGGTCGTGCTCGTTGACCGCGGCGGACACCTCCTCGGGCAGCGGGCCCGAGTTGCCGATGCACGTGGTGCAGCCGTAGCCGACCAGGTTGAAGCCGAGCTTGTCCAGGTACGGGGTGAGGCCGGCGCGCTCGTAGTAGTCCATGACGACCTTCGACCCGGGCGCCAGGGTGGTCTTCACCCACGGCTTGCGGGACAGGCCCTTCTCCACCGCGTTGCGGGCCAGCAGCGCGGCACCGATCATCACCTGCGGGTTGGACGTGTTGGTGCAGGAGGTGATCGCGGCGATCACCACTGCGCCGTGGTCCAGCTCGTACTCCACGCCGTCGGTGCCGGTGACCCGGACCGGGTTGCTGGCCCGGCCGCCCGCGCCAACCGCTGCGGTCTCCAGGTCGCGCGGCTCGTCGGCCGGGTCGCTGAACTCGTTGGCCGGCGGGTCGCTGGCCGGGAAGGACTCGGCGCTGGCCTCGTCGGCCGGGCCGTTGGCGCCGCGCGGCAGCTCCTCGCGGGGGACACCCGGCTTGAGGTCGCGCTCACCGACGGAGTCGTCGGCCACGTAGTCGGTCAACGCGGAGCGGAACAGCGTCTTGGCGCTGCCCAGCGGCACCCGGTCCTGCGGGCGCTTCGGGCCGGCGAGCGACGGCTCGATGGTGCCGAGATCCAGCTCCAGGCGCTCGGAGTAGTCCGGCTCGGCGTCCGGGTCGTGCCAGAGACCCTGCTCCTTGGCGTACGCCTCGACGAGCGCGACCTGCGCGGCGTCCCGGCCGGTCAGCTCCAGGTAGCGGATCGTCTCCGCGTCGATCGGGAAGATCGCCACGGTGGAGCCGTACTCCGGGGACATGTTGCCGATGGTGGCCCGGTTGGCCAGCGGCACCGCGCTCACGCCGGGGCCGTAGAACTCGACGAACTTGCCGACCACACCGTGCTTGCGCAGCATCTCGGTGATGGTCAGCACCAGGTCGGTGGCGGTGGTGCCGGCCGGCATCTCACCGGAGAGCTTGAAGCCCACCACCCGGGGGATCAGCATGCTGACCGGCTGGCCGAGCATCGCGGCCTCGGCCTCGATGCCGCCGACGCCCCAGCCCAGCACGCCCAGGCCGTTGACCATCGTGGTGTGCGAGTCGGTGCCGACCACAGTGTCCGGGTACGCCTGGCCGTTGCGCTCCATGATGGTGCGGGCCAGGTACTCGATGTTGACCTGGTGCACGATGCCGGTGCCCGGCGGGACGACCTTGAACTCGTTGAACGCGGTCTGACCCCAGCGCAGGAACTGGTAGCGCTCCTTGTTGCGCTCGTACTCCAGCTCGACGTTGCGGGCGAACGCGTCCTCGCGGCCGAACAGGTCGGCGATGACCGAGTGGTCGATGACCAGCTCGGCCGGGGCGAGGGGGTTGACCTTGGTGGCGTCGCCGCCCAGGTCACGTACTGCCTCGCGCATGGTGGCCAGGTCGACCACGCAGGGCACGCCGGTGAAGTCCTGCATCAGGACCCGCGCCGGGGTGAACTGGATCTCCACGCTCGGGGCGGCGGTGGAGTCCCACCCGCCGAGCTGGCGGATGTGGTCGGCGGTGATGTTCGCGCCGTCCTCGGTCCGCAGCAGGTTCTCCAGCAGGATCTTCAGGCTGTACGGCAACCGCGCGTGGCCGTCCACCTTGTCGATCTTGAAAATCTCGTAGCTCGCGTCTCCGACGCGTAGCTGGGTCTTCGCACCGAAGGTGTCGAGGCTCGCCACGTCGTACTCCTTCACACCAGCGACCGTGAGTAGTCCTGAGCAGTCTGTCGCACCGGCCGGGGTGCCGCCGAGGTTAGGTGACACTTACCGCCCGATTCCGCTTCCAACAAAACCGTACGTCCGTCTTGCTATATGTGCAAGCGAGTGCCAGGGTTCGAGACAGGAGGTACCGCAATGATCCACCACGTACTGCTGGCCTGTCCGCGCGGCACCGAGGAGGTCTCGCGCGCCTTCTACGCTGGCCTGCTCGGCCTGGTCGAGAAACCCAAACCCCCGGCCCTCGCCGCCCGCGGCGGTTGCTGGTTCATCGGGTACGACGCCGAACTGCACCTGGGCGTCGAAGACGACTTCCGCCCCGCCCGCAAGGCACACCCTGCCCTGCTCCGCCCCGACCTCGACATGCTTGCCGGTCGGCTGCTCGACGCCGGGTACGACGTCGTCTGGGGTGACGACGAACTGCCCGGGATGCGCCGCTTCCATACTCACGACCCGCACGGCAACCGGCTGGAGTTCGTCGCCCCGCTCGCCGGCTGACGCCAGCCCTCGACTCCCGCGGTTGAGCCTGAATGGCGGCTGGGCGGGTGTCCGCGAGCACGCCGGTTCACCAGGTCCCGGGGTAGGGTCGGAGGCCGGATCGGAAGGGGTGCCGAGTGGTCGACGTCCAGCACTGGCTCTCGGCCCTGCCTCCGGGCGTGGTCTACCTCATCGTCGCCGGCGTGATCGGCGTCGAGAGCATGGGCGTCCCGCTGCCCGGAGAGATCGTGCTCGTCAGCTCCGCCCTGCTCGCCGCCACCGGAGTGGTGGAGCCGGAGTGGGTGGCCAGCGCCGCGGCGTTCGGCGCCATCGTCGGCGACTCCGTCGGGTACGCCGTCGGCCGACGCGGCGGTCGCCCGCTCCTCGCCCGACTGGGCAGACGGTTCCCCAAACACCTGGGTCCGGCGCAACTCGCCCGTGCCGAACAGAGCTTCGCGCGGCACGGCGTCTGGGCGGTCTTCTTCGGTCGGTTCGTGGCACTGCTGCGGATCCTCGCAGGGCCGCTCGCCGGTGCGCTGCACGTGCCGTACCGCCGCTTCCTCCTGGCTAATGCGGCCGGCGGCCTGGTCTGGGCCTTCGGCACGACGTACCTGCTCTACTCGGTCGGCAAGGCGGCCGAACACTGGCTGAAGGACATCTCCTGGGCCGGGTTGGTCCTCGCGGTGCTCGCCGGGCTCGGCAGCACCTGGTGGCTGCGCCGCCGCGCCCACCACGTCACGTCGACCGACAGCGCGTCCGGCGTGGAGGTGGCCTCCGACGGTCAGTCGGCTGCGGTGGCCCCTGACGTCGATCCGGTCCGCGCGGGCAACGAGCACTGATCTTCGACTGGTCATGACGAAGGGCCGGACCCTCGTGGGGTCCGGCCCTTCGTCATGTGGTGTGGTTCGGGTCAGCTGGTGGCGTAGCCGCGGGTGGCGATCCAGTCGGCGAGGTGTTCGACGCTGATCTGGTAGGCGGCCTGGTTGGGGTCGGCGGAGTCGGCGATGGTGACGGTGGTGCCGTTGTCGTGGTAGCCGACGACGCTGATGTAGTGCCCGCCTTCGTAGGAGTGGGTCACACCGTTGGTGTCGGTGCTGGTCCCGGCGATGTTCGCGACCACGGCCCTGCCGTCGTCAACCGTGCGGACGATGTCGGCGCGCAGTTGGTCGGTCTGCTTGGCATCAGCGTTCGGGGTGCTGATCTCGACGGAGCGGTAGGCGTCGTTCTTGCCGGTTTCCTTGTTCAGCACGGGGGTGATGTCGTTGATGGAGTTGGTGCCGGCCTCGGTGGTGCCCATCTCCTTGGCCATGTCATCGACGTTGATGTTCTTGCCCTGCACGCTCAGGGCGTTACGGGTCGCGGCGGGCCCGCAGTAGTAGAAGTTCGGCTGGGCTTCGTAGCGCACACCGAGCTCCCGCTCGCCGTGGCCGCCCTTGCGGTCGGTCTGCGTCTGCGTGGTGGGCTTGGTGGTGGTGGGTGCGGCGAACGCGGTGGTGACGGGGCCGGCGATGGCGCCGCCGGTGAAGGCGAGGCCGGCGGCGGTCAGGGCGGTCTTACGGATCAGATCGGTACGCATGATGGCGTGCTCCTCTGCCTCAGGGGGATACCCACACCACACCAGGGGGGTGAATGGTGGCGCGGGAAAGTTCGTCTGCCCGGCGACCCGCACGAGGGGGTCGGCGTCGGGACAGGGTGCAACGGGTGCCGGCGGCGAATCATTCCGCCAACCTGCGGGGGGCGGCCTGTTGAGGTGCTCGGCCGTTCCGGGGGTGTAACCGAGGCGACCTGCCGGGTCTTCCCGGCGGGGGCCCGGCCGTTGAGGTGCTCGGCCGTTCGGGGGCTTAACCGCAGTGGCCTGCCGGGTGTTCCCGGGGGCCGCTGCCCGCGCCCTACGACTCGACGGTCGCGGTGGTCTGCCAGGTATAACGACCCCGGCCGGCCGCCGATTCCGCCGACGGGGTGGCCCCGACCACCCGACATTCATTCCGAACCCGACAAACCGCCCGAACCGTCACCCTGCCGAACCCGACACGGCGGCCGAAACCGCATGATCGACTCGGGTTCCCTGAAAACGCGGTGTCCCGAAGCCTTGGGCTCAAGTGGTTGTTGCAACGGGGTGGATTCTCGTCAGGATGAGGGGTCATGCCGGGGCAGAGGTTGGCGTCCGCGGAGCGGGCGCAGAT
>NZ_JBIAJD010000006.1:288798-608597 GCF_042871765.1 Micromonospora sp. NPDC005553 | reverse complement strand
CATCTACCACCACGACGGCCACCCCCTCGGCCACTTCCACCTCACCCCCGAACGGACCTACACCACCCTCACCCGAGCAGCCTGATCAACAACACCTGACACATCTATCGGGACTTCCCCTTGACACATGTCTCGGGACACGACAGTCATGGCCGAACGGAAACTGTCCAAGATCTGCGGGCCGGCGCCCGACTCGTCGTGGTCCGGTGCCGCACGACGGCCAGCCAGACCGCTGCGCCGACGCAGAGGACGGCCAGCAGGGACAGCAGCACCAGGGCCGGGTTGACCCAGACGGGCACCAGGTCGTAGGTGGCGTTGCATCGGTCGCGGAGCGGGAACCACATCGACGACTCACGCCAGTGCGCGGCGCGGTAGGCACTGTCGTAGCTGACGCCGGCCTGTCGGCAGGACTCCTCCGAGCTCATGGAGGAACCCGCGAACGCGCCGACGAACCAGGTGACAGCGGTGGCGACGATCGAGAGCCCGGCCGTCGCGGCGAACCAGCCCGGAGTCTTCCAGCCGCCGGTGAGCAGAGGTCGGCCCCAGAACCAGAGCACAAGCAGAGCGGGTACGGCGAGGCAGAGCCCGGTCGTCACGACACCCATCCTGATTCGTCAGCCTCCCGCCAGCGAGCCAGCCTTGATCATCGCACGGGCCGGCTCACCGCCGCGAACATGACGACGGCCGTCCAGGCCGACGGGGTGAAGGTTCGGCGAGACCACGCTCAGCGAGGAGGTCGCGCAGTTCCTGCGTACCCGAGTGTTCTGTGACGGCTCGGCGGGGCCGTGCGCTGCCGGCGGCGCGACGCCCACGACGGACCCTGTGCTGCGGCGATCGACTCGGCTTCATGGAAATCGGGGCGTCCGCAGTCCGCGGACACCCCGACTTCACTGAAACCGTGTTGATCAAGCGGCGAACTAGCCGCCGGTGATGACGAACTGTGAGCCCGGCTGGATGACGATGTTGCCGTCGGCCGAGTTGGTGATTGTCACGTTCGTCAGGTTGGCGTTGCCGCGCGCTCCGCTCATCGCGAGGATGCCGGCGCCGTTGTTGGACTTGTCGATCCGTACGTTGGTGATGGCGAGGTTCGGGATGTTTCCGCCACCGTTCTTGAACTGGATGCCGTCGAAGGTCGAGTCGATGATGTCGGTGTCCCGGATGGTGACTCCGACGATGTCCCTGGTGGCCGGGAAGATCGTGATGGCACCGAACTCCTGGTCCTCGTTCCAGAACGCGCCGCCGGTGCGGTAGAGCCCGTTGTTGGCGATCAGCGTCGTGCCGGAGAACGGCAGCGGGTCGTGGTCGGTCGCCAGCATGATGCCCGGGTAGTTGGCGGTGTCGTAGATCAGGTTGTTCTGGATCGAGTTGTCGTAGCCGCCGTAGATGGCGATGCCGTTCGCCCGCCAGGGCAGCTGGATGGTGTTGTTGACGAAGTGGTTGTCGTGGGCGATGTCGACGTTGCGGTCCTTGACGTACGGGTTGGCCCAGACGGCGAGCGCGTCGTCGCCAGTGGTGCGGAACGACGAGTTGAACACCCGCGAGTTGCGCGTGCCGTTGCTGAAGTTGATGCCGTCGGCGTACGTGTTGCGGATCCGCATGCCGCTGAAGTCCAGCCCGTCGGCCGGCCCCCACAGGTCGGGGATGTTGTCGTAGTCGCGACCCACCCAGACGCCCACGTTGGCGTGCTCGATCCAGACGTTGCTGATCTTCGTGCCGGCGCCGAAGCGACCGTTCAGACCGACGCCACCCTCGGCGTTGCCGTCACCGCCGCGGATCCGGCCCGAGCCGAAGATGGCGATGTCGGAGATCTGGGTGTTCTTGTCGATGTCGAAGCCGAAGTTGCCCTCGTGCGGGTGGTTGATGCCGCCCACCACGTTCTGCGGCTCGGTCAGCGTGTAGAGCTGCGAGTGCCACATGCCGGCGCCCCGGATCGTGACGTTGCTGATGCCGACCTGGTTGTGCATGCCCCGGTTCAGCGGGTCGTCGGTCAGGATCTTCTGCTCCTGCCGCCACTGCCCGGCGGGAATCCAGACGCAGCTGATGACACCGTTCTGGTCGTCGGTCACCGCCCGCTGGATGGCTGCGGTGTCGTCGATCCCGTCGTTCGCAACCGCGCCGTACGAGGTGATCGAGGTGCAGCCGGCCGGCTGGCTCGCCGGCCCCGCCACCTGCTCCAGGTCGATCATGTCGATGACGTAGAAGGAGGCGGTGTCACCCGAGTCGCGCTGCAACTTGAAGCGGGTGCCGGCCGGGTACGACTGCGCCAGCAGCGCGTTCGACTCGTCGAAGAGCCGCCGGGCGTCGGCCTGCGGGGTGTTGGTCAGCGCCTCCGGCCCGTCGGTGTTGCCGTAGAGCCAGCTGTGCTTCGACGACAGTGTCAACTTCCGGGAGAAGACGTCGTTGACGTAGAGGCTGATGGTCGCCTCGATGCCGCCGCCACCGGGCGCGTCCGGGATGGAGTTGCGCACGACGATGGAGTTGGCCTGGTTGGCAGAGGTGAACTCGACGAACTGGCCGGTGCTGGTGAGCCGTACCGACTTGCGCCCCGAGGACTCGCTGGCGAAGTTGGTGTGTCCGAACGTCCGCAGGGCGTCGGTCTCCAGCAGCGCGCCCTGGTAACGACCGGCCTCCGCCTCGTAGGAGACGTACGGGACGGCTGCCCCACGCCCGACCACTATCGACTGGCTGAACGCGTTGTTCGTCTCGTTGGTCTCGGCGACCACGTTCGTGGCGTCGGCGGTGGCGGTGAGGGTGGCGCCGCCGCTGGTGGCGGTCCAGGTGCCGCTGACGGCCACGGTGACCGTCGCGCCGGCGGCGATCGAGGCGGTGTTGGTGTTGAGCGTGGTGCTGCCCGCCACCAGTCGGGTGACGGTGGTCGCGCCGGTCGCGGTGGTGCCCCGGTTGCGAACCGTCACGGTGAAGGTGACGGACGCCCCGACGGCCGGGTTCGGCGGGTTCGAGGCGATGCTGAGCACCTGAAGGTCCGGGCCCGGGGCCTGCGCCACCACCAGCGGCGACGCCGCCGTGAAGCTGTTGTTGCCGTTGTTCTGCTCGACGATCGTGTTCGCCGGGTCGACCACCGCCGAGACGGCGTAGCTGCCCATCGGCCGGGTACCGGCGTTGAACGACACAGTGGTCGAGGCGCCCGCGGCGAGCGCGCCCACCGAGGCGCTGCCGACGACCGCGCCGGCCAGACTGAAGTTCACTGTCGTCGCACCGGCTGACGCCGAGCCGATGTTCTGCACCACCGCCGAGAGGGTGACCGGAGAGACCTCGCTGGGCGACGAGGGCGACCAGGTCACCGAGCTGACGACCAGGTCCGGGTTGGGCGCCGGGGTGCCGCACACCTCAAGCTCGGCGACCTGGCCGGACGGGGCACCGGTGTTACCGGTGAACCGCAACTGCACGTCCGCTGTGGTCGCGCTGACCGGGATGGTCACCACGTTGCTGCCCTGGACGAACTGGTAGGCCACCGCCGACACCAGGCTGGTGTACGAGGACGAGGCCTGGTCGCGGCCGAGGACCTGGATGGTCTGGGTACGGGTGCCCCAGGACGAATCCGGGTTGAGCTTCACAGTGACACCGGAGATGGAGTGGTTCGCGCCGAGCGCCACTGTCAGGTTCTGCGGGTAGCTCGCCGCGCCCTCCCAGTAGGTGGAGAGCTGCCCGTCGTTCGCCTTGTCCGGGGTGAAGCTGAAGGTCGAGCCGCTCGCCGTCATGCTCTTGCCCTGCGCCACGTTGGTGCAGGCCGGCGGGTTGCTGCCGGTCCGGGTGACGGTGTTGCTGGTGCCGGAGAGGTTGCCGGCTCCGTCGCGGGCCCGGACGTGGTAGGAGACGGTCGCCGTCGCCGGCTGGGTGTCCTGGTAGGTGAGGACGGTGCCCAACGTGGCGATCAGGCTGCCGCCCCGGTAGACGTTGTAACCGGCGAGCCCGCTGCCACCGGAGTCGGTGGAGGCTCCCCAGGTGAGCGTGATCGTGCTGCCCGACGTGCTCTGCGACAGCGTCCCCGGGACGCTCGGCGCGGTGGTGTCACCACTGCCGGTACGGGTCACCGTGTTGCTGTTGCCGGACAGGTTGCCGGCCGCGTCGCGGGCCCGGACGAAGTACGACACTGTCGCCGTGGCCGGCTGGGTGTCGTTGAAGGTGGTCACGTTGCCGACGGACTGGAGGAACGCGCCGTTGCGGTAGACGTCGTAGCCGGCGATGCCGCTGCCGCCCGCGTTGTCGGTCGACGCGACCCAGTTGAGGCTGATGGTGGTGCCCGACTGGGTGTACGAGAGGTTGCCGGGAACGCTCGGCGCTGTGGTGTCCGGGGTGGTGCCGCCGCTGCCGTACACCTCCAGTTCGGAGAGCTGCCCGGCCGGCCAGCCGCTGTTGGCGGTGATGGTGATCCGGACGTAGCGGGTGGAGGTCGAGCTGAAGTTGATCGTGGCGGTGCTGCCGCTCGCCGGGTTGAAGGTGTACGTCTGCGACCCGACCAGGTCGGTGAAGGACGAACCGTTGGTGCTGCCCCGCACGCTCAGCGTCTGCGTCCGGGTCCCCCAACCGGAGGTCGGCAGCTTCAGAACTACCTGGTTGACGCTCTGCGACGAGCCGAGATCGACCTGCACCCACTGGGGGAACGCGTTGTTGACGCTCTCCCAGTAGCTGCCCGCGTTGCCGTCGACGACCTTCGACGAGTCGTAGACGTCGGCGTGGCCGCTCTCCTGGGTGGGACGGCCCTGGGCGAGGTTGGTGGCCGCCGGGGCGAAGGCGCTCGGTGCTGCTGCGGCCGCCTCGGTGGGGCGGGCCGCGGCGGCCGGGTTCGCGAGGGCGGTCGCCCCGGCCGTCGCGATCAGCGCGGCGGCGGCCGTGGCCGCCACCATCCTGAACAGGTTCGTTCGTCTCATCACTGTCCTTGTCGTCGGGGGACGGTTGCCGCGGTGGCTGGACCACGGGGGTGGGGGGTGCGGCGGTGCAGCGCCGGCCGACGCGAGAGGGCCGGTGTCGAGAGAGACGGGTGGTGCGGGCGGCGCGGGGGCGCCGACCGCCGTGGAAACACCAGAGGGGTACGACCATCAACGGGCCTCCCCAGGAGGCCCGTTGAATCTTCCGAGTACGTGCACAGAACCGTGCACGCCTTTGTCGAAATCTTGCGTTACTTTGGCCCAAAGGTTACTGACGTGCTACGGGAGCGTCAACACTTCGACCGCCGTGACTATTGATGGACTTGTCTGCCCTGAGGGTCGACCTGCCCATAATTTCGGGGAAGGTGCTGCCTCCCGACGACCGGAGGCAGCACCTTCCCCGAAGTTGCGCGGATCTTGCGTCAGGTCGTGCGGGAACGATCAGGCATCTGGTGCGGTCAGCACGAACGTCTCCAGCAGCTCCCCGCCGTACCAGTCGGTGCGCTGGCCGACATGGGTCATGCCCAGCCTCCGCGCGACAGCCATCGACGGCTCGTTGCCCGGCGCCACGACCGCGTAGATCTCCCGGGTACCGGCGGCGAACTCCCGGTCGACCACCGCGCGGGCCGCCTCGGTGGCGAAGCCGTGGCCCCACGCGTCCGGGTGCAGGTGCCAACCCACCTCGATGTCGTCGCTCCGACGCGACTCGTCGCGCCCCGGCAACGGCTTGAGCAGAACCGTGCCCACCACCTGACCCGCCTCCCGTACCTCGATCGCCCAGGTGCCATACCGGCCGCCGTCGGCGGCGTGCCGCTCCTGCCAGATCCGCAGCCGCTCGACGGCCTGCGCCGGGTCGGTCAGCGGCAGGCCCGGCGCGACTCCCAACCAACGGCTGATCTCCGGGCGGGAGTAGATGTCGTAGATCCGGGCCAGATCAGCCGGATCGGCGGTCCAATCGCGCAGGATCAGGCGTTCGGTGGTGAGAACAGTCATGACCGGCGATCTTAAGGAGTGACAGCCCCGACGACAGGGAAGGAGGACCCGATGGGCAACGGATGGCAGCGCACGAAACGGATCACCAGTGCGGCGTTCCGTCCGGTGCGCGGACGGGACCTGTCGCTGCACGCCGCCGCGATCACCTTCTACGGGGCGATCGCCGTGGTGCCGGTCGCCCTGCTGGCGATCTGGCTCACCGCGCTGGTGGCCGGGGCCGACCAGGTACGCCGGCTCACCTCGTACGCCGTGGAGGCCCTGCCCACCGCGATCGGCGCGCCCCGGGCGGTGGAGGCACTGGTCGACGCAGGGGTGGGGTTGACCCCGCTGCTGGCGCTGGCCTCCCTGCTGCCCGCCTCGCTGTACGGCGAGGGCCTGCGTCGGGCGTTCGTCTCGGTGGCCGCGCCCCGCTCCGACGAGCACCTGGTTGGCTGGCGGGGCCGACTCCTGCTGCTGCCACTGCTCGCGCCGGCCCCCGCGCTGCTGCTGTCGATCCTGCTGGCGCTTCCGCTCACCACCCGCCTCGTACGCCAGGGCGGTTGGCTCGGTGTGCTCGGCGTGGTGCTGTCGTTCCTGGCGGTCTGGCTGGTGCTGACGCCGGTGCTGGTGTGGGTGTTCCGGGTCGTCGGGCCGGCCTCACCGGACTGGCTCTCCACCCTCGGGATCGGGTCGTTCACCGCGGCGAACCTCTCCGGGTTCCTGCACGGCTTCGTGCTCTTCGCCTCGCTCCCACTGGACCTGGGAGTGCCCTTCGGCGGCTTCGACGACATCGGCGCCGGCGTGGCCGTCCTCCTCTGGCTCTACCTGTTCCACGTGATCGTCCTGGCCGGCTACTCCGCCACCCTGGCCCTCGCA
The DNA here is from genome assembly GCF_042871765.1 of Micromonospora sp. NPDC005553. NCBI lineage: Bacteria > Bacillati > Actinomycetota > Actinomycetes > Micromonosporales > Micromonosporaceae > Micromonospora > Micromonospora sp. NPDC005553. Next base: position 601,863 of record NZ_JBIAJD010000006.1, on the reverse strand, counting down.
AACTGGCGCACCAACCGCCAGACCCCCACCCCCACCCCGTCCCCCTCCCCCGGCCCGTCGCCCCGTTGATCATGAAGTTATTGCCGCGACACGCCGCGCCGAGTGGCAATAACTTCATGATCAACCAAGGGAATCGGGCGGCGGGACCTGTCACGGGGTTGCCAGGGCTTCGGTGGGGGTTTGGCGGGCGGCTCGGATTGACGGGTAGACGCCGGCCACCACGCCTACCAGGAGGGCGGCGGTCACTCCGCCGAGCACAGCAGGCAGTGGGATGGTGGGCGGCCAGCCCTGGTAGCTGGCGTAGCCGACCGTGGCGAGCACCCCCAGGGCGGCCCCGGCGGCACCGCCGAGCACGCTGAGCAGCACCGACTCGGTGAGGAACTGCACCCGGATCTGGCCGCGGCTCGCGCCGAGCGCCCGGCGCAGGCCGATCTCCCGACGGCGTTCCAGCACGGAGATGACCATCGTGTTGGCCACGCCGATGCCGCCGACCAGCAGGGCCACCGCCGCCAGCCCGAGGAACAGCGCCGAGAAGCTGTCCTCGGTGGCCCGTTTCGCGGCGAGCGCGTCGGAGGGGCGGCTGACCTGGACCAGCCCGGGCAACTGCGGGTTGAGGGTGGCTGGCAGCACGGCACGGACGTCCTCCAACGCGTCCTCCCTGGCCCGCAGGTAGACGACGGTGGGGTGACCGTCGAAGCCGAGCATGGCCCTGGCGGCGTCCCACCCGACCAGCACCGAACGGTCGAGATCCGGAGATAGCGGCAACGGGTCCAGGATGCCGATCACCGTGAACCAGCGCTCGCCGATGAACACCTGGGGTGGTTGTCGCGGGTCCACAGTGGCGAAGCCGAGCCGGCTCGCCGCGACGTAGCCGAGGACGGCGGTCGGAAGCCGGGCCGACCCGTCGTCGAGGGCCCGGCCGCTGCGGACCCGGCCGTTGACGGTCCCCAACAGGTCCGGCCGGGACGCGAGCACGGTGAGCCCGGACGTGTCGTACCGGTCCAGCAGCTCGTTGCGGCGCACGGCGGTGTGGGTGTTCGCGACCGCGCTCGCCGCGTGGACCGGCCCGATCCGCGACGCCATGGCGGCGGCCTCCTCGGGCAGGAGGACGGGCGGGTTCTGATCGGGCACGGGTTCGGCCCGCAGCAGGTTGGTGCCGAGGGCGGAGAGCTGCTCCATCAGGTCGCGCTGGCTGGACGCGGGGATACCCACCACGACGACCAGCGTGGCGATGCCGATGGAGATGCCCAGGGCGGAGAGGACCGCCCGCATCCGACGGGTGGTCAGGCCGAGCAGACCGAGCCGGAGTACGTCGGCCGGGGCGAGCCGGGTCGACCGGGTGCCACCCGGGGACGCGCTCACGCCCCGCTCCCGGCGACGGTGTCGGCGACGATCCGGCCGTCGCGGATCTCCACCTGTCGAGGCGTACGGGCGGCGAGATCGCGGTCGTGGGTGATCACGGCGATGGTGGTGCCCTCCGCGTTGAGGTCGGTGAGCAGGTCAAGAACCGCCTCCCCGTTCGCCGTGTCGAGGGCGCCGGTCGGCTCGTCGGCCAGCACCAGCGCCGGCTCGTTGACGAGCGCCCGAGCTATCGCCACCCGCTGCCGCTCCCCGCCGGAGAGCTGCTGCGGCAGGTGGTTCACCCGGTGCGCCAGGCCGACCCGGGCCAACGCCTCGATCGCGGTGCGGCGACGGCGACGACGGGGCACCCCGGCGTAGAGCAGGCCGGTGGCGACGTTCTCGGCGGCATCCAGGCCGTCGGTGAGGTGGAACTGCTGGAAGACGAAACCGAGCCAGCGGCCCCGCAGCGCGGAGAGCCGCCGGTCGGACAGCGCGGTGACCTCCTGCCCGGCGACGCGTACCCGACCGCTGGTCGGCAGGTCGAGGGTGCCCATGATGTTCAGCAACGTGGACTTGCCGGACCCGGACGGCCCGACGATGGCGAGCATCTCGCCGGCGCGCACGGTCAGTGAGACGTCGTCCAGTGCGGTCACCCCGCCGGGGTACGTCCTGCTGACTCCCTCGACGTTCAGCACCGCTTCGGCGATCACGATGCCGTCACCACGTCGAGGCCCTCGATCACACCGGTGCCGCTGACCTCGACCAGGCCCCGGGCGAACATCCCGGTCTCCACGGCCACCAGCGCGCCGTCGGGCAGTTGCAGCGCATGCCCACCCTCGCGGAGCGCCACCAGCGCGCCGATCGGCACCGCGAGCACCCCCTTGTGAACGGCGTTGGTGAAGCGGACCTGGACCGTGGCCGCGTCCAGCTTGGCCACGTCCGCCGCCCGGGTCGGTGCGACGAGGACGTCCACGGTGGGCGGGCTGCCCTGCCCGGTGCCGCCGTCCGACCCCCCGCCGCGCACCGTCTGCGAGATCGAGGCGACCTTTGCCGGGATCTCGGTGCTGTCCGGCAGGGCGACGACCACGGCCGCGCCCACCGTGATGGCGCCGACGTCGGTGGCCCCGACCGGCACAGTGACCAGCTTGACCTTCTCGGTGACGGCCAGCAGCTCACCGGCGACCGGGTCACCGGGCAGCGCCTTCACCGCGCTGATTCGGGCCGGCCCGGTCAGCACCGCGACCCGCCCGACCCCGATCGTCCCGGTCGGGTCCAGACCGAGGGCCTGCTGCCACTTCTTGATCGCGCCGACGAGGCTCGTGGTGAGCAGGGCCTGACCCGTGCCGACCTTCGTGCCGTCGGTGGCCCGGGACGGCTGCGAGCCGGTGTGGTAGCCCAGCGCCTTCAGGTTGTCCGACACGATCCGTACGTCGCTGCCCACCAGACCCGGCTTGTCGAGCGTGCGAAAGAGCGGCGTCCCGCCGAACAGCACCGGCACCGGCCGGTCGTTGACCCAGTAGAGCGGCTTACCCCGGGCCACAGTGTCGCCCACCTTCGGCAGCCGGGTGACAACGCCCTCCCCGGCACCCTTCACCAACCGCTCCGGGCCGAAGCCGAGCGTGCCGTTGAGCGAGCGGCTGTCCGACAGGTCGGCCCGGGTCACTGTCGTCGTGGTGACCGGCGGCGGTGCGCTAGCGACATCACCGCCGGGGTGACGCCGCAGAGCCAGCGCACCGACGCCGGCACCGACGGCGACCACCACTGTCACCGCCGCCACCACGATCGCGGTACGCCGGGTCGTCCGCCGGCCAGGATCATCGCTCGGGTTACTTCTTGGCACCGAAGATCTCCATAGTGCATTCCCTCTCGACCTTGTCCATCCCCGGACCCCCAAGTCCGCTGGTCGGGTCGGCGACGCCGTCGTCGTAGGTCCAGCCGGAGCCGTCCGGCAGTGAGTGGATCTTCAGCCCTCGCCCGCGCAGGCACTGGACGTAGTCGTTCCACTGGCTCACGTAGTTCGGGTTCTTCTCCGGGTCCAGCTCCGGCGGCTGGAGCGGCAGCTTGTTCGCGCACGCCACGTACGCCGCCTTCGGCTCCCCGCTCTGGTCCAGCGACAGGCCCGTGCCGTCCCCCACCGGGCCGGGTTGTGACCGGCCGTCGTTCAGCTTCACGCCGTTGTCGTGCAGACAGATGTTGTACGTCCCCCAGAGCCGCTCCTCCTCCTCGTCGGTCATGTCCAGGCGTAGCTGCGGTCGACCGTTGGTGGCACCACCGGCCGGGGTGGCGCTCGCCGGGGCGGACGGGTTGACGAGCGACGCGACGTCGCCGCTGGCGGTGTCCTTGTCGGCGCTGGACGCACCGCCGCCGCAGCCGGTGAGGGCGACGGCGAGCACTACGACCGCGGCGAGCCCGGCCGCGACCCGATGGGTTGGGTTGGTCATGGCGTGCAGCTTCACGCCCGGGTGTCAGAGACCTGTAAGGAAGCGGTCGTCATCCGATAGCCCCAGCTCAGCGGCCCTGCTGGAACCGGTCCGGGCCACGTACAGTCGCTGCCGTGTGTGCGTACGTGCTGGTAGCCGAGGACGACCAGAAGCAGGCGGAGTTGGCGCGCCGGTATCTGGAACGCGAGGGGCACGAGGTGACTGTGGTGGCCGACGGGCGGGCCGCCCTGGAGCAGATCCGTCAACGGCCCCCGGCGCTGCTCGTCCTCGACGTGATGATGCCGAAGGTCGACGGCCTGGACGTGTGTCGCATCCTGCGCCGGGAGTCCGACCTTCCGGTGCTCATGCTGACCGCCAGGTCGACCGAGGACGACCTGCTGCTCGGCCTCGACCTGGGCGCCGACGACTACATGACGAAGCCGTACAGCCCTCGCGAACTGGTCGCCCGGGCCCGCAGCCTGCTGCGCCGGGGCCAACGGACGCCGGCGGACCCGGTGCTGCGGGTCGGCGCCGTGCACGTCGACCCGGTGCGCCACGAGGTACGCAGCGACGGACGCCTCGTCGACTGCACACCCGGTGAGTTCCAACTGCTCCAGGCGATGGCCGCCCAGCCCTCCCGGGCGTTCACCCGGGATCAGCTCCTGGGCTACCTGCACGGGTTCGACAGGTACATCACCAACCGGACCGTCGACGTGCACGTGATGAACCTCCGCCGGAAGATCGAGCCGAACCCGCGCAAGCCGGCCCGGTTGGTGACCGTGTACGGCATCGGATACAAGCTCGTCGAAGAGTCACCCCGTGTCGGGTGAGGTCCCGCTGCGCCGCAGCCTGCTGCTCCGACTGCTGGCGCTGGCCGTCCTCATCGCCATCGGCTCGATCGCGGCGACCGCGTGGCTGGCCGTCCGCACCACCACCGGAGCGATCCGGCAGGAGCAGGGGCAGGCGCTCGCCGACGACGCGCGCATCTACGACACGGTGCTCGCGTACGCGGCGACCCACCCGACCTGGGACGGAGTCGACGCGGCCCTTCGGCCGCTCGCCCAGGACGTCGGCCGACGGATCGCCCTGACCACCGAGACCGGTGCGCTGATCGCGGACTCGGCACCCGGCGCGGGCCCCTTGCCGACGACGTCGTCCGCGACCGTCGACGCGCTCGCCGTCGACACCGCCCTGATACCCGGCACCACACTGCCGGGCGGCGGTGACGGCGGCACCACCCTGCCGAGGGGCAGCGGTGACGGCGGCACCAGCCGCATCGACCCGCGCACCACCGGGCCGTACCTGCTCCCGCCCGAGGAGCGCGCCGCGCTGCGCGACAAGGCGGCCCGGGCGGCCCAGTGTCTGCGGCTCCGGGCGCAGATCGACGCCACCGTCGTGGACGGGCCCACCGGCCGCCCCCGCCTCGACACCCCCGGCACCGACCTCGCCGACAGTGCCGCCTGCGGTCAGTTGAGGGAAGAACTCGCGGCCCGTACGGCCACCGAGGGCAAGGCGCTCGCCCAGCTCAACGCCCTGGTGAACACCTGCCTGGCGCGGCGGCGCCTGCCCGCCGTGCAGGTGGACCTGAACTGGACCTGGACGAGGCAGCCGGCGGCCAGCGCACCCGACTCCCGCAGCGCGGCCGGCGTCGACCAGGAGCACAACCGAGCGGTCAGCGCCTGCGTCGGCACCAGTCGACGCGAACAACTCCTCCCGTACGTCGCCCCGGCCGCGACCCTCTTCGTCACCGACCCGGGCGGTCGCCCCTCGACCACCTTCGACCTCTCCCCCGCCAACCAGACCCGCATCGTCGCGGTCGCCGGACTCGTCCTGCTGGTGGCGATCGGCTTCACCGTCCTCGCCGGCATCCGACTGACCCGTCCGCTGCACGCGCTGACCGGGGCCGCCCAACGGATGCGCGACGGCGACGGCGCCGCCCGGGTCCGGGTGACCGGCCGCGACGAGATCGCCCGGCTGGCCGAGGCCTTCAACGACATGGCCGAACGGCGGGAACGGCTGGAGCAGCTACGCCGGGCCATGGTCAGCGACATCGCCCACGAGATGCGGACGCCGGTGAGCAACATCCGGGGTTGGCTCGAAGCGGTCGAGGACGGCGTCGCGGCCCCCGACCGCCGGCTGCTCTCCTCACTGCTGGAGGAGGCGACACTGCTCCAACATGTGATCACCGACCTGCAGGACCTGGCCGAGGCCGACGCCGGCGCGCTGCGGCTGCACCATGAGCAGGTCTACCTCACCGACCTGCTCGCCCAGGTCGCGGAGGCGCACCGGGCCCAGGCCGACCGGCTCGGCGTCAGCATCACGGTACGCACCGAGGCCGACCCGCAGGTGGACGCCGACCCGGTCCGACTCCGCCAGGCCGTCGGCAACCTGGTGGCCAACGCGGTACGGCACACCCCGTCGGGCGGACGCGTGACGATCAGCGCCGGCGCGACCGACGCCGAGGTCATCATCTCGGTGACCGACTCCGGCAGCGGTATCAGCGCCGAGGACCTGCCCCGGGTCTTCGACCGCTTCTGGCGGGCCGAGAAGTCCCGGAGCCGGCAGACCGCAGGCAGCGGCCTGGGTCTCGCCATCGTGCGCAAGCTCACCGAGGCCCACGGCGGCACAGTGCGCGCCACCAGCACCCCCACCCAAGGCTCCACCTTCACCCTCCACCTCCCCCACCCGGCCCGCCGGCCTGGTTGATCATGAAGTTGTTGCCACTCGGCGCGGCGTGTCGCGGCAATAACTTCATGATCAACGGGACGGCGGGGTGGGGGTAGGCAAGAGGGCGGAAGGGGTGACCTGGGGTGGTGGGGCGGACTAGGCTGCCGCGGCATGAGCAGTGAGATTCCGGCCCGCGCCGACGTCGTGATCATCGGTGCCGGGCACAACGGTCTGGTCTCCGCAGTGCTGTTGGCCCGGGCCGGCCTGGACGTCCTCGTGCTGGAGGCAGCCGACGTGATCGGCGGCGCGACCCGCACCGAGAACCCGTTCCCGAAGGTGCCGGGGCTGCGCCACTCCACCGGGTCGTACCTGCTCGGGCTGATGCCTCCGGAGCTGCTCGCCACGCTCGACGTACGGATCCCGGTGCTACGCCGCGACCCGCACTACTTCCTCCCCACCCCGGGCGGCCTCGGCTCGCCGTACCTGCTCTTCGGCAGTGACACCGCCGCCACCCGGGCGGAGCTCGCCGAGTTCTTCTCCCCCGCCGACGTGGCCGCCGACGACGCCATGCAGGCCGAGCTGGCCGCGCTGCGGGAAGACCTCGCCCCGGCCTGGCTGGCCGAGCCGCTGAGCGTCCAGGAGACCGCCGAACGGCACGTCCGTCCGGCGCTGCGCCAGGTCTTCGTCGACCTCGTGCAGGGCTCGGTCGCCGACTACCTGGCCCGGTTCGAGTTCCGCTCGGAGCTGCTGGTCAGCATGTACGCGGTCACCGACGGCCTGTCCGGGCTCAACGCCGGCCCGGACGACCCCGGCACCGGCCACAACTTCCTCGTGCACAACATGTGCCGACTGCCCGGCTCCGGCGGCACCTGGATGATCGCCGAGGGTGGGATGGGCACCGTCTCCAGGACCTTCGCCGAAGCCGCGCGCGCCGCCGGAGCGACAATCCTGACCGGTACGCCGGTGCACGCGGTGACCATGGACGGCGGCGCGGCGAGCGGAGTGGTGCTGGCCGACGGTCGGGAGGTCGCCGCCCGGGTGGTGCTCGGCGCGTGTGACCCGTACCGGCTGATGGACCTGTTGCCCGACGGCGCGCTCCCGGCGCGGCTCGGCGAACGGATGGCTGCGGTCCGTCGGCCCGGCACCACCCTCAAGCTCAACCTGGCGCTCACCGGGCTGCCGCGGTTCTCCTGCCTGCCGGACGGCACGCCGAGCCCGTTCGGCTCGACCATCCACCTGCTGCCAGGGTCGGCGTCGCTGGTCGGCGGGGCGGAGACCTCACCGATGACCGCGCTGCGCGCCATGTGGGCGGACGTGCAGGCCGGGCTGCTGCCGGCGGAGCCCACCATCGAGTGGTACCTGCACACCACTGTCGAGCCGTCGCTCTCCGACGCCGCCGGGCACCACTCGTCGGCGCTCTTCGTCCAGTCCGTCCCCTACGAGTTGGCCGGCACCACCTGGGACGCGGAGCTGCCCGGCTACGTCGACCGGCTGCTCGGGATCGTCGAGCGGTACGCCCCCGGCACCGCCGAGCTGATCGCCGACGCGGTGCCGCTGCCGCCGCCCGGCATCGAGGAGCACTTCGGCATCACCGGCGGGCACATCCACCACGTCGACAACACCGTCTCGTTCACCGACCGGATGCCCTACGCCACCGGCGTCGACGGTGTGTACGCCGGCAGCGCCGGCTGCCACCCGGCCGGCAGCGTCATCGGCGCGGCCGGCCACAACGCCGCCCGCCGCATCCTCACCGACCTCGGCCGCTGACCGAACTCCCGCGATCTTGCACTTTCGGTCGCCGCTATGGGCGGTACGCCCTGCTTCGGCGCAACAGGAAGTGCAAGATCGCGGGTGGGGTGGGGGTCAGATCACTGCTTCGCCGGCCGGAGCGGGGGTTTCCGCGTCCACCCGGTGGGCTCGCACCTTGTGCCCGACGCTGGTCAGGCAGCGGCCGCTGGGCAGGTCGAAGCGCCAGCCGTGCAACTGGCAGGTGAGCTGGTCACCGTCGACGATGCCGAAGCGGGTCAGGTCCGCCTTCAGGTGCGGGCACCGCCGCTGCACCACCCAGTCGCCCAACGTGATGTCCTCGGCGTCGGTGCTGCGCTCGTGCTCGTCGTACCAGCCCTCGGCGTACTGGAGCCGCTCCTCGGAGAGGCACTTGAAGAACGCGTAGACGAACTCGTTGTACTGGCCGATCCGGGCCGCCGAGAACCGGCAGGACAGGAAGAGCGAGTTGACCCAGTCCACCTCGTCGATGAAGAGCAGGTGCTCGATCAGCGACCGCTCGGTCCGGAACCGGTAGCGCACCTTCTCGTCCGCGTACGGCCGGACCTCCTTGCCAGGGAAGTCCACCACGATCGACTCGACACTCTCGCCGTCGTACCCCACCAGGTCGAAACGGACCGGGCCACCGACCCCCTTGGCCAGGTAGATCGACTCGTCGAGCAGCGGTTCGATCCGACGCTTCATTTCGCCGAGCACGTCCACCTCGGGGTGCCGCCAGGACGCCTTCTCCGCCTCGATGATCGGGCGCTTGCGCTCCCGCATCTCCTCCAGGTGCGCGACCTTGTTCGCGAAGAACTCCTGCACCGGCACCGGGTGGGTGGTGCTCGCGCCCTCGGTGGTGACGTCGGCGACGCTGCCCGGCAGCAGCACGATCCCGTTGGTGCCGCCGACCTTGGCGTACTCCGACAGGAAGACGGACTGGTCGGGGAAGATGTTGCCCTCGTCGCCGTGGATGTCGTTGAACTGCCACAGCGCGTCGTCGAGGAAGCACGGCGGGCCGGCGATCGGGAAGACGTGATCGGCCTTCAGGTCGTCGATGTAGCGCCAGGTCCGGTCGAACTGCCGGTCACGCTTCTGCTTGCCGAACGCGGTCTTCGCCGCCTGCGGCAGCTCGTAGACCATCGGGTACCAGATCGCACCGGAGAACTGCAGCATGTGGGCGTGCACGTGGCCCAACTCGGCGAAGACACTCAGGTCGGTGGGGCGGGCGTCGTTCTGGTTGAGCAGCCGCACACCCTCGTACTCGACCCAGAGCGAGGAGTCGCCGATCGGCCCGTCGGTCGGGCTGGTCAACGCCTGAATCATGATCTTCAGGCCGCCGGGCAGCTCCACCACCTGCTCGTTGGGCGCCTTCAGGAACTTGGTGAAGCCCAGCGCCCGGAACTCGTCCTCCATCTCCGAGGTGGGGAACTCGGGGAGCAGGACCGTGGCGTCCTTCGAGATGAAGTCGCGCAGGTGCTTCGCGTCGAAGTGGTCCCGGTGCAGGTGGGAGACGTACAGGTAGTCGACCTGCCCCAGACTCTCCCAGTCCAGCAGTGAATTGTCGGGGAACGGGAACCACGACGCGAAGTAGGCCGGGTTGACCCACGGGTCGCACAGGATGCTGCCCGCGGCCGTGTCGATCCGCATGCTGGCGTGCCCGGTTCCGGTCACTCGCACCGCACAGTCCCCCTCAAACAGACAATCAGGTGTACGCCAAACGCTACCGGAGCGAGTCTGACCGCCGCCCCGCGACGCCGGTAGTGCCATCCAGCCCGGGTGGGGCAGGGCCGATGGCCAGGAAACCCCCACCCCACCGCACCGCGTACGAGGCGTGCCAGACTAACCAAAGATCCGATCGCGAGGGAAGGACCGACAGTGGCAGGAAGCGAGCCGGTAACGTCGCCAGACCAGCACAAGCCCGGGCACCGCAAGGCCGGGCAGATCGGCGCCGTGCTGTCCGCACTGGCGCTGCTGGCGATGATCTGCGGCAACCACGAGGGCAGGGTCGAGGACATCTGGCTGATCGGCCTGGCCGCGCTGCTGCTGATCATCGTGATCGGCGACATCGTGTTGCGGCGCAGCGGTCTGCGCTCCTGACCCGACCCACCGCCGGACGACCGGCCGACGTACGCCGAGGGCCCGCCCCCACCTGGGGGACGGGCCCTCGTCCGTATCGCGTCGGGGTCAGCGCCCGAAGAGAATGTCCTGCACGTCCTTCAGCGCGGCGTCGACCTCGGCCTCGAAGTAGCCACCCGGCACCAGGCCGAACCGGAGCGTGTCCAGGTCCTTCGGGTCGACCGGCATCGGGTTGCGGCGCTGCATGCCACCGAGCAGGGTGTCGAAGAACCGGTCCACCTGGTCGGGGTCGTACCCGCTGCCGAACCGGCGCACCTGGAAGCTGCGACGGATCTGGTCGACCCGGTACAGGTCGCTGCCGGGCGGACCGGCCATCGGCGGGCCACCCATCGGCGGACCGGCCACCGCAGGCGGACCGGCCATCGGCGGCGGACCAGCCATCGGCGGGCCACCCATGCCCTGCTGCGGCAGCTGAGGCGGACCGGCCGGACCACGGCGCATGTCGCGCAGCTCCCGCTCCGGCATCCGGATCTCGGCCGTCATGTCGGCGCGACCGTGCCGCCCGGCCTCGAAGCCGTCGAAGCGCGGCTCCTCCGGCGGCGGCGGATAGCCGCCGGGCGCGCGCTGGTCGTCCTGGCCGTACCCGCCTCGCTGGTCATCCGGGCCGTAACCACCGGGTGAGCGCTGGTCGTCCGGGGGGCCGTACCCGCTGGGACCGGCGGGCAGGCCGCGCTGCGGCATGCCGTGGCCACCCATCGGGCCGGGACCCATCGGGCCACCGGGACCCATCGGCGGGCCGGCCGGGCCACGTGGCGCGTCGTAACCACCGCCGCGGGGGGCGTCGTACCCACCGGCGAAGGCACCGGTCGGCTCGTCGTAGCGACCGTAGGGCGGGCCGGGCTGCGCGGGCATCGGCCGGGGCGGCATCGGCTGCGGGACCATGCCCCGGTCATCACGCATCGGCGGACCCATCCGGTCCGGTGGGCCCATCCGGTCACCCATCCGGGGGTCGCCGCCGCGTCCGGCGCTGTTGCGCTCCTCCAGCTCGGCCAGCTGCCGCTCGACCCGGTCCAGGTGCAGGTCGACCTGCCACTCGTCGTAGCCGTTGAAGCGGACCCGGAAGACGACGTCATGAACCTCCTGGGAGGCCACCGGGGCACCGACCTGTCGGCCGTCGAGCGTCGCCTCGACCCGGTCGAGGAAGGCATCCACCTCGTCGACCTTGTATCCCCGGCGGAGCGCCTTGCGCCGGAAACGCTGACCCTGACTCGCCACTATGTCTCCTGGTCTCGTTCGCCACGCCCGGTCACGCCGGTGCCTCTCCGGCGCGGTCGGTGTTGGTGTCGTTGTCTTCGGCAGCGGCAAGCTGGCCACACGCGCCGTCGATCTCGCGACCTCGGGTGTCCCGAACTGTGGTGGACACCCCGGCGTCGCGCAACCGCCGGACGAACTCCCGCTCGACCGGCTTCGGGCTCGCGTCCCAGCGGCTGCCCGGCGTCGGATTGAGCGGAATGAGGTTCACGTGGGCCAACTTGCCGGCCAGCAGCCGCCCGAGCAGGTCGGCTCGCCACGGCTGGTCGTTCATGTCCTTGATCATCGCGTACTCGATCGACACGCGGCGGCCCGTCCGGGCGGCGTAGTCCCACGCTGCGTCCAGCACCTCGGCTACCTTCCAGCGCTGGTTTACCGGCACGAGTTCGTCGCGCAGATCATCATCGGGCGCGTGCAACGACAACGCAAGGGTCACTGAGAGGTCTTCGCTGGCCAGTCGGTGGATGGCCGGAACCAGGCCAACCGTGGAAACGGTGATGTGCCGCTGGGACAGGCCGAGCCCCTCCGGAGCCGGGCTGACCAGCCGACGGATCGCCGCGATCACCCGGTTGTAGTTGGCCAACGGCTCGCCCATGCCCATGAAGACGACGCGCGACAATCTCGGCGGGGAACCCGCCACCACGCCGGAGGCCGCCACCCCGGCCATGTAGACCGCCTGGTCGACGATCTCCGCCGTCGACAGGTTGCGGGTGAGCCCGGCCTGACCGGTCGCGCAGAACGGACAGGCCATGCCGCAACCCGCCTGGCTGGAGATGCAGACGGTCACCCGGTCCGGGTAACCCATCAGCACGCTCTCCACCAGCGCACCGTCGTGCAGCCGCCAGAGCGCCTTGCGGGTCGCGCCGTCATCACAGGCCAGCTCGCGCACCGGGTTGAGCAACGTCGGCAGCAACTGGTCGGCCAGCCGCTCCCGGGTCGCCGCGGGCAGATCGGTCATCGCCTGCGGGTCGCGGACCAACCGCCCGAAGTAGTGGTTGGAGACCTGCTTGGCGCGGAAGGCCGGCTCACCCAGCCCGGTGACCAACGCCTGGCGACCGGCCAGGTCCAGGTCAGCGAGGTGCTGAGGGGGCATGGAGGCCCGGCGCGCGGCGGGGGCGACCGAGATGGCGGGGATCAAGGGCAGGCTCGTCATGGCTGGTCCAGTGTGTCACGCCGTCGGCGGTGGCTGCCGGTCCGGAGGTGTCGAACGGGCCGCGACCACCGGAGCCGGATGACCGGGACGCCGTGATTCATACCTCAGCTCACCACCGGCACGAAAACCGCCAACAGCAGGTAGGCCGTCGGCACCGCGAACAGGATCGAGTCCAGCCGGTCCATCAGACCGCCGTGGCCGGGCAGCAGGTTACTCATGTCCTTCACGCCGAGATCCCGCTTGATCATCGACTCGGCCAGGTCGCCGAGGACCGCCGCGCAGGAGACGGCCACCCCGAACAGCGCGCCCCACCAGGGGGCCACCTCGAACATCAGCCACAGCAGCAACGCTCCACCCAGGGCCGCCGCGGTGACCGAGCCGGCGAAGCCCTCCCAGGACTTCTTCGGGCTGATCGACGGGGCCATCGGGTGTTTGCCGAAGGAGACCCCGGCCGCGTACCCACCGGTGTCGGAGAGGACCACCCCGATCAGCGTGGCCAGGATGCGCAGATGCCCATCGCCGGGGGCCGCCGCCAGCAACGCCGCGAAACCGGCGAGGAACGGCACGTAGACGGCGATCAGGGTGGCCGCTGTGAGATCCCGCTGAAAGCCGGCCGGCCCGTCACCCAACCGCCAGACCATGGTGCCCAGCACGGTGACCAGCAGCCCCAGGCTGAGCGCGTCCGGGCCGGCGTACCAGGCCAGACCCACCGTCAACACGCCGCCGGCGATCAGGGGCACCAGCGGAGGATGCGCGCCGCTGCGTCGTACCGCGCGGGCCATCTCCCAGGTGCCGATGGCGACCGCGGCGGCGATCACCGGCAGGAAGGCCAACGGATAGAAGGCCAGCGGCACCACGATCAACGCGCCGAGGCCGAGCCCGACCCCGATCGCCGCGGGCAGGTTGCGCCCCGCCCGCCCGGTGCCCAGCTGCTGGGTGGCCGGTCGGTCGAGGCTGGCCCGACGTCGCCCCTTCGACCGTCGACCGGTCGTCGGCTCCGGCTCGACAGTCGGCTCCGGATCCGGCCCGATCTCGGCCCCGATGGGCGCCAGCTGCGTGGTCGGGTAATCGGCGTCGTCGTCATGACGGAACGGCCCGTCGGACGGTCCCGGGCCGTTGTACCGGCCGGGCTCGTCGAAAGGCGGGAGGCCGCCGCGGGAAGGGGCACCGTCCGCACCGGCGGGCGCGCGGTCGCCGTAGCGGTCACCGCGACCCCGGTCGTCGTACCGGTCGGGCTGGTTGCGGTCGTCGACGTGCCGGTCGCGGTCGTCGAAACGGTCGTGCCGGTCCCCGTCGTCGAAACGGTCGTCCGGGCGGACCGGGCGGCCACGCTCGTCGTACGGGTCCGCGGGCCACGGTTCGGCGTACGGCCGGGCGTGCGGATCGGCGTACAGCTCAGGGCCGGCGGCCGGACGGCGGCTCCACTGGCCGGCCTCCAGCTCCTGCTCCGGCCAGGGCAGCGCCACCGGGCGCTCCGGCCGGTCCCAGCCGCGAGGCTCGCTGCCGTAGGGGTCGGGGTGGGACATCACGCACCGCAAAGCGGCACGAGAACCACCACATGACGCAAGACCACAAGCATCCCCTACACGTGCGATGTTCCTCCGATTGACCGCCCCGACGGTCGGTCGATCCCCGGTGTTCACCACCCGGTGGCCGGGAATCCTGCCGAGCCTACTGCACACGCCGGATCGGCACGGCGGACGAGGCACGCCCACCGACGCCACCCGGCGCCGCCGGCCCGCCGGCCAGCGATGCACACCCATCCGGTACGGCCTACAGCAGGCAATCCGCAGCCGTCGATCCGACTCGTCCGGTGCGCGATCGAGTACTCAGCGAACCCGCCCGGCGTGGTCCGCTGGTGCCGCACGCTGGACACCGGCGAGCAGTTCGCCGAGAGCACCAGAACCGTCTGGATCCCCTGCTGACCCAGGTATGGAACGAGGCCCGTTCCCGACGTCGGGAACGGGCCTCGGAGCATGGGTCACACCTCGAGCAGCTCGGTTTCCTTGTGCTTCACCAGGTCGTCGATGTTGGCCACGTACCGCTGGGTCAGGTCGTCGAGTTCCTTCTCGGCGCGGCGGCCGTCGTCCTCGCCGGCCTCGCCGTCCTTGACGATCCGGTCCAGCTCCTCCTTGCCACGGCGGCGGACGTTACGGATCGCCACCTTGGCCTCCTCGCCCTTGTGCCGAGCCACCTTGATCATGTCGCGGCGGCGTTCCTCGGTCATCTGCGGGAGCAGGATGCGCAGCTGGTTGCCCTCGTTGTTCGGGTTCACCCCGAGGTCCGAGTCGCGGATCGCCTTCTCCATCGCGTTGATCTGCGAGTTGTCGTACGGCTTGATGATGGCCATCCGCGGCTCGGGAACCGCGATGGACGCCATCTGCGTCAGCGGCGTGGGCGTGCCGTAGTAGTCGATGATGACCTTGGAGAACATGGCGGCGTTGGCGCGACCGGTACGGATGGCGCCGAACTCCTCCTTGGCGTGCTCAACCGCACGCTCCATCTTCTCCTCGGCCTCGAGGAGGGTGTCGTCGATCACCGGTCTCCTCGCCTCCTTCTGTGCTCGTGGTGGGCTCTGCTGAAAGTCGTCAGACCGCTGTCGTCGTCGCCGGTGGGCGGGGTTCAGGCGGTGATCAGGGTGCCGATCTTGTCGCCACCCACCGCGCGGATGATGGTGTCGTCACCCTGCGCGCCAAAGACCAGCATCGGCAGACCGTTCTCCATGCAGAGGCTGAACGCCGCCGCGTCGGCCACCCGCAGGTTGCGGCGCAGCGCCTCGGAGAAGGTGATCGAGTCGAGCTTACTGGCGGTGGGGTCGATCCGCGGGTCGGCGGTGTAGACGCCGTCCACGCCGTTCTTGCTCATCAGCACCACGTCGGCCCGGATCTCCAGCGCCCGCTGGGCGGCCACCGTGTCCGTGGAGAAGTACGGCATCCCGGCGCCGGCGCCGAAGATGACCACGCGGCCCTTCTCCAGGTGCCGGATGGCCCGCAGCGGGATGTACGGCTCGGCGACCTGGGCCATCGTGATGGCGCTCTGCACCCGGGTCTCGATGCCCTCCTTCTCCAGGAAGTCCTGGAGCGCGAGGCAGTTCATCACCGTGCCGAGCATGCCCATGTAGTCGGCGCGGGCCCGGTCCATCCCACGCTTCTGCAGCTCCGCGCCGCGGAAGAAGTTGCCTCCGCCGACCACCACGGAGACCTGCACGCCGCGGCGGACCACTGTGGCGATCTGCCGGGCGATGGCCTGGACGACGTCCGGGTCGACGCCGATCGCGCCGCCACCGAAGACCTCACCGGAGAGCTTCAGCACCACCCGGCGGGCGCGCCCCGGCGGCGGTGCCGTCGGATCGTCCAGCTCCAGCGTCCGGTCACTCACAACCTGCGTCATCCGCCCCGCCCTTCCCCACGCGCACGCCCCGTGCGGCGCGTACCGCGAACCTGCCGCTGCCGACCCTATGTGACGAGGAGGCCGCGGTGCCTGTCACGTACACCGGCGGCCTCCTCGTTGACGTCTTCTGCCCACGGGCGCGCGTGGCGCCCGGTGGCGGCTCAGGCCTGGCCGACCTCGAACCGCACGAAGCGGGTGACCTCGATGCCGGCCTCGGCCAGCAGCTGCTTCACCGACTTCTTGTTGTCGGAGACGGACGACTGCTCGATCAGGACGAAGTCCTTGAAGAAGGAGTTGACCCGACCCTCGATGATCTTCGGCAGGGCCGCCTCGGGCTTGTTCTCCTCGCGGGCGGTCTGCTCGGCGATGCGCCGCTCGGACTCGACGACCTCGGCCGGAACCTCGTCCCGGGTGAGGTACTTCGGCCGCATCGCGGCGATCTGCATCGCCACACCACGGGCGTCGGCGTCGCCGGCCTCGTCGGTCTTGCCGGTGTACGACACCAGCACGCCGACGGCCGGAGGCAGGTCCTGGGCCTTGCGGTGCAGGTAGACGGCGGTGGTGCCCTCGACCCGGGCGAACCGGTTGAGCACCAGCTTCTCGCCGATCTTGGCGGACTGCTCCTGGATCAGGTCCGCGATGACCTTGCCGTCGAGCTCGGAGGCGAGCAGCTCCTCGGCGGAGTTCACGCCGGCGCGCTCACCGTGCTCGACCAGCTGCTGGCCCAGCGCGATGAACGACTCGGTCTTGGCGACGAAGTCGGTCTCGCAGTTGAGCTCGAGCAGCGCCTTGCCGGAGTGGGCGACCAGGCCGTTCGCAGCCGTACGGCCGGCCCGCTTGCCGACGTCCTTGGCGCCCTTGACGCGCAGGATCTCGACGGCCTTGTCGAAGTCGCCCTCGGCCTCGGTCAGCGCCTTCTTGCTGTCCATCATGCCGGCGCCGGTGAGGTCGCGGAGCTTCTTGACGTCCGCGGCGGTGATTTGGGACATGGCTCTCTCTTCGATGTTGAGACGGCGTGTGGATGGTCAGAGGTGCCGGTTACCCGGATCCGGGCGGATAGTGCCCGGCGTACCGTCGCCGCCCGCCGTCCGCGAAAACGGACGGCGGGGCAGCGACGGTGCGATCACTCCGCGGTGGCGGCCGCCGGCTGCTCGGTGGCGGTTTGCGCGGGCTGCTCCGGGGTGGCGGGCTGCTCGGTGGCGGCGGCGGGCTGCTCGGTGGCGGCAGCGGCGGGCTGCTCGGCCGGGGCGGCCTCGTCGGCCTTCTTCGGCTCCAGCAGCTCGCGCTCCCACTCGGTCAGCGGCTCGTCGCTCGCGACACCCTCGGGCTTCTCGTCGTTGCCCCGGCGACGGCCGGAGCGCGCGATCAGACCATCCGCGACGGCGGCGGCGACGACCTTGGTCAGCAGCTCCGCCGAGCGGATCGCGTCGTCGTTACCCGGGATCGGGAAGTCGACCTCGTCCGGGTCACAGTTGGTGTCCAGCACCGCGATCACCGGGATGCCCAGCTTGCGGGCCTCGTCGACGGCGATGTGCTCCTTCTTGGTGTCGACGATCCACACCGCGGCGGGAAGCTTCTGCATGTCCCGCAGGCCACCGAGGGTGCGGGTCAGCTTGATCTTCTCGCGGGAGAGCTGCAGGGTCTCCTTCTTGGTGTAACCGGCGGCGGTGCCGCTGAGGTCACCCAGGCCCTCCAGCTCCTTCATCCGCTGGAGCCGCTTGTAAACGGTCTGGAAGTTGGTCAGCATGCCACCGAGCCAGCGGTGGTTGACGTACGGCTGGCCGACCCGGGTCGCCTGATCGGCAATCGCCTCCTGGGCCTGCTTCTTGGTGCCGACGAACAGGATGCTGCCGCCCTCGGCGACGGTCCCACGCACGAACTCGTACGCCTTCTCGATGTACTCGAGGGTCTGGCGCAGGTCGATGATGTAGATGCCGTTGCGCTCGGTCATGATGAAGCGCTTCATCTTCGGGTTCCAGCGCCGGGTCTGGTGCCCGAAGTGGACACCGCTCTCCAGCAGCTGACGCATGGTCACGACGGCCATGGTTGGGGTACTCCTCAAGGTCCCTGGTTGTCACGCCCGGCCGGTGGCCGGGCGTCCTGGCGCCTGGTCGCCGACCCATGGTGGACCCGATCAAGATCGGGACCAGGGAGGCCGTCGCTCCACGACGATTCGTGAAGAGGGCGCGCGAGGTCGACCGCACGAGGCGGTCGCCAGTTGGCCAGTGTACGCCCCTCACCCTTTCAGCCGCCCCGGGGTGCGCGTGGCGTGCTGCTCCGCCGCCCGCCGCTCTCTCGCGCGAGTTGCGCGGGCCGGGTCAGCCGGCGGCGAGCGCGGCGGCCACGAAGAGCACCAGGCCGACGGTCAGGTAGGCCGTCGGTGGGCGCAGCCAGCCCCGACCGTTGTCGGCGAGCGCCAGACCTCCGGTTCGTAGCCCGTACAGCCCGGTCGCGAAGATCGGCAGTCCGGCAACCAGGGCGATACCCACCACCACGTTCCCGGCGTCCACCGGGTCGCCGGTCACGCCCGCGAGCAGCACCCGCAACGCGGGGACCTCGAAGACCAACACCAACAGAGCGAAGAGTACGGCCAGCACCGGTCGCCTGGTCCGATAGACGCCGTCGGCGGCCGGCGGATACACCGGTGGCTCACCTGCGGGCAGGTCGGGTCGCGGGCCGATCCCGGGCATCGGGCCGGTCGGCATCTCCAGCGGATGCGGCGTGTCGACGCCACCCCGGGTCGGCTCGATGATCGGGTACCCACCGAGCGGAGCGGGACGAGCCTGGTCAGCGAGCACGCCGGCCGGCGCTGTCGACGTGCTGTCGCGGGTGGTCTCCGGCGCCGCGCTGGTCACCGGAGATCCCGCCGTGGTCGTCTCTCGGGCGGCTCGGCGTCCGGGTAGCTCTCCGGAGGTCTCCGACGGGTCCCGGTCCGCCCGCCGCGACCGGGTGGCCCGGTAACCGTCCGCCTCCGGCCGCGCCACACCCAACGGGTCGACCGCGCCGAAACGCCCCGAATCAGCCTCGCTCCCGCCGAACCGACCGGTCTGAGCGTCCAGGGCGCCAAAGCGACCCGAGTCCGACTCGGGCGTACCGAAGCGGCCCACGTCCACCGCGCTCAGGCGACCCGAATCCGACTCCGGCGTACCGAAGCGGCTCTCGTCGACGGCGCCGAAGCGTCCCGAGTCCGGCTCGCGCCGGCGGCCGACGCCGGTGTCCTCGACGGAGCGGTCGTCTTCAGCGCCACGCGGCTCGGGGATCTCACCGTCCCGGTACCGCGGGTCGCCCGCGCCACGCCAGTCCGACTCGCCGTAACCGCGACCCCGCTCGTCGGGGTACCAGCGCGACTCCTGATCTTCCGGGAAACTCCGTCGTCCGTCCACGTCAGGCACCGTATGCGACCGGCCACGCCCGCGCCATTTCAGCCCCGCCGAACGGGCCCTCGATCGTCGGGGCAGCGCGGACACGGGTGGCCCCGTAGCACAGCGCGGGCATGATCGTCCGACTGTCCACAGCACCCCTGTTGTCCACAGGCGGGCTGCTGCCGGGTCGCGGCGACCACCCTCCGGCGGGCACCGTGCCGGCCATGACGAAGCGGAACCAGGCGGTTGGCGCGTACGGCGAGCAATGTGCGGCCCGGCACCTGACCGAGGCCGGGCTGCGCCCGATCGCCCGGAACTGGCGCTGCCCGGCCGGAGAGATCGACATCATCGCGTGGGACGGGCCTGTGCTCGCCTTCTGCGAGGTGAAGACCCGCCGGGGTGAGGGCTTCGGCACCCCGGCCGAGGCGGTCGTACCGGCCAAGGCCCGCCGGCTGCGAGGGCTCGCCGCGCGGTGGCTGACCGAGACCGGCACGACCGCCGAGGAGGTGCGCTTCGACGTGCTGTCGGTGCGGCTGCCCGACGCGGGTCCGGCGCAGGTCGACCACCTCAAGGGCGCGTTCTGACATGCGTTTCCGGAGGATCGGTGATGTGCCGTGAGCTACGCCAAGGTGCTCTGCGTGGGGTTGGTCGGGGTGACCGGACACCTCGTCGAGGTGGAGGCCGACCTGGCCGCCGGCCTGCCGGCGGTGGTGATCTCCGGCCTGCCGGACACCGCCCTGCACGAGGCCCGCGACCGGGTCCGCGCCGCCGTGGTCAACTCCGGCCAGCGCTGGCCCAACCGGCGGATCACCCTCAACCTGCTGCCCGCCACGCTGCCGAAGTTCGGCTCGGCCTTCGATCTGGCCATCGCCGCGGCGCTGCTGGGCGGCTCGGGTGAGTTGCCGCTGCTCCCGCTGGAGGGAGTGGTGGTCCTCGGCGAGCTGGGGCTCGACGGGACGGTCCGGCCGGTGCGCGGCGTACTCCCGATGGTCGCCGCCGCGGCCCAGGCCGGCGTCGCGCGGGTGATCGTCCCGGTCGGCAACGCCGCCGAGGCCGCCGTCATCCCCGGCGTACGGGTGCGAGCGGTGGACAACCTGCACCGGCTCGTCGCCTTCGTTCGGGACGGGACCCCGCTGATCGAACCACCGGCGGACATCCCGGAGCCGCTGAGCGGTGGGCCGGATCTCGCCGACGTCGCCGGGCAGCAGCTGGGTCGGCGCGCCTTGGAGGTCGCCGCGGCCGGCGGGCACCACGTGGCACTCCTCGGCCCACCGGGCGCCGGCAAGACGATGCTCGCCGAACGGCTGCCGTCGATCCTGCCCGAACTGGACGACGACGCGGCGCTGGAGGTCACCGCGCTGCACTCGGTCGCCGGGCTGCTGCCGCCGGGTGGTCGGCTGCTGCGTCGCCCGCCGTTCCAGGCGCCGCACCACACCGCGACCGTTCCGGCGCTGGTCGGGGGTGGCTCGGGGCTGGCCCGACCCGGCGCGGTGTCGCTGGCGCATCGCGGGGTGCTCTTCCTGGACGAGGCTCCCGAGTTCAGCAAGGGCGCGCTGGAGGCGCTGCGCCAGCCGCTGGAGCACGGCCGCATCCAGCTGAGCCGCAGCGGGGGCGGCACCGTCTATCCGGCCCGGACCCAGCTGGTGCTGGCTGCCAACCCGTGTCCGTGCGCAAAACCGGCTGGCGACGCGCACTGCGAGTGTTCGCCGCTGGCTCGCCGCCGCTACCTGGGAAGGCTCTCCGGGCCGCTGCTCGACCGGATCGACGTCCAGGTGCGGCTGATGCCGGTGCGGGCGGCCGAGCTGATGGCGACCGACGGCGGTGTCGAACCCTCGGCGACGGTCGCCGCCCGGGTGGCGGCGGCCCGGCAGGCGGCGGCCAGCCGCTGGGCAGACCTCGGCCGACGGCTCAACGCCGAGGTGGAAGGGCCGCACCTGCGCCGACCGCCGTGGCGGCTACCGGCCCGGGTCACCGTGGAACTGCGGGGCCGGCTCGACTCCGGCTCGCTGTCGGCGCGCGGCTTCGACCGGGTGATCCGAATGGCCTGGACCATCGCCGATCTCGACGGCCGCGACCGACCTGACCAGGACGACGTCCGGGAGGCGCTTCAACTACGGACGGGGGAGGCGGCATGAGCGCCGAGGAGGAACGACGGCTGGCCCGGGTCGCCCTGACCTGGTTGGCCGAGCCGGGCACGCGCGCTGTGCATCACCTGGTCGAACGGCACGGTCCGGTGGAAACCCTGGAACTGCTGCTCGACGGGGGCAGTCCGGACGGCTGGCTGCACACCACTGTCGCCGCACGCTCGGCGGCCGGCGACGCGAGGGCGGTGGCCGTGGAGGCCCTGGAGCGGGCCGACCGACTGGGTGCCCGCCTGGTCACGCCGGACGACGAGGAGTGGCCGGCCCAGGTCGCCAGCCTGGCCGCGTTGCGGCTGCCGGACGTCAGCCGCCGGGTGGACGCTGAGACCGCCCCGCCGCTGTGCTTCTGGGTGCGCGGGAGCTGGCCGCTCGGCGAGGCTCTGGATCGTTCGGTGGCCGTGGTCGGGGCGCGGGCGGCCACCGGATACGGGCAGCACGTCGCGACCGAGCTGGGGTACGGCTTGGCGGAGCGGGACTGGACAATCGTGTCCGGTGGCGCGTTCGGCATCGACGCCGCCGCCCACCGGGGCGCACTCACCGCTGGCGGTCTGACCGTCGCGGTGCTCGCCTGCGGGCTCGACCGTCCGTACCCGATGGGCAACGCCGCGCTCTTCGACCGGATCGCCGAGACGGGGCTGCTGGTCAGCGAGTGGCCGCCCGGTGCCGAGCCGCTGCGGCCCCGGTTCCTGATCCGCAACCGGGTGATCGCCGCGGGCACCCGGGGCACCGTCGTGGTGGAGGCGTCGGCGCGCAGTGGCGCGACGCAGACCGCGCGGCGAGCCGTCCACGCCGATCGGGTGGCCATGGTGGTGCCGGGGCCGGTGACCTCGGCGATGTCCGTCGGCGCGCACGAGTTCCTGCGCGAGTTCCCCGACAAGGTCCGGCTGGTCACCGGGGTGGCGCACGTGTTGGAGGAGGTGGGTCGGATCGGCGCGGACCTGGCCCCGCTGGCGCGTGGACCGCAGCGGGCCACCGACGCGTTGGATGACGACGCGCGGTCGCTGCTGGAGGCGCTGCCCCGCCGTGGCGCGATGGGCGTGGACCGGCTCTCCGCGCGCGCCGGCGTCGACGTACGGACCGCGTTGCGCAAGCTGTCTCTGCTGGAGGAACTGTCCATGGTGGTCCGTCGTGACGACGGCTACGCCCTCGCCGTACCCGCCAGACAGCAGCGTGCGGCGGCGGAGACGTCCGGTCGGCCTGTTGCCTGAAGGGATGCGTCAGCGCAGCCCGGCCGGCGTGGTCGTCCGGATACCCGTGCCTTCTCGCGGTCGGGATCCTGGCAGCCTCTCGCCGTCGGGATCCCGGCCAGCCGACACTGCCGGTACCGTGCCCGCTCATGGGTGCAATCAAGCCGTGGCACATCAGCGTGCTCTGCTGTCTCGCCGTGACCGCCGTGCTCGTTGTCGGCCTGGTCGTGTTGCTGAGCAAGAGGAACAACCGCCGCTAGTCGGGGGTGGACGCCGGCAGCGTCGTGTTCGGTGGCGGCCGCGGACCGGCCGTAGGCTGGTGCCGTGTCAGCCGTCAGTGAGGGTGCCGGGGCCGAGGAACCGGCCGGCACGTCGGCGTGGCCACGATGAGCCGACCGGACCGGGGCACCCGGGCCATGCACCAGGCACTCCCGCCAGCGTTGCGCGACGCTGTCGACGACTTCGCCGAGCACCTGTCCCGGGTCCGTAACCGCTCGGCGCACACCGTCCGCGCGTACGTCACCGATCTGGTCTCGCTGCTCGACCACGCCGTCCGGATGGGCTGCGTCGACCTCGCCGAGCTGGACCTGTCAGTGCTGCGCAGTTGGCTGGCGCGGCAGCGCACCACGGGTGCGGCCCGCACGTCGTTGGCCCGGCGGGCCGCGTCGGCGCGGGCATTCAGCGCCTGGGCACACCGGGCCGGCCTGCTCCCCGCCGACGTGGGCGCCGCGCTGGCCAGCCCTCGCGCGCACCGGGATCTGCCCAGCGTGCTGCGCGCCGATCAGGCCGCCGCTCTGGTCGAGGCGCCGTCCCGGCAGGCACCTCCCCCGAACCCGCCAACGGAGTCGGGCCCGAGCGAAGCCGCCGAGGCGGTTCCGCTCCGGGACCGGGTGCTGTTGGAGCTGCTCTACGCGACCGGCGTACGGGTCAGCGAGGCCTGTGGGTTGGACGTCGGGGACGTCGACCACGGCCGACGGGTGATCCGGGTGTTCGGCAAGGGCGGGCGGGAGCGCTCGGTGCCGTACGGGGTGCCCGCCCAGCGGGCGTTGGACGACTGGCTGCGCCGTGGCCGCCCGGTGATGGTGGGCGCCCGCTCCGGCGACGCGCTGCTGCTGGGTGCGCGGGGTGGTCGGCTCAACCCGACGACCGCCCGTCAGGTTGTCGGTGCGTACGCCGAGGCCGCCGGGCTCCCCCCGACCAGCCCGCACGATCTGCGCCACTCCGCTGCCACCCACCTCCTGGAGGGTGGCGCGGACCTGCGCGCCGTGCAGGAACTGCTCGGCCACTCGTCGCTGGCGAGCACGCAGATCTACACCCACGTCTCGGTCGAGCGGCTGCGTACCGCCTACCGGCAGGCGCACCCGCGCGCCTGATCAAGGGCCGGAGAGCGCGCACGCCCGCCCTGATCAAGGGCCGCGGGCGCGCGAGCGTGGCGGTTACGATCATCAGGTGAGCGTCCCGAATCCTCCTGAGCCGATCCCGGGCGCCCGCCTGCTCTTCTCCCTGGACCCGGCGGTCAGCCACCTCAACCATGGCTCGTTCGGCGCGGTGCCGATCAACGTGCAGCGCGCCCAGCAGCGGCTGCGCGACGAGATGGAGGCGAACCCGCTGCGCTTCTTCACCCAGGGGCTGGTGGACCGGATCGCGCACACCCGCCGGCACCTCGCCGGGTTCCTGGGCGCCGACCCGGACGGCAGCGCCCTGGTGGGCAACACCACCACCGGCGTCGCGGTGGTGCTCCAGTCGATTGGTCTCAAGGCCGGCGACGAGGTGCTGAGCACCGACCACGAGTACGGGGCGGTGAGCCTGGCGATCCAACGCGAGTGCCGCCGCACCGGCGCGGTCAGCCGAGGCCTGCCGATCCCCCTGACCGCCACCGACGAGCAGATCGTGCAGAGCATCCGCGCCGGCCTGCGCCCAGGGCGGACCCGGTTGCTCGTCATCGACCAGCTCACCTCGGCCACCGCGAAGCTCTTTCCGACCGCCGCCATCGTCGGGGTGGCCCGCGAACACGGCGTGCCGGTCCTGGTGGACGCCGCGCACGCCCCGGGCATGCTGCCCATTTCGGTGGCCGGCATCGGCGCGGACTTCTGGGTGGGCAACCTGCACAAGTGGGCGTTCGCACCGCGTGGGACCGCCCTGCTGGCTGTGGCACCGCAGTGGCGGGACCGGATCGAGCCGCTGGTGGTGTCCTGGGAGCAGGAGTCGGGTTTCCCGGCCCGGCTCGAGTGGCAGGCCACGCTCGACTACACGTCCTGGCTGGCCGCCCCGGCGGGCCTGTTCACGATGCGCAGCCTCGGCGTCGACCGGGTGCGGGCGCACAACGCGGCGCTCGCCGCGTACGGCCAGCGGGTGGTGGGGGACGCCCTGGGGGTGGCCCCCGCCGATCTGCCCGACCCCGGCGGGTCGGGGGTGGCTCTGCGGCTCATCCCGCTGCCGGCCGGCACTGGCACCACGATCGACGCGGCGCGGGCGTTGCAGGCGCGGATCGGTGAGCGGCTCGCCGCCGAGGTGGCGGTGATGAGCTGGAACGGCCGGGGGTGGCTGCGGCTCACCGGCCAGGTCTACAACGCCACCGACGAGTACGAACGGCTGGCAGCACGGCTGCCGGCACTGCTCGCCCAGCGCTGACCGGACGGCCGGGAGCGGACACCCGGGCCGGGCCGACCGGGAGCAGGCGCACCGGGCCGAGGCCGAGCAGGGCCAGCGGGTCAAGATAGTCCTCGCCGCGGCGCAGGCCCCAGTGCAGGCACGCCTCGGCCGGGCACCCCGGATGCCCGGGCAGCAGCTCGCCCAGCGGCGCGCCGGCGGTGACCGGCTGGCCGGAGCGTACGCCGGGTCGGACCGGCTCGTGAGTGGTCCGCAGCCCGTCGGCGTGCCCCACGGTGACCACTGGTCGACCGGCCACCAGACCGGCGAAGAGCACGGTGCCCGGCCCGGCGCTGCGGACCACCGCGCCAGCGGGAGCGGCCAGGTCGACGCCGCGATGGCCGGGCAGCCACGGTCGCGGCGGCGGGTCGAAGCGGCGCACCGGACGGGGTGGCCCGTCGAGCGGCCAGCGAAACCGCCCGGCGGGCGTCGGGGCGACGATCGGCTCCCCCAGGGCCGCGACCGGCACGGTCGGGGTCGGGGGTTGGCCGGGCACCGCCGCTGCCAGCACCGCCAGCCCGCAGAGCTGGACGGTCAGCGCGAGCGGGAGCGCGGCGCAGAGCAGCACAGTGCGGCGGATCGAGCGGACGGATGGCTGTCGCATGACGGCAGCCTCCGGCCGACGCCGGGTCGTCCGCCAGCCCGGCCGACGAGGCTGTGGACAACCGGAGGCGCTGTGGACGACCACCCGACGCCCTCGATGATCTGCTATGCCCGAGACGGCGGAACGATGGCCACGGCCCGCCGCGAGAACGCGGCCGCAGCTCCGGTGCCGTTCTCGGGCCGCCACGCAGGGCCTAGGCTGGGCCGCGTACGGCGGGTGCCGCCGTCTGTGCCGGGGAGGCCGCATGACCACTCTCGATGACCGGACGTCGTCCCCCACCGGGCCCACTGTGGCCGACGTGAGCGGCCCGTCCCGGCTCGCGGAGCCGGACGAGACGATCAGCGCCGAGGAGCTGCAGCTCGCGGCCCGCAACCACGGCATCCCGTTGGAGGCGCTGCGCTACGACGTCACCCCGGCCGGGTTGCACTACCTGCTGATCCACTACGACATCCCGGAGCTCGACCCGGAGACGCACACACTGACCATCGGCGGCGCGGTCGACAGTCAGTTGACTGTCACCCTCGCCGATCTGCGCGAGCGGCCCCGCGTCACCCGGCAGGTGACACTGGAGTGCGCCGGCAATGGGCGAGCCCTGCTGCACCCTCGACCGGTCAGCCAGCCCTGGCTGGTCGAGGCGGTCGGCAACGCGGAGTGGACCGGCACCCCCCTCGCTCCGCTGCTGCGGGAGGCGGGCGTCGACCCGGATGCGGTGGACGTGGTCTTCACCGGCGCCGATCACGGTGTGGAGCGTGGAATCGAGCAGGACTACCAGCGGGCGCTTCCGGTCGCCGACGCGCTGCGCGAGGAGGTGCTGCTGGCGTACGAGATGAACGGCGCTCCCCTGCTGCCGCAGCATGGCGCGCCGCTGCGGCTGATCGTGCCGGGCTGGTACGGAATGGCGCACGTGAAGTGGGTCCACTCGATCGAGCTGCGGACCGAGCCGTTCGAGGGGTACCAGAACGCGGTGGCCTACCGCGTACGTCGCGACGCGGACGACCCGGGCGTGCCGGTCACCCGGATCGAGCCACGGGCGCTGGTCCGTCCGCCCGGCTTCCCCGACTTCATGTCCCGTCGTCGGGTGCTGCGACAGGGCCCGTGCACGCTGGATGGTCGGGCCTGGTCGGGGCACGCCCCGGTGGTCGCCGTGGAGGTGACCACCGACGGCGGGCGGAGCTGGGTGCCGGCCGAGCTGGACCCGGCGGACGCGGGGGACTTCGCCTGGCGGCGCTGGCGGCACGAGTGGGTCGCCACCCCCGGCCGGTACGTGCTCGGCGCGCGGGCGACCGACGCGTCCGGGCGGACCCAGGCGGTCGAGCAACAGTGGAACCGTGGCGGCTTCGCCAACAACATGGTGCAGCGGGTCGAGGTCGTGGTGCCGACCGAGTGATCGGCGGCGAGTGTCAGGCCACGGGTGGGGGCCCCGTGGCACGGCCCGGCGGCTCGGGTGCGCTCAGCCGCCGAAGCCAGAGTCGGCGGGCAGTGAGATGTCGGGCTTCTCGAGCTCCTCGACGTTGACGTCCTTGAAGGTCATCACCCGGACGTTCTTCACGAAGCGGGCAGGACGGTACATGTCCCATACCCAGGCGTCGTGCATCTCGACCTCGAAGTAGACCTCGCCGTCGGAGTTACGCACGTGCAGGTCGACCTGGTTGGCCAGGTAGAACCGGCGCTCCGTCTCCACCACGTAGGAGAATTGGCGGACAATGTCGCGGTACTCCCGGTAGAGCTGCAGCTCCATCTCGGTCTCGTACTTCTCGAGATCTTCCGCGCTCATCGCACTCCGCCTTCCATGGCCACATCTTCCCCCACCGGCGTCGGAGGCCGAGGCTGCTCGCCCAACGCCACGCCGACGGTACCCCCTGACGCCCACGAGCGCTCCATCGGCTCGTCCGGGCCGTGGCCGCCGGGCCGTCGGGCGCGCGGCGGCCGGCCGTCGCGGCCGGAGACCGCGGCGACATTGACGTACGAGAACCGGTGCTCCCGGCACGGCCCGTGCTCCCGCAACGCGGCCGAGTGTTCCGGGGTGATGTAGCCCTTGTGCTCGGCGAAGCCGTACGCCGGGAACACCCCGTCCAACTCCACCATGAGCCGGTCCCGGGTGACCTTGGCCAGCACACTGGCCGCCGCCACACACGCGGCCACCCGGTCGCCCTTCCACACCGCCAACCCGGGCACGCCCAGGCCGTCCACGCCGAACCCGTCGGTCAGCACGTACTCCGGGCGGGTGGTGAGCGAGGCGAGCGCCCGGCGCATCGCGGCCAGGTTGCACACGTGCAGACCCCGGGCGTCGACCTCCTCGGCCGGGATGACCACAACGGCGTACGCGAGCGCGCGGTCCACCACCTCCGCGTACACCCGTTCCCGGCTGGCCGGGGTGAGCAGCTTCGAGTCGGCCAGCCCCTCGATCTCGCCGCGCCGACCCTCGGGCAGCACCGCCGCGGCGGCGACCAGCGGACCGGCACACGCCCCCCGGCCGGCCTCGTCGGCGCCGGCGACGTGTCGGAAGCCGCGCCGCTGCAACGCCCGTTCGAGGGCGTACAGGCCGGCCTCGCGGCGCACCACGGTGCGCGGTGGGGTCAGCACGACGTCTCCACCCCGGAGGTCGGGGGCAGGAACTGGCTCAGCAACGCGGGCAATTCGGCGGGGTAGAAGCGGTCGCCGCTGGCCACGAGGGCGTCCGGCAGCCACCAGCGGTGACCGGCGATGCTGCGCTGCTCGATGTCACTGAAGCCACCCGTGTCCACCTCCCAGGACGGCACCCGGAGGACGAAGAAATCCTGCACCTGGCGATACCACCCGCCGTCGAACGGGAACTCGGTCGTGTCGGACCAGACCGGCTCGCCCAACTCGGCCGGGTCGACC
Source organism: Micromonospora sp. NPDC005553 (assembly GCF_042871765.1). Classification (NCBI taxonomy): domain Bacteria; kingdom Bacillati; phylum Actinomycetota; class Actinomycetes; order Micromonosporales; family Micromonosporaceae; genus Micromonospora; species Micromonospora sp. NPDC005553. The sequence continues at coordinate 572,933 of NZ_JBIAJD010000006.1, read as the reverse complement.
CGCAGCCCGGTCTCCTCGGCCAACTCCCGGGCAGCGGCAACCGCCGGCGCCTCTCCCGGATCCAGCCCACCGCCCGGCGTGAACCAGTAGTGGTGCCCAGGTCGAGCCGGGTCGAAGCCCTCGAACAGCAGCACCTGGCCGGCCGCGTCGACGAGCAGCACGCGAGCCGCGCGTCGAGGGGTGTAGACGGTCACCGCACCAGCCTGCCAGACCGACGGCGGATCGCCCACGCCCCGTCGGCCTACGGCTTGGGGATGCCGTCGAACCCGTCGGGCACCGTCAGCCAGGTGGCCCGGTTGACCGGCCAGAAGACGGTGAACGCCCGCCCGACCACATCTTTCTCGGGGATGGTGGCCTCGGTGATGTCCTGCTGGGACTGCTGCCAGTGCTCAAGTGAGTCGCCGGAGGCGGAGCGGTGGTCGCCCATCACCCACAGCCGGCCCTCCGGCACGGTGATGTCGAACTCCTGGTCGGCGGCCTTGTCGCGAATCCCGTCCATGGAGAAGATGTACGGCTCGTCCAGCGACTTGCCGTTGATCACCAGCCGTTCCTCGGGGTCGCAGCAGACCACGTGGTCGCCGGGGGTGCCGATCACCCGCTTGATGAAGTCCTCACCGTCGGGGTTGCCGCTCCACGCGGTCGGTGCCTTGAACACGATCACCTCGCCGCGGTGCGGTGACCGGAAGTCGTAGACCAGCTTGTTGACCAGCACCCGGTCATCGATCTTGAGAGTGTTTTCCATGGACGGGGAGGGGATGAAGAAGGTCTGCAGCACGAAGGCGCGGACCAGCACCGCGACCAGGATCGCCACACCCAGCAGGATCGGCAGCTCCTTCCAGAAGGAGCTGCGCGGCTTGTCGGTCTGCTCGTCAATCACGCCAAGGAGCCTACGTTGCCCGGCTGGACGGCACCGTCCGGAACGCGCGGGAACCACGTAGCGCGGCTGCCAACGGAAGCATCAGCAGCACACCGCCCTGCGGAGTCGGTCGCGCCGGAGTCGCACCGGGGGACGCCGTGGCCGGCCCGGAGACGTCATCGAACGTGGACGGCACCGACAGCGCGCTCCACCGCGACGACGGCCAGACCACCATGAAGGCCCGGCCGACCACGTTGTCGATCGGCACCGGCCCCTGGCAACGCGCGTCCTGGGAGACCTCACGGTGGTCACCCATCACGAAGATCTGACCGGGTGGCACGACGATCTCGTCGAAGCGCCGGGAGCGACACTCCGCCGGGTTGGGTGGCAGGTCCAGGGGTGAGTCCCGCAGGACGTACGACTCGTTGAGCGGGACGCCGTTGACGGTCACCCGGCCCTGACTGTCGCAGCACTTGACCCGGTCACCGGGCAGACCGATCACCCGCTTGATGAAGTCCTTCTCACCGGGGCGGCTCACCCCGACCAGATCGCCGACGGTGCGGGCGAGCCGGCCGCCGACGCCGGGCTTCGGCTGCTCGTCGACCTGCGGCGCCCAGCGGTCGGTGCCCCGGAAGACCACCACCTCGCCGCGCAGCGGGTCACGAACGTCGTAGACGACCTTGTTGACCAGCACCCGGTCACCGACGAGGAGGGTGTCCTCCATCGAGCCGGACGGAATGAAGAACGCCTGGAGCAGGAAGGTGCGGATCAGCACCGCGAGGCAGAACGCGACCACCAGCAGCAGCGGCAACTCCTGCCAGAGCGGCATCTGCCGGCGGGTGCGGCGAGCCCGTCGGCGCCACGGATCGACGGTGCCGTCCTCGTCAAGCGTCTGCACCACGCCACTCCCCGGTCCGCAGAAAACACCACCGCCCGGGAGCCTCGTCGAGGCTCCACGGGCGGTAGTGGACAACTACCCGCCACCTGGGCGGGACCGCTGCCTCGCTGCGCCCGTACCGACCAGGGTAGTGCCCTCTGGTCGGTACGGCATACGCGCAGCTCGGGCGGCGTGGCGAGCGGGAAGTCAGCTGGGCTGCTTCTCCCGCTTCTCCTTGATCTTGGCCTTCTTGCCGCGGAGCTCGCGCAGGTAGTAGAGCTTGGCGCGACGCACGGCACCGCGGGTCACGACCTCGATCCGGTCGATGCCCGGGCCGTTGAGCGGGTAGGTCCGCTCGACGCCGACACCGAAGCTGACCTTGCGGACCGAGAAGGTCTCGCGCAGACCGTCACCCTGGCGGCGGATCACGACGCCCTGGAAGATCTGGACACGGGACCGGTTGCCCTCGACGACGCGGGCGTGCACCTTGACGGTGTCACCGGCCCGGAAGTCGGGAAGGTCGGTCCGCTTCGACTGGGCGTCAAGGGCGTCCAGGATGTTCATCGCTGCGTCCTCGTAAGGCTCACGGCGCACCGTCACTCGGTGCGCGGGTGGGTGATTCTGATTCCCGGGTGGTGATCGGCGGACCGACCCCGGTCGGGGATCCTCGCAGCCGACCGCGGGCGCGGACGGATGCGGCAACCCCCCTACTTTGCCACATCCCCCGGTGGAGGTTGAAATCCAGCCTGGTCCAGGGCCGCGATGTCCCGTTTGTCGAGCCGATCGGCCGGCAGCGCGGCCAGCAGATCCGGCCGGCGGGCGGCCGTGCGCAGCAGACCCTCCTCGCGCCGCCAGCGGGCGATCCTGCCGTGGTCACCGGAGCGGAGCACGTCCGGCACGTCGTGCCCACGCCAACTCGGCGGCTTGGTGTAGATCGGCGCCTCCAGCAGCCCGTGCGCGTGCGACTCCTCGTCCAACGAGCCCGCGTTGCCCAGCACCCCGGGCAGCAGCCGGGTGACCGCTTCCAGCATCACCAGGACCGCGACCTCGCCGCCGAAGAGCACGTAGTCACCGAGCGAGACCTCGGTGACCGGCATCCGGGTGGCGGCGTGCGCCAGGACCCGCTGGTCGATCCCCTCGTAGCGGCCGCAGGCGAAGAGCAGATGCGACTCGGCCGCCAACTCGTACGCCATGGCCTGGGTGAAGGGGGCACCGGCCGGCGACGGCACCAGCAGCCGTGGCGGCGGGGCGTCGAGCGGCGCGAGGGCGTCCAGTGCCTCACCCCACGGCTCGGGGCGCATCACCATTCCCGGCCCGCCACCGTAGGGGGTGTCGTCGACGGTGCGGTGCACGTCGTGGGTCCAGGTCCGCAGGTCGTGCACGGCGAGCTGGAGTACGTCGTTGGCCCGAGCCCGTCCGATCAGCGACAGGTCCAGCGGGGCGAAGTACTCCGGAAAGATCGACACGACGTCGACGCGCATGCGGGCTGGTCCTAAAGGTCGAGCAGTCCGGCTGGCGGGTCGACGATCACACGTCCGCCGGCCAGGTCGACCTCCGGAACGATCGCCCGGACGAACGGGATCAACGCGATACGCCCCTCGGGGCGCCGCAGCACCAGCAGGTCGGACGAGGGCGCGTGGTCGATGCGGGCGACCTCGCCCAGGCGTTCGCCGGCAGGGGTCACCACGGCCAACCCGACCAACTGGTGGTCGTGGAACTCCTCCGGGTCGTCCGGTGGGGTCACGTCGGCGCTGTCCACCACGAGCAGCGTCCCACGCAGCGCCTCGGCGGTGTTGCGGTCCGGGATGCCCTCGAACGCGATCAGCACCCGGCCCTGGTGGAAGCGGGCTTCCTCGATGGTCAGCTCCGCGGGCACCCGGAACGGCACCCCGGGCTCATCGCTGGCCGGCGGGGGTGTCGCCCCCGGCTCAGTGCGCAGCACACCGCTGCTGCGCGGGGACGCAGTCGGGGGCGTCGCCCCCGGCTCAGTGCGCAGCACACCGCTGCTGCGCGGGGACGCAGTCGGGGGCGTCGCCCCCGGCTCAGTGCGCAGCACTGTGCCGGGGGCGAACCGTGCCTCGGGCTCGTCGGTCCGCACCTCCACGGTGACCTCACCGCGGACACCGTGCGGCTTGCCGATCCTGCCGACGACGAGCTGCATCAGTACGAGTCGACGATGTCGACGCGAACCCCGCGCCCGCCGATGGAGCCGATCACCTGGCGCAGCGCCTTGGCGGTCCGGCCGGACCGCCCGATCACAGTGCCGAGGTCCTCGGGGTGCACGCGGACTTCGAGCCGCTTACCCCGACGGGAATCGACCAACCGCACCCGGACGTCGTCCGGGTGGTCGACGATGCCCTTGACCAGGTGCTCCAACGCCGGACGCAGTGGCATGTCAGGCCTGCTCACCGGCGTCGGCAGCGGCCGGCGCCTCGGCGGCCGGAGCCTCGGTCTTCGGCGCCTCGGCGGCCGGAGCCTCAGCCGGAGCCTCGGTCTTCGGAGCCTCGGTCTTCGGAGCCTCGGCAGCCTTGGCGGCCTTCTTGGCCGGCTTGGCCGGGGTCTCCGGGGCGAGCCCGGCGGCGGCCTTCGCCTCAGCCTCGTACGCCGCCTTGCGGTCGGCCCGCTCGGGGGCGACCAGGAGCGGCGGCGGGGCCGGCAGGCCCTTGTACTTCTGCCAGTCACCGGTCAGCTCCAGCAGACGCTGCACCGCCTCGCTCGGCTGAGCGCCGACGGACAGCCAGTACTGGACCCGCTCCGACTTGACCTCGATGATCGAGGGGTCTTCCTTGGGCTGGTAAACCCCGACGAACTCGATCGCCCGACCGTCACGCTTGGTGCGCGAGTCGGCGATGACGATGCGGTACTGCGGGTTGCGGATCTTGCCCATCCGCAGGAGCCGGATCTTTACGGCCACAGTTGTTTCGCTCCTGTTGCGATCTCACCGGCCCAGGCGGGCGGTGTGCATGGGTGAGCGCCGACCGGACCCGTGGGGTTGGGCCGGAGACAACTCGGTGGACTGGCGACGCGCCCGGGTTAGAGGGCGCCGGACGCGCGCCGGATACCAGCGACCTATTCTGCCAGATCCGATGCCGATCTTCCGCATCGGACCCGCACACCGCGTTGCCGGTGACCTCGACACCGCTCAGCGCACCGGCGGACGATCCCATCCCGGTGGCAGTTTGTCCGGTATGCCCCACTCCGGTGGGGGTGTGAAATCACACCAGGTGCCGTCGAACGGGAACTCGCCAGCCTCGGCGAGCGCGATCACCCGCTCCCCCTCGGCGCGGACCGCCTTCTCGTCGGTCACCCAGTAGTCGGCGCCGAAGGCGAGCCGCTCGACGAACTCACCCTCGTCCTTCCACTCCCAGCTGCGATCCGGCCACACCACCACGTCCAGGTCCTGGTCCACCACGTCGACGCCGGCCACCGGGCCGTCGTCCCAGCGGACACCGGGCTCCTCGAGGTTGACGTACCAGTGGGCGAACCGGCCCTGGGCGTCGGAGAACCACCAGACGGAGTGCGCCGCCCCCGTGGGCAGGAACTTCAACAGCGGCGGGCCGTTCCAGCGTCCGTGCGCCAACCGGTAGGTCGACGAGATCCACTGGGCGAAAGGCATGGCCCGCATGTTGAGCCCGGCCTCGGTCACCTCATGGGCCACCGGCGAGTCCCGGGCGATCCAGACCAGCAACCCTCGATCATCGTCGCTGACCACGCGGGCCGGCCGGATCCACCCGATCCGGCCGTGCCGCACGTTCCGATGCATGATCAGCCGACCCGGCTCGAACCGGTCGACGGGGTTGCCCGGCCGCACCTCAGTAGGCGCGGGCGAGGATGGCGACCAGGTCCGGCTCGTCCTCCGAGTCCGGTACCGAACCGTCGGCGCGCAGCAGGCAGCGCACAGTGACGCCCTGACCGTTCGCCTCCGCCTCACCGGCCACGCCGACCGCCGACCACGGCACCCGCGCCCAGCCGGTCGCGGCGGCCTCGATCGCCTCGGCCAGGGTGGCCACCTCGACGGTGCGCGACTCGCGGTTGGCCAGCGCCTGGTCGTGCAGCACCTGCTGGTCGGTCTCCAGGGCGGCCAGCACCGCGGTGACCACGTCCGCCACCGGCGTCGGGGTCTTCGAACCGTCGGTCCGACGCACCACCGTCGCGTTGCCCACGGCCAGGTCACGGGGGCCGACTTCGACGCGTACCGGATAGCCACGCAGCTCGGCGTCGACGGCCCGGCGGCCGAACGGGGTGTCGGTCCGGTCGTCGAGCGCGACCCGGACACCGGCGTCGCGCAGGCCGTCGCGCAGCTTGGCCGCCGCCTCGCCGACGCCGTCGCCGTCCTTGACGATCATGACGTACGCCTGGATCGGCGCGAGCCTCGGCGGCACGCGCAGGCCGTTGTCGTCGCCGTGCGCCATGATCAGGCCACCGAGCATCCGGGTGGACGTGCCCCAGGAGGTGGTCCAGGCGTGCTCCCGGCCGCCCTCCTTGGAGGAGTAGCTGATGTCGAACGCCTTGGCGAAGTTCTGGCCCAGCTCGTGGCTGGTGCCCAGCTGCAACGCCTTGCCGTCGCCCATCATGCCTTCGCAGGTGTACGTGGCCGTCGCCCCGGCGAAGCGCTCACGCTTCGTCTTCAGGCCGACCACCACCGGAATGCCGATCACGTTGACCATCAGGTCCTCGTACGCCTCGTGCAGGATCCGCCGCGCGTACGCCCGGGCGTCCTCACGGGTGGCGTGCGCGGTGTGCCCCTCCTGCCAGAGGAACTCGCTGGTACGCAGGAAGATCCGCGGACGAAGCTCCCACCGGACCACGTTCGCCCACTGGTTGAGCAGCAGCGGCAGGTCCCGGTACGAGTCGATCCACTTGGCCATGAACTCGCCGATGACCGTCTCGCTGGTCGGACGCACCACCACCGGCTCCGCCAGCGGCTTGCCACCACCGTGGGTGACGACGGCCAGCTCCGGCGAGAAGCCCTCGACGTGCTCCGCCTCACGCTTGAGGTAGCTCTCGGGGATGAACAACGGGAAGTACGCGTTCTCCGCCCCCGCCGCCTTGATCCGAGCGTCCATCTCAGCCTGCATACGCTCCCAGATGGCGTAGCCGGCCGGTCGGATGACCATGGTGCCGCGAACCGGGCCGTTGTCGGCCAGCTTCGCCTTGGCGATCAGGTCCTGGTACCAGCGGGGAAAATCCTCCGCACGGGGAGTGAGCACGCGTGCCATGACCGCACATACTATGCGCCGCTCGTCAGGGCGGTGCGCTCGGGCGCGGCATCGTCGGCCCCCGCCGCCATGTCCTTCCTCCATCCGCACGCCCGGGGAGCGGCTCCCACCCCCGGGCCCGAGGCCCCCGACCCGGCACGCCAGGCCGCGAACCGGGTGCGCCGGGTGGCCCGACACCGGCAGCTGACCCGGCCCGATCGTCGACCGGTCCGGCCGACACGCCGGCCTACACTTCGACCACCATGATTGAGCAGAGGGACCCCACCCCGGTACGGACCGGCATCGTCGACGCCGCCCGCGCGCTGACCGTCGCGACCGGATGGGACGGAGTCCGGATGGGTGCCGTCGCGAACACCGCAGGGGTGAGCCGACAGACCGTCTACAACGAGTTCGGCAGCAAGGCAGGGCTGGCCGAGGCGCTCGCCCGCGCCGAGGTGGACCGGTTCGTCGGCGCCGTCCGGGCCGCTCTGCTCGCCCACGACACCGACGTGCGGGCCGGCGCGTACGCGGCCATCGCAAACACCCTCACCACGGCTGCGGAAAACCCGCTGATCAAGGCGATCCTGACCAGCGCCCGCGGCGGCTCGGACGAACTACTGCCGTACCTCACCACCCGGGCCGAAGTGGTGCTCACCGAGGCGTCCGGCGCCCTGATCGACTGGGCCGGCGACCACCTGCCCGGAGCGGACCAGGCCGCGCTGACCTTCGCCGCCGACACCATCGTCCGCCTGGTGGTCAGCCACATCGTGCTCCCCCGCGAACCGATCGAGCAGACCGCCACGGCCCTCGCCGACCTCGCCGTACGCCTCTTCAGCGCCGCCGCCCGCCCACTCCCCTGACCCCCACCCCACCCCGCCCTCGCGCCCCGCGCCCGCGCAACTTCCCGGATGTTGCGGCCTCAGGTGCGCAAGAGGCAGCAACATCCCCGATGTTGCGGGGATCTCTCTCTCGGGGCCCGGCTGATCTCGCAACCAGGTCAAGATCGCGCTCGATAATGGATGTAGTGGCATCCTCCAACGCGGAGGCCACTACATCCTGGTTCGAGCGCGATCTTGCGACACGGCCGGCTCGGCCCGGCCCGGCCCGGGCGGTGTGGCGCTCGCGGGAGGTCAGCGGATGACGCGGCCGCGAAGGATCGTGCGGGACGGGGCGCGGACGACGCGCAGGTCTCTGCGGGGGTCTTCGGGGTAGACGGTCAGGTCGGCGAGGCCGCCTTCGACCAGGCCGGCGAAGCCGAGCCACGCGCGGGCGCCCCAGGAGGCGGCGGCGAGTACGTCGATCGGTGCCATGCCGGCCCGTTCGTGCAGCAGCAGCATCTCCTCGGCGGCGAGCCCGTGATCGATGCCGCCACCGGCGTCGGTGCCCACGTAGATGGGTACCCCAGCCTCGTACGCGGCACGCACCACCTCGGGGAAGCCGTCGCGCAACGCGAGCATGTGGTCGGCGTACCCGGGAAACTTGCCTCGCGCCTGCTCGGCGATGCCCCCGAAGGTGGCGATGTTGATCATCGTGGGGATCAGGGCGGTGCCCTGGCGGGCCATCTCGTCGATCAGGTCGAGGCTGAGCCCGGTGCCGTGCTCCACCGAGTCCACCCCGGCCCGCACCATGATCTCGACTGCCGACTCGGAGAAGGTGTGCACCGCGGCGCGTACCCCGGCGTCGTGCGCCGCCCGCACGGCGGCGGTGAGGGTGTCCGCGTCCCAGGCCGGCGCCAGGTCACCGACGCCACGGTCGATCCAGTCGCCGACCAGCTTGACCCAGCCATTGCCGGCCCGTGCCTGCGCGGCGACAGTGGCGGCCACCTCGGTCGCGTCGACCTCCACCCCGATGTCGCGCAGGTAGCGCTTCGGCGGGGCGACATGCTGGCCCGCGCGGGCCAGTCGCGGCAGGTCCGGCTCGTCGTCGAGTTCGGGGTACGGGTACGGCGAGCCGGCGTCCCGGATCGCCAGCACCCCGGCGTCCCGGTCGACGTGGGCCAACGCGCGGGCCTGGTCGAGTGAGGTGATCGGGGCGCCACCTCGGGCGATGCCGATGTGGCAGTGAGCGTCGACCAGCCCCGGCAACACGAAGCCGCCGTCGACGACGGTCCGGGCATCGGGTACGGGGGTGAAGGTCACCCGGTCGCCGACCAGCCAGAGATCCCGGACCTCGTCGTCGGGGAGCAGCACGCCGCGCACATGAAGAGCCATGCGCACAGTCCTACCCGATCACTCCCCGTCGGGGGCGAGCAGGTGGTCCTCGACCGGCACCGAGGTCAGCGCGGGCCCTTGTCGCCGCCCTTGCCGAGCTTGTTGAAGTCGATCTTCGGAAGCTTGAAGCCGGGCGGCAGGCCCTGGCCGCCAGCGAGGTCGTTCGGGTCCATCCCCGGCGGGAGCTGCGGCATGCCGCCCGGGAAACCGGCGGGCATCCCGGCGCCGGCGCCGGTACGCGGACGACCGCCACCCTTGGTGCCCTTGCGCTTGTTCTTCGGCGACTTGGTCGCCTTGCGGCGGCCACCGCCGGGCAGGCCCATCATGCCGCCCATCTGCTTCATCATCTTCTGCGCGTCGGCGAAGCGGTTGAGCAGCTGGTTGACGTCCATCACGGTGACGCCAGACCCGTTGGCGATGCGCGCCCGGCGGGAACCGTTGATGATCTTCGGGTTGGTCCGCTCGCCCGGGGTCATCGACCTGATGATCGCGGTGACCCGGTCGAAGTGACTGTCGTCCAGATCGGCGAGCTGGTCCTTCATCTGCCCCATGCCCGGCATCATGGCCAGCACGTTGGCGATCGGGCCCATCCGCCGCACCGCGATGAGCTGCTCGAGGAAGTCGTCAAGGGTGAACTGCTCACCGCCCATCAGCTTGGCGGTCATCTTCTCCTTCTGATCGGAGTCGAAGGCCTGCTCGGCCTGCTCGATCAGAGTGAGGACGTCGCCCATGCCGAGGATCCGGCTGGCCATCCGGTCGGGGTGGAAGACGTCGAAGTCCTCCAGTTTCTCACCGGTGGAGGCGAACAGGATCGGCTGCCCGGTGACCTCACGGACCGACAGCGCGGCACCACCACGGGCATCGCCGTCGAGCTTGGAGAGCACCACACCGGTGATGCCGACGCCGTCGCGGAACGCCTCGGCGGTGCGGACGGCGTCCTGACCGACCATCGCGTCGATGACGAAGATGACCTCGTCCGGCGAGACGGCGTCGCGGATGTCGGCGGCCTGCTGCATCATCTCGGCGTCGATGCCGAGGCGGCCGGCGGTGTCGACGATGACGATGTCGCGGGCGGCGCGCTTCGCGTGCTCGATCGACGCGCGGGCCACCTGCACCGGGTCACCGGTGCCGTTGCCGGGCTCCGGGGCGTACACCTCGACACCGGCCCGGCCACCGAGCACCTGGAGCTGCCCGACGGCGTTGGGGCGCTGGAGGTCGGCGGCGACGAGCAGCGGCTGGTGTCCCTGGCCCTTCAGCCAGCGGGCCAGCTTGCCGGCGAGGGTCGTCTTACCGGAACCCTGGAGGCCGGCCAACATGATCACGGTCGGCGGCTGCTTGGCGAACTGGAGCCGCCGGCCCTCGCCGCCGAGCACAGTGATCAGCTCTTCGTTGACGATCTTGATGATCTGCTGGGCCGGGTTCAGCGCCTGGGAGACCTCGGAGCTGCGGGCCCGCTCCTTGACGGCCGCGATGAAGCCCTTGACCACCGGCAGCGCGACGTCCGCCTCCAGCAGCGCGAGGCGGATCTCGCGCGCGGTGGCGTCGATGTCGGCGTCGGTGAGCCGCCCCTTGCCGCGGAGCTTGGTGAAGATCCCGGACAGGCGGTCACTCAAGGTGTCAAACACGCGAACATCCCGTTTGTCAGTGTTCCGGCGGGCACAACGCGGCCGGCACTGCGGAGTCCGGCCACCGCTAGGGTAACCGCCCGGCCGTAGGGCCGCTGTCGCCCGGCCCGGGCCTCACCCCGACACCAACCCCGACTGGTACGCGAACACGACGAGCTGGGCCCGATCCCGGGCTCCCAGCTTGCCCATCGCCCGGCTGACGTGGGTCCGCGCGGTCGCCGGGCTGACCACCAACCGTGCGGCGATCTCCTCGTTGTTCAGGCCCTCACCGACCAGGCCGACGACCTGACGCTCCCGATCGGTAAGCGCCTCCAGTCGCGGGTGCGGACGAAGCACCCGGGACGGCCGGGTGGCGAACTCCCGCACCACCCGACGGGTCACCGACGGCGACAGCAGCGCCTCCCCCTCGGCGACGAGCCGGATCGCGCGCAGCAGCTCAGTCGGTCTGGTGTCCTTGGTGAGGAACCCGCTCGCACCGTGCCGCAGCGCGTCGAAGACGTACTCGTCCAGCTCGAAGGTGGTGAGCATCACCACCCGCGTGCCGGTCAGGTCGGGGTCGGCGACGATACGGCGGGTCGCCTCGATGCCGTCGATGCCGGGCATCCGGATGTCCATCAGCACCACGTCCGGCCGAACCCGGTGGGCCAACTCGACCGCCCGCAGCCCGTCGGACGCCTCGCCGGCCAGCGCCAGGTCGTCCTCGCTCTCCACCAGCGCGCGCAGCCCGAGCCGGACCAGATCCTGGTCGTCGGCGATCAGCACCCGGATCACGTGGTCGGCTCCACGGGCAGCCCGGCGTACACCCGGAACCCGCCCCCGGCGCGCGGCCCGGTGGTCAACCGCCCGCCCAGCGCCGCGACCCGCTCGCGCATGCCGGCCAGACCGTGGCCGCCCTCGCCGTCGGCCGGAGCCGTCCCGGCGCGGTCGGCACCTACCCCCCGGTCGGTGACCTCGACGGTCACCTCGTCGACGCGGTAGTCCACTGTCACCTCCGCGCTCGCCACTCCCGCGTGCCGCAGCACGTTTGTCAACGCCTCCTGCACCACCCGGTACGCGGCCAGGTCGACCGCGGTCGGCACCTCCCTGGGCTCCCCGACGACGCGCACCTCGACGGCGAGCCCCGCCCCGGCCAGCCGGTCGCGCAGCGCGGGAAGCCGGGCCAGGCCGGGTACCGGCTCGCGCTCGGCGCCCCGCCGCACCGCACCCAGGGTGACCCGCAGCTCGTCCAGCGCCTCGCGGCTGGTCCGGCTGATCGCGGTCAGGGCCACCTCCGCCTGCTCCGGCCGCTTCGGCAGCAGGTGCAGGGCGATCTCCGCCTGCATGCTGATCGCGGCCAGCCCGTGCCCCACCACGTCGTGCACCTCCTGCGCGATGCGCAGCCGCTCCTCGTCGGCCTGCCGTCGCGCCTGCTCAACTCGGCTGCGGGCCTCTTCGGCACGGGTACGCGCGGTCGCCTCACGGCTCACCCGCACCACCACCCCCACCGCGAACGGTACGACCACCCAGGCCGACGCGGGCAGCACTCCCGTCCAACCCGGCGCGGGCCCCCGCCCGAAGAAGACGTGCGCCAACAACAGAACGAACGCGCCACCGGTGGCGAGCGCCGCCGGTCGCACCGGCAGCCACCCGGCCACGGTGTAGACCGCAACGAGGAACGTGACCAGGATCGGCCCGTACGGGTAGCCGATCAGCAGGTACGTCGAGGTCGCCACTGTGACCACGGCGAGGACGGCGACCGGAGCACGCCGCCGCACCAGCAGGGCGAGCGCCGCGACGGTGATCAGCACCCGACTCACGGCGTCCACCGGCCTCGACCCCGGCTGGTTGTCCCCGGCCAGACCGGTGGCGAGCAATCCGAACCCGAGCAGCACCAGGGCGAGCACGGCATCCGCCGCAACCTCCGGCCACCGCCACTGCCCGCTGCCTCGCATGGCCGTCATTCTGCCCGCGCCGTGGCCATCTGACGTGCGTCAACGAGCGGCATCGCGGCTACGCCCCCGGACGTACCCGCCGCAGGGACCAAACACCCGATCGCACCGCGCTGGCGTCGGACGCCCTCACGAGCCTGATGACTGTGAGGCATCACGATGACTGTGAGGCATCACGCTCGTGGGAGTGACCGGCCGAGCGGCCGAGCGGCCGAGCGGCCGAGCGGCCGAGCGAGCATCCAGGCGCACCGCGCGGCACACGGCGACCAGTCGGCCGGCCGGGTCAGCGCGCCGCAGCCGACAGCGACGCCGACGGTGCCGCCGTGGGTCAGACGGCGGCTAGGACGGCGGCCTCCAGGCGGGCCCGGGTGGCGTCGTCCGGCCAACCGCCCACCAGGTAGAAGGCGTCGACCACGTCGGCGCCGAGGGTGGAGATGCGGGCCGCCCGCACCAGAGCGCCGGCCTCGTCGAGAGCGCAGGTGACTCGGTAGAGCAGCCCGGCGGCGTCGGCGGCGCGCAGTTCCAGCAGTACGGCGTCAGTGGCCGCCTCGCGGTGCCAGACCACTCGTGGAGCCGCGCCGCCGCCACGGCTGGCGAGCGCACGGCCCCGCAGCCGTTGGGTGACCGACACGTCGCCGGCTACCGCCCGGCGCAGGTCGGCGCGGAGCGGGACCGGGTCCGGCGGAAGGCCGTAGCGGGGCTGCACCCGGCACTCGACCAGGGCCCGGCCGTCGACGGCGGAGGCGTCCGCGGAGATCACCTCCAGCCGGTGCAGGGCCAGGCAGCCGGCCACAGTGGCGAGCAGACCCCGTCGGTCGGCCGCCGCGACCGACACCCGGTCGCCGGTCAGGTGGACGACCGGCAGGGGCCCGGCCAGCAGCTCCGGGTCCGGGGCGGGTGGCTCGGGGAGTACCCCGGTGTCCAGCGCGGTGCGGACCCGGGCGACCAACTCGGCGACGAGTCGGCCCTTCCAGTCGGACCAGGCCGCCGGCCCGGTCGCCGCCGCGTCGGCGCGGACCAACGCGTGCAGCACGTCGAGGGTGCCGGTGTCTTCGACCGCCTCGACCACCGAGGCGATGGTGACCGGGTCGCTCAGGTCCCGGCGGGTGGCCACGTCGGGCAGCAGCAGGTGCAGCCGGACCAGCTTGCCGATCAGCTCGACCTCGGCGGTGGGCAGACCGACCCTGGTGGCCACCGCCTGGGCAACCGGTACGCCGACGGTGCTGTGGTCACCGGGGAGTCCCTTGCCGATGTCGTGCAGGAGAGCGCCGAGGAGCAGCAGGTCCGGGCGCTCCACCTCGCGGGCGTGTCGGCTGGCCTCGTGCGCGGTCTGTACGAGGTGCCGGTCGAGGGTGAAGCGGTGCACCGGGTTGTGCTGGGGCAGGCTGCGCAGCCGGGTCCACTCGGGCAGCCAGCCGTCGACCAGCCCGTACCGGTCGCAGGTCTCCCAGGCCGGCACCAGGCCGGGACCGGCTCCCAGCAGGGTGATCAGCGCGGCCCGGGCCTCGGCCGGCCAGGGGGCCGGCAGGGGCGGACAGTACGCCGCCAGCCACTCGCACGTGGCCCGCGCGATGGGGATTCGGGTGGTGGCCGACGCGGCGGCCACCCGCAGCGAGAGGCTCGGGTCGGGGCGTGCCCCGATCGCCGTGCGGGCGAGCACCAGCTCGCCGTCGTGTTCGACCACGTCGCGGGCGACCGGGCGGCGGGCCGGACGGCCGTTGCCGCCGCGGGAGCGGCCGGAGCGCAGCCGGTCGGCGGCCCGGAAGGCGTCGTCCAGGGCGTGACTGACCGTGCGGGCGTCACCGGCGACCCGACGCAGCAGCACGTCACCGTCGTGCACCACGGCTCCCGGCCGCCCCTCGGCCTCGGACGCGCCGGGCTGGAGTTGTCGCAGGCCGAGCAGGTTGGCCACTCCGTCGCGCTCCTGGGCGACCAGCCGGTCGACCCGTCGGCCGACCTGCTGGTGCAGCGCGTCGCGGGTGTCCAACAGGCGCAGGTGAGCGGCGCGTACGGCAGGACGCAGCGCGTCGGTGATGCCGGCGGCGGAGATCGCCCGCAGCAGCCCCACGTCGCGCAGACCACCGGCGGCTTCCTTGAGGTCGCCCTCCAGCAGGAACGCCAGCTCACCGTGGGCCTGCCAGCGGGCCTCGGTGACCTCGCGCAGGCCGGCGAGGTGCCGGACGGCGGTACGCCGCCAATGATCGGCGGCGGTGCGGATCAGCGCGTCGGCCAGCGCCTGGTCCCCCACGATCAACCGGGCGTCGAGCAGCCCGAGGGCTACCTTGACGTCGTCCTGGGCCACCGAGAGCGCCTCGGCGACGGTGCGTACGGAATGGTCGAGCCGCAGGCCCGCGTCCCAGATCGGGTACCAGACCGAGGCGGCCAACTCGTCTGTGCCGGGCACCCCGGCGTGCACCAGCACCAGGTCGAGGTCGCTGTACGGAGCACACTGCCGCCGACCCAGGCCCCCGACGGCCAGGAGTGCCACCCCGTCCCGCGGCGGCAGCAACCCCCGCAGGAACGAGTCGTAGGCCGCGGCCCGCCCCCGCCGGGCCGCTTCCCCGATCCCCCCGGGAACGCCGACGACCTCGTTGATCAAGAGGTTCGCGTCGCCGTCATCGGCGGGTCCTGACGCGTTCTTCTTGATCAACGAGGTCATGTCAGTCGTGGCCGCGTCAGAGTGCGTCGAGGCCGCGTTCGCCGGTACGTACCCGGACGACCTCTTCGACACCGGTGACCCAGACCTTGCCGTCACCGATCTTGCCCGTGCGGGCCGCTCCGACGATGGCGTCCACCACCTTGTCGACGTCGATCTCGTCGGTGAGCACCTCGACCCGGATCTTGGGCAGGAACTCGACCGTGTACTCGGCACCCCGGTAGACCTCGGTGTGCCCCTTCTGCCGCCCGTACCCCTGAACCTCGCTGACGGTCAGCCCGGCCACCCCGAGGGCGTGCAGGGCCTCCTTCACCGCGTCCAGTTGGTACGGCTTGATGACTGCGGTCACCAGCTTCATGTCCAACCCCTCCATCCCAGGAACGTTAACCGGCGACCTTTTCGCTGACCGGCTCGGCGGGCTCCGCCTCCGGCTTGGCACCACTCGTCTTGCCGCCACCGGGGGTGCCGATGCCGGCCATCGCGAACGCGCCACCCGTGCCGCCGCCGGCCGGGGACAGGTCGTAGCTGCTCTCGGCGTGCTCGGCGATGTCGATGCCCTCGACCTCGTCCTCACCCTTGACCCGGAAGCCGATCGTCTTCTCGATGACGAAGGCCAGCACCCAGGCGATGCCGAACGACCAGACGGTGACGATCAGGCCGGCGAGGGCCTGCCGCCCGAGCTGGGTCGCGCCGCCGCCGTAGAAGAGGCCGTCGGAGGCACCCACCACGTCGCTGATCGCGGCGTTGACCGAGTTGGTGGCGAAGAGACCGAGCCAGAGCGAACCGATCCAACCACCGACGAAGTGCACGCCGACCACGTCGAGCGAGTCGTCGTAGCCGAGCTTGTACTTGAGGCTGATGGCGAGCGCGCACACCGCGCCGGCGACGACGCCGAGCAGGACGGCCGCCCAGGGGGCGATGAACCCGCAGGCCGGGGTGATGGCGACCAGGCCGGCGACGGCGCCGGACGAGGCACCGACCATGGTCGGCTTCCGGTCCTTGATCCACTCGACAGCGATCCAGCCGAGCACCGCAGCCGCCGTGGCGAGCTGGGTGTTGATGAAGGCGAGGCCGGCGACCGAGTCGACGGTCAGCTCCGAGCCGGCGTTGAACCCGAACCAGCCGAACCACAGCAGACCCGCACCGAGCGCGACCAGCGGGATGTTGTGCGGCTTCATGCCCTCCCGCGGCCAACCGAGCCGCTTGCCGAGGACCAGGGCAACGGCCAGGGCCGCCGCACCGGCGTTGATGTGCACCGCGGTGCCACCGGCGAAGTCCAACGCGTGGATGTCAGCGCCGATGATGCCGCCGCCCCACACCCAGTGGGCGACCGGGAAGTAGACCAGGGTGGCCCAGCCGAAGGCGAACAGCAGCCAGCCGGCGAACTTGGCCCGGTCGGCGATGGCACCGCTGATCAGCGCGACGGTGATCACCGCGAAGACCATCTGGAAGGCCATGAACACGTAGAGCGGAACCCCGATGCCGCTGGGGTTCTCCGCCGTGGCGCCCCACAGGTCGGTTTCGGCGAGGAAGGTCTTGGTGCCGAGGTACGCGCCCGGGTCGCCCCAGAAGCCGTTCACGTCGGTCCCGAAGGCGACGCTGAATCCGTAGAACCACCACAGAATAGAGATGAGCCCGATAGCCGAGAAGCTCATCATCATCATGTTGAGTACGCCCTTGGCCCGGTTGAGGCCGCCGTAGAACAGCGCCAGTCCGGGGGTCATGAGCAGCACGAGCGCGGTCGAAACCAGCAGCCACGTAGTATTGGCGCCGTCGATCGTCGGTGCTTCAGGCACGCTGGCCTCCTAAAGGTGAAGTCCTCCTTCGCGGCTTTCCGGGGCAGCGTCGCCCGTAGGCCGGTTGCGCGGAAGCTTCGCGGCCGCCTGTTTCACTTTGGGTCCCGTGCGGGTTTCCGTTTCGTGACGGGTTGTTTCGGACGTGTCACGAACTCCGCACAGTCGTCAGCATGGACGATTGTGGATCGACCGGACGGCGATCGTCGATGGCTGACCGGTCAACGGCATCGACCGGTGCGCGTGACGCGCCCGGCCGAGCATCGCCGGACCGGCGCTCAGCGGAGGGCGTTCTCCAGGGTGTGCCGCTCGTAGTCGAGCAGTCGCAGATCGCGCATCGGTCGACGCAGGTGGCCCTTGTGCACGATCCGGACGAACGCCGGCTCACCGGCGGCGGCCATCCGGCGGATCCCCTCGACGTGGTCCACGATCCGTTTACGGATGGTCCGGATCAGCCGGTGCCGGTCCCGGGGGATCAGCCCGTACGCGTCGGCGAAGAGCCGGAGGCGGCGAGGGCGGTCCGGGTTCTTCCAGCCCAGCGTGATCGAGTCGCGGTCCGCGAAGATCGGCACCCAGGTCCAGGCGGCGTACGCCACGTCGTAGATCCGCGCTCCGGGCGAGGCGAGGTCGAAGTCGATCAGCCCGAGGGTGCCGTCCGGACGCCAGATCACGTTGTGCGGCGCGGCGTCGTGGTGGCAGATCACCTCGGTGTCCGGCGGTGGGGGCCCGAACGAGCGCCAGACCGCCGCCTGCGGAGGAGTGAAGCCGTACTGCGCGTCGTGGAACATGCGCAGCATGGTGGCGACGGTGACCAGGGCCTCGTCGGTCACCCAGTGCGGGGCGAGCGGATATTCTCCGCACTCCCCCTCCAGGTACGACAGCACCTCACGGTTGCGCTCGTCCATCCCGAGGGCCCGGGGGGCTCCGGTGAACCCCACGTACTCCAGGTGGCGCAGCAGCGCGTGCACGGACGGGGTCCACGGACCGGCGTTGCGCCGGACCGTGTCACCCACGCGGACAACGGTGCTCACGTTGCCGCCGTGCAGCGGGATCTCCTGCGAAGTCACGTACGGTCTCCCGAGGCGCTGCGAAGGATGGCCCGGGTCACGCCAGCCCGCGTACGCGCGATCGTCAGTGGTCACCCGAGACTACGCGTCCCGGCCGGTGGCCTCGGTCCCCAGCAACGCGTCGACGAACTGCGCCGGGTCGAACGGGGCCAGGTCGTCCTTGCCTTCGCCGAGGCCGACCAGCTTCACGGGGATGCCGAGCTTGCGTTGCACGGCGATCACGATGCCGCCCTTGGCGGTGCCGTCGAGCTTGGTCAGCACCACGCCGGTCACGTTGACCACCTCGGTGAAGACCCGGGCCTGCTCCAGGCCGTTCTGCCCGGTGGTGGCGTCCAGGATGAGCAGTGTCTCGTCGATCGGGCCCTGCTTCTCCACCACGCGCTTGACCTTGCCCAGCTCGTCCATCAGGCCGATCTTGTTCTGCAGGCGGCCGGCGGTGTCGATGAGCACGGTGTCCACGCCGGTGTCGATGCCGCGCTTGACGGCGTCGAACGCGACGCTGGCCGGGTCGGCTGCCTCAGGCCCCCGCACGGTCTCCGCTCCGACACGCGAGCCCCAGGTCTCCAGTTGGTCGGCCGCGGCGGCCCGGAAGGTGTCCGCCGCGCCGAGCAGCACGCTGCGACCGTCGGCCACCAGCACCCGGGCGATCTTGCCGCAGGTTGTGGTCTTGCCGGCGCCGTTGACGCCGACGACGAGGACCACCGCCGGCACGCCGTCCTTGGGGGCGGTCCGCAACGAGCGGTCCAGGCTCGGGTCGAGCGCGTTGACCAGCTCGGCGGCGAGCAGTGCCCGCAGCTCGGAGGCCGAGCGGGTGCCGAGCACCCGGGTGCGCTCGCGAAGCCGGTCGACGATGTCGCGGGTGGCGTCGACGCCGACGTCGGCGGTGATCAGGCTGTCCTCGATCTCCTCCCAGACGTCCTCGTCGAGGTGGTCACGGGCGAGCAGGCCGAGCAGGCTCTTGCCGAACACGTTCTGTGAGCGGGACAGCCGCGAGCGGAGACGGACCAGCCGCCCGGCGGTCGGCTCGGGCACCTCGACCTGCGGTTCGAGCACCGGCGGCGGCTCGACCAGGACGCCGGTGGACAGATCGGACTCCGGTGCCTCGACCGGCGGGCCGGCGAGATCCTCCTCAGCCCTGGTGTCGACCTCCGTGCGTGGCAGCGGAGGCTCAGGTCGTCGCCGCAGGCGCGGCACGACCAGCCCGACTGTGCCGGCGATCAGCACACCGAGCAGGACCAGAGCGAGGACGAGATATTCGGCCATGCCGGAATCCTGTCAGATGCCGGCGGCGGCGTCCCAGCCACCGCACCCCCGAGCCGTGCACGGAGTCTGAACCACCGCTCCCCTGGGCGGTGCCCGGCATCTCAGCCACGGCCCGCAGCCGGTGCCCGGAATCCGGCGGTAGGCTCGCGCCATGTCCGCCGCACACCTCCTCATCGGCCCACTCCTGCGGCGAGTCGTGGACACCCGGGCCACCATCTGGGTAGAGACCGCCGGGCCCGCCGTGGTCACCGTCCGTACCGCCGACGGCGCCACCGGCACCGCGCCCACCTTCTCGGCGTACGACCATCACTACGCTCTCGTGGTCGTGGAAGGGCTCACTGCGGACAGCGAGACCACCTACGAGGTGCTCGTCGACGACGAGCTCGTCTGGCCGGTGCCGAGCAGCGGGTTCCCGCCGAGCGTGATCCGCACCCGGGCCGCCGACGACCGGGACCAGCCGGTCAATCTGATCTTCGGCTCGTGCCGGGAGACCACCCAGCACGCCACCACCCGCAAGCTGCCACCTGACGCGCTGGACGCGTACGCCCGGCGGTTGATGGCGGACCCGGAGTCGAACCCGCTGCCCGACCTGCTGGTGCTGCTCGGTGACCAGGTCTACGCCGACGTCACCTCGCCCACTGTGCGCCGGCTGCTGCGTCGACGGCGGCGGCGGCCGAAGGGCGCTCCCGCCGACCAGGTGGTGAGCTTCGACGAGTACACCAAGCTCTATCTGGAGTCCTGGCGTGATCCGGAGATCCGCTGGCTGCTCTCCACGGTGCCCAGCGTGATGATCTTCGACGATCACGAGATCATCGACGACTGGAACACCTCGGCGGCGTGGCGGACCGAGGTACGCGAGCAGCCGTGGTGGGCGGAGCGGATCGGCAGTGGGCTCGCCTCGTACTGGGTCTACCAGCACCTGGGCAATCTCTCCCCCGACGAGATCGTCGCCGATCCGGTCTTCGCGAAGGTCGCCGCCGCGGAGGACGCCACCAGCGTGCTGCGTGAGTTCGGCCACCGGGTCGACCAGGAGTCCGACCTGGCGCACGACACCGAGCGCTGGCGCGCGGTGCAGTATCAGTGGAGCTACGCGCTGGATCTGGGCCGGACCCGGCTGGTCATGCTGGACAACAGGTGCAGCCGGGTGCTCGAGCCCAACAGCCGGGCGATGCTGCCGCCCGGCGAGTGGGCCTGGTTCCTCGACCAGGCGCACGGGGTCTACGACCACCTGGTGGTGGGTGCCTCGCTGCCCTGGCTGCTGCCGCAGGGCATCCACCACATCGAGGCGTGGAACGAGAAACTGGCGGACTCACGCCGACCGTGGGTGGCGCGCGGGGCGGAGAAGCTGCGGCGTGCGCTGGACCTGGAGCACTGGGCGGCGTTCCGGCGGTCCTTCGAGGCGCTCGCGGAGACGTTCGCCCGCATCGGCACCGGCACGCCGCGGCAGTCCGGCGCGCGGATCGGGGCCGGCCCGGCGTACGCACCACCGGCGTCGATCAGCGTGCTCTCCGGTGACGTGCACCACTCGTACGTGGCGCGGGCCCGGTTCGCGGACCCGGCGGTGGTCACTCCGGTGCACCAGCTCACCTGTTCGCCGATCCACAACCAGGTGCCGGCGGGCATTCGCCCGCTGATGAAACTGGGCTGGTCGCCGGGTCCGGCCGGGGCCACCCGGGCGCTGGCCCGTTCCGCGGGCGTACGCCGGCCGGGGGTGCGGTGGCGCAAGCTGGCCGGCCCGTACTTCGGCAACGCGGTCGCCACCCTGACGCATGAGGGGCGAAGGGCCGACGTGGTCATCGAGGGCACCACAAAGGACGGCCACCTACGCCCTGTGATGCGGCGCCGACTCTCGGCCGCCGCACGGCCGACCTCGCCGTAGTCTCTACGCGTGGACGAGCACCTGCCAGAACCGATCCGGGCGGTCGAGCACGAGTTGACCGCCCTGCTGCGTCGTGGGCGGGCGGTTTCCTGGGAAATCGCCCGCGAGGTGCACCCGAACCTGGAGCCGAACACCTACGGGCTGCTGCTGTGGTTGCGGCGCAGTGGGTCGATCCGGTTGACCGAGTTGGCGGCGCGGCTCGGTGTGGGCAAGGGAACGCTCAGCCGGCAGATCAACGCCCTGGAGGCCCTCGGCCTGGTCTACCGCGACCCCGATCCGAGCGACCGGCGGGCCGCGCAGATCACGTTCACCGAGGAGGGCCAGCGCCGGTTCGACGCCGCCCGGTCCGCGCGGGTGGGAGAGTTGCTGCGCACGCTGAACGACTGGCCGGCCCGGGACGTCGAGGAGTTCGCCCGGCTGCTCGGCCGGTTCAACGACTCCTGGCAGTAGGGGCATTGAACAGGGAATAGCATCGCGGTCCGTCAAGTTGTTGCTCTAGGCAACCAAGGCATACGGTTGCTCCAGGCAACTCTCAGGCGGCCCGTGCGTACCAGCCCCGCCGTTCCACCTCGACTCCACTCGGAGGCAACAACGATGAGCCAGGCGACAGCGCCTCCCCAGGCGACCGCCGTGACCATGACCCACCGGCAGATCCTGGAAGCACTCTCCGGCCTGCTGCTGGGTCTGTTCGTCGCGATCCTCTCCTCCACGGTCATCTCGAACGCGCTGCCGCGGATCATCACCGAACTGCACGGCGGCCAGTCCGCGTACACCTGGGTGGTGACCTCGGCCCTGCTCGCGACCACAGCGACCACCCCAATCTGGGGCAAAATGGCCGATCTGACCAACAAGAAGACACTCGTCCAGCTCGCGCTGGGGATCTACGTGCTGGGCTCGGTGCTGGCCGGCCTCGCCCAGGGCACCGGTGAGCTGATCGCCTGCCGGGTGCTCCAGGGCGTCGGCGCAGGCGGCCTCACCGCACTGGCTCAGGTGATCATGGCCACGATGATCGCGCCGCGCGAGCGGGGCCGCTACAGCGGCTACCTCGGCGCCGTGATGGCCGTCGGCACCATCGGCGGCCCGCTGATCGGCGGCGTGATCGTGGACACCTCCTGGCTCGGCTGGCGCTGGTGCTTCTACGTCGGCGTGCCGTTCGCCATCATCGCGCTGATCGTGCTCCAGAAGACCCTGCACCTGCCCGTGGTCAAGCGGAAGGCGCAGATCGACTGGTGGGGCGCCACCCTGATCACCGCCGCCGTCTCGCTGCTGCTGATCTGGGTCTCGCTCGCCGGGGACCAGTTCGCCTGGGCGTCCTGGCAGACCGCCGCGATGGTCGTCGGTGCCCTGGTCCTCGGTGCGCTGGCGATCCGGGTCGAGACCCGGGCCGCCGAGCCGATGATCCCACCGCGGCTGTTCCGCAACCGCACCATCACCCTCGCCGTCGTCGCCAGCATCGCGGTCGGTGTGGGCATGTTCGGCGCGTCGATCTTCCTGGGCCAGTACTTCCAGATCAGCCGTGGGCAGAGCCCGACCATGTCCGGCCTGATGACCCTGCCGATGATCCTCGGCCTGCTGGTCGCCTCCACGGTCATCGGGCGGGTCATCAGCAAGACCGGCCGCTGGAAGCGGTACCTGGTGATCGGGTCGGCACTGCTCACCATCGGCTTCGCGCTGATGGGCACCCTGCGCGCCGACACCAGCTTCACCCTGCTCAGCGTCTACATGCTGCTGATCGGTGTCGGCCTGGGAATGACCATGCAGAACCTGGTCCTCGCCGTACAGAACACCGTCGGCCCGCACGAGCTCGGCGCGGCCAGCTCGGTGGTGGCGTTCTTCCGCAGCCTGGGTGGCGCGATCGGCGTCTCCGCCCTCGGCGCGGTGCTCGCCCACAAGGTCAAGGACTACACCGCCGACGGGCTGGCCCAACTCGGCATCCCCGCCTCCAGCTCGGGCAGCGGCGGCGCCCTGCCCGACGTGCACACCCTGCCCGGGCCGCTGCGGGCTGTCGTCGAGAGCGCGTACGGCCACGGTGCCGGTGACATCTTCCTGGCCGCCGCCCCGTTCGCGTTGATCGCGCTGATCGCGGTGATCTTCATCAAGGAGGTGCCGCTGCGCCAGCACAACGGCAACCCGGTTTCCGAGCAGGTCGAGCGGGAATCGACAGTCGCCGCCGGCGCTGGCGCACCCGTGATCCGTACCGGCGAGCAGAGGTGAGGTAGAGCCATGGGCGTGGGAGCACCGGACCGCGAGGAGTACGGCCCCCGGACCCGACCGCTGCCCTTCGAGCGCGGCACGGACGGCCCTCGGGTGATCATGGCGGGTGTCGACGGCACCCGCACCTCCGAGCGGGCCGGTGCCTACGCCGCCGGCCTGGCCCGTCGGCAGAGCGCCGCGCTGGTGGTGGTCTTCGTCAGCTCACCGAGCGGGCTGACCGCCCTGGTGCCCGGGATGGACGCCGGCGCGGTCCAACGCACGCACGACGAGCTGGCCGACGAGCTGCGCCGGGAGTGCCGGCGTGGGGCCGAGCAGTGGGGCATTCCGGTGACCCTGCTGGTGCGGCGCGGCGACGCGTACGGCGAGCTGTGCGCGGCGGCCGACGAGTTCCAGGCCGACATGCTCGTGGTCGGTGCCTCCGAGCAGGCCGGGCACCGGCTGGTCGGCTCGGTCGCCACCCGGCTGGTCCGTGCCGGCCGCTGGCCGGTCGTAGTGGTGCCCTGATAACCCGTCGCGGCATGTCCGGGGTGCCGGGCAGGATGCGCGGCATGACCTGGACCGCACCGGAGATCACCCGGACCCCCGAACCGTACGTCGGCGACGAGCGCACCATGCTCGACGGCTGGCTCGACTACCACCGACAGACACTGCTGCTCAAGTGTGCCGGGCTGACCGAGGAGCAGTTGCGCACGCCGAGCGTGGAACCGTCCGGGCTGACCCTGCTCGGCCTGGTCCGGCACCTGGCCGAGGTGGAGGCCTGGTGGTTCCGGGAGAACTTCGCCGGCGAGCCTGTCGACTACCCGTACTTCACCCCGGAGAACCCGGACGCCGACCACGACGTCAGCGCCGCCGACGCCGAGGCCGACTTCGCCATCTTCCACCGCGAGGTGGCACTGGCCCGCGAGGCCGCCGCCGGCCACTCGCTCGACGAGACGTTCACCGAGGTCAGCGCGAAGAAGCGCACCTTCAACCTGCGCTGGGTGTACGTGCACATGATCGAGGAGTATGCGCGGCACAACGGCCACGCCGACCTGATCCGGGAACGCATCGACGGCGTTACCGGCGAGTGACAGGCGCTCAGTAGTCCAGGGCCGCCCGCAGGTAACGCAGGTCGGCGTGGCCGCCCCAGCGGTGCGCCGACAAGCCGGCGGACCGGGCGCCTCGCACGGCCCAGTCCTCGTCGTCGACGCAGAGGACCCGGGCCGGCGGGGTGGCCAGGGCCACGCAGGCGGCCTTGAAGTATTCCGGGGCGGGCTTGTGCACGCCGATCACCGAGGAGTTGACCACCACGTCCAGCTCGCCGACCAGGCCGAGAGCTGCCAGGTCGGAGTCGAGCAGGTCGGTGGCGTTGGTGCCCAGCCCGACCCGGACGCCCGCCGCACGGACCTCCCGAACGAACGCCAGCACCTCCTGGTCGACCTCTCCGCGGTAGCTCTGCCACTGCTCCACAGCGGCGCGGGCCCGTTCCGGGCTGCCCACCGATTCGGCCAGGGCGTCCGCCACGCTGTCCATCCACTCAGCGTGGTTGACCTGGCCGGTGAGCACCGGCTGGAGCCGCCCCCACTGCATGGCGATCTCACCGAGCACCCCCTCGGAGAGGCCGTACTCCCGCTCGACAACGGCGGCCACCGCCGGGTCCCACCGGCGCAGTACGCCGTCGAAGTCCAGCAGGAGCGCCGTCGCGCGTTCCCGAGCCACTACCCGTTCTCCTCGCCGCGGCCGTGCCGCTGGTCGTCCTCGTCGGCCCGGTTGAGCCGTTGGCTGATCACCTGGGTGACCCCACTGCGCATGGTCACGCCGTAGAGCGCGTCGGCGATCTCCATCGTCCGCTTCTGGTGCGTGATGACGATCAACTGACTCTTCTCGCGCAACTGTGCCATCAACGTGATCAACCGGCCCAGGTTGACGTCGTCCAGGGCCGCCTCCACCTCGTCCATGATGTAGAACGGGCTGGGCCGGGCGCGGAAGATCGCCACCAACATGGCCACCGCGGTCAGCGACCGCTCGCCACCGGAGAGCAGCGACAGACGCTTGATCTTCTTGCCCGGCGGGCGGGCCTCCACCTCGACGCCGGTGCTGAGCAGATCGTCGGGTTCGGTGAGGATCAGCCGTCCCTCGCCACCGGGGAAGAGCACTGTGAACACCTGCTCGAACTCCCGGGCGGTGTCCTCGAAGGCGCTGGCGAAGACCTCAAGGATCCGCTCGTCCACGTCCTTCACCACTGTGAGCAGGTCCCGACGGGTGGCCTTGAGGTCCTCCAACTGCTCGGAGAGGAACTTGAAACGCTCCTCCAGCGCGGCGAACTCCTCCAGCGCGAGTGGGTTGACCTTGCCGAGCAGGGCGAGTTCGCGTTCCGCCTTCGCGGCCCGCTTCTCCTGCACCGGCCGCTCGTAGCGCACCGGCTCGGGCACCGGCAGACCGTCACGTTCGGCCGTCGCGACGTCCACCGGGGTCGGCGGAACGGGCTGAGCCGGACCGTACTCGGCGACCAGCGTCTCCACGTCCAGCCCGAAATCCTCGGCGGCCTTCGCCTCCAACTGCTCGATGCGCAGCCGCTGCTCCGCCCGGGCCACCTCGTCGCGGTGCACCTGGCTGGTCAGTCGCTCCAACTCCGCGCCGAGCCGCTTGGCGGCACCGCGTACCTCCTGAAGCTCCGCCTCCCGCGCGGCGCGCTCCAGGGCGACCGCGTCGCGGTGCTCCTCCGCCGTCGCGATCGAGGTGGTCAGTCGGGTCAGCGCCTCCCGGGCGCCACCGGCGACGGACCGGGCGATGCCCGCACCCC
Source organism: Micromonospora sp. NPDC005553 (assembly GCF_042871765.1). Classification (NCBI taxonomy): domain Bacteria; kingdom Bacillati; phylum Actinomycetota; class Actinomycetes; order Micromonosporales; family Micromonosporaceae; genus Micromonospora; species Micromonospora sp. NPDC005553. The sequence goes on along the minus strand of NZ_JBIAJD010000006.1, from coordinate 546,585 downwards.
GGGCGCGGGCGGCCCGCCGGGCCGCCGCGCGTTCCCGGGCAGCCCGTTCCGCGGTGGCCTGCCGCGTGAGCGAGTCGGCCCGGCCGGCGATCGAGGAGACCCGCTCCTCGGCGGTACGCACGGCGAGCCGGACCTCCATCTCGTTCTGCCGGGCCTGCGGCACCATGGCCGCCAGTTGATCCCGTTCCTCGGTGGAGGGCTCGGCGTCGACCGGGGTCTCCTCGGCCAGCCGTAGCCGCTCCTCCAGCTCGGCGAGCGCGGTGAGGTCCCGTTGCCGGGCGGCCTCGGCGCGGGAGCGGGAGTCGCCGAGCCGGTCGGTCTCGGCCTTCGCGGAGCGAGCCGCCGCGCCCAGCTCGGCCAGCCGGCGAGCGGCGGCGTTGCGGTGGCTCTCCGCCTCGCGCTTCTCGGCGGCGGCGTGCTGCACGGCCTCCTTGGCGGTCGCCACCTCGGCGCGCGCCTCGACCAACTGATCACGCAGCTCCAGGCCGGCGCGTTCGGCGGTGACCCGGTTCGCGCGGGCCTCCTCGACTGCGGCCTGCACCTCGATGTAGCTGGGAGCCTTGGCCGACCCGCCCGCCGCCGCGTACGCCCCGACCACGTCACCGTCCGGGGTGACCGCCCGCAGCTCGGGGTTGCTGGCGACCAGCTCGGCGGCGGCGGCGAGATCGTCGACGAGCGCCACGTCCCGCAGGGCCCGGTGCACCGCCGGACGCAGCTCGGCGCTGCACTCCACCAGGTCGGGCGCCCACCGGGCGTCGTCCGGCAACTTCGGACGCAGCGCGTCGGCGGAGCCGGTCATGCCGGGCCCCGCCGGGCTGCCGACCAGCAGTCCGGCCCGCCCGGCGTCGGAGATCTTCAACAGCCGCATCGCCTCGACGGCCTCGTCCACCCCACTGACGGCGACGGCGTCGGCGAGGCCGCCGAGCGCGGCGGCCAGCGCGGCCTCGTGACCGGGCGCGACGGTGAGCAACCCGGCGAGGCTGCCGAGCAGGCCGGGCACGTCTCCGGCGCGGGCGAGCAGCGCGCCGGAGCCGTCCTTGCGCCGCAGCCCCAGGGCGAGCGCCTCCTCGCGGGCCTTCCAGGAGGCGGCGTCCTTCTCCGCGGCCCGCTCGGCGTCGGACAGCGATCGGACGGTGGCCTGGGCCCGTTCCTGCACGGCGACCGCCTCGGCGTGCCGGGCGTCCAGGTCCGCGTTGTCCCGGTCGGCCTCGGTGGACTGGGCTGCGACCGCGTCCAGGTCGGCCTGCGCCTGCTCGGCGCGGCCCAGCGCGTCGGCGTGCGCGATCGCGAGGCGTTCGATCTCCTCGCCAGCGCTGGTGGTCCGGGCCCGGGCGGAGTTGACCTGGCCGGTGAGCCGGGCCATCCCCTCGCGCCGGTCGGCGATGGCCTTGGCCGCGGCGACCAGCTCGCGCTCGGCGGCGGCCAGCTGCCGCTCCAACTCCTGGCGGTGCTCGACCGCCTCAGCCAGGCGGATCTGGTCGTCGGTGAGCGCGCCGCGCAGCTCCTCCTCCTGCTCGCGGACGCGTTCCGCCTCCGCTTCCAGCTGGTCCGGGTCGCGGCCGGGCCGCTCGTCGTCGCCGGTGGCGCTGAGGTGCCGCAGCCGCTCCCGGGCCAACTGCTCGATCGAGCGGAAGCGTTCCTGGAGGGCGGAGAGCTTGTACCAGGTGTCCTGGGCGGCGGCGAGCAGCGGCGCGTCCTCCGCGAGGGCGGCCTCCAACTCGCCGAGCCGGCCCTGCACCTCGGTGTGCTCACCCTCGATCTGCTCGCGCCGCTCGCGCAGCGCGGTCTCGTCGGCGATCTCCCGGTCCAGTGTGGTCCGCAGGGTGGCCAGGTCGTCGGCGAGCAGCCGCAACCGGGCGTCGCGCAGGTTGGCCTGGATGGCGGCGGCGCGCCGGGCCACCTCGGCCTGCCGGCCCAGTGGCTTGAGCTGACGACGCAGCTCCGCCGTGAGGTCGGTCAGGCGATTGAGATTCACCTGCATCGCGTCGAGCTTGCGGAGCGCCTTTTCCTTGCGCTTGCGGTGCTTGAGGACGCCGGCCGCCTCCTCGATGAACGCGCGGCGGTCCTCCGGCTTGGCGTGCAGCATGCCGTCGAGGCGGCCCTGCCCGACGATGATGTGCATCTCCCGGCCGATGCCGGAGTCGGACAGCAGCTCCTGGATGTCGAGCAACCGGCAGGAGTTGCCGTTGATCTCGTACTCGCTCTCGCCGGAACGGAACATCCGGCGGGTGATGGAGACCTCGGTGTACTCGATCGGCAGCGCGCCGTCGGTGTTGTCGATGGTGAGGGTGACCTCGGCGCGACCCAGCGGAGCCCGGCCGGCGGTGCCGGCGAAGATGACGTCCTCCATCTTGCCGCCACGGAGGGCCTTGGCGCCCTGCTCGCCGAGGACCCAGGCGATGGCGTCGACGACGTTGGACTTGCCCGAGCCGTTCGGGCCCACCACACAGGTGATCCCGGGCTCCAGCTTCAACGTCGTGGCGGAGGCGAAGGACTTGAACCCCTTCACCGTCAGGCTCTTGAGATACACCTACTCGATCCTCGTCCGGTGGCCGCCGTACCGTCGCCGGCTGTGGGGACCTGGGTGAACCCGCAGACTAACCCGGCGGTGGGAGCGGGCCGGCACGCGACCCGCCCCGCGTCGCGTCGGCGGTGGGCGCGCTGTTGTTCGGTCGACCGCGAGAAAGACAAGCGCCTTTCATGATCGGCTTATCCGTCGACACGCTTTTCGGTAACTGTGCGGCGCGCTTCCCGCACGATCGGCTGCAAGATCACGAATCGTCGGCGCCGAAAAGGTGCCGGACAGTGTTGCGCGCCGGCACTGAGGTGTCGGCGCGCATTTTTGCGGTGGTGCGATTCAGTTTTTGTGCGACGTGAAGATCAGGTCAACGCCGGCTCGGCCAGACGGAGAAGATCGTCCGCCTCCGCCGCAGCCGCCGCGAGCCGATCATTGTCGGCACGCAGACGCGTGATCTCGAACTCCAGCGCCTGAACCCTGGAACGCAGTCGGGTGACCTCGTCGAGCAGACGCCGGTCGGGCGCTGCACCTACGTGGCCGTAGAGGGCCTTCGCCATGCTGACTCCTTGATATGCGCTGCCGGAAAGGCCGGCCAAACGCGCGCCCATTTGTACGCGGCTGTCATTCCAGGCTGTATCTGGGCATGACCGGGCGCGACTGGCGACACCTATATATTGAGCCGCAAACCCCTCCTTCGTCAAGTTCTCGCAGGCCGTAGATCATCTCCACGTCGACCTGTCCACTTGCCGGGGGGGCTGCCGCAAGGCACGGACACTCTCTGTCCGGACACCTTTACTGTACGCCCGGATCCGCGGAAGTCAGCACCCTCGTGTCCCACTTCCCCTTAACTCTTTCTTAGCCACGTTGCCGCAGCTCGTAGGCGCGCCGTAGCGTCAGCCCGGCCCGCAACCGACCCGTGGAGGCATAGGCGTGTACGGCTGGACCGATCCGATGGACCCCAACGGCGCCCCCCGGCGCGCCGGAGGGCCGACCGACGAGCCGGCCTGGCTGCACGACCGCCCGGAGCCCCGCTCGGCCTATCTCTTTGGCGACGAACCCGGCCAGCCGGGCGACGAGTGGCACCGGGAGCAGCCCACCGACGGCCGGCAACCGGACCCTGCGATCCCCGCCGAGGAGGCCGACGCCCGAACCGCCGCGTGGGGGGCCCACCAGCCGGACGGCGAGATTCACGGTTGGGGCGACAGCCGCCCGGCCCAGGACACCACCGGCGGACGACGCGCCGAGGTGCCCGGCGGCTGGCACACCGACACCGACCCGGAGACCACCGACGGCTGGCACGGCGCCGCCGAGACCAGCCGGCCCGGCGAGGGACGGCACCGCTCCCCACGCCGCTGGCGCCGGCCACTGATGATCGGAGGGGCCGCCGCGGCCGCCACCCTCGTGGTGAGCTTCGGCGTCGGCGCGCTCACCCTGCCCGGCGGTGACGACGGGGCCGCCCAGCCGACGGCCGTGGACGACTCCTTCGCCACGTCGGCCGCGCCCACCGAAGAGCCGGCGCTGGACACCCTCGCCGCACCCTCTCCGTCGACCATCCCCAGCCCGGCTTCTCCGAGCCCGTCGCCAACCAAGGTCGTCAAGCCCACACCGGCGTCGTCGCGGAGCACCGCCGCGTCGCGCCGTAGCGTCCAGCGCAGCACCGCGCCGAGCAACACCGGCGGCTCCACCGGTTCCAACGGCTCCAGCGGCACCGTCAGCGCCCAGGCCCGCGAGGTGGTGGACCTGGTCAACGCCGAGCGGGCCAAGGCCGGCTGCAAGGCGCTGAGCATCAACACCAAGCTGATGACGGCCGCCCAGCGGCACAGCCAGGACCAGGCCGACAACAAGAACATGTCGCACACCGGCAGCGACGGCAGCAACGCCGGCACCCGGCTGGACCGGGTCGGCTACACCTGGCGCACGTACGGCGAAAACGTGGCCTGGAACCAGCAGACCCCGGCCGCGGTGATGGACGCGTGGATGAACAGCTCCGGTCACAAGGCCAACATCCTGAACTGCGCGTTCACCGAGATCGGCGTCGGCATCGCCAACAGCAACGGACCGTACTGGACGCAGGTCTTCGCGGCGCCGCGCTGACCGCGCGTCGTTCCCGCCCCCGCGCTCGTTGACCCGGTGAGGTACGTCGGGCCGGAGCGTGGGGGCCGCGTACCGGTGCGGGCGGCGACCGGCCGCCCGGGACCCGGGAGCTGCCGATGCGGATCCGGCCGCGGCGACGCGTCGCCGTACGCCCAGTGCGCCGTGTCCTGTCCGCCAGCGTCGCGCTGGTGCTGGTGGTGCCGGCGTACGGGTGCCGGCCCGCGCTGACCCCGCCCGGGGCGCCCACCGCGTGGCCGGCCGCTCAGGCCCGGCACTGGCAGTGGCAGTGGCAGCTCAGCGGCCCGCTCGACCCGGCGGTGGACGCCCACGTCTTCCTCCTCGACCCGGTGGCCACCACCGCCGCGCAGACCGCCGACCTGCGCTCCCGGGACCGCCGGCTGATCTGCCAGGTGAACGTGGGATCGGTCCGCTCCGACGACCCGGACGCCAGCCGGTTTCCCGAGGTCGTCCGGGGCGCGGCCGGGCGTCGACCCGACAGCCGGTGGCTGGACGTCCGGAGTTGGGACGCACTCCGACCGGTGCTGACCGACCGGTTCCGGCTCTGCCGGGGCAAGGGCTTCGGCGCGGTGGCGCTCTTCGACGCCGACGGGTACGCGGCGCGCTCCGGCTTCGCGCTCGACTTCGACGACCAACTGCTGTTCAACCGCCGGCTGGCCGAGCTGGCCCGCTCGCTGAGCCTCTCCCCGGGGCTGGTCAACGACGTGCCACAGCTCGCCGCGCTGGCCCCGGACTTCGACTTCGCTGTCAACGAGGAGTGTGTCCGGCTGGCCCAGTGCGCCAAACTGCTGCCGTTCAGCGACGCCGGCAAGCCGGTCTTCCACGTCGAGTACACCGGCTCGACCGACGACTTCTGTGTCACCACCGTCGGCTACGGCTTCGCGTCCATCCGAAAGGACCGCACCCTCGACGCATCCCGCGAACCCTGCCCCCTCCCCTAACCCCACGCCCGCGCCCCAGCCCGCCCGCCCCCGCCCCCGCCCCCGCCCCGCGATCTTGCACTTTCGGTTGCCGGGTTGCCGGGTTTGCCCCGCTTCACCGCGACAGTAACTGCAAGATCGACGGGCTGGAGGGCGGGGCGGCGCGGGCGCGGGGCAGGGGCGCGGGGCAGGGGCGCGGGGCGGGTGGTTAGGGCACTGGGACCAGCTTCGGGGCGGAGGACGGCGGGTCGGTGGGGGCGGGTGCCGGGCGGGGGCGCAGGAATCGCGGGGCCCACCAGTTGGCGTCGCCGAGCATGGTCATCAACGCCGGCAGCACCACTCCCCGGATGATGGTGGCGTCCAGCAGGATGGCCGCCGCCAGACCGATGCCGAGCTGCTTCATATCGATCGTGCTCAGCGTGGCGAAGATCGAGAAGACCCCGACCATCACGATCGCCGCGCTGGTCACCACCCCGGCCGACGACGTGATCCCGTACGACACGGCGTCGCGGTTGGGCAGGCCGGACCGCACGCCCTCGCGGATCCGACTGACCACGAAGACGTGGTAGTCCATCGAGAGGCCGAAGAGCACCACGAACAGGAACAGCGGCAGCCAGGACACGATCGCGCCCATCGAGGTGAAGCCGAGCAGCCCCTGCGCCCACTCGCCCTGGAAGATCAGCACCAGCAGTCCGTACGCGGCACCGGCGGAGAGCAGGTTCAGCGCGATCGAGCTTGCCGCGATCACCACCGACCGGAAGGTGAACGTCATGACCAGGAAGGTCAGTACCAGCACGAAGCCCATGACCAGCGGCAACTTGTCCCGGACGTGCTGGGCGTAGTCCTCGCTGTCGGCGACGCTCCCGCCCACCGCGTACTCGATGCCGGGGATGCCCCGCAGTTCGGCCGGGACCAGGTCCCCGCGCAGCTTCTCCAACGACTGCACCGACCGGTCGTCCCGACTGGCGTACGGGGTGGGGACGTCCAGCACCGAGACCCGCCGGTCAGCCGACACCTCGATCTTCGGGCCGTCCGCCTCGGCCGGGGCGAACAGCGGATCGGCGGCCGCCCGGGTGGACAGGCCGGTGAGGGCGGCGCGTACCCGATCGGCCTGGTCGGCGGGCGCCCGGACAGCCACCACGTGATTGGTGCCGGCGCTCGGGAAGGCGGTGGTGAGCCGGTCGTACGCCTGCATCGCCGGAGTCGTGCGGGGCAGGTCCTCCATGCCGGGGAACTTCAGCTTCATGCCGAGCGCCGGCGCGGCCAGCGCGAGGAGCAGCCCGACCGAGATGATGAGCGTCGCCACCGGCGCGCGCAGCGCGGGCCGGAGCACCGCCGGCCACAGCCGGGGCGCGCGGGGCTCGCCGTGCCGGCCGGTACGCGGCGCGGTCAGTCGCCAGAGCAGCGGCACCCGGGGCCGGTCCACCCAACGGCCGAGTCGGGCCAGCAGGGCGGGCAGGACGGTCAGTGAACCGGTCACCGCGACGGCCACCACGAGGATCGAGCCGATGGCGAGGGACGAGAAGACGACGTCGCCGGCGAGCAGCAGCCCGGCCATCGAGATGATCACCGCGAAGCCGGAGACCACGACGGCGTGCCCGGAGGTCTCCGCGGCGATCTCCACCGCGTCCAGACCGGACCGACCCTTGGCGCGTTCCTCCCGCTCCCGACGGATGTAGAACAGCGAGTAGTCGACGCCGACCGCCATGCCGATCAGCAGGATCACCGGTGCCGTGGTGTCGGTGGCCGGCACCAGGTGCGAGGCGAGAGTGGACAGACCCATCGCGGCGGCGACCGAGGAAAGGGCCAGCAGCACCGGCACGCTCGCCGCGATCAGCGCGCCGAACGCGATGATCAGGATCGCCAGGGTGACCGGCAGGCTGAGTAGCTCGGCGCGCTTGAAGTCCTTGCCCAGGGTGTCGTCGAGGGCCTGACCGATCGACGGTCCGCCGACCTGCTCGACGCGAAGCCCGGGGTGCGCGGCCTGCACGGAGGCGGTGGCGTCCCGCAACGGCTGCACCCGCTCCGAGGCCGTCTCCGGGTCACCCGACATGGTGATCGGCAGCAGCAGCGCCGAGCCGTCCCGCGCGGTGACCGGCTGGCCCACCCCGGCAACCCCGGTGACCGTACGCAGCCGGGCCGCCGCGTCGTCGGCGGCCGACTTCGCCGCCGCCGGATCCAACGCGCCACCCCGGGAGGTGATGAGGACGTTGTCCACTGCCGGGTCGTCGAAGTTGGCGGCGTCGACGATCAGGCCGGCCCGCCCTGCCTCGCCGATCGCCTGGTCACCGCTGGTGGCCTCGTTGAGTCCGGCGGCGTTGCCGCCGACGAAGCACACCGCCACGAACACGGCCCACAGTGCGATCGCCCGCCACGGGTGCTCGGCGCTCCACCGCGCCAGTCGCACCGTCACCGGTCTTCTGCCCATCTCAGGTCCCCCCGTCACGTCAACCCCCTGTCAACGGTGCTGACGCTAGGTGCGTGACGAGGCGGTCACATCGGGGATCGACCCGGATCCACCCTGGAACCAGCGGACCGGGCGCGGGGGTGCGTTCGCCGGACATCGGCCCGCGATTCGGACGTACACCGGGGGCCTGCCCCGAGCGACAGGCCGCGACCCGCCGGCATCGCCCCGAGCCGGCTCCGGGTCATCCCCGAAGGGAGCCCCGGGGCCGTGGCTGACAGTGCGGGCAACTGTACGAGGACCGGTTCATGAACGCCTCGCGGCGGATCGGCGCGCCACACCGACGGCATGGCTCGCCCTCGCGGCCGTAGGCGTTGAGCGCCCGGTCGAAGTAGCCACTCTCGCCGTTGACGTTCACGTAGAGGGCGTCGAAGCTGGTGCCGCCCTCGCTGATCGCCTCGGCCAGCACGTCGCGGACGTGGCCGAGCAGACGCTGCGCGGCCGGGCCGGTCAACGCGTCGGTGGGTCGGCCGCCGTGCAGCTTGGCGCGCCAGAGCGCCTCGTCGGCGTAGATGTTGCCCACCCCGGAGATCAGGGTCTGGTCGAGCAGCGCGCGCTTCACCTCGGTGTGCCGGCGACGCAGCGCCGCGACGAACGCCTCGTCGGAGAACTCCGGGTCCATCGGGTCGCGGGCGATGTGCGCGATCTCGTCGGGCAACTCGGCGCCGCCCTCGCTCACCGAAAGGCCGCCGAACGTGCGCTGGTCGACGAAGCGCAGCTCCGGGCCGTCGTCGCTGAACCGGAACCGGACCCGAAGGTGGGTCTCGTCCGTCGTCCCGGGTGGCTGGAGCAGCAGCTGACCCGACATGCCGAGGTGCCCGACGATCGCGTCTCCGCTGTCCAGCGGCAGCCACAGGTACTTGCCGCGACGGCGGGCGTCCAGCACCGTCCGGCCGGCGAGCACGTCGGCGAAGTGCACGTCGCCGGGAGCGTGCCGGCGGACCGCACGCGGATGACGAACCTCGACCGAGGCGATCCGGCGGCCGACGACCCACTGGGCCACCCCCTGCCGGACGGTCTCCACCTCGGGCAGCTCAGGCACGCGGGCGACCCGTCTCGTGGCCGTCGGCGCCCCCGGCCGGCAGCGCCTGAGCCAGGTGGTCGGCCTGCTCGGCCTGCGCCGCCCGCTCGGCGCTCTCCAGCGGCCCGAACGGCACGCCGCGGTCGGCCGAGTCGTCCCGGTCGACCGGCTGGTCCTGACGATCGTCGCCGACCCGACCACCCTGACCGCCGTCGCCGTTCTGGCCGCCGTCGCCGTTCTGACCACCCTGGCCGCCGTCGCCGTTCTGGCCGTTCTGCTCGGCGAGCGTCCGCCAGGCGGCCTCGGCGGCCCGCTGCTCGGCCTCCTTCTTGCTGCGTCCCTCCGCGCCGCCGTACCGGTTGCCGGCAACCACCACCCAGGCGGTGAACGTCTTGAGGTGGTCCGGGCCGGTGCCCTCGATCCGGTACTCCGGTACGCCGAGACCGAGCGCCGCCGTCAGCTCCTGGAGACTGGTCTTCCAGTCCAGTGCGGCCCCACGACCGGCCGACTCGGCCATCAGCGGGTCGAAGAGCCGGTGGATGACGATCCCCGTGGTGTCCAGGCCGTACTGGAGGTAGATCGCGCCGAGCAGCGCCTCCAGCGTGTCGGCGAGGATGCTCGCCTTGTCCCGGCCACCGGTCGTCTCCTCACCCTTGCCGAGCAGCAGGTACGCGCCGAGCCCGTCCGGGCCCAGACCGCGGGCCACGTCGGCGAGCGCCCGCATGTTGACCACGCTGGCCCGCAGCTTGGCCAGCTGTCCCTCGGGGAGGTCCGGGTGATTGTGGAACAGCGCCGTGGTGATCACCACGCCGAGCACCGAGTCGCCGAGGAACTCCAGCCGCTCGTTGGTCGGCAGCCCGCCGTTCTCGTACGCGTACGACCGGTGGGTCAACGCGCGCTGGAGCAGCTCGGGTTCCAGGCTCACTCCGAAGGCGGCTTCCAGGTGACCGACGGACGCCCGCCGCCGCTTGTCGTTGCTCATGTGCGTACCTCGGTGTCGGTGGAGCGGTCGGTGCGACCGGTCGCGGCGTCGCGGTCGAGCAACGCGGTGACCAGATCGGTGGCGCGCCGCCGCCACAGGTGGGCGGCGAGAGCTATGCCGGAGGCGACGTCGTCGGCGCGGGCGGACCCGTGACAGACGACCACCGTCCCCGCGACGCCCAGCAGGGCCGCCGCGCGGGGCGCGCCGCCCTGGGCAGGTGGGCCGCCGGCCATCGCGTACGCGCCCTCGATGGCCTTGAGCAGCACGTTACCGGTGAAGCCGTCGGTGACGACCACATCGGCGCGCGCGCCGAGGGCCACGTCGTACCCCTCGACCAGGCCGACGTAGCGCGCCCCGCCGGGCAGCGGTTCGACGGCGAGCAGGGGGTCGGTGGCGCGGCGGACCCGGTCGCCCTTGCCGGCCTCGGTGCCGACCGAGAGCAGTCCGACCCGGGGCGCGGCGATCGAGTGGGCCACCGCCGCGTAGGCGGCGCCGAGCACGGCGTGGCGGGCGAGGGTGGCCGGGCGGGGTTCCAGGGAGCCGCCGACGTCGAGCAACACGACCGGCCCCGCCACGGCGGGCAGGGTGGCGGCCAGCGCGGGCTGGCGGATCTCCGGCGAACGGCCGAGGCCGAGTACGGCCGCGGTGACGGTGGCGCCGGTGGCACCGGCGGAGACCAGGGCGTCGGCGGTCCCGTCCCGGACGGCGGTGACCGCGGCCCGGACGGTGCTCTCGGCGCGGGCGGCGCTGGGATGGTCGGCCATGCCGACGACATCGCGAACGGGCCGCACCGTGATCCGGGCGCGTTGCGCGGGATCGAGGGCAGCAATCAGCTCGTCGGCGACCTCGGTCGGACCGACGAGAAGCAGATGCAGGTCGGGGTCGGCGCGCATGGCCCGCAGAGCGCCGTCAACCACGACGGCGGGAGCGTCGTCCCCGCCGAGGAGGTCAACGGCGATCCGCGCGGCGCCCGGCTCCACCGGAACGCCGGCCGGACTGGGCCGGCCGGCGTCGGAGGGAGCCGGGGCACCGGGCGAATGCCAGGATGCGCGCGCCGCCCGACCTGGGGTCGGGGGCGTCACTCGGCGTCCAGGTCAGACCTCGAGAACCTGGCGGCCGTTGTAGGTGCCGCAGACGGAGCAGGCGGCGTGCGGCAGCTTCGGGGACTTGCACTGCGGGCACGCGACGGTCGCGACCACTGTCGCCTTCCAGTTCGCCCGGCGGGACCGGGTGTTGCTGCGCGACATCTTGCGCTTCGGGACGGCCACGGTTCTTACTCCTCTGTAACGGTCAGTTGCGACAGGCCCGCCCAACGCGGGTCGATCTGCTGGTGACTGTGGTCGGCCGGCAGATCGTCCCAGTGCGCCCCGCATTCAGGGCACAGTCCTGGGCAGTCCTCCCGGCAGAGCGGGTTGGTCGGCAGCGTGAGCACCAACGCGTCCCGCAGCGCCGGCTCCAGGTCGATCAGATCGCCCTGCATCCGGCCCACCTCGTCCTCGTCGGTCGTGGCGTCCGTGGTGCTGTCCTCGTACGCGTACAGCTCCTGGATCGTCACGCCCATCGAGTCGTTGATCTCGCGCAGGCAACGGCCGCACTCGCCCCGGACGGGACCGGTGATGGTCCCGGAGACGAGCACGCCCTCGGACACCGACTGCAACCTCAGATCGAGGTCGAGGTCCGCGCCCGCCGGCACGCCGATCAACTCCACACCGAGGTCCGCCGGTGCCGGCACGACCCGCTGGACCTCACGCAACGCGCCAGGGCGACGCGGCAGGTCCCTCGTGTCGAGGACCAGCGGCGCCTTGGGGTTGAGTGTCGATGGCGAGTGCTTGGGCATAGTTAGACTCCGGCCGGTGAGAGGCCGACAAAAAAGGTTACCTGGACGACCGCCCGACCGTCGAACCGGGGGCGACGCCCGCCTGAGAAGTCGGCTGGTGAGGTGCCGCTCAGAAGGGTAGCGGGCGTTCCGCCTCATCCCCAGCGAAGGTGCCGATCTCCCGCAGCGCGTGCATCTTGTCCCGGCCGCGCTCTATCGAGGCCAGCGCCCGGGTGAGGAACTGCTCGAAGTTGGCCAGCGCGGTGTCGACGTAGTCGTCGACCTCCTCACGCAGGCGTTGCGCCTCGGCGCGGGCCTCGCCGATGATCCGGGCGCCCTCGTGCTCGGCCGACACGGTGATCTCGTTCACCGAGACCAGGCGGGCGTGTTCTGCCTCACCCTCGCTGATGATCCGGTCCGCCTCGCGCTTGCCGGCGTCCATGATCTTGTCCCGCTCCTCCAGGAGCGCGGCGGCGCGACGCAGGTCGGCGGGGAGATCGGCACGCATCTCATCGAGGGCAGCGATCATCTCACCCCGGTCGACCATGCAGTTGTTGCGCGACATCGGGACGGAGCGGGCCTGCTCCAGGATGGCGATCAGTTCTTCGATGCGATCGAGCGGGTCCACCGGCTACCTCACTCCTGTCGTTCGTCGGCCGACCTCCATGATGCGGGCTACGGCCGTTCCCCGCGCCACCAATCATGTCGTGCCGGCCCCGCCGCCGCCCCACTCACCCCAACCCGGCGAGTCGCGACATAGTCACCCGCAGCTCCCACCGCGCCGATCTTGCACTTTCGGTCACGTCGAACCATGCCGAAACAGGCGATGCGGGCACCGTAAGTGCAAGATCGCGGAGGTGGAATGGGGCCAGAGCCCGTTCAGCGGCGGGGGCCCAGGCGGGCCTGGAGGGCTTCGCGGACCGGGTCGGGGACGTGGGCGGAGATGTCGCCACCCCACTTGGCCACGTCCTTCACCAGGCTCGACGAGAGGAACGAGTAGAGCGGGTTGGTCGGCATGAAGAGCGTCTCGACGCCGGCCAGACCGATGTTCATCTGGGCCATCTGCAACTCGTAGTCGAAGTCGCTGACCGCCCGCAGGCCCTTGATCAGCACACTGGCCTGCTGCGCCCGGCAGAAGTCCACCAGCAGCCCTCGGAACGACTCGACCCGCACGTTGCCGTACGACGAGGTCACCTCGCGGAGCATCTCGATGCGCTCCTCGACGGTGAACAGGCCACTCTTCGACTGATTCACCAGCACACCGACGATCACCTCGTCGAAGAGCCGACTGGCCCGCCCGATGATGTCGAGGTGTCCGTTGGTGACCGGATCGAACGAACCGGGGCACACCGCACGTCTCATGATCGGCGACCGTACCAAAGGGTGGTCTCGCCGTAACGGCGACTGCGCTCGGCGGTGATCCCCTCCACCCAGTCGAACTCCCTGGTGCGGCGGGACCGCTCCACCACCACCAACGCGTCGGGCGCCAGCCAGCCGCCGTCGACCAGCGCGGCCAACAGCGCGGTGATCTCCTCGTCCGGCACTGCGTACGGCGGATCGGCGAAGACCACGTCGTAGGGCCCGTCGTCCGGCCCGGCGGCCAGCACCGTCGCCACCTTGCCGGTGACCAGACGGGCCGCCGGACCCGCACGGAGGGCCGCCACGTTCTCCCGGATCACCCGGGCCGCCCGCGGGTCGGACTCGACCAGCAACACGTGCCGGGCACCTCGGGAGAGCGCCTCCAGCCCGACCGCGCCGGAGCCGGCGTACAGGTCCGCGAAGCGGGCACCGTCGAGATCGACAGCGGCCTGGACCGCACTGAACAGCGCCTCCCGGACCCGGTCCGAGGTGGGTCGGGTGCCGGCGCCGGGCGGCGCGGCGATCCGCCGGCCACCGAGCGTCCCGGCCACGATCCGGGTCACCGCTTCCTCCTGCTCATGCCCGCGACGCTACGCGATGCGGCGCGGACCCGGTCAGCACGGCGCGGCTCCGGAGAAGGGGCCGGCCGGCGACGACGGGGGGCACCTGAGCAGCCCCGACGGCACGGCGTCCACCGTGGAGCCCGGGCGGGGCGGATCGTCCCCAGTGACCAAATCAACACCTTCGGTACATCAAAGATCACGAATCAATTACATTGCCGGATGGCAATGATCTGAACTCCCCTCATTAACCACCCATCAGTACAGTCTCCCCCTGTCCCCGCTTTCGCCGCGGGAACACCACCGCGTCGCGCGACGCCCCGGTGAGCAGTGACTCCCCGGTCACGATGCCTCCCGGCCTTCCGCCACGCGATCCGTACCCCCCTCACCAGGAGCAGGCGTGAACCCTCCCAAGTCTCCGTTCCGGCGCGCCGCGGCCATCGCCGCGGGCGCGCTGATCGGCCTCGCCGGCGTCGTGACGTTCGCCGCACCCGCCAGCGCCCACCACAGCGAGATCCAGGTCAAGGCCGACTGTGACACCGCCACCGGCGAGTGGGTCGTCAACTGGACGGTGAACAGCTACGCCCCGGGCGGCGTGGACAACTACAAGTTCAGCGAGGTCTCGGCGAAGACGTACGTCGGCGAGACCGCCAGCGACGCCGCCATCGACGGCATCGCGGTGACCGAGGGCGACACGTACCCGCTCGCTGTCAGCCAGGCCGTGAAGGCCACCCAGCGCCTGGACGCGAAGACCACCAAGGCCACCCTGTCGGTGCGGGCCATGTGGGACAACGAGTTCGAGGACGACCAGCTGCGCTCGAAGTCGATCGAGTTCAGCGGCACCTGCGCCGCGGAGCAGCCGCCGGTGCCGGCGACCCCGAAGCCGACCGCCAACGTGGCAGCGGACTGTGACGGCGACGTCGTCGTCAAGCTTCAGAACGCCGAGGACGCCACCGCCCCGGCGAAGTTCACCATCACCGGTGCCGACGGCTTCACCAAGACCGTCACCGTGAAGGTCGGCAAGAACGAGTCGGTCAAGGTGCCGGCCAAGAACGCCACCGCCATCAAGGTGGTCGCCGACGGCGTGGACAAGCCGCTCTTCGAGGGCACGCCCGCCGCCGCTGAGAATTGCGTCGAGCCCGGCGAGCCGGCCGGCAGCTACAAGTCGACCTGCACCGAGCTGATCTTCGACATCGCCAACCCGGCCGACGGTAAGACGATCACCATCACCTTCACCCCGAACAAGGGCAAGGCCCAGACGCTGACCGTCGAGCCGGGCAAGAGCGGCACCGTCACCTTCCCGGCCCAGGAGGGTCTGACCGTGACCCCGACCGCCGAGGGTCTCGACGACACCAGCCCGATCGCCTGGGAGAAGCCGGCCGACTGCGCCCCGGGTCAGGGCGGCGGCAAGGACGAGCCCGCTCTGCCGCTGACCGGTGCCGCCACCGGCGGCATCATCGCCGGCGCCGTGGTGCTGCTGGCCGCCGGTGCCGCCCTGTTCGTGGTGGCCCGTCGTCGTCGGGTCCGCTTCACCGCCTGAACCAACCCGCTCTGACACCTGAGGGCGCGTCGACCACCCGGTCGGCGCGCCCTCAGCCATGTGATGGCCTGCGTGGTCAGCCCTTCTCCAGGTACTCCGCGCGGTCCTCGTCCACCAGTGCGGCCACCGACGCGGCCAGTGCCGGGCTGCGAGCCAGCTCCGGGTCGTCCTCGATCAGGGTGATCGCCTCGGCGCGGGCGTCGCGGATCAGGTCGGCGTCGCGCCGCAGGGACAGCAACCGCAGGTGCGAGCGGTGCCCGGACTGGGTGGCACCCAGCACGTCGCCCTCACGGCGTTGCTCCAGATCCAGTTCGGCGAGCTTGAAACCGTCGCTCGTGGACGCCACCGCGTCCAACCGTTCCCGCGCCGACGAACCCTCGGCCGCCTCGCTGACCAGCAGGCACAGCCCGGCGGCGGCACCCCGGCCGACCCGGCCCCGCAACTGGTGCAGTTGGGAGACACCGAACCGGTCGGCGTCCAGCACGATCATCACTGTCGCGTTCGGCACGTCCACGCCGACCTCGATCACTGTCGTCGCCACCAGCACGTCCAGGTCACCGGCCGCGAAGGAGCGCATCACCGCGTCCTTCTCGTCGGCCGGCAGGCGACCGTGCAGCACCCCGATCCGCAGGCCCCGCAGCGGGCCCTCGGCCAGCAGCGGGGCCACCTCGGTCACCGCCAGCGGCGGCCGACGACCGTTGTCGTCCTCGGCTGGGGGCTCCTCGTCGCTGGTCGGCCCATCACCGATTCGCGGGCACACCACGTACGCCTGGTGGCCGGCGGCCACCTCCTCGCGCAGCCGACGCCAGGCCCGATCCAGGTAGGCGGGCTTCTCGGCGGCCGGCACCACGTGCGAGGCGATCGGCGACCGCCCACGGGGCAGCTGGGAGAGCGTGGACACCTCAAGGTCGCCGTAGACGGTCATCGCCACAGTGCGCGGGATCGGGGTGGCCGTCATCACCAGCACGTGCGGCGGCTGGTCGGCCTTGGCGCGCAGGGCGTCGCGTTGCTCCACGCCGAAGCGGTGCTGCTCGTCGACCACCACCAGGCCGAGGTCGGCGAAGTCGACCCCCTCGTAGAGCAGGGCGTGGGTGCCGAGCACGATGCCGGCGGCACCGCTGGCCACCTCGCCGAGCGCCCGGCGGCGGGCCGCCGCGCCGAGCGAGCCGGTGACCAGCTCGACCCGGGTGGCGTGCTCGGCGGAGCCCAGCTCACCGGCCCGCCCGAGCGGCCCGAGCAGGTCGAGCATGCCGCGGTGGTGCTGGGCGGCCAGCACTTCGGTGGGTGCCAGCAGCGCGGCCTGCCCACCCGCGTCGACCACCTGGAGCATCGCCCGTAGCGCCACCACCGTCTTGCCCGAGCCCACCTCGCCCTGCAACAGGCGGTGCATGGGATGCGGAGTGGCCAGGTCAGCAGCGATCTCCACACCGACCTCCCGCTGACCGGCCGTCAGCTCGTACGGGAGTCGGGCGTCGAAGGCCTCCAACAGCCCGTCCGGGCGCGCCGGGCGGGGCCGGGCCGGCCAGTCGGCAGCCCGGTGCTTGCGCTGCACCAGGGTCACCTGGACGGCGAAAGCCTCGTCCCACTTGAGGCGCCGCCGCGCCTGGTGCAGCGCCTCCTTGCTGGACGGCCGGTGGATCTCGGTCAGCGCGACGCCCAGACCGACCAGCTTGCGGCTGGCCCGCACGGCGCTCGGCAGTGGATCGTCCGGCGGGGTGAACGTGTCCAGCACGACGCGTACGCAGCGCGCGATCACCCAGGTCGGTACGGCCGCGGCGGCCGGGTAGACCGGGATCAGCGCCCCGGCGAACTCCTCGATGTCGTCGCTGAGCGCCGCCTCGCCGTCGCCACCCTCACCGAGCAGGACGTACTCCGGGCCGTTGAGCTGCCGTTTGCTGCGAAACTCGGTGACCTTGCCGGCGAACAGACCCCACCGGCCCGGGCGCAGCTCGCGCTCCCGCCACGCCTGGTTGCCGAAGAAGGTCAACGTCAGCACCCCGCCGGAGCCGTCGCCGACGGTCACCTCCAGCAGGTTGCCCCGCCGCTGACGCATCGGGCGCACAGTGGTGCGCTGCACCTGGGCCATGACGGTGACCTGCTCACCGACGTCCAGTGAGCGGATGTCGGTGTGTTCACCGCGCTCGTCGTAGCGACGCGGGAAGTGGTAGACCAGGTCACCCGCGGTGTGCAGGTCGAGGTGCGAGGCCAGCGCCTTTGCTGTCTTGTCCCCGACCAGCTTCTTCAGCGGAGTGTCCACGGTGGCTGGTTCGCTCATTCGATCCCTACCAGGAGCGGATAAAACGGCTGGCCGCCCGGGTACGCGTGCACCTCGACGAACGGCCAGCGTCGCGCGACGTGCGCGCGGACGGCGTCGGTGAGCCCGGCCGGAGCGTCCACCCCGGCCAGCAGGGTGACCATCTCGCCGCCACCACCGAGCATCCGGTCGACCACCGCCGCGCAGGTGTCGGTGAGGTCGGTGCCGATCAGGTGCACCTCCCCCTCCACCAGCGCCAGCACGTCACCGGGACGGCACGGGCCGGCCACGGTCAGCGCCTCCCGGCTGGCATGGCAGACCTCGGCGTACCGGCAGGCGCCAGCCGCCTCGGCCATCGCGATGACGTCGTCCTCGAAACGGCGGTCGCCGTCGCGGACCGCGAGCGCCGCCAGTGCCTGCACCGGCGAGCGGGTCGGCACCACGCTCACCTTGATGCCGTGTCGATGGGCCTCGCGGGCGGCGGCGCTCGCCACCGCCTCGGTGTTGGCGTCGTTGGGCAGCACCACCACCCGGGCCGCGCCGGTGCCGCGGACGGCGTCCAGCAACTCACCGGTGGACGGGTTGCCCGGCACGACGGTCGCGCCCTCCGCGGCGAACAGGTCGGCGATGCCGCCACCGGTGGCCACCACCACCGCGGCCCGGCCGGCCACCACCGGGCCGGAGGGCGACTCCGGCTGGTCGGCGAAACGGGTGACCGAGATGCGGTACGGGCGGCCGGCGGCGACACCCGCCTCCACCGCCGCGCCCACGTCGTTGACGTGCACGTGCACGTTCCAGGTGCCTTCCGGCTCACGCCCGTCGCCGACGACGACCAGCGAGTCTCCCAGGGCGTCGAGGGCCCGCCGCAACCCGTCGACCGCCTCGGCGCGGGCGTCGAGCAGGAACTGCACCTCGTACGCGTACTCGTCCGAACCGGTCTCGCGGGCGACGGCGGCCGCCGGGCGGGCGGAGCGCGGTGCCGGTGCGGGCCGGGCGGCGCTCTCCCCGGTCAGCACCTCGACCAGGGCGTCGAGCAGCACGCAGAGCCCCCGGCCACCGGCGTCGACCACACCCGCGCGGGCCAAGGCCGGCAACTGCTCCGGGGTGCGGGCGAGCGCCTCGGCCGCCGCCCGGGCCGCGACGCCGGCCACCGCCGGCAGGTCGTCGCTGTCCGCGCCTTCGGCTGCGGCGGCGGCGGCCGAGATCACGGTGAGCAGGGTGCCCTCGACCGGCCGGGAGACCGCCGTGTACGCAGCGGTGGTGCCGGAGCGCAGCGCGGCGGCGAACTCCCGGCCACGCACCGCCGGCACCCCGGCGACCTGGTCGGCGAGACCACGCAGGATCTGCGAGAGGATCACCCCGGAGTTGCCCCGCGCGCCGAGCAGCGCGCCCTGGGCCATCAGCCGCAGCGCGTGCCCGTGCGCTGTCGGCCCGCTGTGCGGGAGAGTGTCCAGATCCATGGCGAGGGCCTGCTGCGCCGAGGTGAGAGTGAGCACCAGGTTGGTGCCGGTGTCGCCGTCGGGCACCGGATAGACGTTGAGCTGGTCGATCTCGCCCTGGTGACGCTTCAGTGCGGCCAGCCCGCTCGCGCACCAGCGGCGGACCGCGGCGGCGTCGAGGGTGTCCAGCACGGGCAGAAGCCTACTGGCGCGCACCGACACCCGTCGGACTCGTCCGGCGTGTCCTCGCCGGGCCCGGGCGGCGCGGGCCGCAAGCTCTCGGTGGCCCCGGGCGGCGCGGGCCGCAGGCTCTCGCGGGGCCCGTGCGGCGCTGGCCGCAGCGGGGACGAGCGCCTCCGGTACCCTTGCCGCCGGGCCGGCCCACCGTAGGGCGGACGGGCCCACGACCAGGCGTGAGCCGGGGCACGGGCGAGCGCCGGACCGGGCCGGTTGGCCGGGTCGGCGAGTCATCGGGTAACCTGACCAGGTTGCCCGGGCAGCACCTGCCGGCGACCTCATGAACGTATCAATCCCAGGAGTATCCCGTGGCTAGCGTGTGCGACGTCTGTGGCAAGGGACCGGGCTTCGGCCACAACGTGTCCCACTCGCACCGGCGGACCAACCGCCGCTGGAACCCGAACATCCAGTCGGTGCGTACCCCGGCCGGTGGCGGCAACACCAAGAAGTTGAAGGTCTGCACCTCGTGCATCAAGGCCGGCAAGGTCACCCGCGCCTGACGCGGTAGCACCCACCTTTCGTTCGGCTCAGCCGGCGGACCCCGAGGGTCCGTCGGCTCTGTCGTGTTCCCGGGCGGACGACGCCGCAGACCGCCCCGCCGAGGCCCGGCAGACCGCCCCGCCGGGGGCCCGGCAGACCGGCCAGTCCGGGCCCGGCGAGCAGGTCAGAGGGTACGGCCGAAGGAGACGCAGCCCTCCGCGTCCTTGTAGAAGCCGAAGTTCGGGATCCGTTCGTACCCGGCGGAGCCGTACATGGCGATCGCCTCGGGCTGCTTGTCGCCGCACTCCAGGACCACCCGCTTGCGACAGTGCTCGCGGGCGGAGCGCTCGACGGCCGCCAGCACCGCGCGGGCCACCCCCCGCCCCCGTGCCGCCGGGGCCGTGTACATCCGCTTCAGCTCCGCGGTGTCCGCGCCGTGGCTGCGCCAGCCACCGCAGCCGACCGGCTCGCCGGCCAGGTAGGCCACCAGGAACGCGCCGTCAGGCGGCTCGAACTCGGCCGCGTCCACCGGGGTGTCGTCGCCGGTGCCGCCGTAGCGGGCACCGAGGTCGGCCAGTGCGGCGTGGATCAGGTGCTGTGCCACCGGTGCGTCGAACCGCATCGCCCGGATCTCGATCTCACTCACGGTATCCAGGGTACGGCCGCGGGCGGGCCTCACCGGAAGTGGTCCCAGCCGGCCGGGCCGTCGTAGGCGATGCCGTCCACCGTCACGCCGGCACCGTCGGTGACCAGGCCGATCGGCCGCCAGCCCGACGGCAGGACCACCGCCGGGGGGAAGGTCGCGGCCAGCGCGTGGTCGTCGCCACCGGCGAGGATCCAGGTGTACGGGTCGACGCCGAGTGCCTGCGCCGCGTCGGCCATCTGCCGGGGCACCTCGAACCCGTCGCGGCGTACGTCGATCGCCACCCCGCTGGCCGCCGAGACGTGCCCGAGGTCGGCGAGGAGTCCGTCCGACACGTCGATCATGGAGGTGGCGCCGAGCTGGGCGGCTTGCGGGCCGGCCTGGTAGGGCACCTCCGGCCGCCGGTACGCCTCGACCAACAGCCGGGGCGTACGGAAGCCCCGGGTCAGCACTGTCAGCCCGGCTGCCGCGTACCCGGTGCGTCCGGCCAGAGCGAGCACGTCCCCCGGTCGGGCGCCCGAGCGCAGCACGGGCGGACGGCCCGCCAGGTCGCCCAGCGCGGTGACCGCGACGGTCAGCGTGGGACTGGCCGACATGTCCCCGCCGACGACGCTCGCGCCGACCGTCGCCGCCTCCGCGGAGAGCCCGTCGGCCAACTCCTCCGCCCAGGCGGTGTCCAGGTCCGCCGGCATGCAGAGAGCGACCAGCAGGGCGGTCGGCGTGGCACCCATCGCCGCGATGTCCGCCAGGTTGGCGGCTGCCGCCCGGTGCCCGACGTCACGGGCCGAAGACCAGTCCCGCCGGAAGTGCCGCCCGTCGACCAGCACGTCGGTGGAGGCCGCCACCCGGCCGTCCGGCGCGGCCACCACCGCCGCGTCGTCGCCCGGGCCGAGCAGGGTCGTCGGCCCGTACGACAGCCGAGCGGTGATCTTCCCGATCAGCCCGAACTCCCCGATCCCGGACACCCCGACGCCACCGCGGGCGTTCCGCCCGTGCTGTCCGGCCCCGCCGTGCTCGCTCACCGCTGCTCCTTGACCACCGATAGGGATCAGACCTGGTCCGTAAGGTAGTTTCACCCTTCGGGCCGCTCCCGGGCGGCGACGGACGGAGGTCGAGTCGTGGTACAGGCGTACATCCTCATCCAGACCGAGGTCGGCCGCGCACGTGACGTGGCGGGTCTCATCGCGGACATCCCCGGCGTGGTACGCGTCGACGCCGTCACCGGGCCGTACGACGTGGTCGTCCTCACCGAGGCGAACACCGTCGACGAGCTCGGCAAACTCATCGTCAGCAAGGTGCAGATGGTGCCCGGCATCACCCGCACCCTCACGTGTTCGGTGGTGCGGCTGTAAGTGGACGAGATGACGACCTCCTCCTCGGCTCTGGACGACGGCGGGGCGCGCGACGCGGCCGACGGGACGTCCGAGCCGGCTGACGGTAACCGCGAGTCGACCGATCCCGCCGCCGCCGCGCCGGCCGGCCGTGATCGGACCATGCGTGGCGCGGCCCTGCTGGCCACGTTGATCGCGCTGCCGATCACGCTGCTGGTGGCCGTGCTGGCCTTCAGCAAGCTCAGCCCGAACGCGCCGGCCGCAGCGCCGACGCCCTCCGCGACCACCGCCCGGGTGCAGTCCACCACCCCGGTGGAGATGGCCGCCCCGGCGCTGGCCGCCCGCCCGGCCACTGTCTGCCGGGCCCTGCTCTCGCAGCTTCCGGCGAGCATCCGCGACCTGGCCCAGCGGCCCGTGACCGCCGGCCCGGAGCAGAACGCCGCCTACGGCGACCCCGCGCTGACCGTGGCCTGCGGCGGCACCGAGCCGACCTTTCCCAGCACCGACGAGGTCTGGACGGTCAACCGGGTCTGTTGGCACCTGGCCGATCAGGCCGACGCGGCGGTCCTCTCCACTGTCGACCGGGAGACGCTGATCACCGTGCGCATTCCGCGCTCGTACGAGCAGCCGTTGCAGTGGTTGCCGACGATCTCCAGCACGATCGTGGCGAGCGTGCCCTCCGGCGGCGCGATCCCGTCCGGCTGCCAGCGCTGAACCCGAACCGACTCCGCCCGCGCCGGTCAGCCGGCGCGGGCGGGGTTCGGACGATTCAGTGCAGGCCGACGCCGCGCCGCTGGGCAGTACGGATCAGCCGGTTGACCAGCTTCGGGTACTCCAGGCCGGAGGCCGCCCACATCCGCGGGAACATCGACGTCGGGGTGAAGCCGGGCATCGTGTTGATCTCGTTGAGGTAGACGTCCAACTCGGGAGTGACGAAGAAGTCGGCCCGGGCGAGACCGGCGCAGTCCAGCGCGGTGAACGCGCGGACCGCGTACTCCTGCACCTGGCGGGTCACCTTCTCCGGCAGGTTGGCCGGGATGTCGTACTCGCAGGAGTCGTCGAGGTACTTCGCCTCGAAGTCGTAGAAGTCGTGGTCGGCGACGACCCGCACCTCGGCCAGCACGGACGCCTCGGGCGTGCCACCTGCCTCGCCCTCCAGCACACCGCACTCGATCTCGCGGCCGACGATCGCGGCCTCGATGATGACCTTGGGGTCGAACTGCCGGGCGGCGGCGACCGCCGCATCAAGCTCGGCCCAGTCGGTGACCTTGCTGACGCCGAACGACGAACCGGCCCGGGACGGCTTGACGAAGACCGGCAGGCCGAGCCGCTCCTTGTCCTGCTCGCTGAGCGTCATGCCGTTGCGCAGCACGGCGTACGTGCCGACCGGGATGCCCTCGACGGCACAGAGCTTCTTGGTGAACTCCTTGTCCATGGCGGCCGCGGAGGCGAACACGTTCGCCCCGACGTAGGGGATGCCGGCCATCTCCAGCATTCCCTGGATCGTGCCGTCCTCGCCGTAGGTGCCGTGCAGCACCGGGAAGACCACGTCCACGTCGGCCAGCGCCCGGGGGCCCTCGGTCGGGTCGAGCACCATCAGTCCGTTACCGGTGGGGTCGGCGCGCAGCACGATGTCGTCACCCGAGTCGGCGGTGATCTCCGGCAGCTGACGGGCGTTGATCGCGAGCTGGGCGGGGTCTCCGTTGGTCAGCACCCACTGGCCGGCCCGGGTGATGCCCACCGGCACCACCTCGAACTCGTCCGGGTCGAGTGCGCCGAACACGCTGCCGGCGCTGACGCAGGAGATGCCGTGCTCCGGGCTGCGTCCGCCGAAGACGATCGCCACGCGGGTCTTGCCTGGGGTGGTCACTCCGGTCACCTCTTCGTACGCGACTGCGGCTGGTCGTGCTCGCCGGTGGCGCTCACCCGGTTGACCTTACTGTGCGTGGCCGCGAGGCGAGGCGATACCCGGCGAGCCACGGGACGACACGGCAAACAGTCAGGAGAGGATATACGGTGCGTAATCGGACGGTGGCAGTGTCACGGACCGCCGACCTGGGGCTGTTCAGTCCCGGGAGTGCCGACGGCCGACCGCGATCACCTTCACCCGCTGCCGGCCGGCCCGCACCATCCCCAGCGCCATGAACGCTCCGGCGATGCGGTCGGCGGCCTCCCGGCTGCTGGCCCCGACGACCTGCCGGCGCCGTTCCGGCGCGACCCGCTCGTTGCGGTTGACGCCCTCGACGGGACGCACGTCGGTGAGCACCACGAGGAAGCGGGTCATCGCACTCCGCCCGAGGGTACGGCGGGGGGCTCCGGGCGGGTTCGCACGTCGTCTCCTTCCGGCGGGCCGGGGGTGGAGGGGCGGCACGCGACGATCGGGTACGGGGGAGAAACCCGATCGCCGCGCGCCCCATCCCCTCCGGTCGCTCACCACCACCGTCGCCACGACAACCGGCGGTGAGGACGCCATAACAGATTGACACGTGTACAGGCGTGAATGCAACTCCCATAGACGTTCTCTCATGCAGACGTTCCCGCAAATGTATGCGACCATCGATGTATGGCCCCCAAGACCGCCCGCGCCCGCCGGCTCGGCATCGCCCTGCGCCACCACCGGGAAGCCGCCGGGCTGACGCTGGAGACTGCGGCGGATGAGATCAACAGCACCCGCAGCACCCTCTCCCGCTACGAGAACGCCCAGACCCTGATCAGCCCCGCCACCGTGCGTGCCCTGCTCACGTCGTACGGGGTGAGTGCCGAGGAGGTGGCTGCGGCGGTGCAGCTCGCCAAGGACGCCCGCAAGCCCGGCTGGTGGGTGTCGTACTCCTACCTGCTGGATCCGCGCACCATCGACTTCATCGCACTGGAGGCCGAGGCGACCGCCATCGCCAACTTCGAACCCTCGGTGGTGCCCGGCCTGTTGCAGACCGCTGACTACATCCGTGGCGTCATGCGCGGCGGGCCGCACACCCTCGGCGACGACCTGGTGGAGCAGCGGGTCAAGATTCGGCTCGACCGACAACAGCGGCTCACCGCCGACCAGCCGCCCATCCTCGACGCGATCATCGACGAGGGCGCACTGCTACGGCCGGTCGGTGACCAGTCGGTGATGAACGGGCAATTACGGCACCTGGTCAAGATGGCCGAGTTGCCGAACATCAGCGTCCAGGTGATCCCGCTCTCCGCCGGCTACCACCGGGGCACCCGGGGTTCCCTGCACATTCTCGAGTTCGCCGACCCGGAGGACCCGATCATCGCGTCGGTGGAGACCGTCGCGGGTCAGATGATCCTCGACCGCGCCGGCGAGACGCGTACCTGCACCAAGATCATGGAGCATCTCCGAAGCGTGGCGCTCAGCCCGGCGGACAGCCGCGAGATGCT
Source organism: Micromonospora sp. NPDC005553 (assembly GCF_042871765.1). NCBI lineage: Bacteria > Bacillati > Actinomycetota > Actinomycetes > Micromonosporales > Micromonosporaceae > Micromonospora > Micromonospora sp. NPDC005553. Next base: position 521,525 of record NZ_JBIAJD010000006.1, on the reverse strand, counting down.
CCTGTCAGTCCTGAAGGGACGGTAGGACCGATGACCCCGATGATCACAGCGGCCTTGGCCGCGGCGCGCTGGCGCAAGAGCAGCCGCAGTGGCGACGAAGGCGCCTGCGTGGAGGTGGCCGCGATCCCGCGGCTCATTGCCGTGCGCGACTCCAAGGACCCGGCCGGCCCGGCCCTGCTGTTCCCCACGGCGGCCTGGGCCGCCTTCGCTCAGGCGCCACCGCAGCGCTGACCAGAGGTGCCGCCTGGGCCGCCATCGTGCAGGCGGCACCGCAGCGCTGACCAGAGGTGCCGCCTGGGCCGCCATCGTCCAGGCGGCACCGCAGCGCTGACCAGAGGTGCCGCCTGGGCCGCCATCGTCCAGGCGGCACCGCAGCGCTGACCAGAGGTGCCGAGCCGGTGCGGGCCGAGGCCCGCGCCGGCTCAGGCAACCAGCGGGCGGGGCCCAGGAACAACGCTCGCGCCGGCTCAGGCAACCAGCGGGCGGGGCTCCGGAGCGGCGCGTAGCGCCTCCAGCGCGGCGATCGCGACGCCTCGGGCGCCGGCCATGTCCCGATCCGGCACCAGGGCGAAGGTGGCCACCGCCGCCTGCTCCTCGCGGAGCACCGTGTGCTCGCGGACCGTCGCCAGGAACCAGTCGCGGAACTCCGGTGCCGCCTCCACCACTCCGCCGCCGACGAAGTACGCGTGCGGGTCGCTGAAGTTCGCGGCGACGGTGAACAGCCGCCCCAGCGCCATCGCCTGCTGGGTGAAGAGGTCCCGCGCGAGGGCATCCTCGCGCTCGCCGTACCCCCGGACCAGCTTTGCCGCCCGGGCCACCGGCTCGGCGGCGAGCGGGTGGTCGGGGTACCGGGTCAGCCAGTACGGCAGCAGGTTGCGTTCGATGCCGGTCAGCGAGGCGATGCTCTCGACATCTCCGGTGAAACCGCAGGCGCAGGTGGGCTCCGGCTGACCCGGACCGAGCAACCCGCTCAGCGGGATGTGCACGTGGCCCAACTCCCCCGCCATCCCGGCCGCACCGGCGATCACCCGACCGCTCTCGACCACACCGCCACCCAGGCCGGTACCGACGATCGCGGACACCGACGAGCGGCTCATCGCGTCGACGCCGAAGTAGACGTGGTGGGCGTAGAGCGCTGCCGCGTTGCCGTCGTTGTGATAGATCACCGGCAGCCCGAGCCGTCGCTCCAGTGCCCCTCGCACGTCGAAGCCTCGCCAGGCCGGCTGAGAGAAGTTGGTGGAGCCCCGCGACGAGATGACGCCGTCGGCGCTGGCCGGGCCGGGAGTGTCCAGCCCGACCGCCTGGACCAGGTCACGCGGCACGCCGGTCTGCGCCAGGGCGCCGTCCAACGCCTGGGCCAGCGCCTCGATCGCCGCCTCCGGCCCGGCCCGAACCTCGCTGGGGATCTCCAACAGCCCGTCCACCAGGAAACGGCCGTCCGCCGTCAGCACTGTGGCGTTGTTGCTGGTGCCGCCGTTGTCCAGCCCGACGACCACCGGCACCCCTGCGCTGCCCACCGAAACCGCCTCCCGCCGTCATGAGTGTGAGCCGAGGCTAGTGCCAACCCCTCTCCCCCGCCATGCCCGGGCGGCCCCGCCAGCCCCTCCCCGGCCAGAAAACGGACAGCCCGCCCGGGTCGATCAAGGAGTTGTGGTGGGGGACAAATAACGCATAGCTGCATCAACCAGGCACCACAACTCCATGATCGACGCGGGCCAGGGGTCGGGTTCCGGGGTTCCGGGGTTCGGGGGTTCGGGGGTTCGGGTTAGGCGGAGCGTCGGGCGGTCAGGGCGGTGGCGTCCAGGTCCTCGTCGTGGTGGACGGTGGGGATCAGGCCGGCTTCGCCGAACGCGTCGCAGAGGGCTTCGATCTGGGTGGTGCCGGCTTCCACCACCAGGTGGCCGCCGGGGGCGAGCCAACCGGCCGCGTCGACACCTACCCGGCGCAACACGGAGAGCCCGTCCGGGCCGCCGTCGAGCGCCACCGGGGCCTCGTGCAGCCGCGCCTCCGGCGGCATCAGCGCGACCGCGTCGGTCGGCACGTACGGGGCGTTGGCGACCACCAGGTCCAGCCGACCCCGCCACCGCTCGGGCAGCGGCGCGAAGAGGTCACCCTCGTACACCTCGACGCCCAACCCGACGACGTTGCGACGCGCACACGCCACGGCCGCCGGATCGATGTCGGCGGCGGCCAGCCAGCGCGGCGCGAGCCGGTGCGCCAGCGCGACGGTGGTGGCCCCGGAGCCGCAGCACAGGTCGACCACTGCCGGTGCCGCGCCGGTCAGCTCGGCAGCCATCTCGACCAGCAGCGCGGTCCGGGCCCGGGGCACGAAGACGCCCTCGTCGACCGTTATCCGCAGGCCACAGAACTCCGCCCAGCCGAGCAGGTACTCCAACGGCTCGCCCGCCACCCGACGGTCGGTCAGGTCGGCCAACGCCGCCGGGCTGCGCGCGGCGGCCAGCAGCAATTCGGCCTCGTCCTCGGCGTAGACGCAACCGGCGGCCCGCAACCGACTCACGAGAGCGGCCCGCTCGGTGGGGGAAGGAGACGTCAAGCCGGTCCGGCCACATCGAGCGCGGCGGCGATGTCCGCCACCAGGTCCGCGGTGTCCTCCGCGCCGCAGGAGAGCCGGACGAAGCCGGGAGCGGTGTCGTCGCCCCACTGCGCCCGCCGGTCCGCCGTGGTGTGCAGGCCACCGAAGGAGGTCGCCGCCGCCACCAGCCGGGCGGCCTCGACGAATCGGCCCACCCGGTCGGCGTCGCCCAGGTCGAACGAGAGCACCCCCGGTATCCGGCGCATCTGCGCCGAGGCCACCGGGTACGCCCTGTCGTCCGGCCGCCCCGGCCACCGCAGGCCGGTCACGTCCGACCGGTTGGCGAGCAGGTCGACGACCGCGGCGGCGTTCGCGCTCTGCCGCGCCAACCGCAGGTCGAGAGTGGCCAGTGACCGGTGGGCCAACCAGGCGTCGAACGCGCCCGGAACCGCCCCGGTGGTGGTACGCCAGGTCGTCACCGCGTCGATCAGCTCGGTGGACCGGCTGGCCAGATAGCCCAGCAGCAGGTCGGAGTGGCCGGTGAGCGCCTTCGTCCCGGAGGCGACCACCAGGTCGGCACCGAGATCCAGCGGACGTTGTCCGAGCGGGGTGGCGGTGGTGTTGTCCACAGCGAGCAGCGCGCCGGCGGCGTGCGCCCGCTCGGCCAGGGCCGCCACGTCGACCACGTCGAGGCCCGGGTTGGCGGGCGTCTCCACCAGCACCAGCCGGACGCCCTCGAACGACGGGTACGGCCCGACGGTCGGCGCGAACAGCACCCGGACGCCGATCGCCTCCAGCACACCGGTGGCGAACGCCCGGACCGGGAAGTATCCGTCGGTGGGAAGCACCACCGTGTCCCCCGGCCGAAGCAGGGTGAGCAGCAGGCCGGTGATGGCCGCCTGACCGGTCGCGAAGACCCGGCAGTCACCGCCCTCCAGCTCGCCGACCGCCACCTCCAACAGCCGACGGGTCGGGTTGTCGGGGCGGCCGTAGCCGTTCGGTGACGTGCCTTGACCCTCGAACGGGTCGAGGTGGTACGGCGCGGCGAAGACCGGCCCGGGCAGGAACGGGTCCCCCGGCGCCGGCTCGGGCAGGCCAGCGCGTACGCAGCGGGTGCCGTCCCCCCACTCGCTCATCGGGTTCCTCACTCGTACGACTCGGGTTTGGCGGTGCGGCTCATCAGGGTCTCCACGGCGAGCCGCGGGTCCATCCCCTCGTGGCAGATCCGCTCGACATGCTCGGTGATCGGCATCTCCACGCCGTGCGCCCGGGCCAGGTCGCGGATCGCCAGGCAGCTCTTCACGCCCTCGGCGGTCTGCCGGGTGGCGGTCTGGGCCTGCTCCAGCGTCTCACCCCGGCCCAGATGCTCGCCGAAGGTGCGGTTGCGGGCCAGCGGCGACGAGCAGGACGCGACCAGGTCGCCCATGCCGGCGAGGCCGGCGAACGTGATCGGGTCCGCGCCGAGCGCCACGCCCAGTCGGGCCGTCTCGGCCAGCCCACGGGTCATCAGCATGGCCCGGGTGTTGTCGCCGAAGCCCATCGCGGTGGCGATACCGTACGACAGGGCGATCACGTTCTTGACCGCCCCGCCCAGCTCACAGCCGATCACGTCGTCGTTCGTGTAGGGGCGCAGGTAGGGCGTCCGGATCGACGACTGGACGAGCGTGGCGCGGGCCCTGTTCGTTCCGGCGACCACTGTCGCGGCGGGCTGCTCGGCGGCGATCTCCGGGGCCAGGTTCGGGCCGGAGACGACGACCACCCGGTCCGCAGCGACCCCGGCGGTCTCCACGATGACCTCGCTCATCCGCTTGGTGGTGCCCAGCTCGATGCCCTTCATCAGCGACACCAGGGTGGAATCCGGGTGCAGGTACCCGGCCCATTCGGCGAGGTTGCCGCGCAGGGTCTGCGACGGCACTGCCAACACCACCACCTCGGCCCCGGTGATCGCCTCGGCGGCGTCGGCGGTGGCCGTGACACGGGCCGGGAGCAGCAGGCCGGGCAGGTACTCCGGATTACGGCGCTCGGTCCGGATGCTCTCGGCGACGGGCGCCCGGCGGGCCCACACCGTCACGTCCCGCCCCGCGTCCGCGAGGATCTTGGCGAACGCGGTGCCCCAGGAACCGGCACCGAGCACCGCAACGTGACCGCTCATGCCACCGCTCCGCTTCGCTGCGCGGCGGCCTGAACGGCACCGCTGCTGAGCCCGATGATTCGCTCGCTCATGCCGCGTCGTCCCGCTGCTCGCGGCCGACGGACGGTCGGGCCGGCCGCTCCCACAGTGGCGGCGGGGTACCGCCACGGATCTCGGCGAGCATGTCCCGCAGCCGCAACATGATGGTGTCCGTCATCTCTTCGAGGGTGTCCCGGGTCGGCGGGGCGTCCACCCACCGGCTCAGGTCGATCGGCTCCCCGGCGGCAACGGTCACCGGGATCCGGGGGCGCAGGCTGACACGGGTCGTCCGCGGGTCGAAGATCCGTTCCGGCCCCCACATCACCACCGGTACGACCGGGGCGCCGGTGGCCAGGGCCAGGCGGGCCGCACCGGTCTTGGCCTTCATCGGCCAGAGCTCCGGCTGTCGCGTGGTGGTGCCCTCAGGGTAGATCACGACCGCGCCGCCCTCGTCGAGCGCGGCGACCAGTGCGTCCAGCGAGCGGACGGCGTCCACGCTGCCGCGCTCGACCGGGATCTGCCGGCACCGGTGCAGGATCCAGCCGACCACCGGCACCCGGAACACGCTGGCCTTGCCCAGGTACTGCGGCCAGCGCCCGGAGTCGTAGATGAAGTGCGCGGACACCAACGGGTCGGCGTGGGAGATGTGGTTCGCCACGATGATCATGCCGCCGTCGCCGTGGAGATGTTCCTGACCACGCCAGGTACGCCGGGTCCAGACGGTCATCACCGGCTTCACCAGCCACACGGCGAACCGTTGCCAGAACCCCAGGCTCCGCCGTGCCACAGTGCCTCCTCGTCGCGCCCCAACCGCCGCGAAATCCCGCCCGCGACGCCCGCAGCGGAAATCATGCCTGCTCGCCCCCGGTACGGCCAGCGAGGGGCCCGCCGTACGGCTGGCAGGATTGCGGACGTGACTCAGCCGAGGTGGGCCGTGGTGGTGCCGGTGAAGCGGCTGGCCGTGGCCAAGAGCCGGCTGCGGGGCGCGCTGCCCGGCGTACCGCATGAGGAGTTGGCGCTGGCCCTGGCGGCCGACACGCTCCGCGCGGTGCTGGCCTGCCCGGCGGTCGCCGAGGCTCTGGTGGTGACCGACGACGCCCGGGTGGCGGCGGCGGCACGGGCCGCCGGCGCGGGGGTGCTGCCGGACGAACCGGACGCCGGCCTGAACGCCGCGTTCCGGCACGGGGCGGCCACTGCCGCCGCCGGGTGGGTGGCCGGGATCACCGCGGACGTGCCGGCGCTGCGCCCGGCCGAGTTGGCCGGCGCGCTGCTCGCGGCGCAGAACGGTCGACCCGGGGTACGCCGGTTCCTGCCGGACGCGCCCGGCGGGGGCACGGTGCTGCTCACGGCGGGGCCGGGTGTGCCGCTGGATCCGCGTTTCGGGGTGGGCTCGGCGGTAGCGCACGCGGCGAGCGGGGCGCTGCCGCTCGACGGGGACTGGCCCAGCCTGCGCCGGGACGTGGACACCGCCGCGGACCTGGCCGCCGCCGCCCGGCTCGGGCTGGGGCCGCGCACCGCCGCGCTGGTGGCCGCCGGTCGCCCGGCCCGCGCCGCAGGCTGAGCCGCCCTCTGGGCTGAGCCCGCGCCACAGGCCGAACCGCCCGGTGTACGGTGCCAGCATGCAGGGCACTGTGGCCAGCTACGACGCGGCGACGCGCAGCGGCGTCCTGCTGCTCGACGACGGCACCGAGATGCGTTTTCCCGCCCGGGCCTTCGACGCCTCCGGGCTGCGGCTTCTCCGGCTCGGGCAGCGGGTCCGCATCGACACGGATCCCGACGGCGAGGTTGTCCGGGTGACATTGCCGACGATGATCTGAGCCGGCGAGCCCAAGTTCATTTTGCGTTAACCGTAATCGGGTGATTATGAGCGGGTGAGCACCCCTCGCGAGCAACCGGCCCGCCCGCCCGCCACCGACCTCCGCAACGGCTCCCGTACGCGCGGCACCGATGGGCGCTTCCGCCCGTCCCGCGCCGAACGTGCCGGTGCCGCCCGCGCCGACACGCTCGCCGACGATCCCGGTGCCGCCTCCTCCGGGCTGGACGAGGTCATCGACCCCGCCCCGAAGGTCGAAGCGGACGGCCCCGCCGCCGGTGGCGTCCACCAGGTTCTGCCCGACGACCTGCCGACCCGTGCCGCGCCTGACGACGACGAGGCCGCAGCGCCCCCGCCGCTGCCCGAGGACCGGTTCCTCAACCGGGAGCTGTCCTGGCTCGACTTCAACGCCCGGGTCCTCACCCTGGCCGAGGACCAGCGCACCCCGCTGCTGGAGCGGGCCAAGTTCCTGGCCATCTTCGCCAGCAATCTCGACGAGTTCTACATGGTGCGCATCGCCGGTCTGAAGCGGCGGCTCTCCGCCGGCCTACCGGTGCGCGGCGGGGACCGGCTGCCCCTTCGTACGCAGTTGGAGCTGATCGCCGAGCGGACCGCCGCGCTGGGCGCCCGGCACGCCGCCTGCTTCGTCGACGACGTGCTGCCCAAGCTGGCCGACGAGGGCATCCGCATCCTGCGCTGGGGCGAGCTGGGCGACGGCGAACGGGAGCGGCTGCGCACCTACTTCCGGGAGCACATCTTTCCGGTGCTGACCCCGCTCGCGGTGGACCCGGCGCACCCGTTCCCGTACATCTCCGGGCGGTCGCTGAACCTGGCGGTGGCGGTCCGTGACCCCGACGGCGGTTCGGAGCTGTTCGCCCGGGTGAAGGTGCCCAACAACGTCCCCCGCTTCGTCCGGGTGGACCGGGACCAGCCGGGCGTCCGGATGCTGCCGGTGGAGGACCTCATCTCAGTGCACCTGGGGCAGCTGTTCAGCGGCATGCAGGTGGTCGAGTGTCACCTGTTCCGGGTCACCCGCAACGCCGAGGTGGAGGTCGACGAGGACCGCGACGAGGATCTGCTCCAGGCCCTGGAGCGGGAGCTGGCCCGACGGCGGTTCGGTCCCCCGGTCCGGCTGGAGGTCGCCGCGTCCATCTCCGACCACATGTTGGAGCTGCTCGTCCGCGAGCTGGACATGGACGACCAGGACGTGCTGCGGGTGCCCGGCCTGCTGGACCTGTCCGCGCTGTGGCAGGTCTACGGCGAGGCGGACCGGCCGGACCTGAAGGACCCGCCGTTCGTGCCGGCAACCCATCCCCGGCTCGCCGAGGGCGAGGTGCCGCGCAGCGTCTTCTCGACACTGCGCGACGGGGACATCCTGGTGCACCACCCGTACCACTCGTTCGCCACCAGCGTGCAGCGCTTCATCGAGCAGGCCGCCGCCGACCCGAACGTGCTGGCCATCAAGCAGACCCTCTACCGGACCAGCGGCGACTCCCCGATCGTCGACGCGCTCGTCGACGCGGCCGCCGCCGGCAAGCAGGTGGTGGTGCTGGTGGAGGTGAAGGCCCGCTTCGACGAGGTGGCGAACATCGGCTGGGCCCGCACGCTGGAACGCGCCGGCTGCCACGTCGTCTACGGCCTGGTCGGCTTGAAGACGCACTGCAAGACCGCGCTCGTGGTCCGGCAGGAGGGCAACCAGATCCGTCGCTACTGCCACATCGGCACCGGCAACTACCACCCGAAGACGGCCCGACTGTACGAGGACTTCGGCATGCTCACCGCCGACCCGGAGATCGGCGCCGACCTCACCGACCTGTTCAACGTGCTCACCGGGTACAGCCGGCAGACCGCATTCCGGCGGTTGCTGGTCGCCCCGCAGGGCATCCGCAGCGGCCTCATCGAGCGGATCGAGCGGGAGATCTCGCACGTCCGCCTGGGCATGCCCGGCCTGGTCCAGTTCAAGGTCAACTCCCTGGTCGACGAGGGGGTGACCGACGCGTTGTACCGCGCCTCCCAGGCCGGCGTCCACGTCGACCTGCTCATCCGGGGCATGTGCACGCTGCGCCCGGGGGTGCCGGGGCTGTCGGAGAACATCCGGGTCCGCTCGATCCTCGGCCGTTTCCTGGAACACTCCCGGGTCTTCCGGTTCGGCAACAACGGCGACGCCGAGTTCTGGATGGGCTCGGCGGACCTCATGCACCGCAACCTGGACCGACGCGTGGAGGCGCTGGTGCGGGTGAGCGACCCGATCGCCCGTGCCGAGTTGGACCAGGTGCTCACCGCCGCGATGAGCCCCGAAGTGGACGCGTTCGAGCTGTCCGGCGACGGGACCTGGACCCGGCGTACCGGCGATGACAACGCGGCCCGGGCCCATCTTCAGGAACTGTTGCTGCGCCGCGTCGGTGGCACGGCCAGCTGACCGCGCAGCGCATAGGCTGAGCTGATGGTCGAGGAGGAGCAGAAGTACGAGGTGGACGACGCCTACGTGCTGCCGGACCTGGCCGGCACGGCCCCGGCTGGCGGCCGGGTCCGGGCACTGCCACCGGTGACGCTTGTCGCCCGCTACCTCGACACCGTCGACCTGCGGCTGGCGCGGGCCGGTGCCTCGCTGCGCCACCGCAAGGGTGACGAGCTGCCCTGGACGGTGAAACTGCCGACCGGGACCCCGGGCGTCCGGCACGAGATCTCCCGCCCCGGGGCGAAGGGGCAGCCGCCGCCGGAGCTGGTGGAGTTGGTCACCGTCCTGCACCGGGGTGCGCCGCTGGCCCCGGTGACGGTGGTCCGCACGGTGCGGCACGCGTACGAGGTGTGTGACCGGGCCGGCACCGTCCTCGCCGAGGTGGTGGACGACCGGGTGACAGTGCTCGACGATTCCGGCACCACCACCGACACCTTCCGCGAGGTGGAGGTGGAGCTGAAGGCCGGCGACCGGGAGCTGCTCGACCGGGTCGGCGGGGTGCTGCGCGAGGCCGGCGCCCAGGGCGGGTCGTTCACGCCGAAGCACGTACGGGCGCTGGGCGCGACGGCGCAGGCCGATCCGGATCTGGTCGCGCCGGCAGGGTTGACCGCCGAACCGAACGCCGGTGACGTGGTGACCGAGTCGCTCCGTAAGGAGATCCGCCGGCTGTTGGCGCACGACCCGCTGGTCCGGCTGCGCGCCCCGGCCGCCGGTGGCGACACCGCGGTGCATCAGATGCGGGTGGCCTGCCGACGCCTGCGCAGCGACCTGCGCACCTTCAAACCGTTGCTGCGAAAGACCTGGTCCCGCCCGCTGCGCACCGAGCTGCGCTGGCTGGCCGACGTGCTCGGCGCGGCCCGCGACGCCGAGGTGCTGCGCGCGCGGCTGCGCCGTACCGCCGACGCCGATCCGCTGAGCCCGCTCGACCGGGGCGCTGTGGACCGGCTCGACGAGGTGCTCGCAGAACGGCAGCGGCAGGCGCTCACCGCCATCGACGAGATGCTGCGCTCCGCGCGCTACCTGGCCCTGGTGGACTCCCTGGTGCTGGCCGCCCGCGCGCCCCGGTTCACCCGAGGGGCGGCAGCGCCCGCCGCGCAGGCGCTACCCGCGCTGGTGGCCCGCCCCTGGCGGCGGTTGACCGGGCCGGACGGCGTCGGCGGGCTCGACGCGCAGTCGCCGGACGACCGCTGGCACGCCGTCCGCAAGGAGGGCAAGCAGACCCGGTACGCGGTCAACGCGGTGGCCCCGACTGTCGGCAAGGGCGCACGGCGGCTGTCCCGCGCACTCGCCCAGGTGCAGGACGTGCTCGGCGAGCACCAGGACGCGGCGGTGGCGGCGGACACCTGGTTGGAGATCGCCGCCGAGCGACCGGGCGACCACGAGCTGGCTGTCACCGCCGGGCGGCTGGCCGAGCGGGAACGCCAGTCGGTACGCCGGACGCGGGGTCTCCTCCCGGCTGCCTGGCACCGGGCCACCCGGCGACGGCGCACCAGTTGGCTGCCGTGACGGGCATCCGGGCAGCGGGCGGGGTGGCCTGGCGGCCGACCGACGACGGCGTACGCGTCTGCGTGGTGCACCGTCCCCGTTACGGCGACTGGACGCTGCCGAAGGGCAAGCTGGAACCGGGCGAGCACGCGATGGCCGCGGCGGTCCGTGAGGTGGCCGAGGAGGCCGACGTGCGGGGCGTGCCGCAGGTGCGGCTGCCGTCGGTGCGCTACCGCAGCGAGGGGCAACCCAAGCTCGTCGACTACTGGTCGATGCTCGCGGTGGCCAGCGGCGGTTTCCAACCGGACACCGAGGTGGACGACATCCGCTGGCTCGCGGTGGACGACGCGATCCGGTTGGTCAGCTACCCGCACGACGCCGAGGTGTTGGCGGCGTTCGCCGCGCTGCCGTCGGTGACAGCGACTGTCGCGCTGGTCCGGCACGCGCACGCCGGTAAGCGGGCCACCTGGTCCGGCCCGGACGTCGGGCGACCCCTGGACGCCGAGGGGTGGGCCCAGGCGAGCACGCTGGCCGGGCTGATCGCCCTGATCCGGCCGGCCCGGCTGGTGTCGGCGTCGCCGCGACGGTGCGTGCAGACACTCGATCCGGTCGCCGCGTTGCTCGATCTGCCGATCGAGGTCTGTGGCGACCTGGACGAGCCGCAACCCGGCCAGCAGGGCGACGAGCAGATCCTGCACACCGCCGCCCGGCTGCTGGAGTTGGCCGGCACCGGTGGGCAGTCGGCGGTGTGCAGTCAGGGCAAGGTCCTGCCGGGCGCCCTGGAGCGGCTGACCGGCCGCACCGATGAGGACTTCACCACGCCGAAGGGCGGAGGTTGGCTGCTCTCCTTCGCCGCCGACCGGCTGTTGGCCGCCGATCGCCTGTAGGGCCCGCCTTCGTCAGCGGGGCGGCAGGGTCACTGTCACCGCGACCGGCAGGTGGTCGCTGGCGGTGCTGCGCGGCGCGACCGGATCGCCGGGGGTCAGGCCGGGCGAGACGAAGATGTGGTCGATCTGCTGGCGCGGGTCGTCCGCCGGGCTGGTCGCCAGTGGTCGGGCGGCGGCCAACGCGTCGACCAGGCCGGCCTTGGTGAACTCCACGAACGCCTCGTCGCCCGGTTCGGTGTTCAGGTCACCGGCCACCACCAACGGCCGACCGGCCGCGTACCGGGTGGCGAAGTCGGCTACCGCGCGGGCCTGGACCACCGGGCCCTTGCCGGGTGGCGGCTGCAGGTGGGTGCTGACAACGGCGGTACGGACACCGTCGCCGAGGTCGAGCGTGACGGCGAGGGCCTGCGCGCCGGTGGGCGCGCCGACGGCGGCCAGCGGCAGGGTCCGCGGATCGTCCACCGGCCAACGGCTGAGCACCGCGTCGCCCCAGACCGGGTCGGCTGCCGGCCCGAAGACGTACGGCATACCGAGCCGGTCGGCCAGCAGATCCAGGGTGTCGTGCCCGCCGTTGAGCAGCCACGCCCGGTCCACCTCGCTGAGCAGCACCACGTCGGGCCGTTGCCGCTCGACCACCTCGGCGAGACCGGCCAGGTCGAACCGGCCGTCCAGCCCGAACCCCATCCGGATGTTGTACGCCACCACTGTCAACCGTTCCGGTGGGCCGTCCCGGTTGCTGGCCACCGGCACCTCGTCGGCGAGCACCGGTGCCAGCAGGGCCAACACGGTGACCGCCGCGGCGGCCCGGAGCGGCGGAAACGGCCCGGGCAGCCGGTCGCCGACGGGGCGGGCGGTGAACGCCACGGCGGCGATCAGCACGGCCACCACCACCGGCACCGCCGCGTTGGGGTAGCCGAGGTCGTAGGCCGAGTAGTAGCCAACCGCCCCCAGCGCGAAGACGAGCATCCCGGCGGCCACCGCGTACCCCCGCCGGGCGGCGCTGGTGCCGGCGCTCGCGGTGTCGGCGGCGGGCTGGCCGGTGTCGTCGGTCAGCGCGAGGCAGGCACCGAGGCCGACCGCGGCGAGGAGGATGGCCGGCAGGAGCAGGTCGCCCCGGTCGAGGGCGAACAGCACCGCGCCGCCGAGCAGCGCCACCGGGCCGTACGCCCGGCCCCACCCACGCGGCGGCCCTGTCAACGCGGCGCAGAGGAACCCGGCGACCGCCACCGGCACCGGCGCCAGGCCGAACAGTGGCGAACGAGCCACCCCGTCTCCAGCGACCAGGTACGACATTCCGGTTCGGGCCAGCGCCGGGGAGAGCGCCACCATCCCGGCCAGCAGCAGCGCCGGCCCGGCCAGCAGCCAGGCCCGGCCACCACCAGGGCCGACAGGGGCCTCAGCGGGGCCAGCGAGGGCGTTACCCGCACCGCCGCGCAGGCCGGGTTGCGCCGTGCCGACCAGGAACACCGCCACCGCGACGGCGCTGAGCAGCCAGGCCACCCAGTCACCCCGCCAGACCAGGTCGACGGTGTCCAGCACCGCGTGCAGGGCCGCGTTGACAGCGAACCCCAACGCCAGCCCCGGGACCGGACGGTCGGTGTCGGCCGCGACGCCGACCAGCCAGACCAACCCGGCGAGCAGACCGGCGGTGGCCAACCAGAGCTGCGTACGCCCGCCCGGAGCGGCGGTGAGTGCGAGCCGGGCAACGGCGAGCGCGACGGCGGCGACGACAGTGACCGGGCGGGCTCCGACCCGGCGGACCACGGCGGGTGCGCCCATCGCGAGCACGAACCAGCCGAGGGCGAACGCCCCCATCAGCTCGGCCGGGGTGGACGCCGCCTGACCGAAGATGGTGATGATGCCGGGCAGCCAGACCCGCAGCACGTCGATGAGGAGGAGCACGCCCAGCGCGAGCGTGCCGGTGGTGAGCTGTCGGTAGCGCACCGGCGCCCCATTTCCCGTCGACGGGCCGGCCCAGGGGTGGCCGGCACGGCGATTCTGCGCGAGCGGGCCAACCCGGTCAACGGTCCCCGTACGCCGAAGAAGTCGTCCTGGTACACCGAAAGGGCGCCCACCCACTGGTGGACGCCCTCGCGGTACCTGTCGGTCAGCGCTTGCTGGCCGCCTTCTTGGCCGGAGCCTTCTTCGCCGGCGCCTTCTTGGCCGCCGTGCTCTTGCTCGCCACCGCGGTGGTCTTCTTCGCCGCGGTCGACCGGGTCGCGGCGGTGGTCTTCTTCGCCGCTGTGGTCTTCTTGCTGGCGGCCGTCTTGGTCGCCGTGGTGGTCTTGCTCGCCTTGGCCGGGGCGGTCTTCTTGCTGGCGACCGTCTTGGTCGCCGTGGCGGTCTTGCTCGCCTTGGCCGGGGCGGTCTTCTTGCTGGCCGCCTTCGCCGTGGTCGCCTTGGTGCCCGCCGCCTTGGCGGTAGCCGCCTTGGTGCCGGTCGCCTTCGTGCCCGCCGCCTTGGCCGTGGCGGTGCTGGTGGCGGTCTTCTTCGTCGCCGCCGCGGCCTTCGGCACCTTGCCGCTGGCCACCATTTCCTTGAACCCGGCGCCGGGGCGGAAGGTCGGGACTGACGTCTTCTTGACCTTCACCGCCTCGCCGGTACGCGGGTTGCGCGCTGTTCGCGCGCCACGCACACGCTTTTCGAATGCTCCGAATCCGGTGATCGCCACCTTCTCGCCCTTGGTGACCGCCGCCTGGACCTCGGTGAGGACCGCGTCGAGCGCGGCCGTCGCCATCTTCCGGTCCCCCAGGCGAACGGCGAGCGCCTCGATGAGCTCGGCCTTGTTCACGACTTCCTCCCGATTGTGCAACTGACTCGTCGCGAGCCATTCTGCGCGCACGGTATGCCCTGTGCTGCCGGGACACAAACATTCGGTAGAAAAAAGCCCTTGTGTCGTAACGGATTCACCCCCACCGGATGGACCGATGGGGGTGAAATCCGCTGCGCGGGCGGCCTAACGGCTATGCCACGGAGGGCAGGAAGGGCAGTCGGCGCGCCTCGTAGGAGTCGATGTCGGCGGCGTGGCGGAGGGTGAGTCCAATGTCGTCGAGGCCCTCCAGGAGGCGCCAACGGCTGAAGTCGTCAAGCGGGAACGACCAGCTGGCGTCCCCCGCCCGGAGCTGGCGGGCGGTCAGGTCGACCGTCACCGGAGTGGTGGGATCCGCTTCGACCAGGTCCCACAACTCTTCGACGGCTTTCAATTCCAACTCGACCGGCAACAGACCTTCCTTGAGGGCGTTGCCGCGGAAGATGTCACCGAAGCGCGGGGCCACCACGGCACGGAAGCCCCAGTCCCGTAGCGCCCAGACGGCGTGTTCCCGGGAGGACCCCGTGCCGAACTCCGGACCGGCGATGAGGATCGACGCTCCGGAATAGTTTTCATCGTTGAGCACGAATGCCGGATCTTCCCGCCAGGCGCTGAACAGCCCGTCGGCGAAGCCCGTCCGGGTCACCCGCTTGAGGTACACGGCGGGGATGATCTGGTCGGTGTCCACGTTGGACCGGCGCAGCGGCACGGCGGTGCCGGTGTGGGTGGTGAACTTGTCCATCTCGTCGGTCCCTTCTACAGGTCGGCGGGGGCGGCCAGCCGGCCGACCACGGCGGTGGCGGCGGCCACCGGCGGCGAGACCAGGTGGGTGCGCCCGCCCCGGCCCTGACGGCCCTCGAAGTTGCGGTTCGAGGTGGAGGCGGAGCGCTCGCCCGGCTTCAGCGTGTCGGGGTTCATCCCCAGACACATGGAGCAGCCGGCGAACCGCCACTCCGCCCCGGCGTCGGCGAAGACCTTGTCCAGGCCCTCGGCCTCGGCGGCCTCACGCACCGCGGCGGAGCCGGGCACCACGAGCATTCGGACGCCGTCGGCGACCCGGTGGCCACGCAGCACGTCGGCGGCGGCCCGCAGGTCCTCCAGGCGACCGTTGGTGCAGGACCCCACGAACACCACGTCGATCGGCAGCTCCCGAAGCGGGGTGCCGGGACGCAGGTCCATGTACTCCAGGGCGCGGCGTGCGGCGGCACGCTCCGAGTCTGTGACGAACTCCTCCGGGTCCGGCACCGGCGCGCTCAGCGGCGCGCCCTGCCCCGGGTTGGTGCCCCAGGTGACGAACGGGGTGATCTGGCTGGCATCCAGGGTCACCTCGGCGTCGAAGCTCGCGCCCTCGTCGGTGGGAAGCGTCCGCCACCACGCCACCGCCGCGTCCCAGTCCGCGCCCTGCGGCGCGTTCGGTCGACCCTTGAGGTACGCGAAGGTGGTCTCGTCCGGCGCGATCATGCCGGCCTTGGCGCCCCACTCGATGGACATGTTGGCGATGGTCATTCGCCCCTCCATGGAGAGGGCGCGGATCGCCTCGCCGCGGTACTCGACGATGTGCCCGCGACCTCCACCGGTGCCGACCTGCGTGATCAGCGCGAGCACCAGGTCCTTGGCGGTCACGCCTGGCGCGAGCCGGCCGGTGACGTTCACGGCCATCGTCTTCGGCCGGCTCTGCGGCAGCGTCTGGGTGGCCAGAACATGCTCCACCTCGCTGGTGCCGATGCCGAAGGCGAGCGCTCCGAAGGCGCCGTGGGTGGCGGTGTGCGAATCGCCACAGACGATCGTCATGCCCGGCTGGGTGACACCGAGCTGCGGGCCGATCACGTGCACGATGCCCTGGTTGTCGTCGCCGAGCGGGTGCAGCCGCACTCCGAACTCGGCGCAGTTGCGGCGCAACGTCTCGATCTGCGTACGCGACGTGGGGTCCGCGATGGTGAGCAGGTCACCACGGCGGAGGCGGAACGCCGGGTCGTCGTACCCGGTCGGGGTGTTGTGGTCCTCGGTCGCGAGGGTCAGGTCGGTACGACGCACCCGGCGCCCGGCGAGCCGCAGCCCGTCGAAGGCCTGCGGGCTGGTCACCTCGTGCAGCAGGTGCAGGTCGATGAAGAGCAGGTCCGGCTCACCAGCAGCGGACCGTACGACGTGCGCGTCCCAGACCTTCTCGGCCAGGGTCCTCGGCTCAGGAGTGACTCCCACCATCTGGACATCCTAAATTCTGGGAGGTAAGTTTCGGCTTGTGGGACACAGTATGAGCGGTGTCGGCGTTCTCGACAAGGCGGTGGTCATCCTGGCCGCCTGCGTGGACGGCGCCAGCCTGGCCGAACTCGTCGAACGCACCAAGCTGCCCCGGGCCACAGCACATCGCCTGGCCCAGGCCCTGGAGATCCACCGAATGCTGGTGCGTGACACCCAGGGCAGATGGCGGCCCGGCCCCCGCCTGGGGGAGCTGGCGAACGCCGCACCGGACGTTCTGCTGACCGCCGCCGAGCCGCTGCTGGCCGCGCTGCGCGACGCCACCGGTGAGAGCGCGCAGCTCTACCTGCGCCGTGCCGACGAGCGGATCTGCGTGGCGGCGGCGGAACGCGCCAGCGGTCTACGGGACACGGTTCCGGTGGGCTCGGTGCTGCCGATGACGGCCGGCTCAGCGGCCCAGATCCTGCTCGCCTGGGAGCCGCCGGAGGCGGTCATGCCGCTGCTGCCGCGCAGCAAGTTCACCGGCCGCACCCTCGCCGAGGTACGCCGTCGCGGCTGGGCGCAGAGCGTCGCCGAGCGGGAGGCCGGTGTGGCGAGCGTCTCCGCCCCGATCCGCGACCGTACCGGCCGGGTCATCGCCTCGGTCAGCATCTCCGGCCCGATCGAGCGCCTGGGCCGCCGCCCCGGCGAACGCCACGCCATGGCAGTGGTGAGAGCCGGCCAACGCCTGTCCGGCCTCTAACCCCCACCCCCTGCCCGCCCACCCCCGCCCAGCCCCGCCCGCCCTCCACCCCCGCCCGCCCTCCACCCCGGCCCGCCCTCGTTGATCATGAAGTTATTGTCACGACACGCCGAGGGCGAGGGCAATAACTTCATGATCAACCGGGGCGAAGGTGGGTGCGCGGGGCGGGGTGGGTGCGGGTTGGGGTGGGGTGGGACGGGAAAAGGCTCATCTCGCTGGGCGAGATGAGCCTTTGGTTGTAGCCCCGACCGGATTCGAACCGGCGCTACCGCCTTGAGAGGGCGGCGTCCTGGGCCGCTAGACGACGGGGCCAGAACTTTTCCGTTCACCACCCTCGCGGGCGGTGCGAATGTAGTCTAGCGGCACCGTACCGGGGTGCGAGCGCGGGGTGCGCCGCCGCCCGAGGGCCCGGCGGAGGCCGGACCGGACACCGAACGGCGGACACGAAACAGCCCGCCTCACGAGGTGAGACGGGCTGTGCACGCTGTAGCCCCGACCGGATTCGAACCGGCGCTACCGCCTTGAGAGGGCGGCGTCCTGGGCCGCTAGACGACGGGGCCAGAACAACTTTTGCTCCCCCACCTTGGCGGCGGAGGAGCTGCACTCTACCGAAGACCACCCTCCGCCCCCGAAGGGGCGGAGTCGAACTCCGTCAGAATCCAGCGTCTGGAAATTCTCGCGAACTCCAGCAGCGCTGGGGTACCAGGACTCGAACCTAGACTAACTGAACCAGAATCAGTCGGGCTGCCAATTACCCCATACCCCATTGGCCCCTTGCGGCGCCGGGAGTGAACTTTACCCTCCCGGTGCCGACAGGCCAAATCCGATCCCCCCGAACCACCGTGAGCTGCGGAAACAGGGGCATCAGACGGATCAGGCGACGGGAACCACCGGGTTGGTGAGCTCACCGATGCCGTCGATCCGCACGGTGACCGTATCCCCCTCGACAAGCGGGCTAACCCCGGCTGGAGTGCCGGTGAGAACGACGTCGCCGGGCAGCAGAGTCATGACGTGCGAGATGTACGACACCAGGCCCGGCACGTCGAAGACCATGTCCTTCGTCCGGCCGAGTTGGCGTACCTCCATCTCCTCCGGGTTGCGACCCACCTCACACCGGATCTCCAGGTCGGACACGTCCAGCCCGGTGGTGATCCACGGACCGATCGGGCAGAACGAGTCGAAGCCCTTGGCCCGGGTCCACTGCCCGTCCGACCGCTGGAGGTCCCGGGCGGTGACGTCGTTGGCGCAGGTGTAGCCGAAGATGGCGCGTTCGGCGGCGGCGCGGTCGGCGCGGCGGGCACCCGGCGCCCCGATCACGACCGCCAGCTCCGCCTCGTGCTCGACCTGCTTGGAGAAGATCGGCAGCCGGATGGCGTCCCGGGGGCCGATCACCGAGGTGGACGGCTTGAGGAAGAGCAGCGGCTCCTTGGGCACCTCGTTGCCGAGCTCGGCGGCGTGGTCGGCGTAGTTGCGGCCGACACAGACCACCTTGCTGGGCAGGATCGGCGAGAGCAGCCGAACGTCGGAGAGGGCCCAGCGGGCCCCACTGAAGGAGAGATTGCCGAACGGGTGGCCCTCGATCTCGGCGATGGTCAGACCCTGCGGCCCGGCCTCCGCTTCGCCTTCGACGGCACCGAACGACATTCCCTTGGCATGGGCGAAACGAGCGATACGCACCCGGCCAATCTAGCGCCGCCGGCACCCCGAACGGCCAGGACAGGCGGTCGGGTGTGCTCAACCCGTCAACGCGCGGCACCCTATCGGAGCTGGAGGTGACCGGGGCGGACTTCTCGACTTCGTACCCGCACGGAGGCGGCTGGCCCCTAGCGTCGGCTCCGGAGGTTCGTCGTATGCCTGCATCGACACGACACCACAGAGCCCTCGCAGTGTTCGTGCACTGCCTCGGCATCCTCGCCGCCGTGCCGGCCCTGCCGACGGCGGCCCCGGAGGCGGCGGCCACGCCACGACCACCGGCGGCCACGCCACAACCAACGGCGGACACGCCACGATCACCGGCGGCCACGCCACAACCAACGGCGGTCGGACCACCCCCGGCCGCCACACCAGCACCAGTGGGAACCCGGCCGCCGGTGGCGATGGTCGCGCGGGTGACCGAGCCCACCCCGCCCTCGGCGCCACCGGCGATGGCACCACCGACCCGGGCACCGGCTTCGGCACCCCCGCAGCAGGTCACTGTCGCGGTCGCCACGGAGAGCAGCCCGGCACCGAGGTACCGGATCCAGGTGCGCAACGTGAGCAACTCGCCGCTGGAGACCACTGTGCGTCAGGAACTGCCGCCCGGCTCGTCGACGACCGCGATCAGCGGTGGTGGCCGATCCAGCTCGGCCGGCGGGTCGGCCACCGAGGTGACCTGGCGGCTGCGGCTGCCCGCGCACAGCACCACCACCCTGGGCACCGCGCTCGCGGCGACCGCGCCGGGCCGGCCGCTGACCGCGCCGACCTGCGCGTTCACCAGTGACGGCAGCCGGCCGTACGACTGCGCCACGGCCACCTGGCAGGCGGCAGCGGCACCGCCGGCCGAGGTGAGCGAGGCGCCACCGTGGCGCCGTTACCCGGTGCTGCTCGCCGGACTGGCGGTCCTGCTGCTGATCAGCGCCGTAGTGGTCTGGGTGTGGCGACGTCGGCGCGGGCGTCGGGTGACGGCTGCCGCGCTCTCCACCGGCGGCGGCGCCGAGGGTGGCCGCGGGACGGTCTATCCCCGGCCGGCGGCCCCGAGTCCGGTGCGACGTCGGCGTACCCCGCCGGTGTGGATGTTGGTGGGTGCCGCCGTGGTGGTGCTCGCCGGCGTGGTCGGCACCGCGGGCTGGACGGCGACCCGGCAGGTCGCGGCGATCGACACGCAGAAACAGCCCACCAGCGGCGCGTGGGTGGGCACCGGGGTCGCCGGGGCCATGGGAGTGCCGCTGCGCGAGTCGGCGTTCGAGTTCACCGTGTACCGGATGACCTGCGGCGCGCCCGGCACCGCCGGGAAGACCGACGGTGGCGGTGCCGCACCGGCCAACGGGCGACGCTGCGAGGCCACCGTCGGAGTGCGCAACGTCACCGGCGACCACCAGCCCTGGCACAGCGAGCTGCAACGGGCGTACCTGCCCGATGGGCGCTGGGTGAGCACCGACGAGCCGGCCACCCGGACGGCGAACCTGGGTCGGGACGTCTTCGCCGACCCGATGGCGGCGGGCACCCGGATGGTGCTCCCGCTGGTCTTCACCGTCGACGGGCGGGACCCTCCCCAGCAGTTGGAGCTGCGCAGCGGGGTGTTCTCCGCAGGCGTCCGGGTGCAGATGCCCTGACCGGTGCGCGGGCGGCGGTCGTACCCTGGGGTGCGTGACCGCCGCCCTCGCCCCCGCCGTGCTCGACGCGGCGCAGTGGCAGGCCCGCCGGCGGGCCCACGAGGAGCGGGTGGATGTCTGGCTGACCCCGCACCTGGCCCGGCGACGACGCGGTGAGCGGCATCCGGTGGCCGACTTCCTGTTCACCTACTACTCGCACCGCCCGGCCCAGCTGCGGCGCTGGCATCCGGGGCCCGGGGTCGAGCTACGGGACGCCGACCCGGGCGAGTTCGGCCGCGACTACCGCGCCGGCACCGCCGGGGTCACCCTCGACACCGAGGGGGTACGCGCGCGGCGCGGCGAGTCGATCGCCTGGATCCGCTCCCTGCTGGAGGCGACGCGGGGACGGGCGCCGCACTTCGGCTGCTTCGGGATGCACGAGTGGGCGATGGTCTACCGGCAGACCCGGGAGGAGTTGCGGCACAACGCCTGGCCGTTGCGGCTCAGCGCGGAACGCACCGCCGAGGTCGTCGAGGAGCGGGGCGTGCGGTGCAGCCACTTCGACGCGTTCCGGTTCTTCACCCCGCCGGCCCGCCCGTTGAACCTGCTCACCCCCACCCGGGAGACGCAGCACGCGAACGAGCAGCCGGGCTGCCTGCACGCCAACATGGATCTGTACAAGTGGGCGTACAAGCTGTCGCCGTTGGTCACCTCGGAACTGGTGGCCGACGCGTTCGACCTGGCCCGGGACATCCGCACGCTGGACATGCGGGCCAGCCCGTACGACCTGGCTGCCCTCGGCTACCCGCCGGTGCGGGTGGAGACTCCGGACGGCCGGGCGGAGTACGCGGCGGCGCAGCGCGGCTTCGCCGAGCGTGCCGCCGTGCTGCGCGACCGGCTGCTCGCCGCCGTCCCGGGATAGTCGTCGGCGCGGCGCTGTCCCCGTTTGGGCTGGGGCCTAGTCGTCGTCGGCGCGGCGGTCCCGTTTGCGTTGGGACTGGCGCTTCTTCTCGGCCAGTCGGCGTTCCTTGGCCCCACGGGACGGCCGGGTGGCTCGGCGGGTCGGCGGTGGAGGCGCGGCGGCCTCCCGCAGCAGAGCTGTCATGCGGGCCCGGGCCGCCTCCCGGTTGGCCAGCTGGGCACGGTGCTCGCTGGCGGCGATCGTCAGCACCCCGTCGACGAGGCGGTTGGCCAGCCGGGCCAGCGCCCGCGCCCGCAGCCACTCGGGCACGGCCGGCGAGTTGGCCACGTCGTAGCTCAGCTCGACCCGGGAGTCCGCGGTGTTCACGCCCTGCCCGCCCGGCCCCGACGAGCGGGAGAAGCGCTCCCGCAGCTCCCCGGCGGGGACGACCCACCGGTCGGTCACCCGCAGTCCGTCGTCCACGCCCCGAGGCTAACCCGCGACGACCTGCCGGGGGTCATCGGTGCGGAGGCTCACTCTGCGTCGGGGACTGGCTGGGCGGCGGCCCGGCGGTCTCCTCGTCGGAGCCGACGGCCGCGTACGCCACCGCGCCGAAGAGCAGCACCCCGATGACCGCGGCCTTCACGACGACGCCGCGGATCAGTGACCAGGCGCCGCGGCGGGCGCCTGGCACCGATTTCTTGACGGTCTGGTAATCGTTCCACCCGCGCCGTGCCCGGGCGTACGCCGACCCCACTGCACATCCGATGACCAGGCCCACCAGCAGGAGGACCGTGAGAAGAGGACGCTCCACCTCAGCCAGTATCCATACCGAGCGTAATATTTCCATTGTCCGATGCCGTCCGGCCGGATATCCGACAGTGCTGGCACCGTCAGGGTGTTCGGGCAGCTCAGCCGCCCTTGCCGATGATCGTGTCGGCGGTCTGCTGCACCTGGTCGATCGGGATGGCGAACCCGATGCCAATCGAGCCGTTTCCATCGATGGTGGCGATCGCGGTGTTCACCCCGACCACTTCCCCGCGTGCGTTGACCAGTGGCCCACCGGAGTTGCCGGGGTTGATGGACGCGTCGGTCTGCACCGCGGTGTGCCGGTTGTTGCCGAGCCGCACCTCCCGGTCGAGCGCGCTGACGATGCCTGCGGTGACCGTCCCCGCCAGACCGAGCGGTGAACCGACAGCGAGCACCGGCTCACCGACCCGGGTCGCGCCGGGCTTGGCCAGGGGCAGCGGGGTGAGACCCGCCGATGCCGGCACCTTCAGCACCGCCAGGTCGCTGCGCGGCTCCCGTCCGACCACCTCGGCGGCGAACCGGCGACCGTCGGGCAGCTCGACGGTCACCGGTCCGCCACCCCCCTTGGCCAGGATGTGGTCGTTGGTGATCAGGTGCTGCTGGTCGTCCACGGCGAAGCCGGAGCCGGTCGCGGACCCGCTGGTCGCGCCGCCGGCCAGCACCGACACCACCCCGGGTACGGTCCGCTCGGCCGCGGTGACCAGCTCGGCCGGCACCGGAGCGGCGGACGCCGCAGCCGGGCCACCAGCCCCGTCCCGACTGGCCACCACGCCGCCGGCGAGAGCACCGGAGACGGCCGAGACCACCACCACGGCCAACACGGTGAACAGCCGCCCGGGCCCTCGCCTGCCCGGGTCGCGCTCGGGCGCGTCCCACCACCCGCGCCCGTCCGGGTCGAGTTCCGGTGAGATGAACCAGGGACCGCGCGGTTCGCCCAGTCCGGTCTGCACTGCCATGCGCACTCCTCACTGTCGACGTCGGTTGTGCGTGCAGGTCAGGGCAGCCGCGAGAACCAGCGCATCGAGCCGGCGGCGGCGCCCATCGCGAACACCAGTCCGAGGCCGATGAAGCGGGCCGAGATGTCCTGCCGCTCCGTGCGGTAGCCGACCGAACTGCCGATGTCGTCGTAGACGGCCCGCAGTTCGTCGGTGGTGCTGGCCTCGTGGAACATGCCGCCGGTCTCCTCGGCGACCGCCTTGAGGGTCTGTCCGTCCACCGGCACCTGGATGGGCCGTCCACCTCTGTCGACGAACCCGGACGGGGTTCCGAACGAGATCGAGTGCACCGGCACCTCTGCCTTCACCGCTTCCGCCGCCGCCTCCATGGGGTCCATTCCGGAGGTGTTGGCGCCGTCGGAGAGCAGGATGACCCGGGCCGGTGGGGTCTCCTTCGCGGCCTCGCTGTCCAGGCTCTTGACCGCGCCGAGCGAGGTGTTGATGGCCTCGCCGATCGCGGTGCCCTGGACGCCGGTGATGCCCTCGGCGAGCCGGTCGATCCCCTCGTCGAGGGCGTCCCGGTCGGTGCTCGGGGGCACCAGTACGGCGGCACTGCCGGCGAACGCGACGAGACCGACGTTGAACTCGTCGGGCAGGCCATCGACGAAGCGCCGGGCGGCCTCCTTCGCCGCAGCCAGCCGGTCCGGTTCGACGTCGGTGGCGAGCATCGACGTGGAGACGTCCACCGCCACCATCACCGTGGCCCGTTCCCGGGGCACCCGGACCTCGGCGCTCGGTCGGGCGAAGCCGACCACGAGCAGCGCCAGCATGGCCAGGAAGAGTCCGGCCGGTACGTGCCGACGCCAGGCGGGCCGCTGCGGCGCAACCCGGTCCAGCAGCCGCAAGTTGGTGAAGCGGACCGCGTACCGGCTGCGTCGCCGCTGCAGCACCAGGTAGGCGACGACCAGGGCCAGCACGCCGAGCAGCAGCCAGAGGCGCAGCGGCGACTGCCAGATCACGCGGCACCTCCCCGGGGCCGGCCGGCCGGCGCGGCGGCCAGCCGACGCTGGGCGTGCACGTGCCGGACGATGTCGGCGCTCCAGTCGCCGTCGGTGCGCAGCGGCAGGTGAGTGGCCCCGCTGCGGCGCAGCGCCTGGTGGACCTGCTCGCGCTGGGCGGCGGCGGCCTCGGCGTACCGCTCGCGCAGCCCACGGTCCGATGTGCACACCTCACGGTGCCGACCGGTCTCCGGGTCGACGAGCGTGATCAGGCCGACGTCCGGTAGTTCGAGCTCACGCGGGTCGGTCACCTCGACCGCCAGCACCTGGTGCCGGACGGCCAGCCGGCGCATGGTCCGCTCCCAGGGCGCTGTCTGGGCGGGGTCGTCGGGCAGTCCGTCGAGGAAGTCGGAGACCACCACGACCAGCCCACGCCGGTTGGCGATCCGGTGCAGCGCGTCGAGGCCGTCCGCCAGGTCGGGCGGTCGGGTCGCCGGACCACGCCCCGGCCGGTCGGTGGGCGCGGTGGCCCTGGGGGCGGCGAGCAGCGCGCGGAGCAGGGAGAGCAGATGGGTACGCCCGCTGCGGGCCGGGAAGCGGCGTACCCCGTCGGCGCGGAGCACCTGTGCGCCGAGGCGGTTGCCGACGCCCGCGGTGAGGAAACCGACCGCCGCGACGGCAGCTACCGCCAGTTCCCGTTTGTCCAGTTCGGCGGTGCCGAACTCCATGCTGGCGCTGCCGTCGACGAGCAGCCAGGTGGTCAGCTCCCGGTCGGCGTCGACCTGCCGGACGTGCGGCACGGCGGTCCGGGCGGTCACCGCCCAGTCCATCCGACGGACCTCGTCCTCGCCCGGCCGGTACTCGCGACTGCCGGAGGGTTCACTGCCGGGACCGGGCAGCAGACCACGGTACTGGCCGTGCAACAGGCCGTTCAGCCGGCGGGTGACGGTCAGCTCCAGGCGACGCAGGCGTTGGTCCGGGGCCAGCTCGGCCAGGCCGGGGTCGGCTGGCGCGACAGCGGCGCGCCTCATGCCGCCGCCAGATCCGGTGTCTGCAGCGGGTGTCCGGTGGCCAGCCGGGGCGGCGGCACCGCCTCCACAAGCCGTCGCACCACGCTCTCGGCCGTCACCCCGTCGGCCACCGCGTCGAAGGAGAGCACCAGCCGGTGGGCGAGGACGTCGACTGCCAGCTCGCGGACGTCCTCGGGCAGCACGTACTCCCGCCCTCGCAGCAGAGCCTGCGCCCGGGCCGCCGCGACCAGGCCCAGTGTTGCTCGGGGACTGGCCCCGTACGCCAACAGCGGGGCGATCTCCGGTAGCCCGAACCGACCCGGGTCGCGGGTGGCGAGGATCAGCCGCACCACGTACTCGGCCAACGCGTGGTGGACGAAGACCCGCTCGGCGTGGATCTGGAGGTCCCGCAGCCGTTGGGCGTCGAGCACCTGGCGCGGGGTCGGCCGGTCGGTGCTCATCCGATAGAGGATGGCCAGCTCGTCGGCGTCGCTGGGGTAGTCGACAACCACCTTCATCAGGAACCGGTCACGCTGCGCCTCCGGGAGCTGATAGACGCCCTCGGACTCGATCGGGTTCTGGGTGGCCAGCACCAGGAACGGCTCCGGCACCGGCCAGCTGCGCCCGCCGATGGAGACCTGCCGTTCGGCCATCGCCTCCAGCAGCGCTGACTGGACCTTGGCCGGGGCCCGGTTGATCTCGTCGGCCAGCACCAGGTTGGCCATGATCGGGCCCAGCTCGATGTCGAAGGTCTCCTTCGACGCCCGGTAGATCCGGGTGCCGACGATGTCGGAGGGCACCAGGTCCGGGGTGAACTGGATCCGGGAGAAGGTGCCGCCGACCACCGTCGCGAGGGTCTGCGCGGCCAGTGTCTTGGCCACGCCGGGTACCCCCTCCAGGAGGCAGTGTCCGTTGGCGACCAGGGCGGTGAGCAGGCGTTCGACGAGGCGATCCTGCCCGACGATCACGCGTTTGACCTCGAAGAGGGTCTGTTCCAGCTCGATGCCGGTCGGCTCCGGATCGACCGGGCTGGGCATGCTGGCCAGGGTGTCCGAGATGTCCGTCACGGTGCTTGCTTCCCGGGCACAGGCCCGGCAAACGTGGGATTGTGCGGGCCGGACCGCCCCGCAGTGGCCGGAATGGGGATGAGCCGCGCGTAAGGGTGACGACCGTCGCGAGCCTGCCGAGGGGCGCCCAACCGGCAGGTGACCGACCGCAGGGTGCCCGACCGGGGACGAACCGGTCGAGGACGGCCCTCGCCGACCGCCGATCTGGCGGCGGCGGCGTCGAGCGCGCCGATCCGCTCGGTTTCAGGGCAGTCGGGGCGTCCGCATCCTCAGGACACCCCGACTTGGGCGAAAGCCGAGCGGATCGGGTTGTCCGGCCGGGCCGGCCGAGGGAGCGGCCAGCGGGCCGGCACGCTGAGCGGACAGGGTCCGGCCCCCGCGCCGGATGCGACGGGGGCCGGGTGTCGGTTTGGTCAGGGTGTGTGGGTGAGCAGGGTGAAGCCCAGGTTGGCCGGTGTCCCGGCCGAGTTTCGGGTCTGCACGAAGACCGCGTTGGGCGTCAGCAACCGCGGGGCGACCGAGACCTCGCCGCCCGGCGGAATGCAGCAGGAGCCGGACAGGGACAGGGTGGCCAGGAAGGCACCGGCCGAGACGTTGTAACCGAAGATCACCTCGTACTCACCGACGCCGTACTTGACCACGGTGCCGGTGCCGCGCGCCTTGGTGCCGTTGGAGTTGACGACGGTGAAGACGTTGGTGGCCACCAGCGGGGTGGCCGCGCTCGCCTTCAGCGCGGCTTTCGCGATACGCGCCGACTCGGCGCTGACCGGCGGCTGGGAGTTCGTGCCGCGTGCCGGCTGGACCGTTTCCTGCGGCGCCTTCGCCGACGGCTGGGCGATAGCGATGCCCCCGCCGGCGAGACTGAGCCCCAGGACAGCGAACGTGACCGCCGCCACCTTACGTCGGAAGGATGTGCTCATGACAGGTCCCCCTTGTGTGAGCGTGCGAATTCGGCCGACCCGCGGGGCGGGACGGATGACTGCCAACAAATAGGCGTACGACGACAGTTGGGCGGGGAAAGCTGCCTTGCTCACACCCGGCGAGATTGATTTCTCAACAATCTGCATCCCCTCTGAGCTGCTGTTACTACTCAGAGTTGCGTCGTTTAAGCCAGATGGAACGTAGCACCGGAAAAAGCTGCCAGTCAATAGTTGATCTCGCTTTTCCGGGGTGTCAACCACCCGTCAGACAATTATGAAATGTGAGCGCATCACTATTCATGAAATGGTTTCGTCGAGCCCGACTACGATCATCTTCGTGATCGTCGACGCTCCACCCGCGCACCGGAACGCCCGGCTCGGCACTGCGCTCTGCTGGCTTGCCGTCGTACCCACCACCCTCTGGGCGGCCGCCCGACTGCTCGGCCTGGACCGGGGGCCGTTGGTGCAGGCGCTCGCGTTCACGCCGTACGTCGCGGGAGTCAGCGTGCTCGTCCTGGCCCTCGCGCTCGCCCTGCGGCGCTGGTGGCCGGCGGCGGTCGCGGCCCTGGCGGCGGTGGCGTTGCTCGGCACCGTCGTACCTCGGGCGCTGGCCAACCCGCAGCCGGCAGCGGCCGGGCCGACCGTGCGGCTGCTCACCGCCAATCTGCTCGCCGGCGGCGGCGACGCGCGGACACTGGTGGAGCTGGTCCGGCGACACCAGGTGGACGTGCTCACCGTGCAGGAGTTCACGCCGGACGCGCAGGCCGCCCTGGATCAACTCGGCCTCGCCACGCTGCTGCCGCACCGGCAGCTCAACCCCGAGATCGGCACTCCTGGCTCCGGGCTCTACTCGCGGTGGCCCATCACCGACGGCGGCGTCCGACGCAACCTCGAGGGCTGGGGCTTCAGCCAGGCGTACGCGACGGTGTCCGTCCCCGGCGGGCCCCCGGTCCGCGTCGAGTCGGCCCACCCCTCGGCGCCGTACGCGCTGGACCAGGTGGGTGCCTGGCGTGCCGACCTGACCGCCCAACCACCGGCCACTCCCGACGGTGGCCTGCGGATCCTCGCCGGAGACTTCAACGCGACCCTCGACCATGGTCCACTGCGGGCACTGCTGCGCAGCGGTTACGTCGACGCCGCCGATGCCACGGGGGCGGGCCTGACCGGCACCTGGGGTCCCTACGACGGCGACCTCATCCCACCCGTCACCATCGACCACGTCCTGGTCGACCACCGGATAGCAGTCCGCTCAGTCGAGGTGTTCACCCTGCCCGGCAGCGACCACCGCCCCGTCCAAGCCACCCTCACCCTCCCCCAAACCCCCTAACCCCGCCCCCAAGCGCCCCCGCGCCCCCGCGCCCCCGCGCCCCCGCGCCCCCGCGCCGATCATGGACTTGTGGTGGGGGTTTTGGGCACCGAAGCCCGGTACGTACACCACCACAACTCCATGATCGACCAGGAAGGGCGGGTGGGGCGGGGGTGTGGGGTGGGGTTAGACGGAGGTGGGGGCCAGGCCGTAGGTCAGGGCGTCTACCAGGGCGTGCCAGCTGGCCTCGACCACGTTGGGGTGGACGCCGACAGTGGTCCAGTCGCGGCCATTGCCGTTCGAGGTTTCCAGCAGGACCCGGGTGACCGCGCCGGTGCCGTGACTGCCCTCCAGGATCCGCACCTTGTAGTCGGCCAACTCGAAGTCGCGCAGCTGCGGATAGTGCCGCGCCAGCCCCACCCGCAGCGCCTCGTCGAGGGCGTTGACGGGGCCGTTGCCCTCGGCGGTGGCGATCACCCGCTCACCGCGAACCCGGATCTTGACGGTCGCCTCGGAGACCACAGCGCCGTCCTCACGGTGCTCGACCAACACCCGGTACGACTCCAGGGTGAACGGTCGGGCCGGGCTGCCCTCCGGCATCTCGGAGCGGACCAGCAGCTCGAACGAGGCGTCGGCCGCCTCGAACGACCAGCCACCCGCCTCCAGCTCCTTGACCCGCTTGGTGACCCGGTTCAGGGCGTCCGGGCTGGCGGCCAGGTCCAGGCCGAGCTCACGACTCTTGAGCTCGACGCTGGCCCGACCGGCCATCTCCGTGATGAGGATCCGCATGTCGTTGCCCACCACCGACGGGTCCACGTGGTTGTAGAGCAACGGGTCGACCTTGATCGCGCTCGCGTGCAGCCCCGCCTTGTGGGCGAAGGCGGCGGCCCCGGCGTACGCCTGGTGGGTGTCGGGGGCGATGTTGGCGATCTCGGCGATGGCGTGCGAGACCCGCACCATCTGTGCCAGGCAGCCCTCCGGTAGGACGGGCATGCCGAGCTTGAGTTGAAGGTTGGCGACGACAGCGAAGATGTCGGCGTTGCCTGGGCGCTCGCCGTACCCGTTGGCGGTGCCCTGCACGTGGCGGACGCCCGCCTCGACGGCGGCGATGGTGTTGGCCACCGCGCAGGAGGTGTCGTTCTGGGCGTGCATACCGAGCAGCCCGGCGTCGATCCCCAGCCTGTTCGTCAGGTCCTGGATCACGGCGGTCACCTGGGACGGCAGCATGCCGCCGTTGGTGTCACAGAGCACCATCCGCTCGGCGCCGGCGGCGAGCGCGGTCTGCACCACGGCGGCGCCGTACGCGGGGTCGTGCCGGTAGCCGTCGAAGAAGTGTTCGCCGTCGACGAAGACCCGTCGACCCTCGCGGACAAGGTGGTCGACGGTGTCGTGGATCATCGCGAGGTTCTCCGCGCCGGTGGTGCGCAGCGCGCGCTCGACGTGCCGGGTGTCGGCCTTGGCGACCAGGGCCACGGCCGGGGTCTGCGCGTCCAGCAGGGCGCGTACCTGGGGGTCGTCCGCAAACGCGACGCCGGCCTTGCGGGTGGCGCCGAACGCGACGAGTACGGCGTGCCGCAGGTCCAGTTCGGTGCGGGCGCGGCGGAAGAACTCGGTGTCCTTGGGCACCGCGCCCGGCCAGCCGCCTTCGATGAAGCCGACGCCGAACTCGTCGAGCAGCCGGGCCACAGCCAGCTTGTCGACCACCGAGTAGGTGAGCCCCTCGCGCTGAGCGCCGTCGCGCAACGTGGTGTCGAAGACCTGGAACGTCATCAGGATCCTTTCTCGGAGCAACAAAAAGACCTCCCGCGGATGCGGGAGGTCTGCGCGCTCGGCAGAGGGGAGAGCCGGCGCGCTAGGTCGCAATAATCAGGGCGGTGCTGGTCACGATGGCCACTCTGCCACCCCTCCCCCGAATGTGGGAGGAACAATCCATATAGCGGGATGGTGACGGAGGGTTCGTACGCCCCGAACCGCCGCTCGTGATCGGCTTCACAAGCCACCCAGCCCACTCATCGGGGGAACCAGCCATGCGGAAGCATCTGGAAGGGATCCGATGATGGCCACCGTGCCGTCTGCAAGGAGGACCTGTGCTCACAGTCAGTGACCGCTTACCTGAGCACGGCCTCGCCGCCTGCGTATCGCTGGGCGCCAACAAGGCGTCCACGGCGGTCAACCACACGTCCCACGAGGGCACGTGGTGTGTGGTCTTCGTCGGGCCGATGGGTTTCACCTCCATCAGCCCGACGGGGATCGCCGACGAGACCTCCGCCGCCGGATTCTGACCATGGGCCTGGACGCGATCAAGGCAGCCCTGCCGGAGTACGCCAACGACATCAGGCTCAACCTGGGCGCCACAATCGGTTCCTCGGCGTTGACCCCGCCGCAGACCTGGGGCGTCGCGCTGGCCTGTGCGGTGACCGCTCGCAACCCGGTGGTCCTGCGGGAGATCGCAGCCGAGGCGCTCGGGCACCTCGGGCCGGAAGGTGTCGAGGCGGCCAAGGGCGCTGCGGCGATCATGGCGATGAACAACATCTACTACCGGGCCAAGCACCTGATCGGCGACGAGCGGTACGCCTCGATGCCGGCCCGACTGCGGATGCGGATCATCGCGAGGCCGGGGGTGGACAAGGGCGACTTCGAGCTCTGGTGTTTCGCCGTGTCGGCCATCACCGGTTGTGAAGTGTGCCTGGAGTTGCACGAGAAGAAGCTGCGCGGCAGCGGCTTCACCAGGGAGCAGCTGCACGAGGCCCTGCGGATCTCCGCCGTGGTGCACGCCGCGGCGGTCACCCTGGACGCCGAGACCGCCCTGGCCTGAACACGTACGCCCGAGACGGGCCGACGCCGCGCCTCGCGGCCCCGGCCCCTCGCGTACAGCGGCCTGTCGCCGTGCCGCGCCCTGATCGCCGTTTCCGGCCCCCGACGGCCGGGTAGCTCCTGCGGGGACGCACCCAGCTTCGGCGAGACGATCGGCGACAGTCAGGAGTCAACGGCATGGACAGGATCGATCCGCACGCCACCCACGCGGGGCCGGACCCGCTGCGCGGCGGCGACCAGGGCGCGGTGCCCGGCGGCGCGCCGGCCGGCACGTTCGACCCCTGGCGCTACCGGGACCAGGCCGGCGTGGCCGACGTCGACCTGGTCGGCTACAAGGTCGAGGCCACCGACGGGGGAATTGGCAAGATCGACAGCGCCAGTCACGAGGTGGGCGGCAGCTACCTGGTCGTGGACACCGGGCCCTGGATCTTCGGCAAGAAGGTGATGTTGCCGGCCGGCACCGTCAACCAGGTCGACCACGACCAGCGCACCGTCTCCGTCGACCGGACCCAGGACCAGATCAAGGCCGCCCCGGAGTACGACGAGACCAGCCACAGCGACCCGACCTACCGGGATCAGCTCGGCGGCTACTACGACGAGACGTACGGCGCGCTCCCGCCCGGCACCGCACGCTGACTGTTCGACCCGACGGCCGGTGGGGCGCTGTCCCACCGGCCGTTACCGTGTGAACGTGGACGTCACCGAGAACAACCCCCAGCTCTCGCTCCCCGCCACCTTCAACTTCCGCGACGTCGGTGGCCACCTCGGCCACGACGACCGGTCGGTACGCCGAGGTCGGCTCTACCGCTCCGACTCGCTGCACCGCCTCACCGAGCAGGACCGCGACGCGTTCGCCGCGATCGGGATCCGCACCGTCATCGACCTGCGCCGCCCCACCGAGGTGGAGCGCGACGGCCGGGTGCCGGAGTACCAGGGACTGACCTACCGGAACATCCACCCGGAGCACGCCGACTGGGCGGGTACGCCGCACGAGGAGGGCGCCAGCCTGGCCCGCTACCTCGCGGACCGGTACGCCGACCTGGCCCAGACCGGCACCGCCGGGCTGGCCGAGGCGGTCGGCCTGATCGCCGACTCCGCCAACGCCCCGGTGGTGGTGCACTGCGTCGCCGGCAAGGACCGCACCGGCATCGTGTGCGCGTTGACCCTCGCCGTGCTCGGCGTCGACGACGCGGACATCACCGCGGACTACGCGTTGAGCAGTGTGGCGTCGGCCCGGTACAGCGCCTGGCTGGCTTCCGTGACCCCGGGCGGTGTGGACGTGCCGGCGCCGTTCCTGAGCTCACCCGCGGAGGCGATGCAGATCTTCCTCGACGAGTTGCGCGCGGGGCACGGCTCGGTCGAGGCGTACCTGAACCACGCCGGGGTGACCGAGGAACAGCTCGCCGCGCTCCGCGACCACCTGCTCGACGAGCCCACTGAGGCGCAGCCCAGCGACGCGTAGCGCCGACTGCGCCGGCCCGTCCGGGTGGACGGGCCGGCGCGGCGACGGAGATCAGAAGACCCGCTGCACCCAGCCGTGCGGGTCGGCCGCCTTGCCCCGCTGGATGTCGACCAACTGCTGACGCAGGGCCATGGTGACCTGACCGGGCTCGCCACCACCGATCAGGAACTCGCCGTCCGGGAAGCGGACCCCACCGATCGGGGTGACCACCGCGGCGGTGCCGCAGGCGAACACCTCCTTCAGGCGTCCGCTGGCGGCGTCGGCCTGCCAGTCGGCGAAGCTCACCGGCCGCTCCTCGACCTGGTGTCCGGCCCCGGCGGCCAGCGCGAGGACGGCGTCGCGGGTGATGCCCGGCAGGATCGTGCCGGTCAACGGTGGGGTGACCACTGTGCCGTCGTCGTAGACGAAGAAGACGTTCATGCCGCCCAGCTCGTCGACGAACCGGCGCTCCACCGCGTCCAGGAAGACGACCTGGTCGCAGCCGGCCTCGATGGCCTCCGCCTGGGCGGCGAGCGACGCGGCGTAGTTGCCACCGCACTTGGCCGCGCCGGTGCCGCCGGGCGCGGCCCGGGTGTAGTCCGGGGAGACCCAGACGGTGACCGGCTTGACGCCACCGGTGAAATACGCCCCGACCGGTGAGGCGATCACCATGTAGAGGTACTCGTTGGCCGGCCGGACGCCGAGGAAGACCTCGCTGGCGAACATGAACGGCCGCAGGTAGAGGCTGCCGTCCTCGCCGGTGGGGATCCACTCCCGGTCGATCTCGATGAGCTTGTGCAGCGAGTCGACGAACACGTCCGGCGGCAGCACCGGCATCGCCATCCGCTGCGCGGAGGTGGCGAAGCGGGCCGCGTTGGCGTCCGGCCGGAACATCGTCACGCCGCCGTCGGCGGTGCGGTACGCCTTGAGCCCTTCGAAGATCTCCTGCGCGTAGTGCAGCACCGCGCTGGCCGGGTCCATCGGGATCGGGGCTCGGGCCTCCACCCGGGCGTCGTACCAGCCCTTGCCGTCGGCGTAGCGGACGGTGACCATGTGGTCGGTGAAGACCCGACCGAACCCGGGGTTGGTCAACAGTGCGGCCCGATCGGCGACGGATACCGGCGCGAGATTCGGACGGATCTCGAAGTCGAGCTTGTCACCACCGCTCATCGCGCTGACCTCCCTGCGGGACAACGGCATGCGGGACCGCACACCGACATGGCTGTGCCAGAAACTTACCCCGAACGCTCGTTCAGCGGGTAACGCCGGTCGGCTGCCTGCGGCAGACCGGTCGCCGCGCGGGCCGGGGTGATCAGGCTACGGCGTGGGCGGCGAGCCGGTCGCCGACCTCTTCGGTACGCAGCGTCACGCCCGGCACGCGGCTGGCCAGCTCGGCGGCGACCGCCGCGTTGACCCGAGCGGCCGACTCGCTGTGCCCGAGCTGCTCCAGCAGCAACGCGGCGGAGAGCACCGCGGCGACCGGGTCGGCGATGCCCTGCCCGGCGATGTCCGGCGCCGAGCCGTGCACCGGCTCGAACATCGAGGGGTACGCCCCCTCGGGGTTGATGCAACCGCTGGCGGCCAGCCCGATGCCGCCGGTGACGGCCGCGGCGATGTCGGTGAGGATGTCGCCGAAGAGGTTGTCGGTGACCACCACGTCGTAGCGCTGCGGCTGGGTGACCAGGAACATGGCCGCCGCGTCGACGTGCTGGTACTCGGTCTCGATGTCCGGGTGCTCGGCGGCGACCGCGTCGAACGTACGCGCCCAGAGCGACCCGGCGTGGGTGAGCACGTTGGTCTTGTGCACCAGGGTGACCTTGCGCCGTTCCCGGCGGCCGGCGCGGGCGAACGCGTCGCGGATCACGCGCTCCACGCCGTGCCGGGTGTTCAGGCTCTCCTCGGTGGCGACCTCGGCCGGGGTGTCCCGGTGCAGGGAACCACCGGCGCCGGCGTAGAGCCCCTCGGTGCCCTCGCGCACCACCACGAGGTCGACCTCGCCCGGCTTCACGTTGCCCAGCGGGCCGGCGACCCCGGGCCAGAGCCGGGACGGGCGCAGGTTGACGTACTGGTCGAAGGCGAAACGGAGCTTGAGCAGCAGCCCACGCTCCAGCACACCCGGCGGGACCGTCGGGTCACCGACCGCGCCGAGCAGGATCGCGTCGTGCCCGGCCAGCTCGGTCAGCACCGAGTCGGGCAGCACCTCTCCGGTACGGTGCCAGCGGGCGGCGCCGAGGTCGTACTCGGTGGCCTGCACGTCGGGCAGCACCGCGTCGAGGACCTTGCGGGCCTGCGCGACCACCTCGGGCCCGATGCCATCTCCGGCCACCACCGCGATCCGCGCCACGACCGCACTCCTCTGCTCAACGGTTGTTCGGGCAACGGTACGTCGCCGTCCCGCCTCCCGGTACGCGGCGTCCACGATTTGGGATTCCCGGATGCACAGCACCCTCTCAGCTGGGACTCATGAGGCGGTCATCTCCGCTGCCTACGGTAGTACCCAGTGGGTCGCGGGGGCCTGCTGACCAACGGGGTCGCGGTGACGCGGCACCATGTGCGAGGGGGCAGATGCGATGCGCATCGACGAGCAGCCGCGGACCCGCTGGCCGGACACGTCCGCGTTCCGCAACCGCCGGCCGGACCTTCGACTCGGCAGCCGCCGGCACCGGATCGACCCGGCCGCCGCCACCGAGGGCCGGATTTCGGTGCAGCACACCGTACGCACCGCGACCGCCGAGTACACCCTGCTTCTCAACGCCCCCGAGTGGCTCGGCCGCCGGGGCGTGGGCGAGGCGTTGCGGGACAGCGTCGCCGAATTGCGCGCCATCGACCTCACCTACGGGCCCAACCGGCCGGAGAGCCTGGTCTCCCGGCTGCGTCGGGGCGAGATCAGCCCGGAGTCGTACCCTCCGCTCGCTGATCTGGTGGACCGCTGCGCCGCGATGCGCGCGGCCACCGACGGGTGGTTCGACGCCTGGGCGGTGCCCGGCGGCTTCGACCCGGGCGGCCTGCTGGGCGGTTGGGCTGTGGAACGGGCCGCCGAGCGACTGCGCAACGCCGGCATCCACGACTACGCCGTAATCGCCGGCGCTGACCTCGTCGTCCGGGGCCGCGCGCCGCACGGCGGTCCCTGGCGGGTCGCGGTGCACCACCCGACCGCACCCGAGCGCGCGCCGCTGGTGCTGGAGATGACCGCCGGTGCGGTCGGCACCTCCGGCGTGAGCGGGCGGCAGGGGCACGTGGTGGACCCGCACACCGGCGAGCCGGCCGATCACCTCGTCGCCGCCACTGTGGTGGGCCCCGACCTGACGATCGCCGACGCCTACGCCACAGCGCTCTACGCCGCCGGCCCCACCGGCCTGGCGTGGTTCCGGGGCAACTCCGAATATCGCGCGCTCTTCGCCCACCGTCGCTGAGCGGAACGACGTAGCGATCGGCCCCCACGGTCTCGGCAACGACAGTGGGGGCCGGTCAGCGACGAGTGCGCGTGGCTCGCACAACCGAGGGGTGCGGACCGGTCGGGCCGGACGTCGACCGCGCCACCCGAAGACGGGCCGGCGCCTCGAACTCGGCCAGTGACCGCAGTGCGTACGCTAGCGAATCGACGCAACTCAACGCAAGAGTCTCCACACCGGACCGTCGCTACCGGAGACTGCGGTGATCGGTGGTTGACCGGCGGCGAGGCAGTTTCGACATGATGAACGACGGATGGCACGCTATCCGCCGTGAGTTTCGATCTGAGCGTGTGGGCCCTGGAGGACGGGGCGACGCCCGAGGACGTGCGGACAGCGGTCAACGGTTGCCGGCAGGGGCGGCACGTGGACCGCTACCCCGATCCGCGGGTGGTCAGCTTCTACCGGGCGATCACCGCCTCCTATCCGGACCGTCACCCCGGCCCGAACAGCCCGTGGGCGGTGGCACCACTGCACGCGGCCCACGACCACGTCGAGCTGAACCTGCACCCGACCTGCGCGGACCAGGTGCTACTGGACATCGAGCGGCTGGCCGGCGAGCACGGGCTGATGCTCTTCGACCCGCAGGACGGCTCGGTCTACCCGCCGCCAGCGCGGCTGCCCGGCTGACCTGACCGGCGGCACGGACGGGAAATGACGAGGGGCCCGGCGAATCGCCAGGCCCCCCACGGTGTTTGTCGTCTACTACTCGTCGCGCAGGTCGGCGGCGCTGGCCGCCGTGGCGCCGATCGAATCGGCGGCCGACGTGAGCAGGTCGGCACCGAGCGCCTGGTCGACGGTGAGCGTCATCAGCGTCTCACCGCCCGCCTCCCGACGAGCCACCTGCATGGCGGCGATGTTGATGCCCGACTCGCCGAGCAGGGTACCGACAGTGCCGACCACACCCGGCCGGTCGGCGTAGCGCAGGAAGAGCAGGATGCCCTCCGCGCCGATCTCCACGTCGAAGCCGTCCACCTCGGTCAGCTTCAGCACGTCCCGAGCGCCCGAGTGGGTGACAGTGCCGGAGACGCTGACCGTCCGGCCGTCCGGCAGCGCGCCGCGCACCGTGACCAGGGTCGGCTGCTCGGCCGTCTCGGCCAGCGTGGCCAGGGTGACCTCGACGCCACGCTCGGCGGCCAGGTGCGGGGCGTTGACGTAGGTGACCTGCTCCTCGACCACCGAGCTGAACAGGCCCTTGGTGGCGGCGAGCTTGAGCACCGAAACGTCGTGGCTGACGATCTCACCGCGGACCTCGACAGTGACGCTGGCGGCGACCCCACCGGCGACCGCGGTGAACGCCCGGCCGAGCTTCTCCGCCAGCGGCAGCAGCGGCCGAACGTCCTCGGCGACCACACCGCCGGCCTGCACGTTCACCGCGTCCGGAACGAACTCGCCCTGCAACGCCAGCTTGACGCTCTTGGCCACGGCGAGACCGGCCTTGTCCTGCGCCTCGTGCGTGGAGGCGCCCAGGTGCGGGGTGGCCACCACGTTGTCGAAGGCGAACAGCGGCGACGAGGTGCACGGCTCCTTGCTGTAAACGTCGACACCGGCGCCGGCGACCCGACCCTCGGCGATCGCGTCCGCGAGCGCCTGCTCGTCGACCAGCCCACCACGGGCGGCGTTGATGATTCGAACGCCGGGCTTGACGAGCGCCAGCTCCTTCTCACCGATCAGCCCCACCGTCTCCGGCGTCTTCGGCAGGTGGATGGAGATGAAGTCGCTCTCCCGCAGCAGCTCCTCCAGGCCGACCAGGCGGACGCCGAGCTGCGCCGCGCGGGCCGGCTGGATGTACGGGTCGTACGCGATCAGCCGGGTGCCGAACGCGGCGATGCGAGACGCGAAGAGCACCCCGATACGGCCGAGCCCGACCACGCCCACCGTCTTGCCCTGCACCTCGACGCCTGTGTACTTCGACCGCTTCCACTCCCCCGCCTTGAGCGCGGAACTGGCGCTCGCGGTGTTACGGGCGACGGCGAGCAGCAGCGCGACGGCCTGCTCGGCGGCGGAGACGATGTTGGAGGTGGGCGCGTTGACGACCATGACGCCCCGCGCGGTGGCGGCCGGCACCTCGACGTTGTCCAGCCCGACGCCCGCCCGGGCGACCACCTTGAGTCGCGGCGCGGCGGCGACCGCCTCGGCGTCGATCTGGGTCGCGCTGCGCACGATGACGGCGTCGGCCTCGGAGAGCGCCGAGAGCAGGGCCGGACGGTCGGTGCCGTCGACGTGACGGACGTCGAAGTCGTGGGCGAGCACCTCGATGGCGGCGGGGGCGAGTTCTTCGGCGATCAGTACGACAGGGTTCATCGGTCCTCGTAGAGGTCGTGTATGCGATCGGCCCGGGCGGCGGGGGCGCCGCACTGCGCCCTGCGCTGATCCGTGCCGTGGCCGTCAGGTGCCGGCTGCTGCACCTACAGGCGATCGTAGGGGCCCCGCTGGTCGGCGTGTTCCGGTCTTCGGGGTGAGTGCCCTCACACGCCCGGTCGAGCGCCGGACATCGGCCGTTCACCGCACCGACACGGTTGCTCCGGCCGCGCCGAGCACCGGCGGCGCTGGTCAGCCGGTCACTGCGGGAGAGTCGTGGCGCACGAACACTGCCGCCCGACGTATCGATGGGCGGCAGCATGCCGGGCAGCCCCGGGGCGGCGCTGGGGAGAGCGCCGGCCCAGGGGCTGTCGGTGGATCGTCGGTCGGACGGGTCAGGCGGTCTCGGTGATCGGGCGGTCGACCCAGCTCATCATGCCGCGCAGCTTCTTGCCGGTCTCCTCGATCGGGTGCGCCGCACCCTCGGCCTGCCACTTGGTGAAGTTGGGCCGGCCGGCCTCGTCCTCGGCGACCCACTCGCGGGCGAACTCGCCGGACTGGATCTCACCCAGGATCTTGCGCATCTCGTCCTTGACCCGGGAGTCGATGATGCGCGAGCCGCGGGAGAGGTCGCCGTACTCGGCGGTGTCGGAGATGCTGTAACGCATCTTCGCGATGCCGCCCTCGTACATGAGGTCGACGATCAGCTTCAGCTCGTGCAGGCACTCGAAGTAGGCGATCTCGGGGGCGTAGCCCGCCTCGGTGAGCACCTCGAAACCGGTCTGCACCAGCGCCGAGGCGCCGCCGCAGAGCACCGCCTGCTCGCCGAAGAGATCGGTCTCGGTCTCCTCGGTGAAGGTGGTCTTGATCGCGCCGGCCCGGGTGCCGCCGATCCCCTTGGCATAGGCGAGGGCGAGGGCGAAGGCGTTGCTGCTGGCGTCCTGCTCGACGGCGACGAGACAGGGCACGCCCTTGCCGTCGCTGTACTGGCGGCGGACCAGGTGGCCGGGGCCCTTCGGCGCGACCATCGCCACGTCCACGTCGGCCGGCGGCTTGATCAGGTCGTACCGGATGTTGAAGCCGTGGCCGAAGAAGATGGCCTTGCCCGGGGCGAGGTTCGGGGCGATCGACTCCGCGTAGATTCCGCGCTGGGCGGTGTCCGGTGCGAGCACCATGATCACATCGGCCTCGGCGGAGGCCTGCGCCGGCGTGAGCACCCGGAAGCCCTGCTCCTCGGCCTTGGGACGGCTCTTCGAACCCTCCGGCAGACCGATCACCACGTCGACGCCGGAGTCACGCAGCGACAGCGCGTGGGCGTGGCCCTGGCTGCCGTAGCCGATGACCGCGACCTTCTTGGCCTGGATCAGGCCGAGGTCGGCATCGTCGTCGTAGTACACCTCAACGCTCATGAGAACTTCCCTTTCGTACGACGGCCGGGGCGGCCCGTCGTGGTCTGTGCGGATGAATGCGCCGGACGGCCGGCCGAGGCCGACCGGTGGCGGGTCAGGCGGCCCGCAGCGCGGGACCGGCGGTGATCGAACGCGAGCCGCGCCCGATGGCCACCAGCCCGGACTGGACCATCTCCTTGATGCCGAAGGCCTCGAGGTCGCGCAGGAGCGCGTCGAGCTTGTCCGGGGTGCCGGTGGCCTCGATGGTCAGTGTGTCCGGTGCGACGTCGACCACCCGGGCGCGGAACAGGTTGACGGTCTCCAGCACCTGCGACCGCGCGGCCCGGTCGGCGCGCACCTTCACCAGCAGCAACTCCCGGGCGACCGAGACCTGGGGATCCAGCTCAACGATCTTGAGCACGTTGACGAGCTTGTTCAGCTGCTTGGTGACCTGCTCCAGAGGGGACGACTCCGCGTTGACCACGATGGTGATCCGGGAGACGTCCGGGTTCTCGGTCTCGCCGACCGCGAGGCTGTCGATGTTGAAGCCGCGCCGGGAGAACAGGCCGGAGACCCGGGCGAGCACGCCCGGCTTGTTCTCCACCAGCACGGACAGGGTGTGCATGGTCATGCCACGGCCTCGCTTCGCTCGGTCATGGCATGACCATGCGCATCACTGAGCTTGATGATTCGTTCGCTTCGCTCACTCATTAAATGTCATCCTCGTCGAAGACCGGGCGGACGCCACGGGCGAACATGATCTCGTCGTTGCTGGTGCCGGCCGCGACCATCGGCCAGACCATCGCGTCCTTACCGACCACGAAGTCGATCACCACGGGGGCGTCGTTGATCTCCATGGCGGCGGCGATGGTCTTGTCCACGTCATCGGCGCTCTCGCACCGCAGCCCGACGCAGCCCAGGGCCTCGGCGAGCTTGACGAAGTCGGGGATGCGGTGCTTGTGGGTGCCGAGCTCGGTGTTGGAGTAGCGCTCGTTGTAGAAGAGCGTCTGCCACTGCCGGACCATGCCGAGGTTGCCGTTGTTGATGACGGCGATCTTGACCGGGATGCCCTCCAACGCGCAGGTGGCCAACTCCTGGTTGGTCATCTGGAAGCAGCCGTCCCCGTCCACCGCCCAGACCACAGTGTCCGGCTTGCCGACCTTGGCGCCCATCGCCGCCGGCACCGCGTAACCCATCGTGCCGAGACCGCCGGAATTCAACCAGGTGTACGGCTTCTCGTAGGAGATGAACTGCGACGCCCACATCTGGTGCTGGCCCACCCCGGCCACGAAGATCGCGTCCGGGCCGACGATCTCGCCCAGCCGCTTGATCACGTACTGCGGGGACAGGGTCCCGTCGACCGGCTCGTCGTAGCCCAGCGGGTAACGGTCGCGCAGGTCGTTCAGCTGCGTCCACCAGTCACCGAGGTCGGCGGTGCGCCCCGACGACCGCTCGGCGGTGACAGCGGCGATCAGCTCGTCGATGACGTGCTTGGCGTCGCCGACGATCGGCACGTCCACGTGCCGGTTCTTGCCGATCTCGGCGGGGTCGATGTCCGCGTGCACCACGACCGCGTCCGGGGCGAACGAGTCCAGTTTGCCGGTGACCCGGTCGTCGAAGCGTGCGCCGAGCGCGACGATCAGATCCGCCTTCTGCAGGCCGTAGACCGCGGCGACGGTGCCGTGCATGCCGGGCATCCCCAGGTGCTGCTGATGCGAGTCGGGGAACGCGCCGAGCGCCATCAGCGTGGTGACGACCGGGATGCCGGTCAGCTCGGCCAGCCGCCGCAGCCCGTCGGTGGCACCGGCCTTGAGGACCCCGCCGCCGACGTAGAGCACCGGGCGTCGGGCCGCGGCCATCAGCCGCGCCGCCTCCCGGATCTGCTTGCCGTGCGGGTGCAGGGTGGGCCGGTAGCCGGGGAGGTCCAGGGTGGGCGGCCAGGAGAAGGTGGTCGACGCCTGGAGCACGTCCTTGGGGATGTCGACCAGCACCGGACCGGGTCGCCCGCTGCTGGCCAGGTGGAACGCCTCGGCCAGCACCCGGGGGATCTCCTCGGCGTTCTGCACGAGGAAGTTGTGCTTGGTGATCGGCAGGGTGATGCCCTGGATGTCCGCTTCCTGGAAGCCGTCGGTGCCGATCAACGGGCTGGCCACCTGCCCGGTGATGGCCACCATCGCCACCGAGTCCATGTACGCGTCCGCGATCGGGGTGACCAGGTTCGTCGCCCCCGGGCCGGAGGTGGCGATGCAGACCCCGACCTTGCCGGTGGCCTGCGCGTAGCCGGTCGCCGCGTGCCCCGCGCCCTGCTCGTGCCGCACCAGGATGTGCCGGACCGTCGAGTCGTAGAGCGGGTCGTACGCCGGCAGGATCGCGCCGCCCGGAATGCCGAAGACGACGTCGACCTCGAGCGCCTCAAGGGACCGCACGAGCGAG
Organism: Micromonospora sp. NPDC005553; assembly: GCF_042871765.1. Lineage (NCBI taxonomy): Bacteria > Bacillati > Actinomycetota > Actinomycetes > Micromonosporales > Micromonosporaceae > Micromonospora > Micromonospora sp. NPDC005553. The sequence goes on along the minus strand of NZ_JBIAJD010000006.1, from coordinate 479,369 downwards.
CCGGCCCCGGAGATCGGGGTCGCGGCGGCGGGCCGTACCGCCGGGGCGGCCGGGTTGGCCGTGCGCGTGGCGGCCTGGTCGACGTCGACGGTCGGGTCGGCGGTCGCGCGGGCCCGGCGGGCGGTGTGGGCGAGGGTCTCGGGCGTGGGTCTCGTCATGGCGGTTCTGGCCTTCGGCTGGAGTGGCTGGTGGCTAGTCAAGCGATGCGACGCGGGCGGGGCCCGCTCGCCAGGTTCCGATGGCAATAAAAACGGCCCTCGTGCAGATGCACGGGGCCAGCGCACTCTCGGTGAGGGAGAGTGCGCTCAGGTAAGTACTCGCAGCGACCGGTACGACGACATGCGGCTAAGCCTGACGCATCTCACGCGATGAGTCAACTGATCCCACATGTTGGTTAACGGAGGTCGGCGCGTCGACCGGCGACGCGCCATCGGCGGGCGGGGTGAGCTGCCCGGACATGCCCGGAACGCGGCGTGGCGCGGGCACCGGAGCGGGACGCGCACCCGGTGACGTGGCCGCCTCCAGCATCGCCTCCAGGTGCTCGGCCGGCACCCCCCAGCCGAAGAGCGCGCCCTGGCCGAAGCGGCAACCGGCCGCCACCACCGCGGCCAACTCGGTCGGGGTGGTCACCCCCTCGGCGATCACCTCCAGCCCCAACTGGTGACCCAGGCGCATGACGATGTCGACCATCGGGGCGAACGCCGGGCCGTCCTGGCCGACCGGGCGGACCGGCTCGTGCTCGGCGACCAGGCTGTGATCGATCTTGAGGATGTCGATCGGCAGCCGGCGCAGCTGCCCCAGCGACGAGTAGCCGGCCCCGAAGTCGTCAAGCGCGATCCGGACACCGGTCAACCGCAGCGCGGTCAGCCGCCGGATCAGCTCGTCCAGGTCGGTGGCGACCGCGTGCTCGGTGACCTCCAGCACCAGCCGCTGCGGCGGCACGTGGTGGGCGCGCAGCGCCTCGGCGACCTGGACCACGTACTCAGGGGCGTGCAGCTCGCGCGGGGAGACGTTGACCGACACCCAGACGTCGTGCCCGTCCGCCAGCCACCGGGAGAGCTGGTAGCAGGCCTGATGCAGCACCCAGGCACCGAGCGGGGCGATCATGCCGCACTCCTCGGCGAGCGGGATGAACTCGTCCGGACGCACGTTGCCCAGCTCAGGATGGTGCCAGCGGAGCAGCGCCTCGGCGCCGACCGGCCGCACCGACGGCAGCGACGCCACCGGCTGGAACGCCAACCGCAGCTCGTCGCGGTCGATCGCGCCGCGCAGCTCGTGCTCCACAGTCGTACGCCGGCGCAGCAGTTGGTCGTACGCGGCGTCGTACCGCTCGATCCGGTTCTTGCCACGCTGCTTGGCGTAGCGCAACGCCAGGTCGGCGTGGCGCAGCAGCAACTCCACGTCCGGCTCGTCGGCCCAGTCGGCCACCCCGATGCTCACCGACAGGAAGACCGGCCCCTCCGGCTGGTCGTAAGGGCGGTTGATCACCCCGAGGAGTCGTTCGGCGACCCGGTCCGCCTCGACCGGTCGGCCCTGCATGAGTACGGCGAACTCGTCGCCACCCAGCCGGGCGGCCACGTCGCCGGGGCGCAGGTTGCCGCGCAGCCGCCGGCCCACCTCGGCCAGCACGGCGTCGCCCACGTCGTGGCCCCGCATGTCGTTGACGTTCTTGAAGCCGTCCAGGTCCAGACCGAGCAGCACACACGGGTTGTGGTCGGCGGCGTTGTGGTGCAGCGCCCGGAGCAGCCCGCGCCGGTTGGCCAGTGACGTCAGCGGATCGGTGTGCGCCAGCTCACGGAAGTGCGCCTCCCGCTCGGCCAGGCGGCTCGCGTACGCCCGGACGTCGCGAAGGGTGAGGTACTGCCGTGCCACCAGGGCGAAGCCCTCCACGCTGCCGGCCACGATGCCCGCCGCGGTGAACCGGCCGTCCTGGGCGAGGTGGTACATGGCCGAGGCGGCCATCGCCAGCATCGGGGCGATCGCGTACTCGCCGTCGCTACCGACCAGGTCAAGGTCGATCTGCCCCGGCCGGTCGGCCCGGTGAACAGTGAGCGCCACGGTCAGCAGGCCGGCGGCGAGCACCACCGCACCGGTCAGCGCCATTGTCGGCCCGGCCTGGCAGAGCCCGGCGCTCAGACCCAGCCCACCGCAGGTCACCGCGCTGATGCCGGCGCCGAGCGCGGCGAGCCGTCGACGTGGGGTGGCGGCCCGGAAGACGATGATCACGACGAGCCCGGCGCTGAGCGCGGCGCTCACAGTGGCCACCAGGATCGCCGGGCAGGCCATCGGGGTGGCGGCACCGAGCAACCGGGTGGGCTCGGAGAAGAGCACCCAACCGACGAACCACAGCGCCGCCGCCATGACCAGGCCGTCCAGGGCGAGCCGGGCCGTTCCGGCCGCGGTGGCGGCCACCCCGGGCAGCCGGAGCAGACCAGCCGCGAAGGCCAGCCCGCTCACCGCCGTGCCGATCGCCACCATCGTCGCCCAACCGGTGCGCTGCCCCTGCTCGTGGGCCCAGTGGTCGTTCGCGCTGAGCGTGGCGACCACCCCGGCCAGGAGGCTGAGCAGGGCAACTCCGGCGGCGCCTGCGAGCAGCACGTGTGCCGGCCGACGCGGCACCGCCCGCCGCCGGGCGACGACGGTCAGCAGCACGGCCGCCACCGCGGCGACGAGCCCGCTGAGCGCCGCGACAGCGACCATGCCCGGTGGAAAATGCACGCCTCCAAGAGTGCCGGATGGGCGCACGTCATGGGGGGCTGAGTGTGCATCTGTTGGGACACGGCAGATACGGGGGCGGGCCGGCGCGTCGACGGTGTCATGCTGGTATGCATGCCTGAGCTGCGGTCGAGGACTTCCACACACGGTCGGACGATGGCCGGCGCCCGGGCCCTCTGGCGGGCCACCGGGATGACCGACGACGATTTCGGCAAGCCGATCGTCGCCATCGCCAACAGTTTCACCCAGTTCGTGCCCGGTCACGTACACCTCAAGGACATGGGTGGCCTGGTCGCCGACGCGGTCGCCGAGGCCGGTGGGGTGGGCCGGGAGTTCAACACCATCGCTGTCGACGACGGCATCGCGATGGGCCACGGCGGCATGCTCTACTCGCTGCCCAGCCGTGAGCTGATCGCCGACGCTGTCGAATACATGGTCAACGCGCACTGCGCGGACGCCCTGGTCTGCATCTCCAACTGCGACAAGATCACCCCCGGGATGCTGCTGGCCGCGCTGCGGCTCAACATCCCGACCGTCTTCGTCTCCGGCGGCCCGATGGAGGCCGGCAAGACGATGGCGATCGAGGGCGTCGTGCACAGCAAGATCGACCTGATCGACGCGATGATCGCCTCCTCCAACGAGGCGGTCACCGACGAGCAGCTCGGTGAGATCGAACGCTCCGCCTGCCCGACCTGCGGTTCCTGCTCCGGCATGTTCACCGCCAACTCGATGAACTGCCTCACCGAGGCGATCGGGCTCGCGCTGCCCGGCAACGGTTCGACGCTTGCCACCCACGCCGCCCGCCGGTCACTGTTCGTCGAGGCCGGCCGGACCGTCGTGGAGATCTCCAAGCGGTGGTACGACGGCGACGACGACTCGGTGCTGCCGCGTACTGTCGCCTCCAAGGCCGCCTTCGAGAACGCTGTCGCCCTGGACGTGGCGATGGGCGGCTCCACCAACACGGTGCTGCACCTGCTGGCCGCGGCCCGCGAGGCGGAAATGGACTTCGGCGTCACCGACATCGACGCGATCTCCCGCCGGGTGCCGTGCCTGGCGAAGGTCGCACCGAACTCGCCGAACTACCACATGGAGGACGTGCACCGGGCCGGCGGCATCCCGGCGATCCTCGGCGAACTGGACCGGGCCGGGCAGCTCAACCGGGACGTGTGGGCTGTGCACTCCCCCTCGCTGGCGCAGTGGCTGACCGACTGGGACGTGCGCGGCGGCTCCCCCACCCCGACGGCTGTCGAGCTGTTCCACGCCGCTCCGGGCGGGGTGCGTACCGTCGAGCCGTTCTCCACCACCAACCGGTGGTCGTCGCTGGACACCGACGCGGCCGGCGGCTGCATCCGGGACCGCGAGCACGCCTACTCCGCCGACGGTGGGCTGGCCATCCTGCACGGCAACCTGGCACCCGAGGGCAGCGTGGTGAAGACCGCCGGCGTGCCCGACGACTGCCTGACCTTCCGCGGCCCGGCGAAGGTCTACGAGTCGCAGGACGACGCGGTGACCGCGATCCTCGCCAAGCAGGTGGTCGCCGGGGACGTCGTGGTGATCCGGTACGAGGGGCCCAAGGGCGGCCCCGGCATGCAGGAGATGCTCTACCCCACCTCGTTCCTCAAGGGCCGCGGGCTCGGCCGCTCCTGTGCGCTGCTCACCGACGGCCGTTTCTCCGGTGGCACCTCGGGGCTCTCCATCGGGCACGTCTCCCCCGAGGCGGCCTCCGGTGGGCTGATCGCCCTGGTCCGCGACGGCGACGAGGTCGTCATCGACATCCCGGGCCGGTCGATCGAGCTGAACGTGCCCGCCGAGGAGTTGGAGGCCCGCCGGGTGGCCGAGGAGAAGCGCGACAAGCCGTACACCCCGACCGATCGGCAGCGGCCGGTGTCGGCGGCGCTGCGCGCGTACGCCTCGATGGCCACCTCGGCCAGCGACGGCGCCTACCGTCGCGTCCCGGAGTAGAAAGCCGCTTCCGCCCGTACTGCCGACATCCGTGATGTCGGGGTATCCCGTCGAACGGGACACCCCGACATCAACGTTCTACAGCGCACTTAGCCGGGTCGAACATCGGATCCTCGATCGCCTTCAGCAGCGGTCGGGATGCCACATGCTCCGGCCTGATGTGCCGCCCGAGCACCACGACCGCCACCGACGACGCGCCACCGTTTTTCAACGCGTACGCCAGCGACTGCGCCCGGGAACCTGTCGTCCAGGTGTCATCCAGAACCAGCGGCCGAACGCTGACGCTCTCGACCGGAGGCTGGACCGTGAACCAGTCGCGCTGGAACGTCCGCGTCTCAGATCCGTGGCGGGGGTTGGACAGCGCCGTGAGCCACGGCAGTCCAAGACGATCGCCGATCAGATCCTGCAGGGGATGCGGGTGAGACTGGCCCCGGGTACTCGGCACGACCACCACGTGGGTAGGCGCACCGCCCATCCGGTCAGCGACGCAGTCAAGGTGCCGCTGCAGGAACAGCAACAGCAGTGCGAGCAGATTCCACCTAGCCTGGGCCGACCCTGGCGTGGACTTGTACACACGCAGGTGGTGATGATGCTGACCGGTACGCGGCGAGTAAGCGATTGGAGCGACCACGTCGGCGAGCAGGCCACCAGAAGCCGTCTGGTGTTCCTGGCAGGGGTAGCAGTAGTCGAACCCAGCAGTGCGGACACCGCGACACGTCGGGCAGATCCAGGGGAGGATGGGCAGGGGATTTCGAAGGAAGTTCCGCTGGGTCTCGACGTACTCCCGGACCCTGGCCCACGGGTCAGAGGCTGGCGAAATCAGGAAAGCCCTCCAACTCGGCCGCAGCCGGTGAACGGTCGATAATGGCGTCGACCGCCTCCACCAGCTCCATCGTCCCGTGCGCGACGTGGACGCCAGGCCGGGCGGCGAAGGCGCGTGCCCAGTCGTGTCGCATCACCTGACTGGTGAGTACCACGGGCCGACCGTGCTGAAGAGCGAGCCGCGCCTGGATCCGGGCTCCACTGCGTTCACCGGCTTCGATGACCACGGTGGCAGCGGCGTAGCCGCTCATCACCGCGTTTCGCATCGGGAAGCTCTGCTTTGTCGGGGCGGCATCGGGCCAGAACTGGCTGAGCACCAGCCCAACCTCTGCGATGTGCTCCTGGAGCGCACGGTTGACCGTCGGGTAGTGATGACGAATTCCGGTGCCAATGACCGCGACGGTGCGGCCCCCCGCTGCGAGTGCCGCCTGGTGGGCCGCGGTGTCGATTCCTTTCGCCAGACCGCTGACCACCGTCACCCCACGGCGGGCCAGCGATTCTGATACCGAGCTGGCGATCTCGACTCCTCGATCGCTCGCTTCGCGGCTGCCGACCACAGCGATGGCCCGAGCGTCGGGGCGCGACTCACCTCGGGCGAAGAGCACTGGCGGCATCTCACGGATGTCACGCAGCTGGGAGGGGTAGTCGTCGTCGAAGAAGGCCCGCACGGTGATGCCCTCGGCCCACCAGCCCGCGAGGTCGCCGGCCGCCGCCTCGATCAGCGAGTCGACGGAGCGGGTGTCGGGAAAGAGCGTGTCGGTCTGCCCGACGACCCGGCGCAGGACTGCCAGCGCGGTGCCGACCTCTTGAATGTCGTGCACGACGTCAGACCAGCCGAGGTCCGGCTGCCGCAGCAGCGCGATCAGCGCAGCCCGCTCCACCGTCACCCGGTCCATGCCCCTGATCGTAGAGGCAAGTCCTGGCAGCCCGGCCCACCGGCCACGCGGAGCCGGTAGAGAAGCCCGGCGCACCTCAGATCGCCCCACGTGATCGAACATATGTTCCCTCAGCCCTCAGGTCAACCGAAGATCGCGCAGGTCGGGAGCTTCGGCGAGGAGGCGTACGCCGTCGTCGTCGTGCCGGTGCACCGTGCAGCCGGCGCGGGTGAAGCGAACGGTGATCACCTGCCCGGCGTGCCGGGCCGCCAGGCGCAACAGGTCCTGCTCGGGGTCGACGACGTCACGCGGCCCCGAGCAGGGCACCGATATCGGAGAGGTCGGGTCGGTTGGGGCGGCCCCGGCGACGGCGTCGGTCAGGCACTCGACGCACCAGGCGAGCGCGGCGGCCAGACTCGGCCGGTGCGGGAAGTCGTCGGGGCGGACAGGTGCGTCAAGTGGCTTCACCTCGACCGACCAGCGCAATCCGTCGGCCAGCAGTGGGTTTGCGGCGTTGTGCCGCAGGTCGCACACGGCCACCACGAGGGCCAGGTCAAGGCCGAGGGCGAGCCGCAGCAACTGGGTTAGCGGCGGTGCGTCGGGAGACGTCGCCACCACGATTAGACGGCCAGCCGGCGTACCCCGGCCTGCACTGCGGACGTGCTCCCCGACCGGGTCTGCCCCGGCCCAGGGCAGGGTGACGTAACCGTCGCGGAGGTCCTTGCTGATCTGCTGCCCGCCGTCGGCGTCGGCCAGGTCGTCGGGCCGCGCGCCGAGCACGGCCGCCCAGGAGCCGAGCCGGTAACGGTCCGGAAGCTGGACGACGGGCTTGCCGCCCGGTTGGGTGGCGACCAGCGGTGCGACTTCGGGCGTGCCGGCCTGCCAGGCCAGGTGCACCACCCGGTGCCGCAGGTCGGTGATCGTTACCACCACCGTCTGGTGCAGACGGTGGGTGTCGCCGCAGGTGAAGCAGTGCAGCGCTGACGGGCGCAGGCCGGCGCCGCAGCAGTGCGGGCAGTCGGGGTCGGCCGCGCGACCGCCGAGCCGGCAGTCGCAGGCGCGTAGCCGGCTGTGCGGTCGGCAGTCCGGGCACTGCCGCCATTCGACGGGTTCACCCAGCCAGGGCGGGTCGGGCGGTTCGTAGCCGCGGCTCACCGGCACCCGCACACGGCGGACGACCTGGCCGGTGGGCTGCTCCGTGAGGGTCTCCACCGGCTCTGCAGCGCGCAGAGTCGTGTGCCACCAGCGGCCTTCCCGCCACAGGGCCTGCGCGCCGGGCAACTCGTCGCCACCGGCCGGATCGACGCAGTCAGCGAGCACACGGCGTTCGAGCTGGTCGACGTCCACGACCGAAGCGGCGGGTGGGCGCGGCGAGTCGGGCCGCAGCAGCCGGGCGGGGGCGGTCAGGCCGCGCTCGGCAAGGCCGCTGAGCGCCTTGGCCACGTCGGTGCAGGCCAACACCTCCGGCAGATCCCGGCACCAGCCGGGCGACCCGAGCGGCACCGGGGAGCCGGGCACCTCGTACCGGACGGCCCAACCGAACCCCGCATCCTGCCGGCGGGCCTCGACGACCAGGTCGAGCAGCAGCAGGTCGGCCAGCGTACACAGCCGGGCCAGCCGTGCGGTCGGGTCGGCGGTCGCCGGGGCGGTGGATCGGCCCAGCACCAGCCGCCAGGGGGCGTGATCGGCCCGCAGGATGGCGTGAGCCTCCAGCTCCTGCCGCAGCGTTGCGGGCAGGTCGGGTCGCCATTGCCGGTCCAGCCAGAGCGAAGGCGCGTCGGCCTCGTCCAGGACCGCGCCGACGGTGGCGGCGAGTTCGCGTACCCGGGAAGCAAGGTCGACCACCCAGTGGCCCGCCGGGTCGCGGCGGGGGTCGAGGCCGCCGGGCACGACCTGGTGGGACGCGACAGCGCCGGTGTCCAGGTTGGCGACGGTGACCACGAGCTGCGCCCGCCGCCGGCCGCGGCGCCCACAGCGATAACAGGGGTACGCGACGGTGCCTGCGCCGCGACACTGCTCGCAGCTCCGGTACGCCTCCCGGCGCGGCCCGAGCGCGTCGGCGTCGGCGAGAAACCGGTCGCCGTAGGTGGTGCACCGGCACGGTTCCAGCGTGAAGGTCATGCCGTCGCAGTCCGGGCAGACGACGACGGGCACGGCGTTCACCGACACCGCCGGGCAGCGCAGTCACCGTCGTGCTCCACCCGCCGCACGCACCGCCTACCGCCGTCGAGCGGCAGGTCACAGAACACCCGATGGCGTACGCCCTGCGCGTCCTCGGCGGACACCGTGGTCTCGCCCGCGTCCACTTCGGTGAGGAAGGTCAGGGAGCGGGCCAGGGTGCCGGCGAAGTGTTGGGCGGCCGGCAGGTCGGCGGCGGCGAACGGCAGGTGCGCCACCCAGCGGGCGCTCATCGGCGGGCCGCCAGGTCCTCGCGGGCCCGCTGGGACTGCCAGCGCTCCAGCGCGTCCTTGATCCGCTCGGTCTCCCGTCGGCTGCTGCCCAGCGCCGCGTACACCTCGGCCAGATCGTGGGCGACCCGGTCGAGGAACTCGGCGACCTCCACGGCGTCCACGCCCCGTCGGCCACGGCGGGTGAACCGGCGTCCGCGGACCTGCCAGGGCTTCAGGGGTACGTAGTTGGCCGCCCGATAGGGCGCCGGCCGGGGTGGCTCGGCCCGAAGATGACGGAGAAACGCGCGCACGACAGTGCCCTCCTCGGCAGGTGACCCTGGAGGCGATGTCGCCCGAGCAGCATCGATCAGACGGCGTCGCCCACCCCATCGCCGTAGCTTGTTCAGCGGTACAGCAGCGGAGTGCTGCCCAAAGCAGACCGGGTGTCGTGGATCTGCGATAGACAACAGGGGTTAACCCGATGCTGTTAACCGCCGCCACTTGGAATAGGGACACGGTTACGGCAAGCTGAACCCGCCATCATCGATCGGCAGGGGGCTATGGCGAATCACCTGCGTCGCGCTCGTCTTGCCAGGGGTTGGTCCCAGGCAAGGCTGGTCCACGAGATCGAGCAGTACGGCCGCCGACGCATGGTTAGGATTGCCTCCACCAGCAGCCTCGGCGTCTACGTCTCCGAGTGGGAAAACAATCGGCGGAAGATCTCCAGCAGTTACGCGGCCATCCTGCGGAGCCTTCTCGGCACGACCGATGAAGAACTATTTTCCGATAACGCGCCCGTTGGCGACGACGGGAACGGTTACGCTCGACTGGTCGAACGACTCGACACCTCGCACTCGGTCGGTCAATCGATGGTGCACACCCTTCGGCATCAGACGGAACTCCTTCGCACCATGGACCGTCAGCTCGGGGCAGCGCAGTTTGTCGACCAGATGCAGAGCCATCTGTCCCGTCTTCAGGAGAACCTGTCATTTACCGTGCTGCCATCTGCCAGGCAACCGCTCGCCCGCGCTCTGGCAGAAGCCGCATCGCTCGCGGCGTGGCAGGCCCTCGATGTCGGAGCGGCGGATCGCGCCTGGCGCCACTACGAACTGGCGAAGAGCGCCGCGCGGGAGGCGGACGACCCGCTTCACCTCGCCCATGCGATGGGCGAGCAGGCATACGTCCTGGCCGATGCCGGTCGACCGGAGCTGGGGGCGCAGCTCGTGCAGGAAGCACAGGCTTGCGGAGGAAGTCGGTTGTCGCCTCGACTGTCGTCCTGGTTGGCCGCCGCCGAAGCAGAGCTGTGGGCGCTCAGCCGACGCCCGGACGACTGCCGCCACTCCCTCGACCGAGCGAGCCGACATCTCTCAGGCCTCACGGGAGTTCGCGACCCCAATCTGCCAGGGATTTTCCTCGACGAAACTCACCTCCGCCGATGGCGGGGACATTCGCTGGCGCTGCTGGGCGACCCTCGGTCAATCGACGAGTTGTCGGCTGCTTTGGTCGCGATGGACGACACCTTTGTACGAGCCGCAGCGGGAATGCGCTGCGATCTCGCGCAGGCGCATTTGGTTCGGGGAGAAAGTGAGGAGGCCCGCTCTCATCTACGGGAAGCCGGCTCGCTGGTGAACCTGACCGGATCTGTGCGATACCGACGCCGGATAGATCGGATCAAGGGCTTGACAGATTCCGCGTCAGGCCAGCGATGACGTGCAGGATGGCGACCAAGGTTCCCGACCCCGCCAACTCGCCGCGCGCCATCAGGTCCGGCATGTCACTCAGCGGCAGCCACTCGACACGACCGGCCTCCTCCGCGTCCGTTGGCGGGCCGACATAAGTGGCACCACGCCCAACGAAGATTTCATGTGGCGAGTCGACCATGCCGATCATCGGCTGGTAGGTGACCACACGGGTCAGGGGCGATGGCCGCCAGCCGGTTTCCTCCTCCACTTCCCGGCTTGCCGCCGCTACCGCCTCCTCGCCCGGTTCGACGATGCCGCCGGGCAGTTCCCATCTTGTTTCACCAGGAATGAATCGGTAGCGCCGCAACATCAGAACTCGGTCGTGCTCGTCAAGCACGGCGACGACGGCGACACGATCCAGCCGAACGACATGGTGGGCGAAGGGTTCGAGTCCTGGCGGCTCCACGTCGACCAGATCAAGTCGCAGCCAACGGTCCTCATACACCGTCCGCTCGCCCAGAATCCGCCATGGCCCCGGCTCGCCTGTCGTGTTCTCGTGCACCCTGTGAAGCTACCGTCGCCCACCGCACCGGACATCCCATCCATAATGGCGCTACCTGATCTTGGCTCGTGGATGCAGGGCTGCGTGCCGACTTCCTGTCGGATAGTGTCCGTCCGACCACGCAGACGTGAACCGTTAGCGCGATCGGCAGACGGAGGCGGCATGGCCAGCATCGAGGAAGTCAAGGCGGCGCTGATACAGGCCGCCGAGCAGGGCCACGCCACAATCAATCAGATCCGGGCAGCCGCCGACAACACCGAACAGATGCTGGCCCGGCTGCGCGCCATCGCCGCCGGCACCGGCCACCCGACCATCACCGAAGCCATCGCCCGAGGCGAGCAGAGCAAGCAGCGCCTGGCCGAAGCCATGGCCCTGGTGCAGGGCAGCTCGGAGGCGGCACGCCGCTACATCAGCGTGCTCGGCTGAACAATCAAACTTCACGATGAGCGTCGGCGAAATCAAGGTAGCCCTGCGTGCCGCCATCGAAGCGGCCCACCAAGGGTTGGAGGTCTTCGATCGGGCCTCCGCTGAAGCGAACGCAGCGACCGCAGCGGCAGAAGCCACCCTGCACGACAGCCGAGACGAAGACGTGAGAGCTATCCACCAGGCACTTGCCGCCGCGAGTGCAGAGGTTGAGCCGACCCGCCGCCGATTCGTCAACACTGCTGAACACACGACCCGCTACCTCAAACAACTCGGATGAGCGGCAGCATCGGCGAACTCGTCGCGCAGCTTTTCGCCGTACGTGGAAAGCTCGACGCCGCCGCCATCACGGCCTTGCGCGCCCGCACGGACGCGGAGCATGCCTTGGCCCTCCTGAACGAAGTCCAGCGAGGCAGCAGCGACCCGCAGTTGCGGGCAGCCGCCACCGACGCCGCCGTGGCCCGCGACAAGGCCGGCCGCTACGCCCGCCTCCTGGCCGCCGCCGCCCGGCACATCACCCGCTACGTCAACACCATCGCCCCCGGCGCCGCATCATCCGGGCCAGACGATGCCGCATCACCTTCGGGGGAACGGCTGGTGGAGGAAGCCGAAGGCCGCAGCAGCAAAGCAGAGGCGTTCCTCCGCCGTCACGTCAAGAAAGCAGACGACTCCGAGGACACTCTCAAGCAGACCGAGCAGTCGATCACCACTGGCCTTCGCGAGCTACAGAAAAGCCTGAAGGGCTCCGGCTCGACTGGTAGCACGACGTCGACCCCCGCCAACCCCGGCACGCCGGCTGACCGTCCCCAGTTGGAACACCCCGTCACATCAGTCATCATGGCTGCTGGCGCGGTCGTCGTGGGACTTCGAGGGGTCTGGAACATGGCAAAGAAGCGCCGCGAAAGGAAGCGATCTGATGAGCAGCCCTGAAATGGTCGACTACATCCGGACGATGATCAGAGGCGACCATGAAGCCAACGACCGGATCGAGGCCCGCCTAGACGAGCTTGGCTGGGACGGCTTCCCGACCCTGCTCGGCGCAGTCTTTTACTTCGCGGTCAACCGATGCTTCGACGAGCGGACAACGCCTGGTGAGATCATGCGGTTCGTGGCCGACATGCGGGCAAGCACACCGGTCGGCACACCAGAGATCGACGCCAACGCGGCCGAGCGGCTGATCCGCGCCGCAATGGACCCTGGCATCGAGACGGACATCGATCCCCAGATGGCCGGACGAGTTCAGGGTCTGGTGATCTTGCAGATTCTGGGCGACGGCGCCATTTCCGACGAAGATCTGGCCGCGCTCCTCGTCGAGGCGGCAGACCTCGCCAGCCGCGTATGAGCTGCTCTTGAGCGCACGGATTGAGTTCAGCGACCTGATCCGCGCGATGGCACGGCGTGACTGGGGCGCGGTGGACCAGCTCCTGAGCGGGCTGGAGAAATCCGGTTGGGGTGGCGGCAACCAGATGATCAGTGCTGCGTTCGCCATCGCCGTCAACGACCATTCCTCCAGCGCTCACTCCCCTACCGATGTCACCCGCTTCGTCGCCGAGACGCGTACTCAGTTTCCGGGCGCGGAGTCGCTGCCCACCCTGGAGATGGAAGCGCTCGTCCGCGCGGCCCTCGGTGAGGTCGGGCTGATCGACAACCTCAGCCCTGAGATCGCCCTCAAGATGCAGATCGTATTCCTCGGCAAGCTGCTTCAGGACCGCGATCCCACCGAGACGCAGCTCGAAGAGTTCATCGCCGACGTGGAGCGCACGGCCGCCGAGTACTCACGGGCCTGAGGCGCGCAGCTTCGGCATTGACGGCATGCGCCGTGACCAAGAGCGCCGCCAGCGGCACGGCTGGCCTGCGTCGGCCCTTTCTGCCGCCTTCTCGTGGTTTACTCGCAGAGATGTACTTGTAACCGCCCACGAGCTAGGGGCATGCGGCCAATGCTGCTGAGTTTCCGCTTCGCCAACCATCGTTCGTTTCGCGACGAGCATCAGCTGAATCTGACGCCCGTCTACGGCGACGGGGCCGAGACCGACGAGCCGGCTCCGCAGGCGGTCCAAATCGTCGGCATCTTCGGAGCCAACGCGTCGGGCAAGTCGAACTGCCTGGGCGCGCTGGCGTTCATGCGGCAATTGGTCGTGGAGTCCGACCGGGCGGTCGAGCCCGGCGTGGGCCTGTCCCGGGAACCGTTCCGGTTGGATCCGGAGGAAGCCGTCCAGCCATCGCGCTATGTCGTCGACCTTCGGCTCGGCGGAGTCAGACACACCTATGGCTTCACGATCGACGACGACCGGGTGCTGGAGGAGTGGCTCTACCACTATCCGCTGGGGCGCCGGCGGCGCGTATTCGAGCGAGACGGTGACGCCTTCAACTGGGGCGAGGAGTCGGGCCGGCGCAGCGACCTGGAGCAGATCGCTGGCATCACCGCGCCAACAGCTCTATTTCTCAGCACTGTCGCGCGCTTTGGCCAGAGCCGCCCCCAACCGGATCCGACAAACCCACAGCCGTTGCACGACACCTACCGGTGGTTCTACCTGACAGGCCAACGGACTGACCCCACCTCCGGGCTGTCCGCCCTCGTCCGTATCGGCCAAGCGGATGCCGATGAGGTACGCCGCCTGGTCGTTGACCTGTTGCAGGCTGCCGATGTGGGGATCGTCGACGTCGTTATCGCTCCTGATTCGGGTGATGATCAGGCCGACTGGTCCGTCCTACCAGCCCGGAGATTGAGCGACCGACTAAAAAGAGCCGTCGCGGCCATCCGGCCCTCGCCCCGCGTCCAGTTCGCTCATCAGGGTCCGCACGGCACCGCACTGCTCGACCTGCAGGACCAGTCGACCGGCACCCGGCAACTACTGACCCTGGGTCTGCATGCCGCAGCGATGCTACGTACCGGCACCACAATGCTGATCGACGAGATCGATGCGAGCCTGCACCCGATCCTGACCGCCAAGCTCATCAGCCTGTTCCGCAGCCCGGCCGCGAACCCGCTTGGCGGCCAACTCATCTTCACCAGCCACGATGCCGCCCTGCTCGGCACCCTCGACGCTGAGGAGATCCTCCGCCGCGATGAGATCTGGTTCGTGGAGAAGGACAACGAGGGTGCCTCCTCGCTGTATCCGTTGACCGACTTCAAGCCTCGAAAAGAAGGCGAGAACCGTCAACGCCGTTACTTGAACGGCAACTACGGCGCAGTTCCCAACCTGTCCACCGACCTGTTCGAGCAGGCCCTTGCCACACGTGGAGGCTCGGATGACGCCCCGGCAGGGTGATCGGCGTACCTCGGGCTCGATACGGTCCGGCCGTGGCCGCGAGACCGACCTCCGACGACGGGCGTCGACCAGGGAGCAGCGGACAACCGTGCTGATCGCCACCAACGGTGAGTCCACGGAACGGGACTACTTCACCGGCCTCAAGCAGGAGGCGTGGGTGCGTCCTCGGGTGGTCGTCGTGGCAGAACGCGGCTCGCCGGTCAACGTCGTACGAGGTGCGGCGCGCCGCCGCCAGCGCGACGACTTCGACGAAGCGTGGGCCGTCTGCGACGTCGATGACTTCGCCACCGAGCCGGCGTCCCGCGAAGCTGTAGACGCTGATGTCAATCTGGCCTGGTCCAACCCCTGCTTCGAGGTGTGGCTGCTGCTCCACTATGGCAACTGCAGCCGGTTCGTGGAGAACGCCAAGAGAGCCCGCGACCTGCTGCGGGAGCACGACCCCTCCTGGGACAAGACCAAGCTCGACTTCGGCAACTTCCGCGACCGGATTGAGGACGCCTGTCAGCGTGCTGATCGACTCGACCCGCCCCCGGATGGCAATCCGTCTACCTCCGTCGGGCACATAATCGCTGCGCTTCGTTGAGACAGGGCGGCCGCTGCAGCTCCGCCGGCCGGGGCGGGGTTCACCGGGTCAGGATGGTGCCCACGGGCCGCTGAGGAACTGCCCGTTGCCGACGAACGGCTTGACGTTGGGCACGCACCCGCCCAGGCCCATCGTCTGCGTCATCATGACCGGGGCCGGTTTGCCGCGACCGCCACACTTCATGTGGGCGAAGCCGAGGAAGTGGCCGAACTCGTGATTGATCACGCCGGCGTGGTACTCGTCGATGCTGACCGGGTATCCCGGTGACCCCTGGAGCCACCGCCGTAGGTTGATCATGATGGTCTTGCCGTACTTGCAGGAGTAGACCCCCTCGGTGTCGACGCCGCTCGCGCCGCAGAGCCTGTCCACTGTCCTCGGTGTCGCGAGCCGCACGTCGACGTCGACGGTCGAGCCGCCGACCCGCTGGAACGACCAGGACGCCCGGTTCAGGTTCACCGCCGCGTTCGTGACCGGGTGCTGCGCCGATGTGGCCCATCCGTTCGGTGCGGCCAACACCTGCTCGATGCTCGCGGCGAACCGGGCCGGCTTCCAGGCGGGGATGTCACCCCAGGCGATGCCCTTCTCCACCGAGACGCTGTAGCGCACCCGCTTCTTGCCCTTGCCGATCACGCGACCGTTACCGGTGGCGGTGGCGAAGGTGCCGGCGGCCCTGGTGGGGACCTGCGCGTCGGTCGGGATGTCCGGGGTCGGGCTGGAGGTCGGCGTGCCGTCGGGGCTCGGAGCTGAGTTCTGCGTACTCGGGCCGGATTGGGGGACTTCGGCCTGCCCGGACGCCGGTGCCGACAGGCCACAGGCGGCGGTCGCCAGCACCGCTGCCAACGAGATCGGCACGAGCAGCCGTCCGTTGATCCGCACGTCGGAACCTCCAGGAGCAGTCATGGGTGGGTGAGGAACACCGGAAGGCTACGTGACTGCCTGTAAGGAAAATGTCAAGATGATCAGTGCCGACGCACACGCAAAAGCGTATAGATCTGGCATGAAACACAGAGGCGGATCACCCTGGGTGATCAGGAGGGTCGCTGTGAGCGAGGTCAGGCGGCCGCTACGACGTGGTCGATCACCAGGTGGGCGGCACCGGTGATGCCGACGTCCTGGCCGGCGGCGACCCGTTCGATGAGCAGGGTCTGAGTGGCCAGCGGGAGGCACCGCTCGTAGAGGGTGGCCCGCATGCTGGCCAGCAGCGGCTCACAGTCGGCGAGCCGACCACCGATGGCCACCACCTGCGGGTTGAAGAAGTTGACCACCACGGCCAGGATCTCGCCGACGGCGCGGCCGGCCTGCCGGGCGAGGGCGGTGGCCTGTCGGTCACCGTCGTCGATCAGCCGGATCACACCGGTCAGGTCGGAGACCGGCACGCCCTGCTCCCGGAGCGCGGTGACCAGCGCGGCACCGCTGGCCACGGCTTCCAGGCAGCCGGCGTTGCCGCAGGTGCACGGTGGCGCGGGATCGGCCACCACCCGGCAGTGGCTGATGTCCCCGGCCGACCCCTGCGCGCCTCGGTGCAACCGTCCACTGGAGATCACACCGGAGCCGATTCCGGTGCCAGCCTTGATGTAGACGGCGTGGTCCAACTCGGAATGCGCGGTGCGGTGCGCGCCGAGTGCCATCAGGTTGGCGTCGTTGTCCACGACGACCGGCACGTCGACACGGCTGGCGCAGAACGCGGCGACGTCGAAGCCGTTCCAGCCGGGCATCCGCGACGGGCTGACGATCCGCCCGGTGGAGTGCTGCACCGGGCCGGGGATCCCGATGCCGACGCCGCGGAGCGCACCTGGCGCCGAGCCACCGGTCACCACCCCGTCGCCGGCAGCCGGATCGCCGCCGACCAGCGTGGCGACCTCGGCGAGTAGCGCGCCGAGGACCGCCTCCGGGCCGTCCTCGATGCGGACCGGCAGGGTGCGGGCCTGGACCACCCGCCCGGAGAGATCCAGTGCGCCGACGCGGGCGTGATGCGCGCCGAGGTCGATGGCGCCGACCACCGCGCTGCCGGTGGGCACGGCGAGTTGACGGGGACGCCGTCCACCCCGGGACCGCCCTGCGCCAGCCTCCTCCAGCAGCCCCTGGCTGATCAACGCCTCGACCCGCTGGGAGACCGTCGACGGGGAGAGCCCGGAGAGGCGGGACAGGTCGGCCCGACTGACGGCCGCACCGGTGGCCACCCAGCGCAGTAGCTCCCGGGGGCCGCCCCGGAGGGCATCGCGTGGCGCGTCGTCAATCGTCACGTCAGCTTCTTAGCACCCGAAGTTTGTTCAAGCAACCGGTTGACTTAGTTTGCTGGCTACCTTTAGATGGCGCTGTTGGTTCGATATGAAGCTGACTTGGTTTTGTAGTCGAAGGAAGTGAGGCCGTCTGGTGGCACCGGAGACGACGGGTGCGAACCGACCGATGGTGTCGGTACGCGGCCTGAACAAGTGGTTCGGTCCGCTGCACGTGCTCAAGGACATCGACCTCACGGTGGCCGCCGGCGAGGTGGTCGTCGTGGTGGGGCCTTCCGGCTCCGGCAAGTCGACACTGTGCCGCTGCCTCAACCGGTTGGAGACCATCGGGCAGGGCAGCGTCGAGATCGACGGTGAGCCGCTGCCCGCCGAGGGCCGCGCGCTGGCCCGGCTGCGCGCCGATGTCGGCATGGTCTTCCAGTCGTTCAACCTCTTCGGCCACAAGACGGTGCTGGACAACATCACCCTCGGCCCCACCCGGGTCCGCCGGATCGCCCGACCCGAGGCGCGGCAGCAGGCGATGGCCCTGCTGGAGCGCGTCGGTATCGCCGACAAGGCGGACCACCACCCGGCCCAACTCTCCGGCGGGCAGCAGCAGCGGGCCGCGATCGCCCGAGCCCTGGCGATGCAACCGAAGGTGCTGCTCTTCGACGAGCCGACCTCGGCCCTCGACCCGGAAATGGTCAACGAGGTGCTCGACGTGATGGTCTCCCTCGCCGCCGAGGGGATGACCATGATCGTGGTGACCCACGAGATGGGCTTCGCCCGTCGCGCCGCCGACCGGGTGGTCTTCATGGACGACGGCCGGATCGTCGAATCCGGCGCACCCGACGACTTCTTCGCAGCTCCGCGCACCGAGCGGGCCCGCGACTTCCTATCCAAGATCCTCCAGCACTAGCCCCCAACGGGAGGGTGTCATGTCAATCCTCAAGATGAGCTTCACCGGGCGGCGGTCGCTCGCCCTCACCGCCACCGCGGTGGCGGTGGCCCTCGCCGCCACCGGCTGCGGCGGCGACAGCGGCGGCAGCGCTCCGACGCTGCCCGGCAACCCCGGTCTGGGCGGCGACGGCGTGGTCGCCCAGTCGGTGTACGACGCGGCTCCGGTGGCCACCGACGCGGACATCCCGGCCGGTTCGACGATGGAGGCGATCCGCAAGCGCGGCTACCTGAACATCGGCGGATCCCTGGACGCGCCGCTGCTCGCCCAGCAGAACCCGGTCAGCGGCACCATCGAGGGCTTCGACGCCGACATGGCGAAGTTGCTGGCGAAGTACATCATCGGCAAGCCCGAGGTGAAGACGACGACCATCGGCACCCAGACCCGGGAAGCCATGCTCCAGGCCAAGTCGGTGGACGCGGTCTTCCAGACGTACACGATCACCCCGCAGCGGGCCACCCAGGTCGCCTTCGCCGGGCCGTACCTCACCTCCGGCCTCGCGGTCGGGGTCCGCAAGGACGACACCTCGATCAAGGGCGTCAAGGACCTCGCCGGCAAGACAGTGATCGTCGGGGCGAACACCCCCGCCGTCACCGCGCTGCCCACCGCCGCGCCCGGCTCGAAGCAGATCGCCTTCGGCACCGACCCGCAGGCGTTGCAGGCGCTGCTGCAGAAGCGCGGCGACGCGTACGTGCAGGACTTCACGCTGCTCGCCTCGGGCGCCAAGGCGAACCCGGGGATGAAGGTGGTGGGCGAGCCGTTCACCACCGAGGCGTACGGCATCGGCCTCAACAAGGACGACGCGCAGTTCAAGGAGTTCGTCAACAACTGGCTGAAGAAGATCCAGGTCGACGGCACATGGGCGAAGGTCTGGGAAGGCACCCTCGGCTCGGTGGTGGAGGGTGGGGCGCCCACCCCGCCCGCCCTCGGTTCCGCCGACGGCTCCTGAGCAGTCTCTCGTACCGATGGAAGCCCTCACCGACCACCTGAGCGAGCTTGGCCACGGCCTGGTCACGACGGTCGAACTGACCGTCGTGACCACCGTCGGCGCGATGCTGCTGGGCATCGTCGTGGCCACCCTGCGGATCGCCCCCGTCCCGCTGCTGCGCGCCATCGGCACCGCGTACGTGGAGGTGTTCCAGAACCTGCCGCTGCTGGCGCTACTGGTGCTCTTCGTGTTCGCGCTGCCGACGATCGGCATCACGTTCCCGCTGTTCACCTCCGCCGCGATCGTCATCGCGGTGTACGAGGGGGCGTACCTGGCCGAGGCGATCCGCGCCGGGATCAACACGGTCGGTGTGGGCCAGGCTGAGGCGGCCCGAGCCATCGGGCTCACCTTCGGCCAGTCCCTGCGGCACGTGATCCTGCCGCAGGGACTCCGGGCGGTGATCCAGCCGATCGGCAACATCTGCATCGCGCTGCTGATGAACACCTCGCTGGCCGCCGCCGTCGGCGTGGTCGAGCTGACCCAGGCGGC
The DNA here is from genome assembly GCF_042871765.1 of Micromonospora sp. NPDC005553. Taxonomy (NCBI): domain Bacteria; kingdom Bacillati; phylum Actinomycetota; class Actinomycetes; order Micromonosporales; family Micromonosporaceae; genus Micromonospora; species Micromonospora sp. NPDC005553. The sequence goes on along the minus strand of NZ_JBIAJD010000006.1, from coordinate 459,435 downwards.
CAACACCGTGAACCTGGTCGAGGCTCAACCGATCGCCGTGTTCACCGGCGCGGGCCTCGCCTACATGCTGCTGGCGCTGATCATCGGTCAGGTCACCGGCCTGCTCGAACGAAGGCTGGCGATCGTCCGATGAACAAGACGCAACAGATCCTCTTCGACGAGCCCGGTCCGCGCGCCCAACGCCGGATCCGGATCGCCACAGTGCTGGGCGCGATCCTCCTGGCCGGTGCCCTGGTCGCGGCGGTCTACCAGTTCGCCAGCCACGGCGAGTTGGCCGCCGCCCGGTGGGAGCCGTTCACCACCTGGCCCATCTGGCGGTACCTGCTCAACGGCCTGTGGGCCACGCTGCGCGCCGCCGCCGCGACCGCCGTGCTGAGCGCCGCGCTCGGGCTGTTGCTGGCGCTCGGCCGGCTGTCGACACATCGACCGCTGCGCTGGCTCGCCGGCGCGTACGTGGAGATCTCCCGGACCGTCCCCACCCTGCTGCTGATCTACGTGACGCTGTTCGCGCTGCCGCAGTACGGGCTGAACTTCCCGCTGTTCTGGAAGCTCGTGGTGCCGCTGGTGGTCTCCAACTCGGCGGCGTTCGCGGAGATCTTCCGGTCCGGCATCCTGGCGCTGGACCGAGGGCAGACCGAGGCCGGCCTCGCGGTCGGGCTGCGCCGCGGGCAGGTGATGGCGCTGGTGGTGCTGCCGCAGGCGCTGCTCCAACTTGCCCCGTCCCTGGTCAGCCAGCTGGTCGGGCTGCTCAAGGACACCTCGCTCGGCTTCGTTGTCAGCTACACCGAGCTGCTCTACAGCGGGCAGGTGTTGTCCTCGTACACCCACCTGCTGATCCAGACGTTCCTGGTGGTGGCGCTGATCTACCTGGTGGTCAACGCCTCGCTGTCGAAGTTCGCCCGCGTACTCCAGGCCCGTAACGGCCGCTTCGGCGGACGGCGTGGCCGGCGGGCCGCCGAACTGCCCCCGCCACTCCTCGAAGGGAACACCCCCCGGTGAGCATCTTCCGCTACGCCGAACTGGCCCGGGTCGTGCGTAACGGCTTCGTCGAGAGCCGGCACTACGGCAGCGTCGTGGTGCTCGCCCCGGACGGGGCTGTCGCCCTCGCCGCCGGCGTACCCGACGAGCCGGTGCTGCCCCGCTCCACCCTCAAGCCGGTGCAGGCACTGGCCTGCCGGATCGCTGCTGGCGACGAGCTGACCGGCCCGGCGCTGGCCGTCGCCGCCGGCAGTCACACCGGCGACGACCGGCACGTCGAGGTGGTTCGGGCGATGCTGGCCCGGGCCGGCCTGACCGAGGACGCGCTCGGCTGCCCGGTGGACTGGCCGGAGGACGAACCGACCCGGGACCGGCTGATCCACGCCGGCGGACAGCGCGACCGGATCCGGATGAACTGCTCCGGCAAGCACGCCGCGATGCTCATCGCCTGCGTCGCCAGGTCCTGGAGCACCCACGACTACCTCGACCCCGACCACCCGCTCCAGCGGGAAACCGCCGCCGCCGTCGCCCGGCTGGCCGGCACGCCGGTCGCGCACCACGCTGTCGACGGCTGCGGTGCACCGCTGTTCGGCCTGTCGCTGACCGGCCTGGCCCGCACCTTCCAGGCGTTGGTCACCGCGCCCGCCGGCAGCGACGAGGCGCTGGTCGCGCAGGCCATGCGCCAACACCCGGAGTACGTCGGCGGCTGGAACGGGCACCCGAACACCGACCTGATGCGGGCGCTGCCCGGCGTCCTCGCAAAGGGTGGGGCCGAAGGCGTGCTCGCGGTGGCCGCACCGGATGGTCACGCGGTGGCGGTGAAGGCGATCGACGGTTCGCCCCGGGCCACCACCGCCATCGCCCTCGCCGCCCTCGACGCCGTGGGCGTACCGGTGGGTGGAGCCGACGCGCTGCGCCAGGTGCCGGTGCTCGGCGGCGGCGTACCCGTCGGTGCCGTCACGGCCGTCATCGACTGGGCCACAGCATCGTCTCGGACCGAAGCGGCATCGCCTCGCACGGAAAAGGAAGAATCATGAACACATTCGAGATCTGCATCGACAGCGTCGAGGGAGCGGTCGCCGCCGAGGAGGCCGGCGCCGACCGGGTGGAGTTGTGCTCCGCGCTCTTCGACGGCGGGCTGACCCCCAGCCTGGGCACCATCGAGACGACAATGCGCGCGGTCAGCCGGATCCGGGTACACGTGATCGTCCGTCCCCGGGCCGGCGACTTCATCTACTCGCCCTTCGAGATCGAGGCCATGGAGCGGGACGTCCGGGCCGCCGTGGCGGCCGGAGCGCACGGCATCGTGATCGGCGCGTTGACCGCCGAGGGTGACGTCGACGTGCCGACCACCCGCCGACTGATCGCCGCCGCGGGCGACGCCAGCATCACCTTCCACCGGGCGTTCGACATGACCCGCGACCCGCACGCGGCGCTGGAGCAGCTGATCGAGCTGGGCGTGCACCGGGTGCTCACCTCGGGTCAGGAGGTCAGCGTGCTGGAGGGTGCTCCGCTCATCGCCGACCTGGTGCGCCGGGCCGCCGGCCGGATCATCGTCATGCCGGGCGGTGGCATCACCCCGCGCAACATCGCCCGGATCGTCGAGGCGACCGGCGCCGACGAGTACCACTTCGCGGCGCTGGTCAGCTCGGACAGCCCGGCCGTGCACCGCAACCCGGCGCCCCTGATGGGTGGCAGCCTGAACCGGCCCGAGTACGAGCGGTCCGGCACGTCCGGCACGTTGGTCGGCCAGGTGCTGGCCGCCGCCCGGGCCTGACCCGCCGCACTGTCTGACGAGCGGTGGACCTGGCGGAGATGTTCTCCAGGTCCACCGCACGTGCCTGTTCCGGCGGCCAGCACCGCACGAAGTCACCGTGCTCTGACGGCAGCCAACCTCAGTACGCGACCAGGGCGATTATCAGCGAGGACACCGCGGCGACCACGAGCACGACGCCGGTGCCGAGCCCGACCACCGCACTCACCGCCAGGGCGCGGGCCCGGGCCATCGGCACGGCTGCGAGCGCCACCACGGTGACCAGCGCTGCGACCACATGGATCAGTGGGTAGTCCATCAGCGCCGCCACCGGGAAGAGGTGCAGGCCCACGACAAGGGCCACCCAGGGGGCGGTCAGCTCACGGCGCCGTAGCAGGGCGAGCACCCCGGCACCGACGGCGGCAACCCCGAACTCGATCCCGACGACGATGCCGAAGGTCCGGCTGGTGTCGTCGTCGAACGCTGTTCCGTCCGACCAGTGCCTCCAGGCGAGGAGGCCCCCGGCGGTAGCCGTGAGCAGTGCGAGAACCGAACCGGCGATGAGCACGGGCCGCCAGGACCTCGGAGGCGCTTCCTGAGCCCAGCCGAACCAACTGGAGGCGAAGAACCCGAAGACGAAGGCCGTCGCCGCCGCATCTCGGACGAGTTCCGTGATCATTTGTGCTCCCGGGGTACCGCGCGATCGGCTTCGTCGCTGTCGGCCGCGCTGTCACCAGCGGCGACGAACCGGTAATACTGCCCTGACGGATGCGCTCGCCGGCAGCCGGGGGTTGCAGTCGAACGTGCTCGAACACGGAAGTAGTGGCCTCCCCTGTCGACGGAGACCACTACTTCCTGGATCGAGCGCAATCGTGGCGTGCTAACTCGACGTCACGTCGTTGACGCAGCGCAGCACCGGGCGGGCGGCGAGAGCTGCGGCGTCCAGCGGGGTGTCGGCGTGGACGGTGAAGGTCGTCGACTCGCCGGGCAGCAGGGTGACCAGTGCCTCGTCGACCTCGGCGGACGGGTCCAGCCGGTCCGCGAACAGCGTCAGGTCGCGCAGCACGGTGCGGGCCGTGACCTGGACCCGCTGCCCACCGTCGACCGGCTCGACCGTCGCGTCCCAGGCCGCCGCCGGCCAGTCCACCTCCCGGTCCTCGGCGAAGAACCACAGAGCGCGCTCCGCGGTGCCACCGGACTCCGCGACCAGCAACTCGCGCCGGGCATCCTCCGGCCGCGCCAGGTCCGCCGGCAACGGCAGCACCACCGAGGAGTACGCCGGGACGTCGAGGTCGACCGAGGTCTTCGCCCTCGGCTCCCCGGTGAGCGTGAACCGGGTGACCGCGGCCGGTACGGCCCACGCCTCGGCGGTCTCGTTGACCGCTACCAGGGCCAGGCCGCCGTCACGGGGTTGCACGGTGAGCAGCCGGTCGGCGTACGCGCGGCGCAGCGCGTACCACAGGGGTTTGCGGCGGCCGTCGCCGTCGACGGCCGACCAGGAGGTGACCGGCCAGCAGTCGTTGAGCTGCCAGACAATGGTGCCGGCGCAGACGTCCCGGTGGGAGCGGAAGTGCTCCACCCCGAGCTGGATCGCCCGGGCCTGGTTGAGCTGTGTCAGGTAGTGCCAGTCGTCGAAGTCCGCCGGGGTGGGCAGGTGCGCGTCGAGGCCCCGCTGGAGCTTGGCGTCACCGCCGGCCGCCTTCTGGTGGTGCGCCATGCCCGCTGAGTTGTGGGCCAGGGGTTCGTCGCTCAACGCGCGGCGCAGCGTCGCGTACGCCGGTGGGGCCTGGTAGCCGAATTCGGCGACGAAGCGCGGGACGTACTCCCGGTATCTGGTGTAGTCGTCGGTGTTCCACACGTCCCAGATGTGGGTGGTGCCGTGCGCCGGGTCGTTGGGGTGGAGCGCCTCGCTGCCAGACCAGGGGCTGCCCGGCCAGTACGGGCGGGTCGGGTCCAGCTCGCCGACGATCCGGGGCAGCACGTCGAGGTAGTAGCCGCGCCCCCAGGTGCGCCCGGCGAGGGCCTGCTGCCAGTCCCAGTCGTGCCAGCCCCAGATGTTCTCGTTGTTGCCGGTCCAGAGCACCAGCGACGGGTACGGCGCGAGCCGGGTCACCTGCTCGACGGCCTCGGCGGCGACCTCGGTGCCGAACGGCTCCTCCTCCGGGTACGCGGCGCAGGCGAAGAGGAAGTCCTGCTGGACGAGCAGGCCACGCTCGTCGGCGAGGTCGTAGAAGTCCGCCGACTCGTACCGGCCGCCACCCCAGACCCGCAACAGGTTGACGTTGGCCGCGACCGCCTGGTCGAAGCGCTCGGCCAACCGGGCGCGGGTGATCCGGGTGGGGAACGCGTCGTCCGGGATCCAGTTGACCCCGCGGACGAAGACCGGGACGTCGTTGACCGACAACGCGAACGGGGTGCCGTGCGCGTCGGGGGTGGTGTCGAGCCGTACCGATCGGAAGCCGATCTGGTGCGACCAGTTGTCCACTGTGTCGCCGTCCGGTGCGTGCAGTGTCACAGCGATCGGGTGGCGGGCCTGCTCGCCGTACCCCCGGGGCCACCACAGCGCGGGCTCGCGGACGGTGAGGGTGAGCACGGCCGTGCGCTGCCCGGCCGGGACGACCACCTCGGCGCGGACGCCGGCCACTGCGGCGCGGACGGTCAGCGGGACGTCCGCGACACGCTCGACCTCGACGTGCACCTCGACCCGGCCGTCGCGACCGTCCATGGTGACCAGCGGACGGACGGTGGCCAGTCGAGCGGTCGACCAGGAGTGCAGGCTGATCTCCTGCCAGATGCCGGCGGTGACCAGTGTCGGCCCCCAGTCCCAGCCGAAGTTGCAGGCCATCTTGCGGATGAAGTGGAAGGGCTCCGGGTAGGCGTTCGGCCGGTCGCCGAGCCGTTCCTGCTGTGCCTCGGCGTAGCGGTACGCGGAGTCGAACGTGACGACCAGGTCGTTGTTGCCGTCACGCAGCAGCGGTCGCACGTCGAACCGGTAGCCGCGGTGCATGTTCGCGGTCCGGCCGACCTCCACCCCGTTGACGGTGAGCGTGGCGACGGTGTCCAGGCCGGCGCAGACCAGGTCGACGCGCTCCTCGTCGCCCGCCCGGTGGACGAATGTGGTCTGGTAGACCCAGTCGGTGCGCCCGATCCAGGCCAGCGCCAACTCGTTGTCGTCGAGGTACGGGTCTCCGATCAGCCCGGCGTCGAGCAGATCGGTGTGCACGCAGCCCGGCACTGTCGCCGGCACCGACCGGCCGGCGACCTCCTCGGGCACCTGCGCTCCGGGGGCCGCCCGCACCGTCCAACCGTCGTAGAGTGCCTGTCGACTCACGATGTCACTGCACCTTCCCGCATCGAAAGATGCCAACTGAACCGGATAAGCTGAGCCACGCTACGGTCCGGAATCAGGGCTGTCAACGGCCAGAGAGCGAAGGAGCACGCCGGTGAAGCGGCCGACCATCGCCGACGTCGCCCAACGCGCCGGGGTGTCCAAGGGCGCCGTGTCGTACGCGCTCAACGGGCAGCCCGGCGTCTCCGAGGCCACCCGGCAGCGAATCCTCGCCATCGCCACGGAGATCGGCTTCAGCCGCAGCAGCGCCGCCCGCGCCCTCTCGGCCGCCACCGCCGGGGCTGTCGGCCTGGCCCTGTGCCGCCCGGCGCGGACCCTCGGCGTCGAGCCGTTCTTCATGGCGCTGATCAGTGGCGTCGAGGCCGAACTCTCCGCCCGCTCGTACGCGCTGACCCTCCAGGTGGTGGCCGACCCGGATGCCGAGATCGCGGTCTACCGGCGTTGGTGGGGCGAACGACGGGTGGACGGGGTGCTCGTCTGCGACCTGCGCACCGACGACCGTCGCATCCCCGCACTCGAACAGCTGCAACTGCCTGCGGTGGTGATCGGCGGCCCCGGCGGCACCGGTGAGCTGGCCAGTCTCTGGTCCGACGACGCCGCCGCGCTGACCGAGACGGTGGAGTACCTGGTCGCGCTCGGGCATCGCCGGATCGCCAGGGTCGCCGGTCTGCCCGAGCTGCGGCACACCGAGATCCGCACCGACGCCTTCGCGGCGGTCTGCCAGCGGCTCGGCCTGGTCGACGCGGTCACCGTCTGGTCCGACTACACCGGCGAGGAGGGCGGCCGGGCCACCCGCCGGTTGCTGAGTTCGGCCGGCCGGCCCACAGCTGTCGTCTACGACAACGACGTGATGGCCATCGCCGGGCTCTCCGTCGCTCAGGAGATGGGCCTTACCGTGCCCGGCGACCTGTCCATCGTGGCCTGGGACGACTCGCCGCTGTGTCGGCTGGTGCACCCGCCGCTGACCGCGCTGGGCCGGGACATCCCGGCGTACGGCGCGCACGCCGCCCGGCAACTGCTCGCCGTCGTCGCCGGGCAACCGGCCGGGCGGGTGCAGGACGAGACACCCCACCTCACGCCGCGCGGCAGCACCGCACCGCCGCGAGGGAGATGAACCGGTTCAGCGGGACGCTGAGGGAAATTCCTCGAAGTACGCCTCGACCCGCTCGGCGGTCGCCGGCCGGGACAGCGCGAACCCCTGCCCGTACCGGCAACCGCCCCGGCGTGCGCCCTCGACCTCCGTCGACGACTCCAACTCCTCGGCGACGATCTCGACGCCCAACCGCTCGCCCACGTTGACCACCACGTCGATCAACGGCGGTTGCCCGTCCGGCCGTGCGCCCACCAACTCCGGGCCCACCTTGAGCAGGTCGATCGGCAGGCGGCGAAGCTGGGCCAGCGAGGCGTGCTCGGCCCGGAAGTCGTCCAACGCGGTGCGAACGCCCAGCGACCGCAGCCCGGCCAGCCGAGCCACCACCGTCGACAGGTCACCGGCGACCCTCGGCTCGCTCACCTCCACCACCAGTCGCTCCGGCGGCACCCCGTACGCGGCCAGCACGGCCGCGAGCCGCTGGACGAAGTCGGGAGTGGTCAGCTCCCGGGTGGTGACGTTGACGGCCATCCACAGCTCCCGGACGCCCACCGACCAGTTGGACAACTGCCGGCAGGCCCGGTCCAGCACCCACCACTCCAACTCGCCGACCAGGTCCAGGTCCTCGGCGACCGGCAGCAACTCGGCCGGGAGCACGGTGCCGAGCACCGGGCTGCGCCACCGCAGCAGCGCCTCCGCGCCCACCGGCTGCCCGTCGGCCAGGTCGACCACCGGCTGGTAGACGAGGTCCAGCTCCCCGCGCGCCACCGCACCGGGCAGCTCGCGTTCCAGGTCGAGCCGGCGCACCAGCTGTTCCTCCAGGAACGCGTCGTACCACTCCACCCGGTCCCGGCCCAGTTGCACGGCCCGTCGCCGGGCCAGCTCGGCCTGCCGGAGCACGTCCGCCGGCCCGGCGCCGCTCACCTCGGCCAACCCGATGCTCGTCTGCACGCGCAGCATCGCGCCGGCCAGCCGGTAGGGCGGATCGAGCGCGCTCAACAGTCGGGTGCCCAGCGCGTACGCCAGCACCGGGCCGGCGGCCGTGACCACAGCGAAGCCGGTTGCCGTGCAGCCGGTGACCAGATCGTCCGGGGCGATGACCGAGCGGGCCCGGTGCACCGCCTCGGCCAGCACGTCCTCCCTGGCCGTCGGGCCGAACCCCTCGGTGCCGTGCAGGTCCACGAGCAGCAGCGCACCGGCCGGCGCCGGAACGTCGCCGATCGCGGCCAGGGCGTCCAGCAGGGCGGCCCGGTCGCCGGGGGTGCCGCCCGCCGACGCGGCTGGCCGGTTGAGCCCCAACCACGCGGAACTGTGGTCAGGCGACCAGGTGGAGCCGACGCCCGTCGCGGTGGCCGCGCCCTCCGGGACGCCGAGGGCCTGCTCGGGCGGCGGCTCCGGCGTGCCCGGCCAGCGTGCCGGCACCGCTCGGCGGTGCCGCAGCGAACGGCCGGCCGGTCGCCGATGAGCGGCCCGCCGGGTGGACCTGGACGCGTCACCGGCGCGCAGCAGCTCGCGCAGCACCAGGGGCGGCACCGCCGCCAGGGCCAACAGCACGCTCGTCTGGTCCGGTGCGCGGCCGGCGCTCAGGTGCAGACCCGATGCCAGCAGCAGCACCGCCGCGGGAAGCACCGACCGGGGCCAGGCCGCGGCGACCGGCTCCACCGGCTCCGTGTCGTCAGCCGCATCCGCAGCGCCGACGGCGACGAGCAACATCCCGAACACCAACGGGGGTACGGCCAGCAGCGCCACCCGACCGGCCGGCGCGGCCGGCAGCGTGGCCAGCAGCACCAGCCCGCCCAGTGTGAGCAGCACGCCGCCCCGGCAGACCGCGGCACCCGAGCGCCGTCGTGGCCCCGCGAACGCGTTCAACGCGGCCATGCCCAACCCGCCGAGCGTCAACGCGGCGACCAGCCGGACCGGGGCCGGTGGGCTGTCGGGGGGCAGCAGCAACCAGCCGGCGAGAGCCAGACCGACGGCCGGGCCGGTCGACTCGACCAGCCACCGCAACCGGACCGGGGCCGCCGCCCGGGATCGGCCGGGGAGCCGGTGCAGACCGGCCGTCGAGAGGGCCGCCACGACCAGCGACCCGATCAGCACGGCGACGGCGTGCCCGATGCCGGCCAGCGGCAACACGACGGCAGTGAGACCCGCCGCCACCACCGCCGCGTCGAGCAGCACCCCCGCCGCACGCGGTGTCGGGTCGATGCCGCGCCGGGCGGCCAGCCGGGACAGTCGAAGGCCCGCGAGCGTGGCGCCGGCGCCGGCGGCCAACGCGATCACCACCGAGGGCGGGACCAGGTCGACGGAACCGGCGAGAAGGAGCAGCGCCACCGCCACGGACGTGGCGGCCTCCGGTGCCGCACGGCGGGGGACGAGAACGCGGAACGGGTACGCGAGGAGCACGGCGGTCGCCTTCGTGAGGGGGCACGGGGGCGGTGCGGCGGTGCGGGACATCGGACGTTGCGAGTCCGCTACCCACGATTGGCAACGATGGACGGCCGAATTGGTTACTTGCCGGTCACTCAGTGGAGACAACGACCTGTGTCACTGTACGGCGTACCGCACGCTCCCGGCACCGCCCGCCGCGAGCCGAAACAACCCGGAGTGGGATCATCGGAGGGTGAGTAAGCCCGACACGGTCCGCTTCCGGTACAACCAAGCCATCCTGGTGGCCGCGATCATCGCCTTCGTCGGCGCCCTGCCGCTGGCCAACGCCCGGGACTACCTGCTGCCGGTGCTGCTCGTCCCACTCGCCGTCGCGGTGTGGGCCTGGCGGGCCGGCACCGACGCCGACGCGCGGGAGCTGCGCATCCGGGCGCTGGTCGGGCAGCGTCGGATCGACTGGAACCAGGTCCTCGAGCTGACCACCGACCAGCGCGGGCGCGCGGTGGCCCGGCTCGACGACGGCCACCAGGTCACCCTGCCGGCCGTCCGAGGAGCGGATCTGCCCCGACTGGTCGCGGCGACCGGCCAGTCGCTGCCGGACGCTGCGGCGGAGACCCCCGGTCAGTAGCCGTCGACCACCGTGTTGATCAGCGGTTGCCCGGCGGCGAACCGGCGGATCTGATCGCCCACCAGTCGGTAGGCCCGTGGCAACAACCCGCGCACCGACCCGCCAACGTGCGGGGTGAGCAGCACGTTCGGCATGACCCAGAGCGGCGAGTCGGCGGGCAGCGGCTCCGGGTCGGTGACGTCCAACGCCGCCGAGATCCGGCCGGTCCCCAGCTCGGCGACGAGCGCCTCGGTGTGCGCCACCGGGCCCCGGGCGGCGTTCACCAGCAGCGCCCCGTCGGGCATCGCGGCCAGGAACTTCTCGTCGATCAGGCCACGGGTCTGGTCGGTGAGCGGCACGATCACCACCACCACGTCCGCGTCGGGCAGCAGCCGGGGCAGCTCCTCGACGGCGTGCACCCCCTGCTCCGGGCGGGCCGTCCTGGCGACAAGGGTGAAGCTCACGTCGAACGGGGCGAGCCGGTCGCGCACGGCCGCGCCGATCGAGCCAGCCCCGACGATGAGCACCCGCTTGCCGGTCAGCTCGTCGGTCGGGGTGTTCTCCGCGAACGTCCAGCGCCGCTCGGCCTGTGCCCGGACGAACGCCGGGAACGCCCGCAGCTGGGTGAGGATCGCGGTGACGACCCACTCGGCTGTGGACGGGTCGTGCACGCCCCGGGCATCGCAGAGCGTCACCGCAGGCGGTGTCCGGCCGGCCCAGGCGTCCGCCCCGGCGGAGAGCAACTGCACCACCGCCAGGTCGGGCAGCTCCCGCAGCACCGCCGTCCCGTCCGAGCCACCCAGGAACGGCGGCACCCAGAAGCGGACGTCGGCCGGCTCGGACGGCATCCGGTCGGTGTGCTCGAAGACCTCCACCGTCACGTTCGCGGGCAGCTCGCCCAGGAGGTTCAGGCCGGCCTGGTGCGGAATCCATACCTTCACGTCCGCCGACGATAGTCCCCGACGCGGCGGCTGGTGCGGGCACGGCGGCGAACGGGTATGCCGGGCTGTGGCGCACGAGGCCGGGACGGGCGAGACTCAGCACACCGACGTTCGGCACGAGCCCGTGCGAGGTATAACGAAGGGTCGGAGGGCCGGTCCGCCTCCGCCCGGCAGACAGGTGCAGGATGACCGACGGCTCCCCCGCCACCAACCGGCGTTCGATCGCCCCACCCGCGGCGCTCGGCGATCCGGAACGGTTGCGCGCGCTCGCCGACACCGGGCTCGACGCCACCCCGGACGAGGCGTTCGACAGGTTCGCCCGGCTGGTCAGCGACCTGTTGGACGTGCCTGTCGCGTTGGTCTCCCTGGTCTCCGCCGACCGACAGTTCTTCCCGGGCGCTGTGGGGTTGCCCGACCCCTGGTCGCAGCGGCGGCAGACTCCGTTGAGCCACTCGTTCTGCCAGCACGTGGTGGACATCGAGGCCCCGATGGTGCTGCCGGACGCCCGGCTCTACCCCCGCGTCCGGGACAACCTGGCCATCGACGACCTCGGCGTGGTCGCGTACGCGGGAATGCCGCTGACCGACCTCTCCGGCCGGGTGCTCGGCTCGCTCTGTGCCATCGACAGCAAGCCCCGCGCCTGGACGGCAGCGCAGCTGCGGACCCTGGCCGACCTTGCCGCCGCCTGCTCTTCGGAGCTGCGGCTGCGGATCGCGCTCGACGGCGCACAGGAGGCGCAGCGGCGGGCCGTGCAGGCAAACGAGCGGCTGGAGCTGCTGGCCGGGGTGAGCGAGACGTTGGCCGGCACCCTGGACGTAGGCATCGCGCTGCGCCGGCTCGCCGCCGCCATGGTGCCACTGCTCGCCGACTGGTGCCTGCTCACCCTGATCGGGCCGACCGGCCTGCCCCGCGAGGTGGTGTCGGTGCATCGGGACCCAGCCCGCACCGCGGACATCGACCGGTTCGGCGAGCTGCTGGGCAGCGGGCTGAGCGCCGAGTCGGTCATCCGGGCGGTGCTCCGGACCGGCCAGCCCCGGCTCGGCAGCGTGGCGTCGCTGGCCGACGTCACGAGGGGCAGCACAAACCCGGAGATGACACTCATCGCGCAGCGCCTGGGCATCGCCTCCTACCTGAGCGTGCCGGTGCGGGCCGCCGGCGGCACGGTGCTGGGGGCGATCACGCTCGTCAACGGCGGCCAGCGTCAGCCGTTCGACGACCGCGACCTGCTCACCGCAGTCGACATCGGCCGCCGGGCCGGCCAGGCCGTCGGCAACAGCTCGATGTACGGCGAGCAGCGGCACGTCGCCGAGGTCCTGCAACACAGCATGCTGCCCCGGCTGCCGGTGGTGGCGGAGCTGGAGCTGGCGGCCCGCTACCAGCCGGCGGCCGACCGGGTGGAGGTGGGCGGTGACTGGTACGACACCTTCGTGCAGCCCGACGGCGACGTGATCGCGGCGATCGGGGACGTGGCCGGGCACGACATCGAGGCAGCAGCGACAATGGGCCAGCTGCGCAACCTGGTGCGGGGCGACGCCTTCGGCCGGCCGGACGCGGTCGGGGCGCTGATGAGCAACCTGGACGGCGCGATCCGTGGCCTGCGGCTGCCGATCGCCGCCACCGCGACGCTGGTGCGGATCTGTCCGCAGCGCGCCGGCGTGCACGAGATGACCTGGTCCAACGCGGGGCACCCGCCGGCCCTGGTGGTCCGCTTCGGCGGGGCGGTCGAGGTCCTCCAGGCCACACCGGAGCCGCTGCTCGGCCTGGCCCGTCCGTCGCCGCGGAGCAGCCACAGCACCAGCCTGGCCACCGGCGACACCCTGCTGCTCTACACCGACGGGCTGATCGAACGGCGGGACCGCTCGATCGACGAGGGGTTGGCCGAGTTGGCGGGCCGGCTGTCCGAAACCGACAAGCTGCCCCTCGACGACCTGTGCGACCTGCTGCTCGCCTCGATCCAGCACCGTGAGGACGACACCGCGCTGCTGGCCCTGCGGGCTCGGTGAGTGGCCCACCGGGGCTCATCGGGCGGGTCCATCGGCATCCGTTGCATCTCGACGGGCCCGGCCGGGTCGCGCGGCGGGCTACCCTGGGCCGGGTGAGCGCCCGTCCCCCGTACCCTCGCATCCGCCGCCTCCGGGCGGCCCTCGCGGCGTCCTGCGCGGCGCTGCTGTTCACCGCCGGTTGCAGTTTCGGTGAGCCGGAGCCCGACCCGGCCGGCGAACCGCCCAACCTGCCCACCCCGTCCGCGTCGGCGGGCCCCGGTGGCGCCGGCCAGCAGGCGGTGGCGACTGTGCTCGCCAAGGGGCTGCGGGTGCCGTGGGCGATCGCCTTCCTGCCGGACGGCGGCGCGCTGGTCACCGAACGGGACAACGGCCGGATCCTCCAGGTCGGGCCCGAGTCCGGGCCGGACGGGCTGCGGGTCCGCCCGGTGCAGACGATCCCCGACGTGGCGGCGGCGGGCGAGGGTGGCCTGCTCGGCATCGCCGTCTCCCCCGACTACGCCCGGGACCGGACGGTGTTCGTCTACTACACCGCCGAACGGGACAACCGGGTCGCCCGACTGCAACTCGGCGGGCAGCCCACCCCGATCCTCACCGGCATCCCCAAAGCCAATGTGCACAACGGCGGAGGGCTCGGCTTCGGCCCGGACAAGCAGCTCTACGTCAGCACCGGTGACGCCGGCCAGCGCCCCCTCTCGCAGGACGTGAAGAGCCTCGGCGGCAAGATCCTGCGAATCACCCCGGACGGCAAGCCCGCCGCCGGCAATCCGTACCCCAACTCCCCGGTCTGGTCCCTGGGGCACCGCAACGTCCAGGGTTTCGCCTGGGACGCCGCGAAGCGGATGTACGCCGTCGAGTTCGGCCAGAACACCTGGGACGAGATCAACCAGATCACCAAGGGCGGCAACTACGGCTGGCCGGAGGTCGAGGGCCAGGCCGGCGACAAGCGGTTCACCGACCCGATCGTGCAGTGGGCGACGTCGGACGCGTCCTGCTCCGGTCTGGCCGCCACGGACCGGCTGCTGGTCACCGGCTGTCTGCGCGGCAAGCGCCTCTGGGTGATGGAGCTGACCGACACCGGCACCCTGCTCGGAAAGCCCAGTGAGCTGCTCACCAACCGCTACGGTCGGCTGCGTGCGGTGGCCGCGGCACCGGACGGGTCGCTCTGGGTGAGCACCTCCAACCACGACGGCCGGGGCGACCCGGCGGGCGACGACGACCGGCTCCTGCGGGTGGTCTTCGCGGGTGGTGACGGCGGACGCAGCTGATTGCGTCACCATCCGTTCAGGTTTGCCAAGATCTTCCGACGGGCAGGTCAGAATCTCAAGCATGGACGGGCAACGCGACGAGCGGCAGGACGACGCCGATGACCGGGACGACCCGGTGACCGGCGACGATCGGCCGCGCCCGACCGGTTGGTGGGTCGGAGCGGCCGGCCCGCTGCGTCGCCTCGGGCTGATCGTCGCCGTCCTCGCCGTGGCCTTGGCCGGGGCGGTGCTCGGGGTGCTGGCCGGTGGCCAGGTGAGCACCGACATCGGCCCGTTCCGGGCCAATCTCAGCATCTCCCCCGCCCGGGACGGCGGCACCACCGTCGACATCCCGCCGCTCGGCGCGCTGCTGCTCGACAGCCACGACGGGCCGACCCATCTCACCGTCCGGCTGGGGGCCCTCGACCAGGGGCGCACCGAGGCGCTGATCGACGACCCCGCCAGCATCAGCCGGGCCAGCCAGAGCGCGGTGGAGGACGTCCGCTCCGGGGTGATGCGCCTCGGTCTGCGTACCCTCGGCGCGTCGGTGCTCGTCACGTTGATCCTGGCCGGGCTGATCTTCCGCGACGTCCGGCGGACCGCCTGGGCGGGAGGGTTGGCGCTGCTGGTCACCGCCAGCAGCCTCGGCACGGCGGCGGCCACCCTTCGCCCGCAGGCCATCGAGGAACCGCGCTACGAGGGGCTGCTGGTCAACGCGCCGGCCATCGTCGGTGACGCCCGCCGGATCGCCAACGACTACACCAAGTACGCGGAGCAGTTGCAGCGCCTGGTCGGCAACGTCAGCCAGCTCTACACGACTGTGTCGGCGCTTCCGCTGTTGGAGCCGACCCCGGGCACCACCCGGGTGCTGCACGTCTCCGACATGCACCTCAACCCGACCGGCTGGCAGCTGATCCGAACGGTCGTGGAGCAGTTCGGCATCGACGTGGTGATCGACACCGGGGACATCACCGACTGGGGCAGCGAACCGGAAGCCTCCTTCGTGGCCTCGATCGGCCTGCTGAAGAAGCCGTACGTCTTCATCCGTGGCAACCACGACTCCGGCAAGACCGCCGCCGCGGTGGCCCG
This sequence comes from Micromonospora sp. NPDC005553, assembly GCF_042871765.1. Classification (NCBI taxonomy): domain Bacteria; kingdom Bacillati; phylum Actinomycetota; class Actinomycetes; order Micromonosporales; family Micromonosporaceae; genus Micromonospora; species Micromonospora sp. NPDC005553. The sequence goes on along the minus strand of NZ_JBIAJD010000006.1, from coordinate 443,996 downwards.
TCAGCCGAACGCGATCGTGCTGAACAACACGACGACGACTGTCGCCGGGCTGACCATCGCCGGCATCGGCGACCCGCGCTTCACCCCGGACAAGAACACCTCCCCGGCCGGCAGCGGGTTGACCCAGCAGGTGGCCGACCAGGTGATCGCGGCCGGCAACCAGCTCGCCGCGACGGTCCGCAGCTCACCGCGACCGGTCAACATCGCGCTGGTGCACGACCCGGCGTCGGCCGGGCCGCTCGCTGGCACGTGCCCGTTGGTGCTGGCCGGGCACACCCACTCCCGGCAGGTCTCCGAGCTGCCGCAGGCGCCCGGGCAGCAGCCCACCACGCTGATGGTGGAGGGCTCCACCGGCGGTGCCGGGCTGCGCGGCCTGGAGGGCGAGAAGCCCACCCCGCTGTCGATGAGCGTGCTCTACTTCGACCAGCAGAAGCTGCTCCAGGCGTACGACACCATCACCGTCGGCGGCACCGGGCAGGCCCAGGTCAACCTGGAACGACGCCTGGTGGAGAACCCGACCGCCGGCGTCCCCGCCACACCCACGCCGACACCGACGCTGAGCGGCGGCGTCCCCGCCACACCCGCGCCCACCCCGACCGGCTGAGCCGACGCCGACGCCCGCCGGCGGGCCGGCGGGCCGGCGGGCCGGCGGGCCGGCGGGTCAGCGCAGGGCGATGGCGGCCAGGGCGGCGTTGACGATGCTGCCAGGCAGCAGGTCGTGCAGTTCGTACAGCTCGGCGACGCTGCCGGACTGGCCGAACTCGTCCACACCGAGCGGCACCGCCGGTGCGCCGACCGCCGAACCGAGCCAGGCCATCGCGTGCGACGCGGCGTCGTGCACCGACACCACCGGCACCCGATCGGCGAACGCGGACCGCAACGCGCCCGGAACGCTGGGCACCGTGGCCGTCCGCACGCCCTGGCGAAGGGTGCGCTGCCAGGCCCGGTAGAGCCGGTCCAGCGAGGTCACGTCCACCACGTGCGCGGCGACGCCCTCGTCGGCCAGCTCCGCAGCGGCGGCGAGCACCTCGGGCAGCACCGCGCCGGAGGCGGCCAGCTGCACCACCGGGGCGTCGACCAGGTGCGGGTACGCCTGGTGCGCGTCGACCAGCCGGTACGCCCCGGCGACGACCTGCCGGCGCAGCACCGCGTCGCCGAGCCGCGCCCGGGCCGCCTCGAACGGCGCCTGGTCCACCGGTCGGGTGCTCAACCGGAAGTAGTACGCACCGTCCTCGGCGGGTGCGGCGGTGGCGGCCGGAGCCGACCCACCGGCGATCTGACCGAGCGCGTCGCAGAGCAGCCAGTCGAGGGTGGCCGCGTACGCCGGCTCGATGAAGGTCACCCCGGGCAGCTCCAGGCCGACCGACGCGGTGATCGTGGACTGGTGGGCGCCGCCCTCCGGGGCGAGGGTGATGCCCGACGGGGTGCCGGCCACCACGAACCGGGAGCCGGAGTACGTGCCGTACAGGAACGCGTCCAGGCCGCGCAGCACGAACGGGTCGTAGACGGTGCCCACCGGTAGCAGCGGCTGCCCGGACAGGTCCCAGGACAGCCCGAGCTGACCGAGCAGCAGGAACAGGTTCATCTCCGAGATGCCCAGCTCGATGTGCTGCCCAGCGGGGCTCTCGGTCCAGCGCAGCATCCGGTCCTCGGTCCAGGAACGCTGCTCGGTGGGGGCGAACACCCCGGTCTTGTTGATGAACCCGGCGAGGTTGGTGGAGGTGGCCACGTCCGGGGCTGTGGTGACCAGGTAGCGGCCCACCTCCCGGTCGCGCGCCAGGTCCACCAGCACCCGACCGAAGACCTCCTGGGTGGAGATCGGCTTGGTTGCGCGTACTCCTGTGCTTTCCGGAACGGTGACCCCCAGCGCACGCTCGCGCGGCGCGCGGGACAGCGCCTCCCGGCGGGCGCCGGCCTGGATCCCGGCGGGTGACGCCGGGTCGAGGCGGTCCCACTCTGTCTCGGCGGTCAACCCCTGCGCGGCGCGCAGCGTGTCGACCTGCTCCGAGCTGAGCAACGCGGAATGGTTGCGCGGGTTGCCGGCGATGGGCAACCCCCAACCCTTCACCGTGTACGCGAAGACGACGCTGGGCCGGTCGGTGACCGCGTCGCACTGGGCGTACGCGTCGAGCATCGCCTGAAGGTCGTGCCCGCCCAGGTCGGTGACGAGCGGGCCGAGGTCCTCGTCGTCGATGCCGGCGATCAACTCGGCGATCCCGGCCGGCGCGCCGTCCAGGAACTGCTTGCGCAGGGCCGGCCCGACCAGCCCGAACAGCGACTGGTACTGCTCGTTGGGCATCGCGTCGATCCAGTCGCGCAGCGCCTCACCGCCCGGCCGGGCGTACGCCTCGGCGAGCTTACGGCCGTACTTGACCTCCACGACGTGCCAGCCGGCCGCCTCGAACTGGCCCCGCCACTGGTTGATCCGGATGCCGGGGACCACCCGGTCCAGCGACTGGCGGTTGAAGTCGACGAGCCACATGACGTTGCCCAGCCCGGTGGTTGCCGGGTCGGCCACCGCCTCCCAGATGTTTCCCTCGTCCAGCTCGGCGTCGCCGATCAGCGCCACGAACCGGGAGTGCGGGCGGGCCCCGAAGTGCGCGTCGACGTACCGCCGGGTGGCGGCGGCGAAGAGCGGCGCGGCAGCCCCCAGGCCCACCGACCCGGTGGAGAAGTCCACAGCGTCCGGGTCCTTGGTGCGCGACGGGTACGACTGGAGGCCGCCGCGGGCCCGCAGCCGGGGTAGGTAGGAGCGGTCCAGGTTGCCGAGCAGGTACTGGATGGCGTGGAACACCGGAGACGCGTGCGGCTTCACGGCGACCCGGTCCTCGGCGTCCAGGTGCGCGAACCAGAGCGCTGTCATCGCCGTGACCAGCGAGGCGCTGGACGCCTGATGGCCGCCGACCTTCACACCGTCGCCGGTGGCCCGGTCATGATTGGCGGCGTCCACGATCCGGGTGGCGAGCCAGAGCACCCGCCGCTGGATCTCGTCGAGAACATCAAGGTCGTGCCGGGCCACGGTAACTCCATCCAGGCGTCGCCGTTGACGCCCTCGCGAGGGGTGCGGTACATGTTGATCATGAGGTTGACGGCAGTAGTCGATCTTCCAACCGCCGTCAACCTCATGATCGACGCTGGGGGCGTCGGGTCAGTCCTGGACGCTGGGGCGTCGGGTCAGCCCTGGACGCCGAGGCGCTCCAGGATCAGCTCACGCAGCGTCTTCGCGTCGGCCTGACCACGGGTGGTCTTCATGACCGCGCCGACCAGCGCGCCGACCGCCGCGACCTTGCCACTGCGGATCTTGTCGGCGATGCCGGGGTTCGCGGCGATCGCCTCGTCAACGGCGGCGGTGAGCGCGCCGGTGTCCGACACGACCTCCAGGCCCCGGCTGGTCATGATCTCGGTGGGCGAACCCTCACCGTCGACCACGCCCTCCAGCACCGTGCGGGCCATCTTGTCGTTCAGCTTGCCGGCGTCGACCAGACCCTGAAGCTCGGCGACCTGGGCGGGGGTGGCACCGATCTCGGCCAGCTCCACACCGCTCTCGTTGGCCCGGCGGGACAGCTCACCCAGCCACCACTTGCGGGCCGCCGCCGGGGTGGTGCCGGCAGCCACGGTGGCCTCGATCAGCTCGACCGCGCCAGCGTTCAACACCGACTGCATGTCCAGGTCGGAAAGGCCCCACTGCTCCTGGAGGCGACGCCGGTGCACCCGGGGCAGCTCCGGCAGGGCGGCCTTCAGCTCGGCGACCCACGCCGGGTCCGGGGCGATCGGCACCAGATCCGGCTCGGGGAAGTACCGGTAGTCGGTGGCCGTCTCCTTCGAGCGACCCGGGGTGGTGTCACCGGTGTCCTCGTGGAAGTGACGCGTCTCCTGGGTGATCCGGCCGCCCGCGTCCAGCACCGACGCCTGCCGCAGCATCTCCGAGCGGACCGCCCGCTCCACCGACCGCAGCGAGTTGACGTTCTTCGTCTCCGTACGGGTGCCCCACTCCGCGCCCGGCAGGTTGAGCGAGGTGTTCACGTCGCACCGCAGCGACCCCTCCTCCATCCGCACGTCGGAGACGCCCAGGGTGCGGATCACGTCCCGCAGCTCGGCGACGTACGCCTTGGCCACCTCGGGGGCGAGCGCACCGGTGCCCGTGATCGGCTTGGTGACGATCTCGACCAGCGGGATGCCGGCCCGGTTGTAGTCGACGAGCGACTCCGTCGCCCCGTGGATGCGGCCGGTGGCGCCGCCGACGTGCAGCGTCTTGCCGGTGTCCTCCTCGAGGTGCACCCGCTCGATCTCGATCCGCACCGTCTCGCCGCCCACCTCGACGTCCAGGTAACCGTCGACGCAGATCGGCTCGTCGTACTGGCTGATCTGGAAGTTCTTCGGCATGTCCGGGTAGAAGTAGTTCTTCCGGGCGAACCGGCACCACTCGGCGATCGAGCAGTTCAACGCCAGGCCGATCCGGATGATCGCCTCGATGGCCGCCTTGTTGGCCACCGGCAGCGACCCGGGCAGGCCCAGGCACACCGGGCAGACCCGGGTGTTCGGCTCGCCGCCGAAGTCGGTCGGGCAACCGCACCACATCTTGGTGTTCGTGCCCAGCTCGACGTGGGTCTCCAGGCCGATCACCGGTTCGAAGCGCGCAACGACCTCGTCGTACGCGGGCAGTGTCGTGGTCATGAGACGCTCCAGGCGCGATCCGGACAGAACCTGTCCAGCCTAATGGGGTTGTCCGATCAATCCTCGGGCGGGTTTCGTCAGGGGCGCGTGGCGTCGTCGACGGTGGGGTAGGGAACGGCGATGACGAATACGGGGAGAGAGTCAGGAGTGCGGGCCGGGCCGGTGATCCTCGCTGTGGTCGCGGTGTGGGCGGTGGCCGTCGTGGTCAGCCTGATCAGCTGGTTCGCCGCCGGAGAGGACCGAAACCCGGACTCGGCCGCCGCGTTGGTGCTCGGCTTGGTGCTGCCCGGGGTGGTGGCGGTGGCGATCGCGTACGCCGTGGTGCGCCTGCTGAACAGGCGGCGTGCGGAGCGGGGGCGGCAGTGACCGCCGAGGGACGTGCCGCCGATGAGCAGGTGACGCAGAGGCGGGACCGCAGCACCTACGCCGTCGCCGCGCTCGTCGTGGTCGGCGCGGCCGTGATGGGCACCGCCGCGATGACCGACGGCGATGTCGGGCTGCCCGACCTCCTCGCGGCGTTCGCGATGATACTGATCCCGTCGCTGGTCGGCGCGGTCGTGGCCCTTACCTTCGGCCGCCGGCTGCTCAGGCGGATGCCCCGGACGGCCGTCGCCGGCCCGGCGACGAGGCGGCGGATCGCACAGGCGCTACGAGACGGGTCCACCGACGACCCTCGCCTGGACGCGCTTGCCCGCAAGGAGGCTCGAACCCGGGTCAGTCAACGCTGGCTGCTGCTGCTGTTCGCCGGAGGTCTCCTCACCCAGGTGGGGCCCCTGGTGAGCCCGGGCCGTCCGTTCGGCCGCCTGCTGGCCGCGCTGCTGATCCTGCTCTGGGGAGGCGCCGCCTGGTGGCGCTGGCGTGGTCTGCGGGAGGCCCGCCGCTACCTCGCCGCGCCGCCGAACCAGCCCTGACCGACACCCAACCCATGCAGACGCGCGATCGGCGCCGGGGAACATCTCCCCGGCGCCGATGCGGTGACATCCGATCTACAGCGCCGGCGGGGTGAACGTGCCGATCGCCGACTCCAACGCGGCGGCGACCCGGTACATCCGGTCGTCGGCCATCGTCGGGGCCATCACCTGCAGACCGACCGGCAGCCCCTCGGAGAGCCCACACGGCACCGAGATGCCCGGCCCGCCGTACAGGTTCGTCGGAATCGTGTAAAGGTCGGCCAGGTACATCTGGTACGGGTCGGCGGTCCGCGCACCCATCGGGAACGCCACCGACGGGGTGGTCGGCGAGATCAGCGCGTCGACCCGCTCGAACGCGGCAGTGAAGTCCCGGGTGATCAGCGTCCGGACCTTCTGCGCCTGCCCGTAGTACGCGTCGTAGTAACCCGACGACAGCGCGTACGTGCCGATCATGATCCGGCGCTTGACCTCCGGGCCGAAGCCGGCCTCGCGGGTCAGCGACATGACCTCCTCCAGCGACCGGTTGCCGTCGTCGCCGACCCGCAGGCCGAACCGGACACCGTCGAACCGCGCCAGGTTGGAGGAACACTCGCTCGGGGCGATCAGGTAGTACGCCGGCAGGGCGTACGCGAACGTCGGGCAGGACACCTCGACGACCTCGGCACCCATCTTGGTCAGGGCGTCCACCGACTCACGGAACGCGGCCATCACGCCCGGCTCGGCACCCTCGCCCACGAACTCGCTCACGATGCCCAGCCGCACACCGGTCAGGTCACCCGTAGCGCCGAGCTTCGCCGCCGCCACCACGTCCGGCACCGGCTGCGGGATGGAGGTGGAGTCACGCGGGTCGTGCCCGCCGATCACCTGGTGCAGCAGGGCCGCGTCGAGCACGTCGCGGGCACACGGGCCCGGAGTGTCCAGCGACGAGGAGAAGGCCACCAGCCCGTACCGGGACGTGCCGCCGTAGGTGGGCTTCGCGCCCACGGTGCCGGTGACCGCGCCGGGCTGACGGATCGAGCCGCCGGTGTCCGAGCCGATCGCCAGCGGCGCCTCGTACGCGGCCAACGCGGCAGCGCTGCCACCACCCGAACCACCGGGGATCCGGCTCAGGTCCCACGGGTTGTGCGTCGGGCCGTACGCCGAGTACTCGGTGGACGAGCCCATCGCGAACTCGTCCATGTTGGTCTTGCCGAGCATCACCGTGCCGGCCTCCCGCAGCCGCTGCACGATCGTCGCGTCGTACGGCGGGCGCCAGCCCTCCAGGATCTTCGACCCCACGGTGGTCGGGATGCCCCGGGTGGCGAGCACGTCCTTGACCGCGACCGGCACACCCGCGAGCGGGCCCAACTCCTCGCCGGCGGCCCGGCGCTCGTCCACCGCGCGGGCAGCGGCGAGCGCGCCCTCGGTGTCGACGTGCAGGAAGGCGTGCACACGGTCGTCGACCGCGGCGATCCGATCCAGGTGCGCCTGGGTCACCTCGACGGCCGAGGTCTCGCCCCCGGCGACCAGGCTCGCGATCTCCGTCGCGGTCATGCTGATCAAGTCGCTCATGAGGCCACATCCTCGGTCAGGATCCGCGGTACGCGGAACCGCTGGTCCTCGGCGTCGGGCGCGCCCGACAGCGCTTCCTCCGGGGTCAGGCACGGCGTGACGACGTCCTCGCGGAAGACGTTCGTCAGCGGCACCGAGTGCGAGGTCGGCGGGATGTCCGCGGCGGCGACCTCGCCGACCTGGGCGACCGCCTGGAGGATCACGTCGAGCTGGCCGGCGAACGTGTCCAGCTCCTCCTCGGTGACGGCGAGCCGCGACAGGCGCGCCAGGTGCGCGACCTCCTCGCGGGAGATGGCGGCCATCCGTGCCCCCTTCTGAATTCCTGCTGGTCGGGCGGTGTGCCGGCCGCGCGACAGGTGGAGCGTGACACGCGGTGACCGGAGCGAGTCTATTGTTCCGCTCCGGTGCCGCGTCCCCGACTCCCCCTCCAGCGGCACTCGCGCCGGGTCAACGGGTGGGGCGGCGAGCGGCATCCGGCTGCGGGTGCCCGCCGGTCGGCCGGACCGGCCGGTACCGGGTCAGCCAGGTGACCAACTCCTCGGCCGGCATCGGCCGGGCGTAGAACCAGCCCTGCGCGGCGTCGCAGCCGGCGGCGTGCAGCATCCGCCAGGTCCGTTCGTCCTCGACACCCTCGGCCACCACGCGCAGCCCCAGCGCGCCGGCCAGCTCGATCATCGACCGGACGATCGCCGCGTCGTCGGTGTCGTCGGCCATGCCGAGGACGAACGACCTGTCCACCTTCACCTCGGACAGCGGCAACCGGCGCAGGTGCTGGAGCGAGGAGTAGCCGGTGCCGAAGTCGTCGAGCGCGATGGCCACCCCGATCCGGTGCAGCCGGGAGATGGTGGCCAGCACCCGACGCGGGTCGGCCATCAACGCACCCTCGGTGATCTCGACCTGAAGCCGCTCGGCCGGCACCCCGTAGCGGGCCAGCCGGTCGGCGATCTGGTCGGCGATCTCGCCGGTGTGCAGGTCACGGACGCTCACGTTCAGCGCCGCACGCAGGCCGATGCCGGCCGCCGACCACTTGGCGAGCTGCTCCACCACGTCGTCGACGACACGACGGGTGAGCAGTCGCATCACGGCGCTCTGCTCGGCGACCCGGATCAGTTCCTCCGGGTCGACCATGCCCCGACGGGGGTGCCGCCACCGCAGCAGCGCCTCGACGCCGACCACCTCGCCGGTCGCGATGGCGATCTGCGGCTGGTAGTACATGGTGATTTCCCCGGCGTCGTCGGCCGGCTCCTCGTCCGCGTGTGCCCACCCGGTCGGTTCGAGCGGCTGCCCGGGTGTACCCGGCCCGACGTCCCGCCGCGCCCCGGTGCGACCCCTGCCCAGCGCGCTCCCGTTCGGGGACCGCCGGCCGATCCCGCCCCCGGCGCGCCGCTCCCGGGTCGAGCCGGAACGGGTGCCGGCGACAGTGGCACGGGCGTTGCGGCCCCGGATCGGGTCGGCTCCGGTGGCGATCCGGTTGATCAGCTCATCGGAGTGCACCAGGTCGGTGTCGGTGTGCCGACGGCGGGCCCACCACCGGGCAGCTCCCGGCCGTGCTGTGGCGACCGCTGACGCCGGGTCCGCCGCTGGCGCGGACCGGTCCGACGCCGCGGTGGGCAGCGCGCCCTCGGCCGGCGCGCCGGTGGGCAGCGCCGCCCCGTCACCGCCGCGCACCTCCGCCGACGCGACAAGGGGTACGTCGGCAGTCCGCTCGGCGTCGCTCGGCCCGCTGTGCCGGCCGTTGCTGTCCGGCTGCGTGTCCTCCTCCTGGGCTGCCGCTTCGGCCTCTGCCGGCAACTCGGTCGACGGGCTGGCTTCCAGTACGCGCCGCAGGTCGGCGAGGAGGCCGAGTCGCTCGGCGGAGTTGTGGTCGGACTCCGGGGCGTACACGGAGACCGTGTCGTTGCGGTGCTTGGCGTCGTACATCGCCACGTCGGCGTGGCGCATCAGGGTGGCGAAGTCCTCACCGTGCTCGGGGAAGAGGGCGATTCCGATCGACCCGCCCACGTCCAACGGCAGCCCGTCGAGCGGCACCGGCTCGGCCAGCGCCTGGACCACCCGGTCGGCCAACTCCCGCGCCTGAGCGACATCGGTCAGCCCGGTCATCACGATCGCGAACTCGTCACCGCCGAGCCGGGCGATCATCTGTGGTCGGGGCTGCATGTCGGTCAGCCGGGCGCTCACCTCGACCAGCAGCCGGTCGCCCACGGCGTGGCCGAGGGCGTCGTTGACGTTCTTGAAGCGGTCCAGGTCGATCAGCAGGAGCGCGAGCTGCCCGTCGGGTTCGCCGCGGGCGGTCCGCTCGGCGTGCAGGTGCACCTGCTCGGCCACCTCGGCCAGCAGCGCCTTGCGGTTGGGCAGACCTGTCAGCGGGTCGGCGGCGGCGAGCTGCTGCTGTTCGTTGGTCAACCGCGCCATCCGGTAGACGGCGAAGAGCGGCACCAGCACCAGCGGGATCAGCGCGGCGCTGATCTGCGCCGCCGCGACCAGCACCGGGGCGAGCAGCAGCAGCGAGCCGGTGGAGAGCAACTCGAAGCCGAGGCCCTGGCGGAGGGTGGGCCACCACCGGTCCCCGAAACGCAGCCGCACCGCCCAGCTGACCAACCCGTAGTTGACGACGAACCAGGCCAACGCGGCGCCCCCGACGGCGGCCACGTCGGTCCAGTGCAAGCGCCCGCCGGAGAAGATGGTGCCCGAGCCGAGCTGGATCACCCCGTACGCGGCGGCGAGGGCACACGCGTACTGGCCGACGTTGAACGCCGTGCGCCACGCGGCGTGCCGCATCCGCCAACCCGAGACGACGACGCCCACCGCCTGCACCACCACCGCCGGGCCGAGACCCCAGCCGAGCAGGATCGCGAAGGTGAAGCAGGTGGACGGGAACACCGCCGACGTCTGCCGGCGCCCCGGTGGCACGAACGGACGCGCGTCGCAGACCACAGCGAGCGCGGCCATCGTCCAGAACGCCACCGGCAGGTCGGGCAACTCATCGGGGAGCGTCGCGAGTGGAACGGCGGCGGTCAGCGCGGCCACCGCCAGGATGCCGGCGACGAAGGCGGCGAACGGTGCGACCCGTCCCGCAGGAAGCGAGTTGCGTGGGTCGGCGACCTCCACCACACCTCCCGACCGACCATCGGCGTGCCGGTGCGCGCGCCGTGACCCAATGAAACGCCCTCGGCCCCCAGTTTCCCGGTATGACAGTCACGAATCGGTCGTAGTCGTAATTAAGTTGGTATACGCGGCCAGTCGCCGCGCCCAGCCACCGGCCGGGTCAGTCCCCCAGCTGAGCGACCTCGCGCGCGGCGTCCGGGCCCGCGTCCAGCAGGAGCCGGAACCCGTCCTCGTCGAGCACCGGCACCTTGAGACTGACGGCCTTGTCGGCCTTCGACCCGGGGTTGTCACCCACCACCACGAAGCTCGTCTTCTTGGAGACCGACCCGCTGACCTTGCCGCCCCGGCTCTGCACGGCCTCGGCGGCCTGGTCGCGCGAATAGCCGGCGAGGGTGCCGGTCACCACCACAGTCAACCCCTCCAGCGGGCGCGGCCCCTCGTCGACGGCCTCCTCCGCCATCCGTACGCCGGCCTCGGCCCACTTGCGGACGACCTCGCGGTGCCAGTCCACAGCGAACCATTCCCGGATGCTGGCGGCGATGGTCGGCCCGACGCCGTCGACGGAGGACAGCTCCTCCTCGGTGGCCGCGTCGATGGCGTCCATCGAGCGGAAGTGCCGGGCGAGCGCCTGGGCAGCGGTCGGGCCGACGTGCCGGATGGAGAGCGCCACCAGCACCCGCCACAGGTCCCGTTCCCGGGCGACAGCGAGATTGTCCAGCAACTTGGTGGCGTTGGTGCCCAGGCTGCCGTCCTTGTTGACGAAGAACGGCGACCGGGACAGCTGCTCGGCGTCGAGGTGGAAGAGGTCGCCCTCGTCGCTGATGATCTCCGCATCGAGCAGGGCGGCGGCGCCCTTGTAGCCGAGCACCTCGATGTCGAAGCCACCCCGACCGGCGAGGTGGAACACCCGCTCCCGCAACTGCGCCGGGCAGCTGCGGGTGTTGGGGCAACGGATGTCCACGTCGCCCTCCTTCGAGGGCGCGAGCGGGGTGCCGCAGGCCGGGCAACTGGTCGGCATGACGAACGGCCGGGCGTCGGCGGGCCGCAGGTCCACCACCGGGCCGAGCACCTCGGGGATCACGTCGCCGGCCTTGCGCAGCACCACCGTGTCGCCGATCAGCACCCCCTTGCGCTCCACCTCGCGGGCGTTGTGCAGGGTCGCGAGCGCGACTGTGGAACCGGCCACGCGCACCGGCTCGAGCACGGCGAACGGGGTGACCCGCCCGGTGCGCCCCACGTTGACGTCGATGTCGAGCAGCTTGGTGGTGACCTCCTCCGGCGGGTACTTGAAGGCGATCGCCCAGCGGGGGGCACGACTGGTCGACCCGAGCCGGCCCTGGATGGAGACCGGATCGACCTTGACCACCACGCCGTCGATCTCGTGCTCGACGTCGTGCCGGTGCTCGGCGTAGTAGGCGATGAACTCCGCCACGCCGGCCAGATCCGGGACGACCCGCCACCGGTCGCTGGTCGGCAACCCCCACGACCTGAGTGCCGCGTACGACTCGGACTGCGCCGTGGGCTGGAACCCCCGGCGGGCGCCGATGCCGTGCACCACCAGGCGCAACGGCCGGGTGGCGGTGACCCGTGGATCCTTCTGTCGCAGGCTGCCGGCGGCGGCGTTGCGGGGGTTGGCGAAGGGCGCCCTGCCCTGCTCCACCAGACCCGCGTTGAGATCGGCGAACGCCGCGATCGGGAAGTAGATCTCGCCCCGGACCTCCACCAGCTCGGGGACGTCCGGGAATTCGGCGGACGCGACGAGCTGGCTGGGCACGTCCCGAATGCTGCGCACGTTTGCCGTGACGTCCTCACCGGTGCGCCCGTCGCCCCGGGTGGCGGCCCGGACCAGCCGGCCGTTCTCGTAGGTCAGGTTGATCGCCAGCCCGTCGACCTTCAGCTCGCACAGGTAGGGCACCGGACCGCCCGCGTCCCGTTCGACCCGCTCGGCCCAGGCTGCCAACTCCTCGTCGGCGAAGGCGTTGTCGAGCGAGAGCATCCGTTCGGCATGGGTGACCGGGGTGAAGTCGGTGGAGAACGTGCCACCCACCCGCTGGGTCGGCGAATCGGGCGTCCGCAGCGCCGGGAACTCCTCCTCCAGTGCCTCCAGCTCGCGCAACTGCCTGTCGAAATCGGCGTCGGGGATGGTCGGCGTGTCCAGCACGTAGTAGCGGTACTGGTGCTCGGTCAACTCCTGACTGAGCGCGGCGTGCCGTTCCCTGGCCTGCGGCGTCGGCTCAGCCCCGGCCGCCGCCTCCTGCGCCGGGCTGACCTGCTGACCGATCTGCTCCTCGGACACACCGCCACCTTCGGACACGCCTGCGACCTCCCTGATCACGCTACTCCGGCACCGTATCGGGCCGGTGGGACAATCCGTCGCCCACCCGCGCCCGAAGCGACCCCGCCCTCAGCCGCGTCCCATGGCCAGTTGATCCACCCTTCCCGCGATCTTGCATTTGCTGTCGCGATATAAGGGGCGTTCCGCTCGTTTCGGCAACCGAAACTGCAAGATCGGCGCCGGCGGAGCGGCGGCGGTGTGGTTGGCGGGCGGCACGGGCGGCGACGTGCAAGGATCGCCGGACGGTGCGACCGGCGGGTCGCCGGGACGCGGAGGTACGGATGCGCGAGGCACTGCTCTGGGCGGTGGCGATCCTGCTGGCCGTGGCCGCCGGCTGGGCGTGGAACAGTTGGCGGCACCGGGTGGCCAACCGGCGTCCGGGCACACGGCCGGATCGGGGCGACGCCGGTGGCCGTCGTTCCACCCCGCCGCGGCCCCGTGGCGCCGAACGGCCCTCCACCAAACCCCGCTCGCGCGACACCGACCGGCACGGCGACGCCCCGGCGGCCGGCGAGATCTGGTGGGCCGACGTGCCGTACGCCGATGGCACCGGGTCGAAGGTGCGCCCGTGCCTGGTGCTGCGCGCCGACTCCCGGGGCGCCGACGTCCTGAAGATCACCAGCCAGGACAAGAGCGACCGGGACGACCACGTGCGGATTCCCACCCGGGACTGGGACCCGGGCGCGGAGCACGACAGTTACCTCAGCCTCACCGAGCCGATCCGACTCAACTCGGCCGCCTTCGCCGACCACGCCGGCCGCTGCGACGCGGACCTGTGGCGGAAGGTCCGCAGCCTGCGCCACCTCCCCACCTCCTGACCACCCCCCGTGGCCGCCCGCCGACCACCCTCGACCGCCTTCATGCCCGCCCGCCAACCATGATCGACTCGGGTTCCTGAAAGTCGCGGTGTCCTGAGCTCCCGGATGCCCCGGTTTGCAGGAACCCCGAGTTGATCATGAGCCGCGTGCCCGGCCGCGCGGGTCGGGGCAGACCGCCCCAGCGGGGCCGGTCGGGGCAGACCGCCCCAGCCGCGCCGGCCGGGGCAGACCGCGCCGGCCGGGGCAGACCGCGCCGGCCGGGGCAGACCGCGCCGGCCGGGCCGGGTCAGTCCCAGGTCGCGCCGAGTGTGGCGAGCTGGTCCGCGTACTCGATGCGGTTGACCCATTCGCGCGGCCAGGCGGTCATGCCGACGGCCGCGCCCACGAACGCGCCGGCCAGGGCGGCGATCGAGTCGGAGTCGCCGGCGGTGGTTGCGCCCCGTGCCAGTGCCGCGACCGGGTCGTCGGCGTGCCGTACGGCGCAGAGCAACGCGGTGGCCAGCGCCTCCTCGGCCACCCAGCCCTCCCCGGTGGCCCGGCACGGGTCACCACCGTCGTCCGGCTGCGCCAGTGTGTCTGTCAGTCGGCCCAGCACCGCCAGGCACTCGTCCCAGCCTCGCGCGATGAACTCCTCCGGCGAGCCGACCCCCGGGCGCTGCCAGAGGTCGCCCAGCCACCGCTCCCGGTAGATCCCACGTTGGGCGAGCGCCCGCTCGGTGAGCAGCGCGGGCACCTCAGGCAGGGTGGCGCCCGCGCGCAGCACGAAGACCGCGTACGCGGTCAGTTCGCTGGCGGCCAGCCCGGTCGGATGGCCGTGGGTCAGCCCGGCCTGCAACTGCGCCAACCCGGCGAGCGTGTCGAGGTCCACGTCGAGCAACCCGACCGGGGTGACCCGCATGTTGGCCCCGCAGCCCTTCGACCCGCTCACGGTGGCCTCCTGCCAGCGCACCCCACGGCTCAGCTCGGCGCAGGCGCGCAGGCAGGTCATGCCCGGGGCACGGTTGTTGTCCGGGCTGACCGCCCAGGCGAGGAAGCGTCGCCGCAGCAGTGGCTCGACCGCCTCCGGCGTGAACGACGGCGCCTCGTGCAGCGCCCAACCCACCGCCAGGGCCATCTGGGTGTCATCGGTGACCAGTGCGGGCTCGCCGACCAGCTCACGTGGACCGGTCGGGCCGTACCGGCGCTCGATCTCGGCGACGGTCAGGAACTCGGTCGGCTTGCCCAGCGCGTCACCGTAGGCGAGGCCGAAGAGCGAACCGGAGGCGCGAAGCGCAGAGGTGTGGATCACGGCGGCCATGATGCCCGGCCGCCGCAACCCACGCCGGTCCGGCCAGCTCTTCCGAAACCAGCGCCCTAAGGCCTGTTTCCTAAGAACTGGCCGGCCTGCGCCGGGCCCGGACGACGACCGGCGGCGTTGCGGTTTCGTCCGGATACAACACCGGTATCCGGACGAAACCGCGCCTTGCCGGATCGCCGCCCGGACACCGCCTCGGCTCGACCGCCCTCAGGAAACAGGCCTTAGTCCCAGCAGAGGCAGAACGGGTGGCCGGCCGGGTCGGCGTAGACCCGGAAGCCCTCACCCTCACCTGGCAGCCGCCGTGCACCCAGCGCGAGCGCAGCCTTCTCGGCAGCCTCGATGTCGTCCACCGTCACATCGAGGTGGAACTGCTGTGGGCGCTCGGGATCCGGCCAAACCGGTGGGCGCAGGTTGAGCGCCCGTTGGAAGGCGAGGCGCGGCTGGTGACCGGGCGGGCCGCCCAGCACCACCCAGTCGTCATCGGAGTCGCCCTCGGCGAACGGTACGCCGAGCAACTCGGCGTAGAACGCCGCCAACGCCCGCGGATCCGGGCAGTCGATCACCACTGAACGCAGCTGTCCAATCATGACCGTCATCCTGCCCACCGGGTACGACAGGAAAACTCAGTCCTCGGCGAGGCGCCGCCCGGCGTCCCGGCACGCGGCGAGCACCGTCCGCGCGTACTCCGGGGTGGCGCCGGCGAGGCCGCAGGCCGGGGTGACCACCACCTGTTGGGCGAGTTGGCGACGAGGGAAGCCGAGGCGGTCCCAGACCTGGCGTACCCGCTCGGCGATCTGCGCGGAGGTCGGCGCGCCACCGGCCGACGGCGGCCGGGTCGGTGCGGCCCCGGCCAGCAACCCGAGGCCGGCGTCGATCGCCTCGCCCAGCGGGTCGAGCTTGGTGACCAGGTCCAGGTCGAGGGCGACCGCGACGGCGCCGGCGGAGCGGATCAGCTCCAGCGGCACGTCCGGGGCGCAGCAGTGCACCAGCGTCGGCACGCCGACCGCCTCGACGACAGTGCGCAGCAGGGCGGCGGCGTCCACCGAGTCGACCGCCCGGTACGCGCCCAACCCGCTCTCGGTCGGCACCCGCCCGGCCAGCACCGTCGGCAGTGACGGCTCGTCCAGTTGCAGCAGGACCGACGCCTGGGGCAGCCGGCGGGCGACCGCCGCGACGTGCGCGCGCAGCCCTTCGGCGAGGGAGCCGGTCAGGTCGCGGACCGCGCCGGGATCGCGCAACAGTCGACCACCGATCGGCAACTCCAGCGAGGCGGCCAGCGTGAGCGGGCCGGCGGCCTGCACCTTCATCGGCCCGGCGTACCCCTCGGCCTGCTCGGCGAGCTGGTCCAGGTCGCGTTCCATCAGGTCGCGGGCCCGGCGCAGGTCGCGGCCTGGGCGTGGGGCGACCCGCCACCGCCCCGCGTACACCTCGACCGGCAGCTCGACGAGCAGTCCGGCGGACCGGCCGATGATGTCCGCTCCGGGGCCACGGGCCGGCAACTCGGGCAGGTGGGGCAGCTCGGGAAGCTCACCGAGGACCACCCGCTGAGCCTCGCCGATGTCGGTGCCGGGCAGCGAGCCGATTCCGGTTGCCGCGCCGGCCGGCCAGGGCCACGCCTGATCTGTCACGGGCGAAGGCTATCCCGCGAACACCCGGGCCGTGCGGTCAGCCGGTGATGGTCGCGGAGCCGAGGACCACGTCGCCGGCCGGATCCGGTCGGTACGCCACCAGAGCCTGACCGGCGGCGACGCCGCGTACCGGTCGGCGCAGCTCGGCGTGCAGCCGGTCACCATCGAGGGCGACGGTCGCCGGCACCACGTCGCCGTGCGCGCGCAACTGCACCTCGCACTCGACCGGGGCGTCCGGACGGGCGCCGCCGGTCCAGACCGGACGTACGGCGTGCACGTCGGACACGTCCAGGGCCTCGGCCGGGCCTACAGTCACCGTGTTGGTCTTCGGCGTGATGGAGAGCACGTAGCGTGGCCGACCGTCCGGGGCGGGCCGGTCCAGGTGCAACCCGCGACGCTGCCCCACCGTGTACGCGTACGCGCCGCTGTGACTGCCGACGACAGCGCCGGTGGAGGCGTCCACCACGTCGCCGGGTGCCTCGCCGAGCCGGCCGGCCAGGAAGCCGCGGGTGTCCCCGTCGGCGATGAAGCAGATGTCGTGTGAGTCCGGCTTGTCGGCCACGGCCAGGCCACGCTCGGCGGCCTCGGCACGGACCTGCGCCTTCGTCAGGTCACCGAGCGGGAAGATCGACCGGTCGAGCTGCTCGCGGGTGAGCACGGCGAGCACGTACGACTGGTCCTTGGCCAGGTCGACACTGCGCCGCAGCAGCCCGTCCGCGCCGAGCCGGGCGTGGTGCCCGGTCACCACCGCGTCGAAACCCAGGGCCACCGCCCGGTCCAGCACCGCCGCAAACTTGATCTTCTCGTTGCAGCGCAGGCAGGGGTTCGGCGTACGACCGGCGGCGTACTCGGCGACGAAGTCGTCGACCACGTCCTCGTGGAAGCGGTCGGCCATGTCCCACACGTAGAACGGAATGCCGATCACGTCGGCCGCCCGCCGGGCGTCCCGGGAGTCCTCCAGGGTGCAGCAGCCGCGCGCGCCGGTCCGGTAGGTCTGTGGGTTGCGCGCGAGGGCCAGGTGTACGCCGGTCACCTCGTGCCCGGCCGCCACCGCCCGTGCCGCCGCCACGGCCGAGTCAACCCCACCCGACATCGCCGCCAGAACCCTCACTGACCCACTCCCCTTCCCCGTCCCCGCCCGTTCCCCCACAACAACCCTATCCACCAGCCCCGAACCCCCCGCCACCCCACAAACCCCAACGACCAATCCCGTCGATCATGGAGTTGTGGTGCCCGGTAACGAGCAATAAGCACGTTTTGCCACCCACCACAACTCCTTGATCGACCCGGCTAGGGGCGCGGGGGCGGGGCGGGGCAGCGGGGGTGGGGGTGGGGGTGGGGGCCCGGGGTGGGGGGTTAGCGGGGGGTGCGGAGGGCTGCTGCTCGGCGGGCTCGGTCGACTGCTGCCGGGAGGGCCGCGATGAGAGCGTCGACGTCGGTCTGGGTGCTGGTGTGGCCCAGTGTGAAGCGCAGCGAGGAGCGGGCGCGGTCGTCGTCGGCGCCCATCGCCAGCAGCACGTGCGAGGGCTGTGCCACGCCGGCCGAGCAGGCGGAGCCGGTCGAGCAGGCGATTCCCTGGGCGTCGAGCAGGAGCAGCAGCGCGTCCCCCTCACAGCCGGGGAAGGAGAAGTGCGCGTTGCCGGGCAGCCGATCGGTCGGGTCACCGTTGTAGATCACCTCGGGCACCGCCTGGCGGACCCGCTCGATCAGGTCGTCGCGGAGCGCGGCCACCCGGGCGGCGTACTCCTGCTGACCCTTCACCGCCGTCTCCACGGCGACCGCGAAGGCGACGATGCCCGCAGTGTCCAGGGTGCCGGAGCGGATGTCGCGTTCCTGGCCGCCGCCGTGCAGCAGCGGCGTGGCCGGCACGTCCCGGGCGAGCAGCAAAGCGCCCACTCCCATCGGGCCGCCCAACTTGTGCCCGGTGACGGTCAGCGCGGCGACCCCGCTGGCGCCGAAGTCGACGGGCACCTGTCCAACCGCCTGGATGGCGTCGGTGTGGAAGGGCACACCGTGTTCGGCGGCGACGGCAGCCAGCTCGGCCACCGGCTGGACGGTGCCCACCTCGTTGTTCGCCCACATCGCGGTGACCACGGCCACCTGGTCGGCGTGCGCGGCCAACTCGGCGCGCAGGGTCTGCGGGTCGAGCCGACCAACGGCGTCCACCGGCAGCCAGCCGACCTCGGCGCCCTCGTGCTGGGCCAGCCAGTCGACAGCGTCCAGCACCGCGTGGTGCTCGACGGCGCTGGAGACCACCCGGTGGCGGTCGGGGCGGGCTGCTCGGCGGGCCCAGAAGACGCCCTTGACAGCGAGGTTGTCGCTCTCCGTGCCACCACCGGTGAAGATCACTTCAGAGGGCCGGGCGCCCAGCACAGCGGCCACCTGTTCGCGTGACTCTTCGACCCGGCGGCGGGCACGGCGGCCCGACGCGTGCAGGGAGGACGCGTTGCCGACCTCGCGGGCGGTAGCGACGTACGCCTCCAGTGCCTCATCGAGCATGGGAGTCGTCGCCGCGTGATCCAGGTAAGCCATCACCGTTCAGCGTACGGCCGACACCTGGGGGGCCGGATGCCGGAGGGGACCGCACGCAATGGGCCGGGGTGGAAACTCCACCCCGGCCCGATGCGCGGACCCGCTCAGGCGGGCACCGCGGTGACGACGATGTTGTCGCGGTACTTGCGCGCCTTGGCGTCGAACGGCCCACCACAGGTGATCAGGGTCAGCCGCGGCTTGCCGTCGCGGGCGAAGTAGCGCTCCAACGGAATCTTGGTCTTGTCGTACTCCTCCCGGGCCACGACCCGGTACTTGCGGGCCTCGCCATCACTGCCGGTCGCGGTCAGGGTGTCGCCCTGATCGAGCTCCCGCAGCCGGAAGAACGCGCCCTTGCCCTGCTGGGCGCTGTCCACGTGACCAGCGATGACGATCGAGCCGGCGTCCGCCTCCAGGCCGGGACCGTACCGGTACCAGCCGATCTTGTCGACGCTCGGCGGCACCTCGAAATCGTCGGTCCGCTTGTTGATGCCGACCGCGTTGATCGTGGCGGTGACATCGATCGCCGGGATCACCAGCCGCACCGGCGGGACGATCTCCGCCCCGGCCGGCAGTTCGCCGACGGTCACCGGGACAGACTGGCCATCGGCCGCGCTGGCCGACGGGGTCGGGGTGGCGGTCGCGAGGTTGGCCGCCTCGTCGCCGCCCACGTCCTCGGCCGGCTGCGAGCCGCACGCCACGAGCGTGGCGACGGTGAGCGCGGCAACGCCGGCGGCCAGGGCCGCCAGCGCGCCGCGATTGCGCACCGTCACTTGCGGCCGGTCCGCGCGGTCGCCATCCGCACCCCACCACCAAGCAGCAGGAGTACGCCGGCACCGGTGAGCACGTACCACCAGGTGTCCACGCCCGTGCCGGCCTGGCCGCCGTCACCGCTGGGCACGCCGCCCGGGGCGGAGTGCAGGCCGGTGATGGTCTGGGCCACCACGTCGAGGGTCTTGCCCTCGGCGGAGCCGATCGCGTAGACGATCGTGGCGGTGCCCTCCTTGAGGTTGAGGTCCGCCGGGCCGATGGCCACGGTGTCGGTGCCGGCGAGCACGACGTCCGCCTTCACCTCGCCCGCGTCGACGTCACCCTTGGCCTCGTTCGGGTTGGTGAGGTCCTCGAAGACCGGCTTGCCACCGGCGCGGACGTCGACCGCCGGAGCGGCGGCGGTGTGCCGGACGATCAGCCGCGCCTTGCCGGCGTCGACCTTCGAGACGTCGTTCACGAACGGGGTGATCTTCGGCTGGCCGGCGGCGTCGAGGTGGGCCGCGATGCTGATGTTCGCACCGCCCGGCACCGCGGCGTTGTCGGCCTTGAGGATCGCGCTGCCGATCGGCTCGCCCGGCTTGGTGAGCGCGATGTCGTATTCGCCCTCCTCCAGGTTCAGCGGGCCGGCGACGTCACCGGGCTTGAAGTTGTCCAGCGTCTTCTTGCCGTTGACGTAGACGTCGACCGGGGTGTCCGGAATGCCGTGCACGACGGAGACCTCCGACGTGGCGGCGTACGCCGGGCCGGCGGTGAGCCCACCGACGCCGGCGAAGGTCAGCGCGGCTACCGCGCCGCCCGCGGCGACCCGACGGAAGTACGAGAGCTGCATGTCTGCCTCCTGGTGATAACTGCTAATTCGTCAGGCCTGGCTTGCAGAACGGGTTACGCCGGCTGCCGGACGGGCGGATGCGCCCCGGAGGCACTTTTCTTTTCCGGCGCCGACCGCATCCGCAACGGGGTCGGGAGACGAAGAGCAGGTGAGATGACATCGACCGGGGAAGTGGGGCGGAGACTGTGGCAGCTACAGTCGGGTATGCCCCATCGAAGGCGAGCCGCCCGATGACGGCGCTACGACAGGAACCGGACCCTCCGGTGGACGACCTCGACCGCAGGTTCCGTGACGGTGACGACGTGGCGCTGCGCGAGGCGTACGACCGCTACGGTCGTGCCGTGCTCCATCTGGCCACGTCCATGCTGGCGAACCGCAGCGACGCCGAGGACGCCACCCAGGCGACGTTCGTCGCCGCCTGGTTGGGCCGCGACACGTTCGACCCGTCAAAGGGGTCGCTGATCGGTTGGTTGCTCGGCATCGGCCGGCGGAAGGTGATCGACCGGATGCGCGCCTCGGCCCGGGAGACCCGGGTGGTGGAGACGGTCCGACAACTGCCCGAGCCGGCGCAGACCGAGCCGGATCCGGACCGCGTGGTGGACCGGTTGGTGGTCGCGGACGAGTTGGCTCGCCTCCCGGACGACCAGCGCCGGATGCTGGAGCTGGCCTTCTACGACGACCTGACACACCAACAGATAGCCGCGGTGACCGGCGTGCCGTTGGGCACCGTGAAGAGTCACATCCGTCGCGGCATGGCGAGCTTGAAGCGCAGATGGGAGGTGGACGGTGCAGCACCTGGACCACGACCGGCTGGTATTTCTGGCACTCGGTGAGAGCGAGGCGGACAACGGGGAGAGCACCCACCTCGCCACCTGCGCGCTCTGCCGCGCGGAGGTCGCGAGCCTTCAGCAGGTGGCGGGGCTCGGCGCCGAGACGCAGGGCCTGGCCGACCTGCCCGACCCACCGGAGCACGTCTGGCAGGGCATCGAGGCCCAGGTCAAGGCCGCAGAGGCCGGGCCGTTGCTGACCGAGACCCGCCGACACCGGGTGCCCGGGCAGGCCGACATCACGACGGCCGGGCAGGCCGACACCACGACGGCCGGGTCGACGGTGACCCGGCTGGACCCGGCGCGGCGATCCCGCCGGAGTCGCGGCTGGTCCGGTTGGGTGGCCACAGCGGTGACCGCGGCCGCCGCCGCGGCGGTCGCCGTCGTGGGCACCGTCTCGGTGCTCCGACCGGACGATCAGACGCCCACCCCGACGCCGGTGGTGGTGGCGAGCGCTCCGCTGGCCGCGTACGGCGCGACCCCGCCGACGGCCAAGGGTGACGCCCGGGTTTTCCAGGACGGCCAATTACATCTGCATGTGGCGAATCTCCCGAGCGTCCCGGGGTACTACGAGGTCTGGCTCATCAATCCGACGACCATGGAGATGTTCTCGGTCGGCACCCTGGGTGGCGGCTCGGACGCCCTGCTACCCCTGCCCCCGAATGTCGACCTCAAGAGTTACTCGGTGGTCGACGTCTCCGCCGAGCAGTACGACAACAACACCCGTCACTCCGGCGACAGTCTGCTGAGGGGCTCCCTGACGGGCTGATCGGCGGGCCGGCTCAGCTCCCCGGCTCGCCGATCAGCTCCCCACACGGCAGTGGCCGCCCGTGCGAACGGGCGGCCACTGACGTACCGCTGGCTTACTTGCGCTTGCGGATCTCCTCGGCGGCCTGCGGGACGATCTTGAACAGATCGCCCACCACCCCGAAGTCGGCCAGTTCGAAGATCGGCGCCTCGCCGTCCTTGTTGACCGCGACGATGGTCTTCGAGGTCTGCATGCCGGCCCGGTGCTGGATCGCACCGGAGATGCCGAGGGCGACGTAGAGCTGCGGGGAGACCGTCTTACCGGTCTGGCCCACCTGGAACTGGTGCGGGTAGAAGCCGGAGTCGACGGCCGCGCGGGACGCGCCGACGGCCCCGCCGAGCAGGTCGGCGAGCTCCTCGACCAGCTTGAAGTTGTCGGCGTTGCCGACGCCCCGACCACCGGAGACGACCACGCCGGCCTCGGTCAACTCGGGGCGGGAGCCCTTCTGCTCGGCGACCCGCTCGACGACGGTGGCCAGCTTGTCGGTGTCGGTGACCGACACGCTGAGCTGCTCGATCGCCGGGGTCGCCGCCGCCGGGGCGGGGGTGACCGAGTTGGGCCGGACGGTGACCAACGGCAGGCCCTTGGTGACCTTGGACTTGACGATGGTGGAGCCGGCGAAGGCGACCTGGGTCGCGGTGCCGTCGGCGTCCAGGCCGACCACGTCGGTCAGGATGCCGTTGTCGAGCTTGACGGCGAGCCGGGCGGCGATCTCCTTGCCCTCCTGGGCGGACGCCAGCAGCACGGCGGCCGGCTGCACCCGCTTGACCAACTCGGCCAGCACCGTCGCCTTGGGGGCCACCAGGTAGCCGTCGATCTCGTCACCCTCGGCGGCGTAGATCTTCTCCGCGCCGTACTCGCCCAGCTTGCCGCTCAGCGCCTCGGCGGCGCCGGCGCCGCCGAGCACCACAGCGCTCGGGGTGCCCAGCTCACGCGCGAGGGTGAGCATTTCCAGGGTGACCTTCTTGACGCCGAATTCCTTTGTGGCTTCGACGACGACGAGAACCTCGGACATGTCAGACCCCCCTCTCACACGAACTTTTCGGTGGCGAGGAACTCGACCAGCTTGACGCCGCCCTCGCCCTCGTCAGTGATCTTGGCGCCGCCGGAGCGCGGGGGGCGCTTGGTGTGTTCGACGACGGCGCTGGTGGCGCCGTCAAAGCCCACCTCGTCGGCCGCGACTCCGAGGTCGGCCAGCGAGAGCGTCTGCACCGGCTTCTTCTTGGCGGCCATGATGCCCTTGAAGGAGGGGTAGCGCGGCTCGTTGATGGTGTCCCAGACGGAGACCACGGCCGGGGTGGCGGCGGTGACCACCTCGTAGCCCTCCTCGGTCTGCCGCTCGACGGTCAGCGTCGCGCCGTCGACGGTGAGCTTGCGGGCACCGGTGAGCGCCGCGACGCCCAGCCGCTCGGCGATCATGTGCGGCAAGACCTGGACCCGGCCGTCGGTGGACTCTGCACCGCAGATGACCAGGTCGGCGTTGAGCTGACCGAGCGCGGCGGCGAGCACCTTCGAGGTGGCGACGGCGCACGAGCCGTGCAGGGCGTCGTCCAGCACGTGCACGGCCTTGTCCGGGCCCATGGAGAGCGCCTTGCGGATCGACTCGGTCGCCCGGTCCGGACCCATGGTCAGGATGGTGACCTCGCCGCCGTGCGCCTCCTTGATCTTCAGCGCCTCCTCGATGGCGTACTCGTCCATCTCGTTGATCACGTTGTTCGCCGAACCGCGGTCGACGGTGTTGTCGTCATTGCGCAGGTTGCGGTCCGCGCCCGAATCAGGCACCTGCTTGACGAGTACGACGATGTTCATCGCGCTTCGACGACCCTCCTGTGTGGTGTTGCGATTCGCTCGCCCGGTATGGGGCGCAGCGTCGCGCGTCGGTCGACGCCAGGTCAACCGCGGGCGGTTGTGCAGTTGCCCACGGCGCAATGTTACCTGCCAGTAGGTTGCACTCCCGCAGCACTCAGAGTGACACAGCTCACCGACGCGCGGCCGGTCAGGCCGGCTCAGCCAACGCGACCCGGATCTGGTCGATGGCCGCAGCCTCGGAAGGCACCACCCCGTCGTGGGCGCGGGCCACCTGGTCCGCCGCCGCCAACACCAGATCGCGGTACGCGTCCACGTCCCGTGGGGACTTCTCGCGCAGGATCCGCACCGCCTCACCCAGCGCCGGCAGCACCACCGACTCGATCTCCAGCTGCGAGTCCCGGGGAAGTCGCGGCAGCGGGCCGGTGGTCAGCGCCTCCTTGACAGTGCCACTGGCGTCGGCCAGCGCGCCGGAAGCGGCGATGCTCTCCCGGATCACCCCCAGCACACCGGGATCGGCGTTGGAGACCAGGAAGACGGCACCGAAGGCACCGGTCTTGAGGGTCAGGCGCTCCTCGTCCGTCAACCGCTGCTCCACGATCACGGAGTGTAGACGTACGGGGTGGTGGTGGTGACCGCGACGAGGCCGAGCCGCTCGAGGATGGGCCGGCTGTCCTCGGAACAGTCGACCTGCATGAGCGTCCGACCCCGCTGCTCGGCGAGCCGCGCCCGGTAGTTGACCAACGCCCGGTAGATGCCCTTGCGCCGCCACTGCGGCAGGGTCGAGCCACCCCACATCGTGGCGAAGCCGGTGTTCGCCGGGAACCGCACCCAGCCCGCGCTCACCACCGTCCCGCCCGCCTCGGCCACCACCACGGTGATCGAGTTCGGGTCGGCGTCGATCTCCTTGGCCAGGCCCGTCACGAGGTGCGAGCGATCCTCCTGCCAGACCTCCTCCTCCATGGCGGCGATCCGCTCCAGGTCCTCCCGGGCGGTCACCTCACGCAGGCGTACCCCCTCGGGAACGACAGGCAGCGCGGCGGCCAGCGGGGCGACCGGCCCGACCACGACGGTCTCGCGGTCCTCCGGCACGAAGCCGGCGGCGCGCAGCCGGTCCGCCAGATCGGCCGGCTCGTCGTGCTCGTTGAGCTTCCACTCGACCGACTGGCCGCGCTCACGGAACAGCTGCACCTGCCGGGCGATCAGCTCGTCCAGAGCGTCACCTGTCAACCCGCCCAGGGTGCGGTAGGTGAGGAACCCGCCGGCGTCGAGCCCGATGATGCGGACCAGCGGCCCGTCCCGCTCCACGGAAACTCCGGCCGGAACCGGGTCGGGGATCTCCGGGCGGAGTTGGTTGTCGTAGGCGTCGCGCAGCGTCTGTACGTCGAGATCAGTCACCGGACCAGGCTAAGCGGGAAGGGAAACGGATATTCTCCCACTGTGTGGGAGGCGATCAGGCGGTGGTTCGACCCGGCGGAGGCACGCGCTGTCGGTGAGACACCGGACTACCGCTTCTCCCTGGCCAACGAACGGACCTTCCTCGCCTGGCTACGCACCGGGTTGGCGCTCGTCGGTGGCGGGCTGGCCACCGCGCAGTTCCTGCCACCCCTGCCGATGAGCCACCTGCGGGAGGTGATCGCGGTGTCGTTGCTGCTGCTCGGCGCGGCGGTCGCGATCCGCGCTGTGGACCACTGGGCTCGTACCGAGCGGGCCATCCGGCTCGGTCAGGAGCTGCCCGCGTCCCGGTTTCCCGCCATCCTGGCGCTCGCCGTCGGCGTCGGTGCCTTACTGCTGGTGGTCGCCGTCCTGCTCCGCGCGGTCGGCGGGCGGTGAGCACCGGACGCGACCCGGGGCTGCAACCGGAGCGGACCCGGCTGGCCTGGCGGCGCACCCTGCTCACTGTGACCGTGGTGAGCGTGCTCGCCGTCCGGCTGGCGGCGACGGGCGACCCGACCGGTGCGTTGATCGCCGGCGGCACCGTTCTGGTGTGGGGCACCCTGCTGGTGCTCTGCTGGCCCCGGGGCACGGGCACCGGTCCGGCCCGCACCGGCGGCCGGACACTTCCCCTGGTCACTGTGGGCACCGTGGTGCTGGCGTTACTGGGGGTGCTGCTGGTTCTGCGCGGACTGTGGTGACGCGCGCCGGTGCGTCATCATGGGTGCATGGCCCGGCTTGGCGTACTCCTCTTCCTGGTGCAGATTGTCCTCGCCGTCTGCGCGCTGATCAGCTGTCTCTCCGCCGAGGAGGGCAAGATCCGCGCCCTTCCCCGGATCGCCTGGGTGCTGATCATCTTGTTCTTCCCGCTGGTCGGCTCGATCGCCTGGTTCATCGTCGGCCGGGAGCCCAGCCCCGGCGCCGGCAAGGGTTGGCCGGGCGGCGGCGAGCGGCAGCGTCCACGGCAGGTAGCCCCCGACGACGACCCGGAGTTCCTGCGCTCCGTCGAGGAACGCGCCCAGCAGCAGGACCAGGAGCTGTTCCAACGCTGGGAGGAAGACCTGCGGCGACGCGAGGACGACCTGCGCCGCCGCGACGGTGAGCCGCCGCGCGAGGGCGACCGACCGGAGGTGTGAGCGCGCCGCCGCCGACGCGGGAGCGACGGCGGCGGCGGGTGCGACTCAGGCCAGGTTCGACGACCGGGGGTACGCGTCGGTCGGGTCGGTGAGCACGTTCACCAGGTACGGCACTCCGGAGTCGAACGCCCGCTGGAGCGCCGGGCCCAGGTCGGCCGCCTTGGCGACCGTCTCCCCCGCCCCGCCGAGCGCGCTGACCACCGTGTCGTACCGCAGCTCCGGCTGGAGGTCGGCGGCGACGTCGTAGCCGTACATCGCGCGCATCGGGTGCTTCTCCAGCCCCCAGATGCCGTTGTTGCCGACGACGATCACCACCGGCAGCTTCTGGCGGACCAGCGACTCGACGTCCATCAGCGAGAAGCCCGCCGCGCCGTCGCCCATCAGCACGCAGATCTGCCGGTCCGGGTGACTGACCCGGGCACCCATCGCGTAACCCATGCCGGTGCCGAGGCAGCCGTACGGGCCCGGGTCCAGCCACGTGCCGGGCTGGGCCGGCTCCAGGTACCGCCCGGCGTACGACACGAAGTCGCCGCCGTCGCCGATGGTGATCGCGTCCGGGGCGAGCGCCCGACGCAGCTCGCCGTAGATCCGGGCCGGGCGGATCGGGTCGGTCTCGGCAGCCATCTCCGCGGCGTCCCGAGCCTTCGCCGCGTCCTCGGCAATGCGCAGGTCGGCGATCCAGTCGGAGTGGTCGGCCCGGTCACCGGAGTGATCGGCGAGCGCGGAGAGGATCAGGCGCAGGTCACCGGCGGGTGCGGCGGCCGGCTGCACGTGCGTCGCCCGCTGGCTGGGGGCGTCGACGATGTGCACCACCTTGGCGTCACCGAAGTCACCGAAGCTGAGCCGGAAGTCCAGCGGGGTGCCCACCACCACGACCACGTCGGCGCCGGAGAGCGCGGCCCGTCGGGCCTTGGCGAACGCCAGCGGGTGCTCCGGCGGGAGCGAGCCGCGACCCATGCCGTTGGCGAAGACCGGCACCTGCAACGCCTCGGCCGCCTCGCGCAGCGCGGCGACCGCGTCGCCCGCGTACACGTCGGAGCCGGCGATGATGACCGGCCGCTGCGCCCCGGCGATGAGCAACGCCGCGCGGCCGACCTCCTCCGGATCCGGGGCGATCGGGTCGACACCAGTCACGGTGGGCAGCTCGGCCTCCGCGACCGAGAAGACCGTCTCCAGCGGGAAGTCGAGGAAGGCCGGGCCCCGGTGCGGGGTGAGCGCGGCGTTCAGCGCCGCACCCACCGCACGCGGGATGTCGTCGGTGCTGAACACCGTCTCGGCGTGCTTGGTGACCGGGGCGACCAGCGGCAGGTGGTCCATCTCCTGGAGGCTGCCCGAGCCCCAGCGGAACGCGGGCGCGCGCCCGCCGAGCACCAGCACCGGCGAGGCGTTGAAGAACGCGCTGGTCATGCCGGAGATGCCGTTGGTGACACCGGGCCCCGCGGTGAGCACGGCGAGGCCTGGGCGGCGCTGGAGCTTGGCCACGGCCTCGGCGGCGAAGACCGCGGACTGCTCGTGCCGGACGTCGTAGATCGGGAAGTCGGTCTTGTACGCGGCGTCGTATAGCGGGAAGACGTGCCCGCCGGACAGCGTGAACATCTCCCGTACGCCGTGCGCGCGTAGTGCCGCGAGCGCCAACTCGCCGCCGTGACCCTCGATCCGCTCCGTCATGTCGCTCCCATCGTCCGTGGCCGGGATCACAGGTTACCGGCCAGTCACTTGGCCCTGCGACCGTGGCCCCGGCCGGTGGACGGTGCCGAGGTCAGGGCGCCGTCGGGGCGGGAGGCGACGGGTCAGCGGCCGGTGAAGCCCGGCTTGCGCTTCTCGACGAAGGCCGCCATGCCCTCGCGCCGGTCGTCGGTGGCGAACAGCGCCGCGAAGAGCTGACTCTCCCAGGCGAGGCCCGAGTTCAGGTCCATGTCCAGGCCGCCGTCGACCGCCAGCTTCGCCGCGCGCAGCGCCTGCACCGGGCCCGTCAGGTACGGCTTCACGTAGGCGACAGCGGCCTCGTAGACCTCGGCGGCCGGGACCACGCGGTCGGCCAGGCCGATCCGCAGGGCCTCCTCGGCGTCGACCATCCGGCCCGTCATGATCAGATCCTTGGCGCGGGCCGGGCCGACCAGGCGGGCGAGCCGCTGGGTGCCGCCGGCACCCGGGATGATGCCGAGCTTGATCTCCGGCTGGCCGAGCTTGGCGTCCTCGGCGACGATCCGCCAGTCACAGGCCAACGCCAGCTCACAGCCGCCACCGAGGGCGTACCCGGTGATCGCGGCGACCACCGGCTTGGGGATCCGGGCGATCGCGCCGAGCGCGCTGGACAGGTTCGCCGCCCGGTCGGCCATGTCCACGTAGGACATGTCAGCCATCTGCTTGATGTCGGCGCCGGCGGCGAAGACCTTCTCCCCGCCGTACACGATGACCGCGCGGACCTCGGGATCGGCGGTGGCCGCCGTCGCGGCGGCGCGCAACTCCTCCTGCACCTGGGTGTTGAGCGCGTTCATCGGCGGCCGCTCCAGCCGGATCGTGCCGATGCCGTCAGTGGTCTCCAGCCGAACGAACTCGCCCACGCTGCCCTCACTTCCTCGTCGAAGTCGCGTGCCAACCTTACGACCCGGCTCGTTTGGGTAAGTAGTGTGGTGTCAGCCCCGTGGGCGGGAGTCCAGCCATGATCACGTATTACGACGACAGGTCGGTGCAGGTCACCTCCACCACTCTTCGCGTGGACGGTCGCAGCTACAAGCTGGCCGACATCACCATGATCTGGCACCGCCGGGGCACCCGCTCCTGGCGTGTGCTGGTGGGGCGGGGCGCGCTCGGCGCTGCGCTCGCCGGCCCGCTGGTCGCGGCGGTGCTCGGCATCGGCGTGGCCGTCTGGCTGCACCGCTCCCCCACCGTGACGATCGCGATCGTCGGCGCGTCGGTGCTTGTCGGCCTGGCCGTCGGGCCGGTGGCCGACTTCCTCTTCGAACACCTGGACCGCTCGTACGCCCGGGGCAGCCGCCAACTGGAGATCTGGGCCCGTTGGCGGGGCCAGCCGGTGCGTCTGCTGCACACCGGTGACGCGCTGCGCTTCGGGCAGATCTACCGGGCGGTGCAACGCGCGGTGGAGCACAGCCAGCCGGCCCACCCCGTCACGCGCCGCTAGCCAGCCTGTCCCGTTCGAGGCACGGGCACGGCAGACCGCACGGGCACGGGCACGGCCGGCCGACCCCGCCGAGGTTTGCACCGCGGTGGTTAGGCTTAGTGATGACCCTCTATTACCGGGACGACGCGGTGCAGGTGACCTCCGAGTCGATCCGGGCGGGTGGTCACGTGATCGCCCTGTCCGACGTGACGTTCGTCTGGCACGCACGGGGGCAGAAGACCCTCGCCGTACGCGGCCGTGTGCTGGGGCGCGGTGTCCTGGTCCTGCTGCTCTCGCTGCCGCCGCTGGTCGCCGTGGTCTGCGTGCTGTCGCTGGCCTGGTCGGCTCAGGATCGAGGCAACTGGCAGCTGGCGCTGATCATCCTGGCCGCCTGCGCGGCGGGGGCGCTCGCGCTGGCACCGTTCCTGGAGATTCCCCTCGGCTGGCTGGACCGCTCCTACGAGCGCGGCAGCCACGTGCACGAGTTGTGGGTGCAGCACCACGGCCGGGAGGACCTGCTGGTGCGCACCCCGGACGCGCTACGGTTCGGGCAGATCTACCGGGCCGTGCAGCGCGCCGTCGAACAACAGGGGGACCACCGATGACCACCCGCCGCCGCGAGGCCGTCGCCCTGGCCGGCCTGCTCGCGACGGCCGGCGTCACCCATCTGGTACGCCCCGGCGTCTACGACCCGATCGTGCCGCGTGCGCTGCCCGGCCCGCCCCGTTTCTGGACGTACGCCAGCGGGGTCGCCGAACTGGTGGTGGCTGCGGCTGTCGCGAACCCGGCCACCCGGCGGGCCGGCGGCCGCGCAGCCGCCGCCCTCTTCGTCGCCGTCCTGCCGGCGAACGTCAAGATGGCCGTGGACTGGCGGCGCCGACGCCCGACACAGCGGGCCATCGCGTACGGCCGGGTGCCATTGCAGGTGCCGCTGATCTGGTGGGCGCTGCGGGTGGCCCGCGCCGACACCGCCGGTCGACAGTCACGCTGACCTGTCGACAGTCACGCTGACCTGCTCCGACGGGCGGTTGTGGCACGGCCGACGCACACTTGACCCCATGGCGATTCCCCTCCCCACCCCGACTGCCGTGGTCGGTCTGACCCGCTACGCCCTCGACCAGGCGCTCGGCTCGGCCGCCTCGATGGCCGCCGTGCCCGCCCGCGCGTTCGCCGTGCTCGACGGGGTGGAGCAGCTGCTGGCCAGGATCAACGGCGTGGTCGACCGGATCGAGACGACCCTGGACCGGACCGACCAGGTGCTCAGCGACGCCGAGGGCGCGGTTCGCGAGGTGGCAGTCATCAGCGCCGCCGCGACCACCGCCATCGACACGGCCACCGAGGTGGCCTCCGCCGCCGCCGTGGTGGTCGCCGAGGCCGACCGGGTCTCCCGGACGGCGGCCACGGTGGTCGCCGAGGCCGACCGTGTCGCGAACCGCGCCGCCACCACCGTGGGTACCGCGACGGAGGCCGCCGCCACCGCAGCCGAGTTGCTGGCGGCGTACGAGCCGGCGCTGCGTCGGGCCGCACCGATGGCCGAGCGGTTCGTCGGGGAGCTGAGCCATGAGGAGATCACTGCGGCGATCCACCTGATCGACGAGCTGCCGAAGCTCCGGGAGCATCTGACGGCGGACATCCTGCCGATCCTGGCCACGCTGGACCGGGTCGGCCCCGACCTGCACGACCTGCTCGACGTCACCCGTGACCTCAAGCTCGCCGTGGCCGGCATCCCCGGGCTGGGCATGCTGCGCCGCCGTGGCGAGAAGCTCGCCGACGAGCCGGTGGGGTGAACGCCAGCCCGCCCCTGCCGTGGATCAGCAGTCGCAGGTGATCGTCGTGGCGGGCGCGGTGAGGTCGTCGACCGGTCGTCGGGTCAGCCCGGCCTCCGTCACCACCGGCAGCCCCTCCCTGACCCAGTATTCGAACCCGCCGAGCATCTCCTTCACGGGATGGCCCAGCCGGGCGAACTCCAGCGCCGCCCGGGTCGCGCCGTTGCAGCCGGGACCCCAGCAGTAGGTCACAACCGCCGACCTCGGCGGGATCAGATCCGCCGACCGGGTCGCGATCTCAGCGGTGGGCAGGTGCACCGCGCCGGGGAGGTGCCCCTGCGCCCAGGCGGCCGCGCCCCGGGAGTCGACGACCACCAGACCCGGGGTACGGGCCGACAGGTCGGCGTGCACGTCACTGACGTCGGTCTCGACGCTGAGCCGATTGCGGAACCAGGCGGCGGCGGTGGCCGGATCGGCCTGCGGAACGGCGAAGGTGAAAGTCATGCACCGATCCTCGCCAGCAGGCCACCTCGGAACGAGTGGCGGGAACGACATCCTGCGCTAACATCCCGCCATGCCGATCCCGACGGCCACCACGACCGGTCCGCGACCGCTCCCCGCGCCTCGACGACGGGCGGCCGCGCACCGGGTCGCCGTGCTCGCGTACCCGGGGATGTCGGTGTTCGAGACCGGGATCGTGACCGAGGTGTTCGGACTGGCCCGGCCCGAATTCGACGTCGACTGGTACGACCTCGTGGTCTGCGCCGAGCGGCCGGGGCCGGTGCCGGTGGTCGGCGGAGCGAGCCTGCACACCCCGTACGGCCTGGCCGAGCTGGCGGCGGCGCGGACGGTGATCGTGCCCGGCGTACCGGACGTGACCGCTGACCCGTCGCCCGAGCTGGTGACCGCGCTGGGTGAGGCGCACCGGCGCGGTGCCCGGATCATGTCGATCTGCTCGGGAGCGTTCGCGCTGGCGGGGGCGGGCCTCCTGGACGGCCGCCGGGCCACTACCCACTGGCGGTACGCGGAGCTGCTGGCGCGGCGCTACCCACTGGTCGAGGTGGACCCGGACGTGCTCTACCTCGATGACGGCGACCTGCTCACCAGTGCCGGCAGCGCGGCCGGGCTGGACCTCTGCGTACACGTGATCCGGCGTGACCATGGCGCGGCGATCGCCAACGCGGTCGCCCGACGACTGGTGATCCCGCCGCACCGCGACGGCGGGCAGGCCCAGTTCGTCGAGGCGCCGGTGCCCGCCGACCCGGCCGACGACCGGATCGCGGTCAGCCTCGACTGGGCACTCGCCCACCTCGCCGAGCCGCTGAGCGTTGCCCAGCTCGCCGACCGGGCGCACATGTCGTCCCGCACGTACCTGCGGCATTTCGCCCGAGCCACCGGCACCAGCCCGATCCGTTGGCTGGTCGAGCAGCGGGTCCGCGCCAGCCTGACACTGCTGGAGGAGACCGACGCCGCTGTCGAGCAGGTCGCCCGCGCGGTGGGCTTCGACACCCCCGTGACCTACCGCCACCACTTCGGCCGGGTCATGCTGACCTCACCGTCGGCGTACCGCCGGGCCTTTCGCACCGGCGCCGGCGAGCGGGCGTGACACGCCGCGACGGTCGGGCCGGCTCAGCGCGGAACGCGCTCAGCCGGCTCAGCGCGGACCGCGCTCAGCCGGCTCAGCGCGGACCGCGCTCAGGCCGGTACGTACAGCTCGTCGATCTCGGCGCGTTGCGGCAGCGCCACCGAGGCGCCGAGCTTGCGGACGCAGGCAGCGCCGGCCGCCGACGCCCAGCGCACCGCGTCGACCAGGTCGCGCCCTTCGCCCCAGCCGACGGCCAGCGCGGCGGTGAACGCGTCACCGGCGGCGGTGGAGTCGACCACGTCGACCCGTACCGCCGGCACGTGCACCTCGGCGCCGTCCCGGTCGACGTACCAGGCGCCCTCCCCGCCGAGAGTGAGCACGGCCCGGGGAGTCAGGTCGAGCAGCGCGCGCGGCTCCTCCCGACCCCGGCCGGCGAGCGCCTGCGCCTCGCCCTCGTTGACGACCAGCAGGTCCACGGCGGCGAGCAGCTCGGGTGGGAGGTCCCGCGCCGGGGCGGCGTTCAGGATGACCCTGGTGCCGGCCTCGCGGGCGGCCACCGCGGCGGCAGTCACGGTCTGCACCGGGATCTCCAGTTGCGCGACCAGGACGTCCGCCGTACGGACGGTGGTCAGCTCCTCCTCGCTGAGGCCGACCAGGGCGTCGTTCGCGCCGGGGGTGACCACGATGGCGTTGTCCCCCTGGGCGTTGACCATGACAAGCGCCACTCCCGAGGTGCCGTAGACCACGCGAAGCTGACTGGTGTCCACACCGGCCGCTGTGATGCGGGCCTTGAGGGTGACGCCGAAGGCGTCCGAGCCGATCGCGCCGAGGAAGGCACAGGAGGCGCCGGCGCGGGCCGCGGCCACGGCCTGGTTGGCACCCTTGCCGCCGGGCACCATCACGAAGTCGGTGCCGAGCATGGTCTCGCCCTGTCGGGGCAGCGCGGGTGCCATCGCGACCAGGTCCATGTTCGCGCTGCCCACCACGGCGACCCGGGTCTGCGGCACGGCCGTCTCCGCCTGTCCGATGCTCAGGCGGCGCGGGCGGTGAAGCGGTCGCCCGACCGCTCGACGACGAGTGGCAGCCCGAAGGTCTTGGAGAGGTTGTCACCGGTCAGCGTCTCGGTGAGCAGGCCCTGGGCGACCACTCCGCCCTCGCGCAGGAGCATCGCGTGGGTGAAACCGGGAGGGATCTCCTCGACGTGGTGGGTGACCAGCACCATCGCCGGGGCGTCCGGGTCGTACGCCAGCTCGGCCAGTCGGGCGACCAGGTCTTCCCGACCGCCCAGGTCGAGCCCGGCGGCGGGCTCGTCGAGCAGCAGCAGCTCCGGGTCGGTCATCAGGGCACGGGCGATCTGCACCCGCTTGCGCTCACCCTCGGAGAGGGTGCCGTAGCGGCGTTCGGCGAGACCACCGACGCCGAGTTGACTCAGCAGTGCCCGCGCCCGCGCCTCGTCGCCGCGGTCGTAGTCCTCCCGCCAACGGCCGACCACCGACCAGGCGGCGGTCACCACCACATCGCTGACCCGCTCGTCGGCGGGCAGCCGCTCGGCGATCGCGGCGGTGGTGAGCCCGATCCGGGTACGCAGCTCGTTGACGTCGGTGCGGCCGATCCGCTCGCCGAGCACGTGCGCGACACCAGTGGTGGGGTGCAGCCGGCCGGCGGCGAGGTTGAGCAGTGTGGTCTTGCCGGCCCCGTTGGAGCCGAGCACGACCCACCGCTCGTCCAACTCGACACGCCAGGTCAGGTCCTCTAGGAGGGCGGTGCCGGAGCGGCGCACGCCGACGCCGTCGAGGCTGACCACCAGATCCGGGTTCACCGCACCATCCAACCACGCAGCGCCGGGGTGCCCCCCATGGGCGGCACCTCAGCCATAGGGTGAAGCGCCGTGTCATTGATCACCAAGCCCGAAGGACGACCCATGCCCAGCCGACGTACGGAGCTGCGCAGATGAGCGCGGTCATCGAGATCGAGGGTCTACGCAAGAGCTTCCGCAGCCTGCGCAGCGGCCAACGGGTGGCGGTGGACGGGTTCGACCTGCTGGTCGAGGCGGGCCAGGTCCACGGCTTCCTGGGCCCCAACGGCTCGGGCAAGACCACCACCCTGCGGGCCCTGCTCGGGCTGGTACGCGCCGACAGTGGCCGGATGATGGTGCTCGGCGAACCGTCGCCAGAGTTGCTGCCCCGGGTGGCGGGTCAGGTCGGCGCCATCGTGGAGAGCCCGCAGTTCTTCGGCAACTTCACCGGCTACCGCACGCTGCGGCTGTTGGCCCGCGCCGGTGGTGTGCCGGTCTCGCGGGTGGACGAGGTGCTGGATCTGGTGGGCCTGCACGACCGGGGCGATGAGCGGGTGAAGGGCTACTCGCTGGGCATGAAGCAGCGTCTGGCGGTGGCGTCCGCACTGTTGAAGGACCCACGTCTGCTCATCCTGGACGAGCCGGCGAACGGGCTGGACCCGGCGGGCATCCGGGAGATGCGGGACCTGATGCGGTCGCTGGCGGCCAACGGGGTGACAGTGCTGGTGTCCAGTCACATCCTGGGCGAGATCCAGCTGATCTGCGACCACGTCACGATCATCTCTCGGGGGCGGCGGGTCGCGACCGGTCGGGTGGACGAGGTGCTGGCGGGCCACGACCGGCACGAGTTCCTGGTCCGGGTGGCCGAGCCGGAGCGGGCCGTCGAGCTGCTGCACGCGGCCGAGCTGACGGCGGTGGTGGACGGCGGAGCGTTGGTGGTGAGCGGGGTGAGCGACCCGACGGCGATCAGCCGGGTGCTCGGTGAGCAGGGTCTGTGGGTGGGCGAGCTGACGCCGCTGCGACCGGATCTGGAGAGCGTCTTCCTGGAGCTGACCGGCGCGTACGAGCATCCGTCGGTGCCCCGGCAGGTCGGCGACCCGTCGCTGCCGCAGGGCGAAGCTGTGATCGACCTCAATCGGGGAGTGGACGCGTGAACCTGGTGCGTGCCGAGTTGGAGCGACTGTCCGCGCGTCGCTTCGTGCAGCTCATGGTCGTCCTGTTGGCGTTGGCGTTCGCCGTCACGGCGGCGACCACCCTTGCCGGCTCCCACAAGCCGAGCGTCAGTGAGCTGAACTCGGCGCGGACGCAGGCCGCCGAGGCGCGTCGTGACCTGGAGGCCACCCACCAGGAGTGCCTGGCCCGCCAGGACGGCACCTCGACCTCCGACAGGGACAGGTACTTCCCCAGCGACTGCTCCGAGATCGACCCGATCCGGCAGGACCGCCTCCCGATCGCCGCCGACTTCCTCCCGGGTGTGTTCACCTTCGCCGAGCAGGCCGAACCGTTGCTGTACTTCCTCATCGCGTTCCTGGTGTTGTTCGGGTTCCTGGTCGGCGCCTCCTACATCGGCGCGGACCTGACCTCGGGCGGGGTGGTGAACCTGCTGCTCTGGCGGCCGCGCCGGTTGACGGTGCTCGCGACCAAGCTGGGCACCCTGCTCGGCGCGGTGCTGGTCCTGGCCCTGCTGGCGTCGGTGGCCTATCTCGCCACGTTCTGGGTGATCGGGCAGGCTTTCGGGTTGCCGGGCCGGCTGGACGGTGACTTCTGGCGCTCACTCGGCGCGGTGCACGGCCGTGGACTGGTGCTGGTGCTGCTGGCCTCCGCGCTGGGCTTCGCGATCTCCACGCTGGGTCGGCACACGTCCGCGGCGCT
Organism: Micromonospora sp. NPDC005553; assembly: GCF_042871765.1. NCBI lineage: Bacteria > Bacillati > Actinomycetota > Actinomycetes > Micromonosporales > Micromonosporaceae > Micromonospora > Micromonospora sp. NPDC005553. Next base: position 407,398 of record NZ_JBIAJD010000006.1, on the reverse strand, counting down.
CGGCGCGCTCGCCGCGTACGCGGTGGTCTGGGAGTTGGGTGGCCGAGTGGTCCTGGAGATCATCGACGCGCGGAAGTCGGACCTGTTCATGCTGTCCAGTCACATCGGGGCGTGGCTCAACGGCGAGGCGCGGTTCTATGACGAACAGGTCTGCCGGGGCAGCGGCCAGCTCCCCTACTGCGATGGGTTCTATACGGTGACCTGGCTGCCGGCGCTGTTGGTGCTGCTGGCGATCACCGGCGGTCTGACCGCGGCGGCGTTCGCCGTGTTCCGTCGCCGCGACCTGATCTGAGTCGAGGCCGTCGGGTCGCCCGGGTCCGGGCGGCCCGACGGAACGGCCGAGCCGACGCCCGGCAGGAGCTTGCAAGCTGTGAGGGCGCGGTGAAGAATTCCTTCACATGACCGCCGCAGCGGGCTCAGCCGACGGTGGAGCCGAACACCTCGTCGCGCACGGCGTTGAGGGCGGTGCGCAGCGCGCCGTGCAGGATCGGCTCCTCGGTCAGCCCGGTCGGCACCACTCGCGGCTGGACCAGGGTGATCGCGGCGACCTCCTGCTGCACCCGGTCGGCGAGCGCCGCCCCACCGGCCTGGCCCACCTCGCCGGCGAGCACGACCAGCGGCGGGTCCAGCACGACGCAGGTGCTGGCCACGCCGAGCGCGAGCCGACGGGCCAGTTCGTCGAGCATCGGGCCGCCGTCAGCGCCGGCCGCGACGGCCGCGCGGACCGCCTCGGCGGCGTCGGCGTCCGGGTAGCCGTGCTCGCGGGCCACCGCGCGCACCGAGTCCGCGCCGATCAGCTGCTGGAAGGCCGGCTTGGCGCGACGCGAGACGTCGCGCGGGATGGGCGCGCCAGGCACCGGAAGGTAGCCGATCTCGCCGGCCGCGCCGCTGCTGCCGTGGTGCAACCGCCCGCCCAGCATGATCGCCAGGCCGACGCCGGCGCCCACCCAGACCAGCACGAAGTCCGACAGCCCTCGCGCTTCGCCGGACTGCGCCTCGGCCACGGCGGCCAGGTTGACGTCGTTCTCGAAGACCACAGGTGTGTGCAGGTCGTCCCGCAACGCGGCGAGCAGACCGCTGTGCCAGCGCGGCAGGTTGAAGGCGAAGGTGATGTCGCCGGTGCCGGGGTCGACCAGGCCCGGCGTGCCGAGCACGATCCGTCGTACGCTGCTCAGCTGCGCCTGGGCGCTGCTCGCCGCCTGCACGACGGCGTTGTGCACCACGCCCACCGGGTCGTCGGTGTCCCGGGTCGACTGCTCCACCCGGCCAATGACCGCGCCAGTGATGTCGGCGCACGCGGCCACCACCCGGTCCGGCCCGACGTCCACGCCGACGACGTGCGCGCTGCTCGGGCGGACGGCGTAGAGCTGGGCGTTCGGCCCCCGCCCGCCGGCCTGCTCGCCGACCCGCGCGACGAGGCCGCGCTCCTCCAGCCGCTCGACAAGTTGCGAGGCGGTGACCTTCGACAGACCGGTCAGCTCGCCGAGTCGAGCCCGGGTCAGCGGGCCGCGTTCGAGGAGCAGTTCCAGCGCGGCACGGTCGTTGAGCGCCCGCAACAGACGGGGGGTGCCGGGCAGCCGGGTCGCACTCATGACACGTCCTCTAGTTTTAGTAAACTTTGCTAACTGTAAACCGACCTGCGAACGGGTAGCCGTAGCGTAACGGTCACCCGACGGTGGGACGCTCGGCCGAGTCGGCAGGGCCAGGACCACCACCGGTACGACGTTTCGTACCCGCGGGGGCACCGAAGGGGGAAACACGTGGGGTTGGATCCAGGACTGCGCCGGCTCGCGCTGGGCACGCTGCTGGCCGCGTACCCGGGACCGGTTCCGCCGGACTGGGCGGTCGACCTGCTGGCCGACGGGCTGGCCGGGCACACCCTGTTCGGCACCAACGTGCACGACCCCGTGCAGGTGGCGGCGAGCACCGCCGCACTGCGCACCGGTCGACCCGACGCGCTGATCGCGATCGACGAGGAGGGTGGCGACGTGACCCGGCTGGCGCACGCCACCGGCAGCCCGTACCCCGGCAACGCCGCCCTGGGTGCGATCGGCGACGTGGCCCTCACCCGACGGGTCTACCAGTCGATCGGCGCCGAACTGGCAGCGCTCGGCATCACCGTCAACCTCGCTCCCACCGTCGACGTCAACACCGCCGACGACAACCCGGTGATCGGCACCCGGTCCTTCGGCGCGGATCCGGTGCGGGTGGCCGCCCACTCGGCCGCCGCCGTGGCCGGGTTGCAGGCCGCCGGGGTGGCCGCCTGCGCCAAGCACTTCCCCGGGCACGGTGCCACCGTCACCGACTCCCACCACGAACTGCCCACGGTGGATGCTCCGCTGGGCCTGCTCCGCCAGCGGGACCTACCGCCGTTCGCGGCCATCGTCGCCGCCGGGGCGCGCGCCGTGATGACCGCGCACATCCGGGTTCCGGCGCTCACCGGCGCCGACCCGGCCACCTTCAGCCGAGCCGTCCTGGTCGACCTGTTGCGCACCGAGTACGGCTTCACCGGCACCGTCATCACCGACGCGCTGGAGATGAAGGGTGCCGCGGTGGCCGCCGGTGGAGTCGGGCCGGCTGCGGTCCGGGCCCTGAGCGCGGGTGCCGACCTGCTCTGCATCGGCGCGAAGGTCGACGCCGAACTGGTCGAGCGGGTGGCCGCCGAGATCGTCGACGCGCTCGCCGACGGCCGGCTGGCGAGGGCGCGGGTCGAGGAGGCGGCCGGCCGCGCCGCCGATCTCGCCGCCTGGACCCGGGCCGTCAGCGGGTCACCGGCCACCAGCGACACCGAGCTGGGGTACGCGGCGGCGCGTCGAGCGGTCCGGGTGGATGGCCTGCTCACCGGCCTGGACCAGCCGCTTGTGGTGCAACTGCACACCGAGTCGACGATCGCCGAGGGGCGGGTCCCGTGGGGCCTCGGTCCGCACCTGGACGGGGTGTCGGAGATCCGGGTGATCGCCGCCGAGACCGACCCGGCCACGCTGCGCGGGCTGGCGGGCGACCGTCCCATCGTCCTGGTCGGACGACACCTGCACCGGCTGCCCGGCGGCCCGGACCTGATCGCCGACCTGGCGGCCCAGCACCCGGTGACAGTGGTGGAGATGGGCTGGCCGGCACAGTGGCGGCCCGTCGGCGTCCGCGCCTTCGTCACCACCTACGGCGCGAGCCACGCCAACGGTCGCGCGGCGGCCGAGGTGCTCGGCCTGGCCGGCTGAGCCGCGGCGTTCTCCGGCCGGGCTGAAAAGCTCGGCCGGATGTCGCGCTCCGGCACCGGCCCCGAAGTGTCCACAGTCACTGGTCGCCACTTCTTGAACATGTTCAACATCGGCCCTAGTCTGATGACGTCGGTAGTTGAACACGTTCAAGAAGGGCGTCCACATGGACACCAAGGTCTGGATGTACGTGATCTACCTCGCGGTCAGCATCGGCCTGACCATCTGGGTGGCGCGAGCGCTGTCCCGCAACGGGCAGGTCTTCCTGGAGGAGGTGTTCGCCGAGGAACGACTCGCCCGGGCTGTCAACAGCCTCCTGGTGGTCGGCTTCTACCTGCTCAACCTCGGCTACGTCACGGTGGCGATGAAGCACCCCGACCCGGTCGACTCGACCAGCCAGGCCATGGAGGAGCTGTCTCTCAAGATCGGCTTGGTGCTGCTGGTGCTCGGCGCGCTGCACTTCTTCAACGTCTTCGCGCTCGGCCGCTACCGCCGAAACCGACTCCGCCAGCTCGCCACCCACCCCCCGCTCGCTCCGATCGGCCGACTCCCCATGCCGTCCGCTCCTCCCGGATCGCAGTTGGTCGGCGCGTACCCGGGCGGACCGCAGCCGACCGGTGCACACCCGGCAGGACCCCCGCCGGCTGGCCCGCAGCCGGGCGTCGGCCCGACGAACAACCCACAAACCCGATGACCGGACCCCCGACCGGTGGCGGCGGTCGGCTCCCGGATCCCACCGCTCAATCCGGCGGTGGGATCCGGGGGTTCACCGTCCTGTTCGACGCCGCCTGCCCGATCTGCCGCGCCGCCCGCCGCTGGTTGTCGTCCCGCGCCCAGCTCGTACCCCTGGAGTTCGTGCCGGCCGGGTCCGCCGAGGCCCGGCGACGCTTCCCCGGCCTGAACCACGACGCGACGCTGCGCGACCTCACCGTCATCGCCGACACCGGCGAGGTGTACGCGGGCGACGGCGCCTGGTTCGCCTGCCTCTGGGCGCTGACCGACCACCGGTCCACGGCCGAGCGGCTGGCCCGACCGCACCTGCTGCCCCTCGCCCGCCAGACGGTGGCCGCCGCCTCGGCGATCCGCGAGCGGATCCGCGACCCGTGGGCCGAGCCGACCGACGAACCGGCGGGATACGGTGACCTCGATGACCGAACAGCCTGCGCAGACGACCACTGCGGGTGACCCAGCCACCGCCCGAGGCGAGCAGACCCGGCAGCTGATCCGGGACACCGCGATGCGGCTGTTCCGCGAACGCGGATACGCCCAGACCACCATGCGGGCGATCGCGCAGGAGGCCGGCGTGGCGGTCGGCAACGCCTACTACTACTTCGGCTCCAAGGACCACCTGATTCAGGAGTTCTACGCCCAGTCCCAGGTCGAGCACCGGGCCGCCGCGCAGCCCGTGCTCGATCGGGAAGAGGCGTTCGGTCCCCGGCTCGCCGGAGTGCTGCACGCGGGGATCGACGTGTTGACGCCCTCACACGGCTTCGCGGCGACCTTCTTCAAGACGGCGGCGGAACCCACCTCGCCGCTGAGCCCCTTCTCCGCCGAGTCCTCCGGCCCACGACAGGCGGCCATCGACCTCTTCGGCGAGGCGTTGACCGGCTCGACGGCCAAGGTCGACGCTGAGCTGCGTCCACAGCTGCCCGAGCTGCTCTGGCTCGCGTACATGGGCGTGATCCTCTACTGGGTGCACGACCGATCGCCGGACCAGACCAAGACCCGCCAACTGATCGACGGGGCCGTGCCGCTCATCGATCGGCTTGTGGCGCTGTCCCGACTTCGGGTCCTTCGGCCGGTGACCCGACAGGTGCTCGACCTGATTCGCACGCTCCGTCACTGACCCGGTCGACCTCCTTCGGCCGGCGAAGCCGCAGGTCAAGTCCGCTTTTAGACACTCCGAACCGACAGCTTCAACCTTGCCCTGAGCCTGTTCGATACGTAGCGTGATCGACACGTAGCGGCCCGCCGCTACACCCGGAACCGGGGCCTGGGGGGAGGTTGCGGACCGTGGATCCGGCCCGGGATCCACGGTCCGCGCCCATCACCCCCGCCCCGCCGATCTTGCAGGTTCGGTGGTCGAGATGCGTGGAATGCCCGGCTGTGTCGCGACAGAAAATGCAAGATCGCGGGCAGCTGCGGCTTCGGGCCGGTCAGCGCGGATAGACCCCGTACGCGCGCCAGCCCCGGTCCGGGAAGCCGGCCGCTTCGGCTACCCGGGCCGAGGCGTGATTGTCCCGCTCGTGCAGGTAGGTGGGGATCGCTCCCTCGTCGAGCACCCGCCGCGCAGCCTGGGCCACCAGCCGACGGGCGAGGCCGCGCCCCTGGGCGGCCGGCACTGTGCCGACTGCCAACTCGTGCCCGTACGCGTCGTGCCGTTTGATCGCGGCACCGGCCAGATAGGCGCCGTCCGGGTCACGGACCACCAGCACCGGCCGGTCGAAGAGTCGCAGCCACGGCGGCAGCCCGGTGGCGGTCGGCTCGGTCCACTCCCCCACGTCGGGCAGCGGAGCGGGTGTCCGGCTCCACCGGAAGGGACCGTCGTGTACGCAGAATTCGGGCCGGCCGACGGCCTCCGGCAGCGCGGCGAGCAACCGAGCCGGCGTACGGCGAACCAACGCGCGGATCGCCGCCACCCGGTCCGGCGCCACGGAGAGCACGGCGCTCTGCCCGGTGTCCACGGCGAGCGCGGGGCGTAGCCGGCCGTCCCAGGCCGGTTCGGCACGCCGCTGCGAGGCGACCACGTGCAACCCCGGCCCGGCCGGCCACTGGCCGAGCCAGGTGGCCAGGTGCAGGTGAAGTCGCCGGTCGAGCATGCGCACCTCCCCGCGTCACCCGACCCGTCGTCGATCACCGTACGCCGGACGGCAGGGCCGGGCGCAGGATACGTCAGGGCCGAGCGGAAAAGGGTCCGGGAACCGAGCACCGGGATCGACCGTCATATGTATTTCCATATCTGGACACCTTTGTTTGGGACGGTGAACGCATGCCGATTCAGCCGAGCGACCACTACCAGCAGGACCCCGAGCGACTCTGGCGGGCGACGGAGGCCGTCGGGGGCAATCCGCCCCAGCCGCGCTACCGGAACCCTCGGACGGTCGGTGGCGGCGCCCTGTCGTGGGCCGGCCTGAACAAGCTCTCCGTCGGCAGCTCCAGTCGGCACCGCCTGAACAACCATTGACGCACCACCGAGCGGGTGGCCTCTGACGTTCGCTCGGGGGCCGACACACCGGAGGAGGTCCAGCGAGGGCTTTCGCACACCTGTCGGGTAATTTCTTGTGGTCCGCCATCCCGGCCTACGACAGGAGAAGCTCCGCGCATGGGCAAGAAGACGATCCACGTCTCCGACTTCACCGGCACGGTTCTGCAGCAGGACGACGAGGTGGTCCGCGTCGTCGTACTGGAGCACCCGGACCTGGTCGCCGGGCCCGTGCAGTTGGACGCCACCCCGGCCGAGGTGGAGAACATCGACGACGCCGCGCTGGACGTGGCGGTGGTGGAGATCCACGATCGGCACGGCCACGGTGAGCCCCGCCGGGTGGTGTTGACCGCCAGCGAGTTCGACGCGATGGCCACCGACGTGCCGATGGCGCAACTGTTGAAGACGGCCGAGCGGGTCCGCCCACCCAAGGCCCGCAAGACCACCGAGAAGATCGACTACGGCACGCTGGAGCACGCCGGCAAGCCACACCGGGGCCGGGTCACCGAGGAGGAGGCCCGGCTGGTACGCGAGCAACTCGACGAGGTCAACAAGCGACTCGCCGACGCGGGCGTACGCCAGATCGACAGGGCCGATCCGGAGCACGCCCTGCGTTACGGCTTCCCTGAGGCGTCCTGACCCCGGGTTCTCACTTCTTTCCGACGGCGGCGGCGAGGGCGCTGGCCAGGTCGCCCTCGACCGTCGCCTTCTCCAGGCCCAGGTTGGTGAGCACGCCGGCGCCGTCCTCCTGCTCCAGCAGGGCGAGCAGGATGTGCTCGGTGCCGATGTAGTTGTGCCCGAGGCGCAGCGCCTCCCGGAAGGTCAGCTCCAGCGCCTTCTTGCCGCGCGCGTCGTACGGAATGAGGTCCGGCACCTGCTCGGCGCGCGGTGGCAGGACGGCAGCGAACGCCTCCCGTACCGCCTCGGGGGTGGCGCCGCGACCGGCCATCACCCTGGCGGCCAGCCCTTCCGGCTCGGCCAGCAGGCCCAGCACCAGGTGCTCGGGGCCGATCTCGGCGTTGCCGCTGGCGCGGGCCTCCTCCTGCGAGGCCATCACCACGTTGCGGGCGCGCGGGGTGAACCGGCCGAAGCCGGCGTTGGGGTCGAGCGCGGCCGCGTCGGTCGCCTTCGGCACGAAGCGCTTCTGGGCGGCCTGCTTGGTGACACCCATGCTGCGGCCGATGTCGGTCCAGGACGCGCCCGAGCGCCGGGCCTGGTCGACGAAGTGCCCGATCAGATGATCAGCGACCTCGCCGAGGTGGTCGGCGGCGATGACCGCGTCGGTGAGTTGGTCGAGCGCGTCGGTGTGCGCTGTCTTGATCGCCTGGATCAGGTCGTCGAGCTTGACGGTGCTGCCGATCTGAAGAGGATCTGTCATGCGTCAACCATAGGTTGACGCATCTGTCTCGTCAACCCTGAGTTGACGATGGTGGTCCCATCAAGCGGCGTACTCCGGCAGGAGCTGCGCAACGGCCTCCGGCGACGGCATGCTGGCGATCTCCTCGGAGATCAGTCGTGCGGCGTCGCGCTGTTCGACCTGACCACGCCGCGGCAGCAGGAGGTGTGTCTGCTCGGCGATGGCGCTCGCGTCCACCTCCCCGGGGAGGAGCCGAAGACCGACCCCGGCCGCGGTGAGGGCCTCCGCGTTGGCGAACTGGTCCGCGCCCTGCGGCAGCAACAACTGGGGTACGCCCGCCGCGAGTGCGCCGAGGGTGGTGCCGCTGCCTCCGTGGTGCACCACCACGTCGGCGAGCGGCAGCAACTCCGCCTGCGACACCCACGGATGCACGCTGACCTGGTCGGGGATCTCTCCGAGCTGTTCCACTGGCACCCGGCCCGCCGCGACCACCACCTGCGCGCCAAGCGTCGCCAGACCGGCGATGGCAGTGCGGAGCAGCTCCGGCGTACCGAACGCGGTGCCGAGGGTCAGGTAGATCAGCGGCCGGCCCACGCGAGCGGGCAGTGGGGCCGGCGTCGAGAAGGCGACAGGTCGCAGCTCGATCCGGCGTTCGGTGGCGAGGAAGTCCCTGTCCTGCAGCGAGGGTGGCCAGATGTCCAGGTGCGGCCGACCGACGACCTCGGCGTTCCTGGTCGGGAGTTCCAGGCCGATGCCCTCGGGAAACAGCCGGCCGAACCCGTGCCACAGGCCCGGGATCCCGGCCCGGTGAGCCGCCACGGCCGCCCCCGGCAACCCCCACTCGTGCACCACCAGGTCGGGCCGCAGCCGCGCCAGCTCCGGTGCGAGGTCCTCGGCGTACACCTCGTAGAAGGCGTCGCCGGGGCGGAACGGCCGCAGGCCGTGCGCGGCGAGTGGCGCGTGCACCTCCGTACCGGCGGCGAAGTGGACCTCGTGCCCGGCGTCCCGGGCGGCGATCGCCAGCGGGATCAGCGGGTAGGTATGACCGACGGACGCAAGACTGGCGAACAGCACACGCATGGCGACGGACCCTACCTGCCGGACCGTGGCCTCGCCGGGTCCGCCGGCCCGGATACGGTGGGCTCCGGTCAAGTCGGGAGGGCGGTCATGCGTCTGCACGTGGGGTGCGCGATGTGGAGTCACCGGTCGTGGCCGGGTCACCGGCTGCCGCCCACCGAGCGCCTGGCGCACTACGCCAGTTGGTGTGACGCAGTGGAGGGCAACACCACGTTCTACGCGACCCCGGCCCGGGAAACCGTGGCCTCGTGGGCCGCCCAGACGGGCCCCGACTTCCGGTTCGTCCTCAAGCTTCCCAAGGTCATCACGCACGAACGCCGGCTCACCAACGTCGACGAACCACTGCGCGCCTTTCTGGACGCCATCGAACCGCTCGGCCCGCGCGCCCACGCTCTCTGGATCCAACTGCCCGGCTCGTTCGCGCCCGCCGACGTCCCGGCCCTGGGCCGTTTCCTGCAACAGCTTCCGCAGTCCCACAGGTACGCGGTGGAGGTGCGCCATCAGGCGTTCTTCACCGAGGAGCGAGCGGCCCGACTGCTCGGAGCGACCCTCGCCGCCGCCCACGCCGAGTGGATCCCCTTCGACACGACTGCCTTCTTCGCGAGCCCGCCCACGAGTGACGCGGAGCGGGACGCCTGGACCAGGAAGCCCCGCGTGCCGCTCCGGTCCCTCGCGCTGACCGACCGGCCGATCGTCCGCTACCTCGGCCGCGACGACCCGACGCGCACGGTCGAGGGGTGGCAGCGCTGGATCGACGTGACAGTGACCTGGCTACGCGAGGGGCGCTCGCCGACGATGTTCATCCACACCCCGGACAACGCCGAAGCGCCGACGCTCGCCCGCCGGTTCCACGACGAGGTACGGGCACGCGTACCCGGGCTCGACGCGTTGCCCGAGCCGATCCCGGTCGAGCCGTTGACGCTGTTCTGACCCGGGCGGTCAGCGCTGATCGTCCAGCAGGAGGTTGAGGTGGTTCGCGGTGCTGATCAGCGAGAGGTGGCTGAACGCCTGCGGGAAGTTGCCGATCTGCTCGCCGGTCGGCGCGATCTCCTCGGAGTACAGGCCGAGCGGGTTGCTGTAGGTCAGCATCTTCTCGAAGGTCAACCGGGCGTCGTCGAGGCGGCCGGCCTGGGCGAGGGCTTGGACGTACCAGAAGGTGCACATGCTGAAGGTGCCTTCGGTGCCGGCGAGGCCGTCCGGCGAGGCGTTCGGGTCGTAGCGGTAGACCAGGCTGTCGGAGACCAGGTCAGCGTCTATCGCGCGCAGCGTCGATTCCCACATCGGGTCCAGTGGTGAGATGAAACCGACCCCGGGCATGGCGAGCAGTGAGGCGTCCATGATGTCCGTGCGGTAGTGCTGCACGAACGCCTGCCGGTCGGGATGAAAGCCGCGCGTCATGATCTGCTCATAGATGGTGTTGCGTTCGGTCGTCCAACGGGTGATGTCGCCTGGGCGGCCACGACGTTGCGCGAGGCGGACGGCGCGGTCCAGCGCCACCCAGGCCATCACGCGCCCATAGGTGAAGTCCTGACGCCCGGAACGCGTCTCCCAGATGCCGTCCTCGGGCTGGTCCCAGTGCTCGCAGAGCCAGTCCATCAACTCCGCCGTCTTTCGCCAACCCTCGTACGGTGCGACCAGCCCGTTGCGGTCGGCGAGCTCCAGGGAGTTGAGCGCCTCGCCGTGGATGTCGAGTTGCAGCTGACTCGCCGCGCCGTTTCCGATCCGCACCGGTGACGAACCACGGTAACCCTCCCAGTGGCCCAGCACCTCCTCGGGCAGATCCGGTGAGCCGTCGATGCGGTACATGATCTGTAGGGGCAGATCCGGGTCTCGGGCTTCCCGGATGCGCGCGTCCAGCCAGAGCAGGTACTTCTCGGCCTCGTCGGTGAAACCGATGCTCAGGAGCGCATGGACGGAGAAGGACGCGTCTCTGATCCAGGTGTAGCGGTAGTCCCAGTTCCGCTGCCCGCCGATCTGCTCCGGCAGCCCTGCGGTGGGGGCGGCGACCAGGGCGCCGGTCGGCGCGTACGTCATCAGTTTGAGAGTCATCGCCGACCGCTCGACCGCCTCCCTCCAACGGCCCCGATAGCGGGAACGGTCCACCCACCGCCGCCAGAAGTCGCGGGTTTCGGCCAGCAGTTCGCACGCCTCGTCGGTGCTCAGCGCTCGCGGCGGGTGCGGGCCGGCGGCGGTCTCCAGAACCACCCCACCGACGTCGCCAGCGTGCAGCGTGAACCGGGCCGACACACCCTTCGCGTCGCGGTGGATGGCTCCCGCGTCGATCAACCCTCTTCTGCCTGTGAACGGGGCGAGGGTCAGGCTCAGAGTGCGACTTCGGAAGACGTCCCCCTCGGGGTGGACGTCCAGCTCGAACGGGTCGCGTCCATAGTTGAACCGGGGTTGGCAGTCGAAACTGAACGACATGCTTCCCCGGACCATGCGGACCAGGCGGATCAACCGATGCCGGTCGGTGGCCTCCGCACCGGTGACGGGCATGAAGTCCAAGAGCTCCCCGACACCGTCAGCGCTGTGAAAGCGGGTGATCAGGATCGGCGTACCGGGCAGGTAGAGCTGTTTGCTGGAGTAGTCGACGCCGTCGGGCGAAAGCTGGAAGTGGCCACCGTTGCGGCGGTCGAGCAGCGCGCCGAAGACGCTCGGCGAGTCGAAGCGCGGCGCGCAGAACCAGTCGACGGTGCCGTCCGTGCTGATCAACGCAGCGGTCTGTAGGTCACCGATCAGACCGTGGTTCTCGACCGCCGGGTAGCTCTGCACGTTGTCCCCCGCCATCCGTGCTGGCAATGGCAGCGACTACCCGGGGACCGCCGAAAGATGCGGCCCGCCGCCCGACACGGTCGAGACCCACAGCTCATTGCGGAAGCGAAGCCTCCGCAGCGGTCGATACCGTCACCACCAACGACATCGACGAGAGGACACCCGATGAGCCTGCGAGGATTCGCCACACTGAACATCTGGGCGGACGACGTGGCAGCGGCCACGGCCTGGTACGCGGACTTCCTCGGGATCGAGGCGTACTTCATGCGCCCCGGCCCCGACGGACGCCCGGCCTACACCGAGTTCCGCATCGGGGACTACCAGGCCGAGCTGGGCATCATCGACAGTAGGTACGCGCCGGCCGGCGCGGCGACCGGGCCCGGCGGCGCGGTCATGCACTGGTGCGTCGACGACCTCGAGGCGACAGTCGAGCGGCTGTTGGCGATGGGTGCCACGGAATACCAGCCGATCACCCCGCACGGGGACGAGGGGTTCGTCACGGCGGCGGTGGTCGACCCGTTCGGCAACGTGCTGGGGGTCATGAAGAACCCGCACTACCTCGACGTCCTCGCCTCGCTCACGACGACCTGACGCGCCGGGCTCAGCCCCACTCGTCCGGGTCCGCCGTCCGCCGCACCAGCTCCGCCGCCCGGTCGGCATCCAACCCGCTGGCGATGAGCAGGTCCTGTGCCGCCGTACGGAACTCACCGGCGGCGATCATGCCGGAGTAGCCCAACCGGTGGGTGTGCGGGCGGGTCGGATCCGGTGCGGCTGCCCCCTGCGCCTTCCCGACCAGCTCGACGGCCGCCAGGATCTGTTGGCGGGCCTCCCGTGGTTCCTCCCGTGCGCGGATCGCGCATCTGAGGGTCTGCACGCTCGTCGCCAGCAGGTCGATCGCCGCGGGATACTCCTCGGATATCGGCTCGTCGTCCCTAAGTGCTTTCGTGAGCCGCCTCGCGATGGACCGGCAGCTGTGCAGGCTGCGCTCCATGTGGCGGACGGCTTCGGTGTAGAAGGCCAGGGATGGTCGTTCACGCCAGCGCAGTGGTGCCAGTCGGACCACCTCCTGCGCAGCGTCGAGCCCTTCGTCCAGCGCGGTCAGTCGAGGGCTGAGCGTCCGCAGCGCGCCCAGACCCCGCTGGGCCGCGCCGAGATCGCGTTGGCGGAGCGCTGCGGCCAGGTCGTGCAGGGCGGTGACGGCCGGGTCGAGAACAGGTTCGGCCAACCGTTTGACGGTCCGCTGCGGGTGGACGGGCACCAGCAGCAGACCGACCGCCAGGCCGATCAACCCGCCGACAGCGGCGTCGACGAAACGGGGCACGGACAGGTCCCGTACCGGCGGTTCCAGGGTGGCGATGAGCACAGCGGTGCCGCCGGCCTGGGTGAGCAGCGAACCGCCGCCCTTGAGCAGTACCGCGATGATGATCGCCAGCACGACGACCACACCGGTCTGCCAGGCCCCGATGCCGAAGAACGGCATGAGCGTGTCACCGACGGCGAGCCCCAGGACCACCCCGACCAGCAGTTCGATGGTGCGCCGCAGGCGTGAGCCCATCGAGGCGGCCACGATGCCGACCGCCGTGGTGGGCGCGAGGACCGGGGTGGGATTGCCCAGGAACTGGAACACCACGAACCAGGCCAGCGCCGCCGCGAGGCCGGCCTGCACGGACAGCAACCCGTAGAGGCGGAGTCGCCAGGCGCGGGTGCGCAGCCCATGGCGCACCCGCTCGCGCAGGCCGTCCCACCTGCGGCCGGCCCGGGACCCCTCACGCGGGGACGGGTCGCCGCCGGTTGCTGGCTGCTGCTTCGCGGGCATCCGCGCCGCTTACCCAGGGCGGGCGTCCCTATCCGGCGGGTGCGCGGCCAGAACCGGTCAGTGGGCCGGATTCGGTGTGTGCGGAAGTTTGCCGAGTTGACGCCAGTTCGTCTCCGCGACCTCGACATCGTAGTGGGCGGCGGCGGCGAGGATGTTCTGAAATGCCAGGTCACGCTCCTTGTCGGTAACGCCCTGGACCTGGTCGAACCGGGCGATGGCGTTACGGACGTGGCCCGCGTCGGTCATCGGCTCCTTGCGTTTGTCGGGGAACGCGAAAACGCTCTCCGGCAACTCGCGCTTGTCCTTGTCCGACAGGCCACCGTGTTTCTCGTGGGGTTTCCAGGTCGACGTCATCCCCCACCGGTACCCGCCAACTGGCCGGTAGCACCTCGCGCGCGGACATTTCCGCTGCTGACCGCTCACCACCACAAGATCCGTACCATGCGACCGACGTGGGTGCGGCCGAAGCCCTTGCCCAGCGGTCCTTTGTGGAGCGCGAGCATGGCCGGCATGGATATCCACAACCTTCTTTAAGGAAGGTTTAGGAAGCTGTCGGTCGTGATCGGGAAGCGCCTACCATACGGCGGCCGTGGCCGTCCGGGTCAGCGCCGTCGTCAGCTCGTTGGGAGTGACCCGTGTCGTACGCCTCGTTGCCCGAACCGGACGCGAGCCAACCGCCGCCCCGTCACCGCCCGCCGAGCTGGTTCACCCGCACCAGACTGGGCGCGGCCGCGGGAGCCGCAGTCGCGCTCGTCATCGCCGCCGGAGGCGTGTACCTGGCCAGTGGCGACGTGACGCCCGAGCCGTCGAACGCGGCCAACGCCCTCGAATACCCGTCGCCACCGGCCGGGCAGCCGGCGTCGCCCGGGTTGGCGGCATCGACCGCCGCGACGCCGTTGGCCGCCACGACACCGCCGACCGGCGCGACACCGTCGACCACTGCCGCGCCGAAGGCCCCGGCAACCGGCTGGATTCCGGTCGACCGGGCGACCTGGAAGGCGCAGGCCGACGCGTACCGGGCGTTGAAGATCGACCCCGTTCCGTCCGGGGTGGGCAACCTCCCGGAGTTCCGGGCCGACTGCCAGTACAGCCACCGGCTTCCGGACGACCCGATCGTCGCCCCCGGCCTACCAGGCGCGTCACACATGCACTCGTTCGTCGGCAACAAGGCCGTCGATGCGAGCACCGTCGCCGGCGACCTGACGAAGTTCACGGCCACCTCCTGCAAGCCCGTCCAGGACCACTCCGCCTACTGGGTGCCCACGCTCTACGACAACGCGACGGGAAAGCCGGTCGAGACCACCGGGTTCCGGGTCTACTACCGCTCGCTGGCCAAGAACTCGACAGGCCAGATGCCGATGCCCAACGGCCTGCGCATGATCTCCGGCGACGCCAAGAAGAAGAAGCCGACCCCGCGGGGCGCGACCGGCCAGTTCTACTGCGCCTTCTACGGCCCGGGCGACCTCGACGGCATCGCCCGCAGCACCAACGGCAACTGGCCCATCTGCGGGGGCGACGCGACGCTGCACTTCATGATGCAGTTCCCCGACTGCTGGGACGGCAAGCACCTGGACAGCCCCAACCACAAGGACCATGTGGCGTACGGCGGCGGCAACGGCTGCCCGACCAGCCACCCGGTCCGGATCCCGGCGATCACCTTCGACATCCAGTACCCGGCGAAGGGCACCCCGGCGGGCTACTACCTCTCCTCCGACAAGGAGGGTAAGAGCGCCTCGTCGATGCACGGCGACGCGTTCGTGATGTGGGACGTCGACACCATGAACAAGCGCACCAGGAACTGTGTCCAGGGACGCCGGACCTGCGACAACTACGGTTACCAGAAATAGCCGGGGCCAGGCCCGTGTCGGCCTGGCCCCGGGGTTCTGGGTAGGTCAGCTACGCAGCGTCCACTGCTGGTTCGCACCACCGTTGCAGGACCAGAGGATCATCTTTGTGCCGTTGGCGGTGGCGGCGCCGTTCGCGTCGAGGCAGAGCCCCGACTGGGCGTTCGTGATGGTGCCGTTGCTGTTGACGTTCCACTGCTGGTTCGTGCCGCCGTGGCAGTCCCAGATGATGACCTGGGTGCCGTTGGCCGTGCCGTTCCCGGACGCGTCCAGGCACTTGTTGCCGTAGACGGTCAGTTGCCTGCTGCTGGTGGCGGTCCACCGCTGGTTCGTGCCGCTCCCGCAGTCGTAGAGCTGCACCTGGGTGCCGTTCGTGGTCGACGAGTTCGGCACCTCGACACAGCGGCCGGACTGGCCACCCACGAGCTGCCCCTGCCCCGTACCGCTGCCGCCGCCCTGCTGCTGCCGGACGATGAATGTCGACTCGGCCGACCGGTTGCCCTGTGCGTCGACGACGTACAGGCGGTACTCGCCCTGAGTGGTCGGTACGGCGATGGACGTCGCGTTGCCGGCCGCCCTGGTCATCGTCGCCCCGGCGGTGAAGGTGGTGGTGCCGGACGGTGCCAGCCAGACCGACTTGGTGGCGTCGCCGGTGCTCCGGATCGGGATCGACGCCGTGGCACTGGCGACGAACGTGCTGGCCGGCAGCACGTAGTTCGGCGCGGAGAAGTTGCTCGCCGGGATGATGTCCCGGTAGGCGTCCTCAAGGCCGGAGTTCGCCGCGATGCTGTACGCCGCCGCCGGCCAGACGTAGTCGGAGGAGACGAGGATGTCGGCGACCGTACTGTTCGGCAGGTTCTTGTTGGAGACCTTGTTGATCGGGCCGTAGATCTGGGTGATGCTCAGGTCGTGCTTGCGCCCGAAGTCGTCTGAATTGATCATCCAGGTGACGTTCTTGTCGATGCTCAGCACGTTGTCCCGGAAGGTGATGAAGGCCGATCCCTCGTCCGGGTGCAGTCCGTACTTGTGGCCCGAGGGCACGCCCTGGAGATAGTTGTTGGTGATCGTCGTCCCGGGCTGGCTGCCGAGCGTGTAGATCGGCGCGGTGTCACTCAGGCGCTGCACCGTGTCGATGATGTGGTTGTAGCTGATGGTGTTGTTTCTCGCCGTCGTGGTGGGTCGGTTGGGCTGGATCGAACCCGACGACCCGTCGAAGTTCCACCAGCCCCAGCCGAGCGTGATGCCCGACCACGGGGCCTTCTCGATCCGGTTGCGCTGGATGGTGAGGGTGTCGGCGAAGTACGCCGAGATGGGGCTGTGCCCGTTGAACAGGACGGCGCTGTCGTACAGGTAGTTGTTCTTGATGTCGATGTTCTTCGGCAGCCCCTCGACCGACGCGGAGTACTTCTCCCGGTTGGTCGACGTGCCGTCGCCGATGTAGACGTGCTGGGGATGACCGACATTGATGGCCGACCCCGCGATGTCGTTGGTGGCGTTCCCGATCAACTGGGTGCCCTGCACGTCGTTGACCATGCTGATGCCGTCCGCGCCGGTGTGCTCGATCCGGTTGCGTTGCAGCAGGAGGCCGTCGGCGTTCTGGATCTGGATGATGCCGGGGGTGACATCCACGTTGCGGTAGTGGTAGACGTGGAAGTTGCCCTTCGCGTACACCTGGGCGCCGAGGTTGCCCTGCTGCGCCTGCTTGAAGGACGAGCCGGCGACGTTGAACAGGTTCCAGTCCGAGTGCCGCACCGTCAGACCGGAGAACGTGATGTTGCGGGCATGGCTTGACGTCGAGGTGCCGGCCACGCGCAGCACTGTGGTGACGTTGTTCGGCGCGTAGACCGTGGCTGTCGACATGTTCTCGGCACTGGCCTTGTAGTAGTAGACCGTCTTGGTGCCCTTGTCGAAGTAGAACTCACCCGGCGCGTCCAGGAACTCGTACGCGTTCATGAGTTTGTGAGTGCCGCCGACCTGGGCGTTGCCGTTGAACGCGCCCTGCGCGATGGCCGCACCCGGCTGCTGGAAGAGAGCGACCCGGCTCCCGCCGTCGGTGGTCACCTGTCGGACGCCGACGATGGCAGTGGTCCAGGTCGTGCCCGTCTCGATCTCGATGTCGTCCTGGTTGCGCGCGATGGCGGGGAAGTCGCTCTGGTTGTACCTGGCGCCGT
Organism: Micromonospora sp. NPDC005553; assembly: GCF_042871765.1. Taxonomy (NCBI): domain Bacteria; kingdom Bacillati; phylum Actinomycetota; class Actinomycetes; order Micromonosporales; family Micromonosporaceae; genus Micromonospora; species Micromonospora sp. NPDC005553. Next base: position 389,947 of record NZ_JBIAJD010000006.1, on the reverse strand, counting down.
CACACTGCGACCCCGACTCCCAGGCCCACGCGGCCTGGTTGGCCGTGATGTTGTACGTCCCGAAGCACCCGCCCGAGCTGATCGTCTTCGTCGCCATGACAGCGCGCTTGTCGTTGACGTAGAGCGCCCGCAGCTTGTTGGCGCGGTCCAGCGGCGCCTTCCAGATGTTGCCGCTGTGCTGGGTCCACCCGGTCACCTGGACGCCACCGTCAAGGACCGGCTTCTCGTTGGCGTAGGCCCCGTAGCTGATCCGGTATCCGTTGGTGCCGGAGTCGCTCGACCCGAATTCGATGGTGCTGGTCACCGGATAGGTGCCGCCCCGGAGGAGGACGTTGACGTCGCCGGTCAGGTTCCCGCTTATCGTTCGAACGACGTCCCGTGCACGTTGGATCGTCTTGAACGGCGACTGCAACGTTCCCGGATTGGCGTCGTTACCGTCCGGGGCGACATAGTAGGTCGCCTGGACCGCGGCCGAGGCCGGGAGTTGGTTTGTCAGCACTGCCGGCAGTGTGGCGGCGACAAGCGCCGCCGCCACCAACACTGACATTCGAGCGGTGGATAAGGCTGACTTCACGTCTGTTCCTCTCACTGGTCGTCGATGTGGTGCCCAAAGTGCGTATCGAGCGACGAGTAGGGAACAGCGACGCCACGAAGGGCCGGCGGGGATTTCCGTCGCCCCGACCGCACTCTTTGTTAACCGCCCCGAAATGCTTACTGGGAGCGTAGGTCACACGTCTGACCAATGCAACAGTCAATCGGGGAGCGTCTATACAGAAATGCCCACGGACCGGGCAGATCAACCATGTCGCCCGGACACCCCTGATCATGTCGTCCGACGAATCCACAGTGCTGCGACGACGTCACCGCCGAGCACCGAGCCGGCACGCGGCCCGAGCCAGGTCGGGGCCGGGTCGACGATCGACCCGGCCCCGACCTCCGGTCAGCTGATGGAGAACTCCGCCAGCCGCAGCGGGGAGTCGAACACCAGGTACACGTCGTGGGTACCGACGACCCGGGCCAACTCGGTGCTGGCGCTGACGTACCGGTAGTCGTCAGCGGTGCTGGGCACTGTTGCCGTGCCGAGCAGCCGGCCGGTGGGCGACCCCATCCGGATCTGGATCGTGCCGGCACCCGCACCGGCCTTGGCGACCTTCGCGGTGAAGGTGCGCTCGCCGGCACGCAGCGCGGAACCGTCGAAGGAGATCCACTGACCGGCGGCGGTGGCACCGACCGCCGTACCGCGGGGTTTCGTCTCGTCGACGAGCCGGACACCCGCGTACCTGTCGAAGTTCTCCGCCCGGGTGGGCCGGGACAGGTCGCGGGCCGGGATGGTCTCACCGCGGACCCGGACCGCGGCGCGGGCGCGGATGTCCTCGACGGACGCCCCGATCATCAGGTCGTGGACTGACGACTCGACCACCCACCTGCTGCGGGTGACGTCCCAGTGCGCCAGATCCGCGGCGGGCAGGCGCAGGGTCACCGTACGGGTCTGCCCAGGCGCGAGTTTCACCTGCTGGAACGCCTTGAGCTGGCGGATCGGGGTGGTGTCCCGCGAGGTGCGCTGGTGGGTGTAGAGCTGAACGACCTCGGTCCCGGTCCGGCTGCCGACGTTCGTCACGTCGACACTGGCCGTGATGGTGCCGTCGGCCGCCACCGACTGGGCGCCGGCACGCAGCTGGCCGTACCGGAAGCGGGTGTACGACAGCCCGTGGCCGAACGGGTAGAGCGGCCTCGCGCGGTTGTAGAGGTAGGTCTGCCCGGACGAGATGATGTCGTACTCCAGAAGGTCCGGCGGTAGTTGCGAGTCCGAGCGGTACCAGGTCTGGGTGAGCCGGCCGGACGGGTTACGGTCGCCGAAGAGGACGTCGGCGATGGCGTGACCGGTCTCCGCGCCCGCGTGGGTGGTCCAGACGATGGCCGGTACGTGCTCCTGCTCCCATCGGATGGTGACCGGGTAGCTGGTCTGGAGCACGAGCACGGTCCGCGGGTTGGCCCTGACCACCGCCTTGACCAGTGCCTCCTGGCCGGCGCTCAACGCCGTCGAGGTCCGGTCGTGCGCCTCGCGACCGTTGATGAACGGGTTGCTGCCGACCACCAGCACCGCGGTGTCGGCCGCCTTGGCTGCCGCCACGGCCCGGTCGATGCCGCTGCTGATCAGGTTGCGACTGAAGTGGGTCGCGGCGTCCGGGGTCGATGCGCCGAGCTTGAGGGCGCCGTCGTCGCCGACCGTCACGTACGTGTCGGCGCCGAACCAGCTCTCGGTGGTCTCGTAGCCGACGTAGCGCAGCACCACAGTTCCGTCGGCCTGCGGCTCCAGCTTGAACTGCTGCTGCACGTACCAGCCGTTCGGCTGCTCGTCGCGGGTGATGAACGGCCCCCAGTTGTAGCCGAGGTAGCGGCCGCTGGCGGCGTTGCGCAACGTCACCACGTCCTGCCCCCAGTCGACCACGTCGAACTGGGCGACGAGCGCCGGGACGGCACCGGTCCCGAGGACCGGGTCGGCGTCGGTGGTGCCGGTGGCAGAGACGTACCGGCCGGTCGACACGTCCTTGAGCGCGATCCGGTCCGCCCCGTCGAGCCCGCGCACACTGGCCGAGCTGCCCAGCCGTTCGCGGATGCCGTCGAGCGCGGTCACCTGGTAGGGCAGGTCGCCGCCGTACCAGTCCGAGTAGAGGGTGTCGGCCAACGGGCCGAGCACCGCCACCTTGCGGGTCCGGGCCGGGTCCAGCGGTAGCGCCTGCCGCTCGTTCTTCAGCAGCACCATCGCCTCGCCGGCGGCCTGCCGGGCCAACCGCTGGTGTTCGGGGCTGTTGATGACGTCCGGGGTGATGCCGCCGTGCCGGCCGCCACCCGGGTCGAACTCACCCAGCCGGAATCGGATGTCGAGGATCTCGCGGATCCGGGCGTCGATGTCGGCCTCGGTCAGCAGACCGGCGGCGAGGGCCTGCTTGATCGCGGTGATGGTCGGCTGCGCGTTCGTGTCGTCGGTGATGAAGCTGCTCAGGCCGGCCTTGATGATCGCCGCGTTGCCCTCGGCCTGGGTGGCGTAGTACTTCTGGGTGTTGACGAGGTTGTTCGGCGCCCAGGCGTCGGTGACGTTCATCAGCGGCCTGTCGGTCCAGTCCCGGAACACCGTCATCGGGTCCGGGTCCACTGTCGCCGGACGACCGTTGACCAGGTTGTACGACGCCATCACCCCGGTCGCCGCACCGGCCGTGATGGCCGGCTTGAAGGCCGCGCGGTCGTACTCGTTGAGCACCCGAGGTGGCACGTTCGAGGAGGTCACGTCGCGTCGGACCTCGTTGTTGTAGGCCAGGTAGTGCTTGAGGGTCGGCGCGCTCTTCAGGTGGTTCGGGTCACCGCCGGTCATTCCCGATCCGTACGCGGTGGAGATCTTCGCGGTGAGCAGCGGGTCCTCGGAGTAGCCCTCCTCGTTGCGGCCCCACCGGGGGTCGCGCAGCAGGTTGACCACCGGTGCCCAGAGGTTGAGCCCCCAGACCCGGGGATTCTGCGCGTGGTAGCCGCGCGCCTCGTCCCCGACGGCCGAACCGACCTGCCGGATCAGGTCGGTGTTCCAGGTGCTCGCCATGCCCACCGGCTGTGGGAAGGCGGTGCCGCGAGCCTTGACCACCGCGCCGTTGTTGTCGATGTCGGTGGACCAGGCCACCCCGTGCAGCGCCTCGGTGCCGGTCTTGAACAGGCCGATGCCCAGCCGGGGAATGGCGGGCTGGTACTGGTGCAGCCAGGAGATCTTCTCGTCCTGCGTGAGCCGGCCGAGCAGGTCGTCGACCCTGACGTTCACGGGCAGGCTGGGATCTCGGAACGGGTAGGTGGGTTCGGCGAGCGCGGTGCCGGGAACGGCCGGTAGGGCTAGCAGGGCGAGCGCGAGCGCGGTGATTCCGCGCCGAAGGCGCCAGTTCCGCATGCGGTTCTCCTCATGTCGTACGACAGGCGCCCAGCGGACGCCGAGGCCGGCGTGACCAGGCTCGACACCCGGCTGACGGGCCTGAACGACGAATCGTCGAAGCGCTTCGACGACCCGGCCGCGTCACCACGGCCATGATTGTTGTGATCCGCGCAACTATAGATGCACGCCAATGACTCGGCAATACCGGGCATGAAGGGTTCCGGCATGCCCAAAAAGGGTCGCGCTCGGCCTCGCGGAGGTCGTCCGCCAGCTCGGCGGTCTGTCGGTTAGCCGATCGAGACTGGATTCCGAGGTTTCCTATGTGGATCGTGGGACGATCCAATGTAGATCTTTGTACTACCTTCATCCCTGCCGCCCGAGCGTCCACCGCCACACGGATCGCTCGATGAGTCAGGGATGACGCCTTCAGAGGGCTAAGGAGCGCACCGATGGTTCGACCCGAATGACCATGGAGACCGACAGTCCTCCGGCGCCGGGCCAGCTCGTCACGGTGCGCAACCGACGCTGGGTCGTCGCCGACGTCGTCCGCAGCGAGGTGACCAGTGGTGATCCGCACGTCTTCACCGGTGTCGCCCCGCACCTGGCCACCCTGGTCAGCATCGAGGACGACGCCCGCGACGAGGAGCTGCGGGTCATCTGGGAGCTGGAGCCGGGGCGACTGGTGCACGACAGCGCCACGCTGCCGGACCCCAGGCACGGGTTCGACGATCCCGGGCAGCTGGCGGCCTTCCTGGATGCGGTGCGCTGGGGTGCCATCGCCTCCGCCGACCGTACCGCCCTTCAAGCCCCGTTCCGCTCCGGCATCGAGATCGAGGACTACCAGCTCGACCCGGTGGTCCGTGCGCTGTCGATGCCGCGGACGAACCTGCTGATCGCCGATGACGTCGGCCTCGGCAAGACCATTGAAGCCGGGCTGGTGATGCAGGAGCTGATGCTGCGGCACCGGGCCCGCACCATGATGATCGTCTGCCCGGCCGGTCTGACCCGACAGTGGCGCGACGAGATGCGCGACAAGTTCGGCCTCGACTTCCGGATCGTCGACGCGCCCCTGCTGCGGGAGCTGCGCCGCGCCCGGGGTCTCTATACCAACCCGTGGACGCACTATCCCAGGTTGATCGTCAGCGTGGACTGGCTCAAGCGGGACCGGCCGATGCGGCTGCTCCGCGAGGTGCTGCCGGCGACGCCGCGCTATCCGCGCAGCTTCGACTTGCTGGTGGTGGACGAGGTGCACACCTGTGCGCCGTCCGGCCGGGGCCGGTACGCGGTGGATTCGCAGCGTACGAGGGCGATCCGGGCTCTCGCCCCGCACTGCGAGCACCGGCTGTTCCTCTCCGCCACCCCACACAACGGTTTCACCGAGTCGTTCACCGCGCTGCTGGAGCTCCTCGACGATCAGCGGTTCGCCCGGGGCGTCAAGCCGACCGAAGAGCAGTTGGCCCGGGTGATGGTGCGGCGGCTCAAGAGCGAGCTGCCGCCGCGGTGGGACGGCACTCCCCGGTTCCCGGCGCGGCACCTCAACTACCTGGAGGTCGACTACCCGGCTGCCGAACAGCACGCTCACGACCTGCTGAGCCGGTATGCGGCGAGCCGTCGGGCGAGTTCGGAGGGCCGGGCCGGAGAGATCGCCGCTGATTTCGTCACCACCCTGCTCAAGCGTCGGCTCTTCTCGTCGCCGAAGGCGTTCGCCGAGACGGTGGAGACCCACCTGGCGACGATGACCGCCCGGGACCAGCCCGACCCCGGCGGGCCGGCGCGTGGGGCGGATCCGGTGGCCGGTGAGAAGGTCCTGCAACCGGTGATCGACCGGTTGGCCGAGACGGCCGAGGACGACACCGCCTATGCCAGCGCCGAGGCTGACGCCCTGAGCACCGTCCGCCACTACGCGGCCCCGCTGTCGACCGAGGAGCGGGCGCTCCTCGGCGACCTGCGCACCTGGGCCCGTTCCGCCCAGGACCGGCCGGATGCCAAGCTCGCCGCGCTGCACCGCTGGCTGGATCCGATTGTGCGACCCGACGGTGAGTGGTCCGCCGCACGTGTGATCATCTTCACCGAGTACCGCGACACCCAGCGCTGGCTGCACGACCGGCTGCTCAGCGCGGGCTACCCGCCGGAGCGGATCGCCCTGCTCTACGGCGGGCAGGATCCCGACGAGCGGGAACACGTCAAGAACGTCTTCACGGAGCATCCCGACCTCGACGACGTCCGGGTCCTGCTCGCCACCGACGCCGCCAGCGAGGGCATCAACCTGCAACGGCACTGTCACCGGCTGCTGCACTGGGAGATCCCGTGGAATCCCAACCGTCTCGAGCAGCGCAACGGCCGGATCGACAGGCACGGTCAGCGGGCCGCCCGGGTGGAGGTGCTGCACTTCGTGCCAGCCGGTTGGCAACAGGTCGACTACACCACCGGTTCGCTGGAGGACGAGCTGGCGTTCCTGCGGGTGGCGGTGGAGAAGGTCGAGGCGATCCGCACCGACCTGGGCAGCGCCGGTGAGGTGATCGCCGCCCAGGTCGAGCGGAAGATGACCGGTAAGCAGACCGACTGGCGGGTCACCGACGTCGAGATCGACCGGCGGGCGAGTCGGGCCCGGCTTCGGGTGGAGCGCGACCTGGCCCGGGACCTGCAACGACTCACCGACACGTTGAAGGGGAGCCGGGCGGAGCTGAACCTCACCCCGGTCACCGTGGAACGGGTGGTCCGTACCGGGCTGCTGCTGGCCCACCGCCGGGACCTGATCGACGCGCCGACCCCGGCGGGCGCGTCGGGCGCCTGGTTCCGCCTGCCGGAACTGCCGGGCGCGTGGGCTGCCGCCCGCAACGACGGGTTGCTGCATCCGGTGACCGGCCGGGAACGCCCGATCACCTTCGACCCGGATGTGACGGTGGGCCGCACCGACGTGGTGCTCATGCACCTCGGCCACCGGTTGGTGCAGATGTGCCTACGCCTGCTCCGGGCCGAACTGTGGGCCCAGGCCCGGGGCGGGGTCGGGTCCGGCGGGGCGAAACTCAGTCGGGTCACCGCCCGGGTGGTGCCGGGTGACCTGTTGCGTACCCCGGCGCTGGTCGCCCACGGCCGCGTGGTCGTCACCGGCGCGGAGGGCACGCGGTTACACGAGGAGATCGTGACCGCCGGTGGCCCGCTCGAGGGTGGAAAGCTCACCCGGGCCCGCCAGGAGGTGCTGGAGTCCCTACTCGCCGCCGCGACCGACGAGGTCCCCGCCGAGCAGGTCCAGCAGAGCCTGACCGAGCTGTGGCCGACGCTGAACGGGCCGCTGGCACGGGCCCTCGGCACCCGCGCCGACCAACGCGCCCGCAGCCTGCACGGGCTGCTCGCCCGCCGCTGCGAGGAGGAGGTCACCGCGGTCGGCGCGGTGTTGACCGAGCTGGAAACCTCGATCCGGAGCAAGCTCGCCGACGAGCCGCACTGGGAGCAGACCACCCTGTTCACCGTCGAGCGCGACCAGTTGCACGCCGACCGGGACGCGCTCAAGGCCCGGCTGCGCGACATCCCGGCGCAGCGCGAGCGGGAGAGCGACGCCCTGCGCCGCCGTTACGCCGACCCGACGGCCCGCTGGTTCCCGGCCGCTGTCACCTTCCTGGTCCCCGCGTCCCTGGCCCGAGGTGCCCGCTGATGCCCGCCATCCCCCGCCAGTCCCGAGGAACGTCCCGCCGTGCGGGCACCGGCCACCGCCCGGCCGGACCACCCGCGCAGCGGGCCCGACCGGCCGCGCTGAGCATCGCCGAACAGCACGCCGAGTGGCTGGGCCTGCTGCGCCCGGAGGGGCCGTTCCTGACGGTGCCGGTGCTCGTCGAGGTGCTGCCACACGGCCTGGACACCGTGCCGGACGACATCCGCGACCGGATCCGCCGGGGCTGGGCCGAGGTGCAGGCCGCCCCGGACCTGCTCGGCCCGGCGTGGGTCGAGCTGGTCCTCGGCGAGCTGTTGGGCTATCCGGCCAGCGCCCGTGCCGACGGTGCGCACGGGGCCATCGGCGTCGATGGTTACCGGCCGGACGCGGTGCTGTCCGGTCCGCGACCCGGCGGCGGCAGTGCGGCCCGGCTGCACGTCCACCGGCTGCCTTTCGCGGCACCGCTCACCCTCGCCCGCGGTGACCGGCCGGCTGCCGTCGAGCAGGCCGCCCAGGTGTGCCGGGACACCGGCGTGCCGCTGGCGCTGGTGACAAACGGCCAGCACTGGGCACTGGTGCACGCCCGCCGGGGTGAGCCGACCGGGGTGGGTGTCTTCGACGCCGATCTGTGGCTGGAGGAGCCGGCGCTGCTGCGCGGCTTCGCGACCCTACTCGCCGCGTCCCGGGTGCTGATTGCGCCGACCGACGCCGACGGCCGCCCGTCGACCGGCCTCGCCGGGTTGTTCGCCCGTAGTGCGGAGGCGCTCACCAAGATCACCACCACCCTGGGCGACCAGGTCCGTCGGGCGGTGGAGCTCTTCGTCGGCGAGCTGGCCCGGCTGGACCGGGAAGCCGATGGCCTGCTGCTCGGCAAGGTCAGCGACCGGGAGATCTACCGGGGGTCGCTGACCGTACTGATGCGCCTGGTCTTTCTGCTCTACGCCGAGGAGCAGCGGCTGTTGCCCGTGGCCGACCCGCTCTACGCGCAGGCGTACGGAGCGGCCACCCTGCACGGTCAGCTCGGCGCGGCCCGTGACCTGCACGGTGACGAGGTTGGCGATCGGCGTACCGCCGCTTGGCCCCGACTGCTCGCCCTCTTCGCCGCGGTGCACGGCGGCTCCGAGCACCCCGACCTGCGGATCCCCGCCCACGGCGGGTCGCTGTTCGACCCCGAGCGGTTCCCCTGGCTGGTCGACGCGGCGGTCACCGACCGGGTGGTACACGAGATGTTGGACGCCCTGCTGGTGCTGCGGCACCGGGGCCGGGCCGCCGAGCAGCTCAGCTATTCCAGCCTCGGCGTGGAGCAGCTCGGCCACGTCTACGAGGGTCTGCTGGAGTTCTCCTGCGCCCGGGTGCGGGAACCGCACGTCGGTCTGCTCGGCAAGCGCGAGCCGGAGCTGCCGCTGGCCGAGTTGGAGGCCGCCGCCGCCCAGGGTGAGACGGAGCTGGGGGTCTGGCTAATCGCCCGGTGCGACCTCACCCCCCGACAGGTGGCGAAGGCCAGGGTCGCGACGCCCGCGCCGCACCAGCTCGCCGCGCTGCACGCGGCCTGTGACAACGACGCCGACCTGACCGATCGGGTACGCCCCTTCTGGGGCCTGCTCCGCACCGACCTGCGGGACCTGCCCACTGTCTTTCCCGCCGGCTCGGTGCTGTTCACCCAGTTCGGCGACCGGCGCAACACCGGCACCCACTACACCCCACGCGAGCTGGCCGAGGAGGTCGTCCGGCACACCCTCGCCCCGCTCTGCTTCGCTCCCGGCCCCGCGCAGGGCGTCACCGACGAGGGGGTGTGGCGGGCCAAGACGGCCGACGAGTTGTTACGGCTGAAGGTGCTCGACCCTGCGATGGGCTCCGGGGCGTTCCTGGTGGCTGCCTGCCGTTACCTCGCCGAGGTGGTGGTGCGGGCCTGGCAGCGGGACGGGCTTCCCGCTGAGCTCGCCGACCTGGCCAACGGCAACCCGGACCGGGAGGAGCTGCTGCTCACGGCTCGCCGTCTGGTCGCCGCCCGCTGCCTCTACGGGGTGGACCGCGACGACATGGCGGTGGAATTGGCGAAGCTGTCGCTGTGGCTGGTGACCCTGGCGAAGGGGAAGCCGTTCGGTTTTCTCGACCACGCGCTCCGCTGCGGCGACTCGCTGGTCGGCATCACCTCCGTCGATCAGCTCACCGCCTTCCACCTCGACCCGAAGGCGGGGCGTTTCCAGCACAGCCGGTTCTTCGGCGACCTGGTCGGCCGGTTACACCGGACGGTCGACGAGATGACCAGGCTGCGCGTGTCGATCGGCGCGACAGTGGTGGAGGACACCCGGGACGCCGCCGACAAGGCCGCCACGCTCGCCGAGGTCGACCAGCTCGGCCAGGGCCTGCGGCTGGCCGCCGACGCGGTGGTCGGCGCGGCGCTCTCCACCGCCGTCCGCCCCCAGCGCCGCCCGTGGGACCCGGAAGACGACACCGAGGACCCGGAGAGCAAGTACGACGGCCGCCTACTCGGCATCAGCGACGACGTGTACGGGCTGCTCGACGGACCGTACGACGCGGAGCTGGAGCAGCGGGTCGAGATCACCGTCGCCGGCTGGTTGCGCGGTTCCCGGTCGGTACCGATCCGGCCGCTGCACTGGCCGTTGGAGTTCCCCGAGGTGGTCAACCGCGCCGGCTTCGACGCCGTCATCGGCAATCCGCCGTTCATCGGTGGCCAGCGCCTGACCGGGGCGATCGGGTCGGACGTCCGCGAATACCTGGTCGAGCGGGTCGGCCGGGGCAAGCGGGGCAGCGCCGACCTGTGCTCCTACTTCCTGCTGCGCAACCTGAGCGTCACCGGCAAGGGGCGGGTCGGCATCATCGCCACCAACACGATCGCCCAGGGCGACACCCGGGAGGTCGGACTCGATCAGGCCGTAGACCTGGGCTGGACGGTCTACCGGGCGAACAAGTCCCAGCCCTGGCCGGGCACCGCCTCGCTGGAGGTCTCCCTGTTGTGGGTAGGCCACACCGCCGCCGACGAGCAGCCGATCCTGGACGGACACTCGGTGCCGGGCATCACCCCGTCCCTGGACGCCCGGTCCCGGGTCACCGGCAACCCGTACCGCCTGGCCGCCAACGCCGCCCAGTCATACATCGGCTCCTACGTCCTGGGCACCGGCTTCCTGCTGGAACCCGAGCAGGCGCAGGAGCTCATCGCCCAGGACTCGCGCAACGAGGACGTGCTGTTTCCCTACCTCAACGGGGAGGACCTGAACGGGCGGCCCGACTGCTCGGCCCGCCGCTGGGTCATCAACTTCCACAACTGGCCGCTCGAACGCGCCCAGGAATACCCCGACTGCTTCGCCATAGTCGAACGAGAGGTCAAGCCGGAGAGACTGCGCAACAAATACAGCACCAGCGCCCGTGAACGATGGTGGCAGTATGAGCGAAGGCGACCTGAGCTCTACTCGGCCATCGAAGGGCTCGACCGGGTGTTGGTCATTGCTCTGGTGAGCAAGACCGGCCTGCCGTTGCTCGTACCGACCGGGCAGGTGTTCGCGCATAAGCTGGGCGTCGTCGCCACGGACATGCCAGCCCACCTGTCTCTACTTTCAAGCGCCCTGCACGTCGCGTGGGCTTGGAAGAACTCGTCGACCATGAAGGCGGACCTGAACTACGCACCGTCGGATGTCTACGAGACGTTACCTCAGCCGAAGGCGACCGAGCGGATGACGCAGGTCGGGGCGGAGTTGGACTCGTACCGCCGGTCGGTGATGTTGGGGCGGGAGCTGGGGCTGACGAAGCTCTACAACCTGGTGCACGACGAGCAGGTCACCAGCGCCGACATCCGCCGCCTGCGGGAGATCCACGTCGAGATCGACGAGGCGGTGACCGAGGCGTACCGCTTCGACCTGACGCTGGGGCACGGGTTCCACCGGACCCGACAGGGCACCCGGCACACCATCGACCCGAAGGCCCAGGTCGACGTGCTGGATCTGCTCCTCGAACTCAACCACCAGCGCCACGAGGAAGAACAGCCCCAACAAACCGCCCGCCGCAAGCCCCGGAAGCCGACGAAGGCCGTTCCACGACCCCGATCAGCAGACGCGCCGACAGACGACCCGGCATCGATCGGGCCAGCTCTTGACGGCGGGCTATTCCCCCTGCCCGGTGCCCTGTTCTAAGCATTGGTGTCGGAAGTCTGACAAATATCACCTCTCAGGGTGTTCGCGCGCCATTAAGCACCGAAGGTCCCGTATCGCTACAGTCTGAGGTTCGGGTTGGCGCGCGCACTACCACCGCGGTTGCATCGGAGTCATACTGACCTTGACGTACACACCCCTGCCCAGACCCTGCATCGTAGATGATCTAGAGCACTTGGGAGCACGCAACGGAGTTCGTCGGTGGCGAGATCGAGCCGGACGCATTTTCACCTATGATGGCCAGCACTGCGAGCTAGAGGTTTTCAATTCCCGTGGCCGCCATATTGGCGTCGCGGACGTACACACTGGAGAGTTCATCAAGCCGGCGGTCAGAGGAAGGAAGATCGATGTTTAAGCTTCTGCAGAGAAAGCGATCCGACGATCGATCTACCTTCGTCGACGACGTGCTGCGGGGCGCGGCAACTCTCGACCAAATCGACGACTATATCGATCGGTGGCATGATTCACCGGCCGGAAGCCCGGCTTCATCCATGGAGCTCCACGAGTTCCTGGGAATGACGTGGGAAGAATATCGAACCTGGGGCGAGCGTCCCGAATCTCTCCGTTTCATCATGGCCGCCCATCGGGCGAGGAAACCGCTTCCGGAGATCCTCCGTGCTGACCGAGCACTGGGCGCAGCCGCACGATCGAGCAACACGACTGATGCGGAGCAGGTGCTTGCCTGGCTAAAGTCACGAGGACGAATCGGATAGTTGTAGATCGACAAATGAAAGAGACTGACCTCGGACTTTGGTCTACCCGAAGCCCTGACGAACCCGCAAAGTCCCTCGCTTCGGCCATCGTTGAACGATACAACCTCGATCCTCCGGTCAACATAAAAGCGCTCATCCAAGGCTGCGCAGATCTCCACTTCGAGGACTGGCCATTCACTGGCTGCGACGCATTGGTCCACGATCTGCACCTGCCGCGACCGCAGGTTTTCGTGCGCAGCGGACTACCTCGACGCCGGGAAATGCTCACTCTCGCCCACGAGTACGGCCACATCAAGATGGGCTGGCACTACGGGACAGTGGGGTGTCAGGCTATAGTCGGACCGACCGAAGAGGTTTCCAGCCCCACACACGACGTGGGTGATCAGGAGCGCGAAGCGACACGCTTCGCCAGCTATCTTCTCATCCCCGACCGCCACATCCTGCCACTGATCAACAGTACCGACATGGGGCTCATCCTTGCCGGCCTGGACCGCACAGGCGTCTCTGCGGATGCCGCATTCATGCGGCTGCGCAGCCTCCTTCAGCCCGGCTTCCTGTTCACCTTCCAGGTCCAGGCTGAACGACGTGTCTACTCGTCGCCGGGCACCATTGCGCCCGCAGCATCTGGTGAGCTTCAATTGCAGGCCCTGAGAGAATCATCGGCGGGCTCGGGTGTGGCTTCTGTCGGCGGCCGGCGGGTCGAGTGGTTCAGGTTGACAGATTTCGCAGCATTCACGCGCGCGCCCGGTTTTTACTCGGCGACCGACCTGCTGCGATCGGCGATAGCCGCGCACGAAAGCAACCCGAATCTTCAACAAAAGCTGCTTCTCAGCATTAACGGAGTGGTCGGGGGCAGCCTCTCCGCCGAACGCGCAAGGCGTCCCGAACAGGCGCTAGCGCTACTTCGTCACAAGTTCGACGGCAAGCCGGAATTTCAAGAGGTCGTGAACCACCCCAACTTCGGCCTCTATCTGCGGCGCAAGGTGGAGGAGTGGGCTGTCAAGCGAGGGCTTCTCTGATGCGATCGCTCCGCCCATCGGATGCAAGGGTGGTGGTCGTCAGCTCGTCGCGCCACCCTTGAGGCCGGTCAGGAAGCTGGCCCAGGAGCGGCCGTCGAAGGCGAGCGCCGGGCCACTGCGGTCCTTGGTGTCCCGGACGCCCACCACGCCACCGACGAACCGCACCTCGACGCAGTTGGCGTTGTTGGAGCTGCGGGAGGATTTGAACCAGCTCTCCCCAGGAGTGCGGTCTGACGGGGTCACGTCATCTCCTTGGCGATCCGACGAATCAGGCTGAGCGATTCGTCGGAGCTTAACGCGCGCTCCCATGCCTCGGCGAACGTCACTTGGTAGTCGGTTACCCGGATGGACTGGTCGATGATGTCGATCGAGGTCAGCACCTCCTGCCAGACCAGGTCGGGCAACCTGGGCGACGGGAACGACAGGATCTGGAAGGAGCCACCGAGCGCAGGGTGCGCGCCAGCGGAGAACGGCAGCACCCGGATCTCGATCTGCCCCGGCCGCTCGGTCGCCAGTCCGGCAAGATGATCAAGTTGGCCGCGCATCACAGCCGCTCCACCAACCTGCTGGCGTAGCGTTCCCTCACCAAGCAGCGCAGTCAAGCGCATCGGGTTGTCGGCAAACAGTCGCGCCTGCCTGGACATCCGCGCGGTCACTCTTCTGTCGACCTCGGTGAGCCGAATCGTCGTGGTGCCTCCGGCGATGACCGCTCGGGCATACTCCTCGGTCTGCATCAGACCGTGTATCAGCTCGTTGTCGTAGTAGCGGATTCGGTTGGCGCCGGCCTCGTAACCGAGGAACCGGAGGAACTCGGCCGGAAAGAGCTGGGAATACTCGTACCACCAGCCACGCTGGCTCGCGCCGGCACGCAACTCCTCCAACTCGGCCGCTTCCTCGGGCTCCAGCTCGTAGACCTTCACGACCTGCGCCAGCCGGGAGGCCGGAAGCTTCACTCTGCCCGCCTCCACTCCGGAGACGTACGCCTGAATGATGCCGATGGCGCGACCAGCCGCCGCCGCAGTCAAACCGATCTCTTCGCGGCGCTGGCGCAACCGCAGACCCATCTCCCACGCTTGCACGACGGGCGAAAGCTCCTGGCGTACCGGAGACCTACGCGACCCGGACGTGCCTGACGGCGTAAGGGGCATCGCCCCTCCTTCCACTCAAGGAACTCTCAGTGCCTTGACCGCTACCCTTGATATCAAAGTCTATGCGGTGCATCCTCGTCAAGGGATCCCCTATCGTCGATGATCCGAGGAGGCAACATGTTCAACCAGGTCAGGTGGCGTTGCCAGGAGCCGCAGGTGCGGCACGCGTTCTCGCTCTGCCGGATCGTCGACGCCGGCAACCCCGACCAGTGGTACGACCTGCTCGGTGTCATCCGGGTGCCGGTCGACCGGCTGGCCCCCGACAAGCTGCACGACCGGCTACGTCCCTGGGCGCTGGCCACCCTCGCGGCCGGTGGGTACGGCTTCGGCCGCTACTACGCGTGCTACTCCACCCTCGACGAGGACGACGAACCCGACAAGGCCATCACGAACGAGGACATCGACTGGTCCGGCAGCGCCGTCCTGGTCCCCGCGGATCCTCAGCCCGGTCGCACGTTGGCTACGGATGGCGGTCAGCCGAGCTTGGCTCCGATGTAGGCGATCACGAGCTGCTGGTGGGCGCCGTCCATGCGGAAGTGCAACCTCCCCGCACCCGGCGTGAAGCGCGCGTGCCAGTCGAAGACCCTCGTCGTGCCGTCGGTATCGACGAATCGGCACAGCGCCTTACGGGTGTCGCTCTCCGGCGTCACCTTGCTCCGCCAGCGCGGGCCGGCCTCGATCGCCGGCACCCAGGCTGCGGCCGTCAGCTCAAGCTCGGCGAGCCGCTCCTTCACCGGCTGGAGCCAGGCCGACCTGAGCCGGAGCAGGTCGTCGGCAACGCTGGGCAGAAAGCGCAGGTGCGGAAAGATGTCCTCGCGCGCCTCCCAGAGCTTGGCTCCAGAGTGGATTCGGGTCAGCTCCGAGTCGCAGAGCCACTGCTGATGCTCGTCGACGTGCCCGGGCCGGCAGGCGTGCCGCACGCCCACCTCCGCGCGGGTAAGCACTATGGCGCCCGCGTCGTCCTCGGCGAGGCCGTGCTGACTCAGGCGCAGCAGTGTCTCGTCCCACAGTTGTGCCAGCGGTAGGCTGACCGCCAGCCCACCCACCTGGTGGGCGGTGCCCAGCCCCTCGGCCGGCTGCTCTCCGTGGAAGTACTCTGCCCCGTCGCGCAGGTCAGCCGGGGCAACGTCCCGGAACGGCGCGCGCTGGCGCATGCCACGGAGGTAGCGCAGCGCGTCACTATTACGCCCGTCGCCGGCCCACTCTCGGACGGAATAGTCATCGCCCAAATCGAGATCGAAGAACCGACGTTCGGTGACCAGGGCAACGTCAGTGCGGTGCTGACGGACCTTACGCAGCAGTTTCACGAGACCATGCAGTGAATCCGAGATATCCTCGCGCCGCGCCTTGGTTTCCCGATAGGAAAGTTCGTTCAGCACCAACAGCAAGGACAAGATTCACTCCTCGTCAGTCGAGCAGACGATCGAGCGCCCTGTCCCACTCGTCGAAGAAGCCCCTTGGCCATTGCGACAACATGCCATCGGGGTCAATCTCGGGAGAGCTGACCTCGATCTCACCGTCGTCGTTCCGGTCGAAATAATGCAACGCCACGTGATCGGGCGTCAACACCCCGTCCTTAACGGCCAGTCGTACGCCGTTGAGCACATGGTCACTGTGGCTCTCGATGACCACCTGCGCGCCGGCTGCCACGGCCCGGCAGGCCAGCCGGGCGACCATCGTCTGACCCCTCGGGTGGAGATGCGCCTCCGGGTTTTCCAGCAACACCAGCCGGCCCGGGCCTGCGGAAAGGCAGGCCACAATGATCGGTAGGGCATACGTCAGGCCGAAGCCGACATTGGTGGGGCGGTAGCGGATGTTGGACGACTTGATGCCAGCCGTGCCCCCGAATCCGTAACTCAACCGCACCATGTCGGTGCCCCGCAGATCTTCGGCCCTCAGGTCGACGCCGGGGCAGATCTCCCGCAGCCACGCCTCGGTCTGATCGAGCAGGCCCGCCGACTTGGCGGCCGAATGGCGCAACTCGGGCGGGGAGATCGGGTCCTCGTTGCGGGCACGCAGGTAGTTCACCGTGTGCTCGCCACGGACTCCGAGGAACCCCCGACGCACCGCCATCTCATACGATTTCGGATAGGTCACGGCCGGCACGATTCGGTCGGCCCGCAGATATTGGAAGCCGGGCCCGAAGAGACCCGACTGCGTGGGCGGTCGCGGCAGGTCGGCGACACGCCACCCCTGCGGCACCTTGAGCAGGTCTGCCTCGCGGTCCTCGGCGGTCCGATATTCGACCCGCCACGCGCTCTCCGAGCCGTCGATCGTGGCGGCGACCCCGATGAAGACCTGGCCGCCGTGGGTCCCGTCGGCGTAGTTCTCATGCAGGACGTCCTGCCCGACGCCCAGCTCGACGAGTTCCCCATTGAGCAGCAGCCCGCCCTTGTGGTCGAGCACCCCCGCGTCGTACGACTGACGCAGCAACGCGAGCGCCTGCATCGTGGTGCTCTTGCCGGCCGCGTTCACGCCGCTGAGCAGGGTGAGCGGCCCGAGCGGGAGATCCATTTCCCGGAACGCCTTGAAGTTCTCCAACCGCAGTCGTTGGATCATCGCTCCGCCACCGACTCGAAGATCTCCGAGATGAGCCCGAAACGCAGACGCACCTTGCCCGGGTCGCCCGTGCCCTGCGAGATCGCCCCCTGGAAGTCGACGTCGTTCATCAACCCGACAAACTCCTTCTCCACCTTGCGTCGCCGCTCGCCGAGAAACGCCCGGCCAGCGCCATCGAACTCTGCCAAATTGACCGAGATAGCCTCGAAGAGCGCCTTGTTGATCGGCATGCGACGGCTGCCTCCGGCACGGTCACGTTTGCGGAAGGCATGCTGCTGGAAGATGGCCTCGGCCGCCCTCATGGCCGCCACAAACTCTGCCCACAGCCGCTCGACCTCGGCAACGGACAGCGTGTTCAAGCTGCGCATCGCTTCCCGCAGAAAGCGGTCGAAGTCGTCGTGATCGTAGTCGTGCGGGCTGGTCAGCCGGAAGGCGATGAACCGGAGAATCATCTCCCGGTCGACCATCCGCTCGCTGCGCACGCTGTAGCTGGTCGCTGATCGGAAGACGTCCGACTCGGCCCACTCGCGCAGAATCTCGCGGCCCTTACCCGGGATAAGGGCATGCCGCAACTCCTGCCGGGACAGCGGCAGCCCGCCGGTGTTAATCCGGGCGAAGATGTTGAACTTCACCTCCTCCGGTGTGCCGCGCCGGATAAGGTGGACGATCAACTCGGTCTCCCGCAACCGGGTCTGTAGGCGACCGGGTAGGTCGTCGAACGTCTTGCCGTCGTATTCCTTACCCAGGTATTCGAGGTTCGCCAGTCGCAGCGGCGCCTGATCAATCGCCGCCGGCTCGATGAACTGCGCGATCGTGGTCAGCCGTTGGATGCCGTCGACCATGGCCCACGCCTCGTCGTCGCCCTCCGCCGCATAGAAGGTGGGCAACGGGATGCGCAGCAGCAGCGACTCGATCAACCGGCTCTTGCCCGTCGCACGCCAGATCCCGGCCTGACGCTGGAAGTCGGGTTGCAGGTCGACGCGCCCGGTGCGGATGCGGGACAGCAGCAGGTCGACAGTGGTGTTCCGGGTGATCACGTCGATCCGCTCGGGATCGAACGGAGTGTGGATCAGGTCGATCGGCTGATCGGCTCTGGCGTCCTGAGCGTCATCGACCTCGATGCCGGTCGCCCGACCGAGCGAGTCCAACTCTTCGAGGACGTCTGGTTCCAGCTCGGAGATCTCGCCACCTCGATTCGCCTGGGCAATGTGCCGGGTGGCAACGCCGCATGACCGATCCGCGCAAGCCTAACGGATCAGGGCACCCGAACGCGCCACCCTCCGTTGTCGCACCGAACCGCTACGGTCACTTCCGTGACTGGGCAGGGCGTACTCGCCGTACCGGATGAGCGGACTATTCGCGACGAGCTGCAAAAGCTGGTCCTGGCCGATCTGCTCGGGCCGCTTGGCGGGCCGGCAGAGGAGTTTCCTACCAGAGAAAGCCCGCTGGACCGCTACGTCCTCGGTCGGCTGGCCCCCAATGGCGTGTCGATCGATCCCGCCACTGAGGACAGCTTCGCCGAGGCCACCGCCTCGGAGCTGGTGGAGGGAGACACCGAGCCGACCGCACCCAGCGTGCCGAGCCTGGCCCCCTCCGCGCTCGGGTTCACCACAAGCGTGCTGCTGTCGGTCCCCGAGCTTCGGGTCACCGCCGCCTGGGGCAGCTACGACACCGCGACCTCGGACCGCGAGGAGCACGCCGGCCGACCGGTCTGGCAGCGGCATCAGCGCGGCGGCAGGGTCACCGTGCCCCTGCGGGAAGGGCTGATCACGCCGCAGCCGGTTGACCGGGCACAGCCGGCTGTCGTGGTGCGCGGTCGGGTGCGCCGCCTGGGCGAGGTCTGGCTGGTCTCACTCTTCCTGGAAAACCGCGAGCGCAGCGAGTCGACGCGTCAGCCGAAGCGATGGATCTTCCAGGTCGAGTTGACCGCGACCGGCCCCACGGCCGGCGAGCCGGTGTTCCAGCCCCGGTCTGAGCAGGTCACCGGGGGCGACGACGCCGACCAGTCGGAACGCCGCCGGCTGGCGATGGCCTACCGGTTCCACCCGGAGTTCGCGGTGGGGCACGGCACCGCCGTCGATGCCGTGCCGTCCCCCACCGACCGCCTACAGGCCATTACGGTACGAACAGCGACCGTCCCGACACACGAGATGCCGTTCACCGACGTGCCCGACAGCGAGCAGGACGACGACCTGCCCGAACTGGCCGACGTCGAGCTGGACATGCGGCGGCTCGCCGAGCTGGCAGCCGGTCCGGTTGAAGCCCTCACGGCCGCGTTGCAACCCCTCGTCACCGGCTACCGGGCGTGGATCGACCGCAACGAGGCAGCCGCCGGCGACCTTGAACGGCGACTCGACAGCTACGGCGACCAGGTGCGCGAGGCGCTGCGCGACGCCCGGGAGGCAGCCGACCGGATCGCCGCCGGCATCAACCTGCTCGCCTCCCCGGACCCTACGGCCCGTCAGGCGTTCGGCTTCGCCAACCGGGCGATGTACCTGCAACGTGTGCACAGCGTGGTCGCCGCCCGACGGCGCGAACACCCCAATGTCCCGTTGGAACAGGCTGTCGCCGACGCCAACCAACCGCAGAACCATCAGTGGCGTCCGTTCCAGCTGGCCTTCTTTCTGATCAATGTGCCGGCACTGGCAGACCCCCGGCACCCGGAGCGGGGTGACGAGTTCGACCAGGCGGTCGCCGACCTGCTCTGGTTCCCCACCGGTGGCGGCAAGACCGAGGCGTACCTCGGCCTCACCGCCTTCACGATCGCGGTCCGCCGCCGCCAGCCGGACCTGGGCGGGTTGAACGCCGCGGCCGGGCTCGCCGTGCTGATGCGATACACGCTGCGCCTGCTCACCATCCAACAGTTCGAGCGGGCCGCGACCCTGATCTGTGCGGCCGAGACCCTGCGCCGAGCGGAACCGCACCTCTGGGGCAGCACGCCGATCCGGATCGGTCTCTGGGTCGGCGGTCGGGTCACCCCGAACCGCACCCAGGACGCCAAGGTCTGGTTGGACGAGCGGCGGCGGGGCCGCTCGAACCGGGGCATCGGCTCACCGCACCAGCTCACCAGCTGCCCGTGGTGCGGCTCCCGGATCAACCCCGGCAAGGACATCGTGGTGGAGCGCGACCACTGGCGCACCCTGGTGCTCTGCCCCGACGTGGAATGCCCGTTCAGCGAGGTG
Organism: Micromonospora sp. NPDC005553; assembly: GCF_042871765.1. NCBI lineage: Bacteria > Bacillati > Actinomycetota > Actinomycetes > Micromonosporales > Micromonosporaceae > Micromonospora > Micromonospora sp. NPDC005553. The sequence goes on along the minus strand of NZ_JBIAJD010000006.1, from coordinate 369,604 downwards.
GGCAGCCATTCGCCGCGGAGGGACGAGACGGGCTTGCCGGTGATCCTGGTGGACGAGGAGCTCTACCGCCATCCGCCCGCGCTGGTGATCGCCACCGTCGACAAGTTCGCCCAGTTGCCGTGGAAGGGCGAGGCCACCGCCCTCTTCGGACGCGTCCGCAAGCACTGCGACCAACACGGTTATCTCAATGAGGACCTCGAATCGACCGACTGGGAGCGCAAGCGGCACAAGCCAGGCAATCAGATCGTCTCCTGCGGCCGACTTCGTCCGCCTGACCTCATCATTCAGGATGAGCTACACCTGATCTCCGGGCCGCTCGGCTCGCTGGTCGGGCTCTACGAGACCGCGGTGGACCGGCTGGCCAGCTGGGAACCGGTTCGCGGGCACTGGTCCCGGCCGAAGGTGATCGCCTCAACCGCCACTGTCCGCCGTGCCCAGCAGCAGATCGGGGCGCTGTTCAACCGGCGGACTCGGGTCTTTCCACCGTCCGGGCTGGATGCTTCCGACAGCTTCTTCGCCCGGCAGCGCGAGACCGAGGAGCATCCGGGCCGCCGGTACGTCGGCATTTGCGCGCACGGCAACCGCCTCCGATCGACCCTCATCCGGGTCTACGTCTCCGTGCTGGGCGCGGCGCAGAAGCTCCACGAGACCTACGGCCGCAACCGGGTCACTGATCCCTACATGACGCTTGTCGGCTACTTCAACAGCCTGCGCGACCTCGGCGGCATGCGCCGGCTGGTCGAGGACGACGTGTCCAGCCGACTCATCCGCGCTGACGAGCGCGGGCTCGCCCGGCGGTACGACCCTTATCTGGCGGAGCTGACCTCCCGGATGCCCTCGGACGAGATCCGGCCGCTGCTGGACCGCCTCGCGGTGCGCTTCGACAGCGCCCGGGCCAAGGGGGCGCCCCGACCGATCGACGTGCTCCTGGCCACCAGCATGATCGCCGTCGGTGTCGACATCGAGCGGCTCGGCGTGATGGTGGTGGCCAACCAGCCGAAGTCCACAGCCGAATACATCCAGGCGACAAGCCGGGTCGGGCGGAAGGCACCAGGGCTGGTGTTCACCGTCTTCAACTGGGCCCGGCCGCGCGACCTGTCGCACTATGAACGCTTCGACCACTTCCACGCCACCGCCTACCGCCAGGTCGAGGCCCTGTCGGTGACCCCGTTCGCCGAACGGGCCATCGACCGTGGGCTGACCGGGGTGCTGGTGGCCCTGGTCCGCGATCTGGAGGGCACCTACAACGGCAACCTGCGGGCCCGTGAGTTCGACCGGCACGGCCAGCTCGCCGACCATGTGGTGCGATACCTCAAACGCCGCAGCGAGGTGGCCGCCGACAACACCGTTCGCCAACGGGTTGAGGACGAGCTCGAGGCCCGGCTCGACCTGTGGGCGCAAGAGCGAGCCCGGCCCGCGCGGCGGCTGGCCTACGACAAGCCGTACCACAGCGACGACGTCGCCGGGCTGCTGCACCGTCCGGAGGAGGGCCGGTGGGCGCAGACCACCTGTCCCACCTCGCTGCGGGACGTGGAGCCAGGCATCCAGCTCCAGTTGCTGCGCGGTGTCGTCGAGGACGATCCGCCACCGTTCGTTCCGCCGAGCGGCAACGGCGGCGCAGGATCCTCCTCGTGAGCGGGCCGCAGCAACGCAGCCTGCGGGTCGGCGCATTGCGCCCCAACCAGTTGCTGCACACCTATGGCGTCGGCTCCGTCGCCGACCTGCCCAGCCTGTCGGTGTTGACCCTCGGGTTGGCGCACTGGGACCTCACCCACTCGGCGCCGGTAATCGAGGACCGGCTGTTGACCGCGGTCCGTCACAGGCTCGGCGGTCAGGTGGAGAGCCTGCGTCTCCCTCCGCACCTGCCCGAGACGTCCGACCTGTTTGCCGACTGGACCCGCGTGGGCGTGCCGGTGGCGCTCTTCCCCACCTGGCTCCGCTGCTCAGACACTCGGTGCAACCGGCTCGCGCCAGCGGACTCCGGGCTGTTCGACCTGCTGTCGTCGCCCTACCAGCCAGACCGAGCCCGCTACGTGCACGGCTGCCGGGGCAATGGGCCCTCCCGACCCACCGCCGTGCCGGCGCGCTTCGTGCTGGCCTGCGACAACGGTCACCTAGACGACTTTGCCTGGTCGTACGTCGCGCACGGCGGCACGGACCCGGGCGCCGGCCACTCGCTCACGCTCGCCGAACGCGGCAGCACCGGCGAGGCGGCCAACATCTTCATCTCCTGCGAGTGCGGGGCCTCTCGGCCGATGTCGGTGGCGATCGGTCTGCACGCCGAGCGCACCCTCCCCGCCTGCCGTGGACGACACCCCCACCTCGGCACCTACGAGCCCTGTGCCGCTGTCACCCGAACGCTCGCCCTGGGTGCCACCAACAGTTGGTTCGCCATGCAGTTGCGGGTGTTCAGCCTCCCCCGCGCCGAGCACCCTGTCGACCAGGTGGTCGCCGACCGCTGGTCGGACCTTGAACCGCTCGCCGGGCTGGACGCCGGCACCGCCAAGCTGATCATGCCGACCCAAAGTTGCTGGGCGGAGCTGAAGCCCTACGGTGTCGACCGGGTCTGGGCGGCTATTCAGCGCCGCAGCAAGGCCGACCCCGACAATGAGCCCGACGACGGAGACGACCTGCGCAAACCCGAGTGGTTGGCCTTCACCGCCGGCACCAGCACCGAATTGCCCGACTTCACCACCCGCCCCGAGCCGGTGCCACCCCAACACCGAGATTGGCTCCGGGAGGTGGTTCTCGTCCCCCGGCTGCGGGAGGTCTCCGCCCTCTACGGCTTCACCAGGATCGACGCCCCCGAGTGGGACGTGCTCGATACGCCGGACAGACGCCGGGTGCCACTAACCGTCGGCAGGCCGACCTGGCTGCCCTGCGCCGAGATGCGAGGCGAAGGAATCTTTCTGCGCCTCAAGGAAGAACGCGTCACCGAGTGGGAACACCAGCCCGAGGTCAAGCAACGCGAACATCTACTGGTCCGCGCCCACAACCACTGGCGGGCGCAGCGCGGGCTGGACCCAGCACCGTGGCCAGGTCTTCGCTACGTCCTGCTGCACACCCTCGCCCATGTGCTCATCCGTGAGTTGGCCCTGGAATGCGGATACAGCGCCGCCGGGATCGGCGAGCGCATCTACGCCCGGACGGACGAGACCCCCGCCGCCGGGGTGCTTCTCTACACCTCGGCACCCGACAGCGAGGGCACCCTCGGCGGCCTGGTCTCCCTGGGACGAAAGGACCGACTGGGATCGCTCGTCGAGCGGGCCCTGGAAGCCGCCCGGCTGTGCAGCTCGGACCCACTCTGCGCAGAACACGACCCGACCGTGCACGCCCGCCTGTCGGCCGCCGCCTGCCACGCCTGCCTCTTCGCCGCCGAGACCTCCTGCGAGCGGGGCAACCACTACCTCGACCGAGCCCTGCTGGTCGACACCCTCAATGATCCTGGCTCCGGATTCTTCGCCCGATGAGCTACGACCGGTTCGTGGCGGTGATCGCCGACATCGCCACCAACCTCCCCGCCGATCACGTCATCGCATGGGCCGATGTGCTGATGAGCGTGGACACACCCGCCGACGGTGCGGTAGCCGCCGACCTGATCGGCGCCCGGCCCGGGTTCTCAATCGGCACCCACGCGCAACGGCTCATGCAGAGCTGGCGAAACGAGGCACCCGGTCTTACCGGGTCAGCTGTCGCTCTCGCCCTGCGCAGCGCCGCCCTCCTACAGCGACGCGCAGATGAGAGGCGTACCGAACTGGCGGTCAGCGGGCCGATCAGTGCCGCGGTGCCGGTACGGCTCACCAGTTCCGTGGTTATCGAGGTCATTCGGGCTGCCCGGAGCAGACTGCTCGTGGCGAGCTTCGCCGCGTACGGGGTCGCCGAGGTGGTGGCCGAACTGCGGTCTGCGGCGCTCCGAGGCGTACACATCGATCTGATCCTGGAAAGCTCAGCCGAGGACGGCGGTGCCCTCCGGGGATTCGCCGGGGCTGCACTCACCTTCGCTGCCCTTCGTCACCAGGCAACGTTCTGGCACTGGTCGGCCGCACGACGAGCCGCAAGTGGGAACGTGCACGCCGCCCTGCATGCGAAGGTCATCGCCGCCGACAGCAGGGTCGCGCTGATCAGCAGCGCCAACCTCACCGACCGGGCCCTGTCCCACAACATCGAGGTCGGCGTCGTGCTCCACGATCCGGAGGTGACGCGAAAACTCGTCGCGCACTTCCAAGCCCTCACCGATCCCCGTACCGGCGTGTTACAGCAACTCACCTGAGCAGCAGGCCATGAGCCCATATCCGCTACCTGGGCCTCGCGAACTCGGATCAGCGCGGTTTCAGCGCCCTTTCCGGCCGCTCAATACGTTCGCGGCATGACACTCACACGTTCCACGCGCACCAGGCGCGGGACTGCCGTGCTGGCGATGATCACGGTCACCGCGGCAGGCGTGCTCTTCGGTGAGCCCGCGTCGGCCGATCCTGTCCCCGTCCCCATCCCTCAGGCAGCGCTCACCGACCGGGCCTTCGGCCAGGTCGCCGAGATCCACCTCCAGGGCGCCGCTCGGATCAAGACCGCCGTGCTGTCGGCCGAGTTCGTCGGGTGGCACCGGCTGCACCCGAACGCCACCGCCGAACAGGCACAGACCCAGCTCACCGCACGCCAGCAGCTGCTCGACGGCTCGCTGACCGCGTTCGACCTCCTGCTGCCGGAGCAGGACCTGCTGCTCAAGTCCGTCGACATCCTGCTCGGCGCGCCCGGCGGCGACACCCCGACCTCGCCGGAGATCACCGGCCTGGTCGGGGCCGTGATCGGCAAGACGGTCGAGCCGTGGGACACCCGCGAGGAACTCGCCTCCGGCGCGCTGCGGACCGCCCAGTGGCTGCGCGGCCGTGACGACGCTCTCGCCGCGGTGTGGTCCGCGACCCGACAGGCGGGGGCAGCCAGCCCGCCGGTCGCCACCGCCTGGAACGCCGCCCTCGGTGCGCCGATCGGGGTGGACATCACCAGCACCTACGAGGAACTCCAGCAGGATCCCGGGCTCACGCACGTGGACCTCGACGCGATCCTGGCACTGCGGAACGACTCGGTGGCGTACGTCGCGGCCGCCAAGCAGCAGCTGGCCAACCTGCACGCGCAGCTGCTCGGCCTGAGCCTGGAGATCCGCCTCGAGATCGGCGAGAACAACAGCAAGTGTCCGCCCGAGGGGCCGCCGAGCGCCGCGTGCACCGCGGCGGCCAAGAAGGCCGCCGAGGACCGGAACAAGGCTCGGCAGCAGACCATCTCCGACATCAAGGCCGGGGTGGGCATGGTGTCGACGATCATCGGGTTTGCCGACCCCGCCGCCGGCAAGAAATCCAAGGTGATCGGCGAGGCCGTCCTCACCACGATCAGCGCGATATCCACGTACGCGGCGGCGATCACCGGTCGCGGCCTCGCCGGCTCGATCTTCAGCACCGCGACGTTGGCGATGACCGGCAATATCTTCGGTGCGGTGATGTCCGTCGTCGGGCTCTTCGGCAGCAGCGGACCATCGCTGGACGCGCAGATCCTTGCCCAGGTCGCATCGTTGCGCAACGAGGTACGGGCCCTCGGCGACGAGATGCGCGCCAGCTTCGCGCGGATCGAGGCCCAGATCAACACGGTGTACGCGAACATGATGGCCCAGTTCGACAAACTGAACGCGGCGATCGCCGGCAACACCGCGCAGATCACCCTGGTGCAGCAGCAGGTCGCCCAGCTCGGCCTGCGCCTGGAGGACATCGCCGCCACCGTGCTGGCCGCGATCGGCGACGCCACCCTGCACGACGCCCGCGCCGACATCAACAAGTACATCGGTTACCGGGAGAACTTCGGTCAACCGATCCCGACGTACGGCGAGTTCATCGACCCGGAGAACGAGTTCCACCTGACCGCGACGCAGCTGGCCGGCGGCGCCGCCTTCGTCGTACCGAAGACCGACGCCGACAACCCGGCGGTCGACCCGACCACCGTCCTGAACAGCTTCGGCGAAGCCCGGTCGATCAACTACCTGGCCCGGGTCGCCAACGGGCGTGACCCGTCGATGGCCGAGCCGTCGACACCGGTCGGCAACCCGACGGTGTGGAACCTCGGCGCGCAGGCGTACGCCATGTTGATGCTGCAGAACCCGACGTACGCCGCCCAGGTCAGCGCCGGCCGCGCCGCACAGATCGAGGCCGAGGGCACCCGCATCGCCGACCTCGCGGCCAGCTTCGGTCGACCGGCCAACGGCAACGCCAACGCCCTGATCACCGGGCTGGTGAACGAGTACGTCGCCGCCACCGACGAGCTGTCGACAGCGCTGAGGGCCTTCCGGAGCAACGAGGTCCAGGTCCGCTACGAGCCGGACGCCAACGGCGTACAGGTGAAGACGCCCAAGAACTACGACCTGTTCTGGGACACCGACAAGCCGCTCGCCCCTGCGCCGGCGAAGGCCGACGAGGCGACGGTGCCCGCGTGTGAGGGCAGCCGGCAGATCGACCGACCCAGCAACGTCACCTACGAGCTGATGTCGAGCATGGTGCGGGCACTCCACTACGCGTACACGCCGCGCCACGACGAGCCCCCGGCGGGGGTACGGGAGTTGCCCGAGGTCGGCTACTGCTACTCGCCAAGCTGGGTCCACACTCGCATCACCGACAACGGTGGCGTGGTCCGCGCCTACGGCAGGCTGCGGTTGCAGATCCACAGCCGGTTCCGGCTGAACTCGTCAGCGGCCTGGCAGAACTCGCGCACCGCCGACTACACCTGGCCGGGCGAGCAGGTCTACCAGGTCTACTGCGAGTTCTTCAGCTGCGACAGCGAGACCACACCCGAGCAGGGCCTGACCCAGAAGTGGCCGTCCGGCCGGTACGCCTTCGCGAGCGGCGCCACGATCGTGAACAACACGGCACTGGACACCACGCTGAAGTCGACCCTGCGCGGTTTCCTCCAGGCCCGGCAGAAGTCCATGTACGACCGGGTACGGGACCAGAGCACCCAGATCGGCGGGCCGGTGCCCACCGCCCTGAAGAAGGTGAACACTGCGGCGCGGCTGCTTCAGGCGTACACCCGGTTGGGTCTGCCCAACGCCCTCGACTCGGACGACGTGCTGTCCGCGAACCTGTTCGGGCAGTACCAGATCCCGGTGAACATGCCGACGGACGCCAAGATCGGCAATGCCTATGCCAGGGCGAGCGAGAACTACGTCCCCTGCGCGCCCACACCGTGCTCGCTCGAACCCAGCCGCCCACTGCTCAACCAGGTCAGCCTCAAGGCGCCGTGCGAGCCCGCTGTCGACTCGTCGAACCTGCCCGGTGACCCACTGGGCGACTGCCTGATCACCAGCGCGCGGTCCCGCGCCAACACGCTCCTGCAGCGGTACGAGGTGTGGGCGGACCAGATGGCCGCCGGCCTGCACCGCGAGCGGGTGCCGTGGATGAACGACACCCTGCTGGGCCTGCGCATCACCACCCGCCTGACCCACGCCAACTGAGCCCGGGGTTGCCGGCGTCTACGGGCGCCGGCAACCCCGTCTGTCGTGACCGTCCGACTTGCATCCGGTACCCAGGTACACGCTTACCGTCGTTGGTATGACCACTGACTCCCCGGCGTGGGTGCCCGAGTCGTGCACCCTGCCGAGCAGAAAACGGCCGCTGCGGCTGGCCGAATTCGACAACCTGTTCGCCACCTCCCTGCTGGCGCAGCAGCGGCTCTCCCCCACCGAACTGCTGTGGCGTCTCGACCCGGCCGCCGAGGCGGCCGCCCGGGACCTCGTCGGCCGGGAAAGCTCCTGCTGCTCGTTCTTCTCGTTCACCCTCGCCGCCGACACGCACACGCTGCGCCTCGACGTACGGGTGCCGGCCGCGCACGTCGATGTCCTCGACGCGCTCGCGCAGCGCGCCGCCGCCGGGATGACGGCGTGAGCGGACTGCGCAGCGGCCAGGTCGCCGCCGCGGCCGGGGTGAACCCGCAGACGCTGCGCTATTACGAACGCCGCGGGCTGCTCGCCGAACCAGACCGAAGCCTCGGCGGGCACCGCCTCTACCCGACCGAAACGGTCACCCTGCTGAAGGTGATCAAAGCGGCGCAGCGGCTCGGGTTCACCCTCGACGAGGTCGCCGAGCTTCTCGACGCGGGCCAGCACCGTCACGGTCGCCACCCCGACGCCGGCCTACGGGCCCGTTCCCAGGCAAAGCTCGCCGAGGTCGAGGCGAAGATCGCCGATTTGCAGGTCATCGCCGGCACACTGCGCGCTGCGGTGAAGGCCGGCTGCGACGACCTCGTCGAGTGCGCCGAGCAGCCGTACTGCCCCATCCCCTTCACCACCCTCGGTACGGTCCACGGATGACCGTCGTCCGCTCGATCCTGTTGTTCGTCGTCGCCGCCCTGTTCGAGATCGGCGGGGCGTGGCTGGTCTGGCAGGGCTGGCGCGAGCACCGCGGCCTGTGGTGGATTGCCGCCGGAGTCATCGCCCTCGGCGCGTACGGATTCGTCGCCACCTTCCAACCCGACCCGAACTTCGGACGCATCCTCGCCGCCTACGGCGGCGTGTTCGTCGCCGGATCCCTCGCCTGGGGCGTGATCGTCGACAAGTTCCGGCCCGACCGGTGGGACATCATCGGCGCCGGCATCTGCCTGATCGGCGTCGCCCTGATCATGTACGCGCCGCGTTCGGCAGGCGGCTCCTGATCGCCAGGACGCCAGTGGCCTGAGGTTGCAGAACAACTCGACCTGAGAAGCGGCGCACCGGAGGCGTTCGCAGTGTTCGGACCTGTTCGGAACTGTCCGCGCGTCTGTCATTCACAGAGGGATCGCGCCCACCATCGATCGTGACGACCACACCGGTCGTTTCTCGACGGTAGGAGGTTGCCGATGATCCGCAAGAGTTCACGCTGGTTCGGTGCCACGCTGATGGCGTTGGTGCTCACGGCCACCGGGCTCGTGGCCACCACGAACACCGCCTCTGCGGGGTACCCCATCCTCGTGTATTCGGCCGACCCGTACTCCGCCGGCAACGGCTTCGCCATCTACACCAACTCCGGAATCGATGCGGCGTTCCGAGCCTGCGACGAGGGCAAAGCGGACGGCCGCCGTACCATCGGCCGCATCTGGTGGGAGCCCGTGTACGCCAAGGTCACGCTCCACGCGGCGAACGGCAGCGGCACCTGCTCCGAGCCCTACTACGTCAGACTGCTGGCGGGCACGAGAGTCTATGTCGAAGCATGCGAACGCAATGGCGCGAACGGCGCCGACGAGAAGTGCCGAACGACCTGGGACATTGTGGCGTGACTGAGGTCGGCCGGTCGGCGTTCGCCGACCGGCCAGCCGTCAGGCCGGTCGCCGCCGACGTTCCGGCGGGCGGGACGCCGGCGCGAGCACCGCGGCCTGTGATGAATCGCCGAGCATCAACGCACCATCGCTCGGTTCTGAGGTACGGTCGGCGTCAGGTTCACCGATCCGCTCTGACGATGATCGGAGAGATCATGGACGACGGCCTGCGATCGATCGCCCTCACGGGCACGTGCGCGGCGTTCGTCGCCGCACCCGTTCTCGGGGCGCTGATCGGCGACGGAGAGCAGACAGACCGCTACGACACGGTGATCACGCCTCCGGACTACGCCTTCGCGGTCTGGGCGCCGATCTTCGCCGGATGCATCGCCTCGACCATCGGTCAGTGCCTGCCGCAGGGTCGAGGTGAGCCCATGAGTCGTGCGGTCGGGTGGCCGCTGGTTGGCGCCTACGCGATGAACACCGCCTGGTCGGTTGCCGCGCAGAGCGACCGTTTCGCGCTCACGCCGTTCCTCCTGCCGGCCGCCGCCGGCTTCGCCGCCACCGCTCACCTGCGCCTGCAACGCGCACCCGACACGACCACGTGGACCGCGCTCACACCGCTGAGCACGGGCCTCCTCCTGGGGTGGACGACAGTGGCCAGCGCCGTCAACATTGCCGCAGCCAAGGTCGCCTCCGGCGCTTCTCCGGACGCACCGCGCACAGTTACCGCGTCCGCCGCCGGACTACTCGCCACCTCCGCCGTCGCAGCCGGCGCGGTCGCGCGAAGCCGGCGGGGGCGGCTGCCGCTCGCACTGGCCTCCGGGTGGGGGCTGCTGACGACGGCCCTGTCCGCCAACCGACCTCGCCGTGTCCGCATCGTCGCCGCAGCCGGTGCTGTCATGATCGCCGCAGCCGCCGTGCATACCGGACGCAATCAGCACGCGAGTCGCGGGTAGACCACGCCTCTGGGCGTCGGCATCGCTTACGTCGCTACACCGCGAACCTCATCTCGCCGGAGGCGGTTCGGCGAGCTCCATGCCGTCGCGGTCGCTGGGCTCTCTGGCCACTCGATGCTGAGGTTGACGAACGGTGCGCCGGATCGGCGACATCGGTAGCCAGCTGAGCTGCTCTACGGGGATGGAACGCTCGGTAGCAGGTCGTCGTCGCGTCCGGTCTGGGGTAGCCCAGCCGCAGCAGCGATGGCATCAACGGCCTCGTCCAGCCCGGTGGTCTCGGGCAGAACGAGCTCGTCGGGCCAGCCCAGGACGTCGTGGGCGGCGTACCAGCCGCTCATGTGCTCGGAGGTGAACTCGCTGGCCTGCGGGCGGGTGAGGTGCCGGCGCAAGGTCTCGGGCAGGGACACGTCTAGATAGCAGAACAGCGACCGGCCGCGGTGGTCGTCCCGCAGAGAGGTCAACATGCTTCGATGGCGACTGGTGTGCAAGATGCCCTCCACGACCACGTGATAGCCGTGGTCGAGGGCGAACCGAACCGTCTGCCCGATCAACGCCGGTGCCGCGCCGCCGGGCTTGTCGCGCTCGCGCAGCACGATGCGGCGCAGGTAGTCCTGCTCGACCAGGGCGCAGCCCCGGCCGTGCCGGCGTCGTAGCTCCCGGGCGATGCTGCTCTTGCCCGAGCCGGAGTTGCCTCGGACGCAGACGAGGACCGTGTCCGGGCTGCCGGTGGGTTCAGCGAGCACGATGCCTCCTCGGCGTCAGTCGTTGCGCACAGTGAGTTTGAGGGCGGCGACGGCCAGCTGGGTGAGGTCAGGAAGTTGGTCCTCGCCGAGGGTGACGCCGCGCAGGTTGTCCAGCGGCGTCTTGAGGCCCTGGAGCCGGCTGCCGCGCAGATCGGTGCCGTCGAGGTGGCAGGAGTCCAACTCCAGTCCAGCAAGGTCACACGACCGCAGCGCGATGCTCCGTAGTCGGCAGGAAGACCACGCCCCGTTGGTGAAAGTGCAGTCGGTGAACGCGACCGAACCGGCGGCGGCGACGCGTTGGAAGGTGGCGTAGTCGAAGCGGCAGCCGTCGAACAGGACGTCCTTGAGGCGTACGTCGCTGAGCCTGGTGCCGGTAAATCGGGAGCCGGTAATGGCGCAGCGTTCGATGGCGGTACCGGTCAGGGCCGCGCCGGAGAAGTCGGTGCGGACGATCTCGCAACCGAAGAGGCTGCCCGCCTCCCAGGTGCTCTCGCTCAAGTCCACACCGGTGATCAGGCTGCTGCGGATGCTGACGTCCTCAAGGTGCGAGCCGCGCCACCCTGCGCCCTCGACGAGGGCCTCGGTGAGGCGGTCGACAAGCTCCGTCGTGCTGTCGAGGTCGTCGTGTTCGAGGTCCGGCAGCAGGACCTTCACGTCGCCGATCGTGGAGGTGCGCATGTGTCCTCAACCGCTCAAACTAGCCGGCTCGTAGAGCCGGCCGCGACCAGGCGCTCGAACGCCGTCCGCACCTCGTCCGGGATCTCCTGCGGGATCGCGAACCCGCGCCGTCAACATCACCTACCAATTCCGGTGCGCGCTGGTTCCCTCATGCCGCCAGCGTAGGGCCATCTGGGCAGCGCGACGCCGCTGACTCCAGCACCACGCCTCGTTTGGCCGAGAGGCCAACCCTCACCCCTCACGGCTAGTGCCGGATCCATTCAAATGTGAGACCGTCTATGTAACTGGAGGTGCCTGGGCGGCTGCGTTTAGCGATATGGGTGGTTCCGTTGGAACAACTTCCGTTGTGGGGATCGAGCACCGACGAAGATCCGAGACCGAAGCCCGTCCTGGCACGACCAACGACACTCCGCCTCCTGATCACAGTGAAGGCGGCACCCAACCCCTCCGCGCGGTACGGCGAGACGGTCTGCGTCGGGGCACTGGGCATGGACCCGCCCTGGACGGGTTGGATTCGCCTCTACCCGGTTCACTATCGAGACCTCGACGACGAAGGCAAGTTCCACAAGTACGACATCATCCACGTCGACGCACTGCCAGCCAGTCAGGACCCGCGGCGCGAGAGCTGGAAGCCGATCATGGACACCATCACCACCGAGCGGCACATCGCCAGCCGACAGTCGCGTCGAAACCTCCTCGATCCCCTCGTCGAAGACTCCATGTGCCGACTCAACAAACAGGCCCGCGACGACCGGAGCGCACGATCGATCGCGCTGATTCGCGTGGCCGACATCTCGTCTCTTCAGGTCAAGCGACATCCCGGCTGGTCGGCGGAGGACCGCAAGAAGATCGCTGGCTACCTCAACCAGCTCGACCTACTGGAACCAACCAAGCGCAGCCCGCTTCACGCACCACGCTTCAGCGGTGCCTACCGCTATCGCTGCGCAGACCGTCAGTGCCGCGGTCACCAACAGACACTCTGGGACTGGGAGTTCGTCGCCCTACAACGCCGCCTGGGCCAGCTCACCGACGCGGAGGCTGCGGAACATCTGAAAAACAGATTCCTCACCCAGCTCTGCGCCGCCGACCGCGACGTCGCCTTCTATGTAGGCAACCAAGCGGCAAGACCGCAGTCCTTCAGCATTGGCGGTGTCTACGCACCGAGACGGCCCACCTCGCGATACCGATTCCACGTCAACCGATGACGTCGGTCAGCACGTCGGCATGGCACGCATCCTCGACGCGGCACCAGCACGCCAACTGCTTCCCCGTTAACTCCCGCCGGGCCCGGTCAACAAGGGCCGGCTGCCCCAGCAGCCACTGCCGATAAAGGCGTAACGCCTCCGCCCGATCATGCTTTCGCAGGCTGAACGGGTTGGCCCAGGGAGAACGCCGTAACCCGAACCCCTGCCGACCCACATACACGGCTCCCGGCGGCACTACCGGGTGATAGAGATCCCCCTGCATGCGAACCCGGAGCTGTCCCCCCACGCCGCCAGCGTAATCGCCACCGACTGGATGCTCGCAGAAGCGCGGCGGACGCCTCCGCGGTCGAATACGCCCGGCCCACCGGGCTCCCGAGCACCCGCAGCGCGACCACCCACCGCCGCCCTACGCGAAGAAGGCCCTGACCCGGTGTGAACCACCAGGTCAGGACCTTGATCGTTAGTGCGCCGCCAGGGACTCGAACCCCGAACCCGCGGATTAAGAGTCCACTGCTCTGCCAGTTGAGCTAGCGGCGCTCACCGACAACGGGACGAGACGCTAGCACGCGGACGTCACCCAAACAGGAGGGGGTTCGCCTCACCGCAGTGTCAGCGTGACCTGCCCGGTTGCGACTCCGGACGGCCGGCCTTCGCACGCTCTGCCGGGGACCGGTCCCGGCCGTGACCTTGACGTACCGGTGGTCGTCGCCGGTGTCGGGCGCGGTGGCCGTGTTCAGCGGTCGGTCAGGTCCGGTGATCAGGCGGGTACGCTCGTCACTGCTGCATGCTGCGCCGACGGTGCCATCGGCCGGCTCGGCCGCGAACCCGCGGTGGCTCCGAGCAACCTCGCGCCGATCCAGGGGAATATCAACCAGGTGAGCACCCATTCGATGTTGTTGTTCGTGCTCGCCGCTGTCGCGGTCATCGTCGTCGTGCGGTGGGTGGCGGCCCGCACCGGGCTGCCGGCTGCGGCGCTTCTGCCGCTCATCGGCATCGTGTACGCGCTGCTCCCCGGCCCCAACGTCGGCCTTGACCCCGACCTTGTGCTCATGGTCGTGCTGCCGCCGTTGCTCTACAGCGCCGCACTGGACTCCTCGCTGTTGGACATCCGCCGGAACCTCCGCATCGTGGTCAGCTTGTCCGTGCTGCTGGTGCTCCTCACCGGGGTACTGGTCGGCATCGGGTTCCACCTGTTCGTCGCCGGGGCGACGCTCGCTGCCGGGATCGCGGTCGGCGCCGCCATCGCGCCGCCCGACCCGGTGGCCGCCCTGGCAGTGGGCCGCCGGGTGAACCTGCCACCGAAGCTGGTCACGATCATCCAGGGCGAGGGGCTGCTCAACGACGCCACCGCGCTGACGATGCTCAGCGTCGCGGTGGCCGCCGCGGTGGGTGGTGAATTTTCCTTCCCGTCCGCCGTTGCCCAGTTCGTGCTGGCGGCGGTCGGCGGGGTCGCCGTGGGAGCGGCAGTGGCCTGGCTGGTACGTCTGGCCCGACCGTTCACCGCGGACCCACTGTTGTCGAACGCCATCTCGCTCGCGACACCGTTCGTGGCCTACCTGTTGGGCGAGGAACTGCACGTCTCCGGGGTGCTCGCCGTGGTGATCGCCGGGCTGATCGTTGGTCACAAGACGCCGCAGCTCACCTCGGGGGCCGCCCGGCTGCAGACCAGCGCGGTGTGGCGGCTGGTCGACTTCCTCCTCGAAGGCTTCGTCTTCCTGCTCATCGGCCAGCAGCTTCCCGAAGTCGTCAAGGGCCTGCGTCAGTACGACACGTCGACAATCGTCATCGCTGTCGCCATATCGGTCGGCGTGGTGCTCCTGCTGCGCCCCGCGTGGCTGGTGCTGACCCAGTCCCTCCCCCGGTCGTTGCACACCCGGCTGGGCGGCATTTCCGAGCAGGACGACCCCGACGAACCCGGGAGCGCCCGGCAGATCGAGCGCGCTGACCGCAACGCCCGCCGGCTCACCTCCCGTGAAGTGGTGGCACTGAGCTGGTCCGGCACCCGTGGCGTGATCAGCCTGGCCGCGATCTTCACCCTGCCGCTGACCACCAACAGCGGCGCACCCTTTCCCGACCGTGACCTCCTGCTGTTCTGCACCTTCGTGGTCGTCCTGGTGACACTCGTCGGGCAGGGCCTGACGTTCGCGCCGCTCGTGCGGATGCTGGGCCTGCGCGCCAACGAAACCGACCAGGCCCGCGTACGCAACGAGGCCCGCTCGGCGGCGGTCGAGGCCGCCCTGGCCCGCCTCGACGAGGTTGCGGCGGCGGAGCCGGACAGCACGGTGGCCGTCAACACCACGCGTACGCAGCTGCTGGCTCGACTGGCGCGCTACCGCGGGCGGCTGGACCTTCTGGAGCAGAGCGACTCATCGGAACTGCCCACCTCACCGGAGTACGAGAGGGCGCTTCGGGTCCGCCGGACAGCCATCGCCGCGCAGCGCGAGGAACTCGTGCGCTGGCGCGACTCCGGCCGACTGCCGGACGAGGAACTCCGCGTTCTGGAACGTGAACTCGATCACGAGGAGCTGCTACTCCCGAGGCGGGCTTCCAGCTGACCTGCAGGGTGACGGCGCCCAGCCGCACACTACGGCCACCTGATCGACGAAGTCCCACTGATCAGTGTCGTTGAGAGCGTTTTCCCAGCGCTCGGACCGCCTTCTGAAGGCGGTGACCACGTCGCGCAGCGCCTGCTCCGGGTCGAACGTGTCCATCAGCGGCACGAGCTTGAGGAACGTGATCCGGGACCCCGCGTGCAGGTGGACCTTGTCGTCCAGGGCCGTCACCTGCCGGTCGTCGACCAGCACCACGAAGCCGCTGCGGCTGAACGCCTCGAGCGTCGTCCGGGTCCGCTCCTCCGGATCGACCTGCGCGCCGGACTCGGCGACCTCCAGAAAGACCCGCCGCCGAATCAACTCGTCGAGGCGTACCTCCTCCTCGAAGACGTCCATGGTCCACTCAGGACCATTCGGCGCTCCGGTCACTTCATCGGCGATGGTGATCATCGGCAGGGCGCAGAGGTTAACTGAGCACTCCGACAGCGTTTCGCTCTCGTTCCACCGCCGTTCAGCCGCTGAACGGGGCGCGATTGATCCGTCGTAGGCCGGGTAGCTGAACAGCATGCGACTACCAACCCTGGCCAGGACCGCGGCAGCGGTCACCGTGACAGCCGCCGCCGGGGCGACGGTCACCGACGCTTCCTCACGCTGGTACCAACGGCTACGCAAGCCGACCTGGCAACCCCCGCCCGTGGCGTTCCCGCTGGTATGGACGCCGCTGTACGCCCTGATCGCGGTGGCCGGCGCCCGCGTGCTGGACCGCACCAGCGAAACCGACCGCGCCGCGTTCACCCGTGCCTACGGGCTCAACCTGGCCCTCAACTTCGGTTGGAGCGCGCTGTTCTTCAAGGCCCACAGACCCGCCATCGCGCTAGCCGAGATCGCCGCGCTCAACGCTTCCAACCTCGTGCTGCTCCGCCGAGCCTCACAGGCCGACAGCGTCGCGGCCGTCGCACTGGCCCCGTACGTCGCGTGGACGCTCTTCGCGACCGCCCTCAACGGCACCATCGTCCGCCTCAACAGCAACAGGTGAGCCTGCGAGCCGTCACCAGGGCACCACACCGGCGTCCTCGAAAAATCCGCCGGTGGGGCCCCCGTCGGGCAGTGTGGCCAGGCGGATGGCGGTCGCTGCGCCCTCCTGGGGAGTACGCACGCCACGGAAGCCGTTGAGGTCGGTGGCGACGAAGCCCGGGCAGGCGCAGTTGATGAGGATGTTCGTGTCTGCCAGTTCCCGGACGTACTGAAGGGTCACCGCGTTCAGGAATGACTTGGAGGGCGCGTAGGCCACAGCGACCGGACCTGTGGAGGTCTCACCACCGGGGCCGGACTGGCGGGCCAGAGAACCGACGCTGCTGGACATGTTCACGATGCGCGGCGAGGCCGACCTGCCGAGCAACGGCAGCATGGCGTTGGTCACCCGGATGACGCCGATGACGTTGGTCTCCACCACCGTGCGGATGACGGCCGGATCGACGCTGCTCGGCTGCTGCGGCCCGCCGCCGGTGATTCCGGCGTTGTTGACCAGGGCATCGAGGCGTCCGGCGCGTTCGGCGATCAGATCGGCCGCGGCGGCGACACTGCTGTCGTCGGTGACATCCAACGGGACACCGAAGGCGTCGACGCCGGCGTCCCGCAGCCGTGCCACCGCCGCGTCCCGCCGGGTCTGCTCGCGGGCCCCGACACCCACACTCCAGCCCAGCGCACCCAGGCCTGCCGCGATCTCGTACCCGATGCCCTTGTTGGCCCCGGTTACCAGGGCGATCTTCGTGTCACTCATGTCTTCGACTGTGGGTCATGGCCGGCAAGCCGTCCAAGACCACCTGAGTCATGGGCGATACCCTGAAGGTATCGTCGCGCCTCCGTTCCCGGCTAGGCTCGACACGTGGAGACACGGGAGCTGCGGTACTTCGTCGCCGTGGCCGAGGAGCTGCACTTCGGCCGAGCGGCGCAACGCCTGGGCATAGCCCAGCCGCCACTGTCGCGGGCGATCAGTCAGCTCGAACGCCGCCTGGGCGTCACCTTGCTGAAGCGTGACAGCCGGTCGGTGACGCTGACCGAGGCCGGTGCGGTCCTGCTGCACGAAGGACGAGCAGCGCTGGACGCTGTGGAAGCTGCCGAACATCGCACCCGCCGCGCAGCCCTCGCCGTCACTGGTCGCGCCAGCGTCGTCCTGGCGACCAAGGCGGGAGCGACCAGCGAGTTGCTCGCGAAGCTGCTGCACGCCTACGCCACCGAACCGGGATCGGTCGACGTCGACGTGATGCTGTGTGGCCCCGGCGAACAGGAACGGCTGTTGCGGACCGGCCGTGCCGATGTCGCGATCCTTCACCACCCGTTCGACGACCTGACAGGGTTCGACACAGAGGAACTGCACACCGAGGGCCAGGTCGCCATCCTCCCGGCCGGCCATCCCCTCACCACTCGCAGGAGTTTGCAGCTGAGCGAGGTGACCAAGCTGCCCGACCTGCCTCTACCGCGCTGGCCCGGGAATGACGGCACCTATCCCGACGGCCCAGGTCCTGAGGCGCAGAGCCACTCACAACTTTTCCAGCTGATCGCCCTTGGCCGGACCTTGCTGGTCGTGCCTGACTCCGCCCGATCCCAGTTGAACGATGATCTCGTCGCCGTGCCGATCGTGGACGCGCCGGAAGTCACCACTGTCATCGCCTGGCCCCCGCACAGCCGTTCCCGAGCCGTCGCTGATCTGGTACGAGCCGCAGTCCGCCTCTAGCCGCTGGCACCGCACCTCGTCGCACCGGCGTACGCGAAAAAGGCCCTGAACTGGCAAGGATCTGCCAGGTCAAGGCCTTCATCGTTGGTGCGCCGCCAGGGACTCGAACCCCGAACCCGCGGATTAAGAGTCCGCTGCTCTGCCAGTTGAGCTAGCGGCGCTCGTTCGGCAACGGAGAGAACATTAGCACCCCTCCCGAGCGGCCTCCAATTCGGTTCCCCGGGTCCCCCCTTCGGTCGAGCTTTGCCGGCAAAAGCCCCGAACCGGGCACCACCGTCAAGATCGGGACGTGGGTTGCGGCGTCGATGCGGCACGATGTCCGCCAGGTACGCGAGAACAGAGGTGGGCATGGCACGGTTCACGCGAGCCGGGGCGGTGGTGGGCGCCCTGACTCTGGCGGCGGCGCTGGCACTGACCGGATGCGGCGGCGACGGAAAGAAGCCGGAATTCGTTGGCGGTGCGTCCCCGGACGTGAGCGCCACCCCCGGCTCAGCCGCACCTTCGACACCGAGCACACCGAGTGGGCCGGCGCTCACGCTGAGCCCGGCGAACGGCACGAAGAACAGGCCGGTGAGTACGGAGATCAGCGCGAAACTCCCGGACGGCGGGAAGGTGTCAGCTGTCACGCTGACGGCGGACGGCGGCGGCTCGATCGAGGGCAAGCTGCGTAGCGATGGTTCGTCCTGGGTGCCGTCCGCTCCGCTGAAGTGGGGCACCCGCTACACCGCCACGGTGACGGCCAGCGCGTCGGACGGTACGAGCAGCCAGGGCACCAGCAGCTTCACCACGATGGCCAAGCCGAAGTCGACGATCGGGTCGGGCCTGTACCTCTTCGATGACAAGAGTTACGGGGTGGCCATGCCGGTGGTCACCGAGTTCCACCCGGGTATCCCGAAGAAGGACCGGGCGGCGGTGCAGAAGCGGATGTTCGTCAAGACCGACCCGCCGCAGCCGGGCGCGTGGCACTGGGTCAGCAACGGCACGCAGGCCTACTACCGGGCTCCGGAGTACTGGAAGCCGGGCACCACCATCACCGTGCGGATCGCCCTGGCGGGGATGCCCTTGAGCAACGGCAAGTACGGCGACATCGACCGCAAGGCCACCGCCAAGATCGGCCGCTCGTTCGAGATGAAGGTCGACAACGCCAACAAGAAGATGACGGTGTTCGAGAACGGCACGCCGGTACGCACCATTCCGGTGAGCCTGGGCAAGAAGAGCACCCCGTCGTCGAGCGGCACGATGGTGGTGATGGAGAAGAAGGAAGCCACTGTCTTCGACACCCGCGACGACCCGGATCCGGCCAACCGCTACGTGACCGACATCCAGTTCGCCCAGCGGCTCACCTGGGGCGGCGAGTACATCCACGCCGCGCCCTGGTCGGAGCACGTGCAGGGGCGGCAGAACGTCTCGCACGGCTGCGTGAACGTGTCGATGGCGAACGCCAGGTGGTTGTTCGACAAGACCCGGATCGGTGACCCGATCACGATCAAGGGCACCGAGCGCAGGATCACCGCCGGTAACGGTTGGACGGCGTGGAGCCTGAGCTGGTCGGAGTTCATCAAGGGCAGCGCGTTGCCGGTGCCCAGTGGCGGGGCCGGCCCGGCGGTCTGAGCCGTCGGCCTCGTTGCGCCGGCTCGGCCGTTGGCCGGGCCGGCGTACTCTTGCACTCCCGCCGGTCGATGACGACGCGGCGACCCCCGCACTCCCGGCACGGAGACGAGCCAGGCTCATGAAACGCCGGATAGTAGCAGTATTCGGGCACTATTGACGGCGTGTTTCGGTTCACCCTCGGCAACCGGGGCCGGCTCTGGCGCGTCAGTAAGAGACGATGGGGCAGCGACCACAACTGTGAGGGACTTCATGCGAGCTAGCCAGGACCAGCTGATCAGGCCCGGTGGGCGACGCCGCGTGTTCGCGGCAGGGCTCCTCGCCGTGGCGCTGGCCTTCACCTCGGCCTGCACCGACGGCGACGGCGGCAAGTCGTCCTCGTGGCACGGGGGCGGCGAGAACCCGGCACCGAAGGCCGCGGCGACGATCAGTGAGCCGGCGGCAGACGCCAAGGACGTGGCGGCGTCCACCGGCATCACCTTCACCACGAAAGACGCCGTGGAAACCGCGGTCGAGCTGAAGGACCCCGCCGGCAAAGCGGTCGAGGGCGCCCTCGCCAAGGACGGCAAGTCGTGGCTTCCGGCTGGCGCGCTGGCCTACGGCACGAGCTACACGGCCACCGTCACCGCCAAGGGCGACGACGGGCTTCCGGCCACCGCGACGAGCACCTTCACCACCATGGCCAAGCCCGGCAACCAGGTGCGGGTGAGCAGCTTCCTCGGTGACAACCAGGTGGTCGGGGTGGGCATGCCGCTGATCGTGAAGTTCAGCCGGGACATCCCGGAGGACTACCGCGACGACGTGCAGCGCCGGATGACAGTCACCTCGACGCCGGCGCAGGAGGGGATCTGGCACTGGGTCAGCCCCACCGAGATCCGGTACCGGCCGAAGGAGTTCTGGAAGCCCAACAGCAAGGTCTCCTACCGCGTGCAGGCCGGCGGCCTGCCGATGGGTGCGGGTTGGTACGGCCGCGCAGACCTCTCGGTGGACGTCAAGATCGGCGCTGCGGTGGTCATGACCGTCGACAACAAGACCAAGCGGATGACGGTGACCCGCAACGGCTCTGTGATCAAGACCATCCCGGTCAGCCTGGGCAAGAAGAGCACCCCGTCGTCCAGCGGCACCATGGTCGTCATCGAGAAGCTGCGCAAGACGGTCTTCGACACGTTCGAGGAGCTGGGCCCGGAGGAGGGCTACCGCACCAAGATTGACTTTGCGCAGCGCCTCACCTGGGGCGGGGAGTTCATCCACGCGGCACCCTGGTCCGAGGGCCAGCAGGGCACCACGAACGTGTCGCACGGCTGCGTCAACGTGTCGATGGCCAACGGCGACTGGCTCTTCAAGAACACCCAGATCGGCGACCCGATCACCGTCAAGGGCACCGAGCGCAAGCTGCAGAACGGCAACGGCTGGACCGACTGGAACATGAGCTGGGACGAGTACGTCAAGGGCAGCGCCCTCCCGTACGAGCCTCCGGCCGACCCGGACGCCGCCACCCCGGCCCCGGACGGGGCGGTCACCCCGTCCCCCACACCGACCGCCTGAGCCAGCACACGGAAGCCCCCTCCTCGGAGGGGGCTTTCGCGTCGTCCCCTGTCTGGCCCCCACAACGACTCAGGCCCCCTCCGAGGAGGGGGCCTGAGCAGTGAAACCAACTGGGTGACTGAGGGGAATTGAACCCCCGACAACCGGGACCACAACCCGGTGCTCTGCCAACTGAGCTACAGCCACCATGCCGCCGTCGCCCGGTCGAACGCTCCGGGCGGGGTGCGGACCAATAATAGCCACACCACAGCCAGGCACGTCCAGCGGGTTGCCGGTCAGCGCGGCCGCGGTCAGAGTTCGGCGGCGATGGCCTTGGCGGTCTCGACGTCCGGGCCGGGCAGCGGAACGAAGACGGTACGCCGGTAGTACTCCAACTCCCGGATGCTCTCCCGGATGTCGGCCAGCGCCCGGTGCGCGAGACCCTTCTGCGGCTGGCCGAAGTACACGCGGGGGTACCAGCGGCGGCAGAGTTCCTTGATCGACGACACGTCGATCATCCGGTAGTGCAGGTGGGCGTCCAGGCGGGGCATGTCCCGGGCGATGAAACCCCGGTCGGTGGCGATCGAGTTGCCGCAGAGCGGAGCCGTACGCGGATCCTTGACGAAGGTGCGGACGTACTCCAGCACCAGGTCCTCGGCCTCGGCGAGGGTGACCGCCGAACGACGGACCTCCTCGGTGAGGCCGGACCTGGCGTGCATCGTCTGCACGACCTCCGGCATCCCCTCCAGCGCCGCCTCGTCGGCGTGGATGACCACGTCGACACCGTCACCCAGCACGTTGAGGTCGGGATCGGTGACCAGTGCCGCAACCTCGATCAGTTTGTCCCTGCCGAGGTCCAACCCAGTCATCTCACAGTCGATCCAGACGAGGAGATCAGCCACCGGGACAGCCTACGCGCAGCCCACGCCTCGCGGCTGCGCGCTCTCGGCGGACCGGACCGCTAGGGTTTCGGGGTGCCAGCAGAACCCGTCGCACCGCCCGCCGTCACCGAAGACGATCCCGGCGGCCGTACGGTCCGTCGCCTGGTCGCGGTGGTGGCCCTCGGCGCTGTGCTGCCAGCGCTGTACCTGCCCGGCCTCGTGCACAACTTCTTCGATCTCAAGATTTACATGTCCGCGATGGACTGGTGGCGCGTCGGCCACCCGCTCTACGACTACGTCCAGCCCGACCGGGTGCAGGGCGAGTTGTACTTCACCTACCCACCCTTCAGCGCGCTGCTGCTGTGGCCGTTCGGTCTGTTACGGCTCGGTGCCACCGTGGCGATCTTCACGGCGCTCACAGTGCTGGCCGTGGTGCTGACCACCCGGTGGCTGGTGACGCCGGTGATCGCCCGACACGCCCTGCCCCGCAGGTTCACCCTGATCGTCGCCGTCCTGCTGGTGCTGGCGGTGGAGAGCATCCGCGAGACGATCACCTTCGGCCAGATCAACATGCTGCTGGTCGTGCTGATCCTGGCCGATCTGCTGTTCGCGGTGCCGCAGGCGCGACGCTGGGCCGGGGTGGGTGTGGGGCTGGCGACGGCCCTCAAGCTCTTTCCCGGCATCTTCATCGTCTATCTGCTGGCCACGCGGCGGTGGCGGGCCGCGGCGGTGGCGATCGCGACCGCGGCGGCGGCGACAGTGCTCGCGGCGGCGATCGCGCCTCGTGACTCGTGGCGGTTCTGGACGCACGAGCTGTGGACCACCGAGCGGGTGGGACGCACCGACATCGTCGGCAACCAGTCGCTTTTCGGCCTGCTCAGCCGGTTCACCGAGCCGGATAAGCCGGACCGGCTGCTCTGGTTGCTGCTGGTGGCCGCGGTCGCCGGCTACGGGCTGTGGCGGGCCGCCCGCGCGGCGCGGGCCGGTGACGCGTTGACCGGCCTGACGTTGACCGGGTTGGTCGGTTCCCTGGCCAGCCCAATCACCTGGACCCACCACATCTACTGGTTCGTGCCGGCGGTGGTGCTGCTCGCCGACGCGGCGTTGAGCGCGGACCGCCCGGACGAGTCACGCCGGCGTCGGTGGCTGGCCGGGCTCGCGCTGGGCATCACCGCCGTGACGATCTACGGCGTGGTGACGTTCCAGGCCTGGGGCGCGGGACCGGTCCGCACCCACGATCCGGTGGACTTCGTCGTGCAGAACACCTACGTGCTGCTCAGCCTGCTGCTGCTGGCGGCGTTGCCGGTGCGCTCGGGGCTCGATGCGGAAAATCGCACCAAATGGACAGACCTCCCGAGTAGCCATGTTCGCCGCTAATCTGTCCTCATCTACCTCAAGCGTCGCTCGGGTAGCACCGCTCCCCCGGTGAGGGTGGCCCGCCGCGTCGGCAGCGCGGCGGGCCACTCGCCGTCTCATCCACCACCACCGGCCGGGCCGTCACCCGAGCGGGCCGCCACGGGCCGGGTCGTCGCCCGGTGCGGCCGCCACCGGCCGGGCCGTGGGCTCGTCCACGTCGGCCGGCGGCCAGGCGAGACTCAACGTCACCTCCGGCGGGCGGGGCAGCCGGACCGGTTCGGCCAGGTCGGCGAGGGTGGCCGCGCGGGCCGCGCCGATCGCCGACCGGGCGGGTTCCGGGGCGCCGGAGCCGACCGGGGCGAGTTGTCGGAGCGGCAACGGCGAGGTCGGCTCGGGTTGCCGGGGGCCCAGGCCACTCAGCGAGGTGACCCCGAGCCGGCCGGCGAGCACCGGCACCTGATCCGGCTCGACCACGAAGATCACCTCGCGTGGCCGTAGCGGCCGCAGCAGAAGCAGCGCCGCGCACACCACCAGCAGCACGCCGACCGTCAGCAGACCCCAGGTGGCCGGGCCGGTCCACCCGACCCGCAACTCGGCGTGCAGGTCCAGAGCGAGGTCGCCCTCCCCGTCGGGGCGCATCACCACCAGGCTCATGGGTTCGCCGGCGAGGTCGTCCGCGCTCCAGTCCAGCGAACCGATCCCCTCGCGTACCCAGAAGGGTTGGCCCAGCGGCGTGACGAACCCGTCGGCCGGCGCGACGCCCGGCGTGTCGGCGGCCGGTCCGGCCGGATCGAGCCGGACCGGCAGCGGACCCCGGGCCAGCGCCACGCGGCGGACCGTGGCGTGCGGCACCGCCTCCAGCCACCCACGCACCTCGGCGGTGGGCGCCAGACCGATGAAGGCCGGCCCGCCCGTGGTGCGGGCGTCCAGGCGAAGCCGGGTCTGGGCGGTACGCGCGAAGGGCGCCTCCTGCCGCAGCAACCGGTCGAGGTCGGTGACGACGATCGCGTGACCGGGCGTGCGGACCGTTTCGAACCGGGCGGCGAAGGACCCGCCGGGGTCGGCGTGTCGGGTCACCAGCCACAGCCCGCCACCGGCGAACAGCGCCGGAATCCCCACCACCAACAGCAGCACTCCGGCGATCATCCGCACGAACCGCATCCGCACCGTCCCCCTCCGCAGCCAAATACCCGGCCGACCTTACCGACGTACACCGTCTGATCAGGGGATATCCACGGCACGGTCGACATCGGCTGCGGAAAGCACGCTGGCCCGCCGGAAGATCCGGCGGGCCAGCGGGTGAAACAGGGTCAGACCTTCGCGACCGGCTCCCGGCGGGTACGCGTGAACGCCAGCCCGCCCAGCACCAGACCGGCCAGGCCGGCGACGAGACCGGCCACACCGAGGCCGACCGCGAGCCCGTTGCCGTCGTCGTCGTCATCGTCGTCCGGCGAGGCCACTGCCGCGCTGGGCGAGGCCGAACCCGCCGGTGCCGCCGCGGCGGCCAGGGTGAGAACCGGAGCGGGGTTCTCCGGCTCCTCGGCACCCGGCGCCGGCTCGTCGATCCACCGCGAGATGTTGCCGTCCGAGTAGGTCTGCAGGACCTTGAAGACCATCGAGTCGACCTGCGGCAGCGGCCCCATCGAGACGGGGAACTCCTGGAACTGACCCGGCTTCACCCCGGCGTCGGCGGAGGCCGTCCAGGTGATCTTGGAGACGGCCTCGGTGAGCTGACTGCCGTGCACCTCGATCGGCGGATCCACCTTGCGCTTCTCCGTGGCGACCGTCCAGCCGGGCACCGGCATCGTCGACACCGAGCCGACCGGGGCGTTCTCCGGCAGCACGACCTCCAGCTTGGTGGTCGACGCGGTGTCGCTCTCGTTGGGCACCCGGAACGCCACCCGGGCGTAGCCACCCTGGGTTGCCTCCTTCGGGTTCACCGTGACGTGCGCGGACGCCGGTCCGGCGAAGCCGAGCACAGCGGTGGCGGCGGCGGTGAACGCCAGGGCGGCAGCGGCGGTTGCGGTACGCCGGAATCGGGTCATGGGTTTCGCGAACCTCTCTAACGGATGGGCACGGTGGCGGTCACCGTGGCCTGGTCGATGTCGGTCGTTCGGGCGGTGATCTTCAGCTGCCAGTCGCCGGACGTCGGCATGCTGATGTCGCCGTAGGCGTGACTGTCCGTCAACCGCAGCAACGGCACCTCGATCGGCTCGATCCCGGCCGAGGGCAGCGCGGCTGTCGCCTTCCACTCCGCGACCAGCAGTGGCTGGTTGGCCTTGTCGTACGCGTACAGGTGCACCGTGTTGTTGCCCCGCCCGGCCGGGCTCACCTCGACCTCGACGGACAGGAGCGGGCTGGCGAGCCTGGTGCTGAAGAGGCCGGACTCGGCCCCGGCGGACGGCCCGGCCGCGGCGGTGCGCGCGGGCGTGGTCTGCACGAGCGTGGCGGACACGGCCAGCACCACGACGGTGACGGCCAGCTCCACCAGGACCGCCCGGCGCACCGGTACCGGGCGTTGCGCCGCGACGCGGCTGCGCACCAACTTCCGGGAGTACGCGGCCACGGCGATCACAATCGCGAACAGCCCGATCTTGGCGAGCAGCAGGCGCCCGTACGTGGTGTCGAAGAGCGCCTGCGGGGTGGCCACCTCGATCAGCGCCTGAACGGTGCCGGCCAGCAGCAGCGCCGAGACGGCGAGCGCCGCCCAGCGCGACCAGATCGGCAGGATCGCGCCCAGCTCCCGCTCGTCGGCCTGGCGCAGCAGGAAGACGGCGAGCATGAGCAGGCCACCAAGCCAGACCGCCATGCTGCCCAGGTGGACCGCGTCGACCACCACCGAGACCGCCGGCGCCGGGGAGGCCGCCGCGTGCCCGGCCAGCGGCCAGGTCAGCAGGGCGGCGCCGCCGAGCACGGCCAGGATGATCGCGTCCGCGCGGCCGGCGGGCCGGGCCAGCAGCGGGCGGAGCAGGAAGATGGACGCTGCCAGCAAGCCGAGTCGGACCAGGTGGGCGGCGCCGAAGGCGCTGCCGAAGACAGTGCCGAACCCTTCGCCGGTGACGTCGAAGAGACCACCACCGGCCGTGTAGGGCACCTGCAACCACAGGTCGGCGAGGGTGGCGAAGGCCACCAGACCGAGGCCGGTCCAGGCCAGCCGGGTCGGCCCCCGGCGGGAGAGCCGGCGCGGCCACAGGGCGGCGAGCACCAGCGCCGGCCCGACCAGCAGCACCAGACCGGCGTAGCCGAGGAAGCGGGCGACCTTCACCGCCGTCTCCACCACCGGGTTGGCGCGGCTGTCAGTGCCGGAGTCGACGGGTGGGGTCGAGGGCGCGCCGACCGAGTAGGTGAACGCGCCGGAAACCGGGTGGCTGTCGGCGGAGATCACCCGGAAGCTGACCAGGTAGGTGCCGCGCGAGCCGGCCGGGTCCACCGGGATGGTCACGACAGCGTCACCGAACGACGGTTCGCCCCGGTCGGCCCGGGAACCGTCCGGTGCGATGATCCGGATCTTGCCGGGCACCTTGCGGACCGACTCACTGAACGTGAGGACCACCTCGGACGGCCCGCTCGGCACGATGGAGGAGGCGGCCGGGCTGCTGCTCTCCAACACCGCGTGGGCGCTGGCGGAGGTGGCTGGCGCGATCAACAGGGCGACGACGGTGACGAGCAGGCCGGCGGCTGCCGCCAGCCTGGCGGCCCAGCGGCGGGGGGCGACAGTCATGCCGGACATGGTCGCCGATAGGTGTGCCTTTCGGCGACCCGAGGGGGGTGGGGGCGTCGGTGGTCGCACGTCATGAACTGGTAGTCGGCCCGGAACGGAGAAAAGTTCCCGACGTGGCGCAGACCATCCAAGGGTCGAACGACCCTGACGCGCCGCCGGCCGCCGCGTAACCTGGTGTGTCGTGATCCCTGTCCCGCGTAACTCCGGTGCCGTCAGTCCGGCAGAGCCGGCCGACGAGGTCGCCCGGGACCCGGCAACCGAGTGGGCGCTGACCGCCCGCGACGGCGACCCGACCGCCCAGGCGGCGTTCGTCCGCCTGACCCAGGCCGAGGTCTGGCGGTTCGCCGCCGCCCTGGTCGACCCGGACAGCGCCGACGACCTGACCCAGGAAACCTACCTGCGGGCGTTCCGGGCACTTCCCGCCTTCGAGGGTCGCTCCAGCGCCCGCACCTGGTTGCTCGGCATCGCCCGCCGGGCCTGCGCCGACCACCTGCGCACTGTCATCAGGCGTCGGCGGCTCGACGAGCGCCTGGCGGCGAACGCGTACACCGACCGACCGCACCCCGACCCGGCCGGCCAGTTCGGCGCCGCCGACCTCGTCCGTCGCCTCGGCCCCGAGCGGCGCGCCGCGTTCGTGCTCACCCAACTGCTCGGCCTGTCGTACGCCGAGGCCGCCGCCGTCGAAGGGGTGCCGGTGGGCACCATCCGGTCCCGGGTCGCCCGGGCCCGGGACGACCTGGTCGAGGCGGTCGGCGACGCCCTGACCGGCTGAACGCGGAACTTCCGGCGCGGACGGGACGACAAATGAGCGTGACACCACCTTCCACCCGGTCGGGCCGTTGGCCACTGGTCCGCCCGTGGCTCGGCATCGCGGCCCGACTCGGCCTCGCCGCCGTCTGGCTGGTCGCCGGCGCGTCGAAGGTCAGCGACCTCGCCGCCTCCGGGCGGGCGGTCAACGCGTACCAGGTGATGCCGTACGACGTGGCGACAGTGATCGGCGCGGCGCTGCCCTTCGTCGAGCTGGCGTTGGGCGTGTTGCTGCTGCTCGGGCTGGCCACCCGGCTTGTCGCCGGGGTGTCCGCCGCGCTGCTGGTGGTCTTCATCGCGGGGATCGCCTCGGCCTGGGCGCGGGGGCTGGCCATCGACTGCGGCTGCTTCGGCAGCGGCGGGCAACTGGCAGCGGGGCAGGCACCCAGTTACCTCCCGGAGATCCTCCGGGACCTGGGATTCTTGGTCTTGGCCGGATTCCTGCTGATCTGGCCACGTACGCCGGTATCGGTGGACGGGTGGTTGTCCGGCGAACCCGTTGTGGAGGACGAGGATGAGTAGTCGCAAGGGGCAGCGGGACGCCGCCCGGGTGGTCCGCGAGCAGTTGGCCCGCGAGCGGCGCCGCCGCCGCACGATCTGGGTCTCCGCCGCCGCGGTCGTCGTCCTGGTCATCGCCGCCGGCATCGGCTGGGCCGTCTGGTCCAGCCAGCGCTCCGACGAC
Organism: Micromonospora sp. NPDC005553; assembly: GCF_042871765.1. Lineage (NCBI taxonomy): Bacteria > Bacillati > Actinomycetota > Actinomycetes > Micromonosporales > Micromonosporaceae > Micromonospora > Micromonospora sp. NPDC005553. The sequence continues at coordinate 340,893 of NZ_JBIAJD010000006.1, read as the reverse complement.
TTCACCACCCCACCCGGCGCCAACGCGGAGGGCACCGGCATCGTCACCGGCGGCGGGCCGGTCACCGTCGACGTCTACGAGGACTTCCTCTGCCCGGCCTGCAAGCAGTTCGAGCAGACCAGCGGGTCCACCCTCGAACAGTTGGTGGCCGACAACAAGGCGAAAGTGGTCTACCACCCGGTCGCGTACCTCAACCGCTTCTCCACCACCCAGTACTCCACCCGCTCCTCGGCCGCCTCCGGCTGCGCCGCGGCGGGCGGCAAGTACCACGAGTACGCCAAGGCGCTCTTCGCCCAGCAGCCGCCGGAGGGCAGCGCCGGGCTCACCGACGACACGCTCATCGACATCGGCACCAGCGTGGGCCTCGACCGGGGCTCCTTCGGCAGCTGCGTGAAGGATGGGACGTACAAGGGCTGGACCGAACACGTCACCGACGACGCCAGCCGGAGCAACGTCACCGGCACGCCGACCGTGAAGGTCAATGGTCAACCCGTCGAGAACCCCACCCCGGACGCTCTCACCGCAGCCGTGGCGGCGGCCGGCAAGTGATCCGTACCCTGCTGGGCCGCGCCGGCCTGGTCGCCGCCGCAGCCGGCCTGGCCACAGTGATCAGCGCGGCGCCCGCCGCCGCCCACGGCGCGGACGCACCGGACGGCACCGACTACCGCACCCGGACCACCGGCGTCGCACCGGCACGGCCAGGGCTTGAGGTACGCGTCATCGAGGCGGGCGCCCGACTGGAACTGACCAACCGCACCGGCCGCACCATCGAGGTCATCGGCTACTCCGGCGAGCCGTACCTGCGCGTCGGCCCGGACGGGGTCTTCGAGAACAGCCACTCCCCCGCCACGTACCTGAACCGCATCATCGACGGGGACACCGAACTCCCGGCCGAGGCCGACCCGGCCGCCGCACCCTCCTGGCAACGGGTCGACGACGGCACCACAGCTCGCTGGCACGACCAACGCGCGCTGTGGCAGGAGTCGGCACCACCGGCCGCAGTACGCGCCGCACCGGACCGCGAGCACCGGGTCCGGGACTGGACCATCCCGCTTCGCGACGGCACCGACCCGATGGTGATCGGCGGCACGCTGGACTGGGTGCCGCCGCCGGACGCGTACACCTGGTGGGCCGTGACCATCGTGGGGCTGCTGGCGGTGGGCGCGCTCGGCCTGTTCGCCGCCACCGCCCCGGCCGGCGCCCGCGCGCTGTCCGCGCTCGGCGTGCTGCTGATCGTCGGCGGCGCGCTGGCCGTCGGGTACCCGGTGGGACGGGAGTTGGACGCGGGGGCCCAGGGCGTGGGCGGAGTGCTCGTCGGGCTGCTCTCCGGGCAGATCTGGCCCCTGGTCACCGGCCTCGGCGCGATCGCCGCCGGCTGGTACGCGCTGAGCCGCCGCCCGGCCGCCGACTTCGTGGTCGCCCTGGCCGGGGCCTGCCTGGCACTCTTCGCCGGAGCGTCGAACGCCGCAGTGTTCGCCCGCGCCATCGCCCCGGTGCCCTGGTCGCCCGCGGCCGCCCGGGTGATGGTGGCGCTCTTCCTGATCACCGGGGCCGGCGCGACAGCCGCCGGCATCCTGCGCCTGCACGCCACCTCCCGCACCACCACGCCAGCAGTCCCAACTCCAGCCCCCTGACCCCCCCCCCCCCGCGCCCCCAGCCCGCGCCGATCTTGCACTTTGGGTTGGCCATATGCGGCTTTCACCCCGAAAGGCGGGGACAGAAAGTGCAAGATCGGCGGGGCGCGGGCATGGCGCGGGGCATGGCGGGGGTTTGGTCGCTGAGAGCGGGGTTCAGGGCTGGGGGGTGAAGCCGTAGGGCAGTTCCAGGCGGTGTCTGGCCAGCAGGGGCGCGTTGTTGAGCAGGGTGGTGGTGGGGGCGTCCGCGACGATCCGGCCGTCGTCGAGGATCACCGAACGCTCGCACAGCTCCGCCGCGTACGGCAGGTCGTGCGTGACCATCAGCAGGGTCACCGGCAGGCCGCGCAGGATCTCGGCGAGCTCCCGACGGGCCGCCGGGTCCAGGTTCGACGACGGCTCGTCGAGCACCAGGATCTCCGGGTGCATGGCGAGCACGGTGGCCACCGCCACCCGGCGACGCTGCCCGAACGACAGGTGCTGCGGGGCCCGGCCCCGGTGCTCACTCATCCCCACCGCGGCGAGCGCCTCGTCCACCCGGGCGGCCAACTCGGCCCCGCGCAGACCCAGGTTCGCCGGCCCGAACGCCACGTCCTCCGCCACCGTGGGCAGGAACAACTGGTCGTCCGGGTCCTGGAAGACGATGCCCACCCGGCGGCGGACCTCGGCCAGGGTGGCCCGATCCGGGGTGACGGTCAACCCGCCGACGCTCACGCTGCCCTCGGTCGGGGTGAGAATGCCGTTGAGGTGCAGCACCAGGGTGGTCTTGCCGGCGCCGTTGGGCCCGAGCAGCGCCACCCGGTCGCCCCGCGGCACGTTCAGGTCGACCCCCTGAAGGGCGACGTGCCCGTCCGGGTACGCGTAACGAACACCCCGAACGTCCAGCGAGACAGCGGTCTGCACAACACCGATCATGACAGCACGACGGCGGTCGCGGCGATGGAGGCCGCCAACACCGGTACGGTCGCCGCGACCAGCCACTGACCGGCACTCGCCGCACCCTCGCCCTGCCACACAGCGGGCATCCTCCCGGTGTAGCCGCGGGACAGCATCGCCAGATAGACCCGCTCGCCGCGCTCGAAGGCGCGCAGGAACAACGCCCCGATCCCGGCCGCGAAGCCACGCAGCTGCCACAGGAAACGGGGGTCGTCTCCACGGGATATCCGCGCCACCCGCATCCGCCGCGCCTCGCCGACCAACACGTCGAGGTAGCGCAGCATGAACGAGGCGATCTGGGTGAGCACCTGCGGGCAGTGCAGCCGGTCCAGCCCCACGATCAGGTCCCGGGTGGTGGTGGTCGCGGCGAGCAGCAGCGAGGCGAGCACCCCCAGGGTGCCCTTGGCCAGGATGTTCCACGCGCCGTGCAGCCCGTCCTCGGACAGCCGCAGGCCCAGCACCTCGACCCGGTCGCCGCTGCCGAGGAACGGCAGGGCGACCGCGAACAACACGAACGGCAACTCGATCAACGCGCGGCTGAGCAACCACCATGGGCCCACCCGGGCCAGCGTCGCCACCACCGCCACCAGCACGGCGTACGCGCCGAAGGCCCAGAACGCCTCGCGTGGGGTGGCCACCACGGCGAGGGTGAAGACCACCATCGCCACGGTCTTGACCTCGGGCGGGAGCCGGTGCACCGGCGAGTCCGACTCGCGGTACAGCACGTGCCCGTGACCGGCTCCCATCCGCGTACCCCTGTTCAGCTTGTCGTGGCGGCGTGCGGCGTCGCCGCCGCGTCATCCTCGGCGGTCGTGGCGTCCCCGGTGGGCGTGGCCGCGTCAGCGTCGGTCGGCGTGCCGCCCCGGCGGCGCAGCAGCCAGAACCCGCCGGCCCCGATAGCGAAGGTGACCAGCACCCCGAGCACCCCGGACAGGCCGGTGGAGACGAAGCTGTTCTCGATGCCCCGTACGCCGTAGTCGGCGAGCGGGCTGTCCCCGAGCTCGTGGTCCTTCGCCTGCTGCGCCGGGCAGCTGCCGGCCACGATGTTGTCGTCGGCGTCGACGGTGCAGCCCTTGAGCAGCGAGGAGTCCAACCCGTCCGGGTGGGACGAGGCGTAGTTGCTGACCACGCCGGCGAGCAGCAGGGCGACCAGCAGGCCGCCGGCCAGGAAGGCCCAGGAACGGTTCTTCATCGGACACCTCCGGAGACCGGGACAGCGGGGGTGGTGGGGGTGCGCAGGGAGCGCAGCGCGTACACCAGGTCGGGTCGCACCTTCGCGACGGTGAGCACGGTGGTCGCGGTGATCAGGCCCTCGCCGATGCCGATCAGCAGGTGGGTTCCGGCCATCGTGCCGGCCAGGCCGGCCAGGTTGCCGCCCAGGTCGGTGGTGCCGCCCAGCCAGTACTGCAGGACGAAGCCCTGGGACGCGACCACCACGCTGAGCATCGCGGCGACGAACGCGGTCGCCGCCAGACCAGCCCGGGTCCGGGGCAGCACCCGCAGCAGCAGCGCGATCAGCGCGTACGCCGCGGCGGTGCCGAGCAGCGCCATGTTGGTGATGTTGAGGCCGAGCATCGCCACGCCGCCGTCGCCGAAGACCAGCGCCTGCACGACCAGCACCACGGAGACGCAGAGCGCGCCGACCCACGGACCGACAAGCATCGCGGCGAGCGCCCCACCGAGCAGGTGGCCACTGACACCAGCCGTGAAGATCGGGAAGTTGAGCATCTGGACGGCGAAGATGAACGCCGCCACCAGGCCGGCCATCGGGGCCAGCCGGTCGTCCAGGTCGCGCCGGCCGCGCAGAACGCAAAAGGTAAGCGCGGCAAGAGCGAGCGCAGCGAAGATCGCTGCCACGGGACCGTCGATGATCCCGTTCGAGATGTGCATCGCCAGTGTCTCCACGCGACCTCCTACGCGTCAGCGGGCCCGACCGGGCCGGCGTGGGACAGCCTATTTCCCAGGAGTAGTTGTTGCCAGAGTCTGGCAACAGGGCATGGCCTTGATCACCTCTACCTGGTCAGGCGGATGAACGGCGGGTTTCCACCAGCCGACCCCCTGATGATCACCCCCCGCATCCCAGCCAACAGACGTAGCGACGGCCCGCGTCGTCGGTGATGGCGCTGGCCGGCACGGCGGTAGGGTCGGGGCCATGACCTCGCCCGACCGACTCTCCCCCGGTGACCCAGCGCCCGAGTTCGCCCTCGCCACCGACACCGGCGACCAGCTCTCCCTCGCCGACCTGCGAGGTCGCAAGGTCGTCCTGTACGCCTACCCGGCCGCGATGACTCCCGGCTGCACCAAGCAGGCCTGCGACTTCCGCGACTCACTCGCCTCACTCCAGGCCGCCGGCTACGAGGTCGTCGGCATCTCCCCGGACAAGCCGGAGAAACTGGCGAAGTTCCGCGAGCGCGACGCCATCACCTTCCCGCTGGTGTCCGACCCGGACAAGTCGGTGCTGACCGCCTACGGCGCGTACGGCGAGAAGCAGCTCTACGGCAAGACCGTCACCGGCGTGATCCGCTCGACGTTCGTGATCGACGCCGACGGCAAGGTCGAGCGGGCGCTCTACAACGTCAAAGCAACCGGGCACGTCGCCAAGCTCCGCCGCGACCTCGGCCTGGACTGACCTGTCGTACCGGGGCGCTACGTTCCGTCAGTGGTCCGATACAAGTACACACCGGAAGCACTGGCCGCCGCTGCCGCCGTCGCCCGCAACATCACCGAGGTGATGCGGTTGCTCGGCGTTCGGGTCAGTGGTGGCTCACACGCGCACATCAGCCGACAGCTCAAGCGGTTCGGCATCGACACGTCGCACTTCACGAGGCAGGCACACAACAAGGGGCGACGTGGCGAACGGCGCATCACCTCCTCGCAGCTCCTGGTCGTGCTGCCCGACGGGTCCCGGCGGACGCCAGGCGCGCGGTTGAAGTGGGCGCTGGGCACGATCGGCGTGCTGGAGGAGTGCGAGGGGTGCGGGATAGGGCCGGCGTGGCGGGGCGCTTCGCTCATCCTGCACGTCGACCACATCAACGGGGATTTCCTCGACAACCGGCCGCCGAACCTGCGAATTCTCTGCCCGAACTGCCACAGCCAGACCGACACCTACGCCGGCCGCCGGAACCGTTCTTCTGAACTTCCCATCGTCGCGACGCCGACCGATGGAGAGGAACGCGAGTCCGGCTCCGAACGCCGACCGGCCACTCGCCAAGAAATTGTCGACGTGTGCGGCCGGGTCGATGCCCAACAGGTGACGGCCACGGCGGCAGCACGACAGTTGGGCTGGACCCCGGCGTATCTGCACAAGATTCGGCGAAGACTGGAGCAGGACGGGGTGTTGAGACCACGTCCGAACCGTGGTTGGCGTTCGAGGGCTCATCGTGAGGCGGTAATAGAACAGGCGCTGGAGCACCCGGATGTCGGGCCGAAGCGGCTGTCCGGCATCCTTCGCGATTTGCCCCGTGGGGGATGCAGAGTTGGTCACGGCACGATCTCGACCATTCTCAAGGAGGCCGGGCTCAACACCGTCGCAGCCAGACACTCTAGACTCAGGGAGTTGGCGGGAGTGGCGTAACGGCAGCCGCGCAGGTCTTAGGAACCTGTATCCGGAAGGATGTGGGGGTTCGAATCCCCTCTCCCGCACAGGCAACACCGATCACATACCCGCGCACGGTTGTCGGGCGCGTCACTGCCGCGGGTCGTGGCCCTGGTCGTTGGGTCAGGATGGCGAGCGTGAGTCTGCGCTTCGTCCTTGATCCTGACCTGACCCCGCAGCTACGCGCCGAGATCGTCGACCTCTGGGTGGACGTCAGCAACGCGGGCGGGGCGGTCGGCTTCGTACCACCTGTCACCGCCGCCGACGTGCACGTCACCGCCGATCCGACCTTCGCCGGCATCGCCGACGGACCGGACCAGCTGTTGGTCGGCTACTCCGGGGACCGGCTGGCGGCAATGCTGATCTTCAGTGACAACCGTTTTCCGCTCACGGCGCACTGGTGCACAGTGAAGCGGGTGATGGTCCACCCGGACACCCAGGGCGCCGGCTACGGCTCGGCGCTGATGGTGGAGGCCGAGCGACTGGGCAGGGCGTTGGGCCACGAGGCACTGCACGTCACGGTGCGCGACGGGCTGGGGTTGGACAAGTTCTACGGTCGCCTCGGGTACCGGGAGGTCGGCCGGCTTCCGGGTGCGTTGCGGGTGGCCCCCGATGACGACCGGGACGAGATCCTGATGTGGCTCGATCTGACGGTGGCCGGCTGAGCGGTCAGCCCTCGCACCACCGGGCGTTGGCCCGGGCCGAACTGGTGGTCGGCGCGTCGGTGGCCGGAGCGCTCGTCCTCGCCACCTCGACCGAGCGACGGGTCGGCGTCGGCGTGACGGCGGGTCGGCTGCTTGGCGGACGGGTCGACGCGGACGGACGGCGGGTGGCGGCACCGGCACCGGGTCCGTACATCCGGATCGTGCTGTTCTGCACCTGGCCCGGTGCCATTCGGATGCCGCCGGCGGTGACCCGGTTGCCGTACACGTCGGTGACCCGGACGGTGAACGGGCCCGGCCCGGCGCCGGAGGCGATCAGCCAGTAGTTGTAGTCCTGCCGGGCGGCCGACTGCCAGGGGTCGCTGTCGCGCTGCCGGACCTCGACGGACCGCAGCGGGTTGCCGTGGTTGCCGACGCGGACGGCGAACCACCACTGCGACGCGCCCTCCTTGATCCGGAAGCTGAGTGGTCCGGGCAGCGGCGGGTTGACCACCGCGCGGTAGGTCACCGGAACGAGGCCCTGGACGGGGTCGGCGATCCGGGCGAACGCCTCGCGGGACAGGTCGAGGTGGCCGGGCTCGCACTCCGGGCACTGGTCCATGATGAGCACCCGGACGGTGCCCTTGGGGCCGACGACGTCGAGGAATCCGCCGCAGGCGGCACCGGCGGAGTATTCCGTCGGTCCGAGCGCGACGTAGAGCCGGTTGGCGGGGGCAGCCGGGTTCGAGCAGTTGCCGCCGGCGCCCTTGGAGTCGTAGAAGGTGGCCTTGCCGGTGTGCGTGGCGTTGCCGGTGGGTGGCGCGGCGGCCAGCGTCCGGCCGGCGGCGCAGGCCGGGGTGGAGCCGGATCGCAGGGCGAGGGTGAGCCCGAGCGTCGCCGCGAGGACTGTGACGCCGGTGGCTACCAGCCAGGGTTTCGCGCCGGACGACGGCGCGGGCCGGTCCTCTGGAGGATGGTCCAGGTCGATGTTGATGTCGACAGCGCTTCCGTCCGTCACGACGGCGATGCTGCCGGACCCGGTCGGGTACGGACAAGCGGGCTAAGCCAAAGCTAAGACAGCATCGACGGACGGTGACCGTGGGGTGCCGGTTGCTGGTCGGCTCCCGGTCAGGGCGCGAGAACCACCGGGGCGTCCACAGCCAGCGGTCCGCTGTCGAGCGGCACCAGGTTCAGTCCGAAGAGGAGTTTCTGCTTGACGTTGCGGTGCCGCCCGAGGGTGCGCAGCGGCTCCCTGGTGCGTACCCCGGTCTCCTGGTCGGTGGTGGTCACCACGCAGCGGTCGCACGGCCCGGCGGCCTGGAACGTCCGGTCGCCGATGCGCAGCCGCCGACCCACCCAGTCGTCCTCGGCCCAGGCCGGCGCACCGCTGACGACCAGGTTGGGTCGGAAGCGGGTCATCGGTACTGGTTCCTCCCCCGCCTCGGCCAGCCAGTCGTTGAGGGCGTCGAGGGAGGTGGCGTTGGCCAGCAGCACCGGGTAGGCGTCGGCGAAGCTGACCTGGTCACCGGTGTCGTGTTCGCGGGTCCCGGCGGCCAGGTGGCGGGTCGGCTGGGCCAGCCAGACCAGTCGGACCGGTCGGCCTAGCAGGGCGCCGAGCCAGTCGTCGGCCGCGTGGCCGGCCGGCAGCGCGGGGACCGGGAAGGTGCGGCTGCGGAAGGTACGGACCGGGACCGGTTCGCCGCCGGCCGGCTCGGGCACGTCGAGGTCGGGGTGCCCGTCGGCGCGCAGTGACAGACCCCCGGGGTGCACGGAGGCGCGCAGGCTGACGAGCCGGGTCGTGTCCCGCTGGGTGACGCCGACCCCGTCGGCGTCCACGAGCATCCAACGCCGGTCGCCGGCCAGACCCCACCGGTGCACGAACGCGCCGTCGTGGTCGAGCCGGTGACAGCCCTTGACGGGGTACGTGTGAATCGAGGTCAGCCGCACCCGGCTACCATGCCACGCCGATCCCGTCGCCCGGGTACCAGTGGTTGGCCGGGGTCTCCCGGTAGGCGAGGAACCGCCGGCCGGTGCGTTCGGCGTACTCAGCGAGCACGTTGGTGCTGGTGACGTTGTCGGTGAGCAGGATCGCGCCGGGTGCGAGCCTGGGTTCCACGGCGTCGAACTCACGCTTCTCGTGGGCACGGCTGTGGTCGCTGTCGTGCAGGAACAGGTCGACCGGGCGGTCCAACGCGCCGATCGAGGCGATCGAGTCGCCGATCACCAGGTCGACGACCTCCGACCACGGCGCGACCCGGGCGAGGTAGCCGGCCTCGGGGTTGATGTCCAGGGAGGTGACGCGGCCCGGGTGCCCTTCCTGCGCGTTGCGCAGCAGGGCGGACGCCAGGACGACGCTGCCGAGTCCCTTGTCGACGCCGGTCTCGACGACGTGGGTGGGGCGGGTGGCACGGACGATGGCGTACCAGCCGATCCGCCGGGCGTAGCGGATCTCCTTGTCGGCGAGGCGGCGCCGGTCGGAGGCGGCTATCGCCGCCAGGAGGTGTTGGCGCAGGCCGTCGTCCGACTCGATCTCGCCGAGGTACGCGCGTACCTGTCTGACCGGGATGTCGCAGACCACGCTGACGAACCAGGCGAGGTGGTTGCGGCTCAACGAGGTGAGGTCGTACGTGTAGTTGTGGTGCTCGCGGGAGGTCAGCAGCCAGCGCGCCGAGCGGCGCAGCATCTTCGCGTCGTGCCGTGCGACAGTGCGAAGCCTCTTGGGAAAGGCGGCGATCGGGGCGAGTGGAGTGCGCGCGACGGCCCGTCGGAGCTTGATTCGATCCACAAGTGCCGTTGTAGCAGGGTTCGGGCGGCGACGGGAGCGTCCTCGCGAAAGCCGATGTTCACGTTGCCTTCACCTGCCCGCAGGGGCAGCAGAATAGGGCCTGGAAAAGGTTCCCGGGCCGGCGTTACCGGCAGTCCGTCCGAACGCAGGGTCGGGTTCGCCGCACCGGTCGGCGGGCGTGCGATAGCCGAAAGGACGAGGGTGCACGTCAGGCGCATGCAATCAGTAGCATCGCCGGCATGTCTGGTGCTCAGCGGTACACCGATGCCGACACCGAATTCTTCGACCCACACGCAGCCGATCCGCAGGAGGATGTCCCGGCCGGGGGCAAGCGGCGACGTCGTGGCCCTCGCTGGCGTCGCGTCCTCGTCATCTGCCTGGTAGTCGCAGCGATCCTGGGCGGCGGCAGCATGATCGGTGGCGCCCTCTATCTCCGCTCGGTCGAGAAGGACATCGACCGGGTGGATGCCTTCGCCGACGTTCCCGAGGAGGGGCGCCCGCAGGCGGTGGCCGACGGCGCGATGAACATCCTGATCCTGGGCAGCGATTCCCGCGACCCGGAGAGCACTGGCGGTTCGCGCACGGACACCATCATCGTCGCGCACATCCCGAAGGACCGGGCCAGCGCGCAACTCGTCTCGATCCCTCGGGACACCTGGGTGAACGTGCCGAAGGCCAAGAACGGGGGGCACGGCGGCCGCGATGCGAAGATCAACGCAGCGTACGCCTGGGGTGGCATTCCGCTGATGGTGCAAACAGTCGAATCGTTCACGACGGTGCGAATCGACCACGTCATGATTGTCGACTTCGCTGGCTTCAAGGAAATCATCGACGCCCTGGACGGCGTCGACATCAACGCGGAGAAGTCGTTCACGTCGATCCACCCGCCGTTCCGCAAGTTCGAGCAGGGCGTGCAGCGGATGGACGGCGAGACGGCCCTGGACTACTCCCGCCAGCGCAAACAGTTCGCTGACGGCGACTTCGCCCGCATCCGTCACCAGCAGCAGGTCATCAAGGCCATCCTCGACAAGGCCGTGTCCGGCGGCATCGTCACCAACCCTGGGCGGCTCAACTCCTTCGTCAAGGCGACCTCGAGCGCCGTGGCGGTGGACGAGAAGATGTCGCTCGTCAGCATGGCGACAGACCTGCGGAGCCTCCGTGGTCGTAACCTCACCTTCGTCACAAGCCCGACGAAGGGCACCGGTCGAGTGGGCAGCGAAAGCGTCGTCTTCGCGAACACCGAGAAGGCAAAGACCTTCTACGATGCCGTGCGCCGGGACTCCGTCGACGAGATTCTCGCCAGCGCCAAGTAACCCCTGGGCCGGTGGCCGTTGCCGTCCGCCGCCTTGTCTCGAATTACGGACCGGCCAGGTCAGCCGGCCCTCACGGGGAGGTCCACAATGTCCAATCAGCCCGCTATGTGGCATCGACCGGTGCCGGCCGATGACCGGGCCGGCAACGCCACCGACGCCCCGGGCGACGGTGAGGGGGACGACGAAGGGAGTCGCGGCGGGAGTAGCCCTCCCGCCTACCAGTTCCCCGGTTACCAGCCTGCCGGCTACCAACCTCCCGGTTACCAGCCTGCCGGCCACCAGACCCCGGCCTTCCCTGCTCCCGCCGACCGGCGCTCGACCTCGCCGGCCCCGGCACCCGCACCCGCACCCGCACCTGAACAGCACGAGCCTCGCGCCGGCCTGGACACGACCGCCGTCCTGCCGTACGCCGGCTCGCGCGCCTCGACCCGGACCCGGTGGCTGCGGGCCTGGATGATGACCGCGCCGGTCGACGTCCTGGCACTGCTGACGCCGTTGCTCGTCACTCAGCAGTACTGGCGCGGCACCCTGGCCATGACGGTCCTGACCGTGATCGTCTTTGCCAGCGGCGGCCTCTACCGGGCACGACGGCACGTGAGCTTCCTCGACGAGGTGCCGAGCCTCTGCGGGCGTCTGCTGGCCGCGGCGTCCGCGGTCGCCATCGTCGCGGCGATGCGTCACGAATCCGCCGAGTACGTCTTCAGCTTCACCCGCGGTGTCGCCGCGTCGGCAGGGCTGGTCATCCTCGGCCGGGCCTTCACCCGCGAATTCGCCATCATCGCCCGCAAGCGCCGGTGGGTCGAGCACAACACCATCATCGTCGGCAGTGGCCCCACCGCCGTGGAACTCGCCCGGCTCCTGCGCCGCTACCCCCAGTACGGCCTGCGCTTCGTGGGTTGTGTCGACACCCCGGACGGCCCGTCGGCGCTGCCGCTGATCGGATCCCTCGACGACCTCGACAGCCTCGTACGGCTGCGCGAGTGCGACGTGGTGATCGTCGCGGACGCGAGCTGCTCCGAGACCTCACTCATGGAGATCCTGGCCCGGCCACGGACGGCGGAGTGCGACCTGTGGGCGGCCACCCCCCTCTGGGGGTCCCGTTCGCACGGCGACCACATCGGCGCGGTCCCGGTCGTCAGCATCGGCGACATCACCCTCTCCGGCCCGCAGTCCGCGCTCAAGCGCGCGTCGGACATCGCGTTCGCCTCGGTGGCGCTGCTCCTGCTGAGCCCGGTGCTCCTCATCTGCGCTGTCGCCACGCTCATCGACGGCGGCCCCGGCATCTTCTTCTACCAGGAGCGCATCGGTCGGTTCGGCCGACCTTTCAACATCATCAAGTTCCGGTCCATGCGCCCCGTCGACGAGCACGAGTCGCAGACCAACTGGTCCATCGCCAACGACCGGCGGGTCGGGCCGATCGGTCGGATCATGCGCAGGACCTCCCTCGACGAGCTGCCGCAGCTCTGGAACATCCTCCGTGGCGACATGAGCGTGGTCGGCCCCCGACCCGAGCGCCCCTACTTCGTCGAGAAGTTCTCGGCCGAATACCCCCAGTACGCGATGCGCCACCGCGTTCCGGTCGGGCTCACCGGTCTGGCGCAGGTCAGCGGGTTGCGCGGCGACACCCCGATCTCCGACCGGGCCCGCTTCGACAACTTCTACATCGAGAACTGGTCCCTCTGGCTCGACGTCAAGGTGGTGCTCCGTACGGTGACCGAGGTGTTCCGCGCCGGCGGCCGCTGATCCGCCCACGCACCGGCACACCGCCGGGTACGGCCACGGCCGTGCCCGGCGGCCGTGTGCAGGTCGTACCCCAACGCATGGAGAACGCAATGCCGAACGTATCCGTCGTGATCCCCACCACCGGCCGCCCCAGCATCGCCGACGCGGTGCTCTCCGCCCGATCGCAGCAGGGCACATCCGTACACATCGTGGTCGTCTGTGACACCCCGGAGGTGCCGCAGACGGTGCGGAACCTGGGGCAGCACATCGACCGGGTGGTCTGCACCGGCGGCGGCCGGCGCGGGTCGTACGCCCGCAACCTCGGAGTCACCCACGCCATCCCGGGCAGCCACGTCGCGTTCCTCGACGACGACGACACCTGGCTGCCGACCAAGCTGGCGGCACAGGTTCCCGCGCTCGAGCGGGTCGCGGCGGCCGGGTTCCGCCCTGTCGTGTCGTCCCGGATCCTGCAACGCAAGGACGGCGCGGAGCCGCTGCCGACACCGGCACCCGCCGAGGTGATCCCCGACGGCATGCTGCCGGAGGACTACCTGTTCCGCCGCCGTCACCTCGGCATCGGCCGGCAGTCGTTGCCCACGTCGACGCTCCTGACCACGTACGAGTTGGCGACCGAGTGCCGCTGGGACGAGACGCTCCCCCGACACCAGGACTGGGACTGGCTGGTCCGGGTCGCCCGGCTGCCGCGCGTGAAGATCGTCCAGGTGGAGGAGGCGACGGCCGTCTACACGGTGGGCAGCCCCGGGTCGATCTCGGCCGGCGCCGACTGGCGTACCTCGTGGCACTGGGCCCAGCGCTGGGAGGGAGTGTGGGCACCGGGGACCTTCTCGGACTTCATCGCGGCCCAGACCCTCCGCTACGCTCTCCAGGCCCGGGACCGGGAGGGCGTGCGGGAGATGGTGCGGGCGATCCGCCGCAACTCGCCTCCGTCCGCCCGGAACGCGGTGCTGGCGGCGCTCGGGCTCGTACCCAGGTCGACCCTGGAACGGGTCGCCATGCGCAAGTCGAAGGCCCCCAGCAGCCCCACTCGACCGCTTGAGACCGAACGGCCACACTGATGCGTCTGCACTTCGTACTGCCGCAGCTCGAGCCGTACTACGGCATGGAGCGCGCCGCAGTCCTGGTGATGCGCGGGCTCGCACGTCACGGCGTGGAGGTGTCCGCGACCGTTCTGTCCCGGGGAGTTCCGCACGGGCTCGACGATCTCCGTATCGACACCCTGGACCTCGGGTCGCGGCTCACCCGGCTGGTGGAGGCCGTACCCCCGCTGCGCCGCAGGCTGCGGAGCCTGCCCCCGGACGTGGAGGTCGTCGCCAGCGGGTTGTGGGGCAGCGTGCCCGTCGGGGCGGCTCTGGCTGGCTCATCTCGGACCTTCATCGCATGGGAGCACTCGCTGCTGCCCGAGCGAATGCGGGCCGACCGTCGGGTACGGATGCTCGCCCGTGCTTCCGGGTTCGGTGCCCTCCGGCCACGGCTCGTCGTGGCCGTGTCCGACGGCGTCGCCCGGACGGTACGCAGTCTCCACTCCGGGTCGCGCGTCGTCACGATCCCCAACCCGGTGCCGACCGCGCCGTTCGTCCCGCCCCGGCCGATCGCCGATCCAAGGAGGATCCGGCTGGTCACCACCGGCGCGCTCCGCCCCCTGAAGAACCACCTGTGCGCCATCGACGCGCTCGCGGAACTGCCCACCTCCTACCACCTGACCCTTGCCGGAGACGGCGAGGAGCGGACACTGCTGGAGACCCGGGCGCGCGAGCGCGGCCTGGCGGATCGGGTGACCTTTCTCGGTCGGATCCCTGACGTCCGTGGGCTGCTGACCGACGCCGACCTGCTCGTCCACCCGTCACTGGCGGAGACCTTCGGATTCAGCCTCGTGGAGGCAGCCGAAGTGGGGCTGCCCGTCGCCGCGATGCCCGTGTCCGCCGTCGACGAGATGGTGCCGGACCTGGTGCCCGGCGTGCTGACGACGGCCCCGACCTCGACCGCCCTCGCCGAGGCGATCAGGCACCTGACGGGTTTCGGCCGGCCCGGTCCGGTGGAGTTCGAGAAGGCCTGGCACGCCCGCTCGGCCGCCTTCGATCCGGCCGGGATCAGCCGACAGTGGGTGGAGGCGGTACGACGATGACCCTCGCCCAAGGAGCAGTCGACCTCGTGGGCGAGCCGGACCGGAGCGCGTCGCCACGTCACCGGGCGCCTCGCCGGGGTGACGCCTTCCTGCGCAAGTCCGGCAGGTTCTTCGTGGGAACCCTGCTGCGGACTCTCGCCCAGGGAGCACTCTTCGTGCTGCTGGCGCGGGAGATGCCCATCGACACGTATGGCCTCTTCGTCGGCATCACGGCCTTGGTGGCGGTCATCTCGCCCTTCGCGTCGGCCGGCGCACCGAGCCTGATCTTCCAGAGCCACGCCGACGCGCCTGCCGAGTGGGCCCGTCACCTGGCCCGAGGGCTGCTGCTGTCGGTGGTGTTCGGGGCTGGCGCGACAGTGCTCGTCGCTGCGGCGGGCGCGCTGATCTGGGGCGCGCAGGCGAGCCTGATCGACCTGTTCTGTCTGGCCTTCGCCGACCTGGTGGCCTGGCGCCTCATCGAGGCGGTGGCCGCCTCAGTCCAGGCCCGGGGCCGGATTCTGCTGGCCTCCGTCATCCCCGCGTTGCTACAGGTCTCCCGGTTGGTCGGGGTCATCGTGCTGGCTGCGGCGGCCGGACCGGTCACCCTGCACGCCTGGGCCGTGACCTCGGTGCTGCTGTCGACGGTGGTGTGCGTGGCAGTGGTCCTGGGTGGCCTACGCGGGTCAGGTCGGACTCCCCTGGAAGTCCGGGGATCGTTGGCGCAGGCGCGGACCGGCATGCTGTTCGCCGTGGGTCTGTCCGCCCAGACCGTGTACAACGATCTCGACAAGGTGATGCTCTCCAAGCTGGGCACCACGGAGAGCGCGGCCATCTACGCCGCGGCGTACCGCGTCGTCGACTTCGCGTACACGCCCGCCCGGTCGATGGCGGCTGTCGCGTACCCCAACTTCTTTGAGGCGGGGCGCAACGGCCCTCGAGCCGCACTGCGGCTCACCCGCAAGCTGCTGCCGCGCTACCTGGCGTTCAGCGTGCCGGCATCGCTTCTTCTCGTCGCGTTCGCCTGGATGATGCCAGTGGTCTTCGGCCCCGAGTACGAGGCCGCCACCCTCGCTCTGCAGGGCCTGAGTGCACTGCTGGTGCTGAAGGCAATCCATTACCTCGCCGCCGATACCCTGTCCGGTGCCCGTATGCAGGGACGCCGGACTGTGGCCCAGATTGCGGTCGGCGTGGTCAATGCCGGCCTGAACGTCTGGCTGATTCCGGCGTACGGGTGGCAGGGTGCGGTGGTGTCGAGTCTGGTGTGCGACGCTCTGCTCGCCGTCCTGCTGTGGGGGTGCCTCGTCGCTGCCCTGCGACGCGACCCGCACCGCGACGCCGATGCTGAGGCGGCATCGGCAGCTGACCGAGAAAGGGTCTGACGTGACCACCATCTTCGGTGTCCTACTGACCGTCGGTGGCATCGCGGTAGCCCTGTGGTTGGTCCGAGTCCCGCGGAACATCGCCGCCGCCTTTGGCGACGGTGCGACCGCTGTCGCTCTGGTCGGGTTCGCCGTGCTCACCAACGCGGCGCCCGCGCTCGTCGGCGACAAGAGCTCGGCGCTGATCGGCGTACTGCTGATCACGCTGCTGGCCTGGCTGGTGCTCACCGGCCGGGCGGTTCTGCGCGGACCTTCCGATGTGTGGCTGCGGATCTCGATCGCGATGGCCGGCGCGCTGCTCGCCTGGTCTGCCGGCGTCGACGCCCTCACCGGAGACGGCTTCTACGGTTCTCGGTTGCCGGCTTACTCGGCGGCCGCGCTAGTGCTGCTCGCCGTCTGGTTGATGGCTGCCCGCACCGCAGTGAGCGTCCGGGCGGTGGCCTACACGGGGCTGGCGGTCCTGGCACTGCTGGCCATCCCGACCGCGCTGTACGAGCAGTCGTGGCGAACCTGCACCGGCGGGCAGTTGGAGAAGTGTTCGCTGGCCGGGGCACTGTTCAAGAGTTTCTACGACTCTGAGAACTACGTTGCCATGATCGCCTCGTTCACGGCGGTGGCGGCCGTCTGCGGCCTGCGTCGCTGGGAGCGGTGGGCCGCTGTGGCGTTCTGCCTGCTGATCATCATTGCCACCGGATCCCGGACCAGTTTCCTGGCCCTCGCAGCGGTAGGCGGATGGCTGCTCGGCGCGTCGTTCCTCGAGCGGCGGCGAGCGTACGCACAGATCAACTTCGCGTTCTGCGTTGCCTTGGTCGTCGGCGCCGTGGGAGCGGCCACCTACCTGACCTGGAGCGCGTCCAAGACCACCCTGAGCAACCGTGGCAACATCTGGGTCCACGTTCGCGAATACATCGCAGGGTCGGAGGTGACCGGCGTCGGGGTCTCGAAGTGGTACTACCTCCGGGACATCGGCGACGCGCCTCACCACTTCTTCCACTCCGGCTACGTCTTGGCCATCTTCTCCGGGGGCTTCGTCGCGCTGACATTGTGGGGCCTCTGGTTGGCTGCATTGCTGCACCGACCAGTCGTCGACGGGCGGGCCTTCTCAGCAAAGACCCCGCTCGTCCTCTTTGTCATCTACTCGTTCACCGAAGTCGTGTGGAACCCGCTGTCGGCTGACGGGCTGACCTGGATCGCCATGCTGCTGATGCTGACCGCCTCGGTGTCCGCGACCCCGGCCCGCGCCCAGTCGCCCGGACCGGTGGACCTGGTAGACCGGCCCGGCCCATTCGCCAGCCTCAGGTGGCTGACGGGACGGCATCACGCCACCGCGGCAGCACCGGCCAACCCCGGGACGTCCACGACAGTTGGTACGCCGGTTGCGGTTTCCAGTTTCCGTCCGGATATCCAAGGGCTCCGGGCCTTCGCCGTCGTCGTGGTGATCGCCGATCACGTCTTCCACTGGCCGGCTGGCGGCTTCGTCGGAGTCGACGTCTTCTTTGTCATCTCCGGGTTTCTCATCAGCGGCCTCCTGCTCAAGGAACACCAACGGACCGGCAGGATCTCCTTCACGGACTTCTATCGACGACGGATCCGGCGGATCCTTCCGCTGGCGCTGCTGGTCCTTGTCACCACCTACCTCGCGGCCTCCCTGCTGTTCATCGGCGAGCGCCTGCGGTCGACAGCCTGGGATGCCCTGGCCGCTGCCCTCTTCTCGGCCAACTGGCGCTTCGCCGCCGCCGGCACCGACTACTTCCAGGCGGATGGGCCCGTGTCGCCGCTACGGCACTACTGGTCGCTTTCGGTCGAGGAGCAGTTCTACTTCGTCTGGCCGGTCCTGATCACACTGGTTCTCGGCTTCACCGCACAACGGCTCCGCTGGACGCAACCGAAGGCACGGTGGGTGCTCGGCGGCATCATGGCGGTGCTAGCCCTCGCCTCAGTCGCCTTCGGCCTGTGGCAGACAGGACATGCCCCCACCGACGCGTACTACTCGACCTTCTCCCGCGCCTGGGAACTGGCGGTGGGTGGGCTCATCGCGCTGACGGCACACCGGTGGGCGGCCCTACCGGCCCGGGTACGGCTCGCCATGCAGTGGGTTGGCCTCGGGGGTCTGGTCGCCTCGCTCTTCCTCGTGGGCCCCCAGACGCCATTCCCCGTCCCGGGTGCGGCGCTGCCGGTGCTCGCCGCGGTCCTGGTGGTGGCAGGCGGTGCCGGCGGCGCGCCGCGAATGCTCCCGCTCACGAATCCCGCGTCACGGTATGTCGGCGATATCTCCTACTCCCTCTACCTGTGGCACTTCCCACTGATCGTTCTGATCGGCGCGGTGCTGCCGGCAGAGAGCAGCAAGACGCAACTCGTCGTGCTCGCCGGCACCGCGTTGTTGTCCGTCGCCTCGTACCACCTCTTGGAGGACCCGATCCGGCGCTCCTCGTGGCTGGACAGCAAGCCGCGGGAACCGGGCCGCCCCCGGTCCCGGGTGCGTGGTCTCCTGTGGGGCGCACCGGTCGCCGCCCTCACTGCGGGCTTGGTCCTGGTCACCGTAGTCGCCTTCGGGCCCGGATCCCGGCCGCCCGCACCGAATCCGGCCGCCTTCACGAGCGAGACCGCACTGGCCGCCGCAGTCGAGGAGGCGTTGCGGGCGAAGGAGTGGCCGCCAGTCACCCCCGCCCTGTCCGAGGTGGGTCGGCAGGGCTTCGCCCGGGAGGACTCCCAGGGTTGCGGACCGGCCACACCGCGCGGTCGGGACTGTTCAGCTGTCAACGTCGATCCGCAACGCCTTGCCGTGGTGGTCGGCGACTCGACCGCCATCGCGTGGCTGCCGGCCATCCGGGCTGCGCTGGAGCCTCAGGGCTGGACGGTCCACCCGATGACCTACGTCGGCTGCCCGCTGCTGTCGACGACGACCATCGCCGACGACGACAGCATTACCCGGGCCTGCCCGGCCCACAAGGAGATCGTGCGCTCGTTCATCGCCGACGTGAAGCCGGCGCTGGTCATCGTGACCAACACCTACGCGCAGCGGCTGCAGGCAGAGGGCGGGAAGCCCTCGCTAACCATCTGGGAGGCATCGGCCAGGAAGGCCAGGGAGTGGCTCTCACCCGCTGGCGAAGTGGTTGCCCTTCAGCCCCCGCCTCCGGCGATGAACCCGACCGCTTGTGCCACCCGCTTCTCCAGCCCGAAGGACTGCGTGGCGAAAATCCAGGCGCTGTGGCGGTCGTACGCGGAGGCCGACGAACGCGTGTGGAGCGAACCGGGATCCGCGTACGTATCGACCCGGTCGTGGTTCTGCGCCCCTGACGATCGTTGTCCCGCGTTCGTGAACGGTGTGGTCGTGCGGCGGGACGCCTCACACATCACCAGCGAGTACGCCCGCAGCCTCGCGCCGCTGTTGACGGCAGCTCTGCGACCCTCGCTCGCCAAGGCGCTGACGACCCCAGCCGCCATGCCCGGCAGCTAGCCATCAACGATCGGCAGGTCCTGGAAGGCCAGCAGTCCGGCCCCGATACCCGTGACGATCCCCGGCGCGGTCCGGCCCAGATAGCTGACGCCGCTCGTGGGGAACGCGGGGCCGGTGAGCGTCAGCTCCAACTGGCCACCGTCGCGGTACTCCACGCCACTGACCGAGACCCCGCTGCGGGTGATCCGAAAGTCGGCCGCGGCCCCGGGGTTGACAGTGAGCTTGTCGTTGTCGCGGAGCTGGATGACGACCCGGGTGCGGCCGTCGACGAATGCCGCCGACCGGGGGTTCGGCGCCGCTACACCAGCGGCCGCACCCCCGTAGAGATCACGAGCCACCGTCGCGAAGACCTGGTCACCGAGTTCCCGGTAACCCTTCTCCCATGCGAAGTGGCAGTTTTCTCGGCCAGTGAGGCCGCTGGTGGACAGCACTGTCACCCCGAGCGTGTCCGCCATCCGCCGCTGGGCCTCTCGGAGCGGGCCAGGCGAGCTGTCATCGCAGGGCGACGTCCGTACCTGGAACACGTAGTAGCGGCTGTCCGTCCCCAGCTCGGCACGCCAGTTACGCAGCAGGTTCGTGACACCGGCCATGTGCCCAGCGGCGTCGTTCCGGTCAGCCTCGCCGTGGTACCAGAAGACCGCCCGGATCTGGCCGAACAGCCCTGCGGCAAGGAGACGCTGGCGCAGCCGACCGTAGTTGGTACGTACGTCTCCGGGGTCAACGTCGCTACGTTGGAAGTACGACACGGTCTTTCCGGCGAAGCCACCGTTGAGGATGGCCACCGGCACCTGGTAGGTGTCCACGAGCCGCCGTGCTGTCCGGATCCCCCACTGACCCACCGACCCGGGTTGCTGGATGACGTCAGAGACCGCGTAGTTCCAGCTCCGATCGGCCGCTGAGAAGTCCGGTTCCGGAGTCGACGAGCCGAAACTGCGAATGAACTCGTGTTCCTCCTCCCCTGAGGATCCGCGGTAGGCAGCCGCCACCGCGTTCGACTGGCCTTGAATCACGTACACGTCGCCGGCCACGACACCCTCCCACCGGGCGACGCGACGATGCACACCGTCGCCCAGCACGTAGAGGTCGAATCGGTACGCGCGCAGCGCTGCGGAGATCCGGTGGCGGAGTGAGAACGCGCCACCGGGACGAACCACCGTGCTTTCCTCCCAGGCTTCGGAACCGCTGACGACCTTGATGCGCACTGCGGCGGCCCGCGGGTCCGCGGCCCGTCCGGCCACCAGCACCGTCGCGCCGCCTGCTTCATCTCGCTGGTACAACTGCCGGTCCGCTGGATGTTGATCGACGGCGAGGAGGGCTGGGCGGGCATACACGGTCAGGCGCCGCTGCCCGAGCGCACCTGCGTTGTCGGCGAAGGTCCAGTCGGAGTTACCGGTCGGCGCCGATCCGATGCCGAGGGAGAGCGGCCGACCCGGTTGGGTGAAGCCGTTGACGGCCAGGATCGTCTGTGGCACCTCGGCGGCTGGTCGGTCTGCGGCCACACGATGCACCTGGAATGAGCCATAGAAGTCTGCGACCTGGGGATCGTCGTCGGCGTCGTACTGCTGAGTCGAGGCGGCGGGGATCTGGCGGGAGGCGAAAGGACGATAGCTGTTGGGCCATATCTCCAGATAGCCGGTGAGACCGGTCCCGGTGGTAAGCCCGGGGACGTTCGTAGCGACTTCCAGGTCGGCGACGCGCTGCCGGACGATCGGGTCGGATCGGTCGGGCAGGCCCAGCCGGTGGACGTCGTCGGTGAAGGGCGCCATTGCCGTCCATACCCACTGTCGGCCGGGTGGGCGGTCCAGTTCGAGGCAGTAGCCGACCCGGTCGAATCCGCCGGTGATGGTCGAGGATTTGTCGAAGACGAGGGCCGGGGGCCGCCCGTCCCCCCGTTCGGGCAGGTCGATGGCACTAACTGGGAGGAAACCAGCCATGCCGCCGGCATTGGCGGAGCAGGCGGTGTCGTCGATTGGCGTCACTGGTCGCTGCGCGTCGTCGAACTCCGGCGCCGACCAGGCGGCGGTGGGCCGGCCGCCGTCCGACGGTGGCCAGTCAATCGCTACGACGACCGCCACCAGTAGACCGACAACGCCAGCAGCAACCCAGACGAGGCGAGGCCCCGCCCAAAGACGGCCCAATGCGGGGATGGGACCGGGCAACCGTGGACCTCCTAGTAGCTGCCTCTACGACGCCCGAGCACAAACACCACCAGCACCACGAGCCCGACGGCCAGGGCCCCGCCGGCGCCGGCGAGCAACGGCACCGCCCATGCGGGCCGGTCCGACGTGCCGCCGTTCCGACCGCTCGCCATGGCGGCCTCGCGGTAGGACTGGGCAAGCAGATTGGCCGGCGACGACCTGGCCGCTTCGTCAAAGCGTGCCGCGGCGGTCGAATCGTCGCCGGCGAAGTACGCCTCCAGCCCGCTGCGATAGACCTTGTCGGCCGGGCCGAGATCGTTGCTGATCCCCGCGGCACCGAGCAGACCAACCATGGTGGAGACCGGCACGAGGATGCGGTTGGCCTTGTCCGGCCTCAGCAGGTCGGAGTCCACCATGCCGACGATGCGGCCGCTCGGGTCGATTGCTATGCCGCCCTTCGAGTATGGCCCCAGGTCCTCGTTCACGCGGTAGACAGTCAGGGCCGAGCGATCGTCCACCCCGGTGACGTTCACCGTCTTGGTTTCCACTCTGTATTCGGCGGACCGGTAGGTGGTATCCGTGGTGTTGTAGCCGAGGAGCATGACGGGGGTGTCCGCGGCGACGACGGCAGACGGATTCAACTCAGCGGTCGGTAGATTCTCCTGAGCGAGCTTGACCAGGGTGAGGTTGCCAGCTTCGACGGGAAGCGTCCGCACCACTGCGCCACTCACCGCTGGGGTCGCCGTCAGGTCACCCTTAGCGAGGTTGAGCTGTCCATACAGCTTCAACTCGGGCTGGTCGGCCGCACCCATGCCGGTGAAGGCCGAGGTCCTCACCCGGTCCCTGATGAAGGCATCGAAGTCCTTCGCGGCGAGTCGTCCCTCCGAAACCAGCACATTGGCCACGGTGTTCAGGGCACCGCCGAGCAGGATCTCGGGCGGCGGTTGCAGGCAGATGCCGTTACTGAGGGCGTATCCACCGTGGTTGATGACAAACCCGCTGCAGCGCCGGCTGACGGTGACCGGGCCCTCGCGCAGCAGCGCATTGTCGACCTTGTTTCGGAGGTACCCGGTGAAGACTGCTTCAAGGAACACCATGGACGGTCCGGCCACCGCCAACGCACGTTCCTCGGGGCTACGCAGGGCGGCCTCCGCCCATGGCTTCAGGCCAGGAAGCGCCTGCGCCTCGCCCGGGAAGGCAGTGGACGTCACCGGGGGCGTGGGCACTGGATCTGCGGGGTCACCGGACGTCACCGCCCAGATGCCCACCCCACCTCCCACGACCACAACCACGGCCAGCGCGGAGAGCGCGGCCCACAGCCCGGTGCGCCGCCTGGGTGGCGCGGACGGCTTGATCCGACGGACGGGCGCGGCGAACGGATCGTGCGTGGGCAGCTCGCTCTGCATGCCGGGTTGGGCAACGGGCACCTGAACTGTGTGCGCGGAGGCCGGTTCGCCAGCGGGCGACGCCGGGGCGGCCGAGACGGGCTGGGTGGTCGAGTCGGCTGCCTGGCCAGGGATCGGGTTGCCGTGGATGGCCCACGGCGCTGGCGGCCCCCCGGAGACGGGCTGCGGCACACCCGACACCGGCTGCGGCACACCCGACACCGGCTGCGGCACACCCGACACCGGCTGCGGCACACCCGACACCGGCTGCGGCACACCGGAGACGGGCTGCGGCACACCCGACACCGGCTGCGGCACACCCGACACCGGCTGCGGCACACCCGACACGGGCTGCGGTGCTACGTCGACTGCCTGATACTCGACGCCGAGGGCTCGGAACAGCCGCTCCGCCCCGGGCCCAGCCTCAGCGGGATACGCGACCCACGGGCTCGCCGCGGAGAAGTCCGCGTACGCGAAGGCAGGCCCGTCGCTCGACTGGGCGAGAGCGTTCGCCACAGTGACGAACGCTTGTCGCCACTTGACGTCGGCGGCCACGGCGGCATCCAGCACCGCCACCGTAGCGAAACGTCCCTGCCCATCGATCGCGGCCCAAGCCTTACCCACCGGGGATCCACCCAACATGTGGGTGAAGCGGTATGGGCCCTCCGGCTGCATTGGCACTCCTCCGCTCGACGCCCTGCGGATAGTACCGAGCGGCACACAACTTGCCACCCGCCGGTCGACGGACGGAGAGATCAACCATCGCGCGGGTTGTAGCGAGCGGACGCCCGTCCGCGGTCCCCTGCAGGGCCGCTCGCTCCGGCCGTCACCTCCTGCTGATCACGACGACCGGTTCCGGCCCGGAGGTGACCGAGCGCACCTGGTAGGCGGCCAGCGCGGCGCGCCAGTCCGGCTCGCTGGGATGGGTGTAGGTCCGGATCAGCCACACCTGCGTTCCAGGTGGCCGCGTCGATGCTTTCGCCAGGATCTCGTCCAGGGCCCGCTGAATGCTCCGCGCGCCGCCGGCCGGGTCAATCAGAGGGAGCACCACGTTCGGTCGGTTGGGCATGCCCACCGTGAAGCCCACGGTGCTGGATATGGGCGCGACGAGTTCGAGGGGGTCGTCGGAGTAGAGGGCGAATCCAAACCAGGCCGGTCCGGCGACCACCACTATGTCGTTCGGGCCGGCGTGTGTGGCGACGTAACGGGTAGCCGAACCAATGGTCGTCACCGCGCTGTGGTTGCGCCAGAGGCCGGCTTCGTCGCCGTCGAAGCGCCACCAACGCTGGTTGGCGACCGCGTAACTGGACAGCAGCAGCGCGCAGATCACGCCGGAGACAACGACCGGCCGACCACGACGGACCACCATCGCGACCAGGTCAGCCAGTCCCGCGACGCCAATGCCAGCGACCACCGCGGTGAGCACAAGCAGAAAGTGCGAGGTGCGAAGGTCGAGAAGGGGGTAGATCTGCGCGAGTCCCAGCCCAGTAGCCACGACCGGTACCAGCAGGATGGCGATGCCTGTACCAGGGCGACCTTGACGGACCAGGGTCAGCACACCGAGCAGCAGCAGCGCGACGAGGAGCCATCCGGGAACGCCAAGCAGGGGAAGCAGATTGCTGATCCGGGCTACGAGGTATTCGGGTAGCGAGGAGAGGGTCGGAAAGTAGGAGGTCCAATAGCCGTGCATGGCGTCGTTGTCGGCGCGGACGGAGACACCGAAGTAGACAGCTGCCGCAAACCCTCCGGCAGCGAGGCCGGCGACCGCTGTTCGAACAGTCCTCGACCAGTTACGAGAGAAAACCGCAGCGGCGAACAGCAGGCCCCCGAAAACGCAGGGTGCGATGATCGCGGTCGTGTGGCTCACCAGCATCCCTGCGAAGACCACCGCTACTACGACGGCAAGCCTCCGTCGGGACCACGACTGCTCCGTCCAGGCGGCCAGGGCGAGCAGGCAGACCGCCACTGCGGCGTCAGCCGTGTACTGCTTCAGGTCGTGACGGATCTGCTGGGCCGGCAGCAGCAGGACGACGAGCCCGGTCACAAGGCCGATGAGAATGCCATGCGCACGGTTCCGGCCAACAGCACGACCGAAGAAGTAGGCCGCGACGACGGTCAGCAGTTGGAAGCCCAGGGGTACGACCCGGAGGTGGTCGATGTCCGGGACCAGTCGGAGCAGGAAACTCCACCCGATCGGGCTCGACGAGGTCGTCACCGGCAGGTCGGCGAGGGGAAAGCGGACCGAGAGCGCGACCCACGCCTCGTCGCCCCAGTACTGGGCTGTCAGCCACGACCGGATGTCGTTGACGACGAAGAAGGCCCCGATCAGGGCGATGATCGGCAGCGCCTCACCGACCGCCCCCCGAACGCGCGGAGAAGGCGCCGGACGAGAGGCCTGAATGGGTGGGGCGTCCTCGACTGCGACCACGACGCTCCTTCTCGCTGGCGCGATCCTGCTCGCGCTGGACGCCCGCATGTTACGAGTCGCGACGGCTGAACGGGGGGCGGGGGTGACCCGAGGTGGTTGTCTATGAAAGTTTCTATGCATAGAGTCAGCTCATGAATGAAGGAGCTGTCGCGGCACCCGCTGACCGGGTGCTCGACCTGTTCCAAGGGGTGCGCCTCACCCCCACCCAGCGCCGCATCGCGCACTGCCTGGTGCAGCACGCCCCCGGCGTGGCGTACCTGTCCGCCGCCGAGGTCGCCGAGCTGGCCGGCGTGAGTCAGCCGTCGGTCACCCGGTTCGCCGTCGCGCTCGGGCACGACGGCTACCCGGCCCTGCGCCGCCGGCTGCGCGATCTCACCGGCTCGACTCCGGGCGGATCGACGGACACCGGCAACGAACTCCAGCAGGCGGTACGCGCGGAGATGGGCAACCTGGACCGGCTGGCCGGTCAGCTCGCCGACCGGGACCGGATCGCCGAGACCGGGCGGTTGCTCGCCGAGAGTCGCCCACTGCCGGTGCTCGGCCTGCGCGCCGCCGCGCCACTGGCCGCGTACTTCGCCTACTTCGCGGCGAAGGTGCACCCGGACGTACGGGTCCTCGACGACGGCGGCAGCCTGCTCACCGACCGCCTGGAGCAGGCGGCCGAGGCCGGGGCGTCCGCCGTCCTGGCCTTCGTGCTGCCCCGCTACCCCCGGGAAACCCTGGACGCGCTGCGCGACGCCCGCCACGCCGGGTTGACGGTGGTGGCGATCACCGACTCGCCGGTCAGCCCGGCCACCGAACACGCCGACGTGGTGCTCGCCGCCGCGGTCGGCGCGCAGCTCGTCTTCGACCTGCACACCGCCCCGATGACCCTGGCCATGGTGCTGTTGCAGGCGATCTGCGACGCCACACCGGGCGAAACCCAGCGCCGACTGGAGGCATTCGAAGCCTCCGCGGCCCGCCGACAGTTGTTCCTCGGTTGACCGGAGGAGAACCAGAGATGACCCAGCCCATTCGTGCCGCACGGGGCAGCCAGCTGACCACCCGCGGGTGGCAGCAGGAGGGCGCCCTGCGGATGTTGATGAACAACCTCGACCCCGAGGTGGCCGAGCGCCCCGACGACCTGGTGGTCTACGGCGGCACCGGCAAGGCGGCGCGGGACTGGCCGTCGTACCACGCGTTGGTCCGCACGCTGACCGACCTGCGCGAGGACGAGACGATGCTGGTGCAGTCGGGCCGTCCGGTGGGGGTGATGCGCACCCACGAGTGGGCGCCGCGGGTGCTGCTGGCCAACTCGAACCTGGTCGGCGACTGGGCGACCTGGCCGGAGTTCCGCCGCCTCGAACAGCTCGGCCTGACCATGTACGGGCAGATGACGGCCGGCTCGTGGATCTACATCGGCACCCAGGGCATCCTCCAGGGCACCTACGAGACGTTCGCGGCGGTGGCCGCCAAGAGGTTCGGGAGCACCCTCGCCGGCACGCTGACGCTGACCGCCGGCTGCGGCGGGATGGGCGGCGCGCAGCCGCTCGCGGTCACCATGAACGGCGGCGTCTGCCTGATCGTGGACGTGGACCGCACCCGGCTCGACCGTCGGGTGCACGACCGCTACCTGGATGAGGTCGCCGACTCCCTGGACGACGCGATCGCTCGGGTCCTCGCGGCGAAGCGGGAGCGCCGGGCCCTGAGCGTGGGCGTGGTCGGCAACGCCGCCGAGGTCTTCCCGGACTTGCTGAACCGGGGCGTCGAGATCGACATCGTGACCGACCAGACCAGCGCGCACGACCCGCTGGCGTACCTGCCGGTGGGGGTGGAGCTGGCCGAGGCCCGGGACTACGCCGCCGCGAAGCCGGCCGAGTTCTCCGACCGGGCACGCGCGTCGATGGCCCGGCACGTCGAGGCGATGGTCGGCTTCCTCGACGCGGGCGCCGAGGTGTTCGACTACGGCAACTCGATCCGGGGTGAGGCGCAGCTCGGCGGCTATCAGCGCGCCTTCGACTTCCCGGGCTTCGTGCCCGCGTACATCCGGCCGTTGTTCTGCGAGGGCAGGGGTCCGTTCCGGTGGGCGGCGCTCTCCGGCGACCCGGCCGACATCGCGGCCACCGACCGCGCCATCCTCGACCTGTTCCCGGAGAACGAGTCGTTGGCCCGGTGGATCAAGTTGGCCGGCGAGCGGGTCGCCTTCCAGGGCCTGCCGGCCCGGATCTGCTGGCTGGGTCAGGGCGAACGGGACCGGGCGGGCGTGCGGTTCAACGACATGGTCGCCTCCGGCGAACTCTCCGCCCCGGTGGTGATCGGCCGGGACCACCTGGACACCGGCAGCGTCGCGAGCCCGTACCGGGAGACCGAGGGGATGGCCGACGGCTCCGACGCCATCGCCGACTGGCCGCTGCTCAACGCCCTGGTCAACACGGCAAGCGGGGCGTCCTGGGTGTCCATCCACCACGGCGGCGGGGTGGGTATCGGCCGGTCGATCCACGCCGGGCAGGTGTGCGTGGCCGACGGCACCGCCCTCGCCGGTCAGAAGATCGAGCGGGTGCTCACCAACGACCCGGCGATGGGCGTCATCCGGCACGTCGACGCCGGCTACGAGAGCGCCCGCGAGGTCGCCGACCGCACCGGGGTCCGGGTACCGATGACCGAGGGCGACCCCGCGTGAGCGCGAGGAGTGCAGCGGAGCGGAGCCCCGCAGTCGCGAACAACAGAGACTCAGCGAGCGACGACCTTTCCGCCCGGTTCCGGGCGCTGTGGGACGAGATCGCGCCGGTCGGGCGGGACGCCGACAGCGGCGGCTATCTGCGGTACGCGTTGACCGAGCCGGAGCGGGAGCTGCGCGCCTGGTTCCGGGCGCAGGCCGAGCGTCGTGCGATGCCGGTCACCGAGGACGGCAACGGCAACCTCTTCGCCCACTGGGGTGACCCGCAGGCGTCCGACGCGGTGCTGACCGGCAGCCACTTCGACTCGGTGCCGCACGGCGGGGCGTACGACGGGCCGCTCGGCATCGTCAGCGCGTTCCTCGCCGTGGACGAGCTGCGCGCCGCCGGCGTCACCCCCGGCCGACCGCTGGTGCTGGGTGCCTTCGTCGAGGAGGAGGGAGCGCGCTTCGGCGTACCCTGCCTGGGGTCTCGGCTGCTCACCGGGGCGCTGGCGCCCGAACGCGCGGCCGGCCTGCGCGACGCGGCCGGGGTGAGCTTCGCCGAGGCGCTCGGTGACCGGCCGGCGGGCGCCCGCCCGGAGCTGCTGGGCCGGATCGGGGCGTTCGTCGAGCTGCACGTCGAGCAGGGCCGCGCGCTCGTCGACACCGACGCGCCGGTCGCGGTGGCCAGCGCGATCTGGCCGCACGGCCGCTGGCGCTTCGACGTCGTCGGCGAGGGCAACCACGCGGGTACGACCCGGATGGCCGACCGCCGCGACCCGATGCTGACATACGCGTTCACGGTGCTGGCGGCCAACAAGGAGGCCCGGCTGCGCGGCGCGCACGCCACTGTGGGTCGGGTCGCCGTCGAACCCAACGCCACAAACGCGATCCCGTCGAAGGTGACCGGTTGGCTGGACGCCCGGGCCGCCGACCCGGAGACGCTCGCCGGTCTGGTCGACGCGGTACGCGGCAAGCTCGCCGAGAGGGCCCGCCGCGACGGTACCGAGGTGACCGTCACCGAGGAGTCCGCCACAGCGGTGGTCGCCTTCGACGGAGGGCTTGCCAAACGCCTCGCCGCGCTGCTCGACGCGCCGGTGCTGCCCACCGGCGCGGGGCACGACGCCGGGGTGCTCGCCGCGTACCTGCCCACCGCGATGCTCTTCGTGCGCAACCCGACCGGCGTCTCGCACTCCCCCGCCGAGGCCGCCACCGACGACGACTGCGCCGCCGGGGTGCGGGCGCTGGCCCGGGTGCTGGAGGAGCTGACATGCCGGTGACACCGAACCGCTGGCTCGCCGAGTACGCCTGGCTGCCCGAGCACGCCGAACCCACCCCCGACGTGCTGATCGAGGTCGAGGACGGCCGGATCACCGCGGTGACGCCGCTGCTGGGAGCGCACGGACCGGAGGCCGGGGTCGAGGTGTACGCCGACGCGGTGGCACTGCCCGGACTGACCCTTCCCGGCCTGGCCAACGCGCACTCGCACGCCTTTCACCGGGCGCTGCGCGGGCGTACCCACGGCGGCCGGGGTGACTTCTGGACCTGGCGGGACCAGATGTACGGCATCGCGGACCGGCTGGACCCGGACACCTACCTCGCCCTGGCCCGGGCCGTCTACGCCGAGATGGCGCTCGCCGGGATCACCTGCGTGGGCGAGTTCCACTACCTGCACCACCGGCCCGACGGCGGCGCGTACGACGACCCGAACGAGATGGGCGCGGCGCTGGTCGAGGCCGCCGCGCACGCCGGGATCCGGCTCACGCTGCTCGACGCCTGCTACCTGACCTCCAGCGTGGACGGTCAGCCCCTCGCCGGGCCGCAACGCCGCTTCGGCGACAGTGACGCGGGCCGCTGGGCCGAGCGGGCCGCGGCGTTCCAACCGACGGACCCGCACGTCCGGGTCGGCGCGGCCGTGCACTCGGTGCGGGCCGTCCCGGCCGATCAGTTGCGCACCGTCGCCGACTGGGCCCGGGAGCGGCAGGCGCCGCTGCACGTGCACCTCTCCGAACAGCCCGCCGAGAACGACGAGTGCCGGGCCGTGCACGGGCACTCGCCCACCGCGCTGCTCGCCGAGCACGGCGTGCTCGGGCCGCACACCACCGCCGTCCACGCCACCCACCCCACCAGCGCGGACCTGTCAGTGCTCGCCGACAGCCGGACCGGGGTGTGCCTCTGCCCGACCACCGAGCGGGACCTCGCCGACGGCATCGGCCCGGCCCGGCTGATGGCCGACGCCGGCATCCGGTTGAGCCTCGGCAGCGACAGCCACGCAGTGATCGACCTGTTCGAGGAGGCTCGGGCGGTCGAGCTGGACGAGCGGCTGCGGACCCGCCGGCGCGGCCACTTCGCGCCGCTCGACCTGCTCAACGCGGCCAGCGTCGCCGGGCACGCCGCGCTGGGCTGGGCCGACGCCGGAAGGATCGCGGTGGGCACCCGCGCCGACCTGGTGACGGTACGCCTGGACAGCGCCCGCACCGCCGGGGTGCCACCGGTGGGCGCGTTCTTCGCCGCCGGCGCGGCGGACGTCGAGCAGGTGGTGGTGGACGGCCGGGTGGTGGTGGCCGAGGGCCGGCACCTGACCGTCGACGTACCGGCCGAACTGTCGTCAGCGATCGAGGCGGTGACGCCCGCATGAGCGGCAGCCTGCTCGTCGACAACATCGGGGAACTGGTCACCAACGGTGCCGGCGAGGGCCCGCTCGGCATCCGCCGCGACGCCGCCGTGCTGGTCGAGGCGGGTCGGGTGGTCTGGGTCGGGCCGTCCGCGTACGCGCCGGCCGCCGACCACCACGTCGACGCCGGTGGTGCCGCCGTGCTGCCCGGGTTCGTGGACAGCCACGCCCACCTGGTCTTCGCCGGGGACCGGGCCCCCGAGTTCGCCGCCCGGATGGCCGGTCAGCCCTACACCGGCGGCGGCATCCGGACCACCGTCGGTGCCACCCGGGCCGCCACCGACGAGGAACTGCGTGCCACGGTGCGCCGGCTGCGCGGGGAGGCGCTGCGCCAGGGCACCACGACCATGGAGATCAAGAGTGGGTACGGCCTGACCGTCGCCGACGAGGCCCGCTCGCTGCGGATCGCCGCCGAGACCAGCACCGAGACCACCTTCCTGGGCGCGCACGTGGTGCCCGCCGAGTACGCCGACCGCCCCGACGACTACGTGGGGTTGGTCTGCGGGCCGATGCTGGCCGCCGCCGCTCCGTACGCGAAGTGGATCGACGTGTTCTGCGAGCGGGGCGCCTTCGACGTGGACCACGCCCGCGCCATCCTGGCCTGCGGTCAGGCCGCCGGCCTGGGCGTACGGCTGCACGCCAACCAGCTCGGCCCCGGCCCCGGGGTGCAACTGGGTGTGGAGCTGGACGCGGCCAGTGTCGACCACTGCACCCACCTGAGCGACGCCGACGTGGCCGCGCTGGCCGACACGGCCCACAGCGACGGGTCGGGCACCCGCACCGTGGCGACCCTGCTGCCCGGCGCGGAGTTCTCCACCCGCTCGCCCTACCCGGATGCCCGCCGGCTGCTCGACGTCGGTGTCACGGTGGCGCTGGCGACGGACTGCAACCCCGGGTCGTCGTACACCTCGTCGATGCCGTTCTGCGTGGCCCTCGCGGTCCGCGAGATGCGGATGACCCCGGCGGAGGCGGTCTGGGCCGCCACCGCCGGTGGCGCACGGGCGCTGCGCCGCGACGACATCGGTGTCCTCACCCCCGGCGCACGGGCCGACCTCGTCGTCCTCGACGCGCCGTCACACCTGCACCTGGCCTACCGGCCCGGTGTCCCCCTGATCCGCCAGGTAATACGCAACGGAGTTCCGCAATGACGCACGTGACCATCCAGCCCACCGGAGTCTCCGCCGACGACGTGCTCGCGGTGGCCCGCGGCACCGCCACCGTCGTCCTCGCCCCGGCCACCATCGACGCGATGGCGACAAGCCGGGCCATCGTGGACGGCATCGAGTCGTCGGGCCGTCCCGTCTACGGGGTCTCCACCGGGTTCGGCGCGTTGGCAAACACCTTCGTCGCGCCGGAGCGGCGGGCCGAGCTGCAACACGCGCTGATCCGCTCGCACGCCGCCGGGGTGGGCGCCCCGATGCCGCGCGAGGTGGTCCGGGCCATGATGCTGCTGCGCGTCCGGTCCCTCGCCCTGGGCCGCTCCGGGGTCCGGCCGCTGGTCGCGGAAGCCCTGGTCGACCTGCTCAACCACGACATCACCCCGTGGGTCCCCGAGCACGGCTCGCTGGGCGCCTCCGGTGACCTGGCGCCGCTGGCGCACTGCGCGCTGGTACTGCTCGGCGAGGGCTGGGTGCTCGGCCCGGCCGGTGAACGGCAGGACGCCGCCGACGCGTTGACCGCCGCCGGGCTCAAGCCGATCGAGCTGGCCGCCAAGGAGGGGCTGGCGCTGATCAACGGCACCGACGGCATGCTCGGCATGCTGCTGCTGGCCATCCACGACGCGGAGCACCTGTTCGCCATGGCCGACGTGACGGCCGCACTGGCCATCGAAGCGATGCTCGGCTCGGAGCGGCCGTTCCTGCCCGAGCTGCACGCGATCCGCCCACACCCCGGTCAGGCGACGTCGGCGGCGAACATCCACCGTCTGTTGCAGGACTCCCGGGTGATGGACTCGCACCGCGACGACCTGGCGCACGCCGTGCAGGACGCGTACTCGATGCGCTGCGCGCCGCAGGTGGCCGGCGCGGCCCGCGACACCCTGGACTTCGTCCGCACCGTCGCCGGCCGGGAACTGGTGTCCGTTGTGGACAACCCGGTGGTGCTGCCGGACGGCCGGGTCGAGTCGACCGGGAACTTCCACGGCGCACCGCTCGGCTTCGCCGCGGACTTCCTCGCCATCGCCGCCGCCGAGGTGGGCGCGATCGCCGAGCGGCGGGTCGACCGGCTGCTCGACGTGACCCGCTCCCGGGAACTGCCGGCGTTCCTCTCCCCCGACGCCGGGGTCAACTCCGGGCTGATGATCGCCCAGTACACGGCGGCGGGGATCGTCGCCGAGAACCGTCGACTGGCCGCCCCCGCCTCGGTGGACTCGCTGCCCACCAGCGGAATGCAGGAGGACCACGTCTCGATGGGCTGGGCCGCCGCGAAGAAGCTGCGCACCGTCCTGGACAACCTGACCAGCCTGCTCGCGGTGGAGCTGCTGGCCGGCGTACGCGGCCTCCAACTGCGCGCCCCACTGGAGCCGTCCCCGGCCGGCAGGGCGGCCGTCGCCGCGCTCGGTACGGCAGCCGGCGAGCCCGGCCCGGACGTGTTCCTCGCCCCGGTGATGGAGGCGGCCCGTGCCGTCGTCGCCGGGCCGGAGTTACGCGCCGCCATCGAACGGGAGGTCGGCCCGCTGGGCTGATCTCCGGCGGGTCGCTGTCGTCCGCCGCGGGTCAGGCGGCGGGCGGCAGCACCTTGGCGATCAGCTTGGCCAGCTCGCGCAACGCCTTGCCCCGGTGACTGATGGCGTCCTTCTCCGCCGGGGTCAGCTCGGCGTTGGTCCGGTCCTGTCCGTCGCCCAGGAAGATCGGGTCGTAGCCGAACCCACCGTCACCGCGCGGCGCGCGCAGCACCCGACCGGACTGCCGGCCGTCGACGAGGTGCTCCTTGCCGCCCGGCAGCACCAACGCGACGGTGCAGACGAACGAGGCGGCCCGCTGCTCGTCGGGCACGTCGCCGATCTGGTCCAGCACCAGCTGAAGGTTGGCCCGGTCGTCGCCGTGCTTGCCGGACCAGCGGGCGCTGAACACCCCTGGCATCCCGTTGAGCGCGTCGACAGCGAGCCCGGAGTCGTCGGCGATGGTCGGCAGGCCGCTCTGCCGGCAGCCCTCCCGCGCCTTGATCAGCGCGTTCTCGCCGAAGGTCAGGCCGGTCTCCGGCAGCTCCGCGTACTGCTCGATGTCGTCCAGCCCGAGCAGGGCGATCCGGTGCGCGCCGAGCGCGCCGTCCAGGATCCGCTGAAGCTCGACCAGCTTCTTACGGTTACGGGTGGCGAGCAGGACCTTGTTCATGCGAGTGCCTTCCGCTGGGCTTCGGCCAACTCGGCGCAGCCGGCGACGGCCAGGTCGAGCAGGGCGTCGAGCTGGTCGCGGGCGAACACGCCCGCCTCGCCGGTGCCCTGCACCTCGACGAAGTCGCCAGTGCCGGTGCACACCACGTTCATGTCCACCTCGGCGGCGACGTCCTCCTCGTAGCAGAGATCGAGCCGGGCCTCCCCGGCGATGATCCCCACGCTGACCGCGGCCACCGAGCGGTGCATCACCTTCTCCGGCTTACCGGCCAACGACTTGCGGGCGGCAAGCCAGCTCACCGCGTCGTGCAACGCGACGTACGCGCCGGTGATAGCGGCCGTGCGGGTGCCGCCGTCCGCCTGGAGCACGTCGCAGTCGAGCACTATCGAGTTCTCGCCGAGCGCCTTGAGGTCGATGCTGGCCCGCAGACTACGGCCGATCAACCGGGAGATCTCATGGGTACGGCCACCGACCCGGCCCTTGACGCTTTCCCGGTCGGAGCGGGTGTTGGTGGCCCGGGGCAGCATCGCGTACTCGGCGGTCACCCAACCGAGCCCGGAGCCCTTGCGCCAGCGGGGCACCCCCTCGGTGACGCTCGCCGTGCAGAGCACCCGGGTGCCGCCGAACTCGACGAGCACCGAGCCCTCCGGATGGGTGCTCCAGCCTCGGGTCAGGGTCACCGGTCGGAGTTGAGAGGGCCCTCGCCCGTCAGGTCGCGCCATGCCTGCACCTTATGCGGTGCGGCGATCCACCCCGCTCGCGGTGCCCAGGAGAACGCCCGCGCCGTGCGCACCGAGGAACCCGGCGACCGCGGCCGGCCAGCCGAACTCCTCGGCCCGCGCCCGGGACCCGGTGCGTCAGATGTCGTAGCTGGCGCCGGGCCGGACCACCTCGAGCGGCCCGCTGTACGCGGCGGCGGCCGACTCCAACGTGTGCGCCTCGCTGCCCCAGGCGGGCACCAGGTGGGTGAGCAGCAGTCGACCCACAGCGGCCTTGGTCGCCGCCTCGCCGGCCTCCCGGCCGGTCAGGTGCAGATCCGGCGGATTGTCCACGCCGTCGAGGTAACTGGCCTCGCAGAGGAACACGTCGGCGTTCTGGGCCAGCCGCAGCAGCGCCTCACAGGGCGCGGTGTCCGACGAGTAGCACAGCGAACGGCCGTCGTGCTCCAGCCGCACACCGTACGTCTCGACGGGGTGGTTGACCCGGTCGACGGTGACGGCGAACGGGCCGATCGGGAAGGTGCCCGGCTGGAGCGCGTAGAACTGGTACACGTCCTCCACCGAACCGTCGTCCCCGTAGGCGGCGCTGAGCCGGTCCGGCGCGCCGGCGGGCGCGTACACCGGCAGCGCCGGGTAGGGGCCGTCCGGGGCGTACCGGCGCACCACCACGTAGAGCACGGCGTCGAACATGTGATCACAGTGCAGGTGGGTCAGCAGGATGGCATCCGGGGCGTGCAACCCCGCGTACCGCTGGAGGCTGGACAGCGACCCCGAGCCGAAGTCGACCAAAAGCCGGAAACCGTCGGCCTCGACGAGGTAGGCCGAGCAGGGCGACTCGGGGCCAGGGAAACTGCCGGCGCTCCCCAGAACTGTCAGTCGCATCGAGTGGTCTCGCTGTCACTGTCAGTAGCAGCTGCGCCGGCGATGGTCCCAGCCATGATCTCTACCGACGCGTACGCCACGCTGCGCAGCCTACGCTGGCGCACCCGGCAGCAAGAATCATCCAACGGAAGTTGTCACGAACGTGACACCTGCTCGCGGTACATCAAAAGGCGTACGGGCCGTCGACGAATGTCGACGGCCCGTAATCGGCAGACCAGATCGGTCAGGCCCAGAGCTGCCCCTCCAGGGCGTCCTCGGCGTCGGCGAGGGTGCCGCCGTACGCGCCGGTGGACAGGTACTTCCATCCGCCGTCGCAGACCACGAAGGCCACATCGGCCCGCCGGCCGTCGCGCACCGCCTCGTGCGCCACCGCCAGCGCGGCGTGCAGGATCGCACCGGTGGAGAAGCCGGCGAAGATGCCCTCCACCTCCACCAGCTGGCGGGTGCGCAACACCGCGTCCCGGGTGCCGACCGAGAACCGCCGGGAGAGCACCGAGGCGTCGTAGAGCTCCGGAACGTACCCCTCGTCGATGTTGCGCAGCCCGTAGACCAACTCGCCGTAGCGCGGCTCGGCAGCCACGATCTGAATGCCCTCGACCTTTTCCCGCAGATAACGCCCGGTGCCCATCAGGGTGCCGGTGGTGCCCAGCCCGGCCACGAAGTGCGTGATGCTGGGCAGGTCGTGCAGCAGCTCCGGCCCGGTCGTCTCGTAGTGCGCCCGCGCGTTCGCCTCGTTGCCGTACTGGTAGAGCATCACCCAGTCGGGGTGCTCGACGGCGATCTGCTTCGCCGTGGCGACCGCCTGGTTGGAACCACCCGCCGCCGGCGAGAAGATGATCTCGGCCCCGTACATCCGGAGCATCTGCACCCGCTCGGTGGAGACGTTCTCCGGCATCACGCAGACCAACCGGTAGCCGCGCATCTTCGCCACCATGGCCAACGAGATGCCGGTGTTGCCGCTCGTCGGCTCGAGGATGGTGTCACCAGTGCGGAGCCGGCCAGCCTCCTCCGCCGCCCGGACCATGAACAGCGCCGCGCGGTCCTTGATGCTGCCGGTGGGGTTGCGGTCCTCCAGCTTGGCCCAGAGCCGCACCGGAGGGGCTCCCTCGGGCGCCGTCGGGGAAAGTCGGGGCAGGCCGACCAGCGGCGTACCCCCGCAGGCGTCGAGCAGGCTGTCGTACCGCGCCATGGCGGCCGACCTCAGCGAGCCGCGACGGCGTCGCGGGCCACCGCGTCGACGGCACTCTGCGAGCTGATGCTGTGCGAGCTGATCGCCGCTGCCGCGGCGCTGTGCGCGCTGATCGCCGCTGCCGCGGCGCTGTGCGAACTGATCGCCGCTGCCGCGGCGCTGCGCGCGCTGATCGCCGCTGCCGCGGCGCTGTGCGAACTGATCGCCGCTGCCGCGGCGAAGCCGAACGCGCCGCCGGCCACCGCCGGCAGGATGGTGACGCTGTCGCCATCGGAGAGCTTCGCGTCGAGCGCACCGAGGAAGCGAACGTCCTCGTCGTTGACGTAGACGTTGACGAAGCGGTGCAGCGTGCCCGCGTCGGTGATCAGCCGGCCGCGCAGACCGCCGTGCCGGGAATCCAGGTCGGTGAGCAGATCGGCGAGCGTGTCGCCGGTGCCGTCGACGACCTTGGCGCCGCCGGTGTAGCTGCGCAGGATGGTGGGGATGCGAACCTCAATGGCCATGATGGGAACTCCTCGATCGGGTGTGCCTACGGTGACGGGACGAGATGGCTGCGGCGCTGACAGGTCAGCGGCCGGAACACTCGTAATCGACCGTCGCCGGGCTCTGCCCGAACATGTAGGACTGGACGGCGTGCGGGTCGACACCGGCCTCCACGACACGGACCGGCTCCTCGGTGATCACGCCGTCGACGATCCGGAACGACCGGATCTCCTCCGAGTCGGGCTCACGGGTCGAGACGAGCAGGTAGTGCGCCCCCGGCTCACCGGCGAAGGCGACGTCCGTCCGCGACGGGTACGCCTCGGTGGCGGTGTGCGAGTGGTAGATGACGACGGGCTCCTCGTCCCGGTCGTCCATCTCCCGCCACACGCGCAGATGCTCCATCGAGTCGAACTCGTAGAAGGTCATCGACCGCGCCGCATTGTCCATCGGGATGTGCCGGGTCGGGGTGTCGCTGCCGACGGGACCGGCGACCACGCCGCACGCCTCGTCAGGGTGATCCCGGCGCGCGTGGGCGACGATCGCGTCAATGATCGACCGGTCGATGCTCAGCACGTGTACCAGCCTAACGCCTGCCGGGCACAGGTCGAAGTGGTGCCGGTCACCCTTAGTCGATCAAGGCGTTGAGCAGCGACTCCTGTAGATACCCGAGATAGGCGTAGACCGAAAGCTGGAACACCCGGCTGGAACCCGGGTCCTCAGCGACAGCGTCGTCCAGCTCCTCGCCCAGATCCGTGCCGTCCTTGATCTCCAGGCGGACGCCCATCGCGAGCCGTGCGTCGTTCAGCGCCCGCAACCACGCCTCGGCGGCCTCGGCGTCCAGCCGCACCTCGCCGCCGGCCTCGTCCGGCAACGCGGCCAGGATCGCCCCCGCCTGATCGATCTTCGCGGTCTTCAGGTCGCCCTCGGTGTAGCGGCGGAACTCGGCGGTGCCGGGAGCGTCCTGCGGGTAGACCGCCGGAAAGAGCCGACCGACCACCGGGTCGGTGTGGTCGAAGCCATCGGTGAGCAGACCCACCACCTCGGAGGCGACCTTGCGCAGCACCCGCACCTCGTCGACGGCGAAGACGGCGACGTAATGACCGGCCTGGCGATGGAACATGCTCATGACCTGTCCACCGTCGCCCACAGCCCGTACGCGTGCAGCTGCGACGCGTCGTGCTCCATCCGTTCGCGGGCACCGGTGGAGACCACGGCACGGCCCTTGTGGTGCACGTCCAGCATCAGCTGTTCGGCCCTCTCCCGGCTGTAGCCGAAAAGCTTCTGGAAGACCCAGGTCACGTACGTCATCAGATTGACCGGGTCGTCCCACACGATCGTCACCCACTGCCGGTCGGACGCCGGCACCTCGTCAGTGTCCGGCGTCTCGACCGGTGCAACCTGCGGAGCCGCCATGCCCCCCATCGTGCCACCGGTTCCCCGGAACCGAGGAACCGGAACGCCGGACCGGCGCGGATCACCCACCCCGGGCCCTCCCGACCCGCCCCGGACGCCATCGGAGGTGGGGTCCGGCCCGGACCCGGACCAACCGGTGGGCGCGCCGTCAGGCGAGCAGAATGCCGTGATCGACTGCATCGGAGAGCACCACGCCCAGCGAGAGGCGGATCACCTCGAACCGTCGGGAGATCTCCCTGGACAAGCCCAACTCGACCTCGCGCACCGCCCGCTGGGACCAGGCTCGCGCCGCGCTGTGGTCACCGTTGCCCGGCGTACGCCACTGCTGCCAGCACCCGCCGGAGAGCGCCACCGCAATGGGCGGGAGCACCTCGTCCCGGGACGCCATCGGATAGCTGGCGGCGGCATCGATCGCCTCCATGCCGGTCAACTCGGCCACGCCCGCCGTGCTGGTGATCAACAGCACCTTGTCCAATTCGTGGCCGGGCCGGTGATCGGCCAGGCCGTACTGCACAGCGGTGGCGATCCGGCGGCGCACGCCTTCGGCCGGCGGCGCGCCGAGCACCTGGGACGCGACGTCGGTCATGATGCCGCGCACCGCCTGATCGCACTGCGCGGTCGCCAACAACGACAACGCCGCCATCTCACGGTCGAGAAGATCCGGTAGGCCGGCAAGGCCGACTCCGAACACGATCTCCTGAACGGCCCGAAGGTGGATGTTCGCCAACTCCAGGGCGAGGTGCTGGCGGATCCGCTGAGCACACGAGCGGGCATGGCGGTCGAGCCGCTCGGACCAGTCACCCGGATCGGCGGCCACGGCCACACGGCCCTGCTGGCCCGGCAGGATCGGTGGGTCGACGCTGGCCCGCTGCAACCCCTCACGCGACGCCCAACCCACCAGCGCCCGCCGTAGGGCGGCGGCAGTGTCGGCGCCGTCGACCGGGAACCACCGCGCGCCGGCCAGCGCCGGCACCGCGGCCAGGAGCGCCGCCCGATGCGCCTCCACAGTGACCGCGACCGCATCCACCTCGGTCTCCGCACCCCCGACCGGCGGGACGG
This sequence comes from Micromonospora sp. NPDC005553, assembly GCF_042871765.1. Lineage (NCBI taxonomy): Bacteria > Bacillati > Actinomycetota > Actinomycetes > Micromonosporales > Micromonosporaceae > Micromonospora > Micromonospora sp. NPDC005553. Next base: position 300,972 of record NZ_JBIAJD010000006.1, on the reverse strand, counting down.
ACGCCCCCGCGCCCTCCGTAGTCGCCGTGCCGTCGGCCAGCGGAGCCCACCCCGCCGCGCCCGGGGTCACCGCGAAGACGACCTCCACCGAGGTCGGGGCGACTTCGGCGAGCAGGTTCAACTCGGCGGCGGTGAAGGCCTGGTCGGCGGCGATCACGAAGAGCATCGCGCCGGCCCGGCCCACCGCTTCGAGCAGCACCCGGGTGCCGGACACACCGAGGGTGGCGGTGTCCGGAACGTCGACCAGGGTGAAGTGCCGCAGCAGCGGCTGGGGCACGCTCAGCTCGACACGCCGGGGCGGGCGGGCCAACGCCGGACCGGCGGCGTCCCGGTCCGCGCCGTACGAGTGCGGCTGCCGGTAACCGGGCACGAACGCCGCCCGGGTGGGCACCTTGGCGTCGCGCACCACCAACCAACTGCCCGCCGGCACTGTGAGCATGACCGGGTCGAGCTCGAGCAGGGTGGCCAGCACAGCACGCCGCTCAGCACCCGCCGGGCCAACGGCGACCACACCGAGCGGCTCATCCGGGGCGGCGCCGGACACGCCGACCCGGGTGGGGAGGGGGCCGCAGGTCGGTAGGTTTGCTGGGCCGGTCATGTCGTCCGGCGAATCGACCGAGGGGAGAGGGCCCTGCTTCATCAGGTGCCTCCCGTTGCGGGTGACCGGAAATCCGGTCGCGGAATTTCCGGTACGTCAATCGGATGTCGGAAGACTACGGGCGGGCCGACGACCGGGCGGAACACCTCGAATACTCAGCGGTAATTGTGCGATTACTCAACTTCGCACGGTGACGGTACGGGCGCGGACGGATTCCGGTCGATATGCTGCGCGAATGAGTCGATGGGAGTTCGTCGGCCGCACGGATGAGCTCAACCGCCTGCTGGAGGCCGTGACCGGCGAGGCCGGCCGCGGGCTCTTCTTCAGCGGCAGCGCTGGCATCGGCAAGAGTCGCCTGCTGCGCGAGGGCGTGGGCGCGTTGCCCACCGACCGGTTCGCGATCTGGTCCATCGCCGCCAGCGCCACCACCGCGGCGCTGCCGTTCGGTGGGCTCGTCCAGGTCCTCCCCGCCGAGCAGCCGCAGGGCCTCTCCCCCGCCGGCATCCTGCGCTGGGCGCTCAACGTTCTGCAACAGCAGGCGGCCGGCCGACGGATCGTGCTCGCCATCGACGACGCCCACCTGCTCGATCCCCCCTCGGCCGCACTCGTGCATCTCGTCGCCCGCGCCGAGAACGCCACAGTGGTCGGCACCCTGCGCGACGGTGAGCAGATTCCGCTGCCGATCCGCGCACTCTGGACCGACGACCTGGTCGAGCACGTCGAGCTGACCCCGATGCCGCAGGAGGAGACCACCGACCTGCTGGCGGCGATCCTGGGCGGCCCGGTCGACGCGAACTCCGCCGACCGGCTCGGCCGGCTGTCGGCCGGCAACCCGCTGCTGCTGCGCGAGCTCGTGCACGCCGCCAACGGCAGCGCCGAGTTGAAGCGCACGTACGGGATCTGGAAGTGGACCGGGCGTCTGGAGCTGGCGCCCAACCTGACCGACCTCATCGACACCCGGGTCGGCAAACTCACCGACGGCGTCCGCGCGGTCGTCGAGCTGGTCGCGTTCGGCGAACCACTGGGCCTGCACCTACTGCGGCAGGCCGCCGAACAGTCGGACGTGGAGACCGCCGAGGAACGCGGGCTGATCACCGTCATCCAGCACGACCGGCGCACCAACGTCCGGCTGGCACACCCGCTCTACGGCGAGGTGATGCGCCGTCGCTGCCCGGTCAGCCGCACCCGCCGGCTCCAGGCACACCTCGCCGACCTGCTCGAGCAGGTCGGCAAACGCCGACGCGACGACCTGTTGCGGGTGGCGGTCTGGCGACTCGACTCGGGCACCGCACAGGATCCGGCTCTGCTGCTGGACGCCGCGGTGCAGGCGTTCACCCGCTACGACGTGCCGCTGGCGACCCGCCTGGCGCGGGCCGCGCTGCACGCCGACGGCGGCTACGACGCGGCGGAGCTGCTGGCCACCATCCTGATGTTCGCCGACCGGCCCGACGAGGCGATCGACGTCCTCGACGCGGTCACCCCCATGCCCGGCGACGAGCGACGGCTCTGCCGGTGGCTGACAGTACGCGGCATGGTCAGCTACTGGGGGCTGAGCCGGGAGTCCACGGTGGAGGAGATCGCAAGCCGGGCCGAGCAGCTCAGCGACTCCGCCGACCGGTCCCGGGTGCACGCATTCGAGGCGATCATGCGCCTGCACCGCCTGGACACAGCCACCGCTGTGCAGCTCAGCCGACGGGTGCTCGACCGTCCGGCGGCGGGCGTCGCCGCCCGCGAGCTGGCCCGCTCCACCATCGCGTACGTCCAGGCCGCGCAGGGCGAGCTGACCCGCAGCGGTACGGCGATCGCCCAGGTGCACTCGGCCGCGGCGAGCTGGCGCACCGACATGCCGTACCTCCAGTTGGCCCTGGAACTGGCCCGAGGCACCCGGCTCATGCTCACCGGCGACCTGGCCGGGATCGACGCGATCGTGGCCGACGAGTTCGCCGACCTCGCCGGAGCCGGCGACTTCCGCCTCGGCACCGGCTACCTGGCCATCCTTCAGGCGTACGCGGCCCGGCTGCGTGGGCAGAGCGACGCGGCCATGCGGACCTCGCTGGGTGCCTGCGCGGTGCTGGCCACGAGCCGGGTCTACGCCGGTCTGGCCCAGGCCGAACGCGCCCAGGCGGCGGCGCTGCGCGGTGACGCCGCGCAGGCGGTTGCGGCGATGGCCGAGGCCGACCGCACGCACGCGCCGGGCATGGCGGTGCTCTACCCGTGGCTGGAGCAGGCCCGGGGCGCGTCGCTCGCCACGTCGGGCGACCTGCCGGGCGCGGTCAAACACCTCGGTGACCTGGTGGACCGGCTGCGCTCCGACGGCTTCGCCGGGCACGAGGTGCATGTCCTGCACGACCTCGTCCGACTCGACCAGGCGGGCATGGCCGTCGGCCCGACCTGCTCCGACGGCAGCCGCCGCACCGTCGCGCAGCGCCTCGCCGAGCTATCCGAGCGGGTCGACGGGGTGCTCCCGCCGCTGCTGGCCCGGCACGCCCGCGCCGCGGTGACCGACTCCCCCACCGATCTGCTGGCGGTCGCCGACGACTACTCCGCCCTGGAGTTGACCGTGTACGCCGCGGAGGCCACCTCCCAGGCCGTCCAGCGGCTGCGCCGGCAACACTCGGCCGCCGCCAACGACGCCCGGGAACGCCTCGCCGGGTTGCTCGGGCGCTGTGACCTGATCCGGACGCCGGCGCTCCAGGCCGGCGCGCCAGTGCTCACCGAGCGGGAATGGCAGGTGGCGCGCCTTGCCGCGCACGGCGCTCCCAGCCGGGCCATCGCCGAACGGCTCTACCTCTCGGCGCGCACCGTGGAGAACCACCTCCAGCGGATCTACGCCAAGCTCGGCGTCACCGCCCGGGCCGAACTCTGGGCGGCGTTGCGCTCGATCCCGGGCCACGACGGCGGCGACCCGAGCTGAACCTTAGGCTGGGGCGGTGAGCAACCACCGCCCCGCGCTCCTGACCGACCACTACGAGCTGACCATGGTCAGCGCGGCACTGAAGGACGGCACCGCCGATCGCCGGTGCGTCTTCGAGGTGTTCAGCCGCCGGCTGCCCAGCGGCCGCCGGTACGGCGTGGTCGCTGGGACGGCCCGTCTGATCGAGCTGATCCGCGACTTCCGGTTCGACCCCACCGAGGTCGATTTCCTGCTGCGGACCGGGGTGGTCGACGAGGCGGCGGCGGCGTGGCTCACCGACTACCGCTTCACCGGCGACGTCGACGGGTACGCCGAGGGTGAGCTGTTCTTCCCCGGTTCACCGATCCTCACCGTCTCCGGCGGCTTCGCCGAATGCGTGGTGCTGGAGACGGTGGCGCTGTCCGTGCTCAACCACGATTGCGCGGTGGCCGCCGCGGCGGCCCGGATGGTGACCGCGGCGCGGGGCCGGACGCTGATCGAGATGGGGTCGCGTCGGGCACACGAGGAGGCGGCGGTGGCCGCGGCGCGGTCCGCGTACCTGGCCGGGTTCCGGTTCACGTCCAACCTCGCCGCCGGCGCGCGCTACGGCATCCCGACGGCGGGCACGGCAGCGCACGCGTTCACCCTGCTGCACGACGACGAGCGGGCTGCGTTCGCCTCGCAGGTCGCCACGCTGGGCAAGGACACCACGCTGCTGGTCGACACGTACGACATCAGCCAGGGCATCCGCAACGCCATCGCGGTGGCCGGGCCGGACCTGCGGGCGGTACGGATCGACTCCGGCGACCTCGCGGTGATCGCTCAGCAGTCCCGGGAGTTGCTCGACTCGCTGGGCGCCACCGAGACCAAGATCATCGTTTCCGGTGACCTGGACGAGTACGCGATCGCCGCGCTGGCCGCCGAACCGGTGGACATGTACGGCGCCGGCACTGCCGTGGTCACCGGCTCCGGGGCACCGACCGCCGGGCTGGTCTACAAATTGGTCGAGGTCGAGGGCCGGCCGGTCGTGAAGCGCTCCGAGCACAAGGCCACCATCGGCGGCCGGAAGGTAGCGGTCCGCCGGCACAAGCCGACCGGCACCGCCACCGAGGAGGTCATCGTCCCGCAGGGCGTTCCCGACCGGCAGCCCAACGACCGCCTGCTCCAGCAGTCGTACGTGGTCGCCGGCGAGTCGGTGACGCTGCCCACCCTCGACGAGTCACGCGAGCACCTGCGGGAGTGCCTGATCTCCATCCCGTGGGAGGGACTGAAGCTCTCGGCCGGCGACCCGGCCGTGCCGGTCACCGTCGTACCCGCTGGCTGAGTCATCCCCCGAGCACCACCGACCGACAGTGCGGAGAGAGGAAACCCCCCGATGGCCAACGCGCTGATCATCGTGGACGTGCAGAACGACTTCTGCGAGGGCGGCTCGCTGGCCGTCGCCGGCGGCGCAGGGGTGGCCGCCGGCATCTCCCGGTTACTCGCCGCCGAGCCGGACCGGTGGACGCACCTGGTCGCCACCAAGGACTACCACGTCGACCCGGGTGCCCACTTCGGCGATCCCCCGGACTTCGTGGAGTCCTGGCCCCGGCACTGCGTGGTCGGCACCAGCGGTTCGGAGTTCCACCCGGAACTGAACACCGCGAAGGTCGAGGCGATCTTCCACAAGGGCGAGCACGCGGCGGCGTACTCCGGTTTCGAGGGCCATGCCGACGACGGCGAGTGCCTGGCCGACTGGCTGCGCCGGCGCGACGTGGACCGGGTCGACGTGGTCGGCATCGCCACTGACCACTGCGTCCGGGCGACGGCGCTGGACGCCGCCCGGGAGGGTTTCGCCACCACCGTGCTGCTGGAGTTGACCGCCGCCGTCGCCCCGGCGACCACCGACGTGGCCCTACGCGCCATGGAGGGCGCCGGGGTGCTCATGCACGGCCAGCCTGTGATCAGGGCCGCATGAGGCGCTAATTGGTTGGCCAAGGGGCCGCCGCCGGTCGAGGATGTCGCCGGAGGTACGGACCCACGTGAACATGAAGCCTTACCGGCGGGCGCTCGCCCTGCCCGGCCTGCGGTCGCTGCTACTGGTTGCCGTCCTCGCCCGTATTCCGCTCACCGCGACCGGGGTGACGCTGACGTTCCACGTGGTGCTCGATCTTGATCGAGGCTATGGGGCGGCCGGCCTGGTGGGCGCGGCGGTCACGGTGGGCGCGGCGATCGGCGGGCCGCTGCTCGGCCGACTCGTGGACCGGCGTGGACTGCGCCCGGTCCTGGTGCTCACCGCGATCGCTGAGGCGATCTTCTGGTCCACCGCGCCGTCGCTGGCGTACTCCGTGCTCCTGCCGGCCGCCTTCGTGGCCGGCTCCCTGGCCCTGCCCATCTTCTCCGTGGTCCGTCAGTCGATCGCCGCGCTGGTACCCGAGGACCAACGCCGCCCGGCCTACGCACTGGACTCGATGTCGGTGGAGCTGTCCTTCATGATCGGCCCAGCGTTGGCGGTGGCCCTGGTCACCGCGATCTCCGCGCAGACCACCATGTATCTGGTCGGTGGCGGCATCGTCGCCGCCGGGATCGCCCTGTGGGTCGTCAACCCACCGATTCGGGAGGCCAACGAACCCGCCGGCCCACAGCGCCGGGTGCCGCGCCGGGAGTGGCTGACCCCGCGACTGCTCGCCATCCTGGCGCTCAGCGCGGCCGCGACCCTGGTGCTCGGGGGCACCGACGTGGCGGTGGTCGCTGTCCTGCGGGCCAGCGGCGAGGTCGGCTGGACCGGCGTGGTCCTGGCCATCTGGGCGGTCGCCTCGCTGGCCGGCGGTTTCGCCTACGGTGCCGTACACCGATCGTTCTCCCCGCTGGCACTGACCGCCGCGCTGGCGCTGTGCACCATTCCGGTGGGGCTGGGCGGTGCGCACTGGTGGCTGCTGTGCCTGGCGCTGATCCCCGCCGGCGCGCTCTGCGCGCCGACCATCGCGGCCGGCTCGGACGCGGTCAGCCGCCTGGTACCGGCCGAGGTGCGCGGTGAAGCGATGGGTCTGCACGGCTCTGCGGTCACCGTCGGCATCGCGGTCGGCGCACCGCTCGCCGGCGCGGTGATCGACGCCAGCGCGCCACTCTGGGGCTTCGTGGTGACCGGGGCGCTCGGCGCGCTGGTCACCCTGGTGGTGCTCCCGATCGAGCTGCGCCGCCGCCGCATCGCCGAAGCGGCCACCCCGCCGCCCGCCGAGGCCGACCTCACCCTCGCCGCCCGCTGACAGTCGGGCCCAGATCCAACGGCCCGGCCCGGACAGGGCCATCTAAGCCGGACACGCCCCGGGCGGCAGCCCAGACCGGGCCGCGCACTACGGGCCGGGGCCACGCACAAGGTGCCGGGGCCACGCACTACGTGCCGGGGCCACGCACTAACGGGCCGGGCGGGCCAGGCACTGCCGGCCGGGGCCACGCACTGCCGGCCGGGCGGGCCAGGCACTGCCGGCCGGGCGGGCCAGGCACTGCCGGCCGGGGCCGGGCGCTGTGGGCCGGGCGCTGTGGGCCGGGCAGGGCGGGCAGGGCAGGGCGGGCAGGGCGGTGTCGGCCAAGGCGCTCAATATCTGACGTAGCTACATCGGCCCGCTCAGTTCCAGGCGTGCCGGGACAACTGCAGATCCCGGTGTCCGCCCGACAGCCGGCAGGCATACACGCCATAAAGCGTGATGTCTGTGAGTCATCGTGATGACTCACAGACATCACGCTTACTAGCGACATTGCCTGCTCCGGCGCCGGCGCCGGCGCCGGGCGGGCCGGGCCGACGCCAGCCGGGCCGGACCGAGCCAGGCCGGACGGAGCCAGGCCGGACCGAGCGAGCCAGGCCGACCGAGCCAGGCCGGACCGAGCCAGGCCGACCGAGCCAGGCCGACCGAGCCAGGCCGGACCGAGCCAGGCCGACCGAGCCAGGCCGGACCGAAACGAGCCGAAAAGGGGCCGAGCGAACCGACGCCAGGCCAGGCCGACCCAGGACAGGCCGGGCCGGGCCGGGCCGGGCCGGGCCGGGCCGGGCCGGGCCGATGCCGAGCGGGCCTGGGGAGCGAGGGGGAGCGGCCGGAACGAGGGCGAACAGTGGGAGTGACAGTGGCTGGAAATGGCGACGGGCGCCGCTCCCGGTGTCCCGGGGGCGGCGCCCGTCGTACTGCTGAGCTTGAGTGTCAGTGCCGGTCGACGTCGCTCGCGGTGTCCTCGCGGTAGCTGGCTCCGCCGTCCGACTCGCTGGTGAGCGGCTTGGCGCCACCCTCCGGCGGGCCGGCCAGGCTCTGGCCACCGGCCGCCAACTCCGGGAACTTCGCGTCGAACGCCGGCCGCTCGGAGCGGATCCGCGGCATCCGGTCGAAGTTGCGCAGCGGCGGCGGGCTGCTGGTCGCCCACTCCAACGAGTTGCCGTGACCCCAGGGGTCGTTCACCTCGACCACCGGGCCGGTCTTGTACGACTTCCAGCAGTTGTAGATGAACGGCAGCGTGGAGATACCGGTGATGAACGCGCCGATCGTGGAGATCGTGTTCAGCGTGGTGAAGCCGTCGGCCACCTGATAGTCGGCGTACCGGCGGGGCATGCCCTCGGCGCCGAGCCAGTGCTGCACCAGGAACGTGGTGTGGAAGCCGATCATGGTGAGCCAGAAGTGCACCTTGCCCAGGCGCTCGTCGAGCATCCGGCCGAACATCTTCGGGAACCAGAAGTAGATGCCCGCGAAGACCGCGAACACGATGGTGCCGAAGAGAACGTAGTGGAAGTGCGCCACCACGAAGTACGAGTCCGACACGTGGAAGTCGATCGGCGGGCTGGCCAGCAGCACACCGGTGAGACCACCGAAGAGGAAGGTGACCAGGAAGCCGACCGCCCAGAGCATGGGCGTCTCGAAGCTGATCTGGCCCCGCCACATGGTGCCGATCCAGTTGAAGAACTTCATACCGGTCGGCACGGCGATCAGGTAGCTCAGGAAGCTGAAGAACGGCAGCAGCACCTGGCCGGTGGCGAACATGTGGTGCGCCCAGACGCTCATGGAGAGCGCGGCGATCGCGACGGTCGCGGCGACCAGACCCTTGTAGCCGAAGATCGGCTTGCGGGAGAAGACCGGAATGATCTCGCTGATGATGCCGAAGAACGGCAACGCGACGATGTACACCTCGGGGTGACCGAAGAACCAGAACAGGTGCTGCCAGAGCATCGGCCCACCGGTTGCCGGGTCGTACACGTGCGCGCCGAGGATGCGGTCCGCGGCGAGCGCGAAGAGCGCGGCGGCCAGCAGCGGGAAGACCAGGATCACCAGAAGGCTGGTGACCAGGATGTTCCACGTGAAGATCGGCATCCGGAACATGGTCATGCCGGGCGCACGCAGGGTCAGCACCGTAGTGATCATGTTCACGGCGCCAAGGATGGTGCCCAGGCCGGAGATGGCCAGACCCATGATCCACATGTTGGCGCCGACGCCCGGCGAGTGCTCGACGCTGCTCAGCGGCGCGTACGCGAACCAGCCGAAGTCAGCGGCGCCACCCGGGGTGATGAACCCGGCGGTCGCCATCGTTCCGCCGAACAGGTACAGCCAGTAGGCGAAGCTGTTCAGCCGGGGGAAGGAGACGTCAGGCGCGCCGATCTGGATCGGCACGATGTAGTTCGCGAAGGCGAACACGATCGGCGTCGCGAAGAACAGCAACATGATCGTGCCGTGCATCGTGAAGAGCTGGTTGTACTGCTCGGGCGACAGGAACTGCAGCCCGGGTCGGGCCAGCTCAGCACGCATGACCAGAGCCATCAGGCCACCGATCATGAAGAACACGAACGCGGTGATCATGTACATGATCCCGATCTGCTTCGCGTCCGTGGTTCGCAGCAGCCGCGCGATGGCCGACCCCTTGACCGGCTCCCGGACCGGCCAGGGCCGGGTCACGACCGGCTTGGGTGCGACGGTGGTCACGAGTGGCCTCCGGTTCTCGGTTGTCCCGCTCGGCACACGCTGGTTATCGGCGGGCCGTCATCCGCAAGGAGGATAGTCCCCGGCAGGTCGCAGCGCCGCGTGGGGTGGCGTGACACGATCTACTACGGGCCTACAGCGGGCCGAGCAGGAGCCGGTAGTGCTCCCCGAAGATCCGGTCGCCGCGTCCGCGCAGCAGCGGGTCGCGCAGCGCCGGCGGGACGTCCCTGGTGCGGTTGCGGTCCCGGGTCCGGTCCCGCACCCATCGGGTACGCGGACGGCGACGACTTTCGTACGCCACCAGGGCCGCCTCCACGCTGTTGGCGGCGCGCAGCGACTCGGCCAGCACCACGGCGTCCTCGAGGGCCATTGCCGCACCCTGCGACAGCGTGGGCGCGGTGGCGTGCGCGGCGTCGCCGACCAGCAGGACGCGCCCCCGGTACCAGCGACCCAACTCCACCTCGTCGGTGATCCCGACGTGCACCTCGTCGAGGGCCGCCAGCACCTCGGGCACCGGGCCGCGGTAGTCGGCGAAGAGGTCCCGCAGCCGGGCGAGGGGGTCGGCGGGTTCCTCGGTGCCGGCCTCGTCGGCGTAGATGTGCAGCCGTCCGGCACCGATCGGCACCATCAGGAACCCGGAGCGCTGGCCGAGTAGCGCGGTCCACTCGGTGACCGGTGGGCCGTCGCGTAGGAGGGCCCGGTAGACGACCTGCCCGACGGGGCGCGGCGGCCCACCGAGCGCGGCCAGCGCGCGGACCGAGGAGCGTGGCCCGTCGGCACCGATGACCAGGTCGTACTCCGTGGTGGTGCCGTCGGTGAAGGTGACGCCCACCGCGCCCGGGAGCAGGTCCAGGGTGCGGACCTCGGCGCCGTGCCGGACGGCGCCGCCGGCACCGCTGAGCAGCACCCGGTGCAGGTCGGCCCGGGGCAGCGCCCGGCACTCGCCGACGCCGGCCCAGAGGGCGTCGAGGTCGACTTCGCAGAGTTGCGCGCCGGCGGCGTCGTAGAACCGCTGCCGGTGGATCACCTGCCCGATCGGCCGGACCGGGTCGTGCAGGTCGAGCCGGTGCAGCGCGCGGGCGGCGTTGCCGGGCAGGTAGAGACCGGTCTCGGTGGACTCCCCCGGTGGCAGCTTGTCGGTGACGTCGGGCCGGAAGCCCGCCAGGCGCAGCGCCCGGGCTACGGCCAGGCCGGCGATGCCCGCGCCGACGACGAGGATGCGCAGGGGGGAGCCACCCATGGTGGTGTACGCCTCCGGAGGGGGAGCGGCACGCGTTGGAGGCAACACGCTACTCGGAGCGATCGGCGCACACCAGGCCCAATCGGTCCACTCCCCGCCGCTCGTCGGCGACCCGAGCCGCTTGGCTGGCCGTCCGTCGGCAGCCGTCCGGCGGGGCATGGCAATCCTCACAATTCACCAGTTCGACGCGGACGGTTGCGCACCAGTTTCAGACATGTAAATGTGTCGTTGAGCGTGGGAGCGCTCCCGCACCACCCCACCACATCCGGCGCCCGGCACGCGCCGAGTCGAGGAGTGTCATGAAACGTCAACTTCGGGCCCTGGCCGCCGCCGGGTTGCTGGTCGCCAGTTCACTGGTGGCCGTGGCCCTCGGCGGGAGCGCCTCCGCCGACACCCAGATCTGCGAACAGTACGGCTCGACAGTCATCCAGGGCCGCTACGTGGTGCAGAACAACCGCTGGGGCACCACCGCCCAGCAGTGCATCAACGCCACCAGCAACGGCTTCGAGATCACCACGCTGAACGGGAGCAGCCCCACCAACGGGGCGCCCACGGCGTACCCCTCGGTGTTCTTTGGTTGTCACTACACCAACTGCTCCCCCGGCACGAACCTGCCGATCCAGGTGAGCCAGATCAGCAGCGCCACCAGCAGCATCTCCTACCGCTACGTCAGCGGCGCCACCTACAACGCGTCGTACGACATCTGGCTGGACCCGTCGCCCAAGCGGGACGGCGTGAACCAGATGGAGATCATGATCTGGCTCAACCGGCAGGGCCCGATCCAGCCCATCGGCTCGGTCGTCGGCACCACGAACCTGGCCGGCCGCACCTGGGAGGTCTGGCGGGGCAGCAACGGCTCCAACAACGTCATCTCCTACGTCGCGTCCTCGGCGATCTCCAGCCTGAACTTCAGCGTGCTGGACTTCATCAACGACACCCGTAACCGGGGCGCGATCACCAACTCCTGGTACCTGACCAGCATCCAGGCCGGCTTCGAGCCGTGGCAGGGCGGTGTCGGCCTCGCGGTGACCTCGTTCTCGGCCAACGTCAACGGTGGCGGTCAGCCGCCCACCAACCCGACGACCCCGCCGCCGAGCGGTGGCGCGAGCTGCGCGGTGAAGTACACGGCGAACTCGTGGAACAACGGCTTCACGGCCGACGTGCAGATCACCAACACCGGGTCCAGCGCGATCAACGGTTGGACGCTGAGCTACAGCCTGCCCGGCGGGCAGACGGTCACCAACGCCTGGAACGCCACGGTGAGCCAGAGCGGGTCGACGGTGACCGCCCGCAACGTCGGCCACAACGGGTCGGTCGCACCGGGGGGCACGGCCAGCTTCGGCTACCAGGGCACCCTGAGCGGGGCCTACTCGTCCCCGACCAGTTTCTCGCTCAACGGGGCGAACTGCTCCCGCTCGTGAACTGACGGTGGGGGGGGGGGCGGGCGGGGGCCCCCCCCCCCCCCCGGGCCCACACACAGGGTGGGTTTAGTGGGGGCCAACCCCCCCGCGGG
>NZ_JBIAJD010000006.1:68662-288788 GCF_042871765.1 Micromonospora sp. NPDC005553 | reverse complement strand
GGGGAACCCGGGCACCCCGCGGGGGGGCTTACCCGCCCCCGCCCTTTTTCCCCAACACGGGGGCAAACCCCCCCCCCCGGGCCCGGGGGGGGGGGGGCCCCCCCGGCGGGGCCCCCCCCCACCATTCAGGAGATCCACTCGGGTTCCTTGAAGTCGGGGCATCCTCGCACGTGGGACACCCCGACTTCAGGGAAGTCGAGTCGATCAAGTCAGGGCCGGGCGGGTCAAGCCACGGCGGGCGTCGGGGTCAGACTCGGGTGAGGCGGACGGCGTCGGCGACGATCAGACCGGTGGCGCTGCTCCACCGGCTCACCGCCACCCGGTTGGCGTCCCCGGCCGGCAGCGTGAACGTGCCGAGGGACCGCCACTGCCCGCCGGTGGCCCGCTGGTCGACGACGACCGTCCGGTTGCCGGTGGTAGTGGCGACGATGTACGGGGCGGCACCGTTGTATCCGGAGGTCGCCGGCCACCAGGCGTCGACCCGGTAGTTGGCGGTGGCCGGGATGTTGAACTTGTACCAGGCGGCGTCACTGGCCGCGACCGGCTCCGCGTACCGGTAGTCGGCGCCGTAGCGCTGCGCCGAGTACGTCGACACACCCCAGTTCGCGCTGGCGGTGAACCGCCCGGCGGTGGTGTTGTCCACGATGGAGGACCACGCCGGCGGGTTCCCGCCGGACATCTTCGCGGCCACGTCGGCGCGCATGACGTTCAGGTCGATGAAGGACGGGTCGATCTTGCCGCTGGTGCTGGTCTCCCGGTGGCCCCGGGCGTAGCTGCTGTCCCGGCCGAGCCGGGTGAGCACGGCCGCGGTGGCGGCGAGCGAGGCGTTGTACTGCGCTGCGGTCATCTCCTGGTTGACGCCGTTGTAGTCGATCTCCCATCCGATCATCAGGGTGTTGCCGTCCCCGGCGGGGATTGGTCCGCTGCCGCCGCTGGCCCCGGCGTGGTTGCACCGGCCGGCGGAGATGACGTGGAAGACACCGTTGTAGTCGACCAGCGCCTGACACAGCGGGCCCGGCAGGTCGGACCGGCCGTTGATGCAGATGTTGAGTGCCGGGTGCGGGTTGCTGGCGCTGGAGGTCGAGGCGGTGTGGTGCCAGAGCACTCCGATCGGGTCGAACGAGCCGGGCCGCATCCGGTTGAGCCAGTCCCCCTCGACCACGACCTGGACCCCGGCGGCGCGCAGCACGTCCACCAGCCAGGGGATGGTCGCCATCAGGCGTCCTGGAGCAGGTCGGCGAGGCATTCGGCCTTCGGCGCGGCGCTCGCGGCAGCGGGTCGGGTGACGACGGTCAGCGCGGCGACCACCAGTGCGGGGATGCCGAGCACCCCACGGCGGGGCAGACGGATGGACGGGGTTCTGGCCATGGCGATTCTCCAGCGACTGGCGGGTACGAACGGATCGACGAACGTGATGACGGGACGCTATACCGTCACATACGTCGATGTCGATACCCTTCATTTCCCCGTCACGCTGTGAAGGAATTCGCCGACTCAGACCTCACCGAGCGCGTCGATGTCGCGCATCTCCTCCGCCGTGAGCGAGAAGTGGAAGACGTCGAAGTTGGCGGTGATCCGCTCCGGGGTCACCGACTTCGGGATCGCCACGATCTCGTGGTCGATGTGCCACCGCAGCACCACCTGCGCCGGGGAGACACCGTGCGCGGCGGCGATCCTGACCAGCACCGGGTCACTGAGGTCGCTGGTCTTGAACGGGCTGTACCCCTCCAGCACCACGCCCCGGTCCCGGTGCTCGGCGTGCCGCTGCCGGTCGTACAGCGCCGGGCTCCACTCGATCTGGTTGACCGCCGGGTTCTCCTCGGTGGACTGGATCAGCTCGTCGATCTGGGCGGTGCTGTAGTTGCTGACACCGATCGCCCGGGTGAGGTTCTCGTCCCGGGCGGCGATCAGCTCCCGCCAGAGCGGGATGCTGTCCCCCGGCGACGACGGCGGCCAGTGGATCAGCCAGAGATCCAGGTGGTCGACGCCGAGCGCCTCCAGGCTGGCCTCCAGCGTGGCGCGCTCCTGACCCACCCGGTTGGGCGGGAGCTTGGTGGTGATGAATAGGTCCTCCCGACGCAGCCCGCTCTCGCGTACCGCCCGGCCGACCTCCCGCTCGTTGCCGTACACGGTGGCGGTGTCGAGGTGCCGGTAGCCGGTGTCGAGCGCGGCCAGCACGGCGTCGTAACCGGCCTGGCCGGTGGCCTGCCAGGTGCCGAAGCCGAGCAGGGGCATCCGCACGTCACCGGGGAGCAGGGCGGTGGGCTGGTCGGTGAGGTCCATGAGGTCCGTTCTACCCCGCCGCGCCCCCGACCGCCGCGCGAACCGGACACTCCGGCGTCCAGCGCACCGGTCCGCTGTGCCGGAGAATGCGGGTGTGACCGACCGGCTGGACGAGTACCGGCGACGGCGGGACGCGGCCCGCACACCCGAGCCGGTGCCGTCGGAGAGCCCGCCGTCGGCCGGCCCCGACGCCGACGCCGCCCGCTTCGTCATCCAGCAGCACCACGCCCGCAGCCTGCACTGGGACCTGCGCCTGGAGCACGAGGGGGTGCTCGCGTCCTGGGCTGTCCCGCGCGGTCTACCCCGCGATCCGGGTCACAACCACCTCGCCGTGCACACCGAGGACCACCCGATGGAGTACCTCGACTTCGCCGGTGAGATCCCCGCCGGTGAGTACGGCGGCGGCCGGATGCTCATTCACGACCGGGGCACCTACCGCTGCGAGAAGTGGCGCGACGACGAGGTGATCGTGACGCTCTCCGGTGAGCGGACCGCCGGCCGCTACGTCCTCTTCGCCACCGGGGGACGGGACTGGATGGTCCGCCGCACCGACCCCGCACCGCCGGGCTGGACGCCGATGCCGGATCTGGTCCGACCGATGCACGCCACGTCCGCCGCCGGGCTCCCCCGCGACCTCGCCGCCTGGGGGTACGAGCTGCGCTGGGACGGCGTGCGGGCGATGGCGTACGTCTCCGGAGGGCGACTGCGGCTGCTCTCCGAGGCCGACGAGGAGATCACCGGCGGGTATCCGTGGCTGCGCGCGATGGCCGAGGCGCTCGCGCCGACCGAGGCGGTGCTCGACGGTGTGCTGGTCCGCATCAACGGTGCCGGCCGGGTCCGCCCGGTCCGGCCGGCCGCCGGCAGCCGGGTCCCCGCCGGCGCCCAGTACCTGATCGTCGACCTGCTCTGGTTGGAGGGCGTGAGCAGCGTCGACGTGCCGTACGCGCAACGCCGGGAGCTGCTCGATGGGCTGGTCTTGTCCGGTACGCACTGGCAGACTCCGCCGTGGTTCCCGGGCGCGGGCGACGAGGCCCTGCGTGCCGGGCGGGAACAGGGCCTGCCGGGCGTGGTCGCCAAGCGACTGGACTCGGTCTACCAGCCGGGGCGGCGCAGCCGGCACTGGCTGAGCATCGACGCGGTGTGACGGCGAGGAGCGACGTGTACCTGACTCACCTGGACTGCCCGCGCTGCGGCAAGGAACACGCCGCCGACCGGTTACAGAATCTCTGCGAGTGCGGGTCGCCGCTGCTGGCCCGCTACGACCTGCCGGCTGTGGCGACCGTGGTCACCCCGGAACACTTCCCGCTGCGCCCGGCCGACCTGTGGCGCTACCGGGAGCTGCTGCCGGTCGCCGACCCTCGGCACGTCACCACGCTGGGTGAGGGCTGGACGCCGCTGTTGCGGGCCCCGGCGTACGGCACCGAGATCGGCATCGCGGACCTGATGGTCAAGGACGAGGGGCTGATCCCGACCGGCTCGTTCAAGGCCCGGGGCGCGGCGGTCGGGGTGAGCCGGGCCCGCGAGCTGGGCGTCGAGCGGATCGCGATGCCCACCAACGGCAACGCCGGGTCGGCCTGGGCGACGTACGCCGCGCGGGCCGGAATGGGCGCGACGATCGTCATGCCGCTGGAGGCGCCGAGCATCTGCCGGCGCGAGTGCGTCGCCGCCGGTGCCGACCTGCGCCTGGTCGACGGGTTGATCGGCGACGCCGGTCGGCGGGTGGCCGAGCTGATCGCGGAGTCCAACGGGACGATCTTCGACGCCGGCACGCTGCGTGAGCCCTACCGGCTGGAGGGCAAGAAGACGATGGGGTACGAGATCGTCGAGCAGCTCGGCTGGCAGACGCCGGACGTGATCATCTATCCGACCGGCGGCGGGGTGGGCCTGATCGGCATCCACAAGGCGCTGCACGAGCTGCGCGAGCTGGGCTGGATCGGCGACAAGCTGCCCCGGCTGGTGGCGGTGCAGTCCACCGGCTGCGCGCCGATCGTGCGGGCCTTCGCCGCCGGCGAGGATCGGGCCCAGCCGTGGACGGACGCGCACACGGTGGCGTTCGGCATCACGGTGCCGGCCCCGCTGGGCGACGAGCTGATCCTGGCGGCGCTGCGGGAGTCCTCCGGCACGGCGGTCGCCGTCGACGACGCGGACATCCTGGCCGATCTGCGGGACTTCGCCGCCCGGGAGGGGCTGCTGCTCTGCCCGGAGGGGGCGGCCTGCCTCACCGCGGCCAAGCAACTGCGCGCTGGCGGGTGGATCCGGGCCGGCGAGCGGGTGGTGGTGCTCAACACCGGTGCCGGGCTGAAGTATCCGGACACTGTCGACGTCTCCGGCGTACCCCTGATGGGGTGAGGTGACGGCGCCCCGCGGACCGGGCGGTGCGCGGGGCGCCGTCGTGCCGGTCTACTGGTAGGTGATGTCCGAGGGCGAGTAGAGGCAGTTGACGCCGTCGGCACCCTCGCCGATCTCGGTCGGCTCGCTGCCCTTCGGTACGCCCTTGTACTTCACGCAGATCGAGGTCTCCCGGTCCGGGTCGCCGACGATGGTGATCCG
The DNA here is from genome assembly GCF_042871765.1 of Micromonospora sp. NPDC005553. Classification (NCBI taxonomy): domain Bacteria; kingdom Bacillati; phylum Actinomycetota; class Actinomycetes; order Micromonosporales; family Micromonosporaceae; genus Micromonospora; species Micromonospora sp. NPDC005553. The sequence goes on along the minus strand of NZ_JBIAJD010000006.1, from coordinate 283,955 downwards.
GCTGAACCGGGCGGTGTCGCCCCAGTTGGTGTTGATGCCGGCGATCGCGTCGGTGTTCCGGACGATGACGTTGTCGATCACCACGTGCCGCTGGTACGACGTGGAGCAGTTGCCACAGGCGCGGTAGAGCTTGCCGGCGTTCTCCACCCGGAAGTTCTTGATGTAGACGGTGCCCGAGCCGTTGTGCTGGAAGACCTTGTCGCTGGCCGAGCGGGCCCCACCGCCGTCGACCGTGTACGTGGTGCCGCCGCGGAAGGTCGCCGCGTCCTCGCCGACGTCCTCCCACCAGACGTTGATCAGGGTGCAGTTGCCCTCGCAGTGCACGCCGTCGCCGGCCGGAGCACCGATGATCACGTTGCGCAGGGTGGCGCCGGCGGCCAGCTCGAACATCGGGTCCTGACTCTCGCTCTGCCCGCCGTCACCGATGCCGTAGTAGCGCTTGAGCCCACCGTCGAACGAGCCGGAGACCGGGATCGTGGCGTCCACCTTCTGACTGCCGGTGGGCGTCGGCCAGCCAGCCGGCGGAGGTGTGGTGGTGGGTGGCGGAGTGGTGGGTGGCGGCGTGGTCGTCGGTGGTGGGGTGGTCGGGGTGCCGCCGCCGGACGAGTCGACAAGCACGTCGTCGAAGCCGCCACTGGCGTACGCGGTGACCAGGCCGATCCGGCCCGCACCGGCCAGGCTGTTGCTGCCGGACGCGATCTGGGTGCCGTTGACGAAGCCGCGGATGGTGCTGCCGCTGGTCTCGATGCGCAGCGTGTACCAGGTGCCGGTGCCGATGCCCAGCGCGGCGGAACCGATCGCCGTGACGGAGCTTCCGTTCACCGCCTGGAGTTCGGCCCGGCCGGAGCCGAGCAGGGCCAGCCGGTACATCTTGGTGCTGCTGGTGGAGCGGGCGGCGAGCCCGACCAGGGCGCTGGACGAGCCGAAGCTCGTCGGCCTGACCCGGGCCTGCACGGAGTAGTTGGTCCAGCTGCTCTGGCCGGCGAACTGGCGGGCCAGCTCGCTACCGGCGTTGGACTGGTTGAGCACGCCCGAGCCGTCGACGGTCCAGGTGCCACCGGACTTGGACCAGCCGGAGGTGTCGCCGTCGGTGAAGTCGTCGCTGAAGACGGTGGCCGCGAAGGCCGAGGTCATGCCGGCGGCGAGGGCTGCCGCGGTCACCCCGGCGCCCACCGCCAGCAGGAGTGGTCGGCGGCCGGAGAGTCGTCTTTTCTGCACAGGTGTCCTCCTTGACGCATGTGGTGGTGATCCCTCGGCGGCCGCACCGAGACGGGTTCGCACGGCGTGCGGCGTTGAACGGGATCGGTGTGCGCCCCCGTCGGACGCCCGGATCCGAAGCGGGGTGAAGCGGGATCAACAGCCCCGGGAAAGGGCTTTCCCACTCCATCGAGGCTAGGACGGTCCAACCACCAGCGTCAATGCCTGGCGCTTGCAGGTCTGTTGCAGGATTCCGGCCCTGACGGAAACGCCCACCGGGTCAGTAGCTCTCCGGCTCGGTGATCCGCCAGGCCGCGTTGATCAGCCCGATGTGCGAGAGCGCCTGTGGCATGTTGCCCAGCTGCATGCCGGTGGCGAGGTCGATCTGCTCGCTGAACAGTCCCACGTCGTTGGAGTAACCCACGACCCGCTCGAAGAGCGCCTCCGCGCGCTTCGGCTCACCCGTCATCACCAGGCACTCCACCAGCCAGAACGAGCACAGCAGGAACCCGGCCGGGTCGGTCGTCCAGCGCCGCAGCAGGCCGTCCTCGGTGCCCAGCTCGCGCTCGACCATCGCGATCGTCGAGCGCATCCGCGGGTCGGTGGCCGGCAGGAAGTGCGTGACCGGCAGGGCGAGCACCGAGGCGTCCAGCTCCGGCGATCCGAACGCGCCGGTGAACGCGCCGATCCGGTCGTTCCACCCCTCGCGCAGCACTGTGTCGCGGATCTCGTCGCGTACCCGCGCCCAACGACGGGGGTCGGCCCGATCACCCAGCCGGTCGGCGAGCCCCACCGCCCGGTCCATGGTCAACCAGCAGGACACCTTGGACGAGACGTAGTGGCGCTCCTCGTCGCGGGTCTCCCAGATGCCCCGGTCCGGCAGGTGCCACGTCGTGGCCACCTGCTCGGTCAGCCCGAGCACCATCTCCCGAAGCTCGTCCTCGAACCGCGTGCCCAGGTAGTCGCGCAGCCGCCACACCGCCGACATCACCTCACCCGGCACGTCGAGCTGCCGCTGCCGCCAGGCGTCGTTGCCGACCCGCACGGGTCGACTGTCGCGGTAGCCGCGCAGATGGTTGCAGTGGTGCTCGGAGAGATCGCGCTCCCCCTCCAGCCCGAAGAGCACCGGCACGGGCTCGTCGCCGAACCGGCCGATCGAGCGGGTCACCCAGGTGAACAGCCGGGACGTCTCGTCCGGGCAGGCCGCCACCCAGAGAGCCCGCATGGTCAACGAGAAGTCCCGCAACCAGGAGTAGCGGTAGTCGTAGTTCCGGTCGCCGCCGATCTGCTCCGGCAACGACGAGGTCAACGCGGCGGCGACCGCGCCACTGCGGGCGTACGTGAGACCGGTCAGGACCGTCGCGCTGTGCGTGACGAGTTCGGGGTAGCGACCGGAATAGGTGTGCGTCTCCCGGAACGCCCGCCACGCCTGCGTCGTCTCGGCAAGGGTGGTCAGCGGGTCCACCCGGGCCGGCGGGTCGCCGTACGCCTCACCGAACGCGAGGTCCATCCCGATCGTCTGACCGGCGGAGACCTCGAACTCGTGGGTCACCCGGTCGGTGCCCGCCCGCAGGTGCAGACCTCCGGCGCGCAACATCAGCACCACCGGGCCGGCACCGGCCAGCACCCCGCCGTCCGGCTGCTCGTGCAGGTACGGCGTGAGCAGGCCGTACTCCGGGCGGGGCGCGAAGTCCAACGCCATGCGCACCCGCCCGGAGAGCCCCTGAACGACCCGGATCAGCACGGCGGGTGAGTTCTTGCCCAGCTCGTGGGCTCGGGCGCCGACCTCGGCGGCCAGCGCGTCGGTGACCGCCACGCTGCCGTGCGGGGTGTGGTGCACCGTCCGCAGCACCAACGTGTCCGGCAGGTACGCGCGCTCCACCCGGTGACCCGGGCCGCCGACCCCTACCGGCGCCAGCCGGAAGTGGCCGGCTCCCGGGTCGAGCAACCGCGCGAACACGGACGACCCGTCGAACCGGTGCGGGCACCACCAGTCGATCGAGCCGTCCTTGCCGACCAGGGCACCCGAACGAGAGTCCGACAGAAACCCGTAGTCGGAGATCTGCGGCTGCTGCTCCACCCGCCGGGGGTACCCGCATCGGCCCGGATCAGGCCGGAGGCGATCACTCGGTCGGTGGCTCGTCCTCGCCCGCCGCCTCGGCCGCGTCGGCCTCTTCCTTGGTCTTGTGCACGGCCTTGTCGGCGTGCTCCGGCGGCCCGTACACCGTGTAGAGCACCAGCGGGTTGGGGCCGGTGTTGACGAAGTTGTGCTTGGTGCCCGCCGGCACCACGACCAGGTCGCCCGCGACGACCTTCCGCTTCGCGCCGGCGACCCGCGCCTCGCCGACGCCACTCACGAAGGTGAGGATCTGGTCGATGTCCTCGTGCACCTCCTCGCCGATCTCCCCATCGGCGGGGATGGTCATGATGACCAACTGGGTGTGCTCACCGGTCCACAGCACGCGCCGGAAATCCGGGCTCTGCTCGGCGACAGTCGCGATAGTGAAATGCTCCATGCCCACGCTCTTACCCCGTCCGGCGGTGCGCCACGCCGGGGTTCACGAATGGTGGAATTCCTGACGCTGGGCGGGTTTGGATCCGCACGGACCGGGGATCGAGGAGCGGACCGGCGCGAACGGCCGGTCGAGCCAGGTCCCCGCCGGCGTACCGCCGAACGGCTGCGGTGGTGGGAGACGGCCAGAGCGCGGCGACGTTCCGATCACGGAGCGGCGCCGCGCGCTCTTGTGACCTAGCGGTGCAGCCAGGTGAGCAGGTCGGGTGGGGCCAGCGCCGCGACCCGTCGCCGGTAGCGGACGAGGCCGGCCTCGTCCAGGAGATCTCGCCCCTGACCTGAGCCGCCACGGCGAAAGAACGCCTGCCGGTCGCGCAGCACGCCGAGCGTGTCCGGTGCGAGCCGGTCAGCCCGCTCCCGCATGCGACCGAAGGTGGCCGCCTCCACCAACTCCGGCCCCGGGCTCGGGAGTTTCCACCGGTCGGCGAGCCGGCGCATCTCACCGCCCAGATCGGCCAGCAGGTCGTCGTAGTGCACAAGCTCGACGTTCGGCTCGTGCCGGCGGGCCCACGCGTCGCTGAGGTGCATCAGCACTCCGGGCAGCGAATCCAGCTCGGCGCGGGGGTCCGCCTCCCGGTCGACCCAGCTCGGCAACCACTCCCGTACCGAGGGCCGCTGCGGGGGCGGCCCGGCCGGGGCGGGTTGGCCGGTCAGCTCGGCGATGCGCGCCCGGTCCAGGTTCGCGCCCTGGTGGTAGAGGGAGACCGCCATGTCCAGCGGGTGCCGGGCCACCACCACGTAGTGCGCCCGAGGGTCGAGCGGCACCCCGTCCAGCGGGGTGTGCGTCTTGATGAACCGCCGGTGTGGCTGGGCGGCCAGCCGGTCGTACACGGTGGCCTGCGGCTCGCCCAACCAGTCCAGCCACGGCGAGAGCTCTGTCAGCGGCGCTGGCAACTCCGGGGTACGGAGCACCAGGAGCGCACAGATCATCTGCATCCACGTGGTGCCGCTCTTGGAGCGGGTGCTGATCACGATGTCACCGTCGCGGAACGGGAACCCGCCCCACCGCGCGCTGTCCTCTTCGTCGGATTGGTAGCGGTGAATCGGCGTGGGCATCGGTGGATGGTAGTCGCCGAACCGACAGTCGAGCAGCCGAATTCCGGCTTACATTCCTGGGGCATGTCCATCTGCCTGGCTAGATTGAAGTATGGTGCCCGCCCACGGGGGCCGGGCGACGGCACCGGTCTACCGCCCCATCCTCGCCAACCGACGGGGCGAGCTTGAGGCCCTGAGCCACCTCGATCCCGCGTACGCCGCACTGGTCGCCCCGATCCTGGAGATCGGCGCGATCGGTCGGTCCACGATGGACGCCATTCGCCGGATGCCACCCGGGCTGCTGCCCGCCGTCGACGTCAGCGCACTGCCCGACATCCCCGAGGCGGAGCTGACCCGTTGGGGCGTACCGGTGGTGCCGGTGATCGGGCTCTCCGAGAACGACCACCGGCTGGTCGCGCACGGCGCGGCGGCGCGGGCGTACGGCCGACGCGCGCTCATCCGGCTACGGGCCGGTCGGGACCGGGCCGGGCCGGACGCGAGCACCACGGCTGTGGAACGGATCTGGCGGTTCACCAGCCTCGCCCCGGAGGAGTGCGACCTGCTGGTGGACGCGGGGGACGTCTGCTGCCCGGCGGAGGTGCGGACCGCCGAGCCCCGGGTACGCCACCTGCTGGACTGGGCCCGCCGACACGCCTGGCGGTCGGTGACGGTGGCGGCGGGCGGTATGCCTCCGACGCTGTCCCGTCTGCCCACCGACGAGCCTGTCCAACTGGACCGTTGGGACTGGCGACTGTGGCGGCGGCTGGCCGACGCCGGGGTCGACTACGGCGACTACGGCGTCCACCCGGCCGGGCCGGGCGCGGATGACACTGGCGACCGGTTGCCGACCGTGCGCTACACCGACGACGGCAGCTGGTGGGTCTACCGCTGGGCGCGACGCGGCGGCCGGGGCGACGACCGCTTCGCCGACCTGTGTCGCACGCTGGTGTCGGCACCGCACTGGCCGACCACCGGTGCGGCCTTCTCCTGGGGTGACCATGAGCTGCTGCGCCGGGCCCGCCGGGGCGCCGGGGCCGGCTCGACCGCCAACTGGGCGGCGTGGAGCACCTCGCACCACCTGGCGCACGTGCTCGCCACGCTGTCGCATCCGGCGGGAGACGGCGCGCCGCGGTGGCACCCCGGGCAGGGGCCACCACCGCAGCGGGGACGATCGCTGCGCTGAGGCGGGGTCTACTGCTTCTCGGTGAAGCCGAACTGGATGATGCCCTCGTCGTCGACCGTCGCGTCCACCGACGCGTCCCCGAGCAGCTCGGCGGCGTCCTCGTCCAGGAAGATCCGGGCGCCCTGGTTGTCGACCACCCGATCGCCCTGTACCGGTTCGGGCACCAGCTCGACGGTGAGCGAGCCCGCCTCGGTGTCGGCGGCGATACGCACACCGCCGTCCTGGGCGACGTCCTGTTGGTTGGCGAGGTCACGGATGACGAGCACGGCGTTGTCGGTCATGGTGAGCATTGACGGAACTCCTCGTGGATTGTCGGCTCGCGGTCGGATACCGCGCGGACCGGACAGTCGGTCCGCGTACGAGCACACGTGGGAGGCGACAGAGGGGCGAACGGTCATCGCCGTCGCATCGGATCGGGGCAGCTGACGGCCCCGTCACTCCCACCGTGCCCGCTGGCCGACCATCCGTCAAATAGAGCCAGGTCAGTGGAGAGCGGCGGCCGGCGCCAGCCAGGCGCGAATCTCGTTGACCGCCGCGCGGCCGGCCCGGTTGGCCCCGATCGTGCTGGCCGAGGGGCCGTACCCGACCAGGTGAACCCGAGCGTCGGCGACCACCCGGGTGCCATCCATGGTGATACCGCCGCCCGGCGCGCGCAGCCCCAGCGGGGCGAGATGGTCGATGGCAGCCCGGAAGCCGGTGCACCAGAGGATCACGTCCGCCGGCACGACCCGCCCGTCCGACCAGGCTACCCCGTCGGGCGTGATCCGGTCGAACATGGGTAGCCGGTCGAGGACGCCGCGCTCGCGCAGTCGGCGTACCTCCGGGGTGACCGGAAGCCCGGTCACGCCCACCACACTTCCCGGTGGCCGGCCGGAGCGGACCACCCGGTCCACCCGAGCCACCGCGGCGCGGCCCAGTTCCGGGCCGAACTCCTCGTCGTTGAACGTCGGCGGCCGGCGGGTCACCCAGGTGGTGGCCGCCGCGACCGTGGAGACCTCGCCGAGCAGCTGCACGGCCGAGGTGCCGCCGCCGACCACCACCACGCGCAGGCCGGTGAACTCGGCGGGCCCCCGGTAGTCGGCGGTGTGCAACTGGCGTCCCCGGAACGTCGACCGGCCCGGGTAGTGCGGCCAGAACGGTCGCGTCCAGGTGCCGGTGGCGTTGATCAGGGCCCGGGCGGTCCAGGTGCCCCGGTCGGTGCGCACGTCCAGTCGTCCGTCCGGGCGGGAGTGCACCCCCCGGACCCGCACCGGCCGCCGCACCGGCAGGTCGAAGGCCCTCTCGTACGCGGCGAAGTAGGCGCTGACCTGCTCGGAAGCCGGGCGCCGAGGCTCGGTGGGCGGGAGCGGCAGCCCGGGCAGGTCATGGAAGCCGTGCACGCGGTCGAAGACCAGCGTCGGCCAGCGGTGCTGCCAGGCGCCGCCGGGCCCGTTGTCGGCGTCGAGGATGACGAAGCCGCTGCCGGGCGCGAAGCCGGTGCGGTGCAGGTGGTAGCCGGCGCTCAGGCCGGCCTGCCCGGCGCCGATCACCACGACGTCCACGGAGTGGGTGTCCACGTGGGCTACAACGCGCGGAACGTCACCGCTGTGCCCGTCCCCGACCGTCGCGCCGATCACAGACGGCCATTCCGGCTTCGGCCACCTGAGCTGCACTTACGCTGAGTGAATGAGCGACTTCCGTCGGTACGCGGCCGAATTCCTCGGCACCCTTCTGCTGGTGTTCTTCGGAGTGGGCAGCGCGGTCGCCGCCCGGGTTCAGGGCGGCGTGGTGGTGGTGGCGCTGGCCTTCGGGTTCGTCATGGTGGCCCTCGTCTACACGATCGGCCCCCTCTCCGGCAGCCACGTCAACCCAGCGGTGACGCTCGGTGTGCTGCTCTCCGGCAAGATCTCGCTACTCGGGGCGGTGGCGTACTGGATCGCGCAGTTCGTCGGCGCGACAGTCGCGGCCTTCGTGCTCTGGGCGCTCACCCGATGGGGTGACGTCGCGGACCAGACCGGGGCCCTCGGCACCAACGGTTACGGCGCGCACATCAACCGGGGCGGGGCAGCCGTGCTGGAAGTCGTGCTGACCTTCCTCTTCGTGCTGGTCGTGCTGGTGGTGACCAGTCGGAGTGAGAATCCGGGCACCGCCGGGCTGGCCATCGGCCTGGCCCTGGCCGTTACCCAACTGGTGGGCGTGACGCTGACCGGAGCTGCGGTGAATCCGGCCCGCGCGTTCGGCCCGGCGGTTTTCGAGGGTGGTGCGGCACTGCGGCAGCTCTGGGTGTTCATCGTCTTCCCGCTGCTCGGTGGGGCGCTCGCCGCGCTCGTCGCACCACTGGTCATGGGCGCGCAGCGGCACTACTGGGGTGGCCACGAGAAGACGGTCGGCAGGCCGAAATGACCTGGACGGCAATAACTTTCGCCTGAGGGCCTTTTCCGGCGAATATCTCCGTGACAGCATCAGCGGATGCATCGTCGTCACTTTCCCCGGGCCCTCGCGCTGCTCGCGCTGGTCGCCACCGCGGCCACCGCCGCGGCGCCCGGTGCCACAGCCGAATCGCCCACCCCCGCGACGACCCGCCTGCACGACACCATCGACACGATCCTCGCCGACACCCGGCTGGCCGGCGCGCAGGCGTCGGTGGTCGTCGTCGACACCAGCACGGGCCAGACGCTCTACGACCGCAACGGCGATCGCCGGCTGGTGCCGGCGTCCAACACCAAGCTGCTGACCTCGACCGCGGCCCTTGAGCTGCTGGGTCCAGGGCACCGCTTCGGCACCGACGTACTCGCCAGCGGCAAGCGCCGTGCGGGCCTGCTCTCCGGCAACCTCTACCTGCGCGGTGGGGGCGATCCGACAATGCTCGCCGCCGATTACGACGCGCTCGCCGCGCGGGTCGCCGCCGACGGCGTGCGGGTGGTCACCGGAAACCTGGTCGCCGACGACACCCGCTACGACAACACCCGACTCGGGCCCGACTGGACCTGGGACGACGAGCCCTACTACTACGCCGCGCAGGTCTCCGCGCTCACCGTCGCCCCGGACACCGACTACGACGCGGGCACCGTGATCGTGCATGCCGCACCAGCCGACCGGGCCGGCGCCCCGCCGGTGGTCACCACCACCCCCGCTACCGGGTACGTCAAGGTCGACAACCGCGCCCAGACGGTCAGCGGCGGCGAGACCTCGATCTCGATCGAGCGTGAGCACGGCGGCAACACCGTCGTGGTGACCGGTCAGATCGCCGTCGGCGACGAGCCCGCCAGCGACTGGGTCACCGTCTGGGAACCCACCGGTTACGCGGCCGACGTGTTCCGGTCGGCGCTGCACCGACACGGCGTCCGGGTGCTCGGCCGGACCGTGCTCGGCCAGCCCACCCCGGAGACGGCCCACCCGGTGGCGCGCCACGACTCGATGAGCCTGGGCGAGCTGATGACGCCATTCCTGAAGCTGTCCAACAACGGGCACGCCGAGGTGTTGACCAAGGAGATCGGTCGGGTGCTCTCCGGCTCCGGCACCTGGACGGCCGGTCTCACCGCGATCAGCGAGTACGTCGCCGACACCGGAATGGACACCGGAAGACTGCGCCAGCGTGACGGCTCGGGATTGTCCCGGCGCAACCTGATCCCGGCGGCCGAGTTCGTCGACCTGCTGAGCGCCGTCCGCGCCGAACCGTGGTTCGCGACCTGGTACGCGGCGCTGCCGATCGCCGGTCAGCCGGAGCGGTTCGTCGGCGGCACCCTGCGCAGCCGGATGGCCGGCACGCCGGCCGCGGGCAACGTGCACGCCAAGACCGGCAGCCTGACCGGTGTCTCCGGGCTCTCCGGCTACGTGACCAGCGCCGATGGGCGACTGCTGGCGTTCTCCATCCTGCTCAACAACTACCTGACGGCGTCGGTGAAGTCGCTCGAGGACCAGATCGCCGTGGCGCTTGCCGGCTTCCGCGAGGGTGGTGCGTCGACGGCACGGGTGGCCCCGCCGGCGGTGCCGGAGACGCCGCGTACCCCGGAGGGCGTCGAGTGTTCCTGGGTCAAACCGATCACCTGCTGAACGAAGGCCGGGAGGCGCGGACGCGCCTCCCGGCCCGGCGAGCGCTCAGGCCGGACGGTCCGGTGGGGGGACCACCGCCGTCGGGTCACCGCGTTCGATGAGCGCGGCGATCTCAGCGGCCCGCAGCCCTCGCAGCGCCAGCACCCGGGTGCCCCAGCGGTGCAGGCGGCACGGGTGCGGGCTGGCGTCGTTACGGCAGACCACGCCCCCGGACCAGCGTCGGGGGGCGTGCACCACCACCGCCCGTACGGCGAACTGGGTGTCCTCGCCCGTCACGTACGGCGGCAGGGGGATGTCGCGAAGAACCTCCCCGGACGCTTCACCGGTGCCGGACGAAGCGGCACGACGGACGCGGGGGGCGGTGCTGCTGCTCATCGGCTGCCTCCACACTGGATGGTCGGATGGGGACAGCAGAAAGTTACGACGCGTTCGACAGTTGGCGACGGACAAACTGTCCCGCTGGCCGACCGCACAGCGATCAGTCAGTCAGTCAACGCACCGTCACGGCCTGGAGGCCGACGTTGCCGCAGTGCTGCGTGAAGACCTTCTCGACGGTCCAGTTCAACAGCAGCCGGGCACCCTTCGGCAGAGTGAAGCGGATCGTGAACTGGGCGCTCTGACTGGTGTACGGGTCTTCCAGTCGGGCGATGCTGGCGGGCCCGCCGGTGGACAGCCGCGCTTCCAGTCGCCCCCGAGCCATCCAGGTGCCACCGTAGAGCTGGACCGTGCGCGGCTCACCACTGCCGGCGACGGCGAGGCTGAACCCGTTCCCGGCACCGCAGGCGTAGACGCCGTTGGAGCTGCCGTCCGTCGACCGCTCCGGCGTGCCGTCGGCCCAGCGCACGTACTCCTGGTTGCCGTCCCAGCCGACCCGCCGGCCTGGGCCGCCCGCGTCGATGATCTCGCCGGAGCCGGAACGCTTGCGGTTCGTCGACCTGCCGCCGCGCTCCCCCCAGTGCACCCAGTCCCGGGCGCCCACGGCGGTGAGGTCGACGATGGCGGGCATCTCACCCCGGCTCACCGTCAGCGCCGGCGAACCGGGCTTCGGCGGTGGCGGGGCGGGCGCGCTGGCCGACGGCGTCGGGTCCGGCGAGGGTGGGCGCTGGCGCGGACGCAGGCCGGGCGTCGCCGGCCCCGCCTCGCCGGTGCGCCCCTCGGCGGCCGGGTAACCAGGGGGACGGGCGGAAACGCCGCCCGGACCCGCCTGGTCGTCGTCCGGCGCCGGACCGGACCGGGTAGCGAGATACGAGATCAACACCACCAGGCAGACGAGTACGGCCGCACCCTCCACCGCCCAGCGCCGACGCTGTCGGGCGCGGCGCAACACACTGCGGGTCTTGCCGGCGGCAATGGCACGCGGACGGTGCCTCGACGGCGTGTCACCAGCCCTCGAACCAGCCCGCGTGCGGTCTTCGTCCGCCACCGACCCCTCCAACTCCGCCGCCCGGCCGTTTTGGACCGCCGAGGACCACACAAACCACTGTGGGCAGTTTCACGTTTACCCGGGCGTGGACGACACGCTAGATCCGGACCGCCGGACGTGTCCAGCCCACAATGGGACGCTGCCGGACAACCCGGCCGCCCCGGACGGGCACCTGGGCAGACCAGAAGCCCTTTCCGGGTCAGCCGATCCGGAAGCCGAGCAGTTGCGCGACGACCACTGCCTGCTCGACGTCGATCACGGCACCGGCCCGTTCGACGGCCGTCGGATCCAGCGCGGTGAGATCGCTGCCCCGCAGGTCGGCGCCACCGAGCCGGACGTTGGTCAGCTGCGCCCCGGAAAGATCGACACCGGTGACCGTAGCACCGGTGAGGTTGGCCCTGGTGAGGTCCACCTCGCGCATGCGCACCCCGGTCAGCCGGACGCCGCGCAGGTCGGCGCCGGGCAACGCGACGAAGGACCAGTCACCGCCGTCCACCGTCAAGGGACGCAGATCGCAATCGCTGAAGGTGCTGCCGACCATCTTGCAGCCGGTGAACTCGGCCTCGAAGAAATTGCACCGCCGAAACACGCAACGGGTGAAGGCGGAGTCGACATGCCGGGAGGCGTTGAACGCCACGTTGCCGAACGTGCACCCGGTGAAGACAGCACCCCTGCTCACCGCCTCGGTCAGGTCCACCCCGAAGAACTCGCAACCCACGAAGTGCCGGTCGGTCAGCTCCTCGCCGTACCAGTCCTCGTTGCGGAACGTCACGTCCTCGGTCAACTCCGGCATCCGGCCAGGCTAGTGGGCGCCGCCGACAGTCGACCGGCGGCGGGGCCGGTTGCCGGCCCCCTTCCCGCACCGGCGTACCGGCGAGTAGGTTCGGCGGCGTGAGTGTGGCTCGGAGCAAGGACCCGGATCAGATCGGTTTCGACAGGGCGCGGCTGGCGCGGATCGACGAGCACTTCGGCCGGTACGTCGACGACGGCCGGCTGGCCGGCTGGCAGGTGGTGGTCACCCGGCGCGGCGAGGTGGCGCACTCCTCGACGTACGGGCTGCGCGACCGCGAGTCGGGAGCACCCGTCGAGGCCGACACCCTGTGGCGGATCTACTCGATGACCAAGCCGGTCACCTCGGTCGCGGCGATGATGCTGTGGGAGGAGGGCCGGTTCGAGCTGACCGACGAGATCAGCCGCTGGCTGCCCGAGTTCGCCGACCTGCGGGTCTACTCCAAGGGGTCGGCGCTCAAGCCGTACACGGTGCCGGCGGTCGAGCCGATCCGGGTCTGGCACCTGCTCACCCACACGGCGGGCCTGACGTACGGCTTCATGCAGACCTCGGTGGTCGATGGGCTCTACCGGGCCGCCGGCTACGACCTGTACCCACCAGCGGACGTCGACCTGGCCGGCGCCTGCGCGGCCTTCGGCGAGCTGCCGCTGCTGTTCCAGCCCGGCTCGGCGTGGGGCTACTCCGTCGCCACCGACGTGCTCGGCCGACTCGTCGAGGTGATCTCCGGGCAGAGCCTCGACGCGTTCTTCGCCGACCGGATCTTCGGCCCACTGGGCATGACCGACACCCGCTGGTGGGTGGAGGCCGACGAGGCCGACCGGCTGGCCGCGCTCTACGTACCGGAACCGCGCAGCGGTCGGGCCGTCCGCTACGACAGCCTGGGGTCGCTCGCGTTCAGCAAGCCGGCGCTGCTCTCCGGCGGTGGCGGCCTGATCTCCAGCGCCGCCGACTACCACCGGTTCACGCAGTTGCTGCTGCGCGGCGGCGAGCTTGACGGCGTCCGGCTGCTCGGGCCGCGCACTGTGCGGTTCATGACCCGCAACCACCTGCCCGGCGGTCGGGATCTGGGCACCCTGTCCACCGGCGGCTTCGCGGAGACCACACTGGACGGGATCGGCTTCGGTCTCGGCTTCGCGGTGGTCGACGACCCGGTCCCCAGCCGGGTGCCCAGCAGCGTCGGCGAGTACTACTGGGGTGGGGTGGCCAGCACCGCGTTCTGGGTCGACCCGGCCGAGGAGATCACCGCGCTGCTGTTCACGCAGCTGATGCCGTCGAGCACCTACCCGCTCCGCTCCCAGCTGCGCCAGCTCGTCTACGCCGCCCTGGTCGACTGACCGGTGTGGGGTCCGTCGTCTGCGGCTGACGGACCCCACACCTCAGGTCAGCGGAGCTGCTGCGCCTGGATCGCCCGGATCTTCGCCGGCTTCACGGCCGAGAGGTTCGAGATCAGGTACGCCCGCACGCTGCCGTCCGGGAACACCGCCCACAGGTCCGCCACGCCGTCGGCGTTCTGGTCGGCGGCGGTGAGGCTGCTGATCGCGACGCCCGTGTTCCACCCGGAGGCGAGCCGGTACTGCGTGTAGGCGAGCGCGCCGGTCCCGTCGCCGTTGTCGGTCATGGTGACGCCCTGCCAGAGGTAGAGGTCACCGGTGGTGGCGTTACGCAGCACCAACGCCGCCCCCGAGGCCAGCTCGGTGCTGGCGAGGGTCCAGTTCTGCCAGTCGCTGCCGCCGGTCGGAGTGGCGTTGCCCTGCGGCAGCGGAAGGTAGAGGCTGGGTGCCCAGACGTTGGGGTAGTAGGCCAGGCGGTAACCGTTGCTCGCGTCGCCGACGATGCCCAGCAGGTCCGGGATGCCGGTGTCGACGCCGTCCGCCGTGAACCCGTTGACGAGCTGGATCGGAGAGTTGCCGTACTCGTCGAGGAGGTAATCGCGGATGAGAGTGACCTGTCCGCTGCCGCGGTACGGGTTCACCATGGTGCCGTCGCCGACGCCCGCGATGAAGCTGCCGCCTCCGGCGTTGACGCCACCCGGGTAGTAGGCCAGGAAGTCCTGGTTCGCGGTGCCGAAGAAGCGTCCGGTGATCACCTGGGCGCCGTCGAAATCCGCGGCCGGGATGTCGTTGCCGGAGACCCCGTTGCCGTGGACGCCGATGTTCACGGCCGGGACCTTCACGCGGCCGGTGCCGACGCCGGTGGTCGCGTCGACCCGACCCCGCGCCGCCCAGACGCCGGAGGCGAGGCCCGTCGTGGTGCCGCCGACGGTCACCAGGTCGGGAACGCCGTTGCCGTTGAGGTCCTTGTCGACAGGGCCGGCGACGGCCGGGGTCGGGGTGTTGGCCGGGGCGGCCTGAGCCGGCAGGGCCGGCGCGACGACGGCGAGCGCGAGGGTGGCCGGCACCGCCCAGGCGAGCAGTCGGCGAGGGACGGAAGGGTTGTTCATGGGTCCCCGTTCGGGTCAGTGGATCTTGCTTGGTTCACCGTAGTCGATGCGCACCAGCGTGTGGATCCACCGAACGAGGGGTCAGTCGGCGAGACGGGCCGGGAAGCCACCGGTGGCGATCGGGCCCCAGGCGTCGATGGTGATCCGGATCAGCGACTTGCCCTGACGCACCATCGCCGCCCGGTAGTCGTCCCAGTCCGGGTGCTCGCCGGAGATGCTGCGGAAGTACTCGACGAGCGGCTCCAGCGCCTCGGGCAGGTCGAGCACCTCGGCGGTGCCGTCGATCTGCACCCAGGGGCCGTTCCAGTCGTCACTGAGCACGCAGGCCGAGACCCGGGGGTCGCGGCGGAGGTTGCTCACCTTGGCCCGCTCGGGGTAGGTGGAGACGACCAGTCGCCCCTGCCCGTCGACCCCGGCGGAGACCGGGGAGGACTGCGGTCGCCCGTCCGCCCGGGTGGTCATCAGCACGACGCGGTGTCGCGGCCGGAGGAATTCGAGCAGGCCGTCCCGGTCGACCCGGGTGTTCCTTGCGATGCTGCGTGCCATCCCCCGTTCCTACCAGGGTGCGGGCGCAGCGGCGGCGGCGGGTCAGCGGGGTCGGGCCGCGGCGCGGCGCGCCTCCTGGGTGGGCACCCGGGGACGGCCGGACGGACGCCAGGCCCGACCGTTGGCGTAGATCACCCGAAAGCCGAGGTACGACGCGAGCGGCGCCCAGTGGGCGGAGCCCATCCGCAGTTCGGCGGCGTTGTGGCGCTGGCCGTTGGCGAGCACGTCGAGGAGCACGGTCTCGAAGGCCGCCGATTCGACCCAGTCGACTTCCCGGGTGAAACCGCAGATGAGGGCGGCTCCGGTGACCTCCAGGAACTCGCGCAGCACCGCGTCCGAGGCGCGCAGCACCGAGCAGCTGCCGAAATAGAGTCGCCGCCCCTCCGCGCGGCCGGCCATCAGATCGGCCACCTCGTTCAACTCCACCGACTGCCAGTCGGTGAGGCAGAGCCGGCTCGGCTCGCCGTGCATGGCGAAGAAGCCGACCCGGTGGTCGGCGTACTGCTTGAGCAGCCAACGGTCCAGGAAGTAGAACAGCTCGTCGCGGGTGGCCGCGTCCTTGTGGATGAACCGGATCTTGCCCAGCCGCTCCAGCAGCTCGAGCGTGGGCAGCACCGAGCCCCGCTCGTTGAGGTCACGGTGCCACTGACCCTCGACACAGAAGACGCCACCGCGTGCCACGTGCACCTCCGCCAGTCCGCCGCCCGGGGCTGACGTTACCGGCCGCGATCACCCCGGGAACATCACCCGCCGTGTGGCAGATTGCGACGTTCGGTGCGCTTGGCCGCAGGAGGGGTGATCGGCCGGAAATGGCTGTTTCGCAAATCAGTCGAATTCCCAGCCAATACCCAGCCACAGCGGATTGTGAGCACAATTCTCGTTAACCACCTCCAACGGCACTGATCAGTGCGAGGGTGGAAATCACGGGACTTCTCGGTCGATGTCCTGGAGCCATCCCATTCGCTCTCCTATCGGGAGGACTTCTGTGCGCGTAAACACCTTGAAGCGGGTCGCCGTCGCATTCGCCCTGGCACTGCCAGGGGCCGCAATCGCCACGGTGGTCGCCGCACCGGCGGCGCACGCGGACGGCTGTTACACCTGGAACCGCACCCTGGCCCAGGGGCGCTCCGGCGATGACGTCCGCCAGTTGCAGATCCGGGTCGCCGGGTGGGCCGGCTACCGGGACATCGTGGAGAACGACGGCCGCTACGGGCCGAAGACCGCCGCCGCGGTCAAGCGGTTCCAGCAGGCGTACGGGCTGCGCGCCGACGGCGTCGCCGGCCCGCAGACCTTCGCCAAGCTCTACCAACTCCAGGACAACGACTGCACGCCCGCGCACTTCACCTACGGCGAGTTGGACAACGGTTGCGGCGGGAGCGGTTACAGCGGCGGCCCGCTGTCGGCGAGCCAGACCAAGCAGAACGCGCTGCGCACCATGTGGAAGCTGGAGGCGCTGCGCAAGAGCCTCGGCGACAAGCCGCTCAACGTGTCCAGCGGTTTCCGCAGTCGCGCCTGCAACAACCAGGTCGGCGGCGCGTCCGACAGCCAACACCTGTACGGCAACGCGGCCGACGTGACCTCGCGGACGTCCTCGCTGTGCCAGGTCGCCCGCGGTGCCCGCGACAACGGCTTCAGCGGGATCTACGGGCCGGGCTACCCGGACCACGACGACCACGTGCACGTCGACTCGCGCCGGGAGAACAACAGCGACCGCAGCTCGAACACGACGAGCTGGTCCGCCCCGGACTGCGGGGTCGGCAGCTGAGTCGACCGCTCAGAGCGACGTCGGTCCGACGCGGAGGGGGGAATCTCCGCGCCGGGCCGACGTCGTGTCGCCCCGGGTCGTGTGGGCGGAGGGGGACAGCGCGCTCAGCTCGCCCGGGGCCAGCGCGGCGCGGTGACGGGGGGAGTCACCGGCCGGCCGGTAGCGGTGGGCCGTACCCCCTGGGGGACGGCCCGCGCGGCCTGTTGCCGCGACGGCCCGGTCGCCGTGAACGGAAACGGCACGTGCACGAACGGATTGCCATGCCGGATCAACGCTTCGATCTGCCGCTCGTTGAGCCCGTGTGTCTCCAACACCCGACGCCCCCAGCGGTGCAGTCGGCACGGGTAGGAAGCGCCGTCGTTGCGGCACAGCGGCCCGGTGGGCCACTCCTCGGCGGTGTGCACGACCACCGCCCGGACCGCGAGCCGGACATCCTCCGGTGTCAGTGGTGCCGGCATTGGCACCTCACCCAGTACCTGATCGATGGGATCCGTCGACTGCTCACCAACTCGCACGGCAGGCCTCCCGCAGTTCGGCAGCGGTACGGCGGACCTACCGCACCGACATCCTCGGCCATGGGTACGGCGGACACCGGACGAAAGTTCAATTCCGGTACGCGGTAAGCAGATCCTCTGCCGACAGGCCGGCGCGACCGCTCGTCAGACGAGGCCGGCGTCGTGCACGAGCAGGGCCACCTGGACCCGGTTGTTCAGCTCCAGCCGGGTCAGCAGCCGGGACACGTAGGCCTTCACCGTCGCCACGCTCATGAACAACTCCCCCGCGATCTCCGCGTTGGTGTGGCCCCGCCCGAGCGCGACCGCCACCTGCCGCTCCCGCTCGCTGAGCCCGGCGAGGAGCCGCAGCGCCCGTTCCCGGCGCGGGTCCGGGCCGACCGGGCCGGGGGCGGCGGCGGTCACGTGGGCGATCAACGTCCGGGTCACCGTCGGCGAGAGCGTCGCCTCGCCCGCCGCGACCCGGCGTACGGCGCGCACGATCTCCGCCGGCGGGGTGTCCTTGAGCAGGAAACCGGCCGCCCCGGCGCGGAGTGCCCGCAGCACCTGTTCGTCGGCGTCGAAGGTGGTCAGCACCAGCACCTCCGGCGGGTGCGGTTGGGCACGCAGCGCCTCGGTGGCGGTCAGCCCGTCGACCCGCGGCATCCGGATGTCCATCAGCACCACGTCCGGGGCGTACGCGGCGACGGCCGCCGGCACCTCGCCACCGTCGGCCGCCTCGCCGACCACGGCCAGGTCCGGCAGACCGCCGAGGATCATCGAGAGCCCGGCCCGGACCAACGCGTCGTCGTCCACGATCAGCACGCGTACCGGCGGCGCAGCCGCTCCGGCCGCTCCGGCCGGCCCGGTCGCGTCCGGCGGTCCGGCGGCGCTGGTCACGCCGGCCACGGCAGCCAGGCGGCCAGCCGGAAGTCACCGCTGTCGTCCCGACCGTAGGCGAGC
The DNA here is from genome assembly GCF_042871765.1 of Micromonospora sp. NPDC005553. Lineage (NCBI taxonomy): Bacteria > Bacillati > Actinomycetota > Actinomycetes > Micromonosporales > Micromonosporaceae > Micromonospora > Micromonospora sp. NPDC005553. Next base: position 265,518 of record NZ_JBIAJD010000006.1, on the reverse strand, counting down.
CGCCCACCGGCCAGGGTGACCCGTTCACTGATGCCGACCAGGCCGGTGCCGGCACCTGGCAGTGTGCCGCCGGACGGCACGCCGACCGGCCACCGGTTGCCGATCGCCACTGTCAGTCCGGCGCCCGGCCCGCCGGCCACATCGACGGTGACGGCCGCGCCGGCCGCGTGCTTGCGGGCGTTGGTCAGCCCCTCCTGCACGATCCGGTACGCGGCCCGACCCAGCGCCGCCGGCACCTCCGCCGGGCTGGCGACGCTGTCGCTGACATTCACACGCACCCCGGCCGACCGCGACTCGGCGATCAGCGCCGGCAGGTCGGCGAGGGTGGGCTGCGGCGGCTCGGGCGAGTTGCCTGCACCGTCCTCGGCGCGCAGCACCCCGATCACCTCCCGCAGGTCCTGGAGGGCGGCGTGCGCGCTGCCCCGGATCACCCCGGCGGCCCGGGCCACCTCGTCGGCCGGCGCGTCCGGGCGGAATTCCAGCGCACCCGCGTGCAGGCTGAGCAGCGAGATCCGGTGGGCCAGCACGTCGTGCATCTCCCGGGCGATCCGGGTGCGTTCGAGGTGGCGGGCCTGGGCGACGCGCAGTTGCTGCTCCGCCTCGGCCCGCTCGGCCCGCTCCCGCAACGACACGATCAACTGCCGCCGAGCCCGGACGAACATCCCCCAGGCCAGCACGGCGAAGCTGAGCACCACTCCCCAGGACGCGGTCTCCCAGTACGACATGTTCGGATCCGGACGCGCCCAGCTGAAGACCAGGTTCGTGAGAAGGCCGGCACCGGTGACCGCGATCGCGACGGCCGTCCGCCGATGCACCACCACGGTGAAGTAGAAGATCAACAGCGGAATGGCCGAGGCCAACGAGAACAGCGACAGTGGTGTCGTGGCCACCAACACCCCGAGCGGCCACCGTCGACGCAGCCAGAGCAGCCCGCAGCAGACCAGACCGAGCAGCGCGTCCACGCCGGTCATCCAGTCGTGCGGCAGCGCGATCGCCATCGCCGGATCCGGCGACAGGGCGTCCGCGGTGACGAACAGCACCCAGAGCAGGGAGAGCAGGAAGGCCAGGGTGTCGACTGCCCAGTCCCGGGTGGTGCGGCGCGGCCGCCGGGTCGCCGAGTCCGGACTGACCGCGCCGGCCAGCGCCCCGGGCAGCAGCCAGGGGTGCTCCGGAACGGCGATGCTGGTCACGCGCCCATGCTAGGCAGCCGACGGGCGACACGACCAGCTACCAAAGTCGAGATCCGATGATCGACCAAGGTCGAGACGGCACCGACCGGTGGCCGCAGCGGATGGCCGGGCGGCGCGGGCAGGCTCAACCGCATGATCACCGTGGAGAACCTCACCAAGCGGTACGGGCCACACCCGGCCGTGGACGACGTGTCGTTCCAGTGCGAGCCGGGCACCGTCACCGGCTTCCTCGGCCCCAACGGCGCCGGCAAGTCCACCACCATGCGCATGATCTGTGGGCTGACCATGCCGACCGCCGGCCGCGCCACCGTCTCCGGGCACCCGTACCGGGAACTGCCCAACCCGGGGCGGGAGGTCGGGGTCCTGCTGGACGCCTCCGCCCAGCACGCCGGGCGCACCGGCCGCGAGGCGTTGACGCTGTCCGCGTACACGATGGGTCTGGACCGGCGCGAGGTCGCCGCGAAGCTCGACCTGGTCGGGTTGAACGCGGTGGCCGCGAAGCGTCGGGTACGGGCGTACTCGTTGGGCATGCGCCAACGGCTCGGGCTGGCCCACGCGCTGCTCGGCGATCCCCGGGTGTTGATCCTCGACGAGCCGGCCAACGGCCTGGACCCGGAGGGGATCTTCTGGATGCGCGGCCTGCTGCGTGACTTCGCCGACCGGGGCGGCACCGTGCTGCTCTCCTCCCACCTGCTGCGCGAGGTGGAGGCGGTCGCGGACCGGCTGGTGGTGATCGGGGGCGGCCGGATCGTGGCCCAGGGCGACAAGAACGAGCTGCTGGCCGGGGGCGGCACCGTGGTTCGCGCCCGCGACGACGCGGCGCTGCGTCGGGCGCTGGAGGTGGCCAACCTGAGCGCCGCCGACAGCTCGGAGGGCCTGCTCGTGCAGGCCGACGCCGAGGCGGTCGGCCAGGCGGCGGCCGATGCCGGCGTCGCGCTGGCCGAGCTGCGACCCGCCAGCGGCGGCGGCCTGGAACAGCTCTTCCTCACCCTGACCGCCGGCGAATCGACCAAGGAGGCCGTTCGATGACCACCACCACCGCGCCCGCCGCCGGCGCCGTCGCGCCCCGGCACCACTCTCCGGTACGCCGACCGTCGCTGCTCCGTCTCAGCGCCGTGGAGGTGCGCAAGCTCGTCGACACCCGGGCCGGCCGCTGGCTGCTGATCACCATCGGACTGGTCACCGCCGCGATCGTCACCCTGCAACTGATCTACGCCAACGACGCCGACCAGACCTTCCTCAACTTCTTCGTCCCCTCGCTGCTGCCGGTGTCGGTGCTGCTGCCGGTGCTGGGCATCCTGTCGATCACCAGTGAGTGGTCGCAGCGCACCGCCCTCACCACGTACGCCCTGGTGCCTCGCCGGGAGCGGGTGGTCGCCGCGAAGCTGATCGCCGTGTCGCTGACCGCGCTCGTCTCGGTGCTGGCCAGTCTCGTCGTCGCCGCCGTCGGCACGCTGGTGGCGTCCGCCACCGGCGGGGCGGGCACCTGGCAGTTCGACTGGTCGCTGGTCCTCAACGCGGGGATCCTCCAGGTCACCAGCGTGTTGATGGGTGCCGCCTTCGGTCTGCTGCTGCTCAACCCGCCGCTGGCGATCGTCGGCTACCTCCTGCTGCCCACCCTGTGGGGGGTGCTCGGCGAGATGGTCAAACCGCTGCGCGGTCCGTCCGAATGGCTGGACACCAGCAAGACCATGGAACCGTTGTTCAGCAGCGACGCCGTCACCGGCGGGCAGTGGGGGCGGATAGCGGTCTCCCTGCTGGTCTGGATGGTGCTCCCGCTGGCCGCCGGCCTGTTCCGGACGCTACGCCGCGAGGTGTCCTGACCATGGAGATGGCCAGCTACCGTCCGCGCACCGTGGTCAGCGGCGGCCCGCTGGAACTGGCGGTCCTGTGGGGTGGCTTTCCGCTTCTCGGCGCGGGCGCCGGATGGCTCCTCGCGGCGGCGACGGGCTGGCTCGCCCGGCTGCCCTGGGTGCCGTTCAGCGACCTGATCGAGTGGTTGGACCGGCTGCCCGAGCCGCAGGCCACCGCCGGCACCATCGGGGTGGGCGTCCTGGCCGGCCTGGTCATCGCCGGGATCGGCACCGCCGAACGGTTGATCGTCACCGTCGACGGGGCGCAGGTCCAGCTGCGCCGCTCGGATGAGAACCGGACCATCTCCCGGGTCGACACCCGGGTGGTCTTCCTCGCCGACAAGCACCTGGTGCTGCTGGACGCCGACGGCGCGGAACTCGTCCGGGAGTCGACGGACCTGCCGGCGGCCCAACTGGCGGCGGCGTTCCGGGAGCACGGCTGGGGCTGGGCGGACGACGACCCGCACCGGTCGGCGTACCGGCTGTGGGTTCCGGACCTGCCCGGGTTGCCGGCCGGCGCGGACGCGCTGTTACGGGCCCGGGATCGGGCGATCGAGCGGGACCGCCGCGACGACACCCGGGAGTTGCGCCGCGAGCTGGGGCAGATCGGGGTGGTGCTGCGCGACGAGGGCAAGCGGCAGTACTGGCGGTTGACCACCAGGGCACTCGCTCCCGGGCCGGAGCGGCCGACTTCGGCCGAACGGGAGCCGGACGGGCGGTAGCGTCTGTCCCAGCAGACCCTGGGAGCCGCGCGATGACCGAACAGCAGCCGTACCGGGTGGTGTCCCGACACCCCGGTTTCGAGCTGCGTCGGTACCCCGCCCACCTGGTGGCCGAGATGCAGATCCAGGCGTCGTTCACCCGGGCGCCGATCGAGGCGTTCCGGCCGCTGGCCGCGTACATCGGTGGCGCCAATCGGGCCCGGCACCCGATCGGCTCCGCCGCGCCGGCGCTCGCGGCGGTCAGCGGCTCGGAGAAGATCGCCATGACCGTGCCGGTCGTGCAGATCGAGGGTGAGTGGCCGGGCGCGTACCTGATCCAGTTCGTCATGCCGGCCAGCTTCACCGCCGCCACCCTGCCCGAGCCGGTGGACGCCCGGGTGCGGATCCGCGAGGTTCCGGCGCGGCTGGCGGCGGCGATGCGGTTCTCCGGGCGGTGGACGGAGCAGGCGTTCAGCCAGCGGGCCACGATGCTCGGCCGGTCGGTGACCGCGGCCGGGCTGCAACCGACAGGTGCCATCCGGTACGCGCGCTTCGACCCGCCGTGGAAGCCGTGGTTCCTGCGCCGCAACGAGGTGGTGCTGCCGGTCGTCGAGTGAGTCAGCGGAGCTGCCGACGGTCCTCGACGCTCGGCCGCGCCAGCAGCACTGCCATTCCCAACCCGGCGAGCAGCCCGACCAGGGAGACCAGTAGATCGGAGTCGGCGGAGTTGATCGGGCTGTTGCCGGCCAGCGCGGTGAACGCCGCGCCGATCGGCATCAGGATCACCATGGGGATGGCCGTGGCCACCAGGAACACCACCGGACCCACGAGGGCGATGAGCGCGGCCAGGGCGTGGTGCCGCCAGATCGGCCGACCGCCCGGCCAGTCCCAGGCCAGGAGTGTGACTCCGGTGAGCACCACCGCCCCGAGAGCGGCCTCCGGCAGGAGGCGTGTGCCGGGCGCTGTGGCACGGACCCACCCGACGCCGAGCAGGGCCACCACTGTGAGGCCGGCCGCCAGCCCGACGCGAACCCGGGTCCGTGCCGGCGCCGCCGCCAACGCGGCACCGACGGCCAGGGCCACCAGCAGCGCCGCCGTGGCCAGCGCACCCTGGTGCAGTTCCGGCTCCCGGTCGGTCGGTGACTCCATCCCGGCCGCCACCAGCGTCAGGACCCCGGCCACGCAGGCCGCACCGGTCAGCACCCGCCGGTCGGTGGCCGGAGTCGCGCCGCGCTCCCGTGCCGACTCCGTATCGGGCTCCCCCATCGGCGGCACGGCGCGCTCCCACCAGAGCAGCAGCGCCGCGACCACGCCGAGCACGGCGTAGCCGGCGACGGCGAGGCGCACCGTCGCGCCGACGCCGATCAGGTCCGCCCGGTCGACAGCCACGTCGGCCGCGATCCAGCAGCCGCCCAGCACCACAGCCGGGCCGCTCCACCGCACCTGCCCCCGCCCGGCCAGCACCAACCCGAGCGGCACCGCCATGATCGCCATGAAGCGCAGGTCGCGCGCCCAGTAGGCGTTGTTGCCCGGCAGGTGCTCCGACCACGGGCCGAGCGGCTCGGTCAGCGGCTGCCACGTGGTCATGCCGTACGCCCAGAGCGCGACGGCGGCGGCGGAGAGGAGCAGCCCGACCGGGCGCGCGGATCGCATCCATGGACGGTAGCTGGCCGATCGTCCGCGCGGGGGGCGCTGTCATCCGACGAGGCCCACCGGTGACCGGGCGGGACGGTGGCGCAGCAGCCGCCACGTCGGCAACACACTGGACAGCACCGCGAGCAGCAGGCACAGCCCCACCACCCCGGCGATCACCGACCACGGCATCACCAGGTCGACGGGGGCACCGACCTGCTCGGCGAGGCCGGCGCTGATGCTGAGCAGACCGACGAACGCGACAGCCCCACCCAGCAGCGCGCCGATCAGAACCACCAGCGCGGATTCCGCCGTGACCAGCCAGATGACCTGCCGTCGGGTCGCCCCGGCCATCCGGATCAGCCGCAGGTCCGCGGCGCGGCCAGCGGCGGCCAGCAGGAGGGTGTTGGCCACCGCGACGGCCCCGTAGCCGGCGGACACCCCGATCAGCAGCAGTGTGAAGAGCCAGACGAGGCGGTCCTCGGCGGCGTCCGCCTCGGCCGCCCAGCCCGGCACGTCGAGGATCCGCGCGCCGACCGGTGGATCGATGCGGTCCCGGACGTACACGGTGGACGTCAGCGCCGACGGGTCGTGCGCCCGCACCACGGCCCGGGGCACCAGCAGGTCGCCGGGGATCGAGGTGTCGTCGACCACGGCGACGACGCGCAGCGACACCGTCGTCCCGTCGGCGAAGACCACCGGGTACGGCTCCGACGGCAGGCGGTTCGCCGAGGCGGTGACCACCACCGTGTCGTCGCCCCTCAGGTCGTTCAGCGAACCGGCGACGACGGTGAGCACCCGGTTCGCGGCGGCGAAGCCTTCCGGGTCCACGCCGAGCGCGGTCATCGGCCGATCCGGTGGCGACGTTCCGGGGTCGGTGCGGTAGACGGTGGTCGGCAGGAGCGCGGTGCCACCGGTCGAGGCGACGGCCCGGTCGGACAGGCCGGGTGCGCGGTCCGGCACGACGATCCAGCCGGCGTTCACGTTGTCCGCCCGACCCGCGGCGTACGCGGCGGTGCTGGTGCGCACCATCCCGGACACCAGCACCGCGAACGCGACAGTGAGCAGCACCGGCGCGGCGATGGCGGCGGTCCGCCGGGTCGCGGTCAACGCCCCGCCCCGGACCAGCATCCCGATCGCGCCACCGGGCCGACGCACCGGAGAACGCAGCAGGCGCACCAGCGGCCCGACCACCACCGGGGCGAGCACCGTGGTGCCGGCCACCAACGCCATCACCGCGTAGAGCGCGTACTGCGCCCCCACCCGAGCCTCGTCGGCGGTCGCCGTACCGAGGCTGAGCGCGGCCCCCGCCGCGAGGAGCAGCACCCCGGTGGCGGCGCGCACCCGCCCTACCGGTCGCTGTTCCACAGCAGCCTCGCGTAACGCCTCCAACGGGCGGACCCGCGCCGCCCGGCGCGACGCCGACCAGACGGCCAGCACCGCGATCACCGGCCCGGCCGCGAGCGAGACCGCGATCGGCCAGAGTTCGTAGCGGACCCGGAAGGTCGACGGTTCGAAGCCGACGTCGACCAGCAGCCCACCCAGCGACGGTGCGAGCGCCGCGCCCACCAGCAGGCCGACGAGCCCCGCCGCGACGCCGACGGCGAGCGCCTCGGCGTACACCATCCGGCGGACCTGGCCTCCGGTGGCGCCGACGGCGCGCAGCAGGCCCAGCTCACGGCGGCGCTGCGCGACGGTGAAGGCGAAGGTGGAGGAGACCACGAACACCGTGACGAAGCCGGCGAGGGCCGCCGTGGCGGCGAGCACCTGCATGCCGATCCACCGGGTACGGGCGTCGCCGCGCGGCTCCAGCGCACCACGGGCGGCACCGGTGAACACCAGTCCGTCGCCGCCGACGACTCCGCGAGCCGCCGTGGCGACCCGCTCGGGGTGGGCGTCCGGGGCGAGCACCAGCCCGATGGCCCGCACGCCGGGCGCGAGCGCGGCGGCGACCTCGTCCGCGACGTGGACGCCGGGTCCGTCGACCAGACCGGTGACGGTGTACGACTCCGGGCCCGCCGCGGTCAGCACTGTGACCGGTGCGCCGGCGCGCAGTCCGAGCGCGCTGTCGACGACCACCTCGCCGGGCCGGCGGGGTGGCTCGCCAGCCGTGAGGCGCAGCCCACCCAGTTGGGCGCTGGACCAGCCGTGCCCCTGGTAGGCGTCCTCGCGCCGGGTGTCGGCGGCCGAAGGCCGGCCGTCGACGAGCGGCTGGGCGTAGAAGGTGCGGTCCGGCACCGCCGCCACCACGTCCGGCAGACCGGCCAGCCTGCCGACCAACTCCGCTACCGCGCTGGCCGACCAGGGCCGGGTCGGCATGAACTCGTCAGCGGACGCACCCGCCTCGGGGCTCTGCACCACGACCGCCGCCCGCGCCAGCCGGTCCGGCACCTGCGGGCGGCCGGAGGCGAGCAGCACTGTGGCCGCCGCGACAAGCGTGACCCCGATGGCCACCGCTACGAAGGCGCTGGCCGACCGCCGGACGCTCAGCACGACGACTCCGCGACGGCTTCCCGCTGGGCGATCCGGGCGGCGACGGCGGCGGCGGTGATCCCGCCGGTCAGCTCGTCGACGACGCGGCCGTCGGCCAGCAGAAGGACCCGATCGGCGTACGCGGCGGCGGCGGGGTCGTGGGTCACCATCACGACGGTCTGCCCGTGGTCGTCGACGAGTGCCCGCAGCAGCCGGAGCACCTGCCGGGAGGACGCGCTGTCCAACGCCCCGGTCGGCTCGTCGGCGAAGACCACCGCCGGGCGGGTGATCAACGCTCGGGCCACGGCGACGCGCTGCTGTTCCCCGCCGGACAACTCACTCGGCCGGTGCCCGGCCCGGTCGGCGAGACCGACGGCGTCGAGGGCTGCGGCCACGTCCCCGGCCGGCGGACGGCGACGGGCCAGGCGCGATGGCAACTCGACGTTCTGCGCGGCGGTCAGCGTGGACACCAGGTTGAACGCCTGGAAGACGAAGCCGATCCGGTCGCGCCGCAGCCGGGTCAGCGCGTCCTCACTGAGGTCGTCGAGGCGGGTGCCGTCGATCGTGACGGTTCCCTCGGTCGGGCGGTCCAGCCCCGCCGCGCAGTGCAGCAGTGTCGACTTTCCCGAGCCGGAGGGCCCCATCACCGCCGTGAACGTGCCGCTCGCGAAGCGCGTGGTCACGCCGTCGAGCGCCGTCACCCGCCGGGTTCCGGTGCCGTACACCGCTCGCAGCCCCGTCACTGTCACCGTGTCTGTGGTCATGACCGTTACGGTCCCGAACGCGGGGGGTACGGCGCGTCGTGCCGGAGCGGGCACTTTCCGGCCCTCCCCCGGGTGGAGTCGCAGGCCCGGCAGCACCGGCACGTCGTCCTCGGGGATGACGGCCCACAGGCGGACGCGGTCGATCCAGCCGGTCGTTACCGTTCGACGGGTGACTGCTCTCCTGTTGACCCGACGGATGCGGCCGGTGGACCTGTACACGGTGGACGCCCTGCTGGCGGTTGCCGTCGGTGGGTTGCTCTGCCCGTACGCCGCGCTGGAGTCGCCGCTGCACGGTGGCGTGCGCGAGCCGCTCTGGGTGTCGGTGCTGGTCGGGATGGCCCTCGGGCTGCCGTTGGCCGTCCGGCGACGGTGGCCGATGGCGGTGGCCGTCGTGATCAGCTTCGTCGCCACCGTCACCCTGATCACCGGGGTGATCCCCAACTTCGCCGCCGCCGCGCCGGCGCTCGCCATCGGACTGTCCTTCTACACGGTGGCCGTGGCGACGCCCACCCGCCGGTCGCTGCTCTGCGCCGCCGGTTGCCTGGCGCTGGTGAGCGTCGGCCTGGTGCTGACCGCGGGTGACCTCTGGTCGCGGACCGGCGCTGTCGCCTACGCCGCCGTCATGGTCGCGCCGGCCTGGGTGATCGGTTGGCAGATCCGGGAGCGACGAGCCCTCGCCACCCGGCAGAGTGACCAGCTGGTTCGTCAGGCCGCCACCGAGGAGCGGTTGCGGGTGGCGCGTGAGCTGCACGACGTGGTCGCGCACACGCTCAGCCTCATAGTGGTCAAGGCGGCCGTCGCCAACCACGTCGCCGAGGCCGACCCCCGTGAGGCGGGTGCCGCGCTCCGGGTCATCGAGGAGACCGGCCGCACCGCGCTGACCGACGTACGTCGGGTGCTCGGCGTGCTGCGCGAGGACAGCCCGTACGCGCCGACGCCAGGGCTGGACGAGTTGCCCCTCCTCGCCCGGCAGGCGGCGATCGGCGGGGTCGACGTGCAGCTCGACGTGCGGCGGGACGAGCCGGCGGGCGCGGTGCCGGAGTCGGTGGGCCTCGCTGTGTACCGGATCGTGCAGGAGGCGGTGACGAACGTGGTGAAGCACGCGGCGCCGGCCTCCTGCCGGGCCACGGTGACCGTCCTGCCCGACGAGGTGCGGGTGGAGGTGACCGACGACGGCCAGCGGCCGGTCCTGCTCGGCGGGGAGGGGCACGGGTTGATCGGCATGCGGGAACGGGTGGCGTTGCACGGCGGGGAGTTCCGCGCCGGGCCCCGCCCCGACGGTGGCTTCGCGGTGACGGCCAGCCTCCCCTACCGGGTGGCCGCGTGATCCGCGTGCTGATCGTCGACGACCAGGCGTTGCTGCGCGGCAGTTTCCGGTTGCTGGTCGATCTCAGCCCGGACTGCACCACTGTCGGTGAGGCGGGCACCGGTGTGGAAGCTGTCGCGTTGACCGGGCAGCACCGGCCGGATGTGGTGCTGATGGACGTCCGGATGCCGGAGATGGACGGGATCGAGGCGACCCGGAGGATCTGCGCCGACCCGGCGACGGCCGACACCCGCGTCATCATTCTGACCACGTTCGACCTCGACGAGTACGTCTACGGGGCGCTGCGCGCCGGGGCCAGCGGGTTCCTGCTCAAGGACACCCCACCGGCGGACCTGCTGACCGGGATCCGGGTGGTCGCCGCCGGGGAGGGGCTGCTCGCGCCGACGGTGACCCGCCGGCTGATCGACGAGTTCGCCCGGCAGCCGGAGCCGACCCGGCCGCTGCCCCGCCAGCTCGACGGGGTGACCGATCGGGAACGGGAGGTCCTCGCGCTGATCGCCCGGGGCCTGTCCAACGCGGAGTTGGCCGCGCACCTCAACCTCAGCCAGGCCACCGTCAAGACGCACGTCGGGCGACTGCTGACCAAACTGGCGGTACGCGACAGGGCGCAACTGGTCATCGTCGCGTACGAGACGGGCCTGGTGGGGCCGGGCGGCCTACGCTGAGCCGGTCGTCCGCACCCGAGGAGGAGCCATGACCCGCTATGTCGCACTTCTGCGCGGGGTGAACGTCGGCAGCACCCGGCTGGCGATGGCCGACCTGCGCCGGATCGTCACCGATCTCGGGCACGAGGACGCCCAGACGTACCTGCAGAGCGGCAACGTGGTCTTCGGCAGCTCGGTGCGCGACGCGGAGAAGCTGGCCGCCGGCATCGCGCGGGCGCTGACAGACGAGCTGGCGTTGACGGTGCCGGTGCTGGTACGCAGCGCCCGGGAGTTGGCGGCGATCGCCGGCGGCAACCCGTACGCCGACCGGGAGGACGACCCGACGCGGCTGCTGGTGGCCTTCCTCGCCACCGCACCGGAGAAGTCCACAGCGGATGCCCTGGCCGTGCCTGGTGGCGAGAACGTGTCGTTCACTGTGACCGGCCGTGAGGTGTTCCTGCACTACGTCGACGGCGGTTACGGGCGGTCGAAGTTCACGAACGCGTACCTGGAGAAGAAGCTCGGCGTGGTGTCCACCTCCCGCAACTGGAAGTCGGTGCGGGCCCTGGCGGAGATGGCCGCCTCCTGACCGGGTGGGGGTCGCGGCTCGGCGACCCCCACCGACGCTGCTCAGAAGTGGTACGCGGTCTCGTACTCGGGCACCAGCACCCGGCTGCGCGGCGAGATCCGGCGCACCGCCGCGATCATCTCGTTCAGCCGGGTCCGGTCGGTCGGGGCGACCGGCGGCGGGTTCTGCAACGCCGTCTCGAAGTTGTCGTAGTGCACCGGCACCACGACCTTCGGGTAGTCGAGGCCGGCCAGCAGCCGGGGCAGGTAGTCGCCGGTGGTGGTGGCGTTCTGCATGGCCACCATCGCCACGTCTGGCGCGAGGCCGGTGAGGTTCCGCTCGGCGACGTCACTGGCCCCGGTGAAGTAGACCGACGGTCCGTTGTCGACCCGCAGCAGGTAGCCCAGCGTGTCGCCCTCCGGCAGGTCGGCGATGGTGGCCGGCTGCGGCGGCGGGCTCACCCGCACCCCGGGAAAGGCCACCGAGTACGACGGGTTGCGGCTGTGCAGCGAGCCGACCACCTCGACGCTGTGGTCGCCGAAGTCCAGCACCTCCCCACCCTTCACGGCGCTGAGCTGCGTCGACGGCACGTCGTAGGCCAACCCCAGGTGGTACGCGGTCAGCGTGCCGAACACCCGCGCCCCGGTGCGCTTGGCGATGTACGGCACGTCCATGAAGTGGTCCCAGTGGGTGTGCGTGACGAGCACCGTCGTGGCCCGGTCGACCCGTGGGTCGATCACGTCGGTGCGCACCGTCAACTTGGTGTCGGTCTTGAACGCCCCGGTGAACAGCCCGGTGTCGATCCGGCTGAGGAACGGGTCGACGAGAACGGTGCGGTCGCCGATGTCGACGCGCCAGCCGGCAGTACCCCACCAGCGGAAGCTGACGGCGCCCTTGCGGCGAGCGGTCGGCCCGGGGGCTGCGGCGGTCGAGGGCGCGGCCTGGGCCGGGGTGGCGACGCCGGCGGCGAGGCCACCGGCGGAGACCAGGGCGGTGGTGGCGGCGGCGTCGCGCAGGAAGCGTCGGCGGTCGAGACTGGGCATGCGGATGTACTCCCCGTGCTCGGGTGATGTGTCGACCACGAGCCAATCAGCGGCACCGGGCCGCGGTCCAAGATCAAGGGCCGTCGGCTTCGATACGCCGACAGATATCGGTGCTGCTCAGCAGGGGTACGGCGGCGCTCGGTGGGTCGCGAAATCAGTCGCCGCGCAGCGCCTCCACGGCAGTGCGGGCGGCCTCCCCCATCGCCAGGTCCACGTCGATGCGGCGCGGGGTCAACTGTTCGGCGCGGGCGAAGACGGCGATGGCGTACCGGCCGCCGTCGGGGTATTCGGCGACCCCGGCCTCCAGGTGGAACCCGGGCAGGGTGCCGGTCTTCCCGGAGACCCGGACGCCGGGCGGGAAACCGGCGGCCAGCCGGGTCCAGAAGATCTGCCGGGCCATCCAGGTCCGGACCATCGCGCAGGCCGCCGCCGGCCCGGCCTCGTCCCGCCAGATCAGCGTGAGCAGCCGGGTGATCTCCCGGGCGGTGCTTGACGTGGTGTGCGCGGGGTCGAAGACCCGCATCGCCCGCACCCGGTCCGCCGACAGCGTGGGGAAGATCCGGGCGAACTCCGCCTCGGTCCGGGCGCCCACGTCGGCGAGCATCATCTCGACCAGTTCCCGAGGGCCACCGAGGACCCGGGTACGGGTCAGCCCCAGCTCGACGGCGAGCATCGGCAGCAGGTCCGGGCCGACCCGGCGTAGCAGCAGGTCGGCGGCCGTGTTGTCGGTGACCGACATGGCGAAGTACGCGAGGTCGCGCAGCGACACCTCGGCGTCGTCGTCGCAGCCGGCCAGACCCCACCCACCGAGCCGGTCGGCGGCGGTGACCAGCACCCGCTCGGTCGGGTCCAGCTGACCGGCCTCGACCTGCCGGGCGAACTCGAGCACCAGCAGGATCTTGAAGATCGAGGCGATCACCACCTGCTCGTCGGCCCGCACCCCGACCTCCCGAAGCCCGCCGCCCTCGACGGCATCCGGGTCGACGGCGTCCAGGTCCACGACGTGCAGGCTGGCCGTCACCCCGACGGCGGCGAAGATGGCCCCGATGCGTTCCTCCACGTCCACGCCAGCACGGTAACCACTGCCGACCCGGTAGCGCTGGCGTAGGGTCCCGGCCGTGGATCTGCTCCGGCATTTGCGGCACTTCGTGGTGGTCGCACACGAACTGCACTTCGGCCGGGCCGCTGAACAGCTCGGGATGGCCCAGCCGCCGCTGAGCCAGTCGATCCAGCGGCTGGAACGGGAGCTGACAGTCGAGCTGTTCGACAGGTCCCGCCGCCAGGTGCGCCTCACCACCGCCGGTGAGCTGCTGCTCGGCGAGGCGGAGGAACTGCTCGCCGGCGAGGGTCGACTTCGCAGCCTGATGGGGCAGATCCGCGCCGGTGAGCTGGGCGTACTCCGGGCCGGGGTGCCGCCGGAGACGCCCGCCGTGACGTTGCGCTCGCTGCTGGACGGGCTCGCCACCCGGGCGCCCGGCCTGGACGTGGAGCTGCACGAGCTGACCACCGCCGAGCAGGTGCGGATGCTCACCGAGCGGACCCTGGACGTGGGGCTCGTACACCACCCGGTGGCGGCGGACGGGCTGCGCTTCGGCGCCCCTGTCGACGTACCCCTGGGGGTGCTGCTGCCGCGCACCTCGCCGCTGGCCCGTGGCCGCGAGGTGACGCTCGCGTCGCTGGCCGGTCTTGATCTGGTGGCTGCTCCCCGCGCCACCGCCCCCGGCTGGCACGACCACCTGCTGGCGGTGTGCCGGCAGCACGGTTGGCGCCCGGACCGGGTGCGCCCGGCCCGCAACCCGGAGTTCCTCTGCGGGCTGGTGCTGGCCGGCGGCGGGGTGGCAGTGGAACCGGCGGCTGTGGCCCGCCGGGAACCCCGGATGGCCTGGCGGCCGATCGCCGACGCGCCGCTGGCCAGGCGCACCTCGGCGGCCTGGCCGGACCGGTCGGCGCACCCGGCGGCGGCGATGTTCGGCCAACTCGCCGCGGAGGTGCTGGCCGACGCCGAGCCCACAGTGCCCGCGCCGCCCGTGACGTCGGTGCCGGCGGCACGGCCGTGGCCGGTGCTGTTCGACACGACCGGGTGAACCGGTCCGCCGTTGCGTTCGTCACCTCCGGTTGGGCGGTGGATCGTCCGCCCGCCCGGGTATGGATGACAGGTAACGAAGACGCGAAGGAGCCGCAGTGGCAATCACGATTCCCGACATCAGCCTGAACGACGGCACCACCATTCCGCAGCTCGGCTTCGGGGTGTTCCAGATCGAGCCGAAGGACACCGCCTCGGCGGTGACCACCGCCCTTGAGGTGGGCTACCGGCACATCGACACCGCTGAGATGTACGGCAACGAGGCCGAGGTCGGCGAGGCGGTACGGACGTCCGGCCTCGACCGGGGCTCGGTCTACGTGACCAGCAAGCTCAACAACGGCTTCCACCGCCCCGACGACGCCCGCCGGGCGTTCGACTCGACCCTCGCGGCGCTGAAGATGGACTACATCGACCTGTTCCTGATCCACTGGCCGCTGCCGACCCTGTACGACGGCGACTACGTCTCGACCTGGAAGGTGCTGGAGGAGTTCCAGCGCGACGGCCGGGCCCGCTCGATCGGCGTGTCGAACTTCCAGGTGTCGCACCTGGAGCGGCTGGCCGACGAGGCGAGCGTCGTGCCGGCGGTCAACCAGATCGAGGCGCACCCGTACTTCACCAACGACGAGGTCCGCGCCTACGGTCGCGCGCACAACATCCTCACCGAGGCGTGGTCGCCCATCGCTCAGGGCAAGGTGCTCGACGACCCGACGGTGGTCGACATCGCCGGGCAGCTCGACCGGTCCCCGGCGCAGGTGGTGCTCCGCTGGCACGTGCAGCGCGGCGACATCATCTTCCCGAAGTCGACCACCCCGAAGCGGATCGAGGAGAACACCCGGATCTTCGACTTCGAGCTGGACGACACGGCGATGGAGCGGATCACCGCGCTGGACAAGGGCGAGGCCGGCCGGCAGGGTCCGAACCCGGACACCTTCGCCTACCTGCCCAACTGACCTGGGTCCGCCGCTCGGCGGGCAGGTCTCCTGAATGCGTGATGCCTCAGAGTCATCTTGATGACCCTGAGGCATCACGCTGTTCCCGGCGCTCGGAGCCGACGCGCTCGGCGATCCGGCGGAACACCGCGTGGGTCGGCGATCCCGGCTCGGGAACGTAGACGATCATCCGCTGGTCGGTCTCCGGCACCAGCAGGACGCGGCACTCGAACTCCAACGGCCCCAGCTCGGGGTGCGGCACCCGCTTGACGACCGGACGGCGTTCCTCGACGTCGTGCTCGGCCCAGAGCCGGGCGAACCGGGGTGAGGTGCCGAGCAGCTCGGTGACCAGCTCGCGGATCGCCGGGTCGGCCGGGTAGCGCCCATAGGCGGCCCGCAGGTCCGCGACCGTGCTGCGCACGAATCGGATCACCTCGGCATCGGTCCAGTGCGCGCCGGTCGCCGGCTGCCGGAACGTCCAGCGGATCATGTTGCGGTCCGCGTCGGGCACGGCCGCGAGATCCCCCACGAAGTACGTGGCCAGGCGGTTCCAGGCCAGCACGTGGTACGCGGCGTCGACGAGGTACGCCGGGGTGTCGGTCATGGCGTCGAGCAGGTGCCGCAGCCCGGATGGCACCTCCCGGCTCGGCCCGCCGGCCAATGGCGGATTTTCCCCGGCGATCCGGAACAGATACTCCCGCTCGTCCCGGCTCAGCAGCAACGCCCGGGCCATCGACGCGAGCACCTGCCGGGACGGGTGCGGCCCACGGCCCTGCTCCAAACGGATGTAGTAGTCGATCGACATGCCGGCGAGTTGGGCGACCTCCTGCCGGCGCAGCCCGGGGGTACGTCGGCGTTCGCCCTCGGGGAGCCCGACCTCGGCGGGGCGCAGCCGGGCGCGGCGGGTACGCAGGAACGCCGCCAGTTCGTCACGCCGCAGGCCGCTGCTCGTCATGCCCCCAGCATGCCGCGACCAGGGCCGGCCAGGGTGGTACCACCGGTCCCAGCCTCGGCCCGTCTCTCCCCCGACGCCGTCGGCGCGGACACGCTCGACGGCATGACGAACATGATCGCCCTGATCACCGGGGCCAACAAGGGAATCGGCTTCGCCACCGCCCGGCAGCTCGGCGCCCGGGGGATGACCGTGCTGGTGGGCGCCCGGGACGCCGAGCGGGGTCGGGCAGCCGAACGGAAACTGCGCGACGGCGGCGCGGACGCCGCGTTCCTGCCGCTCGACATCACCGACGCCGAGTCGGTGACGGCCGCCGCGAAGCGGGTGGAGGCGGAGTACGGCCGACTGGACGTGCTGGTCAACAACGCCGGCATCGTGCTCGCCGACGGCGCGCGAGGGCTGCCCAGTGAGACGACGGTGGCGACGATGCGCCGGCTGTACGAGACGAACGTCTTCGGGGTGGTGACGGTGACCAACGCGCTGCTGCCGCTGCTGCGCCGGGCACCGGCCGCCCGAATCGTCAACGTGTCGAGCGAGGTCGGCTCGATAGCGGTGATGACCGACCCGAACGGCGCGCTGTTCGAGTTGACCTCCGTGCCGTACCCGTCGTCGAAGGCGGCGCTGAACATGCTCACCGCGATGTACGCCAAGGAGCTGCGGGACACCACGATCACTGTGAACGCGGCGAACCCGGGCTACTGCGCCACCGACCTGAACGGCAACAGCGGCTTCCGCACGGCCGAGCAGGGTGCCGAGGTGAGCGTGCACCTGGCGACGCTGCCGGCCGACGGGCCGAGCGGGCTGCTCTGGGGCTTCCAGATGGACGCCGGCGGCGGGTACGGCGTGCTGCCCTGGTGACTGAGCGCTTGACCTGGAGTGCGCTCCAGGTTGGAGGGTGATCGGTGCGCCCACCGGAAGGGCGCCCGAGAGGAGATCCCCATGCGGTACCGCACGATCGGCGCCGACCCGGCGACCCGGCGCGAGGTCAGCGTGCTCAGCCTCGGCGCGATGCTCTTCGGCAGCGCCACCGACGAGGCCACCTCGTACGCGATCCTCGACCGGTACGTCGAGGCCGGCGGCACGTTCATCGACACGTCCGACAACTACGCGTTCTGGGTGGACGGCGGGCAGGGCGGGCAGAGTGAGGAACTGCTCGGCCGGTGGCGGCGCAGCCGGGGCGTCGGCCCCGAGATCGTCATCGCCACGAAGCTGGGCGCCCGACCGCTCGCCCCGGGGACCAGCTACCTGGACAACGCCGAGGGCCTCTCCGCCAAGGTGATCCGCGAGTCTGCGGAGCGCAGCCGGGACCGGCTCGGGGTGGAACGACTGGACCTGCTCTACGCGCACATCGAAGACCGGAACGTGCCGCTCCAGGAGACCGTGGAGGGCTTCGCCGAGCTGGTCACCGAGGGCACAGTGGGTCTGCTGGGCGCCAGCAACCACCGGGCCTGGCGGGTGGAGCGGGCTCGTGCGTTGGCCGCCGCCGCCGGCCTGCCAGGCTACGAGGTGCTCCAGTACCACCGGAGCTACCTGCCCAACCGCACCGACCTGATCAGCGAACTGGACCCGGACGGCGAGCCGGGCGGTGTCAGCGGAGACCTGCTCAGCTATCTGCGCGCCGAGCCGGAGCTGACCCTGGTGGCGTACTCACCGCTGCTCAAGGGGGCGTTCACCCGGGCGGACAAGCCGCTCAGCTCGGCGTACGACCTGCCGAGCGCGCCCCGGCGGCTGGCCGCGCTGCGGGAGGTGGCGGGGCAGAGCGGCGCCACTGTCAACCAGGTGGTGCTCGCCTGGTTGCTGGGCGGCGAGCTGCCGTCCATCCCGCTGGTGGGTGCCTCGTCGGTGGCGCAACTGGAGGAGAGCCTGGCAGCGGTCGACCTGGAGCTGACCGCCGAGCAACGGCACCGCCTCGACACCACCTGGTGACAGTCGCCGGCCGCCCCGCCGACCTCAGCTCGCTGTCGGTGGGGCGGTCAGGTCGAGCTGCCAGTCGTTGGCCCGCATCATCTGCCCCGGCGGGTATTCGAAACCCGTCTCGCCGAGCAGCGTGAAGCCGGCCTTGCGGCACACCGCGTTCGAGGCGGGATTGTCGACCGAGGGGTAGGCGTGGGCGTAGTGCCGGTCCCGTCGGGCGCGGGCCACGTCCAGCACCGCGCGCACCGCCGCAGTGGCCAGCCCCTGCCCCCGGTACGCGGGCAGCACCGCCCAGCCCAGCTCGTACACCGGCTGGTCGCGCCACTCGCGGGCCCAGTATCCGACGCTGCCCGCCCGCACCCCGTCCGCCAGCACCAGCGTGAACATGCAGCCCTGCCCGGTGCCCGAGAAGTGCACGTACCTGTCGTGCCGGGCGAGCACCTGCTCGTCGGTCTCCGGGCCACCGGTGTGCTTGCGGGTATCCGGTGAGTTGAGCTGCCGCAGCAGGTCGAGGTCGTCCTCGTGCCACGGCTCGATGCGTACCTGTGCCATTGCGCTCCCCCGTTCGTCGACCCCCAGTCAAGCCGATCCCACCGACATTTCGCCCCCGAACCGCGCCCGCTAGATCGGATCTAGCGGGCGCCTGTCGTCACCTCGCGCCTTCACAGTGGAAGGGGGGTGGGCCATGGCACCGTTGCGGATCGCCGTGATCGTCGGCAGCACCCGGGAGGGGCGGGTCGGCGACCGGCTGGCGCACTGGTTCGTCGAGCAGGCCGCGCGGCACGACGACCTGGCGGTGACGGTCGTTGACCTGACCGAGTACGACTTCCCGGCCACCTACCCCGCCGAGCCGACCGCGTCCATCCGGGCGTTCGTCAGCGAGGTGGGCCGGGCGGACGCGTTCGTCGTGGTCACCCCCGAGTACAACCACAGCTTCCCGGCACCCTTGAAACAAGCCATCGACTACGCGTACGACGAGTGGCAGGCCAAAGCGGTCGGCTTCGTGTCGTACGGCTGTCGGTCCACCGGCCTGCACGCGGTCGACCAGTTACGTACCGTCTTCACCGCACTGCACGCGATGACGGTGCGCGACGTCGTCGGGATCGACCTGCTGGCCGGCGAGCCGACCGCCCAGTGCACCGACGAGCTGCGACGCGATGTCGGCGTCCTGCTCGACCAGCTGCGCTGGTGGGGCCTGGCACTGCGCGACGGCCGGGCGGCTCGACCCTACGTCTCCTGAACACGTCCGACACGAAAGGTAAAGATCATGAGTAGACGCACCACCGGCCTGGCCATCGAGGCAGAGGGGCTGACCCGCTCGTTCGGGGACACCCGGGCGCTGGCCGGCATCGACCTCCAGGTGCCCGCCGGCACCGTCTACGGCCTGCTCGGCCCGAACGGCGCGGGCAAGACCACGGCGGTCCGGGTGCTCGCCACCCTGCTGCGACCCGACGGCGGCTCAGCCCGGGTCTTCGGGCACGACGTGGTCACCGAGGCCGACAAGGTCCGTTCCCGGGTCAGCCTCACCGGCCAGTACGCCTCCGTCGACGAAGACCTGACCGGTACGGAGAACCTGGTGCTCCTGGCTCGCCTGCTCGGCCTGCGCAAGCCGGCCGCTCGGGATCGCGCCGCGGCCCTGCTGGCCGCGTTCGGGCTGACCGATGCGAGCGACCGCCAGGTGAAGAAGTACTCGGGCGGGATGCGGCGACGCATCGACATCGCCGCCAGCATCCTGAACACCCCGGATCTGCTCTTCCTCGACGAGCCGACGACCGGCCTCGACCCGCGCAGCCGCAACCAGGTGTGGGAGATCATCAGGGCGGTGGTGTCGCACGGCACGACGGTGCTGCTGACCACCCAGTACCTCGACGAGGCCGACCAGCTCGCCGGGCGGATCGCTGTCGTCGACAACGGCCGGGTGATCGCGGAGGGCACCCCGGGTGAGCTGAAGTCGTCGATCGGCTCCGGCACCGTCCACCTGCGACTGCGCGACCCCGCTCAGCGCCCCGAGGCGGAGCGGGTGCTCCGGGAGGCGCTCGACGTGCCGGTGCAGCTCGCCGCCGACCCGGTGGCGTTGACCGCCCGCGTCGGCGAGGCCGGCACCGACCTCGACGCCAGCTCCCAGGCCGCTCGCGTACTCGGCGACCTGGCCCGCGCCGGCATCGTGGTCGACAACTTCTCCCTCGGCCAGCCGAGCCTGGACGAGGTCTTCCTGGCCCTGACCGACCATCCCGCCGTGCCGACCGACGAGCGCGACGACGAGCTGGAGGCAGCCCGATGAGCGACACCACGACCACCACCACCGAACGGGCGCCGACCGTCTACGTTCCGTCCGCCGAGGCGCTGGCCACTGTGCTCGCGCCCGGTTCCCGACCGCCCCGGCCGAGCGCGCTGAGCGCGTCGCTCACCTTCGGTTGGCGGGCCATGCTGAAGATCAAGCACGTGCCGGAGCAGCTCTTCGACGTGACCGCGTTCCCGATCATCATGGTGCTGATGTTCACGTACCTGTTCGGTGGCGCCCTCGCCGGCAGCCCGCGTGACTACCTGCAGTTCTTCCTGCCCGGCATCATGGTGACCAGCGTCGTCATGATCACGATGTACACCGGCGTCGGCCTCAACACCGACATCGAGAAGGGCATCTTCGACAGGTTCCGGACGCTGCCCATCTGGCGTCCGGCCGCCCTGGTCGGCATGATCTTCGGCGACGTGCTGCGCTACATCCTCGCCGCCGTGGTGATCCTGAGTCTTGGGCTGGTGCTCGGGTTCCGCCCCGAGGGCGGGGTGGTCGGGGCTGTTACCGGGATCGGGCTGCTGGTGGTCTTCTCGTTCGCGTTCTCCTGGGTGTGGACGTTCTTCGGGCTGATCCTGCGCAGCGAGAAGTCGGTGATGGGGGTCAGCATGATGGTGCTGTTCCCGCTGACGTTCCTGAGCAACGTCTTCGTCGAGCCGAGCACCATGCCCGGCTGGCTCCAGGCGTTCGTGAAGGTCAACCCGGTGACGCAGCTGGTGGCCGCGATCCGGGGAGCGATGAGCGGCGACCCGGACCCGTCGGCGACGATGTGGCTGCTGCTGTGGAGCGCCGGCTTCGTCCTGGTCTTCGGCACCCTGACCATGTACAAGTACAACCGCCGCTAACCCCCACCCCACCCCACCCCCGCGATCTTGCACTTTCTGTCCTGACAAGGGTGACGAATCCACCTGAACCGGCGACCGAAAGTGCAAGATCGCGGAGGGTTGGGGTGTGGTCAGAGCTGCCAGGGCAGCGGGTTGGGGGGTTGGTAGCGGCAGGTCGTGCCGGTGGAGACCGTTTCCCGCAGGTGGCTCGCCAGCGCCGGGTGCCGGTCGTCGAGCTTGCGGAGCGCGTCGCGGATTCGCGCCGTCACCGTCTTGCGGGCCCGCTCGGCCTCGTCGCCCAGGCGGCGGCTCCGGCCGGCGAGGCCCGCCGCGGCACGCAGCTCGTCGAGCAACGCACCCCGCTCGGCGTCCAGCTTGGACACCTTCCGGTCGTCGTCGCGGGCGGCGGCCCGGTCGATCTCCTCGTCGAGGCGGGCCAGGTGCCGCCGGTAGCGGGCCTTCGCCTCGTCGTCGAGGACCGGATCGGCACCCATTCGCCGGGCGGCCACCAGCTCCGGCCCGGCCGCCGGGTCGAGCAGTTCGACGGCCGGCACGTCGCTGCCGGGCCGGCTGAGCAGCAGGTGCAGGTCATGCAGGCCCTTGGCGTCGGGCAGGTGCGCCACGACACTGTCGTACGCGAGTTGCCAGACCCGCCCGTCGCGCCGAAACTCGTACCCCTTGAACGCAGCCGCGACCGGCGCGGCACGACCGGGCGCGACAACCTGGCCCGACCCGACGGCCTGGCCCCAACCAGCAACCTGACCCAACGAGACGGCCTGGTCCGGGTGGTGGATGTCGCGGGCTGTCGGGGCGGCGAGCCGGTGGAGCACCTGCGTCATGCCGAGGGCGGTCGCCTCCTGGACGGCGGCGGCACGCAACGCTGTCGACGTGGTCGAGTCGCCGGGGTGACCTCGGCCGGCGAGGGCGTTCGCGAGGCCGGTGCGGGCGAGCAGCGACCAGGTTCGGGAGCCCATCCGGTCGGCGGAGTCCCGGGCGGCGGTGAATCCGGCGATGGCGTCGTCCCAGCGTTCCTGGGCGGCGTCGATCAGCGCCACCCAGTGGTCGACGGGGCCGCTGATGTCGCAGCCGAAGAGCCCCACCATCCACTCTCCACGGTGTGGGGTGAGCGCGGCCCGCGCGGCATCGCAGCGCTTCGGGTCGGCGGACGCGGCGGCGGCCTGAGCGCGGAGTCGGAGCCAGAGCGGTGACACCGGGCGCGGGTACCGGGTTGCGGTGGCCTCGATGCCGACGGTCAACCGGAGCGCCGTCTCGCCGTCGCCGCGCTCCGCAGCGGTGATCGCTCGCAGCAGCTCCCGGTACGGGTAGTCCGTCGGGGCGAGCCCCTCCACCAGCGCGGCGGCCTCGGTGACCCGGCCCTGGAGCAGTAGCCGGGACCAGCGCAGGTGATGCCCCATGAAACCGAACTCGGCGTAGCTCGCGTCGGCCTGGTCGGTGAGGAAGGCGAACCGCTCGTCGGCCGTGGCGAAGTCGCCCCGGAACGCCGCGATGATCCCGCTGTCGACGGCCGCCGCCATCCGGTGCCGGGCGAAGTCGCCCTCCCGTTCGGCGTCGACGAAGGTGACGAGCTCCTCGACGAAGCGCGGGTCGCCCAGCTCCAGCAGCGCCACCCAGCGCAGCGAGGTGGCCCACAGCTCGGTTTCCCGGTCGCCGGTCCGCCGGGCGACGGCCCGGATCTCGGCGGTGAGCGCGGCTCGGGTCGCGGCGGTGCCGAGCCCCCAGGTCGTGTCGTGGCGGGCCCAGAGGCTGAAGGTGAGCGCCTCGTCGTCCTGCCCCCGACGGGCGATCGTCTCGCTGGCGGTGATCAGATCGGCGACCAGGGCGCCGACTGGCGCGGTGGCGTCCGGTTCGCTGATCAACCGGCGGTACGCCTCGCGCACCAGCTCCGCCGCTTCGGTCGACTGGGCGGCGTCCACCTGGCGGGCGCGGTTGACGATGAGCGCGACCCGGGCCAGCAGCACCGGGTCGTCGAGTGACCGGGCCAGCTTGGCGGCCTCGGCCAGCAGCCTCGTGACCTCTTCCCGGTCGGCGTGGTGGTAGTGCGACTCGGCGAACTCGACGAGGATCCGCACCCGTTGTGCCGGGTCTTCGACCACCTCGAGGGCTCGGCGGAAGTGCAGCGCCGCCTCGTCTCCCGCCAGCCGGGCGAACGCGGCCCGGCCGGCGGCGAGCAGCAGCGTGGCCACCCGGGCCCGGTCGAGCGCGGGGCCGGCGAGGTAGGCGTGGCGGGCGAGGTCGGCGGGGATCAGGCGGTCGGTCAGCTCCCGCAGGTCGTCGACCGCCCGGACGACCCCGCCGTGCCGCGCCCGCCGGTCGTCGTCGGTCAGCCCGTCGTAGAGGGTTTCGCGGACCAGGTCGTGGGCGAAGGCGAAGCGGCCACCGCCCCGGGCGACCACCAGTCGGGCGGTCACCGCCCGGTCGAGCAGCCGGTCGACCTGCGCCGCGGGAGCGGCCGCGCAGGCCGCGAGGACCTGACGGTGGAACTCGCGACCCAGTACGGCGGCGACGGTCAGCGCCTCCACCACGGTGGCGGGCAGTTGGGCGAGGCGGCGGCGCACCGCCTCGCGTACGCCGGGTGCGATGGTGCCGACCGCGTCGTCGGCGTGCCACAGCCGCGCGGTCTGTTCGACGAAGAACGGGTTGCCCCCGGTACGCCGGTGCACCTCGTCGACAAGGCTGGCCTCCGGCTCCCGGCCGGCGGTCCGGGTCATCAGTGCGGCCACCTCGTCGCGGGTGAAACCGGTGAGGGTGATCGTGGTGGCCTTCGCGACCAGCGGCATCAGCAGCGGGCGCAGGGGGTGCTCGCCCGACTCGACCTCGGCGTCGCGGTAGGTGCCGATCAGCAGGAGTCGCTCGAACCAGGTGTGCTGGGCGGCGAAGCTCAGCAACCGCAGTGAGGCCGGGTCGGCCCAGTGCAGGTCGTCGAGGACGACCACCACCGGCCGGTGCTGGGAGACGGCGACCAGGGCGGCGGTCACCGCGTCGTACAGCGCGAACGCCTCCTGGTCGGCGGCGTCCGGGCCGGGGTCGACGCCTGCCCAACCGACGAGGCGACCGGCCTGCTCGCCGTCGGCACCGGATTGGCCGAGCAGGGCCGCGAGGGCCGGCTCGGCGGACTGCCGCGCCACCGCCCAGTCGTCGGCGGAGCGCCGCAGGGCACGCAGCACCTGCACCCACGGCCAGTAGCCGGGGGCGCTGTCGGAGTCCCAGCAGGCGGCACCGAGCACCAGCGCGCCCCGCTGGCGGGCCTCCCGGGCCGCCGACGTGACGAGGGTCGTCTTGCCGATGCCCGGCTCGCCGGTGACCAGGGCGAGGCCGCCGTGGCTGGTGGTGGCGCGATCCAACTCGGCGCGCAGCAGACCTGCGGGGTGATCCCGCCCGATGATGGCGTCGCCGAGCGCGTCCATGGTCCCCAGACGGTACTGGACCTGTCCGACAGCGCGAGCGGGCTAATGCGGTAACGAGTCGACCCCATCACTCCCTATGCTTCCCTCTCTGGGTAGGATAGGGAGCAATGAAGGAAGAAATGTACTCAGTCGAACAGGTCGCCGACCGGCTCAACCTGCACGTACGCACCGTGCGCGGCTACATCCGCTCGGGCCGGCTGCGCGCGGTGCGGATCGGCAAGCAGTACCGGATCGCCGCCGGCGACCTCGACGCGCTCACCGGCCAGGCCCCGGCCGCGCCCGGCGTCGCCAGGCAGGCGGAAGTGTCGAGCATCGTCCAGGTCGACGGTGTCGACAGGGCCGCCGCCGACCGGCTCGGCACGCTCGTGCTCACCAGCGCCAACACCGGCCACGACCAGGCCAACCCGCTGCGGGTGCAGACCGTGTACGACGAGCAACGCCATCGCATGAAGATCATCATCCTGGGCGACCCTGCCGCCACCGCCGAGTTGCTGCACCTGCTCGACGCCGTACTCAACGCCGACAACGGCCTG
Organism: Micromonospora sp. NPDC005553; assembly: GCF_042871765.1. Lineage (NCBI taxonomy): Bacteria > Bacillati > Actinomycetota > Actinomycetes > Micromonosporales > Micromonosporaceae > Micromonospora > Micromonospora sp. NPDC005553. The sequence goes on along the minus strand of NZ_JBIAJD010000006.1, from coordinate 240,374 downwards.
CTCGACCGGGAGGTCCACGATGCCTGACGAGATCCAGGAACGCGCCGGAGTGCCCGTGCTGGTCTGCGACCCCGACGGCCCGCCGGTGGCCACCGAGCAGGACGCGCTGGACCTGATCGGGGCGGCGTTCCTCGGCGCCCAGGTGGTCGCCGTGCCGGCCAACCGACTCGACGAACGCTTCTTCTCGCTGGGCACCCGCTTCGCCGGCGACGTGATGCAGAAGTTCGTCAACTACCGGGTGCGGCTGGCCGTCGTCGGCGACATCTCGGCGCAGCTCGCGGAGAGCTCCGCGTTGCGCGCGCTGGTGCACGAGTCGAACCAGGGTGGGCAAGTCTGGTTCGTCCCCGACCTCGACGCGCTCGACACCCGCCTGCGCGCCGCTCGATAGCCACCTCACCGGTCGGGCGCGACCGCCACTTCCACCGCGTCCGGCTCCACTCCCCTGACCCGAGCCTGCCCGGCCGCCCACCGCAGATAGGCCAACCACTCCTCGGACGACCAGCCGTTGCGCCGGCCGACGCCCGCCTCGGCGGGGAGTTGGCCGGCCACGACACGGTCGAGGATCAGGGGCTGCACGCCGCCCACCCCGCGCCGGTAGCCGACGAAGTAGAGGACCTTCGTGAACAGGCCCGGCCCCAACCAGGGCAGACGAGCGTGGGCGGGGTCGCGGAAGCGGCGGTACGCCGTCCGCAACGCCTCCTCGTCGGGCGCGGGCGTGGACACCTCTTCCAGCGCGTACGCCAGGCGTTTGCCCTCGGGGTCGGCGTCGAGCGACCTGGCGGCGCGCCACGGGCCGTACCCGATGGGTCCGTAAGCCCAGGCCAGCACGGCGGTCAGCAGTTGGCGGGGGCTCGCGGACCCCGCCCGGTACGCCTCGGCCACCGCGAAGACGTCACGCCGCCAGACCTCGCCGGTCGCCGGAAAGCCCTCGGGCCACGCGTCCGGTGGTAGCCCCGCCCGCCAACGGTCCACCCGCACCGTGCACGGCGCTCGCTCGCCCGGTAACTCCACACCTTTGGTCGTCTGCATCGTCGCCTCCCTCGGAGCGCGCGCTCGCGGAACTCCGTGGTTCGGACGCTATGGCCGGGCGCTCCCACACACCGCCCGCCGACGGCAAATCGCGGTATCGACCGCATTGGCGCCTGTCTTCCGGGCAGCCAGCATCCGGCGGGGTCGAGAACGTCGCACGGTTGACCTACGGTGCTCCCGTGCTTCCCCGAAACGTGAAGATCCTCGATCAGGTCCGCGCCGAGGCGCTGCGCCGCGACATCCCCGCTGCCGACGTGGAGCGCTGGTTGGGGCTCGCCCGCCCGTCCGCCCTGCTGACACAGGGGGGTGACGGGCCGGTCGTGGGCGCCATCCGTGGGCCCGTGATGCTTCCGGCCGACGCCGAGGACCCCGAGTTCCCCTTGATTGCCACCATCGACTGCGCTGCTCTTCCGGCAGACGTGACCGACCTTCCACTGCCGTCCGACGGCCAACTGCTGCTGTTCGGCTGGCCCGAAGAAAGCGGCTGGGGCGAGGTCAGGTACGTGCCGGCAGGCGTGGCGGTCGAGGAGCGAGAGCAATATCCGCCTGACTTCCCTCCGGACGACGACGAGTTCGCCGAGGTCTATTACGAAATCCCCCAGGGCGATCTACACCTCACGGTCGACATCTCTCTGCCCTACGTCAAGACGATCCCGGGGCCCCCGTGGTCTCCGCCGCTGCCGGGAGATCCCCCGTTCGAAGAGCTGACCGATGTGTGGAAGGAAGTCCTGGCCAAGGTGCCGGACGGGGCCTTCTCCTATGGAGGCTGGACGACGCCGCTGCTGTTGGGCGGCTACGGCACTGACTGCAACGGTTTCAACCCCGCGTGGTTGGGCGCCAACCCCTCGGGCCGGTCCGGCCAGGACGGGTCGGTGCGAGGGGTTGGCGGGCCAGCCGACCATGGCGACTGGGTGGTGTTGGCCGAGTTCCACGGCGGCAGACCAGGCGGCGCCAGCATCCACTGGGTGATCCAGCGTGCCGATCTGAAGGAGCGACGCTTCGACCAGGCCCGCGTCCTCGTCTACTGGAATCCGTGAGGCGGGGCGAGCACCGCACCGGCCGCATTATCTCCAAACCGACTACGTCGCGTAACGGACTGGACTTATCGTCTGGCGCCGCTGGACCGACGGACGATACATGGCTGTCGATGCCTGTGCCTACCATTCGCTATGCCTGCTCGCCGCGTCACCGCCACCATCGCCCTCGCCGCGCTGGCGAGCCTGCTCGCCGTCAACGCCGCCCGTGCCGACGGCCCAGCGATCAGCACCCCGGGCACCCCGACCGTGGTCGCCAACGAACCACATCAGCTCACGCTCACCTGGACGCCCTCCGCCTGGGTCGAGCCCGGTGCGGAGCAGCCGATCAACTACGAGGTGCAGGTGCCGCTGGGGCCGAACACGTACCGTTTCCTCGGCTCCACCACGGACACCACGATCACGCTGACCGACCTGGCACCCGGCACGACGTACCGGATCGCGATTGCCGCCCGCGCGCTCGGCGGCTACTCGGACACCTCACCCGCCACCACTGTGCGCACTGCCAGCGGACGCGCGACGGTCAGCTACCTCAACCTCGACTGGTCACCGACGAACAACCAGATCCAGCACCTCTTGAAGGTCACCAACACCGGCACCGGGCCGCTCGACCTGAGCACCGTGCAGCTCCGCTACCACCTGCGTTTCGAGGGCGGCAACACCTCGCTGGTGCCGAACTGCGACTGGGCGGCGCTGGGTTGTGACCGGGTCCGGCAGACCGTGCAGTTCTTCGTACCCCCGGGTGGGCCGTCCGTGTTGTCGACGCCGGCGCCGCCTTATCCCCCGCCGGGCACGCCGGTCCCCGGCTGGGTGGAGCTGACCTTCACCGACGGCACGCTCGCGCCGGGTCAGTCGACCGGGCCGATCCAGCTACGGCACCACCGGCACAGTTGGAGCACCATCGACGAGCGCGACGACCCGAGCTGGCTCGCCGCTACCGGCCAGTGGACCGAGAACGGGCGGATCACGCTGGACGTCGACGGGGTACGCGAGTTCGGCGACACCAACAGTTGACCCAACGGCACCGCCTGCTCGGACGGTCGAACGCCTCAGCCAGTGGCTTGACCGGTCACCTTACGATCCGCTCATGCGGCGTGAGGAGATAGACGGAGTTACTGTCATCCAACGCAATGTGCCTGGCACCCTGGCCGCGTCGTTGACCTTCGGGTGCGGCGCCCGCGACGAAGAGATCGACTCCATCGGCCTGACCCATCTCGTCCAGCACCTGGTGGACTGGACCGAGGACCACGTCGCGGAGAACCACCAGGACAACATATGGATGAACGACACGTCATTCCTCGCAGGCGGCCCACCTGATCAGGTCGTGAGGCATTTCGCCACCATCTGCTCGGCTATCAGCAATCTTCCGCCGGAGGATCTGTCCGACGCGGTCGAGGGCCTCGATGCGGACAGCCGGTACATGTCGAACATCGAAGAAGGGCTACGCGACCCGTGGGGAGCGCTGCTGTCGCGGCGTTTCGGGCCGAACGGACACGGCCTGTCGCGCTGGCCCGCAGTGGACTACCGGCTCTTCACGGCGGACGAGATCCGACGGTACGTCGAGAGGTTCTTCACCAGCGGAAACGCGGTTCTCACAGTGACGGGCGAACCGCCTCAGGCGATGCGACTCCCGCTGCCCGCCGGCCCGCGAGTCACCCGCAGCACGCCACTCGTCAACAACCAGATGGGACCGATCTGGTACGCCGACGAGGTCCGTGGTGTCGCGCTGATGGTCGGTGTCGAACCCAGCGCGGAAGCGGTCGATCTGATGTGGGCACTGCGGTCGCGAGTCGCTGAGGCGGTAGACGAGGCCGGGGTGGCCATTGGTGCGGAATTCATGTGCGAGGTCGTCGACAGTACGCGGCACGAGCTCGGGTTGAGGGTCACGCCAGACTTCGGCAAGAAAGCCAAGAAGTTCGACGCCACCGTCGCGGCGGAGCTGCTCTGGGCCGAGCTGCAACGGCTTGCCGCCGATGGGATTGATCGAGAGGAGCTCGCTGACCGGGTGCCAACGGGACGCATGGCCATGGAGGGCGACATCGAATGGATGCAGTCGATCAGCGACCTTCAACCCTTGACCCACCAGGAGCTGCTCGGCACGGCTGAGATCTACGGCTCGGAATCACTCGATGAGCTGACTGGGCTTACTCCGCACGCGACGCGGGACATCGTGTCGGGCTGGCTCTCAAGCGCCATGATCGTCGTACCGTACGGGTCGAAACCCAACCTTCCTCGCGCCACCGAGGACTCCTGCCGGACCACCCGTTTCGTGCCGGCAGGTGAGGTTGTCAGGCCGCCGCTCTCCAAGCGGATCCACAACAAGGCCAAGCTGGTCCTCGGCATCGACGCGATTTCGACAGTGGATGGCGACGGGAACGTGCACACCGTCCCGCTGTCCCAGGCACTCGTGGTGGAGAGGTTCGGCGTCATCCGGCTCGCCCACCTCGGCCACGGCTGCGTCACCACGATCTCGGACTTCGCTGACGCTGCCGACAAGCTCCGGGCCGTCCTGCCGCCGCGGCGCTTCCGCCAGGCCGTCACGCAGCTCAGTGCCAACTGGTGATCGACGGGCGTACGAGGGCCGATCAGAGTTCAGCCGGTAGGCACACCATCAGCAGGTGAAGCCCCTGGGCAGGTGGATGCGCGCGGCGGGGATGCCGAGGGCGCGCAGCCGTGATCGCGCGTCGGCCAGCATCGCGGGTGGGCCGCAGAGATAGATGTCCTGATCCGGCTGGTGATGGTCGAGGGCGATGGTCAGGGCGTCGCCCCGCTCGGCCGGGTTGGCGCAGGGGTCGCCGGAGAGGGCCGGCACGACGGTCAGCCAGTCGTGGGCGCACTGCAACTTGTCGAGGGCGATCGGGTCGTACAGGTCGGTGAAGGTGCGCGCGCCGACAATCAGCGTCACCCGCCGGCCGTCCGGTCCGGCGGCGACCTGTTCGACCAGGGCGCGCAGCGGCGCCAGGCCGGTGCCACCGGCGACGAGCAGCAGATCGTTCGTGCTCGCCTGGTCGAGGCTCAGGCCGGTGTCGACGGGTGGGCCGAGCCAGAGCAGCTCGCCGGGGCGTACCCGATGGACCAGGCGGTGGGAGACGGTGCCGGCGGGTACGGCGCGGACGTGCAGCTCGACGGTGCCGTCCGCGCGTGGGGCGTTGGCCGGCGAGAGCCAGCGCCAGTGACCCGGCAGGTGCGGTGTGCAGACCGGCACGGCCTGACCTGGCTGGAAGGGCAGTCGCCGCCAGGGACGTACCGTCAGGATGGCGATGTCGGGCGACGGCCGGTCATGGCCGATGACCTCGACGTGCCACCAGGCCCGGCCGTCGCCGGCCTCGGCGGCGGCGCGGCGGATGGCGTGCGCGGCGCGGTGCAGGGCGCGCTCGGCGGTGACGGTGAGCTGCGGCGTCCACAGTGGTCGCGCGTGGCGGGCGACGGTGGCGAGCAACGCGTCGCCGATGGTGGTGGCGTGCGGGAGCAGGTCGAAGTGACGGTACGCGCGGCCGAGCACCCGCAGCAGCGCCGCCCGACTCGCCGGGTCGCCGTCGACCAGGAGGCGGCCCAGCGCGGTGAAGAACAGCGGCGCGTCGCGCTGCGGGAGCAGCCCCGCCCGGCGGTCCTCGACAGTGCACCAGAAGTCAGCCGCGGCCCGCACGTCGATCGACTCCCAGGCGGCGGCCAGGCCCACGCGAGCCGGGTGGTCGTCGTTCACGGTGGGCATCCCGGCTCCAAGTCGACTCGTTGGCTGGCACCGGGGCGGGAGGCGCTGCGCCGTTGAGGGCCGGCGCAACTCCGAGGCCGAACACCCGCCCCGGGCCATGCGTCGACTGTCGCGGCTGAACAGGCACAACGGCATGTCGCGGTGATCGTTGGCGGCATACACGATCGGTATGCGCTCCACGCCGCGACGATCGCATCGGGCAGACTGCGGGCATGACGGAACGCCCGGTGCTGTATCTGGTCGTCTGCGCCGCGGGACCGGCGGAACACATCGACGAGCTGGTCGACCTCCTGATCGCCGACGGGTGGCGGGTCTGCATGATCGTCAGCCCCACCGCCGCGCCGTGGCTCGACCGGGCAGCGTTACACGACAAGACCGGCTATCTGGTACGCGTGGAGTGGCGGATGCCCGGCGACCCCGAGCCGCACCCACCCGCCGATGTGGTGGTGGCCGCCCCGGTCACGTTCAACACGGTGACGAAGTGGGCGCTGGGCATCAACGACACGCTGGCGCTCGGCGTCCTCAACGAGTCGCTGGGGGCTGGGCTGCCGATCATCGCGTTCCCGCACACCAAGGCGGAATTGGCTGCGCATCCCGCCTATGCGGGCCACCTGGAGGTGCTGCGTGCTGCCGGCGTGGTCGTGGCCGACGGAAAGCCGCTGGACTCGATGAACGGGCCGGGGCGTTGGGGCGTGGTCATCGAGGCGCTGCGGACGGCGCGCCCGTCCTGAACGGTCGCTGCTTATTTCGCGGTCCTTTGACGATATGCGTCGCGCGTATACCAGTGCTCCACGCAGCGTGTTCAATGGACAGGCTCGATGAGGCGAGATGGACGGAGCCGCCGGTGACCCACGCGAACTGCCCTCGGTGCGGCGGACGGCTGGCCCGGGACAACGACAGCGGACGGTGTACGCCGTGCCAGGCCGCCGAGCGTGACCGGTTGAGCGCCCCACCGAAGGTGCCGGCGAGCTTCTGGGAGCACGAGCCGGTGCGACTCGCGCTGGCCGAGCGGCATCTGGGGCGGGTGATCCGGGCGTACCGGTGCCATCCGTATCACGGGCGGGTTGCCCTGCCGCAGTCCGTGGTGGCGGGGTGGTTGGGGATCACGCAGGCGCAGTTGAGTCGGGTGGAGAACGGCCCGCCGCTGGTGCACCTGGACCGCCTGGCGCACTGGGCGCAGCTTCTCGGGATACCCGCTTCCTGCCTCTGGTTCCGCCTTCCTGGCCAGCACCGCTGGGCCGATGAAAGCCCTATGGGTGGCGAAACAAGTGGTGCATATGGCGAGGATCAGGTGGTCGAGCAAGGCGATCCGGCAGCCGTGGCGGTTAACGTGGAGCAGGCATCGAGCCAAGGGGGTGGCGTTACGGACCGCCGACGCTTCAACGTCCTGGCCGCACTCGCGGGACTCGCCGCAGGCGGTCACACATACCTGCTCCCCGGACCGTCTGCGGAGGTGCCGGGAAGCATCGGCATGGAGCAGGTACGGCTCGCCAGTTCCCTGGTCGACGATCTCCGACGGGTTGATGCGGCCGTCGGGGCCGACCTGCTCTGCGACGTCGCCATGCAAGCGCACAGCAGGCTGTCAGCCTGGGCAGCGCGGGCAAGCTACAGCCGTGAGGTCGGTGACGCGCTTCAAAGCGCCCTGGCCGATCTGTCCATCGAGGCCGCCTGGCTCGCCATCGACGCAGATCGCCGGTCTGAGGCGCGGCCGTACCTGCATGAGGCGATCACCCGTGCCCGAATCGCCGACGACCTACAGGCGGAAGTTCGCGCCCTCACGCACCTGTCCCTGCTGATCCGCGAGAGTCAGCCTGGCGAGTCGCTGCACTGCGCCGAAGCAGCCCTACGGATCTCCGCCGGGTGGGCCACACCTCGACTCACCACGTTGCTGCACCTACGCAGGGCACCTGCCTACGCCGTCCTCGGAGATGCCAGCGGATTCAGTCGCGAGATCACCAAGGCCCGCCGTGAGTTGGACCGCGGCCCTCACGAGGATGACCAGAGTTTCGTGCACTTCGTGAATGCCCAGGAGCTGAACGGGATCGAAGGGCTCTCCTACCTTGCCCTTGGCAGATCTGAGCGCGCTGTTCAGTCATTGCGCTCGATCACTGCCAACCCCTCGCCTGGTCATCGACGCAACCAGGTCTACTACACCGTGCGGCTCTCCGAGGCCCTGTACCAGCAGGGCGACATCAACGAGGCGGCACGTATCGCTCTGGACGTCCTGCCTGCCGTGCGCCAGATCAACTCGAAGCGGGTAAGTCAGCATCTCGCGCAGGTGCGCGGAAGCTTGGCCGCGCCCCGGCAAGCGACCACGACAACCCGTCAGTTCGTCGACGCCTACGACCAGGCGGTGAGCTTGTGATCGAGGGTTTGCAGCTTCGCCATTACAGCGCTGACGAGGCCAAGGCGATCCTCGATCAGCTCGTGGACCTCTACCTGGAGGTCTACGCGGGTGGCGGCGAGTTCTACAGCGAGGACCGCTACCGGCGCCAGCTCGAGCTACACATGCAGCGAGTTGGGTGGGATTTGGTCACCGCAACCGTCAACGGAGCCTCGGTCGGCTACATCTACGGCTTTCCACTCCCCCGACAGACGCGATGGTGGGATGGGATCCACGAGCCCGTGCCGCCAGGGTTCACGGAGGAGGACGGCAAACGCACCTTCGCGCTCAGCGAGCTGCTGGTACACCCCGCCTGGCGACGTCAGGGCATCGCGGCGGCGCTGCATGACGAGTTGGTCGCGGGCCGGGCTGAGCCGCGAGCCACGCTCTTGGTCTACCCCGACAATGTTGCTGCTCAAACGGCATACCGCTCTTGGGGCTGGAGCAAGGTCACCAAGCTGCGACCGATCTGGGAGAATGCTCCAGTCTTCGATGTGCTGCTGCGCACTGCAGAGACCCGCCCTCATCCGATTGGCTACAGATTTTGAGGCAAGGCAGCTCGACTGTTGGCCACCGCGCCAACGTGATCTTCGCCAGTGACCGTCGTAGGCCGGGGTGATGAGGCACTCAGATAGAGGTTGGGCTGTCCGCCCGGCGGCAGGCGAAGGGTGAGGTTGCACGGCGGCAGGCAGTCGGGTGGCGCACTGACAGTCTGGCAGCTGTGACGGGGCGCGAGGGGGCACGGCGATGACCGGAAGCTCTGGGGGGCCGGCAGTTCCTCGGCCAGCTCCGTTGAGTGACGCGGTCTCCAACCAGATGAAGCGCATGCGCCGGTCCTCCACTAAGCCCGAACTACTTATCCGCCGAGAACTGCACCACCGCGGCCTGAGGTTCCGGATCAACCACCCCGAACTGCCGGGACGACCTGACATCGCCTTCACCAGAGCACGTCTGGCCGTCTTTGTTGACGGGTGCTTCTGGCACCAGTGCCCGAAGCACGGGGTGATGCCGAAAAACAACCGTGAGTGGTGGCAGGCAAAGCTGCGTCGGAACGTCGAACGGGACAGAGAGAAGGACGCTGCACTGACGACGCTGGGTTGGCAGGTTCGGCATTTCTGGGAACACGAGGACCCGGTGGCCGTGGCCGATGAGGTGGAGCGGGCATGGCGACTTCTACGGACACCGCCGGCGCCTGTTTCAAGATCACGACATAGGTTGTGACATCCTGGTCGTCATCAGGGACGAGCTGACGGAGGTGGGCAGATGCCCGGCAAGGCGTGGTTCGACGTCGCACCCTCGGCTGCACGCTTGACCAACTCGCTTCGTGACATCGGTTATGACTTCCCGACCGCAGTGGCCGACATCGTGGACAACAGCGTCGCCGCCGGCGCGTCACGGGTGGAGGTGATGATCGAATTTGCCGGGTCGAAGACCCGGGTCTACATCGCCGACGACGGACGCGGCATGTCTCCCGGTGCGCTGCTCGAGGGGCTCCGACTTGGCACACGTCGCTCCTACAAGACAGGGGATCTCGGCCGCTACGGGTTGGGTCTCAAGACCGCGTCGCTGTCGCAGTGCCGTTCGGTTGCAGTGATTTCCCGCAGCACCCCCGACGTTGTGCGGACCTCAGCCCGAGTCCTCGACCTTGACGTGGTCGAGGAATGGGATCAGTGGATCGTGATTGATCCCGGCACGGATCCGGATATCGCCAGAGCCCGTCAGTGGCTGGCCGAGAGCACTGGGACTGTCGTCCTCTGGCGCAGCCTCGACCGGGTGCTTCCCGATAAGCGCCCCGAGGGGGGTTGGGCACGCCGGCGGCTGGAAGCGCTGGCAACAAAGACGGCGGAACACCTTGGAATCGTATTTCATCGATTCCTCGAAGGCGTCGGCGGGCGCACTCCGCTTGTCATCACTGTCAATGGTCAAAAGGTGCGGGCATGGAACCCGTTCGCTCCCGAGGAGGGCGGCCTTTCCGAACTGCCCGCGCAGCGCTTTGAGATCGCCGCCGGTGATGTCTCGGGCCATGTTGACCTTCGCCGTTTCATCCTGCCGTCCCGTGACAGATTCTCAAGTCCGAGCGAGTTCGAGCGAATGTCGGGACCGTTGAACTGGAACCGACAACAGGGTCTCTACGTCTACCGGGCCGACCGACTGGTTCAGTGGGGCGGCTGGAGTGCCATCCGCGGGATCGACGAGCACACCAAGATGGCCCGGGCTTCGCTCGACTTCAGCACGGACCTCGACTCCGCCTTCAATATCAACGTCGCGAAGATGCGGGTGTCGCTACCGGCCCAGTTGCGTCAGATGCTCGAGGCGCCGGTCAACGAGCTGTGCGGCTACGCCAACGACGCCTACCGTAAGAGCGCCCGGGCGAAGGCAAAGCCCTTGCCGCAAGACCTAAACGCTTCCGCCGACGTCCGGTCCGCCGCGCAGGCGGCGACGACCACCGGCCTCGCCTTGCGAGCGGCGGCGATGCAGTCCGGCGAGTGGGCCGCCTGGCAACGAATCGCCGCGTCTCTGCGCAAGGACGCCCCGGAGATCGCCCAGTCGTTGGGATTGGAGCCCTGAGCCGCTGACGAACCCGGCTCAGAAGAGCCGTAGCGGGTCCGCGCGCGACTCCGAGCAGAGCTTCTGGAGCGGGCAGGCGTTGCATTCCGGTTCCATCGGTCGGCAAAGGCTGTTGGCCAGCTCGACCAGACCCAGGTGGGCTCGCCGGGCGTCCGAATCACCGCCGATCATTCGGGCGATCTCCAAGCGGCCGTCTGTGAGCCGGTTCCGACGATCGACAGGATCACCGCTGAAACGGGCGGCAACCCGGAGTACGCCCTTTGTCACAAGAACAGGCTCCTCGGACTCCTCTTCGCTGTGTGCAGGCACCACGAGAATCGCGAGATCGGCCACCGCTTCGGTGAGCCCCGGGACATGGCGGAGCTGGTCGTCGTTGTGGAGCAGCTCCGGGTTGTCGGCGAGCCGGCCGGCCAGTTCAAGAATCGCCCCGGCTCGCCCAGGCCGCCCAGCCCACTTACTAATCTCCAGCAGCTCAGCCTCCGCGAGGACAGTCTCCTGCGGCTGACGCCAGCGGGCCAGTAGTGGCCAGATAAAGCGCACCACATCGGCGGGCGCTCGGTCCAGAAGCATTTCGGCCTGAATCACCTGCCAGCGGGTTTCCGCCCTCAGCCACGGGAGGCCGCGGACCGCCGCGCTGTCGAACCAGGCAGCGAGAAGCGCGGCGATGTCCTGCGTCGTCGCAGGCACCGGTCGCGGATTGTCCAGAGCCACGCGTACCGCGCCAGCGAGATGCTCCCCCAACAGCGGGGGAACGGCGTTACCGATTTGGCGAAACGCTGCAGATGGTGGCCCGGCGAAGCGGAACCAGTCCGGGAACGTCTGAAGCCGCGCCGCCTCGCGAACCGTGATGGTGCGGTTCTGCCGCGGATGGATGTACCAGTAGCCGTCCTTGGCGATGTGTGCCGTGATCGTACGAGACAAATTGTTTTCGTCGAGCCGCTTGTACTTGTCGTCGAAGATGTCCTCGCGGTATCGCTTGACCTCGTCTGGCAGATCCCGGTACCGAGTCGTGGCGTCCATCGCTTCGAAGGCGCGAGCGTCATCTTCACGGACGGGCCGCGTGATGTGATCGAAGATCTTGTTTGCGTCGTCCGCAGGCACCGACTTCCGCATACGCCGTTGGAACTCGCTCTGCGGCCGGTCGTAGTCGGTCCAGCCTTCCGCGCCGCCTGTCGGCCGCCATCCGCCTTCCACTTCCGGCAGGTCGCCGATGGCGTTCCAGACCGTCACCCGCTCGCGCTGTTCCTGCGGCCAGGTGAAGGCCGCGCCGTCGCGGAGCGCTACCAGGATGAGCCGTTGCCGGAACTGCGGAACGCCGTAGCGGAAGGTTTCCACCGAGCGTTCCTCGACCGAGTAACCGATCGACTCCAGCTCATGGACCATGGTCCGGAGGATGAACATCTCCTTGTCCAGCGCCATGTCCGGCACGTTCTCCATGAGAACAGCCTGAGGACGTGCGATGCGGGCGATCTCAAGGTAGGAACGCCACAGGTCCCGCCGCTCGTCGTACGGGTCACGCAGCCCGTGACGGACCCGGTGCCTGATCTTCGAGCGTCCAGCCTTCGAAAACGGCTGGCAGGGAGGACCGCCAGCGAGGAGCTCCACTCCCGCAGCCTTGATCAGTTCAGCCACCTGCCGAACCCGCTCTGGATCCCCTAGGTCCCAGTTGACGCTCATCCCGCCGTGATGATGTCGGTGGGTCTCGATTGCTTCCTCGTCATGGTCGACCGCGATCACGACCTGGTATCCAGCGGCTTCGAGTCCCAGGCTGAGACCGCCAGCACCGCTGAACAAGTCGGCGGCCAAACGGCCGCCGCCAGCCCGGAGCCTTGATGCCAAGGCGACAAACTCCTCGGGCTCAGAGCAGGCGTCAGGGTGAGGAGCGAGGCGAAGGAAAGGACCGCGGACCAGCTTGACCCCGTACCCACGGCGACGAACAGGGGCGATGGTGGGCTGGTCTTCAGTGGTCACGATCAGGCAGGTTACCGCTAGGCCGCCTGTGTCGACGATCGCCCATCCCGACACACCGCTACTCAATGCGTCCTGCTGTCAACCCGCCCGTTGACCTGACCACCAACCATCCGTACGGGTGGAAGCATCGCGGACAAACGGTATGTAACACTCGCAAGCACAATAAACGATCTCGACGTATCGCGTGAGAGGAGCGTCACCTCCCTATACTCGCGCTGTCCGCACCGAATCCAACGTTGCACCCAGATCGGTGTGCGCTGATCAGGTCCGACAGAAACGAACGCAAACTGTACGGCGTGCCCGACTGGAGCGACCTGCTTTGAGTTACGACATCGCCAGCCCGGATCCCGCCGGAACCATCACCTCTCTGCGGTCCTTCGGGTACAGCGTCGAGGCCGCCGTGGCAGACCTCGTCGACAACAGTGTCTCGTCCGGCGCCCGACGAATCGACGTCCACTTCACCTGGGCGGGCCCTGCCTCATGGGTGGCGGTCGTGGATGACGGCAGAGGCATGACGACCGAGGGCCTTGTCAGCGCGATGACGATCGCCGCCCGCGGCTCCTTCAAGGCACGAGCATCTGAGGATCTGGGCCGGTTCGGCATGGGCCTGAAGAGCGCATCGTTCTCGCAGGCCGCCCGACTCACGGTTGCGACAAGCCCCGAGGCCGGCGCAGGTGAGGCTGTCCGCACCTGGGATTTGGCGGTCGTGTCCGCCACCAGCGAGTGGCGCCTGCTGCACGGCACCGATGACGAAACCGCTGACATTCTGGCCCGGCTGCGACGGGGCGGGGGTGTCGGCACAACCGTGATTTGGCGAGGGTTGCACCGGTTCGCCGTCGACGGCCTGGCGGTGGAGGACACCCGAGCGCAGAAGCAGTTCTACACGGAGGCAACCCGCGTCGAGGAGCACCTCGGCATGGTCTTCGCCCGTTTCCTGAGCGGCCGGAACCGGATCACGATGACGGTCAACGGCACTCCGATAAAAGCGTGGGATCCGTTTCTGAGCGGCCATCCCTCGGTTCAGCGACTTCCCACCGAGGAGTTGCCCGTCGGTTCGCACACCGTGCGCATCGAGCCGTTCATCCTGCCCCATCCCAAGAAGCTCGACTCCGAGCAGCAGGAACAGGCCGCCGGTCCAGCCGGCTGGCTCGACCAGCAGGGGTTCTACGTCTACCGAAGAGACCGGCTGATCCTCGCGGGCGATTGGCTCGGCATCCGCGGTTTCCGACGCGACGAGCGGTACAACCTGGCACGGATCGTGGTGGACGTCCCGGCTGAGGCGGACGCCGAATGGGCCATCGACGTGCGGAAGTCGACGGCAGTGCCTCCGGTAGGTGTTCGGCGCCATCTCCAGCGCATCGGCACAGCGACCCGCAGCAGGGCCGCCGAGGTGCTCAGCCATCGTGGTCGGATCGCTGCCCGGGAGCACGGCGCCGAGTTCATCTATGCCTGGCGGGTGGACAAGCGCGACGGCAGCATCCGGTGCCGCATCAACCGCGATCATCCGCTGGTTCGGGAGGTGATGCAGGGCGGCCCCGATTCGGCCGCCGACGCCCGTGCGCTGATCAGGCTGCTTGAAGAGACCGTTCCGGTGGCCGCGCTGCGGGTCATGCACGACGGTGACGTGGCGGACGATCCCGAGCCTTTTATCGGAGCGGCACCCAAGGAAGTAGGCGACGTGGCGAACCGCATCTACGCCGCGTTCGTCGCCCAGGGCCGCACCCCTCGCGAGGCGAAGGAGCGCCTCGCGCTCATGCCGCCCTTCGACCAGTTCGATGGCTTCTGGCAACAACGCTGACGGCCCTACCGCCGCCGACCGCACATCAGATCAACGGGGAGGGCCACATGACCGCGCAGACGCAGGACAACCATGACGCGATGCAGCAGGCGATCCGGCTCGTGCTCGCACTGCTTCCTCAGGACCGTCAGGCAACGCACGACGAGATCGCGGAGAGCGTCGATCCGATCTGGGTTATGCAGCAGTCCCGCGGTCAATTGCTCGACCGGAAAGTCCTGCTCAAGGAGATCGAGTCGCGGGTTGCGGTGTGGCAGGACGACTCGGTCGGTCTGAGGGACGATCGCAACCACATCGAATGGCTCACCGAGGCTCAGCTGGAGCGCAGCTGGGACTTCTGGGACCGCTACCGTCGGTATCTTGAGGATGTCCGCCTGATGCCACCGCGGGTCGTCCGCCGACTGGACCAGAGCACAGACCGCATCCTGCGCCAGATCGAGGACCCGCGGCGTCCAGGCGCATGGCGCCGTACCGGCCTCGTGGTCGGCCAGGTGCAGTCGGGCAAGACCGGCAACTACATCGGCTTCGCCAGCAAGGCGGCCGACGCCGGTTACAAGCTCATCGTGATTCTGGCCGGCATCCACAACAGCCTCCGGAGTCAGACCCAGCTCCGGGTGGATGAGGGCCTGCTCGGCTTCGACACGCAGTACCAGCAGCGCTACGACGAGACCACGAACACCGCACGCATCGGCGTCGGAGTGATGCCCGGCGTGACGCGGCTGAAGATTGCATCATTGACGAACAGCGCGGAGGGCGGGGATTTCAAGCAGCAGATAGCCAGGAACCTCAACCTGCCGATCGGTGACTACCCCGTCGTTCTCGTGATCAAGAAGCACAAGAGCATCCTCGAGAACGTACGCAAGTGGATCGTCGAGGTTGAGGGCGTGCCCGTCGGGAACGGTAAGTCCAAGGTTGTGCGGGACATTCCACTCCTCGTCATCGACGATGAGGCGGATCACGCATCCGTGGACACGACCAAGGACGATGACACCGACCCCTCGACGATCAACCGGTCGATCAGACACCTGCTCAACAGCTTCGACAAAGCTGCGTACGTCGGATACACCGCGACCCCCTTCGCCAACATCTACATCAAGCCGAAGGCGGACCACGACACGTTCGGGCTCGACCTGTTCCCCGAGAGCTTCATCGAGAGTCTGCCTGCGCCTTCCAACTACCTTGGACCGGAGCGCGTGTTCGGGCTGAACGCGACAGACCCGGATGACGACGGCATCAGAGCTCTTCCGATCTTCCGCCCCGTTCATGGCCACGAGGCTTGGATGCCTCCGCGGCACAAGAAGGAATGGGTGCCGCCCGAGGAGCTTCCCCCGTCGCTCCGCCAAGCGATCGATGCCTTCATCCTGACCTGCGCTGCCCGTCGAGTGCGGGGACAGGGCACCCAGCACAACTCGATGCTCATCCACGTCACACGGTTCGTCAGTGTGCAGAACCGGATCCGTGACCAGATCGACGAGTACGTCAGCCTGACGCGTGACCGACTCCGCGATGGCATGGGCAGCGAAGCCGCCCATGTGCTCGCTCAACTCCGGCTCCTGTGGGAGAGGGACTTCGCCACCACCAGCGCGTCGTTCTCGGCGGAGGAAGCCTCGCGGATCCAGTGGACCGACGTTGAGAAGGAACTGCGACCAGCTCTCCGGAAGATCGATGTCCGGGCCGTCAACGGCACCTCCCGCGACGCGCTCGAGTACTACGAGAACCGCAAGGCCGGTCTGTCCGTCATCGCCGTGGGTGCGGACAAACTTTCCCGCGGCCTGACGCTGGAGGGCCTCAGCGTCAGCTACTACCTGCGCGCGTCGAGTATGTACGACACGCTGCTGCAGATGGGCCGCTGGTTCGGCTACCGCCCTGGCTACGAGGACCTGTGCCGGCTGTACACGACGACGGAGCTCTTCAACTCCTACGGGGAGATCACTGCAGCGGACAACGAGCTCCGTCAGGACTTCGCGGAGATGGCGCGTCTGGGCCAGACGCCGGAGAGTTTCGGACTGCGCGTTCGCGCTTCTCCGGCCGGCCTGGCGGTCACCGCCGCCAACAAGATGCGACGCGGCGTCAAGGTGCGGCTCAGCTACTCCGGCGAGCTTCCCGAGACGACTGTCTTCAGTCTGCATGCCGAGGCTGTCCGGCGGAACTTCGACATCCTCGAACGCTTCATCACCGGCTTGGACGAGCACAGTACTCCTCTAATCGACGGGACCAGCCTGGTCTGGCGAGGTGTGGCACCAACCGAGATCATCGACGGTTTTCTCGACGGATACATCTCCGACCGCGGCTCCTATCGGGTGCGCCCGGCGCTCATTGCGCAGTACATCCGTGGCTGCCTCGCGGTGGGCGAGCTGTCGCGTTGGACGGTGAGACTGGTGGGCACGCCCACCGGAACGCCGCGCAACATTGGCACTCAGCGACTTCGCCTCGTGACCCGTTCCCGTCCGGACGGCTTGGAACCGGAAGAAGGACGGCACACCATCAAGCGCGTGCTCAGTCCAGCGGACGAGAGCAGGGATCTCTCCGGTGAACTCCGGATACGCGCGCTGGAAGCGACGAGCGCAGCGCGTCGGCTCGAAGCCGACCGCAAGGGTAAGGAGTTCAAGGAGCCGACCATCCCCACCGGGCAGCCGCTCCGGAGGTTCCGGCCCGTGCAGGAGCCGCTACTCCTGATCTACCCGATCGAACACCCCGCGGCTGAAAACGACCCCAACCCTCCTCCGTTGGTCGGCTTCGCGATCAGCTTCCCGTTCTCGGAGCATCCGACCGAGACCGAGTACGTGGTCAATGACGTCTGGAGGCAGCTGGAGATCGATTTCTTCGACGACGAGGATCCGGACGAGTGAGGATCCGAGAAGAAGACTGGGCGTCTCTCGAGGCTGAGCATCACTCGTACGGCATCGTCGCTCGACGCCTGTTTCCGCGATCACGGCACGACATGTTTCTGGCGGTTCAGCAGCCAACGGGGAGGCGGGTGCTCCTTCTGCGGGTGCCGGCATCTGCCGGTCAGGCGATCGTCGAACGGTATCCATCGTTGCCCAACACCCGAGGTCTTGCGATCGAGTTCGCGGCGGCTCCTGACGGGAGCACCGAGCTTCGGGTCGTCCTCACTGCGGACGAGCGGCGCGAGGTCTTCAATCCGCTGATCGCCGACGTGGCCACGACCGCATCCGCAGCGGAGGGCCCCGTTGAGGCTCTGACTGCGGCCATCGAACGGTTCGAACACTGGCGTCATCTCCTCCAGTCCATCCGCGACACAGGGCTCAGTGAAGAGGCACGACGAGGTCTCTTCGGGGAACTACTCGTCCTACGCGACCACCTTTGTCCGGTCCTGCCGCCTCGGGAGGCGGTGGCGGCCTGGCGCGGGCCGATGGGAGCGAATCAGGACTTCGAACTGGCGACCTGTGCCATCGAGGTCAAGACCGGGACGGGAAGAAACCCTCGGAGCATCGTCATCGCGAGCGAGCGTCAGCTCGATGACACCGGGACCGATCTTCTGCTGCTGGCCCATCTCTCGCTGGACGAGCGTCGGGGCGGCTCGGGCGAGTCGCTCAACGCCATCGTCGGCTCGCTGAGGGAGGCGTCGCTAGCGGCGGTGCGAGCAGAACTGGATGATCTGCTCATCAGTGCCGGCTACCTCTCCGAACACCGGCATCTGTACGACGAGCTCCGCTACACCGTCCGGGGAACGGACTTCTGGCACGTCACCGGCGACTTCCCGCGCATCACGGAGGCTGACCTACGGCCAGGGGTAGGGGGTTGCCGCTACCGAATCAGCACAATTGGCCTAGATCAGTACGGTCTCTCCGCCGAGCGGACAGCCAGCATTGTCAAGGGGGAGGCATGAGCCAGACCAGCCTGTCGGCCTACGCACAGGAGCTCGTCGCCGACGTGCTCGCCACAGCGGAAGCAGAGAACGCCACCGCTCCGGACACCTTCACCCGACGGGTGCTGGATGAGCTGGAGCAGGCCGGCGAGGTGGAAAACACCTTCACCGCGTACCACAAGGCCCTCGGTCTTGAGGTCAACGGCTACGGCATGAACGAGTCCCTCGGGACCCTGGATCTGTTCATCACCCAGTTCAGCCTTCAGCCGGAGGAGGGTCGCCTGACTCGGAGCCAGGCCGAGGCGAACTTCAAGCGGCTGCTGACCTTCGTGCGCAAGTGCCGTGACGGTCTAGCCAGGGACATCGATGAGTCGTCGGACGTGCATGACATGTGCGTCGCGGTCGAGAAGGCTCTGCCCAATGCTCCACGGATCCGACTGTTCCTCCTGACGGACACCGTAAGCGCAGTCTCGACGCTGCCACCCGGCGAGCTGGACGGTCTCACCGTTACCCATGAGGTCTGGGACCTCACCCGGCTCCACCGGTTGGCTTCCTCGGGAACGCTCAGCGAGCCGATCGCGGTCGAATTCGATCCACCGCTCCCCTGCCTCGCCACGCCCGAAACCGACCGCAACTACTCGGTCTTCCTGGCGATCATTCGAGGACAGGATCTGGCTGACCTTTACGGCCGGCACGGCACACGGTTGCTGGAGCTGAATGTCCGGTCGTTCCTGCAGACCAAGGGTGGGGTCAACAAGGGCATCCGGGACACACTTCTGCACAACCCGGACCGTTTTCTGGCCTACAACAACGGCATCACCGCCACTGCTTCGACCGTCGATTTCACCGAACTGCCCGAGGGCGGCCAGGCGATCAGCAAGATCCACGATCTGCAGATTGTCAACGGCGGTCAGACCACGGCCTCGATCCACTACGCGCACACGCGTGACAAGGCGGATCTCAGCCGCGTCCACGTACAGATGAAGCTGACCCGGGTCTCCCCCGATCGCCTGCCGGAGATCGTTCCGGAGATCTCCAAGTACTCGAACACCCAGAACAAGGTCACGGTCGTTGACTTCAGCTCCAACCACCCGTTCCACGTGGCCATCGAGCAGGTCACGCGATCGCTCTGGGCGCCGGCAGCGGACGGAAGCGGCCAGGAGACGAAGTGGTTCTACGAGCGCGCCCGAGGGCAGTACACCGACGCCTTGGCCCGCGAACGCACCCCCGCGAACCAGCGCAGGTTCAAGAGCCTGCATCCGACCGGCCAAAAGTTCACCAAGGCTGACGCGGCCAAGTTCATCCATTCCTGGGCCGGTCTTCCCTACCTGGTAAGCCGAGGGGCCGAGAAGAACTTCCGCGAGCTCATGATGCGGATGGGCGAGAATGCCCCAGCTGTCAACGTCAGCTACGCACAACGTCTGCTCGGCAAGGCGATCTTGTTCAAGGCCACTGACAAGATCGTCGCGGCGAGGGACTTCGGCGGATACAAGATCAACATCACTTCGTACTCGATCGCCCGACTGGCGGAGGCCACCAACCGGCGCGTCGACCTGGACCGCCTATGGCGGGAACAGGGCCTGTCACCTGCGCTCGCCGCCGCCCTCGACGATCTGTGTGCACCCGTGCGTGAGGTGATCGTCAATCCGTCCAGGGGAGGGACCAACATCGGCGAGTGGGCGAAGCGCCCGGACTGCTGGGAGGCGGTGCTCGCCATCCCGTGGACCGTTCCCGACGATCTCTTGACGGAGTTGACGGAACAGCCGCTCGATGACAGTGCTCCGCCGGACCCGGATGACACCACCGGAGGCGATGTCGCTCTGGTGATGGCCGTTTCCGCCCTCGAATGGTTTGCTCTGGCCAGATGGGCCAAGGAGACGAGGAACCTCCAACCCTGGCAGCGACAGCTCGCTGAGACTGTCGGCCGCTACATCAACAACAACTGGCCGATCGTCGAAAAGCAGGCATCCCAGGCACTGCGGGTCAGGGCCGAGGCACAGCGGCTCGGATTCAAGAGCGCGCCCTGATGTGATGGCGCATCGCACGAGCATGAAGGGAACAGTGTGACCAGCGCAGTATTTGCGGATCTCCCTCCCGAGGCGTATCAGGACGCGTCCTGGATCCAGGTGCTGCCCTGGCTCACTCATCACACTCCCGCAACTGCACGGGAACTCACCGAACTCACTCCATCGCCCGACTGGTGGCTCACGGAGTCCCCTGCGGTCACGACGATGACGGCCGACCACGAGGCTCTTTGTCGTCACCTCGCCCGACTCTTCCTGGTGCGGCACTCGGAGGATGCCTTCGGACCCAGTTTCCCGACGGTCTCCCGCAGCCTGCCCCTGTCCACCCTTTCGACAGGAGCCCGCGCCAGGACCGCGTTCCAGAGGCTTCTGGTGCAGACCGTAGCTGATCTTGAGTCGATGTCCGTCAGGGACCTGTATGACGTGCGCGGCACGGGGCAGGGCACGGTCGAGGAGGTCATCTCCGCGCTCGTGTCCGCCGCCATCGTGCGGCCCGGCGATCTGAACGACGGGTTTTTCCCCGACAGCGAAGATCTAGCGGAGTCTGCGTCGACGGCAGCGCTGCCTCCGGCGCAGGCACAGTTGTTGGAGGACCTTGGGCAACTGGCGGCGTGGCGCCATATCCGACAACGCGGCGAGCAGCCTCTGCTCAAGGTCGTCATCGACGACGGAGCGCCCGAGCAGATCCAGGAGGTGGCGCTCCGGCTGAACTCCTTGACCGCCGGAGACATCGCCGGAAGTATCCTTACGTCCGATCCCGTCCTCGAATTCACCGCACTTTTGTCCGATTTCGATGATCGACAATTGCGCATTCTGCGGGACAGGTTCCTCGGCAGACCTCCGAAGAAGCTTGCTCAACTCGCGAACGAGTTCGATGTTTCGCGCGAGCGTGTCCGTCAGATCGAAAACAAGATCAGGGAGCTGCTCGCCGGGACCTTCCACTTCGGCACCAGCATCGGCAATCTCCTCGCCAGTCTCCGAGCTGAGATCCAACCGATCGCCGCGCTGAACCGCCTGATCACACTGCATCCTGATCTCGCCCGTGACGTTCCCGGCGTCGACGTGCCGCTGTGGCTGGTGCTCGACCGCCTCGACGACTACTTCGAGGTCACCGACGGGTGGGCTGCGGCGCCTGACGTGAATGCAGCCCGCGAGCAGACGCGAACGCTTCTTGAGGACTTCGCGACTGAGCACGGTCTTGTTGACCTCGCCGCGGTCACCGCAGCCACCGCCATGCCCAGGACCGAATTGCTCGAATGGTTGACCTGGTGCGGCTATACGCTTCACAACAACCAGGTCCTGACCCGCATCCGATCGCTCAGCGATCACGCGGCAGGGTTACTGGCAGCGACGGGCGAGCCCCTCCACATCGACGAGCTGCAGCTGCAGATGGGCCGCGACAACAGCATCCGTAGCCTCGCCAACCAACTCGGCGAGGATGAGCGCTTCGTCAGGACCGACCGGGCGACGTGGGGGCTAGCCAGCTGGAAGATGGAGGAGTACACGTCCATCCGGCAGCAGATCGGCTTGGAACTTGCCGCAGCGGGAGGCCAGATTGAAATCGCCCGGCTGATCGATTCCATCACCAGCCGTTTCGACGTGTCGTCCAGCAGTGTCCAGGCCTATGCCGGCAACGGCGACTACGAGATCGCGCAGGGCGTCGTGCGACGTCGAGAATCGCCGGTGGCACCGCGCAAGGCCCCGACCGCCACCCGCCGCCTCTTCCGACATGGTGACTGGTGGAAATTCCGCATCACCATCACCCGCGATCACCTCCGAGGTTCGGGCTTCCCTGTCCCCTCTGGCGTAGCGAACCTCGTCGGATGCTCGCAAGGGGAGGTGGTCGAGTTGGAGTCGGATCTGGGCACTCAGAGCATCCGATGGACAGGACTGCAGCCTGCGAGCGGCACCATCAAGAGGTTCCTGGATCGACTTGAGGCCCGGGAGGGACAGACCGCCTTCCTCGAGTTCGGTCCGTACGGGCGGTTCAACCTCTCGATCGATGATCGGGTCGCCCTGGAGGCGGACCAGCTGGATCAGGCCGTGTCCTTAATCGGCGCCGAGGGGGTCGGGACCCCTGAAGAGGCGACGATGGCGCTCGCCTATTCAGTTGGTCTTCCACTCGATGCGAAGCCGCGGCAGATTCTCGCGGCCTATCGGCAGCGCGGGGACGATGACATCGCGGGGCTCCTGGAGCAGGTGTGGACGCGCCCTCGGCATCAATGGGTGAACCAGGCGGAGGTTGTCGATCATATCGCTGCCGAGACAGGGCAGAACGAACCCGGCGAGGCCGATAGCGAGAACGAGACAACTGCCCATAACGACCTGGACAACAACAGTACCGACACGGACGAACTGACCGAGAGCGAATCCGCGGATCAGGACGACGATCAGCTCCTGGTGGGCTGGGTGCCGGTGCCGACGGGCTATCGCAGTGTCGGTTGGGTTCGGCCGCACGAGGCGGAGGCGGCTGTGCTGGCCTACCAACTGCACGCCGATGTTCCCGTGCACGACGGCGAAAAAATCACGGGCTGGGCCAGGTACGTCGATGACAGCTCTATTGACGCCTCGAAGTTCCGCGCGAACGTCACGGTGGTCCGGTCCCGGACGCATGGGGAGCGGATCGTCTGCTGGATCCGCGAGCATGAAGCGTTCAGCATCACCCAGGCGGCGGTCGAGGAGCGTTCGGTGCCAATTCTCGGCCCTGATGAAACGATCACGGGCCTCGTCGAGTATTTCCGGCCGGGAAGCGCGGCGGCCGAACGTTACAGGAGCACGACCCGACTCCTGCGCGCGTAACTGCGGAGGCAGAGGGCTGACAGCGAGGATGTGAAGGGCCGCTGACGGCCCGTTCGCTGAATGTTCGAGACGACCGAGGCGGCCGTGACCCCCATCCGAAGGGTGGAGGTGACGGCCGCCTCGGCACCCGGTCACAAGCGGTTGGAAGACGCATCTGCCACCCGGCTGCTGGCAACAGCCAATTCCTCGGCGGTGAAGAGCGATCGGAACTGCGGATGTGGAACCACCGCCTCGGCTAGCAGATCCACGCGACCCCGTTCGCAGTACCGACGCGCAGCCGGCTGCGTTTCATCTCCTCCTCGCTGACGGTCTCGCGGATCCGGGTGAGCAGGTAGAGAGTTTGTCACTGGTGCTGAGCAGGTTGACCACGCAGATGGTCCGGCCGGCGTACGCGGAATCGGTGACGATCGCTGCAACCCATGCGACCAGAGCCTCGGCCTCGGGCGACCTCGACGTCGCCACAGGTGGTGAGGTCCTGCCGGATGCCCTCGGGCACGTGCACCGAAATCACCGGGTCGCCGATCGACTGCCCGAAGCGCCCCGTGAGTCAGCATTGAGGGGCAGCGGCGCTGGTGCGGTTGCTGTAGAAACCTCTGCCATGAGCCGTGCGTGGAGTCTGACCATCGACGAGTCGGAGCGGCAGTTCGCTGGAAACCTTGGGTACACCGACGTTCTCGGCAGCACGTACGCTTGGGACAGCACGGTCCCGAACCACCGCGCTGTTCAACCTGGTGATTTGGCCGTCCTGCGCAACAGTGGCCATGTGCTCGGCGTCGGCTGGATCGACGACATCCAGACCGAGGCGGCTACGAAGGTAAGGCGTCGCTGCCCCCGCTGCGGCAACACCGCCTTCAAGACACGAAAGGAGTTGACCCCACGCTACAAGTGCTCACCCTGCCAGTATCTGTTCGACGAACCCGCTCAGGAACAGATAAATGTCACCGTTCATGTGTGCGACTACACTCGCACTTGGAGGCCGACAGCAGACCTTCGTGTGATGGATATAGCGTCTGCATATCTCAATCGATCGGCTCAGCAGTCGATACGGCCACTGCACCCCGAACTGATCACCCGGCTGCTCGAAAAGGCCTATGACCCCGGCCTCCGATGGTGGGTCGAAGCCACAGACCCACGGCTACCGGCTGGACATCGATCCCGGCTGGGCCAGGTTCGCATCGGTCAAGCTCAGTTTCGTCAGGTACTGCGCCAACGATTCGGGGACCGCTGTCTCATAACCGGACCGCAACCCCCGCAAGCCATCGAAGCGGCTCACCTATACCGCTACTGCGACACGCCGAAGCATGATATCGCCGGCGGCGTCCTCCTCCGCCGAGATCTTCACTCGCTCTACGACTGCCTTCTTCTCGCCATCGATCCCTCGAATTGGACTGTGCGTCTGAGCCCTTCTCTCGACGCGTTTCCAGATCTGGCTCAGCTCGGTGGAAGGCAACTAGCCATCCCGCCTCAGGTCCGTCCACGTAAGGAGTATTTGTTGGCTCATCTGAGATGGGCCACAGATCTCTGGAACCACCAGGGAGCGAGTGCTGGAAAGGCGCTACCGGCAGTCGAATAAGTGGTTGAGCGGCCGAGTTCCGGCCGAGACAGGTCCGGAGATCGAAGACGTCTACGGTTGCCGACCCGACTCGGACAGAAAGGCGCTGACCGCAGCGGCGAACTGCGCTTCGGCATCGTGATGCACAAGTGACCTGCTGCAGCTCGACAAGCCGGGCCGGGGCGACGGGCGATCATCTCGCGAGCGTGATCGGCCGCCAACTAGTCGCTGCGCGTACCACGGATCAGAAGGGTGGGGCAGGACACCGCGACGCAGTCCGTCCAGTGGTCGCCGTTGAGCGTTTTCTGGGACGCCACCGTGTCATCGATGTCGAACGAGAAGCCCCAGCCGTCTTCCGACTGACGAAAGGAGCACTCGAGATAGGGAGCCGCCACACCCAGAGCCGAGGCCAGCGCGTCGCGGGTTGGCGCGCGGCGAGGGAGGCTTGTGGTGAACGACCAGTCGCAGTCCACCACCGCGCCGATGTCCTCGACGATCAGCGCGGTGACCCGGTTTGCATGCCGGCTGGAGTACTGGTAGGCGTTCGCCCCGCCTAGTGTGTGCCCCAGCCCGCAGCGGGACCAGCCTTCAGATGCTGGTGGAGCGCGGCGACGTCGGCAACGTTGTCGTCCCGCTCATAGCTTTCGGCACGGTCGGACTCGCCATGCCCACGCTGGTCGAGCGCGATCACCCGCCATTGCGGTGCCAACGCATCGGCCAGCGGCGCGAACGTCGAAGCTTCGTTGTAGTGCCCGTGCAGAGCCAGAAGGGGCTGACCCGGACCGCCAAAGTCCAGATACGAGAGCCTCCGACCGCCGACCGCGAAGAACTCCCGCATGACCTGGCATCCTAGATCAACGACCGCCGGCTACCGTTGCGCGAACACGTCTCCCGTTGATCGGGACAGGCATCGGATGTGGTCAAGCCGCATCCGCGTTCGAGGCGAACCTGACGTCCAGCCTCCGATCCAGGGCACGGGCCAAGCGCTCCAGGACCGGCAAGGTCGGTACGGTCCCGCCTGCCTCGAAGCGAGCCACCGCGGACTGAGTCATGCCGGCGGCGCGGGCCAACTGGCTCTGACTCCAGCCGTGCCCTTCGCGCAGGTGGCGCACCTCCTGCCCGAGCTCGAAGGCGATCCGGGTGGCCTCGTAGGTCTCGGCCGCCCCTGGCTCCGCCATCCGGCGCTCACGCAGGTCGTTCCAGTCCAGGCGATCACTCATCGCTCTGCCCCCTCGTTCACGATGTGCCGCTCTGCCACGCACCGCTCGAATGCGCGGCGAGCCCGCTCGACTTCCCGGTCCTCCCGCATTCGCGTCTTGCGGAACACCGTGAGCAGGATGATTCTCCGGTCAGAGGCTATCCAGTACGTCACGCGGACCGCGTCGCGCTCTAGATAAAACCGCAGCTCACGCAACTTGCCGTCGAGCTGTCTGCTGTGCGGCTCTCCGAGCAACACACCTCGGCCAGCCAATAGATCGATGTAGAACGCCGCTCGGGCGAAGTCGGCAGTTGGCAGTTCCTCCAGCCAGTCTCGAACCTCTGGTTCCAGCTCCACGCTACCCCAACCCATAGCAACGATGCTATGGGTTGGATCGTTCCCACCGAACTTCATCGAACGCGTGTCGGCGATGACTTCGGCGGTGCTCTTGCCGCGCCTGAGGCGGCAACGACGTCGAGGCCGCCTACCACGTCCCTGAACGGCTGGGCGTTAGGTTGAAGACCATGGAGCAGCGGATCAGCCTGATCACCCTGGGAGTCGCGGACGTGGCCCGCGCGAAAGCCTTCTACGAGCAGCTCGGCTGGCGAGGCCAGGAGGTCGAGGAGACGGTCTTCTTCCAGGCCGGCGGCCTGGCTCTCGTCCTCTGGGGCCGCGACAAGCTAGCCGAGGACGCGGGCATCGAAGGTCCGGGCACCGGCGCGATGACCCTCGCCCAGAACGTCCGCTCCCAAGCAGAGGTCGACGAGGTGATCGCCACGGCGACCAAGGCCGGCGCGACGGTGACCAAGCCAGCTCGGGAGACCTTCTACGGCGGCTACGCCGGCTACTTCGCCGACCCGGACGGCCACCTCTGGGAGATCGCCTGGAACCCCGGCTTCACCCTCGCGGAGGACGGCTCCCTCACCGTCCCCGACTTCAGCGCCACGAACTGAGCAGACGGGAGGCGGAGACGTCGATCAGGGCGCCGGAGACGGGCAGAGCAGCGGGTCCAGCACCGGTAGCTGAACAGGGTCCAGGCAGATAGCCAGCAATCCCGGATCCGGCGAGGGCGTAGGCGTAGCCGTCGGCGTTGCGGTCGCAGTTGGCACCGGCGAGGCCGACGCGACGGGCGGCGTAGGAGGAGCCGAAACGGGCGGGGCTGTCGTCGGCACCGAAGTGGCCGACGGGGTCGGCACGACGGACGGCGTAGCGGCCGGCGGCAGGGCCACCGCCACCACCGGTGACGGCACTGTGGAGACCTCTGCCGGGGCAGACGGCCGGACAGCCGGGACGGACTGCGGGTTCCACACGGCGCTGTCGGCCGAACCGACCCTCGACCTGGGTGCCACCGGACCGGTCGGAACAAGAACCGTCCCAGCCGTCGGCACGTCCAAGGCGATGATCTCCGCCGAGGGCACCGGCCCGCGAGGACCCCATGCGCCAGGCCCCAGAGCATTGGGCCCCAGAGCACCCGGGCCGAGCGTCACGACCACCACGGCGGCGACGGCGGCAGCGCCGAGCGCCCGCCGGTCGGGGCGTACCGCCGTCAGCGGCGCGTCGTCGGGGTCCACCAGCAGAGGAGGCGCGGGCGGAGCCGCCCGGTGCGCGGCCAGCAGCGCGTCCATCTGCGCGATGACGGCAGCGCGATCGTTGGCAGCCGCGAGGGTGAGATAGAAGCGGAAGTTCACCACGGCACCGGCCGGGACCAGCAGCCCGTCAAGTCGACAGCGGTCCGGCAGCAGGGTGACCGGCACATCGGGGTGGTGGGCGGGGCCGATCAAATCGGCGTACCGCCATTCGCGCCGGTGCTCCCGGCCGCCGAAGGCGACGCGTCGACTGGTCACCACGGCCATGCCGCTGTCGACGATCCGCAGTCCCGGCGGCAGGTCCTCGGAAGAGGGCTCAGCGAAGGAACAGGAGCCGCCCGGCCTGGGCAGGCCGGGGACGTGCCGTGCCTCCGCCTCTACCAGCGTGGCGACGGGGAGGACGCGGAAGACGAGTTCGTCGTCGTCGAGCTCCACCGGTAGGCCGGTGCGGGGCTGCGTACACCCGAGGAAGCTGGCGGCTTCGATGCGGAGCCGCGCCAGGTGGTCGCCGCGGTGCCGCCAGGCGTCGGTGGCGTCGCGGTACGCGCGCTGCCGGCGCTCGTTCTCGCGCTCGGCCCAGGCGATCCGCCAGGGGGCGTGGGCCACAGAGGTCACGGTCACACGCGGTACAACCGCTCACGTACGTGACAGGCAACGCGACCGGGATCGATGCATCCCGTTGCGCCCGAAAGGAGAGAATTGACGGGCACCGAAGCCCCCGTTGCCGGGCTAGCCTGCGCGTGATCCCTAACAGCGGAGGAGCTTCCTGGTGCTCGATGACATGCGCGTGCTGCGGGCGGCGGTACGCGACTATCGCCTGGCGGCGACGGCTGCCGGCCTCGACTGGCCGGACTACGGCGAGTCGCCCGCCGGGCAGCCACCGGCGCAGGTCACGCGGATTTTCGGCGTGGATCATATCGCGGAGCAGTTGACCTGGTTGCACGCGCAGCGCTGGCCCGACCGGCAGGTGCTGCCCGACGTGGGGTGGCTGATGCCATGGCCGGAGGACGGGGACGCGCTCCACTATCTGGGGTTGTCGATCGGCACGCCGTTTCCCTGGCGGCACCAACTGCCATTGTTCTTCTTCGATGTCGTTCTCTACACGTTCGTGCTGGCCGGCGACCACGAGGGTGAGATCTGGCGCTACGAGATCTCACCCGACGCCTGGGACTCGGTTCGCGCCGCCACCAGCCTGGCCACCCTCTTCGAACAATGGACCAGGGGAATCGCCGCCGGGGTGGTCGTCTACGACGAGCAGAGCAAGTGGCTCCTGGTCCGCGACCTGGACTCCGCTCCCGACCTCGACCCGCTGGCCTTCCCGGTGGCCCCGCTGGAGGAGACGCTACTGCGAGCGCGGCAGCGCGAGTGCGGGGTCGACATGGCCATCGTCGAGGACGGCTTTTCGTACACCGAGGAGTTGTCCGACGCCATCGACGCCGCCAAGGCGTCGATCGGCGCGTAGTCCGTGCCGACGGCTGTCCGGGTGGGCACCCGAACAGCCGCCGGCCAGGCCGGACGCTACGAGGCCGGGGCGATGACTACGGGCGCAGCGAGGTGAAGAACTCCCTCAGCTCACCGGCGAGCAGATCCGGCTCCTCCAACGGCATGAAGTGCCCGCCCCGGCCCGGTTCGCTCCAGTGCCGGATGTCGGTGCAGGCCCGCTCCGCGATCGAGCGGGGGAAGTTTGCCTGCGCGGGTTCGGTGCTCACCGTGAACGCGGCGGGCACGGTGATGTCGGGTCGTGGTGTGTTGTGGTCGAAGTCGGCGTACTGCCGGAACGACGAGCCGACGGTGCCCGACACCCAGTACAGCGTGATGATGGTGAGCAGGGTGTCCCGGTCGATGCTGTTTGCCAGGTCGCCGTGGTTGTCGCTCCAGTCCCGGTACTTGTCGACGATCCACGCGGCCAGCCCGGCGGGCGAGTCGGCCAGCGCCGCCGCCAGGGTGTCCGGGCGGGTGCCCATGATGGCGCTGTAGCCGCCGTCGGTCTCGTCGTACGCGGCTTCGGCGTCCAGGAACGCCTGCTCGGCCGGCGACAACGGACGGGCGTCGAAGCTGGCCGGGAACGGTGGATGGATCATGTGGATGCCGGCCACCTGCTCCGGGTACAGGGCACCGAGCCAGCCGGTGACCACTCCACCGACGTCGCCGCCGAAGGCACCGTAGCGCTGGTAGCCGAGCACGTCGGTCATCAACTCGTGCAGGGTCCGAGCCAGCAGCGCCCGGGTCACCGGCTCGTTCGGCGCCTCCGAGAAACCGAAGCCGGGCAGTGAGGGCACCACCACGTCGAACGCGCCGCCGGGCCGGTCGGGGTCGGTCAGTCGATCGACCAGCGGCAGCATCTCGACGAAGCTGCTGGGCCAGCCGTGGCTGAGGATCAACGGCAACGGCGCTGGCGCGCCGGCCGGGCGCGCGGCCCGGACGTGCAGGAAGTGCAGCTTCCGGCCGCCGACGAGGGCCAGGTGCTGGGGGTACGCGTTGAGCCCGGCTTCCCGAGCCCGCCAGTCGAAGCCGTCGTGCCAGTAGGACACCAGGTCCCGCAGGTAGTCGGGATCGACGCCGCCCTGCCACGGTTGGGTGCCGCTGCGGTCGGTGAAGCGGGTACGGGCCAGTCGAGCCCGCAGGTCGTCGAGAACCGCATCGGAGACGTCGATGCGGAATGAAGAGACAGACATTGGTCCTCCGGAAAAGGAGGGCGCTCCCCGACGCGAGAGGTCAGCTGAGGGGGACGGCGGAGAGGAGCGCCCAGGAATGACGGTGGATGGTCACCGGGCTCACCTCCTCTCGTGGCTGACGACGATCACCGTACCGGACGGTGATCAGCCGGCTCGTCGGCGGTACGGCTGCGGGCCGTGGGTCGGGAACCGCGACTGGGTACGCGGTGGGTACGCCTCGCAGTGCTCGACCCAGTGTTCGGCGGCGGTGGCCAGGGCGTCAGCGGAGACGGTGAGGATCAGCGGGTAGATGGCGCTGGACGGCCGGCGCATCCACGGTGGCAGTGACTCGGCGGAGAACTCCACTGTCAGCTCCAGCCGGCGGCGGCGCAGCACCCGGCTGCGCAGGGCCAGGTTGGGTTCGGTGAAGCGGACCGTCGCCGGTGGCGCGCTCAGCCCGAGGGCGGCGGTGGCCTGCCCGTGCAGCCAGCCGCCGAGCGCGCGGGCCTCCTCGACCATGAGGCTCGGGTAGTGGTGTGACCAGGTCTGGCCGTCGGCGGTGCGGGCGTCCACCTCGATGAGCAGCCAGTCGTGCCAGCCGGGCGTGGCCCCGTCCAGGTCGTCGGGCGGGTCGATGCCGGGCTGGTAGCCCACGGGGCGTACCCGCACCCGAGCGCCATCGTCAGACCGGATCTCCACTCGATCATTCTGGCCGAGCGAAGCGGACTTCAGGCCCCGAATCGGTCACTTCGTGATGGTCCGCCGCACGCCCTGGTGCCCGGCGCAGGCGTTGGACCGGCCACCGGCCAGGCTCACCGAACCGTCGCGGCACTGCACGAGGTAACCGCGTCCGGCCCAGAACTGGGGTACGCAGTCGAACCAGTCGCACACCTCGACGGCCGGCTTGCGGATCCGCGTGCCACCGCAGAAGTCGTACCCCAGCGGGTTTTCCGGTGCTCCGCAGCGGGAGCTCTGGGTCGCGCTGGGCGACGGGCGTGGTGACTTTGTCGGCTTCGGCGGCGGGGATTTCAGGGCGAGCGCCGGGCCGATCCGCGCGGGTGCGGCGCTGACGGTGGGCGCCGGGGTGGCTGCGGCGGCAACCTCCGCGCCACCTCTCGGGTCGGACGGGTTCGACTCGATGAGTGCCGCCGGCACCAGCAGCGCGATGGCCGCCGCCACAGCGATGCTCCTGCGGCCGCCGGGCACGAACGACGACAGTCGCGCCTGCCCGGGGGTGGCCGCGGCCGGCCGGAACGGCTTGAGCTGGGCGTGCTCGGCGATCAACTCGTCGAGTTGGGCGATCACCGCCGCGCGCTGTTCGATCGCGTCGGCGAAGGCCAGGGTGAGCTTGAACCGGAAGTCCGGCGCGGCGTCGGTGGGCAGCAACAACCCGGAGATACGCCGCCGGTCCAGCACCTGGATCAGGCTGACCGGGGCCGCCGGGTCGTGGGACAGGCCGGTTATCCGGCCGTACGCCCAGTCGCGCCGGCCCCGCCCGCCGAGCAGCACGAGTCTACGGCTGGTGATCACGGCCATGCCGGCGTCGGTGACGCGTACGCCGTCCGGGCGGCGCGGGCGCAGCGGCCCGGTTCCCGGGGCGACGGTGAGGTCCGGCGCGGGCAGTACCGCGGTGTGCCGTACCTCGACCAGTTGCGCCGCGGGTAGCACCCAGAGCACCACCTCGTCGGCGGCCAACTCCAATGCCAGCCCGGCGCCGGCGGCGGCCGAGCCCTGGAAGTCGGCGGCCAGGGCGCGTAGCCGCCGTAACTCGTCGTCGCGTCGCCGCCACGCCGTCTCAGCGCCGCGGTACGTGCTGACCCGCCGCACGTTCTGCCGGTGCGCCCACCGGTACCGCCAAGTGGAACCCGTCGAATCAGTCTTCGCCACGCCGACTCCTTCGCCGCGCAGGCCACCAATCTGGGGTGTCACACGGTTTAACAGGTGCGGCGCGGCACCCGGAAACGCCGAAACGGGCGAACTACCCGATCGGCGGAGCAACCAGCACGATAGGGGGATACTGATGCCGACGTTCATGTTCTCCGAGGGGGTGACGGTCGTGCCGGCAGTCACGCTGCCCGGGGTCGTGATCGGGGTCGACATCGGCACCACCAGCACGAAGGCCGTCGCGTACGACACCGACGGGCGGCAGCTCGGCAGTCACCTGGTCGGCTACCCGCTGGACAACCCGCAACCCGGCTACGCCGAGCAGGACCCACAACTCATCCTCGACGCGGTGCTCAAGTCGATCAGCATGGTCGTGGCGGAGCTGGTCCAGCCGGTGGCCGGGCTGTCGTTCGGCTCCGCGATGCACAGCCTGATCGGGTTGGACCGGGACGGCAATCCGCTCACCCCGTCGGTGACCTGGGCCGACTCGCGGTCCACCCGGCAGGCCGAGCGGTTGCGGGCGGTGCCGTCGGGGTTGGCCCTGCACCGGCGCACCGGCACGCCGATGCATCCGATGTCGCCGCTGCCCAAGCTGCTCTGGTTCGCCGAGCAGGAGCCGAAACTCTTCGAGCGGGTGGCGCACTGGGTGGGCATCAAGGAGTGGGTGCTGCTGCGGCTCTGCGGCGTGCTGGTCACCGACCACTCGATCGCCTCGGCCACCGGCCTGCTCGACATCCACGAGCTGAAGTGGGATCACGAGGCGCTGACCATCGCCGGCATCACCCAGGAACAGCTCCCGCAGCTCGTCGCCACCACCGCCGTGCTGCCGAACCTCACCCCGCAGGCCGCGGCCGAGACCGGCCTGCCGCAGCGCACCCCGGTGGTGGTCGGCGCTGGCGACGGGCCACTGGCGAACCTGGGTCTGGGAGCCGTGCACCCCGGCATGGTGGCCTGTTCGATCGGCACCAGCGGCGCGATGCGGGTGATGGTCGAGCGGCCCGGCGTCGACCCGCTCGGCGGGGTGTTCTGCTACGCGCTGACCGAGCACCGCTGGGCGGTCGGTGGCGCGATCAACAACGGCGGCATCGTGCTCAAGTGGGCCGGCGCGGCGCTCGCCCCGGACCTGGGCGAGCACTCCGAGGAGGACCTGGTCGCCCTGGCGGCCCGCGCGCCGGTCGGCTCGGGCGGGCTCATCATGTTGCCGTACCTGCACAGCGAACGGGCACCACACTGGAGCGCCCTGCCGCGCGGAGCGTACGTGGGGCTGACCCACGCCCACCGCCGCGAGCACCTGGTGCGGGCCGCGTTGGAGGGCGTCTGCCAACAGCTCGCGCTGGTGCTCAGCTCGGTACGCGCGGCCGGCAACGAGGTCCGGGAGGTCCGGGCCGGTGGCGGCTTCGCCCGCAGCGGCCTGTGGCGGCAGATGCTGGCCGACGCCCTCGGCCTGCCGGTGAGCTTCCCGGCCGCGCACGAGGGGTCGAGCTTCGGAGCGGCGCTGCTCGGCATGGAGGCGCTCGGGCTGATCCCCAGCATCGACCTCGCCGCCGACCTGGTGCGGATCGAGGAGACGGTCCGCCCCGACCCGGCCGCCGCGGCCACCTACGCGGCGCTGCTGCCGCTCTTCGCCGAGCTGTACGAGGCCCTCACGCCGACCTTCACCTCGATCCGCCGGATGGCACCCGGCCTGCCCACCAGCCCCGAACCGTCGGCGTGACCGGGTGCCGGGTCAGGGCGCCTCGACCCCGGAGATCAGGTAGCGCCGCACGTCGGCGTCGAGGATGGCGACCTCCTGCGCGTCGTCCGGCCCGGAGCCCCGGAACGCGGCCAACTGCTCTGGTGACTCCCAGCGTTCGTAGACGTGGATCCGGCCGGGCTCCAACGGGTCGGCCGCCAGCAGGAAGTCGAGGCAGCCGGCGGTGGCGCGCGCCCGCGCGATGACCTGTTCGCAGTCGGACAGGTACGCCTCGCGGGTGGCCGGTTCGACAGTCAGGCTGCCGGCGATGATCAGCACGGGTCCTCCGGGGTGAGTGGCTGAGTGGCTGACCTTTGCTCTGCACCCGCCCGTGCGCCAGGCACGGTCCGCAACCGGCGCATCGGCGGGTGCAGAGCAAAGCGGTGATTACCTGTGGGTCACAGTTATACCTGCGGGCCACCGCGGAGGGGGACATTGCCGCCCGGACGGGTGACGCCGGTCCCGCCGGTCCCACCCGCCCCCGGCGCTTCATATCGTGCAAACGTGAGAAAAAGCGACAAGAGGCGCTCATCTTCCCTGCTGGGGAACTCTGCCCGCGTACCCCTGAAGGTGTTGACGGCGGCGGTCGCGCTCGCGGTGCTCGCGACGACCGGGCCGGCCACCGCGGACGGCCCGGGCCGCGCGCCCGTCGCGGACCCCGCGCAGACGACCGAGCCGGGGTACGGGGTGGAGCCCGGCGACGGTCAGAGCCACGAACCCGGGGTGGACCCGACGCCGGAGCGCCCGCCGACCAGTGAGGTGTCCTGGCTGTCGTTTCCCGGCGGGGTGTTCGCAGTGGACTCGCTCGGGCACACGGTGCGCTACCGCGCCTGCGACGGCGACACCGGTCGGGTCGCCGACCCGGGCATGCGGGTCGCCGCCGGGGTGGCCAGCGGCGCTGTCGTCGTCGGAGGCACCGCCTACCGCTACCGGGTGCCGCTGGTTGGGCGCAGCGAGGGCACGCTGGAGGTGATCCAGCGGCACCGCCCGCCGACGACGCTGACCGGAGTGGTGGTGACCAGCCCGCAGCCACCCACCGACCCGGTCGCCGGGGCCCGGCTGTTCCCGCTCAGCGGCCAGCTCGCCCGGGTCGTCGCCGACGCGAGCCTCAACCCGGCCGGGGTCACGGTGCGCGACCTGTCCGGCCGCTACGGCGACCAGCAGATCGCCGTCAACGGCTCGCTGCGCCCCAAGGCGGCAAGCGTCATCAAGCTGTGGATCCTCGTCGAGCTGCTACGTCGGGTCGACTGTGGACAGGTATTCCTCGACGACGGTGTGCTGGTCTCCCCGGAGGACGTGGTCGGCGGAACCGGCCAACTGCAGTTCGAGACGTTCCCGCAGGTGGTCACAGTGCACCGGCTCGCCCAGTACCTGATCAAGTACAGCGACAACGTGGCCGCGAACGTGCTGATCACCTACCTGGGTGGGTTCGCCCCGGTCAACGCGCTGATCGACTCGATGAACCAGCGGTCCACCATCCTGGCCCGGCGGATGCTCGACAGCGCGGCGGCGCAACGCGGCGAGGAGAACTACACCAGCCCGGACGACGTGGTGTCACTGCTCGGCGCGGTCTGGGACGGCGAGATCCTCACCCCCGCCTCCCGCGACCTGATGATCGGCTTCATGCGGGAGCAGACCCTGAACACGAAGATCCCGGCGGCGTTGCCGCCCGGCGTGCCGGTGGCTCACAAGACCGGTGACCTGCCGGACGCCTCACACGACGTCGGCTACTACCTGATCCCCGGCACCGAGACCGCCGTCGCGTTCCTCACCGCCGGCCCTATGGCCACCGGCGACGAGACGGTCCGGCGGATGGCCCGCACCGTCTACGACTTCCTGGTCACCCCCACCGAGGGGGCGGTCGAGGAATGAGCCGCCCTCAGGCGCCGGGAATGTTCGCCGGCGGGTCCTCGCCCACCAGGTCGGCCGCCGGCGGGTCCGCCGACACCGGCAGCCCGAAATCCGAGTACGTCAGGTCGAGCTGGGCGGTCTGCGACTGCTCGCTGGCCAACTCGATGCGGTAGCGGACCAGCCGACCCTGCTCGTCCACGGCGGCGGTGAACGGGACCGCCCCCGCCCGGTCACCCAGCACATTGCCGACGCCGCTGCCCAGCACCGCGCCGCTCTCGCGCAGGTCCAGCGTGCCCGCGTACTCCCGCTCGGCGGTCAGCCGGACCCCCGTCGGTGCGTCCAGCGTGCTGGCCAGCCGGGTGTTGTCCAGGCCCTGCTTGGCCGCCGGGGCACCCGCTCTGCCGACGTGCCACCAGGTCTTGCCGTCCCAAACCGGGACGCGGCGGTCCGGGGCGGTGACCCGCACGTACACGTCCGGCCCGGTGGTCAACCGCTCGATCTTCACCACACCGGTAGGCACCTTCAGCGAGGTGGTCTCCAGACCACGCTTCGCCTTCGGGTCCCAGAGCAGCACAGTCGCGTCCCCGTCCGTGCCGCCGGTGCCGACCGTCAGCTTGTACGGCTGCTCGTCGGCCTTCGCGGCGGCGGCCTTCAACACACCGACCGGGTCGGCGCTCGCCGACGCCGCCGGACGACCCGGGCCCGGGTCGTCGTCGCCGGCGGCGACCAGCGCCCACGCCCCGGCACCGACCGCCACCACGAGCACTGCGACAACGGCGATCAGCTTCGGTTTCGGCACTGTCATCTCCCCCGGGCGGTGCGGTCCGGCCAGACTAGCCGGACCGCCCGTCGTCACGCCCGGCTGATCGCGTTGGCGTGGATGGCCTCGTGCAGATACGCGGCCAGCCCCGGCGAAATGTTCTCGTAGTGCGCGGTGAACCGCTCGTCGGCCAGGTACATGTCGGCCAACCCGGTCTGCATCTCGTACGAGCACTCGTAGAACCAGCGGCTGATGATCTGCCGGTGCTCCTCGGCCAACTCCATCGCCTCCGGGCCGTCGGCCGGGGCACCCGAGGCCATCACCGCGACGATCCGTCGACCCCAGTCCTCGTTCTCCGCCTTGATCCGTAGCCAGTCCTCCTTGCCGTAGCGGGAGGCCCGCCGGTTCGACTCCCGGTACGCGTCGGTGTCACCCCAGCGCTGCTCCGCCTCGGCCCGGTGCTCCTCCGGGTCGAAGTCCCCGAAGACCTCGAACCGCTCCTCCGGCGTGAGTTGAATGTTCATCCTGCTCGCCTCCATCGCGAACTCGATCGCCGTGACCATCTCCTGCAACCGTTTGAGCCGTACCGTCAGCAGTTCGTGCTGCCGGCGCAGGTGCGCGGCCGGATCGGCCGCCGGGTCGTCGATGATCGCGGTGATCTCCTCAAGCGGGAAACCAAGCTCCCGGTAGTACAGGACGAGTTGCAGCCGTTGCAGGTCCGCGTCGTCGTAGCGGCGGTAACCCGCCGAGGTGCGCCCGCTGGGCGAGAG
The DNA here is from genome assembly GCF_042871765.1 of Micromonospora sp. NPDC005553. NCBI lineage: Bacteria > Bacillati > Actinomycetota > Actinomycetes > Micromonosporales > Micromonosporaceae > Micromonospora > Micromonospora sp. NPDC005553. The sequence continues at coordinate 203,243 of NZ_JBIAJD010000006.1, read as the reverse complement.
CAACCCGATCTCGTCGTAGTGGTGCAGCGTCCGCACCGTCACGCCGGCCACCTTCGCCACCTGACCCACCGTGTACGCCATGGTCCCCCTCCCTTCCGGGAACCAGGCTCCTGCCTGCCGCTACGTGAGAGTCAACTCTGATTCTGGCCCACCATGGCGGGGCCGTCCGGCCGCCCGTACAGATAGCCCTGGCCTCGCGGGCAGCCGATCGCGGTGACCGCCTCGTGCTGACGCTCGGTCTCCACCCCCTCGGCGACCACCGCCAGGTCGAACGCGCCGGCCAGGCGGGTGACCATCTCCACCGTCGCGTACGCCCGGTCGTCGGTGCCCAGTCGGGCCACGAACGACCTGTCGATCTTCAGCTCGGTGGCCGGGATGCGGTGCAGGTAGCTCAACGACGAGTAGCCGGTGCCGAAGTCGTCGATGGCGATCCGGATGCCCAACTCCCGCAGTTGGTGCAGCCGCTCCAGCACCGCCTCGGTGCCCTCGATCAACGCCGACTCGGTCAACTCCAGGGTCAACGCCCGTGGTGCCAACCCGGCGGCGCTGGTCGCCGCGGTGACCGTGGCGATCAGATCCGGCCGGCGCAGGTGCGCGGCGGCGATGTTCACCGCGACCGTCGCCTCCGGCATCCGGCCCCGCCAGGTGGCGGCGGCCCGGCACGCCTCGTGGATCACCCAACGGTCGATCGGCAGGATCAGCCCGGTCTCCTCGGCCAGCGGCAGGAACCTCGACGGCGACAACATCCCCAGCCGGGGGTGCCGCCAGCGCACCAGCGCCTCGGCGCTGCGCACCGCGCCGGTGGTCAGGTCGACGATGGGTTGGAACTCCAGGTGCAACTGGTCCTCGTCGACAGCGCGGCGCAGGTCGGCAATCAACTCAGCGCGGGAGACGGCCGACTCGCGCAACGCCGCCGTGCACGTGCGGTACGCGGACTTCCCGGCCGCCTTGGCCGCGTACATGGCGATGTCGGCGTCGCGCAGCAGGTCGCTGTGGGAGGCGTGCTGCGGGCCGTACTCGGCGATACCGATGCTCGCCGACGGGTGCACCCCGACGTCCTCCTCGTCGTCGGAGGGCCGCAACGCGTCCAGCAGCCGCTCGGCGAGCCGTTCGGGTGACACCGGCCGGTCGCCGTCGACAAGCACGGCGAACTCGTCACCACCGAGCCGGGCGATGGTGCCGTCACCGTCCACGGCAGTGTGCATCCGGGCCGCCAGCCCGGTCAGCAGGGTGTCACCGGTGGCATGCCCGAACCGGTCGTTGACCTGCTTGAACCCGTCCAGGTCGAGCAGCAGCACCGCCACCGGTCGCCCGTCGCGCAGGGCCAGGCGCAGCCGCCGGTTGAACAACAGCCGGTTGGGCAGCCCGGTGAGCTGGTCGCCGTACGCGAGCCGGCGCAGCCGGGCCACCAACCGCAGGTTCTCGTTGGCCGCCAGCCCCTGCCGGACGGCGAGGGCGGCCAGCAACACCATCATGGTCACGAACACCAGCTGCGGGGTCTGCCCGGTGGGCCGACGGGCCAGCACCACCGCGAAGATCGCCCCACCCACCGGCAGGTACGGCAGCGCCACCCGCCACCAGGGCGGCAGCGGCGACTCGGCGGTGTCGTCGGTGCCGTCGCAATCCGGTGGCGGCGGGTTCCGGGTGGCCAGGCCGATCAGCAGGTAGCTCAACGGCCAGCACAGGTCGATCGGGTGACCGGCGGTGTAGTCGGCGCGGGCGACCAGCGACACGTAGACGACGTCGGCGACGACCCGCAGGGTGAGGCTCGCCGCGAGGATCGTCATCGGCCGCCACATCGGCCGGGCCGGCCCGGAGACCGCGACCAGGATGGTGAGCTGCATCAGGTCGAACATCGGGTAGAGCAGCCCCAGCGTGCGCGCCGGGTCGGCCAGCTCGGCGGCGGCGACCCCACGGAAGACCAGCACCCAACCGATCGGCACCAGGGCCAGGGCGACGATCACCCCGTCCAGCAACGTACGGGCCCGCCCCACCGCGGTCCTCGGTGCGGACGGCGAGCTGAGCAGCGCGGCAGTGCCGGTGAGGATGCCGGCGGTGAAGACCACCCCGACCACCGGCGTGTGCGGCAGGTCACCGCCGACGAGCCGCTGCGCCGTCCAGATCGCCCGACCGATCGCGGCCAGCCCCATGGTGAGAGCGAGCAGCGTCCAGAACCGGCGCAGCGGCGCAGGATGCCGACGGGCCACCCCGACGCACGCGAGTGTCGCCCAGCCGGCCACCAGCATCCCACCGAGGTCACTGACCAGCGCGGCACCGGGCAACGCGGCAAACAGCCAACCCGCCTCCAGCAGGATGACGGCAGCCGCGACGAAAGCACCGGCGGGGTTCAGCGTCCCCGCAGCCTGCTTTCCGTCCTGTCGGGACACGGTCGCTCCGGCTCTTTCGTCGTGCGTGCACCCTCGGCGGCGCCGGTCCACGGCAAACCCCGAAAGCCTAACCAGCGCCCAGAAAGGCCGCCAGAGCCGAACGTTCACCCCGCTGCGGCTCCGGCCTCCGGTCAGCGGCCAGCAGATCGGTTCCAGGGTGAACGGGGCAAGGCGGTGCCGGCCAACGGACGGCGTGCGCGGCGGCGTCTACGCCGGCCGGGGGTGCAGGGCGGGCGGGCAACGGTGTGCACAGCCACGTCGACCGAGGACGTCTGTCGACCGATCAGCCAGCAGAGGAAGCGTTCCATCGTCGGATCAGCCGACCGGGAGGCGCTCGGCGTCGGACCTGGCAACCTCGTACTCCGCCCCGCAGAACGTGCACTGCTGCGCGTACCGGGTGCGGATCGGGATGAGGGGAATGAAGAAGACTGTGAATTTCGTCGAGCGGCGGGTGATCACCTGCGCGGCCTGGTTGCCGCAGTGGCGGCAGACCTGCTGCACGACACCGGACCGGTCGACCTTGGTACGCAGACCAAAGATGAAGAACATCGCCAGCCAGTACCCACCCAACCGCGAAAAGTCACCAGATCCCGGCAGCAGATCAGGGAAAGCCGGGCGACGGACGTACAAGATCGTGCTCGATCCTGGATGTAGTGGCCTCCGGGGCGAACGAGGCCACTACATCCCTGATCGAGCACGATCAAGGCAGGCGATCAACGCATGACGATCACGGTGACGCGACCACCGTGCGGCTGTCAGCCTGCCGGCGCGGGCTCCAGGCCGGGGATCTCCTCGGAGAGCCAGATCGACTGCCAGTTCCGCATCTCGTGGAAGCGGCGCAGCTCGAACAGCCCGGCAACCGACCCGCTCCAGGCCCCGTACGGCGGGTTGGCCTCGTCGAAGCCGCTCTGCACGAAGGTCAGCGTGGTCCGGCCACCGGACTCGGCCAGCTCCCAGCTCGTCACGCCGGTCGGACCCCAGTCGACGGACATCCGGCGGCCGGGCTCCAGGCCGACGACCTTGGCCGCGTAACCGGTCTCGAAGCCGCCCATGGCGTACCGGCCGCCGACCCAGGGCTCGATGCCGATCGGGTAGCCGAACCAGGCGCTGGCCTGCTCGGAGTCGGTCAGCGACTCCCACACCTTGTCGGCGGGGGCGGCGATGACCAGCTCGCCCCGCAGGTCGGCGGAGGTGAAGTCGGTGCGGGGCAGCAGTGGCTTGCCCTCCAGGTGGGCGGCCAGGTTGGCGATGGACAGCGCCCAGTACGTCTGGAGCACGCCCCGGATGGTGGAGCCGCTCATCGCCTCGGCGAAGTCGAAGTGGCTCTGGATCAGCGTGAGCACCGTGCTGTCGGCGCCCTCGGCGGTCAACTGGAACTCGGTGGTGGTCTCCACGCCGTCGAGCAGCCAGCCGAAGCGCAGCGTGTCGTCGTCGGCGTGCAGCAGCCGCTGGTGCGGGGCGTCGCCCTCGGGCGTGTAACGGCCCCAGAACTCGTACCGCCGGGGCAGCTCGACCTCGGCGTGCTCGGCCAGCCAGAGACGCAGCTCGGCCGGGTCGGTCAGGGCCTGGCGGACGCGCCCGACGGGCGCGGAGAGACGGGCCTTGACCTTCATCGGCTCACTCATTGTCGTTCCCTTTCGGATAGCAGGCGACGGCCAGCTTGAAGGCATCTCCTTCGCTGCCGCCGTAGCGGGTGAACAGGTCTTGAAGCGCGGTTTGCAGGTCGTGCAGGAACTGCTGACGCTGCTCGGCCGGCACCCGGATCTCGCCGGAGACCCCGATCGAGGGCAGCTCTGGTGCCGCCCGGTCCAGGCCGGCGATGTCGGCCTGGACCTCCTCCATCAGGTCGAGCAGGTAGCCCAGGCTCAGTTCGTCGCGGGCCCGTCGCAGGCCGATCCGGCCGACGAGTCGCGGGGAGAGCCAGTAGGAGCGGGCGGCGGCCTGGTAGATGCCTTCGGTGATGCCGCGGACCTTGCGTTCGTTGACCAGCTCGACGAGGCCAGCCGCGACGAGCTGCTTGACGTGGTAGTAGACGCGCTGTGGCGTCTGGTCGAGTCGGGCCGCGACCTCGGTGCAGGTGCGCGGCTCGGCCAGTTGCCGCAGCACCTCGACGCGATGCGGCTTGAGCAGGACTTCGGCCTGCTCGATCTGCTCCAGGTACAGGACATCTCTCATGGCAAAATCAGTTTGTACGTACAAAACTTCTTTGTCAATCGCTTCGCGAGAAGCCGCGCCGACTTCTTTCGACGCGGCTTCAGGCGACGGTCAGCAGGTGATCAGGGCAACCAGTCCGGTCGCAGCGGGTAGCCGCTCACGCCGTTCGGGCCGTTGTGGGTGGCCAACACCTGGTGCAGCTGAATGCCGTTGCGCTCGAACGCCATCCGCGACCCGGCCATGTAGAGCCCCCACACCCGGGCGGTGCCCGCGCCCACCTCCGAGACGCAGAAGTCCCAGTGCTCGACCAGGTTGCGACACCAGGCGGCCAGCGTCAGCGCGTAGTGCTGGCGCAGGTTCTCCTCGTGGTGCACCTCGAACCCGGCATCGTGCACCTCACTGATCAACCGGCCCGGACCGGCCAGCTCACCGTCCGGGAAGACGTACCGGTCGATGAACGCGCCCGAGCGGTGCGGCGCCCGGTTGTCAGCGCGGGTGATGCAGTGGTTGAGCAGTCGCCCGCCCTGCCGCAGCCGACTGCGCAGCGACCCGAAGTAGGCCGGGTAGTTGCGCACCCCGATGTGCTCGGTCAACCCGATGGAGGAGATGGCGTCGAACTGCTCGGCCGGCGCGTCCCGGTAGTCGAGGTATCGCACCTCCGCCAGCTCGGTCAACCCCTCCCGCTCGATCGCGGCCTGCGCCCACTGCGCCTGCGCCTTCGACAGGGTCACCCCGAGCGCCTTGACGCCGTACTCGCGGGCCGCATGACGCACCATGCCACCCCAGCCGCACCCGACATCCAGCAGCCGCATCCCCTTCTTCAGCGCCAGCTTGCCCGCGACCAGGTCGTACTTCGCCGCCTGGGCCTGCTCCAGCGTGTCATCCGGGGACCGGAACACCGCGCAGGTGTACGTCATCGACGGACCCAGCACCTTCTCGTAGAAGGCGTTCGACACGTCGTAGTGGTGCGAGATGGCTGTGCTGTCCCGCACCCGCGAGTGCCGCATCCCGTTCATCACCCGCTTCCAGCGGGGCTGCGCCTCCTGCGGCGGTGCCGGCGGCGGCATCAGCCGCTCCCAGCCCAGCCCACGGACCAGCGCCAACCCCTCGGCCAGCGACGGTGGGCGTAACCGCAGCTCGTCCTTGAGCACCCGCAACGCCTCGTACGGGTCACCCGGGTGCACGCCCTGCAACGCCAGGTCACCACTGACGTACGCACGGGCCATGCCCAGGTCGCCGGGCGCCGTGAGCAGGTACGAAAGCCCACGCTCGGAATGGATCGCCAGGGTGATGCCGGCGTCGGACGGGCCGACGGCGCTGCCGTCGTACCCGGTGATCCGCACCGGCAACGGCCCCGTGGTGACCGCGCGGATGACATCCGCGACGGTCGGACCCGTCTGCCGGCCCCCCGCCGGCGGGGTGGCGGGAACGCTCGCCGCCCCCTGATCTCTGTCGGTCAGGCTCATGCTCGTGCTACCGCCTTTTCGTACAGTCCCGTCAGCCGGTGGTCCGGGTCGTAGCGGTCTTTCACCGCGCGCCACGTGTCGCCGCCGTAGAGGCGATCGAAGGCGTCCCGGTCGTAGTACGCATCGGAGTAGAGCGACTTGTGCCCGCCCGACTCCGACACCCTGCGTTCGATCGTGCGGTTGACGTCGCCGTCGGCGGCGCCCGGCGCGATCGGCACGCTCCCCCAGAACCCGATGTTGACGTAGTCCTGCCCGGGCCGCAGCGGATACAGCGGCCAGGACCGCGCCGAACCGGGCCCCGCCGGCTCACGCAGTCGCAACGGACACAGCCACACCGGGTTCATTCCCACCCTGCCTGCGAACCAGCGCAGGAAGTCGGCCGTACGGTCCAGCGGGATCTCCACGTCCTGCACGACCCGCTCCCGGGCCGGCTGCCCGCGCAGCCGGTCGATCCGGGCCGCCACCTGGTGGCGGTGCTCCAACCGGACCAGTCGGTGGTAGAAGTCGCTGCGCCGGTAACGCGCCGGCCAGAGCCTGCGCACGACCGGGTGCTGCGCGCCGAACGCCGACGAGCACCAGAACCAGTCGGTGTCCCAGCGCCACAGATAGTCGTACGCGGTGAGCACGTCGCGGGTGCGCTGGCGCAGCGACCGGTAGTAGATCGACTGACCGGTGTAGTCGCTGGGCGGGTCGGCCCCGTCGGTGAACGTGGCGAAGACCAGGTACGCCTCGCCGGGGCTGAACATCACCCCGTCCATCGCGTCCACCGGTTCGCCGGCCCAGGACCGGGTGGCGGTCACCTCCGCGATCGCGTCGGTCAGCGCCTCCAGCTGGGTGAACCGGACGTTGCGCAACGCCACGTACCGGCCGACCGGTTGCAGCTCGATGCGCAGCCGGGTGGCGTACCCGAGGCTGCCCAGCGAGTTGGGGAACGCGGTGAACAGGTCGGCGTGCTCGCCGTCGGGTCGGGCGGTGATGATCTCGCCGGAGCCGGTGAGCACGTCCAACTCCTGGACGGACTCGTGCGGCAGTCCGTTGCGGAACGAGGTCGACTCGATCCCGAGGCCGGTCACCGCGCCGCCCAGCGTGATGGTGCGCAACTGCGGCACCACGAGCGGCATCAGGCCGTGCGGCAGCGTCGCGTCGACCAGGTCCTCGTAGGTGCACATGCCCTGCACGTCGGCGGTGCGGCCGGCCGGGTCGACCGACAGCACGCCGTTCAGGCCACTCACGTCGAGCCCCGGAGTCCGGGGAGCGGACCGGGGGCGGAACAGGTTGGAGGTGCGTTTGGCCAGCCGGACAGGCTCGCCAGTGGGCACCGCGGCGTACGACCGCCGCAGCGTGTCCACCGCTTGATCATGGTCAATTGGGTGATCCACACGCTCAGCGCGCATGTGATCACCTTACGCTCGCCTTTTGGAAACCGTGGGATGTCGGCGGTGGCAGTTTCCCGTCCGCTGGCAGGCCCGACGGCTACCGTGGCGGGCATGCCATCGCCAGCGATCACCGCCCTGGACGCCGCCCAACTGCCGTATCGGCTGGTCAGCCACGGTGCCGTCGGCAGCCTCGCGGAGGCCGCCGCCGCCCGGGGCGTGACCGTCCCCGACGTGGTCAAGACAATCGTGGTCCGGCGCGGCGAAGACGATCACCTGTTCGTGCTCACCCCCGGCGACCGGGTCATCTCCTGGCCCAAGCTGCGCGCCCTGCTCGGGGTGCACCGGCTCTCCATGCCGGACGCGGCGGGCGCACTGGCCGCCACCGGCTACGAACGCGGCACCATCACCCCGTTCGGCGCGAGCACCGCCTGGCCGGTGGTCGCCGACGAGCGGCTGCGCGGCCGGGAGATCACCCTTGGCGCCGGCGAGCGGGGTCTCGCCATCGCGATCGACGCCGACGCCGCGATCGCCGCCCTCGACGCCACGGTGGCCGACGTCACCGACGAGCAGCCCACCCGCTGAGCCTCGCCGACCCCCGCACCGCCGGGCTGGCTCCGGCGCGACGTCGTGGGTGAGGATGGCGCGTATGTCAGCGCCCGAGGAACGCCCCGATCCCGCCGGCACCGTCTACGGCGGGCACCGGGCACCGCGCTCCGGCCCGCTGGCCGATCCGTTGCTGCGGGTCGCGGTGGCGGTCGGGGCCGTCGGCGTACTCCTGGGGGTCGTCTTCGCCACCGGGCTGCTCGACGGTGACGGCGGGCCGTCGGTGCCGGCGTCGGTCGGTTCACCGTCCAGCGCGGCGCAGCCCAGCGCGCCGACCGGCGAGCCGAGCCCGACCGCACCGGCCGAGCCGTCGCCGACCCCGTCAGCCAGCACGCCGGCCGCCCCGCCCACCGGGCCCCGGGTGCTGCGCGCCACCTCGGGCCTCTGCCTGGGGCTCGACGGTGACGGCAAGGAGGCCGGGGCCGAGTTGGTCGTGTGCACCGGCGCCCCGGAGCAGCAGTGGGTGGTCAGGCCGGCCGGCGCGGGCGTGCTGTCGTTGACGAACGCCGCGTACGGGCAGTGCCTCGACGTCGAGGGTGGCAGTCAGGACGACGGCGCGCGGTTGCTGCAGTTCCCCTGCCACGGTGGGGCCAACCAGCAGTGGCGGTTCGGCGGGACCGACACCAGCGCGGTCCTGCTCATCGCCGCGCACAGCAACAGGTGCGCCCAGGCCGACGACGACGCCGTCGAGGCGGGCGATGACATCCGGCAGCGACAGTGCGACGGCTGGCCGGCCCAGCAGTGGACAGTGAGCTGACCGGCCGACGCGTCGCACGTCCCGTGCGGCCGTCAGGTTCAGCGCGGTTCAACCCCGGAACCTCCACGCCCTGGGCGCGGTCGCGGCGACCAGCACGGCCTCCGGCACCGCTCGGCCCGGTCGGCGGCGCAGCAGCAACGACAGCCCGGCGGCGCCGATCGACAGCGCACCCGCCACGTACCAGGCCATCGCGTAGTCGCCCAGCCGGTCCCGGACCAGCCCCGCGCCGGTGGCGGCGACCGCCGCGCCCAGTTGGTGCGCGGCGAACACCCAGCCGAACACCACAGCTCCGGCGCCACCGAAATACTCCCGGCACAGCGCCACCGTCGGCGGCACCGTGGCCACCCAGTCGAGGCCGTAGAAGACGATGAACACCAGCATGCTCGGCTCGGCGGTGCCGGAGAAGAGGCTCGGCAGCACCAGCAGGGACAACCCGCGCAGCGCGTAGTACAAGCCGAGCAGCAGCCGGCTGTCCACCCGGTCGGTGAGCCAGCCGGAGGCGATGGTGCCGACGATGTCGAAGAGCCCCACCAGGGCGAGCAACCCGGCCGCCGTGGTCTGGGACATGCCGTGGTCGTGCGCGGCCGGCACGAAATGGGTACCGACCAGGCCGTTCGTGGTCGCCCCGCAGATCGCGAAGCCTCCGGCCAGCAGCCAGAACGGTCGGGTCCGGGCCGCGGTGGCCAGCGCGCCGATCGCCCGGGCCGCCGCGCCGCCGGTCGCCGGCGGCGCCGCGACGACAGCGGTCGCCCCGTAGGCGGGCAGGCCGAGATCCGCCGGGTGCTCGCGCAGCAGCCACACCACCAGGGGTACGACCGCCAGCGCTGCCGCGGCCACCACGAGTGCGGCGGTACGCCAGCCGTGATCGCGTACCAGGATGGCGATCAGTGGCAGGAACACCAGTTGCCCGGCCGCCCCGCCGGCGGTCAGCACTCCGGTGACCAGGCCCCGCCGGTGCACGAACCAACGGCCGGTGACGGTGGCCACGAACGCCAGCGCCATCGAGCCGGTGCCCAGCCCCACCAGCACACCCCAGCAGAGCAGGAGCTGCCAACTGGCGGTCATGAAGACCGTCAGACCGCTGCCCGCGGCGACCAGCAGCAACGCCACCGAGACCACCCGGCGGATGCCGAACCGGTCCATCAGGGCGGCCGCGAACGGCGCGGTGAGCCCGTAGAGCAGCAGGTTGACCGAGACGGCCGCGGAGATCGTGGCCAGCGGCCAGCCGAACTCCTCGTGCAGCGGGTGCAGCAGCACCGACGGGGTGGCACGGAAGCCGGCCGCGCCGACCAGCGCCACGAAGGCAACGGCGGCGACCAACCAGGCGGGATGCAGACGGCGGTTCTTGGTCACGCGACAAGTCTGAGCGGGGCCGTTGACGGCGACGAGTGGCCGGAAAGCCATCGTGCGCAATAATCGGGCCATGTCCGTACGCCCGCACAACATCGCCGTACTCGCCCTCGACCACGTGGTCGGCCTGGACCTCGGCACCCCGGCCCAGGTCTTCAGCACCGCCCGCGCCACCGACGAGACGCACTACTACGACGTCCTGGTGTGCACTCCCGGCGGGCAGCCGGTCCGTAGCACCGCGGGCTTCCAGGTGCTCCCCGACCACGGGCTGGAGTTGCTCGACACCGCCGACACGGTGATCGTCCCCGGCATCCACGACGACACCGTCCTGTCCTCGGGCATCGTCGAGCCGGACGTGACCGAGGCGCTGCGCGCGGCGTACGAGCGGGGTGCCCGGATCATGTCGATCTGCACCGGCGCGTTCGTGCTCGCCGCCGCCGGGCTCCTCGACGGGCGGCGGGCGACCACCCACTGGGCGTACGCCGAGCAGTTCCGCCGCCTGCACGACCGGGTGGACCTCGACCCGGGCGTGCTCTTCATCGGCGACGACCGGGTGCTCACCTCGGCCGGAGTCGCCGCCGGCATCGACCTCTGCCTGCACGTCATCCGCCTCGACCACGGCAGCGAGGTGGCCAACCGGGCGGCCCGCCGCTGCGTGATGCCGCCGTGGCGCGACGGCGGTCAGGCGCAGTACATCGAGCAGCCGGTGCCGAAGGCGACCGACACCAGCACGGCGGGAGCCCGGGAGTGGGCGCGGCAGCGGTTGCACGAACCGATCGCGCTGCGCGACCTGGCCGAGCAGGCGCGGATGAGCGTGCGCACCTTCACCCGACGCTTCCGTTCGGAGACCGGCCTCAGCCCGGCGCAGTGGCTGCTGCACCAGCGCACCGACCACGCGAGACTGCTGCTGGAGACGACCGACCTCACCGTCGACCAGATCGCCCACCGCTGCGGTTTCGGCACCACCGCCGCCCTACGCCAGCAACTGCACCAACGCATCGGCGTGGCCCCGTCCACCTACCGCCGCACCTTCCACCCCCGCCCCGAACTGATCAAAACCTGACCGCGCCCCCGCACCCCCGCGCTGCGCCCCCGCGATCTTGCACTTCCGGTCGCCCGTATGCACGGTTTGCCCTAATTGCTGGGACAGAAAGTGCAAGATCGCGTGGAGCCGGGGGCAGGGGACGGGTAGGGCTGGGCGGGCGTGATGTCTGTGGGTCATGAAGATGACCCACAGACATCACGCTCAACGGACCACGGCACCCGTGCCAGGTCGCACTGATCAGCCGCCGCCGTTCAGGACCGGAGCAGGTGCAGTTGGGACTGGTGCTTCGGCAGGTGCACCCGGGTGTGCAGGTCCAGGGTGCGGGACCAGGGCAGTGGCTCGTCGACGACGAGGTCGAAGCCCTCGCGGAGGTGCGTCTCGACCGGCGTCTCCGCTGCCAGGCCGAGCTGGTCGACCAGCCCGCACAGCCGGTCGCTGGTGCCGTGCAGCAGCGCGGTCAGGCCACGCAGGCCACCCTGCTCGGCGGCGAGCGCGTCGAGCTGCGGGCGGTGCACGTCCTCCTCCAACTCGTAGTAGGCGAACGGCGACCCGGCCAGCAACGCCTCGGTGGCGTGGATCATCAGCTCGTCGTTGGCGACCAGATGCGCGACGATCTGCTCGGCACTGAGCTGCCCCTCCGGAGCCGGACCGAACCCTCCAGCGTCGACCTCCGCGAACAGGGCACCGTAAGCCCGCCGCAATCCCCCGCTCTCCATCCCCCCAGTCAACCCGCCGCGGCGGGAGTTAGCGGCGGGATTGGCGGGAGCGGAGGTAGTCGCTGACCACGTACTCGCCCAGGTCGTCGGTGTCCGGCGTGAACATGCGACCCCGGCTGCGGCGGGCCACCGCGTCGACGAAGCGTCGCAGGCCCGGATCGTCACCGAGCATGAACAGGTTGAGCGTGGCACCGTAACGGCTCAGCCGGTCCACCTCGCGGACCGTCGCCTCGATCGTCTCCGGCAGCGGCGGCCAGTGGAACAGCGCCTCCCCGTCGTCCGGATCCAGGTGCGCGGTCGGCTCGCCGTCGGTGACCACCAGCACGATCGGCTCGGCGTCCGGGTGCCGGCGCAGGTGCCGGCCCGCCAACCGCAGCGCGTGCTGGAGGTTGGTGCCCTGCTCCATGTCCGGCTCCACGGCCGCCAACTCCTGCTGGGTGAGCGTCATCGCCTCCCGGCCGAAGCCCACGATCTGCAAAGCGTCCTGTGGGAAGCGCGTCTCCATCAGGTGCGCCAACGCCAGCGCCGTCTGCTTCATCGGCCCCCAACGACCCTGCGAGATCATCGAGTACGACAGGTCGACGCAGAGCACCACAGCGGCCGAGGCGCGCCTCTCGGTCTCCACCACCTCGAAGTCGTCCACCGCGAGCTGCACCGGGACCGTCGGCCCGGCCCGACTGACCGCCCGGGTCAACGTGCGGACCACGTCCAACGGTTGCTCGTCGCCGTACTGCCAGGGCCTGGACCCGCCGCTGACCTCGCCCGCCGCACCGGCCGAGCGCAGGTCGTGCTGGCCACGCGGCCCGGCGGTCAGCTCCGCGAAGACCTGCCGCAGCGCGGTCCCGCCGAGCCGGCGCAGCGCCTTCGGGCTCAGCGTGAGCCCCTCCGCGTCCCGGCTGACCCACCCCTGGCGGCGCAACTCCCGCTCCAGGTCACGCAGACGGCGAACGTCATCGGCCGCGTCCCGGCCCAATGTGCGCGCCACCGCGTCGACGTCCACGTCGTCGAGGGTCGCCCCCGGGTGTTCCTGGTCGAGCTGGTCCAGCAGGTCGTCCAGGTCGCCGATCTCACCCAGCGCGCCGGCCGCGTCGGCGTAGTCCAGCGGCTGGTCGCCACGGACCCGCTCGCCGCGCCCCCAGCGCAGATCGGGTCGCAGCGCGCGCAGGTTCGCGTCGAGCGCTGACAACTCCCCCGCGAGGCGGTCGCCGAGCGACTGCTGCATGAGGCCAGCCAGCTCGGCGCGCTGCCGCTCGGAGAGCGAGTTCATCAGCCGCTCACCGGCCGCCGCCCGGCGGGCCAGCACATCGATCAACTCGTCGACGTTCTCCGGCTTCTCCGGGAAGAAGTCGCCATGTCGGCGCATGAACTCGGCGAACGCGTCGGTGGTGTCCTCCGCGCGACCGTGCCGGGCCAGCAGGTCGTTCAGATCGCCCATCATCTCGGCGAGCCGCTGCTGGGCGGCCGGGTCGGCGGAGGCGCGCACCGCGTCGCGCATCCCGGCGAAGCGCTGGCCGAGCACGTCGTCGCGGAGTTGGTCGAGGATCTGCTGGTACGCGCGGCGGGCATCGTCGCTGGCCCACCGGTAGCCGGACAGCTCCTCCACCGCCCGCGCCGTCGAGCGCGGCAGATTGTCCAGCACCGCCTCGGCGAACCGCGCGGCGTCGTCGTCGCGACCCCGCAGCTCGTCCCGCTCGGCGGCGAGGGCCTGGTCGAGCAGGGCCTGGGCCCGGGTCACCGCCCCGTCCAGGTCGCCCCTGCGCAACGCCTCCCGGCGTAGCCGCCGAGCCCGGGCGGCCAGGTCGTCCAGGCCACCCCGTCCCTGCGGGCCACGGCGCAGCAGGTCACGCAGCGCCTCCCGCAGGCTGCCGCCGGCCAGCACCTCGGCACCGACCGCGTCCACCGCCTCGCGCACGTCGTACGGGGGTGCGAGCGGGTCGGGCCCGCCGTTCCACTGCCCGTAACGGAACCGGTTGCCGGCCACTGTCAGCCCCGGCCGCCGTAGACGGTGCGCCCCGAGTCGGTGACGTCCTTGCCGAGCCGGCGGGTCAGGTGCAGCCCCTCCAGCACGAACTCGACGGCGGCAGCGGCCTCCTCCGAGGTGGGCGCGTCGCCCAGGTCGAGCCGGTCCATGACCTTCGCCAGCCCGGGTACGGTGCCGACCTGGCGCAGCAGCTCGGCGGCGCTGACCAACTCGCCGGTCTCGATCGCGGCGCCGTCCTCGACCAGGGCGGTGAACCCGGACAGGTCCAGCCCGGCCAGGCGGGCCCGGAACGTCTCGGCGGTCGCCGTACGCAGCAGGTGCGCGAGGATCTCGGTCTCCCGGCCCTCCTCGCCGCTCTCGAACTCGACCTTGCCGCGCAGCGTGCTCGTCACCGACACCGCGTCACCGACGCGGGCGACGGCGGCCTCGGGGCGTCCGTCCGGGGTGTCGGAGGCGGCGAGCAGACCGGCGCGACGCAGCGCGGCACCGGCGACCGTCTCGGCGGCGGCGATGGCGAAGCGGGCGGAGACACCGGAGCGCGGGTCCACCGACGGCGACTCCCGGACGGCGCGGGCGAAGCGGGCCAGCACCTCCAGCACGTGTTCCGGCACCTCGGCGAACAGGTCGGCCTCCTGGCGGATCAGCGCCAGCTCCAGCTCCAGCTCGACCGGGTAGTGGGTGCGGATCTCCGCGCCGAAACGGTCCTTGAGGGGAGTGATGATCCGGCCCCGGTTGGTGTAGTCCTCCGGGTTGGCGCTCGCCACCAGGAGCAGGTCCAGCGGCAGGCGCAGCTGGTAGCCGCGAACCTGGATGTCGCGCTCCTCCAGCACGTTGAGCAGGGCCACCTGGATCCGCTCGGCCAGGTCGGGCAGCTCGTTGACGGCGAAGATGCCCCGGTTGGTGCGCGGCACCAACCCGAAGTGGATGGTCTCCGGGTCGCCGAGGGTACGACCCTGGGCGATGCGGATCGGGTCGACGTCGCCGATCAGGTCCCCGACGCTGGTGTCCGGGGTGGCCAACTTCTCGCCGTACCGCATCGAGCGGTGCAGCCAGCCGATCGGCAGGTCGTCACCGGCCTCGGCGACCTGGGCGACCGACGCCGGGGTGAGCGGGTGCATCGGGTGCTCGTTGAGCACCGAGCCGGGCAGAACGGGGGTCCACTCGTCGAGCAACGCGCCCAGTGAGCGGATCAGCCGGGTCTTGCCCTGGCCGCGCTCACCGAGCAGCACCATGTCGTGCCCGGCGAGCAGGGCCCGCTCGACCTCGGGCAGCACTGTGTCGTCGTAGCCGACGATGCCGGGGAAACGGGTCTCGCCGGAGCGCATCCGGGCGAGGAGATTGTCGCGGAGTTCCTGCTTGACGGTGCGGTACTGGTGACCGGCCGCCCGTAGCGCGCCGAGCGTGCCGGGCAGGTCGGCCGGTGGAACCGGGATTACCGGGGTAGGCGCAGTCACCCGACCCACGCTAGCTCACATTCGCGGGGGCGCCCCGGGCATCAGGGGCCCCCGCTCCCACCCTCAGCCCCTGTCGCAACCCCGGCAGGCACCGCGACGGCGCAGGTGGTAGGCGTACGTGGCGACGCCGAGGGCCACGCCCCACAGCGGCCAGAGCAGCATCGGCGCCCCGGTCATGCTGAACCCGCCGGTCAGCCGCCAGAACTCGGGATTGCTGAGCAGCCCCAGCGAGGCCGCGGTCACGGAGATGGCGACCAGGGTGGCCGGCACCACGGCCAGCTTCACCGGCACCCGACGGCCGGCCAGGCCGAGCATCCAGCGCGGGAAACGCTCGCCCCAGCGCTGCACCAGTCCCAGGGTGAGGATCGCGCCGACGCTGGCGAAAGCGCCCAACCCGAGCCCGGCCCAGACCAGCCCGGTGTCCTGCATCTCGGTCAGGAACTCGCGGGAGATGCCGAGCGGGATGCCGGCCGCCCAGGCGAACCGGGTCACCGCGTACGTCAGGGGGATCACCGCGGCGATGCCGGCGGCCCACCGGCCCCAGCGGGTGGCGGCGGCCGGGGTGGTCCACCCCTTGCCGGTGTCGGCGCGGCCGCAGCCGACGCAGGCCCCGGCGGTACGGCGCTGCCAGGCGAGTACCGCCCCGACCAGCAGCAGCCCGCCGGCCAGCGCCGCGAACCGGGCGAACAGCGCCCAGTTGAAGACATCGGAGTAGTCGATCGGCGGCCAGCCGAACGGCGCCCCGACGATGAGTATCGGCAGGTAGCCGAGGACGATCAGCACTCGGACGTCCGGCACGACCAGGACAAGGACGAACGCGACCGCCCAGCCGTAGCCGGCGAGCAGCGCCCGCAGCGGGCCGGGTGATCGCGCCGCCAGGCGGCTCATGGCCAGGGCGGCCACCGCGGCGGTGAGCAGCACACCGGCGAAGAGCGGGGTGGCCACCTCCACCGGCACCAGGCGGAGCAGGCTCACGTCGCCGCCGTGGGGGTCGTTCGGGCCGAACGGGTAGCCGGCGTTGGTGAGCGTGCCGAGCAGGGCGAGCACGCCCCACAGGCCGAGCCAACCGGCGGCCAGTGGGGCCAGCCGATCCGGCCAGCGGGAGTCGGTACGGGGCAGAGAGGCAGTGATCGTCGTCATGCTCTCAGCCTCGACTTGCAGCCGCCGGATTCCCTCCCGGCCGGCGGTGAACCCCCTCCCCCGGTGGAGGGACCGATCAGCCGGACGGGGTGACGAAGCCGGACTCGTAGGCGGCGATGACCGCCTGCGTGCGGTCGCGGACCCCCAGCTTGGCCAGCACGTTGCCGACGTGCGTCTTGACCGTCTCCACCCCGACCACCAGGTGCGCGGCGATCTCCGGGTTGGACCGGCCGGTGGTCATCAACCGCAGCACCTCGGCCTCCCGTTCGGTGAGCCGGGCGGTGCTCAACCGGTCGCCGCCCGCCGGCCCGTACGCCCCGACCAGTTGGCGGATCGCGGCTGGGAAGAGCAGCGACTCGCCGGCCGCGACCACCCGGACCGCCTCGACCACCTCGGCGGGCCGGGCCCGTTTGAGCAGGAACCCCGAGGCGCCGGCGCGTAGCGCCTCGTAGACGTACTCGTCGTTGGCGAAGGTGGTGACCACCAGCACCCGGGGCGGGTCGGCGGAGGTGGCCATCAGGTGCCGGGTGGCCTGGATGCCGTCGATGCCGGGCATCCGTACGTCCATCAGCACCACGTCGGGCCGGTGCCGGGCGACCAGCGGCGGCACCTCGGCCCCGTCGGCGGCTTCGGCGAGCACGCGCAGGTCGGGTTGGGCGTCGATGATGGCCCGCAGCCCCACCCGGATCAGCTCGTCGTCGTCGACGATCAGCACTCCGGTGGTCATGTCGTCTCCTCGTACGGCAGGCGGGCCCGGATCAGCCATTGGTCGCCGTCCGGGCCCACGGTCAGCCGGCCGCCGAGCAGCAGCACCCGCTCCCGCATGCCGTCCAGGCCTCGACCGCCCCGCCCCGGCCGGCCCTGGTCGGGGTGGCGCACCGCGTTGGTCAGCTCCAGCTCCAGCGCGTCGCCGCGCAGGTCCAGGCGTACCGTCACCGGCCCGCGGCCGTGCCGGGCGGCGTTGGTCAGTCCTTCCTGGACGATCCGGTAGCCCTCCCGGGAGACCACAGCGGGCACCCGGGCCGGGTCGCCGGCGCGTTGCGCGTGCACGGCCAGGCCGGCCGCGCGCGCGTCGGTGACCAGCCGGTCCAGGTCGGCGAGGGTACGCTGCGGCGCCACCACGGGCCGGTCGCGTCCGTTCTCCCGGAGCAGCCCGAGAACGTGATCGAGGTCGTCCATCGCGGTCCGCCCGACGTCCTCGATGGCGGTGAGCGCCCGCCGGACGAACTCGGGGTCGGTGTCGAGGACCTCACGGGCGGCCCCGGCCTGGAGGGTGGCCACTGTCAGCGCGTGGCCGACGGAGTCGTGCAGCTCCCGGGCCAGCCGGTTGCGTTCGGCGAGCTGGGCGGCCCGTGCTTCGAGGGCGGCGATCCGCTCCGCCTGGGCCGGGCCGAGCAGCACCGGTGCCATGGATCCGGCGAGCGCGCCGAGACCGGCGACGGCGTAGCCGAGGACGACCAGCAGGAGCACCCCGGTCACTGTCAGCCAGCCGCTGTCCTGTCCGTCCAGTGGCCCGAACTGTTCCTGGCCGATCACCTCGGTGCCGATGCCGAACTGTTGGGCGATGAACGCCAGTGCCATCGGCAGGGCGCTGAACAACCCGATCATCACCAGCGCGCCGACGATGAGGTGGGTGGCGATCCAGAGCGCGCTGCGCAGCCGGGTCTCCCGGTCGCCGTGGTGCCCGGGCGCGGGGTCGGGCAGGTCGACGCCGAGCAGGGCCCGGACGGCGGCGATCTCCAAGGCCCGGCTGCCGTCCAGCAGCAACGGGACGACGGCGATCAGTGCGGCGATGACCAGCAGGACGTAGACCATTGGACGGGGGATCGCCGAGTCGGCGAGCAGTTGGGCGAAGGTCACCGCGAGCAGCCCGTACGGCAGTGCCAGCACGCCGCCGAGCAGCAGGAACACGCCGCGTCGCCAGGTGGTGCCGGCGACCAGCGGGGCCAGCGCCGCTCGGAGGGTCACCTCGTCATTCTGCTGCCCGGACGGGTCCCGCCGACTCCCCCGCGTCGGGGAGATGTCAGCGGTGGTCGGCGACGTACTGCTGCGGATCCTTGTCGCGGAACGGCAGGTTGCGGCCATTCTTGTGCTCGCCGTAGAAGGTCAGCCAGCGTTGGCCCAGCTCGGCGCGGAGTTCGGTGCTGGCGTGCCGGCGGAAGTCGGGCAGCGCCTCGTCCTCTTCCTCGGCCAGGTGTTCGCTGTTCTCCCGGCGGGCGTTGCCGACCGCCTCCCACCACTGGTCCGAGCCGACCGGGTGCAGTTTCGCCTCGGCGATGGCGTCGCGGATCTTGTTGTGGTCGCCGATCGCGTCGGCGGTCTCGTCCTCGCCGTCGTCGCCGTGCTTGACCAGGTGCGGGTAGAGAATCGCCTCTTCCGCCTCGGCGTGGATGTCCAGGTGCAGGGCGAGAGCGTCCCAGATGGCGAGCATCTCCTGCTCGTCGCGGGCGTCGTCGAGGCGGGCGAAGCCACGCCGGAAAGTGGCGTGGTCGTCCAGGATCAGTGCGGTGATGTCGTCCACTGTGCTCACTTTCCGGTTGGGTTGCCGAACCGGGCACGCAGCATCGCCGGCATCGCGGCGAGCCCGGTGATCGGGCGGAAGCGTTTCGCCGCCTCAGCCAGGGCCGTGTACTCGTCGTCGGCGAGGTCGATGTCGGCGGCGGCGGCGTTGCGTTCCATCTGCTCGACCCCGGACGCCCCGGGGATGGCCAGCACGTTCGGGTGGCGCAGCAGGTAGGCCAGCGCGATCTGGCTGGGGGTGGCGTCGTGGGCGTCGGCGACCTGACGCAGCGTGTCGATCAGGGCTGCGCCGCGCTCAAGGTTTTCCGGCAGGAAGTACGGGTTGGCACGCCGGACCGCACCGGTCGGCGGGTTCCTGGCGTCGTAGCGGCCGGAGAGGAAGCCCTGCGCCAGTGGGCTGTACGCGATGACCACCCGGCCGGCCTGCCGCGCGTACGGCAGCAGGTCCTGCTCGGGGGCGCGGTCCAGCATGCTGTAGCGGACCTGGTTGCTGAGCACCCGCCGGCCGAGCGCGGCTTCGGCGATCTGCCAGCGGCGCAGCCCGTAGTTGCTCACGCCGACGTCGCTGATCAGCCCGACGTCCTGAAGGGTCCGCATGCCGCGCATCGTGTTGTGGTCGGCGACCAGCGGGTTGTGCTGGTGCACCTGGTACAGGTCGATGCTGGTGACGCCGAGCCGGGCCGCCGAGGCGACCGCCCGCTGCTGCACCACAGCGGCCACCGGCAGCACCGGCAGGATCTTGCTGGCGATCACGACCTTCGGCCGGTCGTCGCCGAGGGCCGCGCCGAGGATGCGTTCGCTGCGCCCGAAGCCGTAGATCTCAGCGGTGTCGAAGACCGTCACACCCAGCTCGACGGCCCGCCGGACGATCTGCGCCGCCTGCCGCTCGAAGTCCGGGCCGTACCCCCACTCCCGGGAGCCGAACTGCCAGGTGCCCAACCCGATCTTGGACAGCGGTTTGGGGGTGTCGAGCGCAATGAAACGCATGGCGTCGAAACTACCCCGATGTCCCGGTTTCCACGCCCGATCCACGCCAGGGCGGGCCGGAGCTAGGCTCATGATCGTGACTTACCTCGCTGCGGATGACCGCTACGACACCATGACCTACCGGCGCAGCGGACGCAGCGGCCTGCGACTGCCTGCCGTCTCGCTCGGCCTGTGGCACAACTTCGGTCCGGACCGCCCGTTCGAACGGCAGCGCGACATCGTCCGCCGCGCCTTCGACCTGGGTGTCACCCACTTCGACCTGGCCAACAACTACGGTCCGCCGCCCGGTTCGGCGGAGGAGAACTTCGGCCGGATGCTCGCCACCGACCTGAAGCCGTACCGGGACGAGTTGGTCATCTCCAGCAAGGCCGGGTACCTGATGTGGCCCGGCCCGTACGGCGAGTGGGGCTCGCGCAAGAACCTGATCTCGTCGCTGGACCAGTCGCTGGGCCGGATGGGGCTGGACTACGTCGACATCTTCTACTCGCACCGGTTCGACCCGGACACCCCGCTGGAGGAGACGATGGGGGCGCTCGACGCCATCGTCCGCTCCGGCAAGGCGCTCTACGTCGGCATCTCGAACTACAACTCGGAGCAGACCACGCGGGCCGCCGCGATCCTGCGCGAGTTGGGTACGCCGCTGCTGATCAACCAGCCGTCGTACTCGATGCTCAACCGCTGGACCGAGTCCGACGGCCTGCTCGACACGCTGGAGCAGGTCGGTGCGGGCTGCATCGCGTACAGCCCGTTGGCGCAGGGCCTGCTGACCGACCGCTACCTGGGCGGCATTCCGGCCGACTCGCGGGTTCGCACCAGCGTCTTCCTCAACGAGAGCGATCTCAGCGACGAGAAGATGGCCACCATCCGTGGGCTCGGCGCGGTCGCCGAGGGGCGCGGCCAGTCCCTCGCGCAGCTCGCGTTGGCCTGGGCGCTGCGTGACCCGCGGATGACCAGCCTCATCATCGGCGCGAGCAGCGTCGAGCAGTTGGAGACGAACATCGCCGCGCTGGGCAACCTCGACTTCACTGCCGACGAGTTGGCCGAGATCGAGCGCCACCTGGGCTGAGCACCGTCGGGTCCCGGGCGGGTCGGTTCACCAGATCCGGCGCCGCCCGGCCCGGTGGTTACGCACCTCGCACTGCCGGCCCACGGGTGCTGCGGCGCTGCGGCGTCGCCGTCCGGCACCGATCAGCAGCAGCGCCAGGACCAGCACGGTGGCGGCACCGGCCAGCACCGGCCACCGGCCGCCGAGGTTGGTCACCGACGCCACCGGCACGCCCGGGTCGGCCGCCGCCGCCACCGCCGTCTCGGTGGCGACCGGCCCACTCGCGGCGGTACGCGGCGCGCTCTTCGTCGCGGCGGCCTTCGCCGGGGTGGGGGTGGCCGTGGCTCCGGTGGCCTTGGCGCCGCGGAACACCACGTCGGAGCAGGAGTAGTAGGTGTCCGGCGTGTTGGAGTTCTGCCAGATCGTGTAGATCAGGTGTCGGCCGCTGCGGCCCGCCGGCAGCCGGCCCGCCAACTGGTACGCCCCGGCCCGCACCGGCGGGTCGGTCAGCGTCAGGAACGGGCGCGACTCCAGATCCGCCCAGGTCAGCTTCTTACTCGGGTCGTAGTCGGGCGTGGTGACGTAGAGCCGGAAGGTGCCCCGGTGCTCGATGGTGGTCCGGTACCGGAAGGTGAACTTCGCGCCGGTGGTCAGCGTGGTGCTGGGCCAGTCGGTGCGGGGCAGGTCCAGTCCCCGGTACGCGGACAGCCCGCCGCTGCACAGCTCGCCGTCCGGGATCCGTTCCCGATCTCGCCCGTTGACCGTGGAAACGCGCACGTTGTCCCATTCGCGGACCGCCGCGCCGGCCTGGATCGCCGCCCGGCAGGCGCTGGTGGCCGCGTACCGGCCCTCGGGGCCGCAGGCCGCCGCGCGACTGACCGGGTCGGTGGGAGCGCCGTGGGCGGCTGCGGGTGTGGCGGCCAGTGGCACGGTCGCGGCAGCGACCAGCACCGTGGTGAGGAGCCGGCGTACGGGCATGAGGATGACCTCCGCCCACTGGTACGGCTGGCAGACGGCAAAGGTTCGACGGCCGCCCTGATCACCGTTTCCCGTCGACGGCCGCCGCAGCTCGATCGGCGAGGTAGGCCAGGTAGACCAGGTAGGGCACGACCAGCAGGGCGAGCACCAGCACGGCCGCGATCACCGGCGGATCACCGTAGGCGGCCCCGAGCAGAATCGGCAGCGGCGAGGCGACCGCCAGCAGGACGCCGGCGCGGCGCAGGGGGCGGGCGACCCGTTGGTGCGCGGCGTGCCAGTGCTCGGCCGACCGCATCGTCGCCGGCGTCCGTACGCCGGGGCTGCGGTTTCTGTTCACCGTCGGTCGCAGCGCGACCCGGGCGGTGTACGCCACGAGCCATCCGAGGAACGCGTAGACGACAGTCACAAAGGCCCCGGGCCACACTTGAGTACCTCCTCACACATCGCCAACCATCAGCGTAGGGGGCGGGAATCCCCAGGGTGGGTGCGGCGTTTCGATACTCGGAACCGCTGGCACCGAGGAGGCAGAGATGAAGGTACGTAGCTCGTTGCGTGCATTGAAGCAGAAGCCGGGTTCGGTGGTGGTCCGCCGTCGCGGCCGGGTGGTCGTGGTGAACCGCGCCAACCCGCAGTGGAAGAGCCGCCAGGGCTGATTCAGCCCTTACCAGACATCCAGTCGCCAACGCCCCGACCGGGTCATCCGGTCGGGGCGTTCTGCGTGCTGAGGCGGTTTGGCGGATCGCGGCTGACTGCGGCGGAACCACCAGAAACAGCAGAACGCCCTGGTCGGATTATCCCGACCAGGGCGTTTCTCAAGGGTGGAGCCGAGGGGACTCGAACCCCTGACCCCCACACTGCCAGTGTGGTGCGCTACCAGCTGCGCCACGGCCCCTTGCTGTTCTCCCGGTCGCCCGGGCACTGGGAAACTATACACAGACCGGCCCGCATGGTCATCTCGCGGGGTCCCCCGCCGGGCCGGGTCAGTTGAGCGCCACGTCCGGCGGAAAGTGCGCGACGGCGGCCATCATCCCGCCCTGCCGGCGCAGCACCATCGGCCACAGGTCGTCGGGCCGGTCGACGAAGGCGTCACCGGGCAGCCCGTCCAGCACGAACCAGGACCCGTCGGCGATCTCCTGCTCCAACTGGCCGCTGCCCCAGCCGGAGTAGCCGGCGAAGACCCGGATGCCGCCGATGCTCTCCCGCAGCCGTTCCGGGTCGACCGAGAGGTCGATCGTGCCGACGGCTCCGGAAACCTGGTGGAAGCCCTTCACCCGGCGCATCGGGTGCCGCATCCGGGCGAGGCAGATGGCCGAGTCGGGCTGCACCGGGCCACCCTCGAAGAGCACCGCCGGGTGGCGGGCCAGGTCGCTCCAGTCACCGAGCACCTCGGCCACCGGCACCTCGGTGGCCCGGTTCAGCACCACGCCGAGCGCGCCGCCGGGCTCGTGGGCGACCAGCATCACCACAGTACGGTCAAAGTTCGGATCCTTGAGCGCCGGAGTCGCGACCAGCAGCCGCCCGGTCATCGACTCCATCGCTCGTCCGCCGATCGCCTGGCCCTCTCCCTGCATGCCACACACCCGTCAACCGTGAGCCCGCGTCGGGCGCCGGTCATCGACCGGATCCGCCCGCCGCATCGGGTTCAGCCGCGCTGTCAACGCCATGCCTGGCACCATAGCCTGCGTGCTGGGTGCTGGCTAAGGTCTGACCGGCGGGTGATCGGACAGTTAAGACGAAGGGTCGACGCACCCGGCGGCGGAGCTCCCGGTGATCGACCGATCGGGGCCACCGACGGCCGAGAAACGCCCGAAAGGTCCGTCACATCCCGATAGATTCGGCTGATCGGGAGGGCGAGCGCGGTTGCCCCTGCCCGCGAGACGGAGGCAGGTGCGATGGCAACTGTCCGGGACGCGACGTACGACGTGCTCCGCACCCTCGGTATGACCACTGTCTTCGGCAACCCCGGCTCCACCGAGGAGCCGTTCCTCCAGGACTTCCCCGCCGACTTCCACTACGTCCACGCGCTGCACGAGGCGACGGCCGTCGCGATGGCCGACGGCTACGCCCAGGCCAGCCGATTGCCCGCCCACGTCAACCTGCACACCGCGCCGGGCACCGGCAACGGCATGGGCAACCTGGTCACCGCCTGGCACAACAAGACACCGCTCATCGTCACCGCCGGCCAGCAGACCCGGGAGATGCTGCTCCTGGAACCCCGGCTGGCCAGCCGCCGACCCACCGAACTTCCGCAGCCCTACGTGAAGTGGGCCTACGAGCCGACCCGGGCGCAGGACATCCCCGCCGCGATGGTGCGGGCGTACGCGACGGCGGTACAACCACCGGCCGGGCCGGTCTTCCTCTCCCTGCCGATGGACGACTGGGCCCAGCCGGCCGACCCACCGCCCGCGCCGCGAACGGTGGCCACCCGGTTCGCGCCGGACCCCCAGCGGTTGGAGGAGTTCGTCCGCGTGCTGGCCGGCAGCCGCAACCCGGTGCTCGTGTACGGGCCGGGGGTGGACCGTTCCGCGAGCTGGTCGACAGCGGTCGCGCTGGCGGAGCGGCTCGCCGCGCCGGTCTGGTCGGCTCCCGCCACCGAACGGTCGGTGTTCCCCGAGGACCACCCGCACTTTCGCGGCGTGCTGCCGTATGCGATCGGTCCGCTCGCCGAGGCGCTGCGCGGGCACGACACGGTGCTGGTCGTCGGCGCTCAGGTGTTCCGCTACTACCCGTACGTGCCGGGCGGGCACCTGCCCGACGGCGCCCGGCTGCTGCACATCACTGACGACCCCGACGAGGCCGCGCGGGCCCCGGTCGGTGACAGCCTGCTCAGCGACCCGGGACTGGCCCTGGCCGCGCTGGTCGAAGGGGTGCCGCCGAGCGACCGGCCGGCACCAAGGCGACGGGACGCGCTCGCGCCACCGGAGATCAGCACCCCGCTGAGCGCCGACGCCCTGTTCGCCGCACTGGCCGCGCACTGGCCGCCCGACGGCGTGCTGGTCCAGGAGTCACCATCCAATCTGTCCGCGCTGCGTCGTCAGCTGCGGATCACCCGCCCGGCGTCGTACTTCACGATGGCCAGTGGCGGCCTCGGCTACGGCCTGCCGGCGGCCATCGGCATCGCACTGGCCGAACGGGACACCGGGCGCGGTCGCCCGGTGGTGGCGGTGATCGGCGACGGCTCCTTCCACTATTCGGTGCAGGCGCTCTGGACGGCCGCGCGCCTGGCACTGCCGGTGGTGGTCGTCGTCCCGGTCAACCAGCAGTACGCGATCCTCAAGGCGTTCGCCGAACTGAAGCACACTCCCGGGGTGCCCGGCCTGGACCTGCCGGGGTTGGACGTCGTCGCGATCGCGGCCGGCTACGGCTGTGCCACGCAGGTGGTGGAGACACCCGACCAGCTCGGCGCGGCGCTCTCCGCCGGGCTGCGCGCCGACCGGCCCACCGTGGTGCCGGTACCGATCAGCACCGAAGTGCCCAGCATCCTCTGAACCAGGTCAGCGCGGTCCGATCGACAGCGGGGCACCGGTGAAGACGTCCAGCACCGGTCGGCTGCCCAGCGGTGTCGCCAGGGTCACGGTGACCGGCTCCACCTTCAGCAGGTCGATGCATTCGCCGGTGGCCCGGGTGACGCCGCCACCGACCACCACGACGTCCGGCCGTTCCCACACCAACGGCGTGATTGCGGTGTCGCACGCGCCGACGCCGAGGCGCACTGTCAACCGGGCGCCGTCGACGGCGGCCAGGTCATGGGCCGCCACCAGACCGTCCGGCAGCGGCCGGGCGGGCGTGGTCGGCTCGGGCACGGGGGTGACCGCCGTCGGCGCGACGGCGAGCCGGACCACCGGCGTGGTCAGCTCCTTGATGGTGAACAGCCAGGCCGGGACCTGCGCCACGCCACGGCTCGTGCGTACCGGCACGGCGCCCAACGTGACAGCGGTGACGGTGAGCGGGAGGCAGGCGGTCTGCGTGCTGCTCGTGACCCACCCGTCGGGCCCCGGTTCGACTGTGGGGCCGCCGGGGGTGGGTCGTCCGGGCCGTTTCGGCCGCCCCGGGCAGGGCAGCGGGTCACCCTGGTCGAGCTGCCGGTACGCCTCGGCGGCACTGACCAACGGCAGCGTCAACCGTCCGTCCGGGAACTGGATCTCGCCGCCGACCCGGGTGGGCGGTATTCCGACCTGCTCGCGGTACCACCCGGCCCGGAAGGCCGCCTCGGTCTCGGGGGTGAAGCCCGGGTCACCGGTGAGCAGGGTCGGCCCCTCCAGCGGCACGTAACCCGTGCGCCACTCGACGCCGGGCCGCCACGCCTGGGCGACCTGAGCGGCCCGCTGGACGAAGGCCTCCGCCCCGTCCGTGCGGCTGGGCGGGCCGCCGGCCGGACCGGCGTCGGTCGCGGCACAACCCGTCAGGAGCAGCAACGGGAGTACGAGCAGCAGGGCGAGCCGATTCATGCACGGTTCGACGCCCCCGCCGACCCGCCGGTTCCCGACCTGAACTCAGGTCTCGCCACCCAGATCCGTCTGGTACGCCTCCCAGAGCAGGTCGGCGCCGCGCCGCCGATGTCGGGCCAACCGCCGCAGCAGGTGCCCGGCCCGGTGTCGCAGCTCATCGGGGCGCGTCTCGGGCCGCTCGGCGATCTGCTGAACCGCCAGGATCGCGGCGACGATCGCCTCGTGCTCCCGGGTCAGCAGCCGTACCCCGTGGTCTAGTCGTGGCGACTGGCTGAGCAACTCCCGGTAGAGGCCGGTGGGACCTTCGGTGACCCGGACGTGCTCGGCGAAGCCGTGGCGCACCGGACGCAGGCGAAGGAGAACCTCCTCGCGCCAGCACGGTTCGGTGCTCGCGACGGCGACGGCCCGGCCGAGGGCGTGCACGTCACCGGCGAGGCCGGCCGGGCGCGGCACGCCGGGCAGACCGGTGGAATGTGGATCGGCGGGGAGCCCCGCCGGATGCGCGACGCGCGCTTGGGCGACGACTGACGGCTGCTGGACCGGACCGGTGACCATTGGCACCTCCCGCACGGCGGCTCTGCTACCCCATACCGCGATGGTGAGGCTGCCCGGCCCGCCGTGTCCAGGGCCCAGGCTCGTCTCATCTGCCCCGTTGGCCCCGGTGACCCCACCAGCCCCGCTGCTGTGGCCTCCAGCCCCCGCACCGGCCTCCTGGGGACGTACGCCCGCCTCAGTCGGCCGACGCGCGCTCTGCCAGCCGGCGCAGATGGTCGGCCACGGCGCGCGCGTCGCCGGCCGGCGCGTCGCCCGGTCGACCCGTCGTGATCGCCTCGGCCAGCGCCCGCAGCTCGGACGGCGGCAGGACGGGCAGCCCCATGCCGCGCAGTGGGATGGTGACCCCCCGGACGCTCCCCGGGTCGGTCGCGAGGATGGCCCGCGCCTGCGGTTCGCCGGCCGGGTCGCCGTCGTCAGCGTCGCGGTACGACACCGCACCGGACTCGATCCGGGCGGTGGCGAGGTCGACGGTGCGGGTGCGCAGCGCACCGCGTACCCGAGCACGGCTGCCGTCCAGCCAGGCGGCCGTACGGAGCACCCGCAGCACCAGGTAGAGGCCGAGCAGCACGAAGGGCAGACCACACAGGCCGACCAACGGGCTGGGGCCGGAATGGTTCGGGTCGACGGAGTCGCGCAGCCCGGGCGGCAACAGCCCCGGTGGCAGGTCGCGAGCCTCCTCATAGGAAGCGAACGCGTCACCCCGGCCGGTCAGTCGGCGCAGCAGCCCGTCGGCGACGAGGGGCAGTGCCACGAACGCCGCGCCGACGGCCGTGAGCAGGACGCCGAACACCACCGCCACGACGCGCTGGCCGGGCGACGCGCCGACCGACAGGCGCAGCTCCTGGTTGGTCACAGGAGGCAGCGTAAGACCCCGCGAACAACGAAGCGCCCCGGCTGGTGGGCCGGGGCGCTTCGTTCGAGGTGGTGGAGGTGCCGGGAATCGAACCCGGGTCCTTCGCCGGTTTGTCAGGGCTTCTCCGAGCGCAGCTCGCTGTGCCTCTACTCGGCCCCACCGCTCACGCGAGCAAGTTGGTGTGACGGGCCCAGTCGCTGATTAATCTCGCCGCACGGACCCCGCGACCGGGTCCGATTGGCCAGCCTCCTAGCTGATGCCGGCTACTGGGACGAAGGCGTTCCCAGGCCGACAGACTTAGCTACTCGCCTCAGGCGGCGAGAGCGAAGTCAGCGCGATTTTGCTTGGCGCTTATAAGTTTCCGACGACCGATTCTCGAGACGACGTCGGCTTCCTCGGCTCGCTTCCCCTGTCGCTGCGTACGAAGTCGAAACCAGTCACCCCCTCGACAGGCCGCCGATGTGGCGGCACTGACAAGACTAACGCCTGCCGCAACAGCTTTCATCCCGAGCCCCAGGCCGGCACGCCGACCCGGACAAACAGGATGAACTAGTCGTCCATTCCCTTGCCACGTCGACCGGACACCCGGGCGATCTCCCGGTCCGCGTCGCGCTTGGCGAGATCCTGGCGCTTGTCGTACGACTTCTTGCCCTTGGCCAGGGCGATCTCGACCTTGGCCCAGCCGTCCGAGAAGTAGACCTGCAACGGGACGATGGTGAAACCGCCCTCGCGGGTCCTGCCGAGGAGCTTGTCGATCTCGCCCCGGTTGAGCAGCAGCTTGCGGGTACGCCGGGGCTCATGGTTGGTCCAGGTGCCCTGGGTGTACTCCGGGATGTGCATCGCGTGCAGGAACAACTCGCCGTCACGTTCCTGCGCGAACGCGTCGACAAGTGACGCTCGCCCGGCCCGCAGCGACTTGACCTCGGTGCCGGTCAGCGCCATGCCCGCCTCGTACGTGTCGAAGATGGCGTAGTCGTGGCGCGCCTTCTTGTTGGAGGCGACCACCTTGCGCCCCTTTTCCCGTGGCATCGGTGCCACCCCCTCTCCTGGCGTCCGCGGCCGGGCTCACCCCGGCCGGACAACCGATCATGCTACCCGAATGAGGCTTATTCGGGCTCTGGCCGTCGGGCAGGTCGTGCCATCGTCAGGACCGCCCGAATAAGCCTCATTGACAAGGACCCTCCCGCGCCGTTTATTTCCGGCTGCGGGAGGGTCCTCGGGAGACCACGGGACGACCCGTACGGTGCCTAGACCCGCAGGTAGAAGCGCAGGGTGATCCAGGCGGTGCCCGCGCTGACCAGACCACCGACGCCGGCCATCAGCGGGAAGATGAACAGAATGTCGCCCCAGGTGATCGGCGAGAGCAGACCCTGCAACGCGCTCAGCGACCCGTCGAAGAGCAGATACTTCGCCGCGACCAGGGCCACCAGACCGAGGAGTGAACCGATCAGGCCGGCCACCACGGCCTCCAGCACGAACGGCGCCTGGATGAACCAGTTGGACGCGCCGACCAGCTTCATGACCGCCACCTCACGCCGCTTGCTGTACGCGGCCACCTGAATGGTGTTCGCGACCAGCAGCAGGGCGGCGACCGCCATCACGATGGCGGCGGCCAGGGCGATGTTCTGGATCGCGGTGAGGATGTTGAAGATCTTGTCGAGCAGTCGACTCTGGTCGACGATCTCCTCGACACCCTCCGTGTCCTTGTACTGGTCGTAGACGTTCTTGTACTGCTCCGGATTGTTCAGTGTGAGTCGGAAAGACTCGGGCAGCTGGTCCGGCTTGACCGCGTTGACCAGGTCCGGCGCGTCCTGGTACATCGACTTGAAGCGCTCGTACGCCTGGGCCTTGTCGACGTAGATGACCTCCTTGACCAGGGGGTCGCCGTCGAGCTTGGTCTGCAGGTCGGTGCGCTGCTGCTCGCTCACCTCCTGCTCCATGAAGATCGAGACCTGGATGTTCTTGTAGTAGAGGTCCTTCATGTCGTCGACCTGGCGGTACATCAGACCGCTGGCGCCGAGCATGGTCAGCGAGACCGCCATCGTGATGATCATCGCGATGGACATGGTCACGTTGCGCCACAGTCCGACCAGTACCTCGGACAGGACGTATTTCACGCGCATCGGGATTTCCTCCGGGTCTCCGGCATGAGGTGTTCGTCGTCAGGCTGCGCAGGGGTGGAGCGCCGGCTCACCCGTAGACGCCGCGGGCCTGGTCACGCACGATGCGACCGCTCTCAATCTCAACGACGCGGCGGCGCATCTGGTTCACGATGTTGGAGTCGTGGGTGACCATCACGACGGTCGTGCCGGTGCGATTGATCCGGTCCAGCAGACGCATGATCTCGATCGAGGTGTCCGGGTCCAGGTTTCCGGTGGGCTCGTCCGCCAGCAGGATCAGCGGACGGTTCACGAACGCCCGGGCGACGGCGACCCGCTGCTGCTCACCACCGGAGAGCTCGTGTGGGTAGCGATGCTCCTTGCCACCGAGCCCGACCAGCTCCAGCACCTCCGGCACGACCCGGCGGGCAACCGCCTTCGTCTTACCGATCACCTCAAGGGCGAACGCCACGTTCTCGTAGGCGGTGCGGTTGGGCAGCAACCGGAAGTCCTGGAAGACGCAGCCGATCGAACGCCGGAAGTGGGGTCGCTTCCAGGATCGCATCGACGTGACGTCCTTGCCGTTGACGACGACGCGCCCCTTGTTGGGGGCCACCTCGTGCAGCAGCATTTTGATGATCGTGGACTTGCCGGAGCCGGATGGACCGATGAAGAAGACGAACTCGCCCTTCTCGATCGAGACGGACACGTTGTCGAGCGAAGGCCGGGACGCCTTCGGGTACGTCTTCGTCACTTGCTCAAGCTGAATCACGGGTGGTGAGTCTACGCGGTGTAACAACTGAGCCAAGCCCCACGCCCCACAGATCCGGCGCGCGTCGTCGAATCAGGCCTCTACCTGGAGATCGATGACGCGCTCCGCCCGCGAGCCGTCACGCAGCGTCGTTGGCGAGTTGACGCTGCTTGCGCCAACGGATGCCGGCCTCGATGAAATCGTCGAGGTCGCCGTCGAAGACCCCGCTCGGATTGCCGGTCTCCTGCTCGGTTCGGAGATCCTTCACCATCTGATACGGGTGCAGGACGTAGGAGCGCATCTGGTCGCCCCACGAGCTCGTGCCGCCGCTCTTGAGGCCGGCCATCTTCTCTTCCTCCTCCTGGCGCTTGCGCTCCAGGAGCCGGGCCTGGAGCACCCGCAGCGCGGAGGCCTTGTTCTGCAACTGGGACTTCTCGTTCTGGCAGGTCACCACGATGCCCGTCGGAATGTGCGTCAGGCGCACCGCCGAGTCGGTGGTGTTGACGCTCTGCCCACCCGGCCCGGAGGAGCGGTAGACATCGACCCGAATCTCGTTCTCCGGGATGTCGATGTGGTCGGTCTGCTCGGTGACCGGCAGAACCTCGACACCCGCGAAGCTGGTCTGCCGACGGCCCTGGTTGTCGAACGGGCTGATCCGGACCAGCCGGTGCGTGCCCGACTCGACGCTGAGCGTGCCGTACGCGTACGGCACCTTGACCGCGAAGGTGGCCGACTTCAGGCCCGCCTCCTCGGCGTACGACGTCTCGTAGACCTCGGTGGGGTAGCCGTGCCGCTCCGCCCAGCGCAGGTACATCCGCAGCAGCATCTCGGCGAAGTCCGCGGCGTCCACGCCACCCGCGCCGGCCCGGATGGCGACCAGCGCCTCCCGGGAGTCGTACTCGCCGGAGAGCAGGGTGCGGACCTCCATCTCCTGGATGGCCTTGGTCAGCCCGGTGATCTCCGACTCGACCTCGGTCAGCACACCCGGGTCGGCCTCGGCCTCGGCCAGCTCCAGCAGCACCTGGGCGTCGTCGAGACCGGAACGTAGGCTGCCCAGCTTGCTGATCTCGCCGTTGACGTACGACAGCTGCGAGGTCACCTGCTGGGCCTTGGCCTGGTCGTCCCACAGATCGGGGGCGGAGGCCTCCTGCTCCAGGCGGGCCTTGTCCTCGTGGAGCCGGTCGAGGTTGAGGACGGCCTCGATGTTTCGCAGGGTCGCGTCGAGTTCCTTGAGCTGTTCGGCGTAATCGGCAGCGGTCACGACAGACAAGCGTACTGCGCGGACGAGGAGTGAGCTTGCGAGCCCCGCAGAACCGCGCCAAATCGACACTGCGCCTTCGGGAGCGGAGCAGCTCGTTCCCGATGCGCGAACCCGCCGACCATCACCCGACGGGGGCGGACTTCAACCACGACAGGGCCGCGCGGTGGTAGGCGACGGCGAACTCCAGCGCGCTGGCGTCGTACGTCTCGCCGTCCCGTTTGGCGTTCTTCACCTGCTCCCGCACCTGGGCGAGGGCCTCGGTGTGGTATTCGTTGGCCGAGGCGTACAGGCCCTTCAGCTGGCTGGCGGAGTGCAGGTTGCCGAACGCCATCCGGAGCGCTATCGGGTTGCGGATGGTGTCCCGCCCCGGGTTCTCCGCGAGCCAGCGGGAAAACGTCCGCTTTCCGCTCGCGGTGAGTGCGTAGGGCTGGCTCATCCGCGGGCCCGGCTTGCCGAGCCGCACGTAACCCCGCTCAGCCAGCACCGGCAACTCGCGGTACACCTGACTGCGGGTCATCGACCAGTACGGCGCCAGACGGCGCTCAGCGGCGGCCATCAACTGACCGCCTGTCATCGGGCCCTCGTGGAGGAGGCCGAGAAGGGCCGCCGCCGTAGGGTTGACTCCGGAATCCGCCATGGCCACTACGCTGCCACTTTGCGCACCCGGCGTCCAGGATTTGCCGGTTTGCCACCCGACAGGACTTCCTAAGTGCACTGTCGGCGGCAGACTGTCCGTTGAGGACTATCGATGGATTGCCACATTCCGGGCATCCCGCCGGCGACGCCCACGCGCCGCCGGCGGGTCGTCGCCGGTCAGCCCATGTGGGGGTACGTGTGGTCGGTCGGCGGCACGAAGGTCTCCTTGATCGTCCGCGGGGAGACCCAGCGGACCAGGTTCAGCCAGGAGCCCGCCTTGTCGTTGGTGCCGCTGGCGCGGGCGCCACCGAAGGGCTGCTGCCCGACCACCGCGCCGGTCGGCTTGTCGTTGATGTAGAAGTTGCCGGCCGCGTACCGCATCCGCTCGCCGACCGACTCGACGACCCGGCGGTCGGTGGCGAACACCGAGCCGGTCAACGCGTACGGGGCGATCGACTCCGCCTGCGCGACGACCTCGTCGAAGCGGGCGTCGTCGAACACGTTCACGCCCAGGATCGGCCCGAAGTACTCGGTGGTGAAGGTCTCGTGAGCGGCATCGCCGCACTCGAAGAGCGTCGGTCGCACGAAGTAGCCGACCGAGTCGTCGGCGGTGCCACCGGCCAGCACCCGGCAGCTGTCGTCACCGGCGATCAGCTCCAGCGCGGCGGTGTGCCGGGCGAACGCCTTGTCGTCGATGACCGCACCGCCGAAGTTGCCGAAGTCGGCCACGTCACCGTAGGTCAGCGAGTCGGCAGTGGCGGCCAGCCGGTCCCGCAGCCCGCCCTCCCAGATCGAACGCGGCACGTACGCCCGCGAGGCCGCCGAGCACTTCTGGCCCTGGTACTCGTACGCGCCACGGATCAGCGCGGTGTGCAGAGCGTCCACGTCGGCGCTGGTGTGCGCGACGACGAAGTCCTTGCCGCCGGTCTCGCCGACCAGGCGCGGGTAGCCCCGGTAACGGGAGATGTTGTCGCCCACGGTCCGCCACAACTGCTGGAAGACCTTCGTCGAACCGGTGAAGTGGATGCCGGCCAGATCCGGGTCGGCGAGCACGACATCGGAGACCTCCTCGCCCCGACCGGTGACCATGTTGATCACGCCGGGCGGCAGGCCGGCGGCCTCGAACAGCCGCATCGTGAAGTGCGCGGCGAACTGCTGGGTCGGGCCCGGCTTCCAGACCACGGTGTTGCCCAGCAGGGCCGGCGCCGACGGCAGGTTGCCGGCGATGGCGGTGAAGTTGAACGGGGTGACCGCGTAGACGAAGCCCTCCAGCGGGCGGTGGTCGAAGCGGTTCCAGACGCCGGGCGATGACGCCGGCTGCTCCTCGAGCAGGCGACGCGCGAAGTGCACGTTGAACCGCAGGAAGTCGATGAACTCGCACGCCGCGTCGATCTCCGCCTGGATCGCGGTCTTCGACTGACCGAGCATGGTGGCGGCGTTGAGCGTGTCCCGCCAGGGACCGGCGAGCAGCTCGGCGGCACGCAGGAAGATCGCGGCGCGCTCCTCGAAGGGCAGCGCCCGCCACATCGGCGCGGCGTCCTTGGCCGCCCTGGTCGCGGCGCGCGCGTCGTCGTGGGTGGCGTGCCCGGTCACCCCCAGCACGTGGGCGTGCTTGTGCGGCTGCACCACGTTGATCGGGTCACCGCCGGCCATCCGCTGCTCACCGCCGATGGTCATCGGCAGGTCGATGCGCTCGGCGGCGAGCTCGGTCAGCCGCCGCTGGAGCCGGTCCCGGTCGGGGCTGCCCGGCTCGTAGTTGCGAACCGGCTCGTTGCGCGGCTCGGGAACGGAGAACACGGCATCCATCAAGGCTCCTGGCGATCTCGACAGCAGTGGCGAAACCGGACCCGCGGGCACCGACCGGATGGCCGGACACCGGACGCCGCACGGGAGACCGAGCAGCGGCGGGACCTCCCGTGATTCTCCCACGACGGGCCGCGCGACCCACTTCCGCCACCGCCCCGCGCCAAGGACCGCCCCACCCCTCCTCCCCTTACCGACCGGCCTCGATCCGTCCCGCTGTCCCGGGGCGACAGGCAGCCCAGCGGGCCCGCGTACCCTGAATGGTCGGTGACCTGCCGCCTCGAAGGGGAGACGATGACCAAGCAGCCCGGCCGCGTCCCGGCCGCTGAGTCGGACGAGCCGGCGGTCGACGCGGCCAGCGCCGGCAGTCGGCCGCTGCCCGCCCCCGGCGCCGCAGTGCTCGCGCTGCTGGCGCTCGGCTGGCTGGCCGCCATGCTCTGGTCCACCCGGGAGGCCATCACCTCGGCGGCGGCCGGGGTCACCGCGATCAGCCTCTCCGCGTTCGCGCTGCCCGGCGTGATCTCGGCCGCGCTGGTGGCCGGGGCAGCCGTCGCGCTGGCCGCCGGCAACCTGCTGGCCCGCCGGTACGGCGACTGGGCCACCCTGCGCTTCGCCGGGGCGATCGGCGGCGGAATGCTGGTCGGGCTCGCCGCCGCGGTGGCCATCAACCTGACCTACTTCGACACGTCCACGACCAACGTGATCGCCGGCACCACGGCGGCCGCGGCGATCATCGGGGGCGCGCTGGCCGGCGCGCGGACCGCCCCGGCGATCGGTGCTGTGGTCACCGCCGCGCTGGGCACGCTGATCTTCGTGGTCGCGTTCAGCCGCGCCCGGGACCCGCTGTTCGACCTCTTCGGCTCCGGCGACAGCCAGGAGTCGCTGATCAACGCAGCCAAGTGGGTGTCCCGCACCGAATCGCTCGTCGCCGGGCTGCTCGCCGGGCTACTGGCCTTCGGCTACCTGACGTGGGCGCGGCGTCGAGCCGTCCGCCGCGATCCCGAGGCACCGACGCTGCGCTGGCCGGCGTACCTGCTCGCCGGCACCGGCCCGGGGCTCCTCCTGCTGCTCGCCGAAGTGATCATCAGGGTTGGCGGCCGGTCACTGCTCGACCTCGCCAGCGCGCTCAGTGAGGCCGACGCGGTAGCCCAGACCTCGCTGGGCACCTCGCGGGTCGACAACGGCATCTGGGTGCTCTTCGTGGGGGCGCTGACCGCGCTCATCGCGTTCGGCCGCACGCTCAGCCCGGCCCACAGCGACGACGACGAACCCGCCAGCGACCCGAACCCCGTCGCGAACCAGGTCGACCCGGCCGACGACAAGCCGGGCTACGCCAAGGCGTTCGACGCCGACCCGGCCGAGACGTCCGACGCACCTGACACCTCCGACGCCGACCCGGCAAAGGCCGACCCGGCGCGCTGAGCCCGCCCCGAGCGGGCCGCCCCTTCCCCGGTCGATCATGGAGTTGTGGTGGGCGGTTCACCCGCCTGTGCGGCTTGTGTTCACCACCACAACTCCATGATCGGAGCCGGGGGCAGCTCGGGCGGTCTGGGCCGGTTTTCCCGGTCAGTCGGTGGCGTTGAGAACCTGGTCCAGCTCCGTCACGTCGTACCACTCCAGCTCGTGGTCCTCGGCGCCGTCCACGGTGAACTGGGCGTCCGGGTCACCAGCCGCCGCCTCGGCCACCACGTCGGCAGCCGCGCCGACCTCCTCGGCCGCGTCCGCGCTGTCCACGTGGATGGCCGCGACGGCACCCACCGGCACGGCGTCGGCCAACGTCACAGTGCTGGAGCCGAGCTCACCGTCGCCGCGCCCGACCGCCGCCGACGGCAGGTCGACCGAGACGACGACGCGACGCCGGGGAGCGGTCGGATCGGCCCGGAGCAGGTGCAGGGCGTCCTGGGCTGCGCGGGTGAAGGCGACGTACTCCAACTCCTCCTCGTCACCCTCGGCGTACCACTCACGAAGCGCCGGAGTCACGGCGTGCGCCTGGTCGGCGGCCAGCCCCTCCTCGCGAAGCCGAGCCAGCATCGGTACGGTCGCCGGCACGTACACCCGGACAAGCTCGTCGGTCACCGGTCGTCTCCCCGCGTCGTCCTCCACCGGCGGCCGCCGGCACGGGCGCAGATCATGCCGCACGCCGTGACCGTCATACACCCCGCCTCCGGCCGGAGGAAGTTTCCCGCCGGTGTGTCCCGCGCGGGGTTGGTCGGCCACCGAACCGGTGCGGCGCTGGGCGGCGGGGTCTGTCGGTGGCAAACTGAGCCAAACGACATCAACCCCGGGAGTTTCTGTGGAACCAAGGTTCCTGCTGCTCTCCGACGTGGCCGCCGAGCTCAACGTGTCGGACTCGCAGGTCTACCACATGGTGCGCAGCGGCGAACTGCCGGCGATCAAGATCGGCGGGCGCGGCCAGTGGCGCGTAGAGCGCACCCGGCTGGAGGAGTACATAGCACGCAAATACGATGAAACGGCAGACTGGGTGCAGAGCAACCCGCTGGTCGACCGCGACCCCGAGTAGCAGAGCCCAAGCCCGCCCGTCCATCCCGCGCGCCGAGCCCGCCGAGCCCGCCGAGCCCGCCGAGCCCGCCGAGCCCGCCGAGCCCGCCGAAAGCATGATCCACTCGGCTTCACGGAAGTCGGGGCATTAGGGCAGCTGGGACACCGCGTTATCAAGGAACCCGAGTGGATCATGCCCTGTGTCGGGTCGGGGCCGCCGCGAAGCCATTGACCGAGGCCGTTCTGTCACCCAGAATCGAGCTTGTCGGAGGCAAACGTAGGCAAACGCAAGATCAAAGGGGTCCTGATGAGCGGAACGCGACCCGGTCCTTCCCGACCCCCAGTGCGGCTACGCCCCGTTCCGCCCTTCGACCCGCCCTACGTGGACGAGA
The DNA here is from genome assembly GCF_042871765.1 of Micromonospora sp. NPDC005553. NCBI lineage: Bacteria > Bacillati > Actinomycetota > Actinomycetes > Micromonosporales > Micromonosporaceae > Micromonospora > Micromonospora sp. NPDC005553. The sequence goes on along the minus strand of NZ_JBIAJD010000006.1, from coordinate 165,987 downwards.
GCGACGGGTCGTACTGGCCGGGGCCGACCGACGGTCAACTCGCCCTCGACCTGTTCGCCTCCACCCGGCCCAGCCCGGTCCGGCCGGCGGAGCGGCGAGCAGCCCTGCGCCCGGTGCCCAGCCGGTCCACCACCCACCCGGTCGCGTCGTTGCCGCCGTCGACCGCACCGGAAACCACCCGGGCCGCGCACCGCTTCGTCGGCACCTGCCTGGAGGTGGTCAACGGCTACCGTTCGCCGGCCCAGGTGCGAGCGCTGCTCGACCCGGCCCGAGCGGGCGACCTGCTGACCGAGCTCGCCCGCGCATCCGGCCGGGCCGGGACATCCCGCCGCCGTAGCGGCCGACCACTCGTCCGGCTGCTACGCCTGCGGGTCTGTGAGACCCGGGAGACCGCAGTGGAGGCGGCAGCCGTCCTCACCGGCGCGGGCGGCCGAAGTTGGGCGATGGCCCTGCGCCTCGAACATCGCCGGGGCCGCTGGCTCTGTGTCGCCCTGCACGTGCTCTGACCCGCCTGCCCCGGTCGGTCGCGAGGCTCACAAGAACACCGACGGGCCCCGGCCTGGTCGGCCGGGACCCGTCGGTCAGACGCTGTCGGTGCAGCTGCTGTTCGTCAGTTGCCGCCGTTGGGCGCGCCGTGGCAGCGCTTGTACTTGCGGCCCGAGCCACACGGGCACGGCGCGTTGCGGGACGGGCCGTTGCTCGCCTCCGCCTGGTTCGGTGCCGGCCGACGGGCAGCAGCCGACGGAACAGCCGGCCCACGCAGCCCGGAGGCCGGCCGCTGCGGCGCGGACGGCGCGCTCCGCCCCGGTGCCGCCGGAGCACCCGGAGCCGGTCGGCCCACACCGAGCGCCGGTGCCTGCTGTTCGGCCTGCTCCACGGCGACCGCACCCGGGCTGGCCTCACCGTCGATGGTGGGGGCGGAGTATTGCAGGCCCTGCCGCCGCGGCGCCTGGTTGAGGCCCTTGGCCCGGATCTCCACCGGCTTGTCGAGCAGGGTGACCTCGTCGGCCCCCTCCTCCGGCTCCGGTTCGGTCACCTGGACGTCGACGTTGTAGAGGAAACCGACTGTCTCCTCCTTGATGCCCTCCATCATGGTGGCGAACATGTCGAAGCCTTCGCGCTGGTATTCCACCACCGGGTCGCGCTGGGCGTACGCCCGGAGGTTGATGCCCTCCTGGAGGTAGTCCATCTCGTAGAGGTGCTCGCGCCACTTGCGGTCGATGACCTGGAGCAGCACCATCCGCTCGAGCTGGCGCACCCCCTCGGTGCCGAGCTGCTCCTCACGCCGGTCGTACGCGGCGTTGGCGTCGTCCTTGAGGCGGGCGACCAGGAAGTCGGCGTCCATGCCGGCCCGGGAGCCACCAGCCTCCTCTTCCAACTCCTCGATCGTCACGCCGACCGGGTAGAGCTGCTTGAGGCTGGACCAGAGCTGATCGAGGTCCCAGTCTTCGCCGTAGCCGTCCGAGGTGGCGCCCCGCACGTACGCCTCGACGGTGTCGTCGATCATGTTGCGGACCTGGTCGGAGAGGTCTTCACCGTTGAGCACCCGGAGCCGCTCGGCGTAGACGACCTGGCGCTGCTTGTTGAGCACCTCGTCGTACTTGAGCACGTTCTTGCGGATCTCGGCGTTCTGACCCTCGATCTGGGCCTGGGCGCTCTTGATCTGCCGGGTGACCATCTTCGACTCGATGGGCACGTCCTCCGGGATGTTGAAGCGCTCCATCACCGCCTCGACCGCTCCGGCCCGGAAGCGCCGCATCAGCTCGTCCTGAAGGGACAGGTAGAAACGGGACTCGCCCGGGTCGCCCTGCCGGCCAGCACGACCACGCAGCTGGTTGTCGATCCGCCGGGACTCGTGCCGCTCGGTGCCCAGCACGTAGAGGCCGCCGGCGGACGAAACCTCTTCCGCCTCGGCGTCGCAGGCCTGCTTCCAGGTCGGAAGGACCTCCTCCATCGCCTTGGCGTACTCTTCCTCGTTCTCCACCGGGTCGAGGCCGCGCTGGCGCAGCTCGTTCGCGGCGAGGAACTCGGGGTTGCCGCCGAGCAGGATGTCGGTGCCGCGGCCGGCCATGTTGGTCGCCACGGTGACCGCGCCCTTACGCCCGGCCTGGGCGACGATCTCGGCCTCCCGGGCGTGGAACTTGGCGTTCAGCACGTTGTGCGGGATGCCACGGCGGCGCAGCAGCTGGGAGAGGATCTCGGAGTTTTCCACCGAGACGGTGCCCACCAGCACCGGCTGGCCCATCTGGTGCCGCTCGGCGATGTCCTCGATGACGGCGTTGAACTTGGCCTTCTCGGTCTTGTAGATGACGTCCGGCCGGTCCTCGCGAACCATCGGGCGGTGGGTCGGAATGGTCACGACGCCGACCTTGTAGACCTTGTTGAACTCGCTCGCCTCGGTCTGCGCCGTACCGGTCATCCCGGACAGCTTCTCGTAGAGGCGGAAGTAGTTCTGGAGGGTGATGGTGGCCAGGGTCTGGTTCTCCTGCTTGATCTCCACCCCCTCCTTGGCCTCGATCGCCTGGTGCATGCCCTCGTTGTAGCGACGGCCGTGCAGGATGCGACCGGTGAACTCGTCGACGATCAGGACCTCACCGTCGCTGACGATGTAGTCCTTGTCGCGCTTGTAGAGCTCCTTGGCCTTGATGGCGTTGTTGAGGTAGCCGACCAGCGGGGTGTTCACCGACTCGTACAGGTTGTCGATGCCGAGCCGGTCCTCGACCTTGGCGACACCCCGCTCGGTCACCGCGATGGTGCGCTTGGAGTGGTCGACCTCGTAGTCGCCCTCGCCGTCGGTGCCGGCCTGGAGCCGGGCCACCACACCGGCGAACTCGCCGTACCAGCGGGCGGAGTGCTCGGCCGGGCCGGAGATGATCAGCGGGGTGCGGGCCTCGTCGATCAGGATGGAGTCGACCTCGTCGACCACCGCGAAGTTGTGCCCGCGCTGCACCAGCTCTTCCTTCGACCAGGCCATGTTGTCGCGCAGGTAGTCGAAGCCGAACTCGTTGTTGGTGCCGTAGGTGATGTCGCACTCGTACGCGGCCTTGTGCTCACTTGCCGGCCGGTTGGGCAGCACCACGCCGACGGTCAGCCCGAGGAACTCGTGCACCCGGCCCATCCACGCCGCGTCACGCTGGGCGAGGTAGTCGTTGACCGTGATCACGTGGACGCCCTTGCCGGAGAGCGCGTTGAGGTAGACGGCCATGACCGAGGTCAGCGTCTTGCCCTCACCGGTCTTCATCTCGGCGATGTTGCCGAAGTGAAGCGCCGCGCCGCCCATCACCTGGACGTCGTACGGGCGCTGGCCGAGCACCCTGGCGGACGCCTCACGGGCAACCGCGAACGCCTCCGGCAGCAGGTCGTCGAGGGTCTCACCCTCGTCGAGCCGCTCCCGGAACTGTTCGGTCATGCCGGCCAGTTCCTCGTCGGTGAGGTTGACGTAGTCGTCCTCGATCGAGCTGACGGCATTGGCGATCGCCTTGAGGCGGCGCACCATGCGGCCCTCGCCCGCGTTAAGGACCTTTTCCAGAATCGACACGGATCAACGCTCCCCTAGACAGTCTCGAACCATCGTAGGCGCTTCATCGGCGCGATGGTCACTGGTGGCGGTGCTCGACCCCGCCGAACCCGACATAACTCGCGTCCTGCACACGCCCCAAACGTTATCCGGTTACGCCGTCGGCGAACGCTACGGCAGGATGCACGGGTGGAGCTCGTGGAGATCATCGAGGACGGCGTGCTGCTGCGGCCCTGGCGAGAGACGGATGCCGAGGCCGTGCACCGAGCCTGCCAGGACCCGGACATTCAGCGTTGGACCACCGTACCGCGCCCGTACCGGCCGGAACACGCCCACGGATTTGTCACCGAGATGAGCCGGAAGGCCTGGGCCGAGGGCACCGGGGCACCGTTCGCGGTCTGCGACCCGGACACCGGGGAGCTGCTGGGTTCCAGCGGGCTCACCTCGATCGGCGAGGACGGCACCGGTGAGATCGGCTACTGGACGGCACCCTGGGCGCGTGGTCGAGGCGTGATGGTCCGGGCCACCCGGGCGGTGGCCCGCTGGTCCTTCGACACCCTCGGGCTTCGTCGGCTCATCTGGCAGGCCGAGGTGGGCAACCACGCCTCCCGGCTGGTGGCCCTCCGGGCAGGTTTCCGGATCGACGGCAGGTTGCGGCTGGCCGACCCGGCGCTGCTGCCCGGGAGCGCGGACGGCTGGATCGGCTCGCTGCTGCCCGGCGAGGTGCCGGCCGCCGGGTCGACCGGTCCGGCCGGGCCGGGCACCCTCGCCGCCCGGCGGGCCGCCGTCTTCGGCCGCCCGCAGCCCGTTCTGTTCGCCGAGACCGGGGCCGGCGAGCTGCGGCTACGGCCGATGGAGGAGAAGGACCTGGACGCGGTGGTGCAGACCTGCCGGGACCGGGAGACCATCCGCTGGACGACGGTGCCGGACCCGTACGACCGGGCCGACGCGGAGGGCTACCAGGCGTACGGCCGCGACTCCTGGGCTCGGGGGGACGCCGCCTGCTTCATGATCGCCGACGCCGACGACCGGTACGTGGGCACGCTCGACCTGCGGCTCTCCCCCACCGACCCGCTGGTGGCCGACACCGGCTTCATGACCGCGCCGGCGGCCCGGGGCCGGGGCTACCTGCCCGCCGCGCTGGTCGCGCTCAGCGCCTGGGGCTTCAGCACGTTGGGTCTGGCGCGGATCGAGTGGAGGGCGAACGTGGGCAACACCGCCTCCCGGCGAGCGGCGGAGAAGGCGGGCTTCCTGATCGAGGGGACCGCCCGGGGTGGCGTGCAGCACCGGGGCGAGCGGGTGGACGTGTGGGTCGGGGCGCTTCTCGCGAAGGATCTGGGATGACATTGCGGCCGGTCGTCGAGGCGCACGGGGTGCGGCTGCGCCCCTTCCGCCCGGAGGACAGCGCCGACGTCGTCGACGGCTGCGCGGACCCGCTGACCCAGCGGTTCGTGTCGAACCTCCCGACGCCGTACACCGAGGCCGACGCCCGCTGGTGGATCGACGTCGGCGCCCCGGCGGCCTGGACCGGCGGCGGCACAGCGTACGCCGTCGCGGACCCCGCGACCGATCGGCTGCTCGGCGCGGTGGGGCTGAACAACCCGGTGCCCGCCCGGGGTCAGCTGGAGATCGGCTACTGGATGCGGCCGGCGGCCCGCGGTCGCGGGCTGGCCACCGCGGCGACCCGCGTGCTGAGCGAGCACGCGTTCGCCGCCGGGGCGGCCCGGCTGGAACTGCTCACCGAACCGGAGAGCGGTCCGAGCCAACGGGTCGCGCTGGCCGCCGGCTTCCGCTACGAGGGTCTGCGCCGGTCGGCCGGTGCGTCCCGCGACGCGGGCCGGCACGATCTGCTGGCCTGGGTACGCGTCACCGGTGATCCGCCCGGCCCGACCGCCCGGCTGCTGCCCGACCTGCCCGGCGGGGTGCTCACCGACCAGGTGGTGGCGCTGCGCCCTCTCGCGCCGGACGACGCGGCGCTGATGTACCGGTTGCACAGCCGACCCGAGGTGGTGGCGAACCAGGCGCCGCCGGTGCCGCCGACCCGCGAGGCGATGGAGCGGCGTTGTCGTCTCGCGCAGAGCGGCTGGCTGACCGGCGAGATAGCCAGGCTGATGATCACTGACGTGACCAGCGGCGAGCCCGTGGGCAGTTGCGGCTTGTCGTACACCGACGTGGCCGCCGGTGAGGCGTCGGTCGGCTACGCGTTGCTGCCGGACTGGCGCGGCCGGGGGTACGCGACGAGGGCAGTCCGGTTGCTCGCGGGCTGGGCGTTCGGCTCGGTCGGTATCGCCCGACTGTCGGCCGGAACGGTGCCGGACAACACCGCGTCGCACCGGGTGCTGGAGCGGGTCGGTTTTCGCCGCGAGGCAGTTCAGCGCGGCCGACTGCCCGGACTGGCCGGCGCCCGCCTGGACGACCTGACCTTCGCGTTGCTGCCCGCCGACCTCCGCTGACCGGTGTCGCGGGGTTGTGGTGGGGCACCCCACCACAACCCCACGAGCTGCCGGTCAGGTGGCGAGGGAGATGATGCCGTAGTCGTACGCGTGGCGCCGGTAGACGACGCTGGGGCGGCCGGACTCCTTGTCCTGGAACAGGTAGAAGTCGTGGCCGACCAGTTCCATCTCGAACAACGCGTCGTCGATGGTCATCGGCTCGGCCGGGTGGACCTTCTCCCGGGCGATGTGCCACGGCTGGTCGTCGTGCTCCTCTTCGACCCGTTCGGCAACGGCGGTGCCGGCGCGGGCGCCATCGCTCGGCGCGCTGAGCGCGTTGGGCACCAGGTCCGCGACCGGCAGGCCAGCGGTGGCCTCGGCGACGGAGATCGGCGCGTGCCGACCCCGGTGTACGCGGCGGCGGTCGGCCGCGCGGCGCAGCCGGGTGTCGAGCTTCGCGATTGCCGCGTCGAGCGCGCTGTAGAAGTCGTTCGTGCAGGCTTCGGCCCGCATGACCGGGCCCCGGGAAACGCAGGTGATCTCCACCCGCTGGCAGTGGTCGGCCTGGCGCGGATTGCGCTCGTGAAACAGCTCGACATCAACGCGAATAAGTTTGTGGTCGTAGCGTTCGATCTTCGCGAGTTTCTCGGCTACGTGTACCCGGTAATGGTCCGGCACTTCGACGTTTCGGCCCTTGACCACGATGTCCACGTGACCTCCCTTTTTCGGACGGTCTTCGATCCGGTTGCCCGGCCGCGCGCCGTGGGGAGACCCGCTGGCGTCGACCGGTTGGTACGGCTACGCCTCCTCTCACCGCCGAGAGTGGTGGGAACGACCTCCTACCCCCGACAGCGAAACGCTAACTCTTGTTTGCCCGGCAGTCACCCCATGTTGCCGAGACGACCCAGGATTTTTCGCAGCTCATACACCAACGGGTGAAACGGAAACACTATGGGTTACGACTGGCGCCTTTTCTCGGTCGCCGCGAGCACCGCCGCAACACCCGGTGCCCATCCTGTCGCGGTCAGCACCCGGCTCGCGGCGGCGAGGGTCACGCCGGTGGTGACGATGTCGTCGAGCAGCACCACGACCGGCGCCGGGCCCCCGGCACGACCCTGGAGCGGCCCCGTCGGGCGGGGCTGGAAGGCCGCCTCGGCCGCCGCCGCGCGCGCGGCGCTGTCCAGGGTGACCGAGTCGGGCCGGGGTGACGCCCGCAGCGGACGGTGCACCCGCACCGCCCAACCGCTCCGGTTGAGCCGGGCCGCGCAGTGCCGGGCCAGCCGGTCGAGGTGGTCCCCGTAGCGGGACCGGGCCGCCGCCGCGGTGTCCGGGACCGGAACCAACGCCAGCGGACGGGCCCCACCGACGGCCGCCGCGACGACCTCGGCGAGCAGCGCGCCGAGCGGACGAGCAAGCCCGTGTCGGCCGTGTTCCTTGTACGCCAGCAGGGCCTCGCGCAGCGGACCCGCGTACGGGCCGAGGGCGACGCAGGACGGGAGGCCCGGCGGGGCGGGGGTGGGACGGACCGCCCGTGGCCGCAATGCACCCAGCGCCACGACACAGGCTGGGCAGACCCCGTGCCGCAGGCCGGGTCGGCGCTCCCGACAACCGGCGCAGTCGGCGGGCAGCACCAGGTCGGCGAGGTCCGCCCAGAGCCCGCTCACCGTGTCAGTAGAGGAAGAACGGCGCCGACGGGTTGCTCGGCCGGACACCGGTCGGCACCGGGGCGATGTCGCGTACCCGGCCGGGCTCGATCCGTTCGAACGGGCTGCTGCGGTAGGCCACCCCGTTCGCCTCGTACATGTACGCCCCGCCGGGCGTCCGCACACTGCGGTTGGTCGGGTACGCGGTCAGGTGGGTGACCTTGGCGCCGAGGTCGGTCCGCAACGGTGTCTCCAGGGCGCCGTCGACACTGATCTCGTAGATCGCCGGCTGGCCGACCGACCCCGCCACCACCAGTTGGTCCTCCCTGCCCCAGTCGACAGCCGTCGGGTTCGTCAGCGAGGTGACCAGCTCTCGGGGCGGGCCGATGGACGCCCCGCCGCCGTCGAGGTTGACCGCGGCGACGTAGAGACGGCCGCCGACGATCAGCGCCACCCGCTGGCCGTCCAACCCGGCGGCCACCGCGGTGACCGCGCCGGAGGGCAGGTTGAGCGGCACCGGATACATCCGGGCCGCCTCGTCGAACCGGTAGAGCTGCCCGTCGGCCACGACGAGGCCGCGGCTGGGGCGGTTGTCGACCGTACGCAGCCAGACCGGTCGGCCGATCGAGGAGAATTCGGCGCCGCTGCGGCTGACCACGGAGACCGGGTCGGCACCCGTGCCCACGGCGAGTCGGTACCGGTTCTTGCCGCTGCTGGCGACCACCATCGCGGCGAGGATCCGGCGGTCCTTGGCCAGCCCGAGGCTGGCGGAGACGACGTTACGGTTGGCCTCGGGTGTCAACGGCACCGTGCCGCTGGGCTCGCCGTCGAAGTCGAGCGGGTGGATCGCGCCGTCGTACACGCCGAACCGCTGCGGGCTGGTGGCATACGGGTAGAGCACCCGGGCGTCTCGTCGCTCGCCCAGCTCCACCACGGGCTGCGCGTTGTTGCGGATCTTCAACTCCAGCTGACCGGTGAGGTCGCCCAGTGACCAGGCGATCTGCGTGATCAACTGATCGATCCCGCTCTGGTCGTCGCCGGACATGTCCAGGTTGACCTCCCACCGACCGTTGCCGCCGGTGGCGTTGTTGATCAGCTCGGTGCGGTCCGGCAGCCCGACGACCCCCGGGCGCAACCAGTCGGAGGGGCCACCGACCAGCCACTTCACCACCTCGTTGACCTGCCGCTCGACCGGCACCGCCTGCGGTCGGTAGCGCTGGTCGGGCACCAGGCGGCTGCGGTCCGAACTCCAGAAGTAGATCGTCTCGTCCTGGTAGTACTCCCGAAGGGCGGTGTCGCTGAGCAGCAGCACGTTGGGCGGGTTGATGACGTAGAGGCCGGCCCGGTCATCGTTGACGCCGCCGTTGAAGGACGCGCTGCGCAGGCCGAACTCGTACTCCGTCTCGGTCGCCACCGGTGGGGCCAGGATGCCGTTGGTGCGCAGCACCCCGATCTGCTGCACGGTGATCTTGACTGTCGTGGTCGAGTCGCTGTTGAGGGTGTAGACCGCCTCGCGCAGCCGGACCACGTTCAGCGCGACCTCGCTGCCCTTCTTGTCCTGTAGGCGAGTCTTGTCCTCCGGGGCGATGAACGCCTTGACCCGCTCGTACGCCCGATCCGGCTCGCCGGCGGCGGCGGACAGGAAGTTGCGGACGAATGTCTCGTTGACGCTGCCGCTGGCCGTGCGCGTCGGTGGCTCACTGCCCCGACTGATCACACCGGCCTCGGTCGCGGCGCTGCCCTTGCCGTCCACCCGCACGTCGGATGCCGCCGGAATGCCACAGCCGGCGCCCAGCAGCACCATCACGCCGAGGGTCCCGAGCAGAGTCGGCCGTCTCACGAGCGCACCTCCGTCCGCTGCCCGTCCCCGGCCGGAGCCGGACCGATCGCCAGTGCCCCGCCGGTGCCGGGACCGATGGCCAGTGGCCCACCGTCGCGTGGGCCGCCGAACGGCAGGGCGGCGTCGGCCGGCACCAGTCGCAGCGGTGAGGTGGTCAGCCGATCGCCAGCACGGGCCGGCAGGGTGAGTCGGAACTGCGCGCCCTGCCCGGGAGCACCCCACGCCTCCAGCCAGCCGCCGTGCAGCCGTGCGTCCTCCAGGCTGATGGACAGGCCCAGCCCGGTGCCCCCGGTCTGCCGGGCCCGCGACGGGTCCGCCCGCCAGAACCGGTTGAACACCAGCTTCTCCTCGCCGACCTTCAGCCCCACACCGTGGTCGCGGACCGTGATCGCCACGGCGGTCTCGTCGATGCCGAGGGTGATCAGCACCGGGCGGGCCTCACCGTGCTCGACGGCGTTGCCGACCAGGTTGCGCAACACCCGCTCGACCCGGCGCGGGTCGACCTCGGCGATGACCGGCGTGCCCGGCAGGTCGAGTTCGATCGGTACGCCCACCCGCTCGGCCAGGCCCGCCAGCCGGTCGACCACCCGGTGCACCACCGGCACCAGGTCGGTCGGCTCGGAATCCAGCATGGCGAAGCCCGCGTCGAACCGACTGATCTCCAGCAGGTCGGTCAGCAACTCCTCGAAGCGGTCCAACTCGGCCTGGAGCAGCTCGGCGCTGCGGGCGACGGCCGGGTCGAACTCGTCGCGCTCAGCGAAGATCAGGTCGGCGGCCATCCGCACCGTGGTCAGCGGGGTACGCAGCTCGTGGGAGACGTCCGAGGTGAAGCGGCGCTGCAAGCGGGACATCTCTTCCAGGCGCAGGATCTGCCGTTGCAGGTTGGTGGCCATCTGGTTGAACGACGCGGCGAGCAGGGCCAGGTCGTCCTCGCCGTTGACCACCATCCGCTGGTCGAGCAGGCCCGCGGAGAGCCGCTGGGCGGTACGTGCGGCGACCCGGACCGGGTTGACCACCAGTCGGGTGACAAGCGCCGCGAGCAACCCGAGCAGGATCACCAGCGCGACCCCGGTGGCCACCACCGTGGCGCGGGCGTCGGCGGCGGTGACGTCCTGCCGGCCCAGCGGGACCAGGTAGTAGAGCTCGATCTGGCCGAAGCGGGTGGGCACCGGCGAGCCGTAGACCAGGTATTTGGTGGTCTCGCCGGTGAGTCGCCCGGTGCGGATCTGACTGGCCACCTTGCCGTCGGCGATCGCGGCCCGCAGCTCGGGGCTGATCAGCGACTGCACGTTCGCCGACGGCGAGGTGCGCGTCTGGATGTCGTTGGGATAGTCGTCGGCGGTGATGGCCACCACCACGCCGCTGGTCTGCTGGGGGTCGCCGCCGGCCAGGTAGTTGACAGTGCCGTCGATGGTCTCCTGGAGCTGCGCCTCCTGCGGCTGGCCGTAGAAGGAGACCTGCTTGGCCGCGTAGCTGGCACCGCTTGTCACCCGCTGCCGGACGTCGCTGCGCGCGCTGTCGAGCAGAATGGTGGTGATCTTGTCAGCGATCAGGAACGCGAACCCGCCGACCAGGAGGCTGGACGCGACCAGCGTGATGGTCACGACCCGAACCTGGAGCGAGCGACGCCAGGTCTGGTGTGCCCGACCCACCGCACGAGCGACCCGACCACTCACCGCACGCCAGAGCTCCCCGCCGGCGCTGGGCCGGCGGGCAGCCGTACTCGGGGAGGGTGGGGGCGGCGAGGTCGACACAGTGCGACCAGGCTATCCGGTCCCCGCCTTGTAGCCCACGCCCCGCACGGTGAGGATGATTTCCGGTCGCTCCGGGTCTGGTTCGATCTTGGCCCGCAACCGCTGGACGTGCACGTTGACCAGACGGGTGTCGGCCGCGTGCCGGTAGCCCCAGACCTGTTCGAGCAGCACCTCGCGGGTGAAGACCTGACGTGGCTTGCGGGCGAGCGCGACCAGCAGGTCGAACTCCAACGGCGTCAGCTTCACCTCCTCGTCGTTGCGACTCACCGTGTGCGCGGGCACGTCGATGGTGATCTGGTTGTCCGGCGGCCCGATGGTGAGCATCTCCGGGGCCACGTCCTCGCCTCGGCGCAGTCGGGCCCGCATCCGGGCCACCAGCTCCTTGGGCTTGAACGGCTTGACCACGTAGTCGTCGGCGCCGGATTCCAGGCCGAGCACGACGTCGACGGTGTCGCTCTTGGCGGTCAGCATGACGATGGGCACGCCGGACTCCGCCCGAATCGACCTGGCGACGTCGATCCCGCTCATGCCGGGAAGCATCAGGTCAAGCAGCACTATGTCGGGACGACTGTCGCGAAAAGCGGCCAACGCCCGCTCGCCGTCCGCCACAAAAGAGGGCAGGAAACCCTCACTGCGCAGCACGATGCCGAGCATCTCGGCGAGCGCGGGGTCATCGTCGACCACCAGTACGCGGGCTCTCATGGGATTAATATTGCATCCTCATTCAGTTCGGTGGGACCGGCGTCCGCCGGTAACGCTCAGCGCCGCCGTCAAACCGGGTGCCAGCAGTCCGCGGCGGCGGCGCCACGTGCTGCGGTGCCTGGGCGCACGGTTGGCCGCGGGCCAGGCTGCCACCATGATCCCCCTTTGGCGGCGCCCGGCGCCACCGCAAGCCGGACCGATCCGGCTGTCGCCATCCGGACGACGGTCAGCCGAACAGCCCACTCCCCCAGTGTTCCCCGCCGTCGCGTACCCCGGGCGGGCAGGCGAACACCCCGCTGGAGACGTGTCGCAGGTACTCGTTCATCACGTCGTGCCGGGCCAGCTGCGTCTGGATCGGCACGAACTGACGGCGTGGATCACGCTGGTAGGCGATGAAGAAGAGGCCCGCGTCGAGCCGGCCGAGGCCGTCCGAGCCGTCGACGAAGTTGTAACCCCGGCGAAGCAGTTGGGCCCCGCCGTTCCGGCTCGGGTGGGCGAGCGTGACATGGGCGTGCTCGGCGATCACCGGCTTGCCGTCCGCGCCACGGGCGGCGAAGTCGGGCTCGTCGAACTCGTCGCCGCGACCCAGCGGCGCGCCGCTGCCCTTGGTCCGGCCGACGATCTCCTCCTGCTCGGCGAGGGAGGTCCGGTCCCAGGTCTCCACCAGCATTCGGATCTTGCGGGTCACCAGGTACGAGCCGCCGGCCATCCAGTCCGGCCCGTCGCCCGGCTGCACCCACAACTGGTCGCGCAGCAGGTCGGTGTCCTCGGCCTTGAGGTTGGCCGTGCCGTCCTTGAACCCGAAGAGGTTGCGCGCGGTGGCCTGCTCCCGCGTGGTCGACGAGGTGCGGCCGAAGCCGAGCTGCGACCAGCGGACGCTCACCACGCCCATGCCCAGCCGGGCCAGGTTACGGATCGCGTGCACCGCCACCTGCGGGTCGTTGGAGCAGGCCTGGACGCAGAGGTCGCCGCCGGAGAGCTGCGGCTGCAACGCGTCGCCGGGAAACTTCGGCAGATCGGCGAGGGCGGCAGGACGACGCTCGGCGAGGCCGAAGCGGTCCCGTCCGTCGGCGTCGCGGAACAGCGTCGGCCCGAAACCGATGGTGAGGGTGAGCTGCGAGGGAGGCAGGCCGAGCGCCTCGCCGGTGTCGTCCGGTGGGGCCTCCGGCATCCCGCCGACCGCACCCAGCACCCCGGCGTCGCGCCCCGCCGTCATCCTGGCGGCGGCGGCCGTCCACTCCTCCAGCAGTTCGACGAGTCGGGCCCGGTCCTTGGTGATCACGTCGAAGGCCACGAAGTGCAGCCGGTCCTGCGCCGGGGTGACGATGCCGGCCTGGTGCTCTCCGTGGAACGGCACAGCCCCGGCCGGGTGGTCGCTCGCCGCGGCCGGGCCATGGGAGCCGTTCAGCAGCGCCCCCACGCCGGCCGCCACTCCGGCGACCCCCGCCACCCCGGCGCCGGCCAGGGTGATCGCCCGGCGCCGGGTGAACCTGCTTCCGCTCATCGACTCGACTCTTTCTGCCAGGTGGTCACTTCGCGACGGCCGCGGCGACCTTGCTGATCGGCTCGGCGAGCGCGTTGATCCCGTCGGAGAGCTCCTTGAGCTCGGCCTTGCTCAGCGCGGTGTGCAGCTTCCACCCGTCGCCGTCGCGGTGCTTGCCGAGCAGGCCCTCGACGTTCGTGAACTCGGTGTCCAGCTGGCTGACGAGCTCCGGCGAGCGCTGCTGCAACGCGGGCCGCAGGGCGGACACGGCGGCCTTGGAACCTTCGAGGTTGGCGGCGAAGTCCCACAGGTCGGTGTGCGAGTAGCGGTCCTCCTCGCCGGTGATCTTGCCGCTGGCCACCTCGTCGAGCAGTTCCTTGGCACCGTTGGCGAGCTGGAGCGGGGAGAGCTTCTCGGCGTTCGCCTTGGCCACGATCTCCTTGACATCCGCCAGCAGGCGGTCGGCGATCGGGCCGTCCTTGGAGATGTCGCCGGACTGCCAGAGGTCCTTCTCGATCCGGTGGAAGCCGGTGAACTCCATCCCCTCCTCAAGGACCTCCTCGCGGCCGTCGATCTTGGGGTCGAGGTCACCGAAGATCTCAGCGACCGGCTCGATCCGCTCCCAGTAGGTGCGGGCGACCGGGTAGAGCGCCTTGGACTTCGCCACATCGCCGGCCTTGACCGCGCCGACGAACTCCTCGGTCTTGTCCAACAGCGCGCTGGTCTGGCTCTTCACGTACCGCTGGTAGTTGTCCGTGGCGTCACCCAGCGCGGCGTCGGCGGTGAGCGGCTGCGCCGACCCGCTGACCTTGAGCGCGCCCCGGATGCCCTTGCCGCTCATCCCCGGCTTGCAGGCCGTCTGGTACGTGCCGGCCGGCAACTCCACGTGCAGCTCGCGGCTCAGCCCAGGGGCAATGTTCTCCACCTCGCCCATCACCCGGTCGCCGTCGGCGTACACGTAGAACTCGGTCACCTTCGCGCCCGAATTGGTGATCTTGAAGGTGGCGGTGCCGGCGCCCAGGTCGGTCGAGCCGACCTCACAGGCGGTGTCGCTGGCCTTGACCACGATCGGTCCGCCGGACCCGGCCGAGTCACCCTTGTCGGAGTCGGAGCAGGCGGCCAGACCGGCCGTGGCCAGCACGCCGGCGGCGGCCAGCGCGAAGAACTGGGTGGTACGCATCGAAGCTGTCTCTCCTCGTGGTCAGGCACGCTGCGGCGTGGACGCCGCCTCGGCCTCAGCGCCGGTATCGGCCCCGCGCTCGGTGACTGTGGTGGTGGTCGCGGTGGGTGCCGGCTTACGCCGGGCCGGTCGCAGGAAGAGCAGGAGCACCGGTACGGCGTACGCGACCCAGGCGATCGTCTCCAGCACTGTGGGCGCGGGGGTCACGTTGAACATGCCGGCGAGCAGGGCCGCGTACCAGGTGCTCGGGTCGAGCACGCTGGTGATGTCGAAGGCCAGGTCGTTCAGGCCGGGCAGGACGCCGGCCTCCTGGAAGTCGTGCACGCCGTACTTGAGGATGCCGGCGGCGACCAGGATCAGCAGCGCGCCGGTCCAGGTGAAGAACTTGCTGAGGTTGATCCGCAGGGCGCTGGCGTAGAGCAGCACGCCGAGGACCACGGCGGTGACGATGCCGCCGATCAACGCGAGCAGCGGGCCGCTGTCGCCGGCCGCGCCCTGGGCGGCCGAGTAGAAGATCAGCGCCGTCTCCAGACCCTCGCGGATCACCGCGAGGAACGCCATCCCGGCGACGGCGAGGGACCCGACGGCCAGCGCCTCGGTGAGCTTGCCCCGCAGTTCGCCGGCGATGGTCCGGGCGGCCCGGCGCATCCAGAAGATCATCCAGGTCACGAAGACCACGGCGGCGACCGAGGTGATCGCCTCGAACAACTCACGATCCTCGGATCGGGACAGCAGCGAGGTCGACGTGTACTCGATCAGCCAGCCGAAGAGCACCGAGAGCGCCACGGCCAGGCCGACGCCCGCCCACACCTGCGGCAGCCGGTCCCGGCGCTGCGACTTCACCAGGAAGGCGACCAGGATGCTGACCACCAGGGTGGCTTCCAGCCCTTCCCGCAGACCGATCAGGTAGGTGGCGAACATCCGAGCTCCGAGTAGGTTAGGCACGCCTTGGTTGACTTAGGGCAGGCATACCTTCCTCCTGGTCAGCGTCGTCGTCAAGTCGTTCACGACAAGCTCACCCTGTCTGCGGCGAACTCCACTGTGCGAAGATCGCGCCGTGAGGGGATTCCTGCCGTGGTTGACGGTCCTGGCCGTGGTGCTGCTGCTCAGCGCACTACGCCTACGGGCACTGGCCACCCTCGTCTCGCTCGGCTGGCTGGCCTGGTGCATCTGGACCTGGTTCCGCCCCACCCGCCGCACCTGACCAAGCCCCGACCCGGCGCCCCGACCCCAGACCCCGGCCCCGGCCCCGGCCCCGCGCCCCGGCCCCGGCCCCGGCCCCGCGATCTTGCACTTTCTGCGGCGACATATCGCATCTAAAGCCGCGAATCTCCAACCGAAACTGCAAGATCGCGGGATTGCGGGGCAGATCGCGGGAGTGCGGGGCAGATCGCGGGAGTGCGGGGGGCAGGGCGGAGACGACGGACCGGGCCGGCTGCGAACAGCCGACCCGGTCCAGAGATGTCGATCAGTAGCGGTAGTGATCCGGCTTGAACGGACCCTCCGTGGAGACGCCGAGGTAGGCGGCCTGCTCCTTGGTCAGCGTGCTCAGCTTGGCGCCGAGTGCGCCGAGGTGCAGTCGGGCCACCTTCTCGTCCAGGTGCTTGGGCAGCACGTAGACACCGATCGGGTACTCCTCGGTCTTGGTGAAGAGCTCGATCTGGGCGATCGTCTGGTTGGCGAACGAGTTCGACATGACGAAGCTCGGGTGCCCGGTCGCGTTGCCCAGGTTCAGCAGGCGGCCCTCGGAGAGCACGATGATGGCGTGCCCGTCGGCGAAGCGCCACAGGTCGACCTGCGGCTTGATGTTGATCCGCTCGACGTCGGACCGCTTGGCCAGCCCGGCCATGTCGATCTCGTTGTCGAAGTGGCCGATGTTGCCGACGATGGCCTGGTGCTTCATCCGGGCCATGTGCTCGTTGGTGATGACGTCGAAGCAGCCGGTGGCGGTGATGAAGATGTCGCCCTGCTCGACAACGTCGTCCAGGGTGGCGACCTGGTAGCCGTCCATGGCGGCCTGCAACGCGCAGATCGGGTCCACCTCTGTCACCACGACCCGGGCGCCCTGGCCGCGCAGCGACTCGGCGCAGCCCTTGCCCACGTCGCCGTAGCCCATGACGACCGCCATCTTGCCGCCGATCAGCACGTCGGTGGCGCGGTTGATGCCGTCGATGAGCGAGTGCCGGCAGCCGTACTTGTTGTCGAACTTGCTCTTGGTCACCGAGTCGTTGACGTTGATGGCCGGGAAGAGCAGGGTGCCGGCCCGGTGCATCTCGTAGAGCCGGTGCACGCCGGTGGTGGTCTCCTCGGTCACGCCCTTGATGCCGCCGGAGATCCGGGTCCACCGCTGGCCGTCCTCGCCGAGCGAGCGGTGCAGCAGCTCGAGGATGACCGCGTACTCCTCGGAGTCGGCGGACTCGACGGGCGGGACTGCCCCGGCCCGCTCGAACTCGGCGCCCTTGTGTACGAGCAGGGTCGCGTCGCCGCCGTCGTCGAGGATCATGTTGGGGCCCTGCCCGTCCGGCCAGGCGAGCACCTGCTCGGTGCACCACCAGTACTCCGGAAGGGTCTCGCCCTTCCAGGCGTACACCGGAACCCCGGCCGGAGCCTCGGGGGTGCCGTCCGGGCCGACGACGATCGCCGCGGCGGCGTGGTCCTGGGTGGAGAAGATGTTGCAGGACGCCCAGCGCACCTGCGCGCCGAGCGCGACCAACGTCTCGATCAGGACGGCGGTCTGGATGGTCATGTGCAGGGAGCCGGTGATCCGCGCGCCGGCGAGCGGCTGCGCCTCGGCGAACTCGCGACGGATCGCCATCAGGCCGGGCATCTCGTGCTCGGCGAGCTGGATCTCTTTACGCCCGAACTCGGCGAGCGACAGATCCGCCACCTTGAAGTCGCCGTCGGCGAGCGTGCTCGGCCGGGCCTCGGACGGCGTGCCGCTGGCGGACGCCGGGAGGGTGCTGGTCATGAAAGCTCCTGTCGAACGATGTCTGCGCCGACCTTCCACCTTACGCGCGTCGGCGACGGGCATCGGGCACGGTCGGCGGACAGCGCACGGGGCGGTCGGTGATGGACGGACTTTCCCGCCCACGTCCCGCCCGCCCCGTGCATCCCCCCGGTTTGGTTCCCCCGCACGTTCTCGGACCGTCGTCGCGATAACGCTGCGTACTCATAGAGTCACACTCAGGCAGGGTGACGTCAAGCCATTCCGGGAAAGTCGGACTTGTGTCGTTGACCCGGGTCGAGGTCAGCGCAGCCCGGACGTCGCCACGAACGCCACACCGGCGCCGTCGATCCGCAGCGGCGCTTCCAACGCCGTACCGATCGCCGCCTCGCCGGAGGCCAGCGTCAACGCGCCGACACCGTCGTCCACGGTGATCGCACCACCAGCGCAGAGCACCACCCGGGGGCCCGGCAGCGACAGTGTCACCGAGGGCACCGCCGCGTCGACCCGGACCCGGTGCAGCGCGAAGTCGTCCACCGGCACAGGCCAGCAGTCCACGCCCGGGCCAACCGGCTCCGCGGCGCGCACCGGATCGACGAGCACCTCGAAGCGCAGCACCCGCAACAACTCGTCGACGTCCACCCGCTTCGGGGTCAGGCCGCCGCGCAGCACGTTGTCGCTGGCCGCCATGATCTCCACGCCGCAGCCGCTCAGGTAGGCGTGCAGGTTGCCGGCGGGCATCCAGATCGCCTCCCCCGCCTCCAGCCGCAGGTGGTGCAACAGCAGCGCGACCAGCGCACCCGGATCCCCCGGGTACGCCGTGGCCAGTCGGCGGGTCAGTTCCGCGTCCGGGCCGTCGGCCGGTGCCGCCACCACAGCGGCCAGCAGGTCGTGACGCCTGGCGACCGGCCAGCCGAGCAGCGTCCGCACCGCCGTCCGCAACCCCGCCGGCCCAGACCGCAACGCGGCGACCACAGGCGCCAACTCCGGTACGCCGAACGCCGCGAGCGCCTCGGCCGACTCCGCCGGATCCCGGAAACCGCACAGCGCCTCGAACGGGGTGAGCGCGACAAGCAACTCCGGCTTGTGGTGCGGGTCGGAGTAGTTGCGCGGCCCCTCGGTGCGCCCCGCCTCCGCCGCGTAGCCGGCCTGCGCCTGCTCGGCGTCCGGGTGGGCCTGCAGGCTCAGCGGAGCGTCGGCCGCGAGCACCTTGAGCAGGAACGGCAGCCGGTCGCCGAACCGCTCGGACACCCGCTGGCCGAGCCACTGCCCAGGTTCGTCCCGCACCAGGTCACAGAGGCTCACCCGCAGACCGGCACGATCCACGAGGGCCGGGGCGCCCGGGTGGGCCCCCAACCACAGCTCCGCCTCCGGGCCCGCGCTCGGCACCGCTCGCCCCTGCAGGAGGGCGATGGCCGAGCGCGAGCCCCAGGCGTAGTCCCGGATCGGCCCGTACAGTGGCTCCACCCGTCAGCCCCCGGGCCGCCCGGCCGGCTCGCCCGACGTGTCCTGCGGCTGCGGCACCGCGGTGTCGGCCGCGGCACCGGTGCCGGCCTCGGCGGCAGCGGTGTTGTAGACGTCCGGCTCCAGATAGATCACCCGGGCGATCGGCACCGCGGCGCGGATCCGCGCCTCGACGGCGTTGATGCCACGGGCCAGGTCGTGAGCGCTCTCCCACTCTGGAACGGCGATCTTGGCGGCCACCATCAGCTCTTCCGGGCCCAGGTAGAGCGTCTTCATGTGGATGATCCGCTCCACCTCGGGGCCGTCGGTGACGGCCCGCTCGATGGCAGCCAGCTCGGACGCCTCGGCGCCCTCACCGAGCAGCAGGCTCTTCGTCTCGATGGCCAGCACGACTGCGATGACCACCAGCAGGATGCCGATCATCGCGGTGCCGGCGGCGTCCCACTCGCCGTTGCCGGTGATCAGCGTCATGGTGACGCCGAACAGGGCGAACACCAGACCGACCAGCGCGCCGAAGTCCTCCAGGAGCACCACCGGCAGCTCCGGCGCCTTGGCCCGGCGGATGAAACGCACCCAGGACTGGTTGCCCCGGGTGTGGTTGGACTCCTTGATGGCGGTCCGGAAGGAGAACGACTCCATGATGATCGCCAACACCAGCACGACCACCGGCAGCCAGTGCCAGGACTCGATGCCGCCCTTGTCATGCCACTTGTGGTACGCCTCGTAGAGCGCGAACAGGCCACCGATGCTGAACAGCACGATGGACACGATGAACGCGTAGATGTAGCGCTCCCGGCCGTACCCGAACGGGTGTTCCGGTGTGGCCGCGCGCTTCGCCCGCTTGCCGCCGAGCAGCAGCAGGCCCTGGTTGCCGGAGTCGGCGACCGAGTGGACCGCCTCGGCCAGCATCGACGACGAGCCGGAGAGCAGGAACGCGATGAACTTGGTGACGGCGATGCCGATGTTGGCCAGCAGGGCGGCGACAATCGCCTTCGTCCCACCGTTGGCGCTCATGCCACCGCTCCGCTTCGCCGCGCGAAGCCGCTCGGTCCGCGCATGATGCGCCGCCCCCTACGTTCGTTCACTGGTTCGATAGCTCCTTCATCTCGGTGATGGCCGGAACGGCCATCGGGTCCAACCCGTGTGCCAGAGCAAGGTAGATCGAGGCGAAATCCGGAACGGCGATCAGCGACGCCAGCCGCTCCAGGGCGGAGCCGCCCTCGGCGGTCACCACGTCGCACCGCACGCCACGGCGCTCCGCGAGGGTCTGCACCGCGTCCGCACGGCGCTCCTCGACGGCGAGCGGCTCGTCGGTGTCGTCCTCGGCGTTGAGCCCGCCGTCGCGCAGCAACACCAGCCGCAGCCGGGTGCCCTCGCCGTCGTCCTCGGCCGGGTCGGCGAAGATGTCCCGCTCCCCCTCGGCCAGGCCGCCGAAGACACCGTCGAGCAGCCCGACCCGACCCCGCCCGGCCTCACCCAACGCTCCGGTGACCACCGGGTAGCGGGCGTTTGCCGACAGGGTGTCGCCGAACCGGCGGGCCGCCACCGTGGCCAGCGGGGACGAACCCCAGACGATGGGGATCGAGCCGGCCAGGCCCAGCGCCAGTGACTTCGCCGGGTTGACGAAGGACTCGGCCGCGGACCGGCAGCGGTCCGCGTCCGCGTCGAGCCGGGACGCGGTCTCGGCCAGGTCCGCCTCGTTGACCTTCACGAGCCCGAGGGAGCGGGCGGCAAGCAGGACCGGCACCGTGAGCGCCCAGAGGCTGGCCCGGGCCGGGGCACGCCGGGGCACCGGGATGAACGGCGCCCGGGCCTGCTCGGCGATCGACTGCAACTGCGAATCCGGGGCACCCACGGCGACGAGTCGGGCACCACGGCGGTGAGCCGCCTCGGCGGCGCCGAGCGCCTCCGGGCTACGTCCGGACGCGCTCACCGCGATCACCACGTCGGCCGCGCCCACCCAACCGGGCACGCCGGCGGAGCGGTGCCCGATGATCGGGACCGGGCAGCGTGGCCCGGCGACAGTGGCCAGCACGTCACCGGTACGCCCGGCGGTGCCGATGCCGGCGATCACGACGGCTCGGGGCCGCCCGTCGTCGGCGAGCACCGCGAGGTTCGCCTCGGCTGCCAGTGCGGCGCTCTCGCGAACCTGCGCACCGGCCGACGCCGTGTGCCGGAGCATGCCACCCGGGTCGGCCTCGGCCAACGCCTGCGGGTTGTCGAGCAGGGCCTCGTCGGCGTCACGGCGCCCACTGACCCCGGCCGTACCGTCGATCATGAGGACTGCCCGGGGCCGCCGCGCGCCTCGTCGAGCAGCAGCACCGGCACGTCGTCGCGGACCTCGAAGATCCGGCCGCACTCCGTACAGGTCAACGTCTGCGCCTCGGCGTCATAGGTGAGCGGGGCGTGGTGCGTGTCCGGACAGGCAAGGATCTCCAGCAACTGCGGATCCAGGGCCATGGCACGGCTCCTTCCACGTGTACGGCTTGACCGGCGGCGGTGCCGACCGGCGCAGGCGATCTTATCGGCGAACGCGGTCGAGCACGTCGTCCCGGAGCGAGACCATCCGATCCCGGGTGGGCGCCTCGACGTTGAGCCGCAGCAGCGGCTCCGTGTTGGAGGCGCGCAGGTTGAACCAGGCGCCGTCGGGGAAACGCAGGGTGAGCCCGTCCATCTCGTCAGCGACCGCGTCGGGGTACGCGGCGCGCACCTCGGCCACCGCCGCCGCCTGGTCGGTCACCGTCGAGTTGATCTCGCCGGAGGCGATGTAGCGCTCGTACTCACCGGCCAACACGGACAGCGGCAGCGACTGCTCGCCCAGCGCGGCCAACGTGTGCATCGCCGCGAGCATCCCGGTGTCGGCGAACCAGAAGTCCCGGAAGTAGTAGTGCGCGGAGTGCTCGCCGCCGAAGACGGCGTTGGTGCGGGCCATCTCCGCCTTGATGAAGGAGTGCCCGACCCGGGCGACGACCGGCTTCCCACCGTGCTCCCGGATGATCTCCGCGACGGCGCTGGAGGTGATCAGGCCGTGGATCACCGTGGAACCCGGGTGCTTGGCCAGCTCACGGGCGGCGACGAGTGCCGTGATCGCCGACGGTGACACCGGCTCGCCGCGCTCGTCCACCACGAAGCACCGGTCGGCGTCACCGTCGAAGGCCAACCCGATGTCCGCCCCGTGCTCGACCACGGCGCGCTGGAGGTCGACCAGGTTCGCCGGGTCGAGTGGGTTGGCCTCGTGGTTGGGGAAGCTGCCGTCCAACTCGAAGTAGAGCGGCACGATCTCCAGCGGCAGCGGCGACAGGGCCGCGTCGCCCAGCACCGTCGGAACTGTGAAGCCACCCATGCCGTTGCCGGCGTCGACGACCACCTTCAACGGCCGGATGCCGGACAGGTCGACCAGCTTGCGCAGGTAGCCGGCGTAGTCGGGGAGCAGGTCGCGCCGCTCGGCGGGCCGGGTCGGCGCTCCGGCGGGACGAGCGCCGCCCGAGTCCAGAAGTGCCTGGGCCCGCTCCCGGATCTCGGCCAGGCCGCTCTCCTGGCCGATCGGGCGCGCGCCGGAGCGGCACATCTTGATGCCGTTGTACTGCGCGGGGTTGTGGCTGGCGGTGAACATCGCGCCGGGCAGGTCGAGCGAGCCGGACGCGTAGTAGAGCAGGTCGGTGGACGCGAGGCCGATCTCGATCACCGAGCGGCCCTCGGCGCGTACGCCGGTGGCGAACGCGGCGGCCAGGCCGGGCGAGGTGGCCCGCATGTCGTACCCGACGACGACGGCGTCGCCCGGCTCGTCGGTGGAGTTGAGCAGTTGGGTGAAGGCGGCGCCCAGTGCCTCGGCGGCCCGTTCGTCCCACTGGTCCGGCACCGTCCCGCGGACGTCGTAGGCCTTCACAATCTGGGACAGATCAGACACGTGTTCCACTCCTTGGCCGCGGGTTAGACACCGATCCTGAGCCTAACGGAGGGCCGGGCCGTCCTCCGCTCAGCCGGGGAGGCGGGGGATGAACACGGTGTGGCCGTCACCGTCGGTGGGCGGGTCACCGGGCTTCGGGCGGCCGTCGGGCCGGCCCGGCATCGGCTGGGTGGCCTCCGGGGCGGGGGTGTCCGGCCGGGCACCGTAAACCCCGCCGGCGGCGGGACGCGGTGACGGCACCGCGCCACCCCAGGCGGCGGCCGGCGGCTGCTGGCCGTACACCTGACCGGGGCGACCGGGCGCGGCCGGCAACCCACCCCCGGCCCGGTAGGTGGTGCCGCCGGGGTTGCCCGGCAGGGTGTCGGGCGCCTCGTCGGACGGCTTGCGGTCCTGCCGCGAGCGACGGAACAGCAGCACGATGAGTAGCAGTCCGACCGCCACCAGCACAATGCCGAAGTACATCACCGGCGATCCTCCCCCGGACGACTCGGCGGCGGTCGCCGTGGTGCTCGGCGCCGCGGAGACGCCGCCCTGCGCCGCCGGGTTCACCGCCTCGTCGACTGTCGCGACCTCGGTCGGGCTCGGAGTCGGCGACGGCGTCTTCGACCGCGACGGAGTCGGCGACGGAGTGACCCGCGCTCCGGTCAGCCGCGCCGCATCGGTGGCGCGACCCAGCGTCTGGCCGGAGGCGCTGATGCCCACGCCCGTGACCACGAGACGGCCGCCCGGCGAACCCGCCGCGAACGCCACCCGGTAGCGCACCGTGATGCCCTTGCCCTTGCACAGGGTCGGCTTCAAGGGTGACGTCTGCGCTGTCGACACGGTGCCGGTGCCGCCGGTGACGGCCACCGGGAACCAGCGCCCGCCCGCGTTGACCTCGACCGCCACCTGGTTCGGCTGGAGGCCCTGCAGGCTGAAGCCCAGCGCGGTACGCAGCAGGACACACCCGTCGGTGCGCTTGCGCACCGCGACGTTCACCCCCTGCGCGGAACCACCGGCGGCGAAGCTGCTGGCCGCGCCCACCCGGACCGAGTCCTGGTCGGCCAGCGCCGGTGACGCACCGAGCATCACCAGGCCGCCCGCAAGACCGCAGACCGCCGCGAGCCGTGCCACGCGTCGACGCACTGTCATGATTACCTCGCCGTTCTCCCCGGGTGGGGTCCGCCGGCCAGGCTACTACCGGCCCACCTGTCCCACCGGTCATAGAGCGCCCCGCATGTGTGCGGCGTTACGGTTTACCACCCCTCCCGCCGACCTCCCGGCGGCTGGGCTGACCAGCCAATCAGCGGGCGCGCTCCGCCTCGGCGAGGGCGTCACGGCACAGCCGGTCGGCGGTGCGGGTGGTCTCCGGCAGCCGGTAGCGCGGAGTCAACGAGAGCACCTGCGCCGCCGCGTTCTCCAGGCTCATCCGATGGCCGATGCTGACGAAGACCGGCTTCACCCCGTCGCGGGTCCGCAGCACCCGACCGACGACCTCACCACCGTCGCGCAACGATGACCAGCCGCCCCGCTCGGCGGACGGCGGATCCCACGCCCCGACCAGTGGCGTCTTCGCCACGCCGATCGCGGGTAACCCGGTGACCACCCCCAGGTGGCAGGCGAGCCCGAAACGGCGCGGATGGGCCAGCCCGTGCCCGTCGCAGACCAGCAGGTCCGGGATGGTCGTCAGCCGGTCGAGCGCAGCGAGCAACGCGGGCAGCTCACGGAAGGCGAACAACCCCGGCACATAATCGAACGCGGGTCGCCCCACACCGACCGCGGAGTCCACCACCGCCAGGGCCCGGGCGTCCAGCACCGTCACTGCCGCCGCCAGCAGGTCACCACCCTCGGCGTACGCGACGTCCAGGCCCGCCACCGTCGCAGGCGCGCTCGGCCCCGGCCCGACCAGGTCGACAAGCGGCCGCAACTCCTCCTGTACGGCCACCGCCTCGGCAACACTGCCCGGCGCGCGCGGCGCGCTCGGCGCGCGCGGCGCGCTCGGCGCGCTCGGCGCGTGCGGCGCGCTCGGCGCGCTCGGCGCGTGCGGCGCGTGCGGCGCGTGCGGCGCGTGCGGCGCGCTCCATGATCCACTCGGCTTCACGGAAGTCGGGTGGTCCCGCCGGCCTGGATGCCCCGACATCAATGAACCGGAGTCGATCACCCTCGGCCTGAAGCACCGACGCCATCTCCGGTGGCCCCGCCATCCTGGGCAGGATCACCGCCGGCCCGGCCCCTGATCGCACCCAGGCCGAGGGCGAAGGCAGTACAGAAGGCGATACCGAAGGCAACGCCACCCTTCGCACCGAACACGGGGATACCGATCGCCAGACCGATCAGGAGGCCGACCGGCCAGGCCCAGACAGTCGACCTGACGCTCTGCGTACCAGATTTCGCCATGCGTCGATCTTATTCGGCCCCGCCAGGGCCCCGCCGATCGCTCCCACGCTCAGGCAAGCCCACCTCGTCACGGCCTCCTCGACCCACCGGCCAACCCAGGACGACCGTCCGCTGCCGAATCCCACGAATGAGCGCCTGCTCTCTCGCTTGCACGCGCAATCACTGCCGACCGGATGGCTGCGGGCCGCCGGCGTTGACATCAGGCGTGAACATGGCTCGGATGCCGTCCTCGTCGGGCAGCGCGCCCCCACTGACGGTCTCAGCCACCCTCTCGGCCGTGGCCCGATCGACAGTTTCGAAGCGGTCGACGTTTCGATAGTCGTCAACAAAGCGAACGACCAGAGCCGGATCGAAGGCCCAGCGTCCACTGCGGTGATCCCAGAGGATGGCATTACCTGCGCCTACGTCCATTACGAAGAGTCCGGCTGGACCCCCGATCCTCTCGTCATGCCGGTAGACCACGTAGTAGGTCAGCCTGCCGCCCATCCGATTCGTCACCAATCCCGGGCGCTAACCCGAATTGACTGTGTCGACTTCGAAGCCTATCGGCGACTCTCGATCGAGGCGACCTGCACGCCCGCCGCTTCAACCTCCGCCCGGACCGCAGCCAGCAGATCCCGCACGTCCGAGTCGCTCGGCTCCGCCAGCACGTCGATGTCGAGGCGCCACCCTTGGCTGTCCACGTCGCGCCAGAGCCCAACGCTCGTAGACACCCCTGCGATCGTCCGTCTGACTTCGCCGAACAACTCGTCCCAGTCGTCGCCAAGACGTCCGACTGCGTTCAGGCCGAGCACCGCTCGCAGACGACCCAATGTGGCCCGGTCCATCTCCCCGCGTAGATCAATTACCCAACTAGCTGACATTCGGTTCCCCAACAATCCAGTCCGAATCTTGGAAGTGGGACGACACTCCGGTTCCGGATCGATCCGGCGGGCCGGAACCAGGAAAAATCGCCGGCACCACGTCGCGGCCCAGATTACGTGCGTGCCGTTCGGCCCAATCAAACAGGTGAGGGAAGCACTCTCGCGCCACCTTCTTCGTCACAAAACCGTACCTCGCGTTGACGACACGAAGGCCAGGATATTTTTCGGCCGCATGTTGCCGTGCCTGCTCCACCATCTCATCAGAGGAAATTTGGAAGTCGAAATCACTCGGCTCTTCCAGACCCAGCCGGTACATGGAGTCGAACGGCCTACGCAGTGGAAGCGGCAGCCCCTGCGACCAGCCCTGCAGACGCGCCAACGCCTCCGGGTCGTCGACCAACTCGGACTCCGTCGGCATCTGCTTGTGGGGACCCGAGAAAAATCGAGCCGATGAGCCCTGAAGCCGAATGTCGACAGTTGACAGATCTAGACCATCCTCCCGCAATGCATCGAAGAGATCGGCCGTCATCTGTGCAAACTGCTCCCGGGTAGCTCCAAGAGGCGCCGACCTGTCGGCCCAGGCCAGGACGGCATCGGGTGTGATGCCGAGGAACTCGCAATCCTTCGGGTTCAACTGGCGGCCAGATTCATCCGCGGGCAACAGTGGATCGGCAGCCTGCCAACCGCGGTTGCCCCGCTCCTCTGCCGCGGTCTCCTGCCCGGTCTCGATTCGGTTCTGTCCGCTATCGGCATGGGGGGCCGAGCCCGGGCCGTCGAGGAGCAGGTACATCCGGTTGATGTACGGGTCGCCGTGGCCGCCGTCGTCGTGTGTCGGCGGGTGATCCGGCAGGTCGGGCCGTTCGCTGAACCGGCCCCGGGGCAGTCCGCCGAGCGGCATCGGTCGGCCGTCTCCGCTCAGCACCAGCGCGTCGATGCCGACCACGTCGGGGTAGAGCGGCCGGTCCCGGACCACGCCGTTCTGTGGGTCCACGTAGAGCACTGTGCCGTTCTGGTTGAGCGCCACCCAGGCGTGCGAACCGCCGTGCGCCCACTCGGTGACCAGGAACGAGTAGCTGCCGTGCCCGCCCAGCAGCAGTTGGTCGTGCAGGTTGCGGTAGCCCCGGTCGGCGGCCTGCCGCGCCTGTGCGGAGTCCGTGCGTTGGCCGGAAGCGGGGGCGAGGAGTTTCTGGAAGCGCCCGCCGGTCACGTCCTCCACCCGGCCCGGGCCGCCCGCCTCGCCACGGATGGGGCGCCGGATGTCACCGTCGAGGTAGCCGTCGAAGGTTCGTGGCGCCGACACGCGGGGGCGCCCGTGCACCCACGTCTCGAACAGCGACAGTGTGCAGTCCAGGCAGTTGATGCCCCGGGTGGCGTCGGCCACGGGACCGCCGTCGTTGAGCAGCCCGAACCAGCCGCCGTGTCGGGGGTCGGCGGTGCGGGTGACGGTGCCGTCCGGTCCACGGGGCATCTGTCGTTCGACGTCGACCTGGTGCAGGGCGAGCGGTGGCCGGAGTCCTCCGGGCTGCCCGTACGGCCGGGAGTCGTCGATCGGCGGCGGATCGTCGTCGCCGGTGAGCCTGGACGGGCCGGTGGTCTCCACCGCGCCGAGCGCGAGCGCGCCCACGTCCCGGTTGGCGTGCTCGAAGGTGGCGCTGATGTCCACGACCGGCGGGGCCGTGGTGCCGGCCAGCACCGCGTCTGCCAGGTCACGCCATTCGGAGTACGCGCGTGCTTCCTCGTTCGCGGCGCGCTGCCAGCCGTCGGCCCACTGCCGGTTGCCGGCCTGGTGCAGTTGGCGGGCGTAGGTGGCGTACTCGACGGCTCGGCGATCGTGCTCCACGGCACGGGTGCGCAGTCGGGCGGCCTCGGCCTGCCGGCGGTTGTTCTCGAACCCGATCCGCAGCGATTCGTAGTGGTCCTGGTAGCGCCGCCGCTCAGCGGCTTCGGCTGCTGCGGCCCACTGCGCCGCGTACGCGTCGTCGGTTTCGGGCTCGCGCACCGACGGGGCACCGAACGCGGCCACGTCGACGGGGATCGACGCCCTTCCCCGGGCGGGATGGTCGGGCGCGCGCACCGGTGCGGGCGTCTGCCGGGTCGGGACACGCGCCGGCACGGTGAATCGACCCACCACCGGTGGGGTGGAGGCGACGGGCAGCGGCCCGTTGGCGGTCGTCGGGGCGCCGAAGGTGATCGGTGCCGCCGGGCCTGGGGTGATCGTTGGTGCGGAGGGGCCGGTCGCCGGAGGCCAGGCGGTCGGTGCGGAGGGGCCGGTCGCCGGAGGCCAGGCGGTCGATCCGGAGGTGGTGACGTGCGGGGAACTGCCGGGCTGGACCGGCGGCACACCGGTGGCAGCCGGCCCGCTGCCCGATTCGAGGGGACCGACCACGGGCGCGGACGCCGACGAGAGCCTCGGATCAGCACCCACCACAGATTGACTCGGATCGCCTACCGCCGACGTGGCCGGGTTGGTGGTCGCCGCCGACAGCACGGGGTCGGCCGTGACCGGGTGCGGGACGCCCGCTCTGTCGCCGAACGACCCATCCGTCTCGGAGGCGCCGACCGGACTGTGCGCCACGTCCACGTCGGACAGCGCGCCAACTGGCGTCGGGGACGACGTGTGCACCTCGGGCACGACCGGAGACGCCGGCCCGGCTCCTCGTGACTGCTCGGCAACCGGTGGCGTCGGCGCAGCCAGCTGGTCAGGCGTAGTGGCGGCGACAGCCTCCGTCGCCTGCATCGGAACGCCCGCAGCCGTCACCAGACCACCCGAAGCCACACCGCCGACAGCCCCTGCGGAAGAAGCACTCGCGGCAGACGAGACCCCGAAGGAGGGAGCTGCTCCGGTAGCGGCCGCATCCCCCGCGACGGGCAACACTGGCGGAAGGGAGGGGCCCGTGAACGATGCTCCGGTGAGGGCGTTGGCCTGCGCGTCGAGCCGGGCGCGTAGCGCGTGGTCGGTCTGCCCGGTCGCCGAACCGGTGGCCCCGGACGCGGCGGCGCGCGCCACGTCCTCCATCGAGGTCAGGCCCTGACCGGTGGCCAGGCTCGCCGCGCTGTCGGCGAGCACCTCGCCGGTCATCTCCCGCCCCAGGTGCTCCCCGACCTTCGCCGCCCGCCCGGTGGCGTGCCGGCCCAGGCCAGCCAGCGGTGCCACCGCCCCGCCGGCCAACCCGCCCACCGCCGACGCGCCGAGATCGGTCAGGTCCAGGCCGTGTGCCCGCCCGGTGGAGTTCTGGTACGCCTGGGTGGCCAGGGTGACCCCGGCCTCCTCGGTGGCCTCCTCCAGCCCGCCCCGGGCGGCCCGCTTGGCGAGCCCACGCGCGCCACCTCGGGCGACCTCCTTGGCGGCCCGCTCGCCGGCCTCCTTGAGCCCGTGCTTGAGGGACTTGCTGGCCAGTTGGCCCATCAGCCGCTTGAAGATCTGTTGGACCAGCAGCCGGGTCGCGGTGATCGCCACGCCGGCGGCCGGGGTTGCCGCACCGGCGGTCAGCACCGCCGCCACCGCAACGGTGAGCAACTCGATGACCAGGATGCCCAGCTCGATCCAGACTTCCAGCTTGGCGCCCTCGATGTCGCAACCGCACTCCTCGACCAGTCGGCCCAGGTCGGCCGTGACCGCGAGCAGCACGGGCAGCGGGGCGTCGGCGCTCTCGGCGATCCCCCGCCAGGCCGCCTCGAACGCCGCGTCGACAGCTCCGACGCCGCCGTACCCGTTGTGCACCTCGACGGCGGCGGTGGCGGCGTCGGCGTGCGGCCCGGCGAGCACGGAGGCGACCGCATACCACTGGTCGGCGACGTCCCAGACGGCCCGCTCGTTGCCGTCCGGCCACTGCACGCCGACCACCCAGTCGAGTGCCTCGTAGATCCAGCCGGGCACGTCCCACGGCGCGTGGTCCAGGGGGTGCGGGATGGGGCTCGGCAGCACGCTCATCTCAGCTCGTCGGCCGTCAGCGCCGGTCGGCGGCCCGGCCGACCCGGGCGGCGTTGGCCCCGTCGGTCTGCACGCTCGCGTCGACCGCCTCGACCACGTCGCTGCCCAGCTCCGTGAGCCGGTGCCCGACGCCGGCCCAGGCCCGCAGCACGGTCTGCTCGAACCCGCGGTAGTTGCGCTCGAAGGCGGCGCCGATGTCGTCGCGACCCCAGGGCCGGGCACCGCTGGCGGCCTCGATCGCGCCTCCCTCCGCCGCACGTCGGGCCGTCACCGCCTCGCCGGCGAGCGCCAGGTCGGCACCGCCCCGGCGGGCCCGGGACGGATCAAGCCAGAGCTGCCCGTCGGTCATGGCTTCGCCTCACCTGTGCCGAGGACGGCGTCGGCCCGACCGAGCAGCGTGGCGTAGTCGCCGGTCCTGAGGAAGTCCGTCGCCCCGGAGCCGGCCGGCATGCTCTCGGCGACGAGGTCGCGGGTGGCGTCGGCGGCGGCGGTCGCGGCGGCCCGGATCGTCTCGGTGACCTTTCGGCCGAGCGCGTCGGCGTCGCGGGCCCGGTAGATGGCCGGCGTCAGCTCGACCTCGATCACCTGGCCCTGCGCACCAACTGTCACCGTCACCTGCCCGTCGGCCGAACGGCGGGTCACCCGCAGCGCGGCGAGTCGCGTCTGGAGGGTGTCCAAACTGGATCTGAGCTGCT
This sequence comes from Micromonospora sp. NPDC005553, assembly GCF_042871765.1. Lineage (NCBI taxonomy): Bacteria > Bacillati > Actinomycetota > Actinomycetes > Micromonosporales > Micromonosporaceae > Micromonospora > Micromonospora sp. NPDC005553. The sequence continues at coordinate 135,256 of NZ_JBIAJD010000006.1, read as the reverse complement.
GGTATTGCCCATAGACGTCGTCGAATCGGGCCCGTAGCTCGCGATTGACGCTCCGGTCCGCCTGTTCCCCCACCGCCGCCCTCCCGTCACCGTCGGTAGAGCGAAACAATACCGGCCGCCATCGATCCGTGTAGTCCGGTAGTTTCATAGCGTGATCGACCGTCAACAGGCCGAGCAGCTCGCGGCCACCTGGGCCCGCCGTGACTCGCAGCGTCTCGGCCACGAGTGCACCGCGATGGTCGACGAGTTCGACCTGGGGTGGGTCATCACGTCCGTCGTGCCCACCGAGGTGCCCACGGTGCCGGGTGACCTGCCGACGACAGTCATCGACAAGCAGACCGGCACTGTCACCACCTGGCCCCGGGTGCCGAGCGCTGTGGTGGCGGAGCTCTACCGGCGTAGCCGGCCCCCCGGGCCGACAGCCCTCCGCACTCTCGACCCGTCGAGCCTGCTGGTCCGGGAGATCCATCGGGGTGCCACCCCGAACACCGCCGCGCACCTGACCATCGACGGACGGATCTGGACGGCCCAGGGCACGAAGGCCGACGTGCCACTCAACCATCACCCCCTTGTCCGCGACTATCTCGACCAACTGCCGCCCGGTGAGTTGGTTCGCGGCGGGGCGGCGCACGCCGAGCTGATCGTGGTCTCCGACGTCCTGCACGAGTACGACCACCGCCGCGCCGCCGAGGGCATCGCGCCGATGGGGCGGGCCGAGGCGGCGGCGCTGCTGGAGGGGGCCCGCTTCGAGATCTTCCGGGTCCGTGAGCCGGGCGACCCCGCTGGCGGGCCCGCCGAACGGCCCTGCGACTCGTGCATCTCCTTCCTGGTCCGGGCGAACGTCCTCCCGGAGTCGACTCGCGCCTGGACCGAGACCTGGAACGCGCCGGAGGCACCCGACCCTGATCCTGGGCGGTTCCCGGCGGAGGTCGCGAACGCACTGGTCGCGGCCGGTTGGCAGCCACACATCGGGGATCAGATCATGGCCGCCGCCGCCGTACGGGACGTCACGTCGGTGCCGGGGCGCAACCATCGGCACGAGGTCTTTCCCGCCGCGGTGGAGGCGCTCACCGCGTTCCCCAGCCTGGTCGGTGCGCGACGCGGCCGGGGCGAGCAGGTGTGGATCTCCCGTTTCGACATCCGCCCGCACACCGTCGCGCACACCGCCGACACCCTCGCGGACTTCGGCGCGGTGCTCGGCGTACGCCTCTTTCCGATCGGCACCGAGCAGCAGGACAGCATCCTGGCGGTGGACGAGCGCGGCCGGGTCTTCGCGCTCGACCAGGCCGGCGAGTGGTTCCTCGGCGACACCATCGACGCCGCGCTGACCACCCTGCTGCTCGGCCGCGCACCCGCCCGGGTGCGCGACGACGGCACCTGGCCGGCCGACCCGAGTTAGAGCGCGAGGCCGGTCAGCACCATGACCCGCGCCTCGGTGTAGTCGTCCATCGCGCTGCGCAGCCCTTCCCGGCCGACGCCGCTGCCCTTCACTCCGCCGTAGGGCATCTGGTCGGCGCGGTACGACGGCACGTCACCGATGATCACCCCGCCCACCTCCAGCGCGCGGGCGGCGGCGAAGGCCACGTCCAGGCGCCGCGTGAAGACGCCGGCCTGCAAGCCGTACGCCGAGTCGTTGACCGCTGTGAACGCGGCCTGGTCGTCGGCGACCGGGGTGACCACCAGCACCGGCCCGAACACCTCCTCGGCCACGACCTTGGCGTTCGCCGGCACGCCGGTGAGCACGGTCGGGGGGTAGGTCGCCCCGTCGCGGAGGCCGCCCACCTCGACGGTGCCGCCGGCGGCGACCGCCTCGGCCACCCACGTCTCGACCCGGCGGGCCGCGTCCTCGGACACCATCGGCCCGACGTCGGTCAGCTCGGACGCGGGGTCACCGGTCCGCAACCCCCGCACCGCTGCCACCAGTCGGGGCAGGAAGTCGGCGTGCAGGGCGTGGTGCACGTACACCCGCTGGACGGCGATGCACGACTGGCCGGCCTGGTAGTTGGCGAACGTCGCGATGCGCCGCGCGGCGAAGTCCAGGTCCTCGTCGGCGGTCCAGTCCGCGCAGAGCACCGCGGCGGCGTTGCCGCCCAACTCCAGTGTCACGTGCTTCTGGGGCGCGGCGCGGCGGATGGCCGCGCCGACCGGCCCGGAGCCGGTGAACGACACCACGGGTAGCCGGGGTTCGGTGACCAGTTCGGCGGCGCGGTCGTTGGGCAGCGGCAGCACCGAGAACATCCCGGCCGGGAGGTCGGTCTCGGCCAGCAGCTCGCCGAGCAGCAGCGCGGTCAGGGGCGTCGCGGGCGCGGGTTTGACGATGATCGGCGCGCCGACGGCGATGGCCGGCGCCACCTTGTGGGCGACGAGGTTGAGCGGGAAGTTGAACGGCGTGATGCCCAGCACCGGCCCGCGCGGCACCCTGCGGACCAGGGCGATCCGCCCCTCGGCGGCCGGGTCGGTGTCGAGTCGTTGCAACTCGCCGGAGAAGCGGCGGGCCTCCTCGGCGGCCCACCGGAACGTCGACACCGCACGCCCGACCTCGGCGCGGGCCCACTTGAGCGGCTTGCCGTTCTCCGCGGTGATCAGGGCGGCGATCTCGCCCGCGCGCTCGGCGAGCCGCCGGGACACGTGGTCGAGGGCCGCCGCGCGGGCGTGCGCGGGCAGGGCCGCGGCCTGCGCGGCCACACCGGCCGCCGCGGCGACGGCGGCGTCGACCTGCTCGGGCGTGGCGACTGTGGTACGCCCCACCGGGCGGCCGTCGTACGGGTGGTGGACTGTGAACTCACCCTCGCCGGTGGCGGGGCGGGAGGCGACGAAGATGGGTACGGGCTCCACGCGGAGCAGAGTAGCCGAGCCATCGGCCGACGGAAACAGTCGCGATAACCCTTGTCTGCCGCGAATTCAGTAGCGAAGATGGCAGAGAGATTGCGATAACCGCCGCAGAACCGCGCCCCCGGCCCCCTCGGAGTGATCCCTCATGAGTGACCAGCAGCAGCTGCGCAACTTCGTCAACGGCTCCTACGTCGACCCGTCCGATGGCGGTTACGCCGACCTGGTCGACCCCTGCACGGGTGAGGTGTTCGCCCAGGCCCCGGTCTCCGGCGCCGCCGACGTGGACGCGGCGATGAACGCCGCCGCCACCGCCTTCGAGAGCTGGCGGGAGGTCACCCCGGCGGAGCGGCAGCGGGCACTGCTCAAGCTCGCCGACGCCGTGGAGGCGCGTGCCGCCGAGCTGGTCGACGCCGAGGTGCGCAACACCGGCAAGCCCCGCCAGCTCACCGCCGAGGAGGAGCTTCCCCCGGCGGTGGACCAGTTCCGGTTCTTCGCCGGTGCCGCCCGGATGTTGGAGGGGCGGTCCGCCGGGGAGTACCTGGCCGGGCACACCTCCTACGTGCGGCGTGAGCCGATCGGCGTCTGCGCGCAGGTCACCCCCTGGAACTACCCGCTGATGATGGCGGTCTGGAAGATCGCCCCCGCGCTCGCCGCCGGCAACACAGTGGTGCTCAAGCCGTCGGACACCACCCCGGTGTCGACGCTGCTGCTCGCCGAGATCGCCGCCGAGTTCTTCCCGCCGGGGGTGTTCAACGTGGTCTGCGGCGACCGGGACACCGGTCGTACCCTCGTGTCGCACCCGACCCCGCAGCTGGTGTCGATCACCGGCTCGACCCGCGCGGGCATGGAGGTGGCCGCCGCGGCGGCCCCCGACCTGAAGCGCACCCACCTGGAGTTGGGCGGCAAGGCCCCGGTGGTGATCTTCGACGACGCGGACGTGGCGGCGGCCGCCGAGGCGATCGCGATGGGCGGCTACTTCAACGCCGGGCAGGACTGCACGGCGGCCACCCGGGTGCTGGCCGGCCCCGGCGTCCACGACGACTTCGTGGCGGCGCTCGCCGAGCAGGCCCGCAACACGAAGACCGGCGCACCGGACGACGCCGACGTGCTCTACGGTCCCCTGAACAACGCCAACCAGCTCGCTCGGGTCAGCGGTTTCGTGGACCGCCTGCCGGACCACGCCGCGATCCAGACCGGCGGGTCCCGGCAGGGCGAACGCGGCTACTTCTACGCGCCGACAGTGGTCTCCGGGCTGCGTCAGGCCGACGAGATCATCCAGGACGAGGTGTTCGGGCCGGTCATCACCGTGCAGCGCTTCTCCGACGAGGACGAGGCGGTGCGCTGGGCCAACGGCGTCGACTACGGCCTGTCCGCGTCGGTCTGGACGCGCGACCACGGCCGGGCCATGCGGATGACCCGTCGACTCGACTTCGGCTGCGTCTGGGTCAACACGCACATCCCGTTCGTCTCCGAGATGCCGCACGGTGGCTTCAAGCACTCCGGGCACGGCAAGGACCTCTCGGTCTACAGCCTGGAGGACTACACCCGGATCAAGCACGTCATGCACAACATCGAGGGCTGACAGGTGAGCGCGAGGAGTGAGCCGGTCTTGCGAGCCCCCCAGCCGCGAACGAAAAGCGGTGCCGCGTCGACCTCCGAGGAGCTGCACAAACGGCGCGGCGACGCCGTGGCCCGAGGTGTCGGCAGTGTGATCCCGTCCTACGTGGACAGGGCGTCCGGCGGGACGATCACCGACGTGGACGGCCGGGAGTGGATCGACTTCGCCGCCGGCATCGCCGTGACCAGCGTGGGCAACTCGGCCCCGAGGGTGGTCGAGGCGGTCCGGGCGCAGGTGGAGCGGTTCACCCACACCTGCTTCATGGTCGCGCCGTACGAGTCGTACGTGGCGGTCTGCGAGCAGCTCAACGCGGTGACGCCCGGCGGGTTCGCGAAGCGCTCGGCGTTGTTCAACTCCGGCGCGGAGGCGGTGGAGAACGCCGTCAAGGTCGCCCGGCACGCCACCGGACGGCCGGCGGTCGTGGTGTTCGACCACGCGTACCACGGCCGGACCAACCTGACCATGGCGTTGACCGCGAAGAACATGCCGTACAAGCACCGGTTCGGGCCGTTCGCCGGGGAGATCTACCGGGTGCCGATGTCGTACCCGCTGCGTGATGGTGGGCTCTCCGGCGCGGAGGCGGCGGCCCGGTCGATCGAGATGATCGAGAAGCAGGTCGGCGCGGAGAACGTCGCCGCGCTGCTCATCGAGCCGATCCAGGGCGAGGGTGGCTTCGTCGTACCCGCGCCGGGTTTCCTGCCCGCGCTGCGCGCGTGGGCGACGGCGGCCGGGGTGGTCTTCGTCGCCGACGAGATCCAGACTGGTTTCTGCCGTACCGGTGACTGGTTCGCCTGTCAGCACGAGGGCGTCGAACCCGACCTGGTGACACTGGCCAAGGGCATCGCCGGTGGTCTGCCGCTGGCCGCGGTGACCGGTCGGGCTGAGCTGATGGACGCGGTGCACGTCGGTGGGCTCGGCGGCACGTACGGCGGCAACCCGATCGCCTGCGCCGCCGCGCTGGCCACCATCGAGACCATGCACGAGCTGGACCTGGCCGGTGCGGCCCGACGGATCGAGTCGGTGCTGGTCCCCCGGCTCCGGGCCATCGCCGAGCGGGATCCCCGGGTCGCCGAGGTACGCGGGCGGGGCGCGATGCTCGCCGTGGAGCTGGTGCTGCCGGGCACCCTCACCCCCGACCCGGCCGCCACGGCGGCGATCTCGGCGGCCTGTCACGCCGCCGGCCTGCTCACCCTGACCTGCGGCACGTACGGCAACGTGCTGCGCTTCCTGCCCCCGCTGGTGATCTCCGACGGGCACCTCACCCGAGGCGCGGACCTCCTCGACGCCGCCTTCGGGTGAGCGACGGAGGGGCCCGGTGCACGGGCCCCTCCGGCGACGGGCCCGGTGTGCCGGGCCCGTCCGGCGATGTCAGCGAAGCACCTCGACGGTGTTGCGGCGCACCAGGTTCTTGCCCGGCTCGCGGATCTGCTCCATGGCGGCGGAGTTGAGCAGCACGCAACTGCCCGACGGGCCGGTGACCGTCACAGTGGTCGCCCGGTTGTTGTCCAGGTTGGTCACCCGCAGCCGGGTGCCCACCGGGAACTGCCCACTGGTCGCCGCCGGACCGGCCGCCTCCTCGAAGAAGGTGATCGCCCCGGAGCACACCGACTGAGGCGCCGGGCCGGGCACGCCGGGAGACGCGACGCCGGGACGGACCGTGCCGGGGGCCGGAGCGCCGGCGGGCGGGGCCGCGCCGTCGACGCGTTCCACCACGTTGCGGCGGATCACGTTCTTGCCCGGCTCACGGACCAGCTCCATGGCAGCGGAGTTGAGCAGCACGCAACTGCCCGACGGGCCGGTCACCGTCACAGTGGCCGCCCGGTTGTTGTCCAGGTTGGTCACCCGCAGCCGGGTGCCCACCGGGAACCGGTCGCTGGTCGCCGCCGGCGCCCCGCCCTCCGCGGAGAAGGTGACCGATCCGGAGCAGACCGACGACCGTGCCGGGGCCGTGTCGGCGAACCCGAAGCTGGTCCCCACCGACACGCCCACCGCGGCGAGCACCGCCACACTCGCTGCCAGCACGTGCCTGCGCTGCACCCTCATCGCCGTCACTCCCGTCCTCGGTGGTGTTCTTCACCCACCGGTACGGACCGGAGCGTCCTACCGTTCAGCCGGCACGGGTATCGATCGTGCGGCGGCCAGGTCCACCGGCCCGTACCGGGTGCTCGGGGCCCTGGTGATCAGCGCCCAGTAACGGTCGCCGTACGACCAGTGCCACCACTCGGTCGGGTAGTTGACCATCCCCGCGCCGCCGAGGGCGTCCACCATGATCTGCCGGTGCCGGCGGGCGGCGCCCCCGATCGTCGGCGCGTACGTGAAGCAGGCGTCGGCGCTGTCCTCGGGTGTGGCGTCGATGGCCGTGCCCAGGTCCAGCTCCACACCGTCGTCGGTGCAGAGCGTCAGGTCCACCGCTCCACCCGTGCTGTGCGGGGCCACCTCGACCGGTGACACGAACTTCGTGGTCTCCCGGTGCAGCCGCTGCGGCGACCAGTCCGGGTGCCGCCGACGCAGCTCGTCGCGGTAGCCGGTGAAGATGGCCAGCTGCGCCTGGTACGGCCGGTAGCCCTCGACCACCAGCAGCCGCAGCCCACCGGGCAGGGCACGCTGCGCGGCAAGCAGGCGGTCCACGACACCCGCGCGCAACCGGGCGTACGCCCCGGCCGGGTCGGCCGCCCGGCCGTCGAGCCGCAACTCCGACACCTCACGCAGGTCGACGAACTCCTCGCCGTCGTCGGCGCTGGGCACCGCCGCCACCCGGGGGTCGGAGAGCAGGATCATCGGACGCTCCCCGCCGTGCCCGCAGACCGTTCCGCATGCCGGACCCGGGCCAACTCGACGAGTCGGTCCACCACCTCCCGGTAGCCGACCCCGACGGCGGCCCACACCTTCGGGTACATCGAGTGCGCGGTGAAGCCGGGCATGGTGTTCAGCTCGTTGACGTAGAGCTCACCGGCGTCGTAGAAGAAATCGACCCGGGCCAGACCCCAACCGCCGATCGCTGCGAACGCGCGCAGCGACAACTCGCGGACCCGCGCGGTCACCTCGTCCGGCAGCACGGCGGGAACGATCATCGGGTCGGCGTCGCCGAAGTACTTCTGCTGGTAGTCGAACCAGCCACCGCTGACCTGCACCTCGCCCACCGCCGACGCCTCGGGACGCCAGCCACCGAGCACCGCGCACTCCAACTCCCGGCCGACGACCCCCTGCTCCACAATGACGAGTTGGTCGTGGCGAAGCGCCTCCTCCACGGCGGCGGCCAGGTCGTCACCCTCGTCGACGCGGGAGATGCCGATCGACGAGCCCATACTGGCCGGCTTGACGAACAGTGGCCGGCTCAGCCCGGTCACCAACTTCTCCGGGTCGTCGACCTCCCGGTAGGTGTGCGCGTCGAACGACACGTACGGGGTGACGGGGATGCCCTCGGCGCGCAGCGCCCGCTTCATCGCCACCTTGTTCATGCCGACGGCCGAGGCGAGGATGCCGCACCCGACGTACGGCACGTTCAGTGACTCCAGCAGCCCCTGCACCACGCCGTCCTCTCCGTACGGACCGTGCAGCACGGGGAAGACCACGTCCAGCTCGGCGTGCACCGCGCCGGGGGCGTTACCGGCGGACACCTGCACGACACCCGCACGCGGACCGGCCCGCAACTCGACGGCCGGCCCGGTCACCACCAACTGGTCGTCGATGGCCCGCTCGCCGGCCGGTCGGTCGCGCAACTCGGCCAGCAGCGCGTCGGGCATCAGCCGGAAGCCGCCGCTGCGGGTGACACCGATGGCCACAGTGCGGTAGCCGCCACCGGCGAGCGCCCGGGCCACCCCGAGCGCGGAGGCACAGGAAACCTCGTGCTCCGCCGACGGCCCACCGAACAGGATTCCGATCCGAACCGGCGCGCTCACGCCGCCACCCCTTCCTCAGCCAGGTCGGCCGATCGCGAGGCCATCAAGCGGGCCACCAGCGCCGCCTCCACGTTCCCGCCGGTCAGCACCACGCCAACCGTCCGCCGCCGGTCGCTGTCCGACACCCTTCGGCCTTCGCCGGCCGATGGAAGCCGGAGGGCGCCGGCCAGGCCCGCCGCCCCGGAGGGCTCGGCGAGCACCTTGAGCTCCGTCAGGATCAGCCGGAACGCCGCCGCGATCTGGTCGTCGTCGACCCGGACGACCCCCCGCAGCGTGTCCCGCACGATGGCGAACGGCAGCTCCCCCACGCAGGACGGCCGCAGCCCGTCCGCGATGGTGGGCGCCGGCGCAACCGGCACGCGTACACCTGCCGCCAGGCTGCGGGCGAGCGAGTCGCAACCCACCGGCTCCACGCCGTACACCTCGATGCCGGAGCCGGCGGCGGCCAGGCACGCGCCGGCCACCCCGCCACCACCACCCACCGGTACGACCAACGCGTCCAACGGCGTCCCCACGCGCTCGGCGTCCTCGATCAGCTCCAGGCTCGCGGTGCCCTGCCCGGCGATCACGTCCGGGTGGTCGTACGCGTCGACGACGGGGTGACCGCTCTCGTCGCTGAGCCCGTTGGCCACCGCCACCCGCTCCTCGACGCTGGTGCCCGCGAACACCACCCGCGCCCCCGCCGCGCGCGCCCGGTCGACCTTCGTCGACGCGGCGTCGACCGGCAGCACCACTGTCGCCGCGAGCCCGTGCTGCCGGGCCGCCAACGCCACCGCCACCGCGTGGTTGCCGGTGCTCTGCGCGATCACCCCGGTGTGGCCGGCCACCGCGAGGCGGCCGACCGCACGCAGCGCACCCCGCATCTTGTACGAGCCGCCGTGCTGGAGGTTCTCCGCCTTGAGCAGCACCCGTGCCCCGGCAAGCTCGTCGATCAGCGGGGAGCGCAGCACTGGGGTGCGGACCACGTGGCCGGCCAACCAGCGGCTGGCCTCCTCGACATCGGCCCGGACCTGACCAACTGTGCCTGTCATCGTCTCTCCTTTTTCGGGCACGCCACAGGCAGGGTCCAGCGGTACGTGGACCCCGGTGACTGTGGGTGGAAGTGTCAGTTCACTGTGGGTAGCTGGACGTCGACCCGCAGGCCGCCGTACTCGGCGGACCGGGCCGCGATGATGCCGTCGTGGGCCTGGGTGATCGAACGGGCGATGGCCAGGCCCAGCCCGGCCCCACCGCCCTGCGAGGTCCGGTCCCGGGCGAGTCGGCGGAACGGCTCGAACAGACCGGCGACCGCCTCGGCCGGCACGGGCTGGCCGGTGTTGACCACTGACAGTGCGGGCACGCCGCCCACCACGACGGTCAGCGAACCGCCCGGCCGGTTGTACTTGATCCCGTTCTCCACCAGGTTGGTGACCAGTCGTTCCAGCAGCACCCGCTCGCCGACGACCATCCGGGGTTCGAGATGGGTCTCCACGGTGACGCCGGCCTCCCGGGCCCGGTCCAGGTAACCGGCGAGCACCGCCTCGACGATCGCGTCCAACCGCTGCGGTATCCGCGAACGGAGACCCTGGTCGCTCTCGCTGAGCGCGAGCAGACCCTCGATCAGTCGTTCGTTGCGCTCGTTGGTCTCCAGCAGCTGACTGGTCAGCAACTCCAACTGCTCGCCGGTGAGCGCCCTGGCCATACCGACCTCGATGAGCGTCCGCTGCACGGCGAGGGGCGTACGCAGCTCGTGCGAGGCGTTCGCGGCGAACCGCCGCTGCCCCTCGTAGCCGGCGGAGACGCGTTCCATCATCTCGTCGATCGCCCTCGACAGCCGGGCCAACTCGTCGCCACCCCGGGGCCGGATCCGGTGACCGAGGTTCTGCGGGCCGAGCTGCCCGATCGGCCCGGCCAGGTCAGCGACCGGGCGCAGGCACCACGCCGCGGCGAACCAGAGCCCCACCAGGACGGCAAGGGTCACGAGCAGGACAGCCAGCAGGGGCAGCATGAAAGCCCCCGGCCGTACGTTGCGGCACACCGCCGACATCCCCGGCACGGGCAGGTCACAGAACTGCTGTCCCCAGTTCCAGGTCACCCCCGACAGCCACTTGCCCATCGCCGGCAGTACCGGGCCGGCCAGCAGCGCCAACAGCCCCACCAGCAGCACCCGACGTCGGGGCGTCCAGCTCACGCGGTGCCGCCGATGCGGTAGCCGGCCTTCGGGACGGTGTGGATGATCGCGGGATCGCCGAGCTTCTTGCGCAGGGTCATCACGGTGACCCGTACGGCGTTGGTGAACGGGTCGGCGAACTCGTCCCAGGCCTGCTCCAGCAACTCCTCGGCGCTGACCACCTGGCCGTCCGCGCGCAGCAGCACGTGCAGCACCGCGAACTCCTTGGGGCTCAACGCGAGAGGACGGCCGTCCCGGGTGGCCAGGTGCCGACCCACGTCCAGGGCCAGGCCGTCCTGGGCGAGCACAGGTGGCAGCGCCGGCGTCGACCGTCGCCCGAGGGCCTGCACCCGGGCCACCAACTCGGCGAAGGCGAACGGCTTGGTCAGGTAGTCGTCCGCGCCGAGGCCGAGGCCCTCCACCCGGTCCCGGATGCCGGCCGCCGCGGTGAGCAGCAGCACCCGGGTGCCGACCTGTGAGTCGGCGATGCTGCGGCACACCTCGTCGCCGGTGTGGCCGGGCATGTCCCGGTCCAGCACCGCGACGTCGTACCGGTTCACCCCGACCCGCTCCAGCGCACCGTCACCGTCGTAGCAGACGTCGACGGCCATCGAGAGGCGGCGCAGCCCTTCGGCCACCATGTCCGCCAACAACCGCTCGTCGTCCGCCACCAGCACCCGCACGTTTTCCCGCTCCCCCAGTTCGGCTTGCCCGGCATACCGTCGCAGGCCCGGGTTAAGGGTTCTGTAAGCACCCGCCGCAGCCATCCTCCACGCGGCTGTCCAGCGGGCAAACCATCGCAACCCAGCCCCCCACCCTCTTCGTCCCCGTCTCACACGCCCCGCGCCAAACGTCCCAACACCACGAAGAGCCAAAGCAATCAACAGTGACCCGCGTCACGAGGCCCCCGAAAGTCACCCACCCCCGCCCCGCCCCGCCCCGGCCCGGCCCGGCCCGGCCCGGCCCCGCCGAGCCCCGCCGAGCCCCGCCCCGCCCCGCCCCGCCGATCTTGCACTTTGTGTTGCCGAAATATGAGTAAGGCGTTTTTTGTCGGGGCAGAAAGTGCAAGATCGGCGAGGACGCGAGGGCGAGGGCGAGGGCACGGGGGGTGGTTAGGAGAGGGCTGCGCGGATGGTGGCTTTGATGTGTTCTGGGCGGCGGTAGAGGTCGCGGTCGGTGAAGTAGCGCATCCGCCAACCCGCTGCGGCCAGCCAGTTGATCCGCTCACGGTCGTGCCTGAGTCGATCGCGGCTCAGGTGCGACAGCCCGTCGTACTCGATGCCGATTCGGCGTTCGCGGTAACCCAGATCGAGCCGGTACAGAGGGATGCCATGGCGGTCGGTAACCCATAGTTGCGGCTCCGGCGGCGGCAGGCCTCCGTCGATCAGGATCAGTCTCAACTGGCTTTCTTGTCGGCACTCCGCCCTGCCGTCTGCTAGCGGTATTAGTTGGCGGGCCTGGCGGACACCCCGCAATGAGTTGTGGGCCGCAACCTCGACCAGCAGGTCATCCTGGGTGACCAAGCCCGACCGCAGCGCGGCGTCGAGCACTGGGAGTGCGTCGACCCGACGAGCGGCGCGAGCGAGGTCGACTGCACAGCGCGCCGGCGGCACGCAGGGTAGGCCTGCGACAAAGATCGGCCAAGCAGGTAGAACCGTCCGGTGAACGACCACCCCGGGCAGACGGGGCTTTGGCACCTCGGCGGGCAACTGGATGTGGATCAGATCGTCGCGCAGGACCCCGAAGCCGTATCGGCGGGCGGCACTCTGCCGCGCCAACATCGCTCCGTCGGGCAGCCGGAGCATCAGGGCACGCAGTTCGTCGTCGTCGTCGCAGGGCTTGTCGGCGTAGACCCCTCTGCGCACACGCAGGATTTCCTCGCGGTCGAGCCGAGTACGTATCCGTCCAACGGTGAGCTGCCGCATCAGCGCGTCCGTACGCCACAACTGAGTTGCCATGGAGGGAGGCTGACCGACCCGAATCTCCGCGAGTGCCCCGTAAGAACGACCTGTGGAAAACCAACTCCCCTGTGGACAACTCCCATAAGACCCTCAGCCGTGCTAGCACCAACCCCCAAGATCCCACCCCAAAGCCCTCACCCTCACGATCTTGCACTTTCTGTCGAAGATATGTCCGATAGGGGGCATAAGTAACCGCAGAAAGTGCAAGATCGCGGGGGTGAGAGGGGTGAAAGGGGTGAAAGGGGTGAAAGGGGTGTGACGCAGGTCGGGGGGTTCAGGACTAGTCGCAGGCTATGCCGTCGCCGTCTCGGTCCAGGTCGTAGATGTCGTCGCCGATGACCCTGATCGGCCCGCTGACGTAGGCGGGGCCGTTGCCACTGCCACCCGCGCAGTCGACGTCGCTGGCGATCGGGACGCAGCCGCTGTAGTTCGGGTCGCACTTCGACGACTGCGGCTTCTTGGTGCCGACGGCCACGACCTGGGTCACCGGCTGCTTCGTCACTGCGGATTTGACCAGCTTCTTGGCCGTCCGCACGCCGTCGGTGGTGGTCACCTCGTAGGTCATGGTCCGGACGCCGTTCACGCCCTTGGTCCGGACGACCCGCTTGCCCTCGGCCAGTGACGAGTCCTTGACGGTCCGCTCGCCGTACCGGATGGTGGCCTTCTCCGTCACGGTCGTCACCTGCACCACCGGCACGGCCGCCGCCGACGAGGGCGCCGTCGCAGGCACCGACGAGGGCACTGTGGAGGGCGCGGCGATCGGCGACTCCTCCTGGGCCGGGGCCTCCTCGGTCGGCTCGCCGGGCGCGGCCAGGATCGGCTGTTGTGGTTGCTCGGCGGCGGTGCCGGTCCTGGTCGGCTCCGGCTCGCCGGTCAACGCGCCGACGATGGCGGTGCCGGTGCAGCAGAGCAGCAGGATCGACAGCGTGACCGAGCCGAGGATCACGGCGACCCGGCTGGCGGGAGTGGCCCGGCGGAACCAGTTCGGTCGGGGCGTCTGGCCGAACGACGGCGGGTACGGCGGCCCCGGGTGCTGTGGTGGTTGCATCGTCACGGCGATGAGTGTCGTCGCAAACACAGCGTGCAATATCCTCCGTCGCGTTCGTCACCTGCGCCTTTCGCTTCGCGGGAAAGATCGGTGGGCGCGTTGGCGGGCGACGAGTCGGCAGGTGCGGCAACCCTCCAGGCTGGCGGGGCAGGGCCGATCGTGCGGGTATCAGCACCAACAAAAGCCGCAGATCACCACGCACCGCATCGGCAGCGGCCGGAGATCGAACGGCGGTGACGGAACTGTCGCTATGCCGTCAGCGGGGTGGGCTCACCGTTCCTCCATCGCCCATGGTGAGCCGTAACCGTTCAGCAGGTCGAGGAAGGGCATCGGGGGCAACGCCTCCGGTCCGAGCACGCCCACGCCGGCCCACGCGCCGCTGGCGAGCAACTCCAAGGCGACGACCGGGTTGACGGCGGTCTGCCAGACCACCGCCTGGTGCCCGTACTCCCGCATCGACCATTCGTTGTCGACCACGTGGTACAGGTAGACCTCGCGGGGTTGCCCGTCCGGGCCGAGGCCGCGTACCCAGGTGCCGGCACAGGTCTTGCCGCGCATCCGGGCGCCGAGCGTGGCCGGGTCGGGCAGGCTCGCGGCGACCACGTCGCGCGGGGAGACCTCGACGCCGCGTACCAGCACCGGGGAGACGGCGTCCAGTCCGAGCTTGTGCAGCGTCTTGAGCACCTCGATGAACTCGTCGCCCAGGCCGTACTTGAAGGTGACCCGCCGGGCCTTGACCCAGCGCGGGATGAGCAGCACCTCCTCGTGCTCGACGTTGACGCACTCGACCGGCCCGATCCCCTCGGGGAAGTGGAAGACCTCCGGCTCGGAGAACGGTTCGGTGGTGAACCAGCCCCGGTCCTTCTCCCAGATGACCGGCGGGTTGAGGCACTCCTCGATGGTCGTCCAGATGGAGAACGAGGGCGCGAAGTCGTACCCGTCGACTGTCAGGTTCGCCCCGTCCCGGACACCGATCTCGTCGATCTCGCTGAACAGTTCGTCGGCGGCGTAACGGGCGAAGACGTCGGAGAGGCCGGGCTCGACCCCGATGCCGCACAGCGCCAGCCGACCGGCCGCCGACCAGGTGTCGGCCAGCGCGAACTGTTCGTCGCCGAGCTTCACGCCGGTCTCGACGTGTGACAGCGACATCGCCATGTCCAGGTAGTCCGCGCCGGCCGCGAACGCGCCGTCGAAGATCGGCATGACGAACCGCGGGTCGACGGCGTTCAGCACGTGCGTGATCCGGTGCTCCCGGCACAGTGCGGTGACCGCGTCGGCCGAGGAGGCGTCCACCCGGGCGGCGACGAAACGGTCACCGTGCCCGGCGACCGCCCGTTGGGCCCGAACGGGGTCGTGGTCGGCCACCACGATGGTCTCGAAGAAGGTCCGTCGGGCGGCGATGGCTACGGCGGCGGAGCCGACGCCACCGGCGCCGACGAGGAGGACACGCATCAGGAATCAAACCCCAAACCGAAACGATCGAGAGTACGGAGCCAGAGGTCGCGCCGACCCTCGCGCGCGTCGGCGCGGGCCAGTGACCAGCGGGTGAGATTGATGCCGACCGCGCGGACGGGTTCCGGTGGGAACGGCAGTGGCTTGCGGCGAACCAGGTCGAGCCGGGTCAGCGGGGTGTTCCCGCCGTCGAGCAGGTCGAGCAGCACCCGGGCTCCGAAGCGGGTGGCTCCGACGCCGAGGCCGGTGTAGCCGGCCGCGTACGCCAGCCGACCGCCGTAGGCGGTGCCGAAGAAAGGGCAGAACCGGGTGCAGGTGTCGATGACTCCGCCCCAGCGGTGGCTGAACCGCACGTCGGCGAGCTGCGGGAACGTGGTGAAGAAGTGGCGGGCGAGGGTGGTGAAGGTGGCCTGTCGTTGTTCCAACTCGGGCGCTACCCGGTTGCCGTAGTGGTAGACGGCGTCGTAGCCGCCGAAGAGGATCCGTCCGTCGGTGGTGATCCGGTAGTAGTGGAACTGGTTGGCGGTGTCGGCGAGCCCCTGCCGGTTGCGCCACCCGATGGCGTCGCGCTGGGCGGGGGTGAGCGGCTCGGTCATCAGCACGTGGTCGTAGACCGGCACCAGGTACGCCCGCAGCCGGCGTAGCAGCGGCGGAAATGCGTTGGTGGCCAGCACGACCCGACGCGCCCGGATCGAGCCGGGCAGGCCGGCGGCACTGGTGTCGGCCCGGCCACTGTCGGCCGGGTGGGCGGTGGGACCGGTGCCCAGGGTGCTGGCATGCAGGGCCGCACCGGCGGCGCGCAGTCCGGTGACCCGGGTGTGCTCGTGCACGCGTACGCCGAGGTCGAGGCAGGCGCGGCGCAGCCCCCAGGCCAGCTTCGCCGGGTCCACCATGGCCACCCGGTCGGCGTCGAACATCCCACCCAGGTACGTCGGTGAGTGCACTTCGGCGCGCACCTCGTCCCGGTCGAGCAACCGCACCCGGTGGCCGTACCGGCGGGCCAGGTCCGCGTCGGCGGCCAGCCCGTCGAGTTGGTACGGCTCGACGGCGACGGCCAGCTCACCGGTGCGCTCGAAGTCGCAGTCGATGTCGAACTTTTCGACGGTGGCGGCGATGGCGTCCAGGTTGTCCCGGCCGAGGCGTTCCAACTCGCCGACCTCGTCGGGGAACCGGTCGACACCGTTGGCGAGGCCGTGGGTCAGCGAGGCGGCGCAGAAACCACCGTTGCGCCCGGAGGCCGCCCAACCGCAGGTCCCGGCGTCGACGAGCAGCACGTCCCGGTCCGGGTCCGCCTGTTTCGCCAACAGCGCGGCCCACAGTCCGCTGTAACCGCCGCCGATCACCAGCAGGTCGGCGGAGTGCCGACCGCTCAGCGGCGGTAGCGGGTCGGGGCGGTCCGGGCGGTCGAGCCAGTACGGCACGGGTGCCGCGTCGGCCAACGCCCGGCCGGTATGCGGGAGCGTCATGACGGCCCGCCGGTCGGGTGGTCCGGAGCATCGGGGCGGGTCATGACGACCGACGCGGGTGACCCGACGGCGCGGACAGCAGCGCGGCGCGGCGGGCCCGCCGACCCCGCAGCGAGCTGAGCCCCACGAGCAGCAACGCGACCGCGAACATCGCCGTGCCGATCACGTTGACCTGCGGTGGGATGCCACGCTGGGCAGCACCCCACACGTACATCGGGAACGTGACGGTGGTGCCGGCGTTGAAGTTCGTGATGATGAAGTCGTCGAAGCTGAGCGAGAAGGCCAGCAACGCGGCGGCCACGATGCCGGGCAGCACCAGCGGCAGGGTGATCCGCCGGAAGGTCTGCCACTCGTTGGCGTAGAGGTCCATGGCGGCCTCCTCCAGCCGCCGGTCCATCCCGGCGAGCCGCGCCTTCACGGTGACCACCACGAACGACACGCAGAACATCACATGCGCGATCACGATGGTCCAGAAACCCTGCGGTACGCCCGCCGACACGAACAGGGCCAGCAACGACGTGCCCATCACCAGTTCCGGGGTGGCCATCGGCAGGAAGATCAGCACGTTGATCCCGGATCGGCCACGGAAGCGGTGCCGGACCAGCGCGAACGCCATCAGGGTGCCGAGCACTGTGGCGACCACCGTGGCGATGAAGCCGATCTGCACGCTGCGGACCACCGCGTCGCACATGTCCGAGGTGGCGCACGGCTGCCGCCAGTTGTCCAGTGTGAACTCGTTGAAGTCGTACGACAGTCGGCTCGACGGCCGGTTGAACGACAGCCCCGCCACCACCAGGATCGGCAGCGCCAGGTAGCCGAGCACCAGCAACGCCACGATCATCACCCAGCGGTCCGCCAACCAACGGGAAACCCTCACAGGACCTCCTCCGTGCCGGCTCGACGGAGGTAGCCGAAGACCACCGCGAGGATCGCCGCCATCAGCAGGAACGACAGCGCGGCGCCCTGCGGGTAGTCCAGTCGGACCAGGAACGCCGAGTCGATGACGTTGCCGATCATGTATTCGTTCGGGGTGCCGAGCAGCTCCGCGTTGATGTAGTCGCCGCTGGCCGGGATGAAGAACAGCAGCGTGCCGGCGACCAGACCGGGCATGGACAGCGGCAGCGTCACCCGACGGAACGCCTGCACCGGGCTCGCGTACAGGTCGGTGGCCGCCTCCAGCAACCGCGGGTCAAGCCGCTCCAGGCTCGCGTACAGCGGCAGCACCAGGAACGGCAGGAAGTTGTACGTCAGGCCGAGCACCACAGCGAACGGGGTGGCCAGCAGTCGACCGTCCGGGGCGAGCAGGTGCACGTCGCGCAGCAGACCGACGAGCGCGCCGTTGTCCGACAGGATCGTCTTCCAGGCCAGCGTGCGGACCAGGAAGCTGGTGAACATCGGCGCGACGACGCACACCAGCAGCAGGTTCTTCCAGCGGCCGGCCTTCTGCGCGATGGCGTATGCCAGTGGGTAGCCCAGCAGCAACGCCAGCACCAGGGCCAGCCCGGCGTAGCCGAACGAGCGCAGGAACTGCGGCCAGTACGCGTGGAGCACGTCCGGGTAGTTGCCGACCGCCCAGGTCATCGCGTACCCGGTGGAGAGCGAGCCGCTGGGGTCGTACAGGCTGGCCGCCGCCAACTGCACGAGCGGCACACCGAAGAAGATGAGCAGCCAGGCCGCACCCGGCAACAACAGGAGGTACGGCAGGAGTCGGCGTCGCCCGGACCGGGCTGCCGGTGGCGCGGCGGGCGGGCGCCCCGACCCGGTGGGGGCCAGCAGGGTCACGACGACACACCCACCGGCTCGTCCAGCACCGGTGCCGTCCGGTCGGTGTCGGCGGCATCCCGGGGCAGCAGGAACGCGTGCCGCGGATCCCAGTACGCCACGGCCTCGCTGCCGACCGCCACTGTCGTCGACGTCCCGCTGTTGGCGGCGAAGACCGACAGCTCGGTGCCCCAGCCGGTGCGCAGCAGGTACTGCGTGCTGACTCCCACGTAGGAGGCGTCGGTGACCACTCCGGTGACGTGCTGATGCCCGGCGGGCACCTGGTCGGCGGAGCCGACCAGAATCAGCTTCTCCGGGCGTACCCCCAGGTGGACCGGACCGCTCTCGGCCCGTGCGCGGCCGGCGGGCACGGAGAAGCGCGTGCCGTGCGCCGTCACCGCGACGTCGCCGCCGCCGACGCCGGTGGCTTCGCCGGCGAGCAGATTGGACTGGCCGAGGAAGTTCGCCACGAAGGCGGTGGCGGGAAACTCGTAGATGTCGGCCGGGGCGCCCAGCTGCTCGATCCGGCCGGCGTTCATCACCGCGACGGTGTCGGCCATGGTCATGGCCTCCTCCTGGTCGTGGGTGACGTGCACGAAGGTGATGCCGACCTCGGTCTGGATGCGCTTCAGCTCGATCTGCATCTGTCGGCGTAGCTTGAGGTCGAGTGCGCCCAGCGGCTCGTCGAGCAGCAGCACCTGCGGCCGGTTGATCAGCGCGCGGGCAAGCGCGACCCGCTGCTGCTGCCCGCCGGAGAGCTGGGCGGGTCGGCGACTGCCATAGCCGTCGAGCTGCACCAGCGACAGCATCCGGGAGACCTCGTCGTCGACCGAGCGGATGCCGCGTCGGCGCAGCCCGAAGGCCACGTTCTCGAAGATGGTGAGGTGCGGGAAGAGCGCGTAGCTCTGGAAGACGGTGTTCACCGGCCGCTTGTACGGCCGCAGCCGGGCGATGTCGGTGTCACCGAGCAGCACCTGGCCGCTGGTCGGCTCCTCCAAGCCGGCGATCATCCGCAACGTGGTGGTCTTGCCGCAGCCGGACGCGCCGAGCAGCGCGAAGAACGAGCCCTGCTGGATGGTCAGGCTCAGGTCGTCCACAGCGGTGAAGACGCCGAACCGTTTGGTGAGGTCGGCCAGGCGCAGGTCGCCGGCGGGTGTCTCGCGCGCCATCCTCATCACGCCCCGATGACCTGTTGGAACTTGCCCTCGTACTCCTTCTCCTGCTTCTCGTCCAGGGCCATGAACACCTTGGACTTCGACAGCAGCGCTTCGTCCGGGAAGATCAGCGGGTTGGCGGCCAGCTCGGGATCGATCTTCTCCATCTCGGCCTGAGCGCCCTTGACCGGGCAGATGTAGTTGACGTACGCGGCCAGCTTCGCCGCGACCGCCGGCTCGTAGTAGTAGTTGATCAGCGCTTCGGCGTTGCCCTTGTGGGTGGCCTTGTTGGGGACCATCATGTTGTCGCTGTAGAGCATCACGCCCGAGTCCGGCGCGACGAACCGCACCTTCTCGTCTTCACCGGACAGTTGGATGACGTCGCCGGACCAGCCGATGCACGCGGCGATGTCGCCCTTGGCCAGGTCGGGTGCGTAGTCGTTGCCGGTGAACTTGCGGATCTGCCCGGAGTCGACTGCCTTCTTGAGCTTGTTGAGGGCGTCGTCGAACTGGGCGGCGGTGAAGTTGGCCGGGTCGTGCCCGTTCGACCCGAGCAGCAGGCCCATGGTGTCGCGCATCTCGCTGAGCGCTGTCACCTTGCCCTTGAGGTCGGGGCGGGTGAGCAGTTCGTCGACGGTCCGCAGTTCCTTCGTGACGTTGCCGTTGTACGCCAGGCCCGCCAGGCCGGACTGCCACGGAATGGAGATCCGGTTCTCGGTGTCGAAGGGGCGGTTGAGCAGCGACGGAAGCAGGTTGGCCTGCACGTTCGGGATTTTCGCCGGGTCCAGCTTCTGGATCCAGCCGAGCCGGATCATCCGGGCCGCCATCCAGTCGGTCAGCACGATGATGTCGCGGTCGGTGCTCTGACAGGCGGCAAGCTGGTTCTGCACCTTGCCGAAGAACTCGTTGTTGTCGTTGATGTCCTCGGTGTAGGTCACCTGGATGCCGGTCTTCGTGATGAACTCGTCGAGGCTCGGCCGCTTGGACTCGTCAGCGTCGTCAACGTCCATGTACTGCGGCCAGTTGGCGAAGGCGAGCTTCTTCTCGGTGCCGGAGAGGTCCTCGCTGACACAACCAGCTTCGGTCTGCTGCGCGCCCTTGGTGCCGCAGCCCGCGAGGCTGCCGCCCATGGTGAGCAGGGCGGCCGAACCGAGAGTGCCGGTGAGCAGTCCACGCCGGGAGAGGGGCCGGAGGGGAGTACGCATGACGACTCCTAGGGGGTCATCGTCGGCGGGCGGGACGGGGGAGGCACGCCGGCGGGAATGTCGGGAGGGTCAAGTGCCATGGACGACTGATCCTGACATGAGGTGACCTCCCTTACAAGGGATTCCGTTGCGGGAATAGCGATGCACGACGAAATACGCCAGACTACGCGGTGATACACGCGCGACATCACGATTCGGGACATGGGGAGCGGGCAATGACAAACCGGCAGCACGAGAACAGCAACGGGAGTCGACGCGTCGCTGTCCGTGAAGGCGCCAATCACGCTCTGCTGGATGACGTGGCCAAGCAGATCATCGAGCAGCTCCAGGAGGACGGCCGCCGCCCGTACGCGACGATCGGCAAGGCGGTCGGGCTGTCCGAGGCGGCGGTCCGCCAGCGGGTGCAGCGACTGCTCGACTCCGGCGTGATGCAGATCGTGGCGGTGACCGATCCGCTCCAGCTCGGCTTCAACCGGCAGGCGATGATCGGCCTACGCACCGACGGCGACCTGGAGGCGGTCGCGGACCGGCTGGCCGAGCTGGACGAGGTCGACTACGTGGTGATCACCGCCGGGTCGTTCGACCTGCTCACCGAGGTGGTCTGCCGCAACGACGACCACCTGCTGGAGATCCTGCAACGACTGCGCGCGGTGCCAGGGGTGATCTCCACCGAGGCGTTCGTCTACCTCAAGCTGCGCAAGCAGACCTACACCTGGGGTACGGCCTGACGCCCCGGTTTCACCATGCCGACGAACGACGCCCAGGCGGTCGGCGCGAAGGCCAGGGTGCCGCCGTCGCGGTCCTTGCTGTCACGCACCAGCACCCAACCGGGCAGGTTGTCGGCCACCTCGACGCAGTCGCCGCCGTTGTTGCTGCTGCGGGTCGCGGTGCGCCAGCGGGCGTCGGTCATGTCCATGTCGTGGCCACTTCCCTGATCAGCTCGATCGACCGGCGTTGGGGGAACGCCTCGCCGGTGACGCTCTCCCACCTGCGTCCCAGGCTAGCGACGTCGAGGGGATCGGTCACGACCTGACCGCGGAGCTGATTGTCGAGGTACGCCAATTCCGTCCCGTCGGGCAGCCGGCCCAGCACAAAAGGGCCGGCCAGCCCGGTGTGCCACGGGCTCTCGGCCGGAATGACCCGGACCTGCACGTGTTCCCACTCGGCCACTCTCGCGAGGTGGGCCAACTGGCCGGCCATCACGGCGCGGTCGCCGACCGACCGGCGCAGCACCACCTCGTCGATCACCGCCACGAGCTGCGGTGGAGCATCGCGGCACAGGACCGCCTGCCGTTCGAGACGGCCCGCCACGATCTGGTCCACCTCGGACGGTGCGACCAGGCCGCCGGTACCAAGGATCGCGCGGGCGTACCCCTCGGTCTGGAGCAGACCCGGCACGAGCAGCGGCTGGTAGGACCGGAGCGACGCGGCGTCCTGTTCCAGCTCGGCCCACGGCCGGAACCACGGCAGGTCACGACGGCGGAACGGCTCAGGCCAGAGATCGACCGCCTCCCGGCGCAGCACCTGAGCCACCGCCACCCGGGTACGCGGATGCGGAATGCGCCCAGAAGCGAGCCACCGCGCCGCCGTCTTCGGATCGACGCGAACCTTCTCGGCCAACGACTCGACAGTCTCCCCCGCCTCGGCCATCGCCACCCGCAACGCCTCGTTCGCCACTGGGCCCTCCCGCCGCTCATCCGTGCCCGCTTCCCCGTGCCGCTACTGCTCCCCGTGCCGCTCGTCCGCGCCGCTCGTCCGTGCCGCTCGTCTGTGCCGCTCGTCCGTTTCGCAGCTTCCTCTGGTCAGCAGACGGGCCGCTCGATACACGTCGCGGCGGACGTTAGTCACGCTGAGTGTCGATGTCTTCGCACTACCGGCGTGTTGCGGTGTGACGTGTTGGCGCGCATTCCGGACGCCCCCAGGCCGTCCCCGAAGTGCCCCACAAGCGTCCCGAAGGCCGCGCGTCCCCCGACCCAAGACCCACCCCTCCCGGCCTTCAGCCCTCGCCTCCCCGGCCCCGCGAGGCCCCCTCCCCCACGCTTGATCCACTCGACTTCACCGATACGGCGGTATCCACCACGTCCGGACACCGCGATTTCAGCGAACCGGTGTGGATCGATCCGGCGGCCGTGGGAGGCGCCACCACCGGGCGGGTCCTTTGGAGCTGATGTCGCAAACGATTCGGCGATCGACAGGGCGAACCCGGGAAGGCAACTGACCCGAACCAGGCCCAACCCCGACCGGCGGCCGTGATGCCCCAAGAGATCCGGCGATCCGCAGGGCAAACCGGAAGGACAACGGACACCGAACCAGGCCCCACCCCGATCGGCGGCCGTGATGTCGCAGACGATTCAGCTCCAAAGGCAGCCACCAGCACACCTCCGGCCCCTCCCGACCACCGATCGACCGACCAACAGTGGTGCGGATTCCGTTGCATCAGTGGCGCACGTGCGCTGAATCCGTCGCCAACTGACCGTGATACCGCCGATAACACTTGCCCCGGAGGTCTCGACTGTGCGATAACCGTTGGCAGAGCGGCCGGCCTCACCCCTTTGACCGGCCCGACGACCGATGGGGCTGACATGGCCAACGCCACCGACCACCTCTGGATGCACTTCACCCGGATGGCGAGCTACTCCGCCGGTGAGGTGCCGACCATCGTGCGCGGCGAGGGAGCGTACGTCTGGGACGCGCAGGGTCGCCGCTACCTGGACGGGCTCGCCGGGCTCTTCGTGGTCAACGCCGGCCACGGCCGCACCGAGCTGGCCGAGGCCGCCGCCAAGCAGGCCGGCGAGCTTGCCTACTTCCCGCTCTGGTCGTACGCGCACCCGAAGGCCGTCGAGCTGGCCGAAAGGATCGCCGCGCTCACCCCCGGCGACCTCAACCGGATCTTCTTCACCACCGGCGGCTCCGAGGCGGTCGAGGCGGCGTGGAAGTTGGCCCGCGCGTACTTCAAGCGCACCGGGAAGCCCAACAAGTACAAGGTGATCAGCCGCTACATCGCCTATCACGGCACCTCGATGGGCGCTCTGTCGATCACCGGCTTGCCCGGCATCAAGAGCGACTTCGAGCCACTGGTGCCGGGTGCGATCAAGGTGCCGAACACGAACTTCTACCGGGCGCCCGAGCACGGCGACGACCCCGAGGCGTTCGGCCGCTGGGCCGCCGACGAGATCGGACGGGCCATCGAGCGGGAAGGCCCGGACACTGTCGCCGCGGTCTTCCTTGAGCCGGTGCAGAACTCCGGCGGGTGCTTCCCACCGCCGCCCGGTTACTTCGAGCGGGTACGGGAGATCTGCGACGCGTACGACGTGCTGCTCGTCTCGGACGAGGTGATCTGCTCGTGGGGGCGGTTGGGCGAGTACTTCGGCGCGGTGCGCTACGGCTACCAGCCGGACATCATCACCACCGCCAAGGGCATCACCTCCGGCTACGCCCCGCTCGGTGCGATGATCGCCAGCGACCGGCTGATGGAACCGTTCCTCACCGAGACCGGCATGTTCGCCCACGGCGTGACCTTCGGTGGGCACCCGGTCTCCTGCGCGGTGGCGCTGGCCAACCTGGAGGTGTTCGCCCGCGAGGACCTGGTGGGGCACGTACGCGCCAACGAGGATGCCTTCCGCGCCACTCTGGAGAAGCTGCACGACCTGCCGATCGTCGGCGACGTGCGCGGCGACGGCTACTTCTACGGCATCGAACTGGTCAAGGACAAGACCACCCGGGAGACCTTCACCGAGGCCGAGTCGGAGCGCCTGCTGCGCGGCTTCCTTTCCACCGCCCTGTTCCAGGCGGGCCTCTACTGCCGGGCCGACGACCGGGGCGACCCCGTCATCCAGCTGGCCCCGCCCCTGATCGCGGAGCAGCAGCACTTCGACGAGATCGAGCAGATCCTCCGCACAGTCCTAACCCAAGCCTGGACCAAGCTCTAACCCCCACCCCCACCCCCACCCCCACCCCCACCCCCACTGCCGCCCCCGTTGATCATGAAGTTATTGCCACGACACGCCGAGGCGCGGGGCAATAACTTCATGATCAACGCCGGAAGGGGGCGCGGCCGGGCCGGCCGGGCCGGGCCGGGGGCGCGGCGGACTGGTGGGGCGCGCGGGGTTTTAGTGGTTGGGGGGGATTACGCGGAGGTGGCCTCGGCGGCCGGTCTGGTGGGGGTGCTCGGGACGGTTCTGGTCCGGCTCCGGGGGGCGGGGGGCCGGGCGGGCGGCTTCGCGGACCGCTTCGGCCAGCGCGACCAGGTCGTCCGTGGTCGGCGGCGGCGGTTCGAACTCGCCCTCGTGCCGGACGACGTCCCAGCCCCGCGGCGCGGTCAGGCTGCGGGCGTGCGGCTCGCACAGGTCGTACGTGTGCGGCTCGGCGAATGCCGCCAGCGGCCCCACCACCGCTGTCGACTCGTTGTAGACATAGGTCAATGTGGCGACCGCTTGCCGGGGGCAGCCGTTACGGGAGCAGCGCCGTGGTGACCTCACGTGCGGCAGGGTATCTCCATTACCGGGTCCGGCGCATCGCTTCGCGTTGCGACACGCCCGTCATGGTGATCACAGTCGAACGTTCTGGGCGCGCCGCGCCACGGGAGCGGCGCTGCCGCTGACCAGCCCGACACGGGCGCTACCCTTTGCCTCATGACGAGCCCGGAACACCGCCGCCCCGCCTCTGGCCGGCGTGGGCATCGTGACCGGCACGGGCGCGGCCTGCGTGGGCGGCTGGTTCCGGCCACTGTGCCGCTGGCGCGGACCAAGGCCGAGGTCTTCGACGACCTGGTCCTGGACACCGTCGAGACGCTGGAGCGTCGGTTCGCCAAGGAGCTGGCCGGGGTCGAGTTCGCTGTCGAGGACGTCCCGCCGGACTTGAACGTCTACGACTCGGACGTGCTGGAGGATGGCGAGGTCCCGTTGGCCCGGCTGCTGCCCGGCCGCCCGGGCCGGCAGGAGGTGCCGCCGCGGATCGTGCTGTACCGGCGGCCCCTGGAGTTCCGGGCGATGGACCGTGAGGACCTCGCCGATCTCGTCCATGACGTGATCATCGAACAGGTGGCGAACCTTCTCGGGGTGGATCCGGACGAGCTCGCCTGAGCCGAGCCCAACCGCCGACCGCGCGGGAAGCGGGCGGTCGGGCGGCCCCCGCCGCCCCGACCTCAGGCCGCCCCCCGGCAGCCCGCCCCGACCCTCACACCGCTGAGGCAACCTTCGCCTCGACTCCCGAACCACGCAGGCGTCCCCAACCACGCAGGCCCCTCACAACACGCAGGCAGCCCCGCGCACCGCTCAGGCGGCCCGCCGCTTCAACTTGCGCCGCTCCCGCTCGGAGAGCCCACCCCAGATGCCAAACCGCTCGTCGTGACCCAGTGCGTATTCGAGGCACTCGGTCTTGACCTCGCAACGCGAGCAGATCCGCTTCGCCTCGCGGGTCGAGCCGCCCTTCTCGGGAAAGAACGCCTCGGGGTCGGTCTGCGAGCACAACGCCCGCTCCTGCCACTCCGGCGCGTTTCCGAGCAGGTCGGCCACCTCAAGCTGGCCGTCCATCAAATGCCTCCTTGTCGCGCACCGGCGTCATCGCCGCTGCAACCCCCCACGCGAAAGGCGTGCTTGTCCGTCCGGTCCCGTTTTGTTGCGTTCCGCGCGAACAACCCCATTCAAATTACACGCGTGTAATGCGTGCGCCGTCAAGCCAAACTTGATAATGGAGTCGCCCTCCCGACACCCCCGGTCGGCCACTCGGGCCGTCCAGCCTCGCAACCTGCCCTATCGATTCAGACCCCGGCCGAGTAACGCCCTCTCCGGCGAGTTGCCCGACTTTTCTGCCGTGGCGCTTCTCCGACGAGTCGCTGAGCGGCCGGCACCAGAGACCGTCACCCCTAAGCTGATCTTGAATGGGGGACAGGTTAACGCGGTGCGGCGCAGACCGCCCGTCGAGCTGCGGACAGCACTCGCGCCCCGTCCACAATGTGGACGGGGCGCGGTGGTGAAACAGGTGCGTCGAGGTCAGCCGGCTGCCCCAAAACCGCTGCTCGGCCAGACAAACTCGGCCACCGCTCCACCATGGACGGTGATGGTGCCGGCAGACGTATGATCATCCCACCAGACGGTATAGATCCCGCTCGGCAGATCGGGATAGACCGCGCTGTGGAACGAGCCGTCGCGCACCAGGCGCTCACGCACCGCCGAGTGGACCCGCCGGTCGTCGTCGCGGCTGATCTCGATCTCCCGGCCGTGCAGATCCCGACCCGTGTAGACGATCAGGGCACCGGTGTCGCCGCCCAGATCGAGGACGACGGTCCCCGTCTCCGTCGGCCCGTACGCGTGCTCGTGCATTTGTGCTCCCCGCCCCGGTCAGGACGCCGCCGACGGGTTGTTGAACCCGTCGTACGGCGTACCCAGGTAGGGGAAGTTTCCGAGGAACGGCGCTGTCACGTCGGCGGCGCTCAGCCCCGGGGTGACCGCGGCGGCCGCCGCGTCCGGGCGGAACGTCTTGTCCACCAACGGGACGGTGACCCCGGCGATGGCCCGCAGGGCGATGCTGACCACGTCGTCGCCGACCCGCCGCCCGTTCGGGAACCCGGCCAGGTCGCCGCCGAGCACCCCGAACCGGTCCGGGCGCCTGGTCGGCGGGATCGCGGTGTTCAGTCGCAGCATGTCGGCCTGCACATCACCTGTGGTGTTGGTGAAGCCGTCGATCAGCCCGGCCGGCACGCCGGTGAGCAGGATCGCCACCAGGTCGGCCCGGGCCTTCTTCGCCTTGGTGAGCTTGTCCAGGTTGGGAAAGACGTCCGGGTAGAGCGCCGGCAGCAACGCGGCCAGCTCGGGCTGCTCGACGAACTGGGCGAACCGCTTGTCCTCCGACGGCGGCAGCGAATTCCACAGGTCCTTCTTGGACATCGGCACGATGACCTCGTTGAACAGGGGATTGCCCAACCGCGAGACCTGGGTGAACGGGCCGGTGCTGGTGTCCGCCGCGCCCCGGTCGCCGAGCACCCGCACCTGCCGGCGCGACGCCGACGTCCACACCCCGATCACCGACGCCCGATCCGCGGCACCGTAGCGGTTGGCGCGCCGACGAACCCGCTCCAACGGCACCTGCACGGCGATGCTGTGCACGTTCATCCGGTCGGTGGCGTTGACCGGCTCCCCCTCGGCCTTGAAGATCTTCTTCCCCGCGACGTGCAGTTGCTGGAACGGCCGCAGCGTGCCGAGGTCGAAGATCGCCCCGAGGTCGACGAAGAACCCGTCGGCGCGCTGCCCGGCGAAGACCCGCTCCCCAGTGGAGAGCGAGAAGGTGGCCTGCCGCACCAGGTCGGCGTACGTCGGCGTGGACAGCGGACCGACGTTGCACGGCGGGCACTGCAGCTTGTGCGCCAGCCGGTGCTCGCGGCCGTCGGCCACCCGGGTCAGGCTGTAGAACTGCCGCCGGTTCCAGTTCTTGCTGTCCAGCGAATCGATCGGACCGGTGTTGTAGAGAAAACTGTTCGGGTTGGTGATCTCGGTGGTGAATTCGAACCGGTAGGTGACATCCGGGCGACCGTCACCGTCGTTGTCGATATGGATCTCGTAGCGCACGTCGTCGCCGAACTCGAAGAAGTTCGGCCCCCCGGAGGGGAGCTGCAACGGCACGTAGTTGGCGATCAACGTGACCGTGTCGCGTTTGTCGGGGCTGACGAACGCGTACAGGTCGGAGCTGTCGGCGACCGGATCCTTGGCTATCTCCGGGGCCTCGCGGTGGGAAGACATGACGGACCAACCTCACTGGGCGGGGACAGGATGGCGGGGCAGAAGGTCGGGTCAGCGCCGGGCGGCGCGCCGCAGCCGGTCCGCCAGGCCGCGGTCGCGTACCTCGATGCGCCTCTCACCGACGAAGACGTCCATCGTTCCGGAGTCGGCGTCACGCAGGTGCACGACGATCGGCTCGTCGGCTCGTCCGGCCGCTCCGGGGGCGTTCTGCGCGGCCGACAGGCCCGGCACTGTGAGCGCGGCGGCACCGAGGGTGGCGCTCGCCGCGGCGGTCAACGTCTGCCGGCGGGTCAGTCGCGGCCACTGCCGCTTCCGCTGATCACTGGTCATGGGCAACCTTTCCGGCGGTGGCGCGAACGCGCCCGCGGAGACGGACGGGTCCGGTGCCGTCTCGCGACGCCGCCGGGCCCCTGAGGGGACACCGGCGGCGGTCCTCGCCGCGACCGCCACCGGCATCGCGTGGTACGGCCGGTGGCGGGGAAAGGTTCGACGTCAGGGCCGGGCGTGACCGTACGCAGTCGACCGCTTGCGCGCCGGACGACCGGCGGCCTTCGCGATGGCCCGCAACTGCTCCTCGGTACGCGCCGAACCGTTGTCGGAGCCCGCCATCCGGGAGATGGTCTCCTCCATCAGCGTGCCGCCCAGGTCGTTGCAGCCGCCCTGAAGCATCGCGACGGTGCCCTCGTCGCCGAGCTTCACCCAGGAGCACTGGATGTTGTCGATCCGGCCGTGCAGCAGCAGCCGGGACATGGCGTGCACCACCCGGTTCTCCCGCCACGTCGGCCCCGGGCGGGCGATACCCGCCAGATAGATCGGAGCATTCGTGTGCACGAACGGCAGCGCCACGAACTCGGTGAACCCGCCGGTGCGGTCCTGCACCCCGGCCAGCACCCGGAAGTGCGCCAGCCACTGCCCGGGGTGGTCGACGTGGCCGTACATCATCGTGGAGCTGGACCGGATGCCCAGCTCGTGGGCGGTGCTGACCACCTCGACCCAGGCGGCGGCCGGGAGTTTGCCCTTGGTCAGCACCCAGCGCACGTCGTCGTCGAGGATCTCGGCGGCGGTGCCCGGAATGGTGTCCAGCCCGGCCTCGCGCAGCTGGAGCAGCCACTCACGGACCGGCACCCCGGCCTTCGCGGCGGCGGTGACGATCTCCATGGGCGAGAACGCGTGCACATGCATCTCGGGCACCCGGGCCTTGATCGCACGCACGATGTCGGCGTACCCGGTGACCGGCATCTTCGGGTCGATGCCGCCCTGGAGGCACACCTCGCTGGCACCGGCGGCCCACGCCTGCTCCGCCCGGTCCGCGACCTGCTCGACGGAGAGCCGGTACGCGTCGGCGTCCCGCTCACGCTGCGCGAACGCACAGAAGCGGCAGCCCACGTAGCAGACGTTGCTGAAGTTGATGTTGCGGTTGACCACGTAGGTGACATCGTCGCCGACCGCCGCACGGCGCACGTCGTCGGCGAGGCGGCACAGCTCGTCGAGCGCCGGCCCGTCCGCGCCGAACAGCGCCAGCGCGGCATCGGTGTGCGCGGGGTCGAGCAGCGCCGCCGGGTCGTCGGCGGCGAGCCGCAACCCGGCCGCCAGGTCACGGTCCGCGCCGACCCCGGCCGACACCGGGGGTACGCCCGCCCGGCGGGCGGTCGCCTCCGGGGTGACCTTGCCAGCGACCTCGGACCAGTCGCCGTAGACGCTGTCGAAGTCGCCGCGCCGGTCGTCGGTGCGGCCGGTGGTGTCGATGGTGGCGTGCAGGTCGACCCGCCCGCCGAACACCTCCTCCGGCTCCTGCCACGGTCGTCCCTGCGGCATCGCCGACTCGACCGCCATGCCCGTCGACGGATCGGCCAGGGCGCCGACGTGCGGCAGCAGCCGAGGATCGAGCCACGGGTCACCCGCGCGCACGTACTCCGGGTAGATCGTCAACCGCTCCCGCAGCGTGAACCCCGCCAGCTCGGTGTGCCGGGCCAACTCGTCGATCTGCGGCCAGGGGCGCTCCGGGTTGACGTGGTCGGGGGTGAGCGGGGAGACGCCACCCCAGTCGTCGATGCCGGCGCGCAGCAGCAGGTCGTACTCGCCGGCGATGAGGTTCGGCGGGGCCTGGATCCGGGCCTTCGGGCCAAGCAGCAGCCGGGCCACCGCCACCGTGGCGGCCAGATCGTGCAGCTCCGCGTCCGGCATGCCGCGCATCGCCGTGTCCGGCTTGGCGCGGAAGTTCTGCACGATCACCTCCTGGAGGTGGCCGTACTCCCGGTGGACGCGGCGGATCGCGAAGAGCGCGTCCACCCGCTCCCCCGGGGTCTCCCCGATGCCGATCAGGATGCCGGTGGTGAACGGCACCCCGATCCGGCCCGCGTCCTCGAGCACCCGCAACCGGACCGCCGGCTCCTTGTCCGGCGAGCCGAAGTGCGGGCCACCCGGCTCGGACCACAGCCGCGTCGCGGTCGTCTCCAGCATCATGCCCATGCTCGGCGCGACCGGCTTGAGCCGTTGCAGCTCCGACCAGGACAGCACCCCGGGGTTGAGGTGCGGCAGCAGGCCGGTCTCCTCCAACACCGCCACCGCACAGGCCCGCAGGTAGTCGAGTGTCGAGTCGTAACCGCGTTCGTCCAACCAGGTCCGCGCCGCCGGCCAACGCTCCTCCGGCCGGTCACCCAGGGTGAACAGCGCCTCCTTGCAACCCTGCGCGGCACCGGCCCGGGCGATCGCGAGGACCTCGTCGCGGTCCAGGAACGGCGCCGGCAACCGGTGCGGCACCGTCGCGAAGGTGCAGTAGTGGCACCGGTCCCGGCAGAGCCGCGTCAGCGGGATGAAGACCTTCTTGGAGTACGTGACCACACCTGGCCGTCCGGCGTCCCGCAGCCCGGCGTCGCGGACTCCCCCGGCGAGCCGGAGCAGCTCGTCCAGCGCGTCGCCACGAGCGGACAGCAGCGCTGTCGCCTCGTCGAGATCCAGCGCCCGCCCGTTCGCGGCCCGGCCCAGGGCCCGCCGCACGCTCGCATCGCTCGGGCCGGAGTGGGTGCGATCAACCATCCACTCACCCTATGCGCAGCCCGACGCCACCCAACCAGTCCCCACCGAGCCCCGCCCCATGCCGTGCTCCGTGCCCGGTCGCAGCCTCCCGCGCGGTGCGCCCCGTCGATCAAGGAGTTGTGGTGGGTGACAAAGTGCCTCGTAGAACGCGAATCCGGCACCACAACTCCATGATCGACGGAGTTGTGGTGCCGGAGCCTCGCGATCTTGCAGTTTGTGTCCCGACTTAAGGGATATCTCGCTCGTTTCGACTACCGAAAGTGCAAGATCGGCGCAGTCTTCGCGTCAGCGGGGTTGGTCGGGGTGGTCGTTGGGCTTGATGTGTTGGGTGCGGTCGTTGTCCGGGTCGGTGGGGTGGGAGATGACCTCGGTCGGGTCGGCGGACTGGCGCGGGATCGCCTGAGTGGGGTCGGCCGACGGCGGCTGCCCGAACGGCGGCACGGCCGGGGACGGCGGCGCTGACTGGGGGGCGGGGTTCGCCTGCGGGGCGGGGTTCGCCTGGGGCGCGGACTGCGGCGCCTGGAACGGCGGGGCCGACTGCGGGTGCGGCGGGGCCGACTGCGGGAACGGCGGGGCCGACTGCGGGGCCTGGAACGGTGGCGACTGCTGGCCGTACTGGCCGGCCTGCGGGTAACCAGCCTGCGGGTAACCAGCCTGCGGGTAACCACCACCCGGCTGGCCAGCCTGCGGGTAGCCGCCGCCGGGCTGGCCGGGAGCGGGCCAGCCACCCTGCGGCTGGCCGCCGGGCTGACCCGGGGTCGGCCAACCGCCCTGCTGCTGCGGCCAGCCCGGCTGGGGCTGGCCGTAGACGCCTGACTGCGGCTTGGCTCGCGGCACGTAGTAGTGGGCGCGCCAGATGGTGTAGACCACCCAGGCGGCGATCGCGAAGATCACCATCCAGGCGAACCGGGTGAGCACACCGAGCAGCGCGTCGAGCACCTCGGCCTCGGCCAGCCGGCCCACCGTCCAGATCAGCATGGTCAGCGTGCCGAACAGTGCGCTTACCGCGTACTCGACGAGAGCTGCCTGCGTGATCAGCTTCGCCTTCGCCAACACCGGCGAGATGTGCGTGGCCAGCAGCACCGCCAGCAGCGGGAGGCCCACCGCCTCCACCCCGACGAACGCGTAGAAGGCACTACCCGCGCGGTCGGTGAAGGAGCTGTAGTCGTTCGGGGCGATGAGCCGGAGCAGGCCCACGAAGAGGAACACGGCGTTGGCGCCGAGCAGCGCGAGCGCGGCGAGCTCCCGTAGTGGCTTGGTCAGCTGGCGGGCCTGCGTCGCGTCGGCGGACGCGGGCTCGGCGGGGCTGGTCACGAGCTCCCCCTCGGGGCATCAACGGACAGGTGACCGTGAGCCTAGTCTCCCGGGCCACCCGCCGATCGGAGGCGTCACGTGCGCGAGGATGGTCGACATGCGCATCGTGGTTCTGGCCGGCGGCATCGGCGGCGCCCGGTTCCTGCTCGGCGTCCGGGCGTACGCCCGTGACGTCGGCGCTGAGGTGACCGCCGTTGTCAACGTCGGCGACGACCTGTGGTTACACGGGTTGAAGATCTGCCCCGACCTGGACAGCGTCATGTACACCCTCGGCGGGGGCGCCGACCCGGAACGGGGTTGGGGTCGGGTCGGCGAGAGCTGGACGGTCAAACAGGAGTTGGCCGCGTACGGGGCGGAGCCGACCTGGTTCGGCCTCGGCGACAAGGACATCGCCACCCACCTGGTCCGCAGCACCATGCTCAACGGCGGTTATCCGTTGAGCGCGGTCACCGAGGCGCTGGCCAGCCGCTGGGAGCCGGGCGTACGCCTGTTGCCGGCGACGGACGATCGCCTGGAGACCCATGCCGTGGTGGAGGACGACCAGGGTCAGCGGGCGATCCACTTTCAGGAGTGGTGGGTGCGGTACCGCGCCGACATCCTCACGCACCGTTTCGTGTTCGTGGGCGCGGAGACGGCGAAGCCGGCACCGGGGGTGCTGGACGCGATCGCCTCGGCCGACCTGGTGCTGATCGCGCCGAGCAACCCGGTGGTGAGCGTCGCGCCGGTGCTGGCCGTACCGGGGCTGCGTGCGGCGGTGGCGGACGGCCCGGCGCCGGTGGTGGGTGTCTCCCCGATCATCGGCGGCGCGCCGGTGCGGGGGATGGCCGACCGTTGCCTGGCCGTGCTCGGTGCGGAGTGCAGCGCGGCGGGGGTGGGTCGGCTCTACGGCGGCCGGGCGAGCGGCGGCCTGCTCGACGGTTGGCTGGTGGCCGAGGAGGACGCGGGCACCGTGGTGCCCGAGGTGACGGTCCGCGCGGTGCCGCTGCGGATGACCGACGAGGCGGCGACGGCGGCCATGGTCCGCGCCGCGGTGGAGTTGACGTGAGGCTGGAGATTCTGCCGGTGCTCGGCATCGGTCACGTGACCGAGGGTGACGATCTGGCTGCGGTGATTGCGACTGCCGCGCCGTGGCTGCGCAACGGCGACGTGCTGGTGGTAACCAGCAAGATCGTTTCCAAGGCGGAGGGGCGGCTCGTCGACGTGCCGGCGGACGGGCCGGAACGGCTGGCCGCCCGGGACGAGGTCCTGGACGGTGAGACCGCCCGGGTGGTGGCCAGTCGGGGGGCGACCCGGATCGTGCAGACCCACCACGGCTTCGTCATGGCCTCGGCCGGGATCGACGCGTCGAACGTGGACAAGACCCAACTTGTGCTGCTGCCTGTCGACCCGGACGCCTCGGCGCGGGCTCTTCGGGACGCGCTTCGGGAGCGCTACGACCTGGACCTGGCCGTGATCATCAGCGACACGATGGGCCGGCCCTGGCGCAACGGGCTCACCGACGTGGCGCTCGGGGTGGCCGGCATGACGGCGATCCGGGACCACCGGGGCGAGGTCGACCCGTACGGCAACGAGTTGCAGTTGACCCAGATGGCCGTGGTGGACGAGCTGGCGGGTGCCGGCGAACTGATCAAGGGCAAGTGCGATCAGGTCCCCGTCGCTGTGGTGCGGGGCTATCTGCCGGCCAGCAACCCGGACGACGCCGGTGGCGCGCGGGCGCTGATCCGCGACGCGGCACAGGACCTGTTCTCGCTCGGTACCGCCGAAGCCCGCGCCGCCGGGCTCTCCGACGCCGCCACCCTGACCGACGGTCCGGGCCCGACGCCGGCGGACCTGACCGCGGTGCGACGGGCGATCGACGCGGTCGCCGGGGTGGTCGCCCCCGGCACGGTCTTCACACTGGTCGACGAGGCCGAGGTACGCGCCGGTCTGGTCGCCGAGATGCCCGGGTGGCCGGACGGCGCCGACCTGGTGCTCGGCTCGGCCCCGACGCCCGTCGAGCCGTTCGGTCTGGTCCGCTTCGGCGCCGACCTGCACCGGCTGCGCGTCGCCCTGGCCGCCCAGGGTGTCGGGTCGACACTGTTGCCGCCGCCGCCCGGCAGCCCGGCGAGCGCCGCGCTCGCCCTGTAGAACCGCCCCTAAGGCCTGTGC
This sequence comes from Micromonospora sp. NPDC005553, assembly GCF_042871765.1. NCBI lineage: Bacteria > Bacillati > Actinomycetota > Actinomycetes > Micromonosporales > Micromonosporaceae > Micromonospora > Micromonospora sp. NPDC005553. The sequence continues at coordinate 100,480 of NZ_JBIAJD010000006.1, read as the reverse complement.
GAACGGCCGGGTCACGCGTCCAGCATGGCCCGGCCCAGCGGGGTCAACGTGTGCAGCACGCTGTTGCGTTCGCGGTGGCTGACCAGCAGACCGGCGTTGCGCAGGACTGTGGCGTGCTGGCTCGCCGCCGCCGGTGAGATGTTGAGCTGGCGGGCGACCTCCCCGGTGGTGCAGCCCTCGTCGCTGGCCTGCAACACCGCCGCCCGGGTGCGGCCCAGCAGCGCGGCGAGTGATTCGCGGGCAGCACCGGACGCGACGTCGGCGTCGGCGGAGACCAGTGCGCCCAGCCGGTCCACCGGGTAGACCAGCACCGGTGGCAGCGCCGGGTCGAGCAGTGCGACTGGGGTTGCAGCGCAGAAGAACGACGGCACCAGCAGCAGCCCACGGCCGTCCAGGTGCAGCTCCCTGCTGTGCGGGTAGCTGTGGACCTCCAGAACCCCGCTCTCCCAGCGCATCGTCGGCCGGAGGCTGGCGAGCAGGCCCTCGACGCCGCCGTCGAGCAGCGCCCGCGCCCGCCGCGTGCGGTCCGCCGCAACCGCGGCCTGGATCCGGCCCCAGTACGGGCTGATCGCCAGCGACCGGTACTGCTCCATCGACTCGGCGAGGTGGTGCAGCGCCGACACCTCACCGCGAGCGAGCGCTGCCGCGGAGGAGGGCAGCTGGTTCTCGGCGGCCAGCACGCTCAGGTCCCGGTGCAGCAACTCGGCGGGGGTCCGGCGGAGCGCGTCCAGCCCGGCCTCGAAGCCCTCGACGCTGGCGTACGGGGTGAGGAAGTCGGGGAAGTAGCCACGCGGCGGGTTCAGCGCGAAGAGCAGGCGGAGTTGCTCGGAGGCGGAGTCCTGGCGCAGATCCCGGGCCACGCTGCGCCGCCAGTTGGCGGTCAGCGGATCGCGGGTGCGGCCGCGCAGCACGTGCAGGCTGAGGACCAGCTCCCAGACCGGGTCCGCCGCCGGCGCCACCCGGGTCCGGAGGATGTCCTCCCCGGAAAAGTGGATCTTCAGCATGGAGCGCTCCTGTGTCGCCGACAGGGGGATGCCGGATGACCGTTCGACTCTACCTGGCCGGCAGTAATCTCCATCTTTAAGCCTGGACTGAAAAACCTCGACGCCTCCGGGGCCGGTTAGGCATGCTTCCCATGCCCGAACACGGCGCCGTGCGTCCTTGACGCCCGTGCTGCCGGGGCGCCGGGACCGGGGAGGCCCCGGTGATCGGACGGCACCACGAGGGTCTGCGGCCCTTGCTCCGCGGAGGTGCCGTCCGGTCATCCGCCCCCCGGTGCCGGCTCAGCCGACCCAGAGCGCGACCCGATGGTCCTCGTCCGTGACGTAGAACGACCGTCCGTCCAGCTCCGCCACGCCCTCGACGTGGTGAAACGGGGCCAGGTCCGCCACCTGCTCCCCGACGAGCCGCCGCCCGTCGCCGGCCTCGCCACCGGTGAGCCGGAAGCGGACGTGCCGGGAGGTGACCGCACCCCCACCCGGATGGTCGTCGAGCAGGACCGACCCCTTGCCCAGCGCGTCGATCGAGCCGATCACGGCCGCGTACCCGCCGTCCGCCGTCGGGGTGATCGCGCGGAAGCCGGTCAGCTGCCCCGGCGCGGTGACTCCGGTCAGCACGTACGCGCCCAACGCCCGCGGCCAGGCCCGCTCGGCCGTGAACATGCCCGGCACACCGGCCACCTCGACCAGGATCGGCTCACCGGCGTCGGTGACCGGAAAGCGCAGCCCGAGCAGCACCGTCCCGGCCGGGGTGAACGCCGCAGCCTCCACGTTCAACGGCAGGTCGTCCGGGGCCAACCGGCTCACCCAGCTCTTCTCCCGGACGGTCCCCCGAGCCAGCGTCTCCACGATGAACCGCTCCCGCACCCGCTCCCCCGCCGGCAGGAGGGTCAGCGGCGCCGCGGCGAGAGCGTCGTTCACCGCCCGGTGCAGGCGAAACGAGTTGCGTACCACGTGCACCGGCACCGGCCCGGCCGCGGCGTCGTCCTCGCGGAACCGGGCCACGAAGGCGCGCCGAGGGCGCAGCGGGCCTGCCTTCGAGCCGAAGTGGGAGCCGAACACGTACACCCAGCCGTCGTGGTGGGCGAGCGCCTCACCGTCCTCGGTCCGCCCGTTCTCCACACCGGCATCCGCCGGCACGTGCAGGGCCGTCCACTCCCCGTCGTCGCGCTCCAGCAGCAGCGCGAGGCAGCGCTCCACCGGCCCCTCGTCCAGCACCGTCCAGAAGCCCCGCCGGGCACCGTACGCGCGCAGCAGCGCCGCCGACCGCACCGGCAACAGATCGCTGGCCTCGTTACCGGCCACCACGAATTCGACGAGTCGCAGGGTCACCGAGCCAGCGTACGGAGCACACGCTCGTACAGTGGCGGGGTGCCCGACACCGTGATGACCGGCCCGACCGCCCAGCCGACCGACCCTGAGACGTACCAGGCGCTGCACGCCGACGCCAGCGCGTTGCTGGAGGGCTGGCAGCCCACCAGCCCGGACGCGGCCAGCGCGCGGGACCGGACGCTGGCGCTGCTCGCCGCCGGCCCGGTCGCGATGAGCCGGCAGCACATCCCCGGGCACATCACCGCGAGCACGCTGGTGCTGGACGCCACCGGCTCCCGGGTGCTGCTCTGCCTGCACGTCAAGTTCGGGCGTTGGGTGCAGCTCGGCGGGCACTGCGAGCCGACCGACCAGACCCTGGTCGGCGCGGCGCTCCGCGAGGCGACCGAGGAGTCCGGGATCGCCGGCCTTCGCATCGACCCGGTGCCGATCGACGTGGACGTGCACCAGGTGCAGTGTCAGGGCGGCTCGGCGCACTACGACGTCCGGTTCGCGGTGATCGCCCCGCCCTCGGCCGTGGAGCAGGTCAGCGACGAGGCCGAGGAGCTGGGCTGGTTCCCACCGGACCAGCTGCCCGAGCCACTGGCCGGCGGGACCGCACAACTGGTCGCACCGGCCCTCGCCGCTCTCAGACGTAGCCCTCTTCGCCTCGCCCCTTGAGCTCGTCGACGAGGCCCTTGACGTCCTGCGCCCGGTCGCGCGGGCAGACCAGCACCGCGTCCGGGGTGTCCACCACGATCAGGTCGCGCAGACCGAGCACGGCCACCAACCGACCCGACTGCGGGACGACCACGAGGTTGCTGCTGTCCCGCAGCAGCACGCCCGGCTTGGCCTCCGAGCCGAGCACCACGTTGCCCGCGTCGTCGGCCGACAGCACGTCGCCGAGGGTGTGGAAGTCACCGACGTCGTTCCAACCGAAGTCGCCCGGCACCGTCGCGACCCGACCCGTCGTGGCCGCACCCTCCATCACCGCGTAGTCGACGGAGATCTTCGGCAGGGTCGGCCAGATCGCGCCCAGGACGTCGTCCTGCTCCGGGGTGCCCCAGGCGGCGGCGATCGCGGCGACGCCGGCGTGCAGCGCCGGCTGCTGGCGGGCCAGCTCGGCGAGGAAGACGTCCACCCGCCACACGAACATGCTCGCGTTCCACAGGTGCCGGCCCGAACGGACGTACGCCTCGGCCACCTCGGCGGCCGGCTTCTCCTTGAACTCGGTCACCGGCCGCCACGGCACACCCTCGGTCGGATCGCCGGTCTCCAGGTAGCCGTAGCCGGTCTCCGCACGGGTCGGAGTGATCCCGACGGTCATCAGCATGCCCTGCTGGGCCCCGTGGACCGCCTCCTGGACCGTGCAGACCCAGCTGTCCGGGTCGCGGATCAGGTGGTCGGCCGCGAAGCTGCCCATCACCGCGTTCGGGTCACGTGCCGCGATGACCGCGGCGGCCAACGCGATCGCCGCGCAGGAATCCCGGGGGGAGGGCTCGACCAGGATGTTCTCCTCCGGCAGCACGGCCAGCTGCCGTGCCACCGCCGTGACGTGCGCGGCACCGGTGACCACGAGGATCCGATCCGGTGTGGTCAGCGGCGCGAGCCGTTCGACCGTCGCCTGGAGCAGTGAGGCGCTGGTGCCGGTCAGCGGGTGGAGGAACTTGGGATGGCCGGCGCGGGACAGCGGCCACAACCTCGTGCCACTGCCACCTGCCGGAATGACCGCATAAAGCATCCGCACATCATGCCCGACGTACCTGCCCAAAGTGGCACGGGTCACCCGCAGTGGTGCGGAGGGTCAGGAGCGGGCGCGACTCCACGCGGAGATGTGCACCTCGGCGCTGGACTCCCAGGTGAACTCCTTGGCCCTGTCGAACCCCGCCTTCGCCAGCGACAACCGTCGCTGCTCGTCGTCGAGCAGGGCGGCCAGGTCGATGCTGATCTGCTCCGGGTCCTCCGAGGTGTACGCGACCGCGTCGCCGCCCACCTCGGGCAGCGAGAGCCGGGGCGTGGTCAGCACCGGGGCGGCGCACGCCATCGCCTCCAGGATCGGCAGCCCGAACCCCTCGCCGTAGGACGGGTACGCGGCGACCAGGGCACCGCCGAGGAAACCTGGCAGGTCGCCGTAGCGGAGGTAGCCGGGGCGCAGCAGACGCAGGTGCGACGGCACCTCGGCCACCGCCCGGTCGATGTCCTCGTCGTGCCCCTGCCCACCGGCGATCACCAGGGCCGGCGGGTCGACCCGGTCGGCCACCGCCCGCGCCCACCCACGGATCAGGTTGGGCACGTTCTTCCGAGGCTCCTTGGCACCGAGGAAGGCGACGTAGCTGCTGTTGCCCAGCCCCAGGCGCGCTCGCACCCGAGCCTTCTCCTCCTCGGTGGGAGCGTGGAAGGCAGCCTGGTCGACGCCGTGGTAGGCCACGTCGATCCGCGTCGGGTCGGCGTCGAGCAATCGGATCAGCTCGTCCCGGGTGGCCTTGCTGGGCACGATCACCCGGTTGGCGCGGCGCAACGAGGTCTTGATGGCGCTGCGGAAGAACGTGCGGCGCGACTTGTCGTAATGCTCCGGCTCGGTGAAGAACGTCGCATCGTGCACGGTGACCGTGACCGGACATCCGGCCCGCAGCGGGCAGGTGTAGAAGGGCGAGTGCAGCACCTCTGCGCCGACCTGCTGGGCGAGCAGCGGCAGGCCGGTCTGCTCCCAGGCGAGCCGGGCCGGGCGGTGCGCCACGGCGGCCGGGGCCGGGATGATCTCCGCGCCGGGCAGCATGCGGGTGTACCGCTCAAGATCGGTGCGGAGACTGACCACCGCCAGCTCCACCCCCGACCCGCACACCTTGCCGAGGGCGCCGAGCAGACCGTCGACGTATCGACCGACACCACCACGGTCGGTGGGGACACTCGTGGCGTCGATGAGCACGCGGGGCGGGCGACCGGCGGTCACGGGGCGACTCCTTGTACTGGCGAGACTGTGGGGAACAACACTCCGGGGGTAAAGCCTACGCCGGGGCGCGGGGCCGACGCTGACTGCGACCCGACGGTACGCCGACTTGTCATCGTCATCGAGTACGGCCCGCACTGGCGTATCGTTCGCGCCGATGGCCGACAACATTGCCCGGGTGTTCGCCGACGCGATCGCGTCCGACCCGACCCGACCGCTGCTCACCTGGTACGACGACGCCACCGGCGACCGCACCGAACTCTCCGGCGTCACGGTGGCGAACTGGGTGGCGAAGACCGCCAACCTCCTCGTCGACGAGGTCGGCCTCGCGCCGGGCACCCCGGCCGGCGTGGTGCTGCCGCCACACTGGCAGACCGCGGCGGTGTTGCTGGCCTGCTGGTCGGCCAAGCTGAGCGTCGTCGACACGCCGGGCGAGGTGGGGGTGCTCTTCGCCGCCGCCGACAGGTTCGACGAGGCGCAGTCCTGGTCCGCCGACGAGCGGTACGCCCTCGGGTTGGCCCCGCTCGCCGCCCCACTTCGACAGGTGCCGCCCGGATTCGCCGACTACGTCGTCGAGGTACGCGGACACGGTGACCACTTCACGCCGCAGTCCGGCCCTGGCCCCACCGACGCGCACCTGCTGAGCCGCGCCGAGGCCCGCGCCACCGAGTTGGGCATCCTCCCCGGCGCCCGGGTCCTCATCGACGCCGCCCGGCACCCCGACCCGGTCGACTGGCTGCTGGCCCCGCTGGCCCGGGCCGCCACAGTGGTCCTCTGCGCCAACCAGGACCCCGCCCGCCTACCCGCCCGGCTGACCGCGGAAAAAGTCACGCACTCCCTCTCCTGACCACACCCCGCCCCGCGGGTCAGGACGTCGTGCGGGCCTGAGCGAGGGCCGCGAAGGCGGTCAGGGACTCGGGGTTGACGAGGGCACCCTTCGCGGCGGCCTGGTCGACCGGGGTGCCGGTGAGGATCTTCTTGACCGGCACCTCCAGCTTCTTCGCCGAGAGGGTGCGGGGCACCGAACGCACCTGGTGGATCTCGTCGGGCACGTGCCGGGGTGAGAGCGCCGTGCGCAGTTCACGGCAGATCTTCGCGCGCATCGGGTCGTCCAGCTCCAGACCCTCGGCCAGCACCACGAAGAGCAGCAGCTCACCGGCGCCGCCCTCGTCGTCCTCCAGGTGCACGACGACCGAGTCGACGACCTCGTCGAGCCCTTCCACCACCGAGTAGAACTCGGCGGTACCGAGACGCACCCCACCACGGTTGAGGGTGGCGTCGGAGCGGCCGGTGATCACGCAGCCACCCCGCTCGTTGATGGTGATCCAGTCACCGTGTCGCCAGACGCCCGGGTAGACGTCGAAGTACGCCTCCGCGTAACGGGTGCCGTCCGGGTCGTTCCAGAAGCCCACCGGCATGCTCGGCATCGGTTCGGTGATCACCAGCTCGCCGAGTTCACCGATGACCGGTGTGCCGTCGGCGGAACGGGCCTCCACCTTGGCGCCCAACGCCCGGCAGGCGATCTCACCGGCGTACACCGGCAGCAGCGGCACCCCGCCGACGAAACCGGTGCACACGTCGGTGCCACCGGAGAGCGACTGGAGTTGGACGTGGTCGCTGACGGTCTCGTACACCCAGCGGAAGCCCTCGGCGGGCAGCGGCGCCCCGGTGGAACCCACGCCGCGCAGCGCCGACAGGTCGGCGACCTCCCGGGGGACCAAACCGGCCTTACGGCAGGCCAGCAGGTACGGCGCGGAGGTGCCGAAGTACGTCGTCCCGGTCTCCGCCGCCAGCCGCCACAGTGCGCCCAGGTCAGGCTCGGCCGGCCGGCCGGGTTCCGCCCGCACCCCCGGGTTGCCGTCGAAGAGCACGATGGCCGCCCCCACCGCCGGGCCGGAGACCAGGAAGTTCCACATCATCCAGCCGGTGGTGGTGAACCAGAAGAACCGGTCGGCCGGGCCCAGATCGTGGTGCAGGGCGAGCATCTTCAGGTGCTCCAGCAGGATGCCGCCGTGGCCGTGCACGATCGGCTTCGGCAGGCCGGTGGTGCCCGACGAGTACAGCACGTAGAGCGGGTGGTCGAACGGCACCGGCGTGAACGTCGACGGCTCGTCGGTGGGTGCGGCCAGCTCGGCCCAGCCCAGCGCGCCCTCGGGTGCGGGGCCCGTCGGGTCGAGGTAGCCGATGCTGACGGTGTGGCGCAGCGACGGCAGGGCGGCCCGGATCGCGGCGACCTCGGCACGCCGGTCCACCGGCTTGTCGCCGTACCGGTAGCCGTCCACGGCGACCAGCACCGTCGGTTCGATCTGCTGCCAACGGTCGGTGACGCTCCGGGTGCCGAACTCGGGCGCGCAGGACGAGAAGATCGCGCCCAGGCTGGCGGTGGCCAGCAGCAGGACGTACGTCTCGGCGATGTTCGGGGCGTACGCCGCCACCCGGTCACCGGCGGTGACGCCGAGCCGGCGCAGCCCGGCCGACACCCGGCGGACCTGCTCGCGCAACTCTCCAGCGGTGAGCGTGACCGGCGGGCGGGTCTGCCCGTGCGCGATCACCACCGGGTCGTCGTCGGCCCGCCCCGGCATCCGCAGCACGTTCTCCGCGTAGTTGAGCGTGGCGTCGGGGAACCAACGGGCGCCGGGCATCCCCCGCTCGGCGAGGGTGGCGCTCGGCGGTGTGTGCGCGATCACCTCGAAGTGGTCCCAGATCGAGCGCCAGAACCCGTCCAGGTCGGTGGTGGACCAGCGCCACAGCGCGTCGTAGTCGGCGAAGTCCAACCCGCGGTGCTCCCGCAGCCAGCGCAGGTAGGCACCGATCCGGGACCGCTCGCGTACGTCCGCCGGCGGCGTCCACAGCATGTCACCCACTGCTCCACCCTCCCCCTGGCCCGACACGACACTGTGACTGGGCCGTGGCGCCATCTTGCCCTACCTCGAAGCGCCATTCTGCGCACCGGGTGGGCCAACCGACGCGTGCCCGTCCCACACTGCGACCCGCCACCTCATGTGGGTCAGCCGGCGCGGTGGGCCTGGATGGCGCGGCGGCGGGCCAGCCGGTGCGCTCGGCGGATCTCCGCCTCCTTGTACCGGCGCTCGTCCTCCGCCGTCTCGGGCAGCACCGGGCGGACCGCCCGCGGCGCCCCACCCACGTCCACGCCGACGAACACCAGGTACGCGGTGGCGACCCGGACCGGCGCGTCCTCGGCCGAGTCCCACCGCTCGGCGACCACCCGCACGCCCACCTCCATCGAGGTCTGGCCGGTCCAGTTCACCTGGGCGTGCGCGTGCACCAGGTCGCCGACCCGGACCGCCTCGGAGAAGACGATCTCGTCGATCGCCGCGGTCACCGCGGTCCCTCCGCTGTGTCGGGCGGCAGCCGCCCCGGCCACGTCGTCGACGAACTTCATCAGGACCCCGCCGTGCACGGTGCCGTACAGGTTGACGTCCACCGCGGTCATGATCTTGCTGAGAGTGACGCGGGAGTACGACGTCGGCTTGCCGGTTGGAGGGGCGGAGAGGTGCTCAGTCATGTCGAAAACGGTACGGTGCGCGGATGCGACATCTCTGGAGCTTCCTCGCCGGGCTGGTGGTGGCGCCCATCACCTGGGTGCTGGTCACACTGGGGCAGGACGGGTCGAGCCGGACGGTCGACCGCTGGGTGGAGATCGGCACGTTCAACACCGCCAACCTGATCGAGCCGGCCGTGTACCTCGGTGTCGGCGGTGTCCTGCTGGGCCTGCTCGGCACGCTGCGCTTCTCGCCACTGGGCCCGTTGGTGGCCGGTGCACTGCTGGTCACCCCGTACATCGGGATGTTCGTGGCGCCCTTCTCGGTGCGCGACGCCATCCCGCACGAGTGGAAGGTGTTCGGCGATCCTCTGCCGCTGCGACTGCCCGTGGAGAACGGCACGCTCTTCCTGCTCGGCCTGCTGCTGCTGATGGCGACCTTCAGTCAACAGCGTTGGCGGCAGTGGCCGAGCCCGTCGACCGAACCGACCGTGGCACCCACCCCGGCGTCGGACGGAGGCCCCCGCGACGACGACTTCACGTTGACCGACTGGACGCCTCCCGCGCCCACGGAGCGCGACACCGCGCCCCTCACTCTGGGTTACCCGGCCGACTCGACATCGACCGAGCCGCTGCCCCGCCGGGTGGGTGGCGAATCACCCTGGTCCGCCCCACCGCGCGGCCAACCGCGCCCCGAGGACACCACCGAGATCCGCTGATCGCCGGGGCGGGCCGGGTGACCGGCCCGCCCTCCGTCTCTTGCGGGCTAGTGCAGCGCGATCGCCAGGTCCCTGTCGACTGTGCCGAGGTCGGCGCGGGGCACGACGAGGAGCATGACGATCAGCGCGGCGGCCATGCCGCCCGCGATGACTATCGCCATCGGCACGCTCCCGGTGCCGAACAGACCGGCCAGTGGCGCCGACAACGCACCGATGCCGAACTGCACCGCGCCGAGCAGCGCTGCGGCGGTGCCGGCGGCCTCGCTGTGCCGGCTCATCGCCAGTGCCGGCGCGTTCGGCAGGGCGAGACCGGCGGCGGCCAGGACCAGCCACAGTGACGCGAGCAGGGTGCCCAGGCCACCGATGCCGGTCGCCGCGAACATGACCAGCAGCAGTCCGGCTGCCGTTCCGGCGATCAGGGCGCCGACCAGGATCTGCTGCGGGGTGTAGCGGCGCAGCAGCCGCACGTTGAACTGGGTGGCCCCGATCAGGCCCACCGCGCCGGCCCCGAAGGCGATGCCGAACTGCTGCTCGTCGAGGCCGTACTCCTGCTGGAGCACGAACGACGACCCCGAGACGTACGCGAACAGGGCGGCCATCGCCAGCCCGGCGACCAGCACCAGGCCGACGAACGCCCGGTCGTTGAGCAGCCCTCGATAGTCGCGGAGGGTGGCGCTCACCCCGCCGTGCCGCCGACGCGCCACCGGAAGGGTCTCCGGGAGCCGGAACGCGGCCACGACGATCAGCAGCGCGCCCAGCACCGCCAGCGCCGCGAAGACGCCCCGCCAGTCGGTCCAGCTCAGCAGGCCGCTGCCGAGCGTCGGCGCGAGGATGGGCGCCAGGCCCATGACGAGCATCAGCCGGGAGAAGATCCGGGCGAAGGAGGCACCGCTGAACAGGTCGCGGACCACTGCCGTCGCGACCACGGTGGCGGCGGCGACGCCGAGCCCCTGGAGTACGCGCAGCCCGCCGAGGACCTCGATGTTGGGTGCGAAGACGCACAGCACGGATGCCACGATGTGCGCGGCCAGACCGGCCAGCAGCGGCACCCGTCGCCCGACCACGTCGGAGAGCGGCCCGATCAGCAACTGGCCCAACGCGAGACCGACGAGCGTGCCGGTCAGCGTCAACTGCACAGCGGTCTCGGTGGTCTGCAGGCCGGCCGTGATGGCCGGCAGCGCGGGCAGGTACATGTCGATGGTCAGCGGCCCGATCGCGATCAGGGCGCCCAGCACCAGGACGAGCTGCGCCCGCTGACGGTTGGTCATCAGGTCGCCGGGCAGCACCTCTGGCGCGACGGCTGATTCGTGTCCGGTCTTGTCCACCAACTGCTTCATCATCTCGATCTCTCTGCGGAAGCTGGTGCGTCGTCACGAGCGGCGGCGCGGGCGTCACCGGCGCCGCGCGGACGCGGCGTCCCAGTGTGGGTGCCCGGCGGTGGGCAGCGTGGATGTGACGAGGCAGGGGTCGTGGCGGGGGTGGCCGGGTGGCGCGATGATCCGAGGGTGATTCTCTCGGTCGGCAACACCCCGGCGGTGTGTGACGTTCCCGGTGTGTGGGGAGTCACCCCACCCCGTCCGCCGCGCGACTCGCCTGCCGGACCATGCCGGGTGGGGCGGGCCGGGTGACCGGCCCGCCCTCCGTCTAACTCCCCGCCGCGAGGGTGGCCCGGACGGTGCCCAGCAGGGCGTCCCGGGCCGTCATCGGAAAGAAGTGCCCTCCCGGCAGCACGTGCAGGGTGGACCCGGCCGACGTGTGCTCCCGCCACGGCGCGACCCGATCCGGCGGCACCTCCCGGTCCCGGTCCCCCGCGAAGGCGACGATCGGGCAGCTCAACGGCGGCTCCGGCCGGTACTCGTAGGTCTCGCAGACCGCGAAGTCGGCGCGGATGGCGGGCAGGAGCAGGTCGAGCAGTTCGGGTTCGGCGAGGATCTCCTCGTCCAGACCGCCCAGCTCACGCAGCCGTTCGACGACCACCGCGTCCGGTTGGTCGTGGATGTTCGGCGAGGTACGCCGCAGCCCCGGCGCGAGGGCACCGGCAGCGAAGAGGACCCGGGGCGGCGGCACCGCGCGGCGACGCAGTTCGCGAGCCAGCTCGAAGGAGACCAACGCCCCCATACTGTGCCCGAACAGGGCGTAGGGCACCCCCAGCTCGGGGGCCAGCGCCGGGGCGAGGGCCTCCACCAGCTGCCGCACCCCGGTGTACGCCGGCTCACGCCAGCGGGACTGCCGCCCGGGCAGCTCGACCGGGCAGACCTCGACATCGTCGCCGAGCAGCTCCTGCCACCCGTGGTACGCCGAGGACCCACCACCGGCGTACGGCAGGCAGATCAGTCGGACGGCGGGGGTGACGCGGCGGCGCGGCCCGGCGGCCAGCCAGCCCTGGGCGCGGGCGGGCGCGTGGGTGGTGAGGCGGTTCACGGAACGGCTCTCCTAGTACGTCGGCTCGTCGGCCAGCAGGGCACTGGCCTCCTCGTCGGACATCTCCTCCAGCTCACTGAGCAGGTGGTCCTCGATGGCGAACGCGGCGGCCTCCAGGGTGGGACTGTCGAACAGCACCCGGATCGGCACCTGCACATCGAACGCCTTGCGCAGGTGCACCACGGCCCGCATCGCCAGCAACGAGTCACCGCCGAGGGCGAAGAAGTTGTCGTGCACGCCGATCCGGTCGACCCGCAGGATGCCGGCCCAGACCTCGGCGATGGTCTCCTCCAGGGTGGAGCGGGGTGCCACGTACGGCACGTCGTCCGCCTCGACCGCGTCCGCCAACTCCACCAGTGGTCGCCTGTCGACCTTTCCGTTGGCGGTGAGCGGCAGCTCGTCGATCTCGTGGAACGCCGCCGGCACCATGTACCCCGGCAGCTTGCCCGCGAGGAACTCGCGCACGTCCGTCGGCACGGCACCGGCGACCCGGGGGACGACGAAGGCGACGAGACGCTTCGCGCCACGCGGCTCGCCCTGCGCCACCACCACCGCGCCGCGCACCTCGGGGTGCTGGGCGAGGGCGGTCTCGATCTCGCCCAGCTCGATGCGGTAACCCTGCACCTTGACCTGGAAGTCCTCCCGGCCCAGGAACTCGATCTCCCCGCTCGGCAGGAACCGGCCGAGGTCACCGGTGCGGTACAGACGGCTTCCGGTGGCCGGGTCCACGACGAAGCTCGCCGCCGTCCGCGCCTCGTCGTGCAGGTAGCCGCGGGCCAGGCCGACACCACCGATGTGCAGGTGACCGGGAACCCCGGTGGGTCGGGGGCGCAACGCGTCGTCGAGGACGTGGAAGGTCTGGTTCACCATGGGCCGGCCGTACGGGATGCTCGTCCACTCCGCCGGGACCGCCCCGATCGGGTAGAGGATGGACCAGATCGACGCCTCCGTCGCGCCACCGAGGCTGACCACCTCGGGCCCGTCGAGCGTCTGCCGGATCCGGTCCGGCAGGGCGACCGGGATCCAGTCACCGCTGAGCATGACCAGTCGCAGGCCGCCGGTGGCCTCCCGGACCGTGAGGTGCTCGACGAACAGCTCCATGAGGGCCGGCACCGAGTTCCAGATCGTCACGTTGGCCTTGGTGAGCAGGTCGAGCCAGGCGGCCGGATCCCGGTGTGCCGCCGCCTCCGGGAGCACCACCGCGCCGCCGACGGCGAGCGGACCGAAGACGTCGTACACGGACAGGTCGAAGCTCAGCGACGACAGCGCCAGGACCCGGTCGTCCTCGCCCACCCGGAAGCGCTCGTTGATGTCGACGACGGTGTTCAACGCACCCTCGTGTTCGATCATCACGCCCTTGGGCAGGCCGGTGGACCCGGAGGTGAAGATGACGTACGCGAGGTTGTGGGGCGTGGTGTCGATCGCCGGCAGCGCGCCCGCCGGGAGCACCCGCAGCTCGTCCACCCGCAACACCTCGACGTCGCCGAACCGGTGCGCCCCGGGGCCGGCCAGGCGCCCCTGGGTCAGCACCACACGCACCCGGCCGTGCGTCAGCAGGAAACGCACCCGCTCGTCCGGCAGGTCCGGGTCGATCGGCAGGTACGCGGCCCCGGCGGCGAGCACACCGAGGACGGCGGCGCACTGCTCCCAACCCTTGTCCATCACGACCGCGACGAGGTCGTCGGGGCGTACCCGCAGACCGACGAGGTGGGCGGCGATCGTGCGGGCGCGGTCCGCCAGCTCCCCGTAGGTGAGCGTCCGCGTCGGCGTGATCACGGCCGGGCGCTCGGGCACCCGGGCGGCGGTGGCGAAGAACGGCTCGTGCAGCAGGCCCACCGGCAACGGCGCCTCGGTGCGGTTGTACGCCGCCTGGGCGGTCAGCTCCGCGCGGGGCACCAGCGACGGCACCGGGTCGGCCCAGTGCGCCTCGTCGACGGCGAGCCAGTGCAGCACCGACAGCGTCGCCGCGTGCATGGCAGCCACCATGCCCTCGGGGAAGAGACCCTCGACGGCGTCGATGTCCAGCACCAGGGCACCGTCCATCTCGTACACCTGGGTGTCGATCCAGATCTGCGGTGTCTGCGAGATGGAATAGACCACCTCGCCGATCTGCGGGTGCCCGCCGATGCCCTGGAACAGACTGGTGAACACGACTGGCATGACGGCGGCGGCGTCGCCGCGTACCCGCTTCAACTCCCGCGCGACCCGCACGCCGCTGAACAGTCCGTGGTCGAGGTCGGCGAGGAGTTGGTCCCGGATCGTACGGGCGCGGGTCTCGAACGACGCCGCACCGCCCGCGTCGATCTCCAACAGCGTCACCGAGGTGAAGTCACCCAGGATCGCGTCGACCTGCGGGTGCAGCGGCAACCGGTGCGCCATCGGCAGGTTGAGACTGAACCGCTGGTTCTTCGACCAGGTGGCGACCACCTCGCCGTACGCGGCCAGCAGCAGTGCGGTCGGAGTGAGGCCGCGCCGGGACGCGGCGGCCTTGACGACGTCCCACTCGTCCGCCGGCACCTGCCCGGTGAGCCGGGCGAAGCGGGGCGCGGCGATGGTGTGCGGGTCGGCCGCCAACGGCAACTCCGGGGCGAGGGCCAGTGTCGGCACCCGCTCCTGCCAGTACGCGGCGGCGCGCTGGTACCGCTCGGTCGACTCCGCGGCCCGCGCGGCGAGCACGTAGTCGCGGAAGCTCAACTCCAGCTCGGGCAGGATCGCGTCCGGCTCGTGGTAGAGCAGTGTCAACTCACGCATCACGATGCTCGACGCCCAGGCGTCGGTGATCAGGCCGTCGATGCTGTAGTGCACCCGCCCACGACCCTCGTCGAGCAGTGTGGCGCGCAGTTCGAACAGCGGCCACCGGTCCGGCACGAACACCTGGTGCGACATGGCGGCGCGGGTCCGCTCGAAGCTCGCGTCCACCTCGGCGGCCGGGCGACCCCGCATGTCCTCGGTGACGACGACGTAGTCCGGTACCTCGTCGAGGACCTGCTGCTCGCCGTGCGGCAGCACGACGGTACGCAGCGACCCGTGCCGCTGGATCAGCCGGCGCAGCGCCCGCTGCAACCGCGACACGTCCAGCTCGGGGACGTCGAACTCCTCGTAGCCGTGCATGCCGACGTTGCCCAGCTCGAACACGCCGGTGCGGCCGATCCAGTACGCCTGTTGCACATCGGTCAGCGGGAACGGCAGGTGCGCCGACGCCGGGTCCGGCACGACGGCCGGCAACGACTCGGGGCCGCTGACACCGACCTCGGCGCGGGCCGCGCGTACCGCGGCGGCGAGGCCACGGACCGTCGGGTCGGCGACGAAGGCGCGCAGCGGGACGTCCGCCCCGCACACCCGGCCGACCTGGGCGACGAGCTGAGCTGCGAGCAGGGAGTGCCCACCCAGCTCGAAGAAGCCGACGGTGGGCGCGACGTCCCGTTCGCCGAGCAGGTCGGCGAAGATCGCCGCCACCTCGCGCTCGGTGGGGTCCTCGACCGCGTGGACCTCGGCGGGGTCCTCCGCCGTGCCGCCCTCGGTCTCGTCGAGCACGGTCACCACCACGTACCCGGTGGAGGTCGCCGCGCCCACCACCCGGGCGGCTGTCCGTTCGACGGCCGACAGGTCCGCCACCGGCCACCCGTAGGTCACCCACTCCGCGTCGGACTCCCGGCCGAGCGCCGCCGCCTGCGCGACAAGGTGGCCGGCGAGCGGGTTGTCCGGCGTACCGCCGAGCAGGTGCACCTCGACGGTGGTGACCGGCTCCCGCGCGCCGACGCCCACCGCGGCCAGCGTGGCCAGGGCCTCGTCGGCGGACGTGCGGGCGTCCACCGGCACCAGCACGGTCACCGGACCGGGCTGACCGGCACCCAGCGGGTCGTCGACGCTCGCACCGGCGGTGGTGAGGGCCCGCCGGAACGCGGCACCGACCACCGTGTCGCCGGCGAGCTGGTATCGGGCGCCGGTGTGCCGCTCGGGGGCGGCAGCCGGAGCCGCGGTGACGTGCGGCAGGAAGCGGTGCCCCCCACGCAGGGCCACCACCGGCTCGGGGTCTGTGCACCTGACCTCCCGGACCACCGAGGCGGCGAGGCGGCGGGCGGCCACCGGCGTCGTGGCCGGGAGCACGTCGAGCAGCGTTCGGGTGCCGGACGCGCCGCCGGTCGCCCAACCGGCGAGCACGCCGCGCGGCGGCACCAGCGTCTCGGTGCCGGTCACGTCGAGCGCGCCGTCGGTGACGACGACCACCCGGGCGTACGCGTCGCCGCGCCTGCTGAGCGCGTCACCCAGGGCCGCGAGCGTGGGTGCCGGGTCGCCCTGTGGAGCCGCCAGCAGCACACCGTTGACCCGCTCCTGCGGCGACAGCGATGTGCGGAGCTCGCCGGTGGCCGGATCGAGGTCAGCGGCGACCACCCGGGCCCCCGCCGCGCGTAGCTCGTCGACGACGCCGTCCGGCAGACCGGCGTCGACTGCCAGCCAGGCACCGCTCACGGTGGTCGCCGGGCCGGCACCGCCGGCCCGGCGGTAGCCGCGCACGACGAGCCCGTCGGCACCCGCCCGGCTCGTCACCGCGTCCCGGGGAGGATCGACCCAGCAGCGTTCCCGCTCGAACGGGTAGGCCGGCAGAACCGTCCGCCGGGGCGGCACGTCACCGTGCAGCGCCTCCCACCCGATCGCGACGCCCATCCGCCACAGCGCACCGGCGGCGGTGAGAAGCTCCGTCTCGGCGTCGGCGTCCCGGCCGGCCGACGGCAGCGACGCCACCGCGCGGGCGGCCGATCCACCGGCGAGGCGGGTCAACACCCGCCCGGGGCCGACCTCCAGCACCACGGCGTCGGCGTCGGCGTCGCGCAGCGCCGCCAGGCCGTCGCCGAAGCGGACGGTCGACCGCAGTTGCCGGGCCCAGTAGGCGGGGTTGGTGGCCGACTCGGCGGTGATCCAGGTACCTGTCACGTTCGACACGAAGGGGATCTCCGGCGCCGAGCGCGGCACCTGGGCCACCTCCGCCTCGAACGCCGACCCGGCGGCGGCCATCGACCGGGAGTGGAACGCGTGCGAGGTGGCCAGCCGGGTCGAGGCCACCCCCCGCTCGCGCAGCCGGGCCTCGAGAGCCGCCACGGCCTCGGGCGGCCCGGAGACGGTGCACTGCCGGGGGCCGTTGACGGCGGCGAGGTCCAGCACATCGTCGAGCAGCGGCAGCAGCTCGGCCTCGGCCAGCGGCACCGCGAGCATCACACCCGGCTCCGCCGCCTGCATGAGCCGACCGCGTGCCGCGACCAGGCGCACCGCGTCGGGCAGTGCGAACACCCCGGCCAGGCAGGCGGCCACCAGCTCACCCACACTGTGTCCGAGCAGCCCCGCCGGTCGTACGCCCCAGTGCGCCCAGAGCTTCGCCAGCGCGTACTCGACGACGAACAGCGCCGGCTGCGCGTACCGGGTCTGCTGGAGCTGTACCGCAGCGCTCTCCCGCTGGTCGTCGGCGGGGAACAGCAGGTCCCGGATGTCCGTGTCGAGCAACGGCGTCAGCAGGTCCGCGGCCCGGTCCACCTCGGCGCGGAACACCGGCTCAGCGAGGTAGAGGGCGTGCGCCATGCCGGTGCGCTGCGCGCCCTGACCGGGGAAGGTGAACAGCACCGCGCGGTCGGTGGCGGTCTCGGCCGGCCGGGTCGCCGCTCGCCGCAACACCTCGACCACCTCGGCGGGGCTGCCGCCGACGACCGTCCGGCGGTACGGCAGCGTCCGCCGGCCGCGTTGCAGGGTGTACGCCACCTCGGCCAGCGGTGTGTCCGGGTGGGCGCTCAGGTGCGCGGCGAGCCGCTCGGCAGCCGTGTCGAGGGCGGTGGGTGTGGCGGCGGACAGGGGCAGCACGTGCCGCCGGCGGCTCTCCTGGCCCGCCACGCGGGTCGGGGCCTCCTCCACGACGACGTGCGCGTTGGTGCCACCGATGCCGAACGAGCTGACTCCGGCACGGCGCACCCCGCCCGGCCACGGGGTGCGGGCCGCGACGACGTGGAAGGGACTCGCGTCCAGACCCAGCTCGGGGTTGGCGGTGCGGAAGTGCAGCGACGGCGGGATCTCGCCGGCCCGCAGCGCCAGCACCGTCTTGATCAGACCGACGACCCCGGCGGCGGTGTCGAGGTGCCCGACGTTCGTCTTGACCGAGCCGAGCCCGATGCGGCCCGGCGGCAGGTCACCGAAGGCGCTCGTCAACGCGGCCACCTCGATCGGGTCACCGAGCCGGGTGCCGGTGCCGTGCGCCTCGACGTAACCGATCGTGCCGGGGTCGACCCCGGCGACGGCGAGCGCCTCGGCGATGACGTCGGCCTGCCCGTCCACGCTCGGGGCGGTGAAGCCGACCTTGCGGTCGCCGTCGTTGTTCACTGCCGAGCCTCGGATCACGGCGTGCACCAGGTCGCCGTCCGTCATCGCGTCGGCGAGCCGCTTGAGCACGACGACGCCGGCGCCGCTGCCGGCCACCGCGCCGGTCGCCTCGGCGTCGAACGCCCGGCAGTGACCGTCGGCGGAGAGGATGCCGCCCTGGGTGTGCCGGTAGCCACGGCGGCGGGCGATGACCGTCGCGCCGCCGGCCAGCGCGACGTCGCACTCGCCGGCAAGCAGCGCCTGCGCGGCCATGTGCACGGCGACCAGGGAGGTGGAGCAGCCGGTCTGCACGCTGATGCTGGGGCCCCGCAGGTTGACCTTGTAGGACACCCGGGTCGGCAGGAAGTCCTTGTCGTTGCCGATGGAGGTCTGGAACGCCCCGACCCGGGCCACCAGGTCCGCGTTGGGCAGCAGATTATGCAGCAGGTACGAGCTCTCCCCCACCCCGGCGTAGACGCCTGTCACCGGTGTCGTGGAGTCGAACGGGTGACCGGCGTGCTCCAACGCCTCCCAGGCGCACTCCAGGAAGATCCGGTGCTGCGGGTCGAGCAGCTGCGCCTCACGGACCGAGAACCCGAAGAAGCGGGCGTCGAAGCCGGCCGGGTCGTCGAGGACGCCGAGGGCACGGACGTAGTCGGGGTGGTTGAACTCCTCGGGTGCGACGCCGTCGGCGATCAGGTCGGCGTCGTCGAGGGTGGTGAGCGATTCGACCCCGTCGCGCAGGTTGCTCCAGAAGGCGTCGAGGGTGGCGGCCCCGGGAACCCGGAGCGCCATTCCGACGACGGCGATGGCGGTGTCGGGCAGCGTACGTTCCTCGGTCATCATGCGTCCCCCCTGTCGTGATGCCGGCCCGGCCGACGTCGCGGTGTGCGCGCCCGTTGGATGGCGGCGCGTGTCTCGGCGCGGTGGTGCGCGGCGGACATCGCCGGCGTCCGGTCCCCGGACGCCAGGTGCCGGGCGAGTGCCCGCACTGTGGGGTGGCGGAACAGCTCCACCACCGGCACCGTGCGTCCCAGCCGCTCGGACAGGTGCGTCTGCACCCGCATCACGAGCAGCGAGTGCCCACCGATGTCGAAGAAGTTGTCGTCGACGCCCACCTCGTCGACCACCAGCACGTCGCGCCAGATCGCCGCCACCGCGCGCTCCAACTCGCTGCCGGGCACACCCACCCCGGCAGGGGTCGGGGCGGCGGGCGGCGCGAGGGCGGCCCGGTCGACCTTGCCGCGCTCGCTGCGTGGCAGCCGGTCCAGCGTGACGATCGTGGCCGGCACCATGTACCCGGGCAGCCGGTCGGCCAGGTGCGCGCGCAGCAGCGCCACGTCCACGTCGCCGGGCGTCACGTAACCGACCAGCGTGGGTCGGCCCGGCACGTCCTCGCGCAGCACCGCCGCCGCCTCCCCGACCGCGGGGTGGGCGCCGAGCGCCGCCTCGATCTCGCCCAGCTCGATCCGGAAGCCGCGCACCTTGACCTGGTCGTCCTCCCGGCCGAGGAACTCGAGCACCCCAGCGACACCGAGGCGGACCCGGTCCCGGGTGCCGTACATGCGGTCGCCGGGCGGGCCCCACGGGTCGGGCAGGAAGCTGACGGCGGTGCGGGCCGGGTCCCCGACGTAGCCCTGCGCCACCCCCGGTCCGCCGAGCCACAGGTCCCCCGGGACCCCGCGCGGCACCGGCCGCAGTCCACGATCGAGGACGTACGCCCGCACCCCCGGCAGCGGCAGTCCCACCGGGACGCTGCCGGTGACCGGCTCCCGGTCGCCGCCCGGCTCGTGCACTGTGGCGGTGATGGTGGCCTCGGTCGGACCGTACGCGTTGAGCCAGCGCACCTCCGGCGCGGCGGCGCGCCACTGGGCGAGCCGTCCCGCGTCGACCCGCTCGCTGCCGACCACGACGAGCCGCAGCTCCGGACAGGAGGCGGGCGGGTGACGGTCCAGCGCCGCCACCCACTCGTGCCAGTACGACGCCGGCAGGTTGAGCACTGTTAGTCGCTCCCGGCGGGCCAGTGCGGTCAACTCGTCGAGACCGGGCACCGGCCCGGCCGGCGGCAACACCACGGTCCCGCCCCGGATCAGCGTCCCGAACAGCTCCTCGACGGCCACGTCGAAGCCGAGCGCGGCGAACTGGAGCACCCGGTCGGCGTGGGTGAGCGCGTAGTGCCCGGCCACCGCCTCCAGGCTGTGCACCAGGTTGCCGTGGCTGACGCGGACGCCCTTGGGTTGCCCGGTGGTGCCCGAGGTGTAGAGCACGTACGCCGTCGCCGACGGGTGCACCGGCGGGCCGACGGCGGCCGGGGCGGCGAGCACCGCGTCCTCGATCGCGACGAACGGCAGGTCGACGGCGGGCGGGCGGGTCTCGCGGGAGCCGAGCAGCAGCACCGCCGACGAGTCGGCGAGGACGTGCGCCAACCGCCTCGGCGGGATCGCCGGGTCCAGTGGCACGTACGCGGCCCCGGCGCGCAGGACGCCGAGCAGCGCCGCCGGCCAGTCGGGGCTGCGCTCCAACAGGACGGCGATGGTGTCACCGGGGCGTACACCCCGGGCGGTCAGGTGGGCGTGCACAGCGGCGGCACGGCTGTCCAGCTCCGCGTGGCTGACCTGCCGGTCGCCCTGCACCAGCGCCGGGCGCTGCTGCCAGCGCGCCGCGGCGGCGGCGACCAGGCCGTGCAGAGTCGACGCGGTCGGCGCGTCGGTAGACCCACCGACCGACGGGACCGGCTCGGGGCCGGGCAACAGGTCCAGAGTGGACACCGGAGCGTCCGGGGCGCTCAGCGCCGACTCCAGCAGAGTCCGGTAACTGTGCGCCAGCCGCTCGGCGGTGTCCCTGTCGAACAGGTCGACGTCGTACTCCACGGTGCCGCGCAGCTCGCCCGTGGCGCTGGGCACCTCGTCCCAGGCCACCGTGAGGTCGAACTTCGCCACCCGGCCGGGTGGCTCGGTCACCCCGACCGACAGACCGGGTACCGCGTCGGTCCGCTCGGGCAGGTTCTGTGCCGACAGCATGACCTGGAACAGCGGGGTACGACTGAGGTCGCGTGGTGGCCGGACCGCCTCGACGACCTGCTCGAACGGGACGTCCTGGTGCTCGTACGCGCCGAGCACCGCGTCCCGCGCCCGGGCCAGCACGTCGACGAAGGTCTCGGTGTCCTGCCAACGGGTCCGCAGCACGACGGTGTTGACGAAGAAACCCACCAGGTCGTCGAACTCGGAGCGGGTGCGCCCGGACACCGGGCTGCCGACACTGACGTCGCGGACGTCCGCATACCGGCCCAGCACCAGCTGGAACGCGGCGAGCAGCACCATGAACCGGGTGACGCCGTGCCGCCGTCCCACCGCGTCGAGGCGTTCGACCAGGGCGGCGGGCAACCGTACGTCGAACGTCTCTCCCCGGTGTCGGGCGGTGGCCGGGCGGGGACGGTCGGTCGGGAGGTCCAGTGCCACGGGCGCATCTGCCAGCTGGTCCACCCAGTACGCGAGCTGGGTCGTCCGCGCGTCGCCGGCCAGCAGCGCGCGCTGCCACAGGGTGTAGTCGACGTACTCGACGGTGAGCGGGACCGGTGCGGGCGCGCCGATGGTCCGGGCGGCGTAGAACGCGCCGAGGTCACGGATCAGCACGCCGATCGACCAGCCGTCACAGACCGCGTGGTGCAACGTCATCAGGAGCATCGCGTGCTCGTCGGTCAGCCGAACCAGGTGCCAGCGGGCCAGCGGCCCGGTGGCGAGGTCGAAGGGTCGGGCGGCGGCGTCGCGCAGGAGGGCGTCGGCCTGCTCGTCACGGTCGGCCCGGTCACGCAGGTCGTCCACTGTGAGGACGACCGCTGGCTCGTCGTCCACGACCTGCCGGGGCTCGCCGTCGATCGTCACCAGCCGGGTTCGCAGCGCCGCGTGCCGCGTCACCAGCCCACGCAGGCCGGCGTCGAGGGCGTCGACGTCGAGCGGACCGTCCACTGTGAGCACGAGCGGCACCGAGTAGACCGCCTGACCGGCGTCGAGCCGGTCGAGGAACCACAGCCGCTGCTGGGCGTACGACAGGGGGTGCGGCCCGGGGCCGGCGGCCGGCACCGGCGGGCGGGCGTCGTCCGGGCCGGCGTCGGCGACGCGTGCCGCGAGCGCGGCGACGGTGGGCGCCTCGAAGGCGGCGCGGACGCCCAGCCGCACGCCGGCGGCGGCGGCGATCCGCGCCACCATCTGCGCCGCGAGCAGCGAGTGGCCGCCGAGGGCGAAGAAGTCGTCGGCGGCGGACACCACCGGCACGCCGAGCAGGTCCTGCCAGGTCCGTGCGACCAGTTCCTCGATCGGGCCGCTGGGCGGCACGCCGTCGGCGGCCCGGACGCCGTGGTGCGCGTCGGGCGCGGGCAACGCTTCGCGGTCCACCTTGCCGTTCGGGGTGACCGGCAACGCCGCCAGCGGCACGTACCAGGTCGGCACCATCGCCTCGGGCAGCCGGGCGGCGAGGTGGGCCCGCAGCTCACTCGCCGGGACCGGAGCGTCGTCCGGGACGACGTAGGCGACGAGCCGACGTTCGTCGCCGTCCCCGTGCACGGTGACGGCGGCCGCCCGGACGCCCGGGCAGGTGGTGAGGGTGCTGGCGATCTCGTCCGGCTCGATCCGGACACCGCGGATCTTGACCTGCTGGTCGGCCCGACCCAGGCACTCCAGTTGACCGTCCTCGCGCCACCGCACCACGTCACCAGTGCGGTAGACGCGGGCGCCGGGCTCGAAGGGGCTCGGCACGAACCGCTCGGCGGTCAGGTCGGGCCGGCCGACGTACCCGTGCGCGAGACCGGCGCCGCCGATGAACAGCTCCCCCGGTGCGCCGATGCCGGTCAGCCGGCCGTGGTCGTCGAGGACGTAGAGCAGCTCCCCGCCGATCGGTCGGCCGATCGGGGTCCGCGCCGCGTCGCCGGGCAGGTCGGTCACGTCCCAGGTGCTGGAGAACGTGGTGCACTCGGTCGGGCCGTACCCGTTGACGAGACGCAGGCCCGGCAGGGCGGCGGCAAGCGTGGCGACCCGGCGGGCGTCGGCCGGCTCGCCGCCGAAGTAAAGGGCGCGCAGCGGGGCGAACATCGCCGGGTCGGCGTCCACGCACCTGTGGAACAGGGCGGTGGTGAGCATCAGCACCGTGACGCCGTGCTCGGCGAGTCGATGACCCAGCCGGGACGGCGTGAGCACGTCGTCCTTGGGGATGCCCACCAGGCGCGCGCCGTTGAGCAGCGCACCCCACACCTCGAAGCTCGCCGCGTCGAACGACACGTTGGCCGCCTGGGCGACCGCGTCGGCGGGCCCGACGGGGAAGTAGTCGGCGCGGTGAACCAGCCGGACGATCCCGCCGTGGGTGGTCTCGACCCCCTTCGGCCGCCCTGTCGACCCGGAGGTGTAGAGGACGCAGGCCCGCTGGTTCGGGTACGTCGGCGGCCACGTCGGCGCGGACCGTCCCGCGGGCAGCACCAGCCGGTCGAGGCGCAGCACCGGCAGGTCGTCGACGACGGCCACCGGACCGTCGGCGAGCAGCAGCCGCGCCCCGCTGTCGCGCAGCATGAACTCCCGCCGCGCCTCGGGGTAGGACGGGTCCAGGGGCAGGTACGCCGCCCCGGTGGCGAGCACCGCGAGCATCGCCACGACGAGCTGCGCGGACGAGCCCATCGCCAGGCCGACGACACTGCCCGGGGTGACCCCCTGTCCGGTCAGGACGGTCGCCAGGGCATCCGCCTGGGCGCGCACCTCGGCGTACGTGAGGGTGGTGCCGTCGTACTCCAGGGCGACGGCGTCCGGTGTCGCCTCGGCCTGGCTGAGGAACGCCGCCGGCACGCTCGGCGGACCTGCCGTACCGCCGCCGGTGCCCCACCGGGCGATCAGCTCGCGCTCCTGCGCCGACGTGTGCACGAGGGTGGAGATCGGCGCGTCGGGGTCGGTCAGGGCGTTGTCGAGCAACGTCAGGTAGTGGTCGGCGAACCGGCGCATCGTCGCGCTGTCGAACAGGTCCGGGTCGTAGGCGAGGACGCCGGACACCCCGTCGGGTCCCGGCTCGTCCCAGAGCACGCTCAGGTCGGGCGGCACCGCCCCGGTGCTGGCGGGGGCCGCTCCCACCCCCAGCACGACCGGGCAGAGCGCGGCACGGCTCGGGTCGTGGGGTAGGCCGAGCGCCTCGGCCACCCGGTGCAGCGGGACGCCGGTGTACGGCAGGGCCGCCCGCAACCCGGCGTCGACCCGCGCGAACAGGTCGGCGGCCGACGGGTCGTCGTCCCACCGGCCGCGCAACGGCACCAGGGCGTCGTCCAGCGGCGTCGCGGTGGCCAGGTCCCGGGTGCCGGCGTGCCGGCCCAGCACCACCTGCCCCACGGCGAGCAACGGCACGGAGGGCGCGACTCCCACCGCCGCGCTCACCGCGTGCAGCCGTCGGGTGGTGTCCGCGCCGACGGTGAGCGTCACCCGGTCGGTGTGCTGGCGTCGACGGGCCGGGCGGACCCGGTCGGTGACCAGGTCCACTGTGGGTACGCCGGCCAGCCCGGCCCGCCAGTGGGCGAGCGCGTCCGCCTCCGCGGCCATCGCACGCGACCCGGTCACTGCACCGGCTCCCCGAGACTCGACTGGCCGGCGCGCTGCCCGACCGGGTTCGTCGCCCCGGCCAGCACCCCGGCCGGATCGCTGTCGGTCACCCGGGCCACCAGCCCACCGTCGAGCGTCACCACCCGGTCGGCGCCGGCCAGGGTCTCCCGGCGGTGGGCGATGGTGAGCACCGTCGCGTCGGCGAGGTCCACCGCCAGCAGCCGCTGGATGCGGGCATCGGTCTCGGCGTCGAGGCTCGACGTGGCCTCGTCGATGAGGACCAGCTTCGCGTCCCGCAGCAACGCCCGGGCCAGGCAGAGCAGCTGTCGTTCACCGGCGCTGAGCTGTCCGCCGCCGGCGGACAGGACCGCGTCGAGACCGCCACCGTCCACGCCGAGCAGCCGGTCGGCGAGACCCACCTTGGTGAGGACGGCGGTGACCTCCGCGTCGGGGTACGCACCGGTCGGGTCGATGTTGTCCCGCAGGGTGCCGGGCAGCAGCACCGGATCCTGCGGTACCACCTCGACGGCGGCCCGCAGGTCGGCCAGCCGCAGCGTGGCGGTGTCCACCCCGTCGATGAGGATTCGCCCCTGCTCGGCTGGCACGAACCGCAGCAGCGCGGTGAACAGGCTGGACTTGCCGCTGCCGGTCCGGCCGACGATGCCGATCTTGCTGCCCGCCGGGGCGTCGAACGACACGCCGTTCAGCGCGGCCGGGCCACCCTCGGAATAGCGCAGAGTGACGTTCTCGAAGTGGACCTCGCCGGCGGTGGGCCAGCCGGCCGGGGCCGGTCGCCCGTCGGTCGGCTCGACCGGCAGCCGGGTGTAGTCGTCGACACGTTCGAAGCTCGCCAGCGACAGGTCCATCATCTGCACCGTCATCAGGCTCATGGCCAGCGCCTCCATCAGCGCGTACACGAAGCTGATCCCGACACCGGCGAGCCCGGCGCCGATCCCGCCCACGGCGACGATCAGCACCCCGTACGTCAGCAGGACGACCGCGCCGAGCATGTCGAGCTTCAGGTTGAAGTGCCGCGACAGCGCGTTGACCGTGTAGTCGGCGTGGTGCGCGACGCGGACCCGCTCACCGAACGCGGCCTGGTAGCCGCGTACCCGGCTGCTCCGGCCCTCGATCGAGGTGACCCCGTCGACGGCCTCGTTGAGCAGCGCGAGCATCGGCTCGTTCGCCTGCTTCGACAGCCGGGACGCCTCGACCGTGCTGGCCCGGGTGAGCCGCTGCCAGCGTAGGTAGACCACCAGCAGCAGCGGGGCGGCCACCAGCATCAGCGGACTGGTGAAGGCCAGCGCCGCCAACGGCACGACCAGGCCGACGGCGACCCGGAGGGTGTCCATGGTGGTCTCCGGCAACTCCAGGTCGATGGTCTCCATGTCACCGGAGAACCGCGCCAGGACGCGTCCGGAGGAGTTGCGGTCGAAGAACGACAGCGGGGCCCGGAAGACCCGGTTAAGCATCGACCCGTGCAGGTTCTGGCCGGCGGACACACCCCGGGCGAAGGCGAAGCTGAACAGCCCGCGATCCAGCACGAGCGCCAGCAGACCGATGGCGGCGAACACGCCCGCGTAGTACAGCGTGTCCTGCCCGGCGTGCTCGGTCCAGTGGCCGAGCCAGAACGACGAGCCGCCCAGGACGGCCTGCCCGCCGACGGCCAGACCGAGCAGAACGACAGCGAGGAGGCCCGGGGTCAGCACCTGCAGGTAACGGCGGTAGGTGGCGGAACCGACCTTACCGGCGCGGACCGTCTCCTCCTCCTCCTCGGCGGCCATCTCCTCGGCCACCTCGTCCAGCGCGGCGCCGTCCGGGTCGGACGGCGTCGCGGCCTCGGCGGCCATGGCCGGCAGCAGGTCGGGCATCTGCGCGGCGACGTCGGCGAACCGGCCCGCCGCGACCACCCGGCCGCCGTCGAGGACCACCACCCGGTCGGCCCGTCGGGCCACGTCGAGGCGGTGGGTGGCAACGATCCGGGTACGCCCGGCGAGCACCCCGTCGAACAGCGCCTCCAGGATGGTGCCGGCGACCGCGTCGTCGACGGCGCTGGTCGGGTCATCGAAGAGGTAGACGTCGGCGTCCTCGTAGGCGGCGCGGGCCAAGGCGATGCGCTGCCGTTGCCCGCCGGAGAGGTTCACGCCCCGCTCGCCGATGGCCGTGCCGTCGCGGGCCGGCATCGCCGCCAGGTCCGCCTCCAGGGCGGTGGCGCGGACGACCGCCGCGTACCGGTCCGGATCGTCGGGCGAGAAGCAGCGGATGTTGTCGACGACGCTGCCCTGCATGATCCAGGGACGCTGCGGCAGGTAGACGGCGCTGCCGCCGACCTGGGCGGTACCCGCGACCGTCGGCAGCGCCCCGGCCAGCGCCGCGAGCAGCGCGGACTTGCCGCTGCCGACCCGGCCCAGCACGCAGATCAACTCACCGGGCGCGACCCGCAGGTCGACGCCGGTCAGGACCGGCCGGGCGTCCGCGTCGGCCCCGGGCCAGGTGAACGACGCGCCGTCGAGGTCGACCGCCCCGGCCGGCGCGTCGTCATCGGTCGACGCCTCGGCGGTGTCCGCGGCCCGCAGGAAGGTCGTCACCTTCCCGAACGCCACCCGCCACTCGTTGCGCATGTCCAGGTAGCGCACCAGCTCGGGCAGTTGGGACCGGAGGACGGTGAGCACGGCGATCGCCGCGAACACGTCCGCCGCCTTCAGTTCGTTGCCGAGCGCCGCGTACGTGACCAGTGTGGCCATCACCATCAGCACCGGCGCGGCGGCGTTCACCAGGTAGAGCGTGGCGAGGCGCTTCTGCCGGCGGACCAGCAACGCGTTGAGCGTCGCGCGTTCCCGGCCGACAGCCCGCTCGGCGACGTCCTCCCAGCCGTGGGTGCGCAGCGTCCGCATGGCCCCCAGGTACTCGCCGACCAGCCCGATCCGGACGCCGTTCGCGTCCCGGATCGCCGGCACCAGCGCGAAGACCCTCTCGTTGGCCACGTGCGACAGCCACAGGCCGGCGATGAGGATGACGATGCCCACCAGCGCCGCCCAGCCCAGCAGCACCCACAGGACCACGCAGGAGCCGGCGATGCCCAGCGGCACCGCCCACGCCATGTGCGTGAACGCGACCCGCCCGACCCTCCGGGCGTCGGACGAGGCGAGGGTGATGACCTCCCCGGAGGGGTGGGCCAGTCGCGCGCCGCGGTCCATCCGCAGGTACTTGCGCAGGATCTCGGTCCGCAGCAGCGCGGTGATCGAGTGCGCGGTCTTCCACACCTCGGACCACTGGTGCTTGTGGCTCAACGCGTCCAGGACGTAGAAGCCGGCCAGGCCGGCGGCGATCAGCAGACCCTCCACCACCGGGCCCCGGCCGTCGCCCTCGAACCAGGCGATCAGCTCCCGCACCAGCAGCGGCCCGACGGTCGCGCAGGTCTGGTAGGCCAGGAAGATCAGGCCCGCCCACCAGAACCGCCTACGGTAGGTCTGGTAGAGGGCGCGGCGCAGCCCGTCCGGTTGGTCCCGCCGGGCTGCCCAGGCACGCTCGAAGACCGGGGTCACCCGCTCCAGGTGGTCGTACCGGGGCGGCGTCAGGCTGTCCGACAGCTTCAGTGGTCGGCGCAGGGACGCCTTCACCAGGATCGAAGGCCATTGGACGAAGAGCCGGGACAGCACTCCCGCGTCCTGTTCGGCACTCGGGCGGGCCGGTGTGGTGATTGTCGACACGGTGCGTCTACTCGTTTCCAGCGAGGGCGAGCGGAGCGAACCCGTAGGCGCGCTCCAGGGCGGTACGGACACTGTCCGGCAGATAGCGGCGCATGGCGTCGAACTCGCGGGCGCGGCTGAACTTGCTTGACTCGGCGAACCGGGGACGTTGCTCCAGCCAGTTCGCCACCGTCAGGGCGGCGAGGTCGGCGTACTGGCCGGCGCTGACACCGACGCAACCGCCCGAGCGGTCCTCGAGCAGGAACGGCGGGCCGTCGAAGGCGGCGTCGAAGAGGGCGCTGCGGGTGACGGTGCCGAACAGGTACGCCAGCGTCTCCGCCTCGGCACCGATCAGCTCCCGCACGGCGGGCCGCAGCTCGTGCGGGATCGCGCCGGTCGGGAAGATCTCCGTGCCGTACACCGAGTGGAACAACCCCGCGTCGCACAGCTCCTGCCGCGACCCCCACTGGGCCAGCAGGTCGTGCACGCCGCGCAGGTGCGCCAGCAGGTTGGCCTCCGAGTGCGCCAACTCGGCCACCCCGTGCGACTCCAGGAAGGCGATCTTCTCGGCGAGGCCGCTCACGCCGCCTCCCGACTGCCGTACGACCCGGTCATCGCCACCAACGTCTTGCGCGGCCCGGTGAAGCTGGACCGGCCGTGCGCCATCGCCATGTTGTCGACGACCAGCAGGTCACCCTGCTGCCAGGGGAAGGCCAGGGACTCCGCGTCGAACGCGGCGCGGATCGCCGCGAGGTCGGCGTCGGTGATCGGGCTGCCGTCACCGAGGTACGCGTTACGCGGCAGGTCCTCCTCGGCCAGCAGTTCCAGCAGCGCCTCCCGGGTGGCCTCGGGCAGGTTGGAGACGTGGAACAGGTGGGCCTGGTTCATCCAGACCGTCCGCCCGGACACCGGGTGCACGGTGACGGCCTGGCAGGTCTCGGTGGTCCGCAGCGCGCCGTCGTCGAACCACTCGTAGGTGATGCCCCGCTCGCGGCAGAACTCCTGCACTGCCTCCCGGTCCATCCCGGGGAACGTCTCCTGCCAGGACACCCCGAGACCGACCCGGTAGTTGCGCACGTACCGCACACCGTGCCGCTCGAAGCGCTCGCGCACCTCGGCGGGGATGCGCTGC
Organism: Micromonospora sp. NPDC005553; assembly: GCF_042871765.1. NCBI lineage: Bacteria > Bacillati > Actinomycetota > Actinomycetes > Micromonosporales > Micromonosporaceae > Micromonospora > Micromonospora sp. NPDC005553. The sequence goes on along the minus strand of NZ_JBIAJD010000006.1, from coordinate 70,862 downwards.
CAGACGGCGTGGCTGTCGGCGAGCGGAGTCTCCCCGCCGGTCTGGGCCGGGATGTTCGAGTAGAAGAACAACCGCCGAGGCCACACGCTGGTGTACGCCATCTCGTTGTGCAGCGGGATGACCTCGGTGGCCGGGTACTCGGTGGAGGTGTACACGTCGCCGACCTTGCTGCGCGGCGTGGACCGGTAGGTGTACTCGGCCATCTCCTCGCCGAAGACTTTGACGAACGCGGAGAAGGCCGGCGCGTCCGGGGCGTCGAACCCGCGCAGCAGGACGGCGCCGTGGCTGTCCAGTCGGTTGTTGATCAGGTCGAGGTGCTCGGTGGCCCATTGCGCCGGCGAGATGCCGGGCGAGGTGGCCTCGATGCAGGCCACCCGGTTGCGCTCCGGGAACAGGCAGCTCTCTTTCACGTGGTCCATGTCGGAGTCCTTCCGCGTACGTCGGGTCGTGGTCCGGGTCAGTCGGCGTCCGGCCGGACGAACGACCGGAGGGCGGCCAGGGTCAGGGCGGCGAGCCGCTCGATGCTCGTCCGCTCGTTGAGGTTCTTGCTGTACTTCAGGTGCAGGCTGAGCTCGCCGTTGGCGAACCGCGCGAACACCTGGAGCCGGTGCATGCGTTGCAGCTTCGGCATCGGCCAGGAGTCGTCCATGGCCGGCCCGAGCAGCGGCGACTCCTCGGGCTCGTGGGCGAACTCGCCCCAGTTGTTGAGCAGGATGTCCGGCTTGCCGAGCGGGGCGAGCGCGTCCGCCACCGCCGGATGCCCGCCGAGGTAGCGCAGCAGGCCGAAGGCGAGGCCGCGCCGGGGCACCGCCTCGATCTGCTCACGGACCGACTCCAGCAGTGCTCTCGGGCCGGGCTTCTCAGGTCGGCGGACGAGCCGGGGTGAGGTCATCGAGAACCGGCCGATGGCACGGGACAGGTCGAGGTCCTGACCGCCCATCTCCCGACCCCGGGCGACGAGGTCGACCAGGATCGACGACTGACCGGACCAGTCGGTGAAGCCCTGGAGGGTGGCGGCCAGCAGCGCGTCGTTGACGCTCAGGCCGTACTCCTGCGGCACCAGCCGGCGCAGCGCGGCGGTCTCCTCAGCGTCGAGCCCGACCACCACCGTCTCCTCCGACGACATGCAGTCGTCTCCGTCGAGGTGGTCCAGCGGCCAGGTCGGGACGGGTTCCTTGGCCAGCGCCGTCCAGTACGCGATGTCCTCGGTCAACTCCGTGCCACGGGCGAGCGCGTCCAGGTTGCGGGACCACTCGGCGAACGACGCCGTCGGCAGCGGCAGGCGCGGCTCCTCGCCGGCCTCCACCGCCTGGTACGCGGTCTGAAGATCTGCCATCAGGACGTCCCAGGAGCTGTTGTCCATCAACTGGTGGTGGACGATCACCACGAGCAGATCGGGACGGTCGGCCCCGAAGCGGACCAGGGCGACCTGGAGCAGCGGCCCGTTCTCGATGTCGAGCTTGCGGTGCAGGGTGCGGTCGAGGCGCTGGAAGGCGACCTCCTGGTCCGCCGGGTCGAGGGCGGACAGGTCCACGCTGGTGAACGGCGTGGGCTGGTAGGGCTCGTTGACCCGGACCGACAACCGGCCCCCGGGTCGGGGGAAGCTGATCCGCAGCGAGTCGTGATGGGTGATCACCGCCGCCACGGCCCGCTCCACCAGCGCCGGGTCGAGTGCCCGCAGCGCATCGAACATGAAGATGTGCGTGTACTTGTGCGGGTCGGCGAAGTTCCGCTCGGCGAAGGCCACGTGCGACGCGACGAGCGGGACCACACCGGGGTCCGTACGCCGGCCTCCGTCACCACCCGCACCGGCGGTGGTCTGCCCACCGGCCACCGACGCGAGGCCGGCGACGGTGGGGTGCGCGATGAACTGCGCGGGGGTGATCACCACACCTGCCTTACGGGCCCGGTCCACCACCCGGATCACGTGCAGCGAGTCCCCACCCAGGGCGAAGAAGTTGTCCTCCGGACCCACCGACGGCACCCGCAGCACCTCCCGCCAGATCCCGGCGAGGACCTCCCGCGCCTTGTCGGCCGGCGTCTGCGCGGCGGTCGCGACCGAGGCGAGCGCGGCGATGGTGGGGTACGCGATGAACTGCGCGGGCGTGATCACCACACCTGCCTTACGGGCCCGGTCCACCACCCGGATCACGTGCAGCGAGTCCCCACCCAGGGCGAAGAAGTTGTCCTCCGGACCCAC
>NZ_JBIAJD010000006.1:0-68565 GCF_042871765.1 Micromonospora sp. NPDC005553 | reverse complement strand
CACCGACGGCACCCGCAGCACCTCCCGCCAGATCCCGGTCAGGATCCCCTCCACCGGTCCACGCCGGGCCTCGGCGCTGGCGGTGGCGGTGGCAGCGGCGGTGGCCGGAGCCGCGGTGGTGGTCGGCGCCGTCAACGCGGCCCGGTCGACCTTCCCGTTGGGCAGCCGGGGCAGGCGGTCGACGAGCGCCACTGTCGGCACCATGTAGTCCGGCAGCCGCTCCCGCAGCGCCGCACGTAGGTCGTCGGTGGTGAGCGCGGCACCCGGCCGCAGCGCCACGTGGGCGACCAGCCGCCGGTCGTCCGCACCGTCGTCGTCGCACAGCACCACGCACTCGCCCACGCCGTCCAGGGCGGACAGCGCCGAGGCGACCTCGTCCGGCTCGACCCGGTGCCCCCGGATCTTGACCTGGTCGCCGATCCGGCCCAGGAACTCCACTGTGCCGTCCGGCAGCAGCCGCCCCCGGTCACCGGTGCGGTAGAGCCGGTCGCCCGGCGCGCCCAGCGGGTCGGGCACGAACCGCTCGGCGGTCGACGCGGCGTCCCCCAGGTAGCCCCGGGCCAGGCCCGCACCCCCGACGACGATCTCGCCGGGCAGGCCGGTCGGCACCGGCCGCAGCCTCTCGTCGAGTACGTACAGCCGCGCGCCCGGAATCGGCCGACCGAGCGGCACCACCGCCTGGCGGCCCGCTCGGTCGATGCGGACCTCCGACACGGCGACGATGCCCGTCGTCTCGGTCTGGCCGTACATGTTGACCAGCCGGGGCGCCGTCCCCGGCGCGTTGCGGATGGCCTCGGGAAGCTCGTAGCGCAGCGGCTCGCTGGCGGTGAGCACCACCCGTGGCCGCCACCCGCCGGGCGAGGTGAGCGCCGGCAGCAGGACCCGCAGGTACGACGGCACCAGGTCCAGCACCTGCACGCCGTGGGCGGTGACAAAGGTGAGCAGCGCCAACGGGTCGGCCAGGTGCGCGCGCCCGGCGACGACCACGTGGCCGCCCAGCGCCAGCGGAACGGCGAACTGCCGCACCGACGACGAGAACGCGAACGACGCGGTGTGCAGGAACACCGGCTCGTCGGGCAGGGCCAGCGCGGCCGGCAGCCCGTCCAGGTACGCGGAAAGCCCGCCGTGGGTGACCACCACACCCTTGGGGAGCCCCTTGGTGCCGGAGGTGTAGACCACGTAGGCCGGGTGCTCCGGTCGCAGTGCCGGTGTCGGCCGGGGGCCCACCGGGGCCGGCAGGTCCTCGATCGTCACCACCTCGCCCGCGCCCTGGGGCGTACGACCCGCCAGGTCGCGGGTGGTGAGCGTCATCGCCGGCCGGGCGTCCGCCACGATCGCGGCCAACCGCTGCGCGGGGTACGCGGGGTCCAGCGGCACGTACGCGGCACCCGTCTCCAGGACGGCCAACGCCGCCACGACGACATCGACGCCCCGGTCGAGGTGCAGGGCGATAGTCGTTTCCGGGCCCGCGCCGCGTTCGGTGAGCACCCGGGCCAGGTCACCGCTGCGGCGGTGCAGGTCGCCGTAGGAGAGGGTCGTCTCGCCGCTGGTGACAGCCGGAGCGTCGGGTCGGCGTCGCGCCTGCTCGGCCACCCGGGCGGTGAGCGTGCGGTGCACTGCGCCAACCGGCAGCGCCGGACCGTGCGCGAGCGCGTCGAGACGCTCCCGTTCGCCCGGCAGGAGGGGATCCACGTCGAAGACGCGCTGGTCGGGGTCATCGACCAACCGGTCCATCAGCACCCCGAGGCGGCTCATCATCGCCTCGACGGTGCCCTCGTCGAACAGGTCGGTGCTGTACTCGGCGTGCCCCTCGATGCCGTCCTCGGTCTCCCACAGGTCGATCAGCAGGTCGAAGCGGGCGGTGCACTGCTCGTTGTCGATCGACGTGAGGGTGAGGCCGGGGCCCGGGTCGGGCAGGCCGCCCGGGGCGTTCTGCAACGCGAAGCGCACCTGGAACAGCGGTGAGTGGCTGAGGCTGCGGGTGGGTGCCACCGCGTCGACGACCATCTCGAAGGGGACGTCCTGGTGGGCGAACGCGCCGTGCGCCGTGCTGCGGACCCGCCGCAGCACCTCGCGGAAGGTGGGGTCGCCGGAGAGGTCGACCCGCAGCGCCAGGGTGTTGGCGAAGAACCCGACGAGCTTCTCCAACTCGGTGCTCGTGCGGTTGGCCACGGGCGTGCCGACGGTGATGTCCCGTTGGCCACTGAGCTGGGCCATGAGCACGTCGAAGCCGGCCAGCAACGCCATGAACAGGGAGACCTTCTCCCGCCGGGCCAGGTCGGCCACCGCCCGGGACCGCTCGGCCGACCAGCTGACGTCGTGGCGCGCTCCGCGGAAGGTCTGCACCGCCGGTCGCGGCCGGTCGGTCGGCAGGTCCAGCGTGGGTACGCCGTCGAGCTGCCGCTTCCACCAGTCGAGCTGGTCGTCCAGCTCGGCGCCGGTCAGCCAGGACCGCTGCCAGAACGTGTAGTCCACATAGGTGTGTGTCAACTCGGGCAACGAGGACGGCTGCCCCTGGGCGATCTCCCGGTAGAGCGTCACCAGGTCGTCCAACACGATGTTCAGGGACCAGCCGTCGGAGACGGTGTGGTGCAGCGTCAACAGCAGCACGTGCGAGTCGGGGCGTACCCGCACCAGGGTGCCGCGCAGCAGCGGCCCGGCGGCCAGGTTGAACGGAGTGCGCCCCTCGGCGTCGAAGAGGGCGGCCAGCCGACCCTCCGGGTCGGCGTCGCCCCGCACGTCCACCTCGGCGTACGCCACGGCGTCGACCGGCAGGAACTCCTGCACCGGTTCGCCGTCCACGGACGGGAACCGGGTGCGCAGCCCCTCGTGCCGGGCCCACAGCGCGCCGAAGGCCGCCCGCAGCGCGTCGGCGCGCAGGTCACCGTCGAAGCGCAGCGCGAGGGGCACGTTGTAGAACGCGCTGTCCTCGGCGAGCCGGTTGAGGAAGTACAGGCGTCCCTGCGCGTGCGACAACGGCACCGGGCCGGTCCTTCCGACGGCGACGAGACCGGGCCGGGGGGCCCGCCCGCCGAGCGCCTCGATCCGGGCCCCCAGGTCGGCCAGCGAGGTGGACTCCAGGAACACCGCCAGCGGCAGCTCGATGTCGAGCTTCTTGCGCAGCCGGGCCATGGCCCGGACCGCGAGCAGGGAGTGCCCGCCCAGGTCGAGGAAGTTCGCGTCCCGCCCGATCGACTCGACCGGCCGCCCCAGCACGTCTGCCCAGACCTCGGCGATGGCCTCCTCCAGCCGGCTCTGCGGAGCTGCCAGGCTGGGCGCCGGCTCGGCCGCCGTGGGCGCGGGCAGGGCCGCCCGGTCCACCTTGCCATTGGCGGCCAACGGCAGCGCGTCGAGCGTGACGACGACCTCCGGCACCATGTAGTCCGGCAGTTCCGCACGCAGCGCGTCACGCGGGTCGTGGGCCGCGGAATCCCCGGCCGCTGTGACGTACGCGACCAACCGCTCCTCACCAGGCCGGTCGGTACGCAGCAGGACCACCGCCTCGCGGACCTGCGGCAGCCGGGTCAGGGTGGCCTCGATCTCCGCCAACTCGACCCGGTACCCCCGGATCTTCACCTGGGTGTCGACCCGGCCCAGGCAGTCCAGCTCGCCGTCGGGTCGCACCCGGACGAGGTCGCCGGTGCGGTACATGCGCTCCCCCGGCGTCGGGGCGAACGGGTCGGGCAGGAAGCGCCCGGCGGTCAGGTCCGGCCGACCGTGGTAGCCACGGGCCACACCGGCACCCGCCACGTACAGCTCACCGACAGTGCCCGGCGGCACCGGTAGCAGGTTGCCGTCCAGCACGTAGAGCCGCGTGTTGGCGATCGGACGACCGATCGGCACCACACCGGACAGGTCGGTGCCGTCGTGCACCTCGTGCACACAGCAGCCGACGACGGTCTCGGTGGGCCCGTACTCGTTGACGATCCGCAGGCCCGGAGCCCGGCGCCGCCAGGCGGCGGCGGTGGTGCCGTGCAGCGACTCGCCACCGACGATCAGATAGCCGTCCGCAGCGATGGTCCGGCTCGGAACGGCCCGGTCCAGCGCCTCCAGGTGGGCCGGGGTGAGCTTGACCAGCCCGAGGTCCAGGTCGCTGCCGAGCAGCTCGGTGAGGGTCTCCAGCTCGGTGCCGTCGGCGACGAGCACCACCGGGCGCCCGGCCAGCAGCGGACAGAACAGCGTCGTCACCGACAGGTCGAACCGCAACGGCGAGACCAGGGGCGCGCCCCCGCCCTCGGCCACCCGGTACGTCCGTAGGCTCCACGCCAGATAGTTGGTCAGGCCGCGGTGCGTGACCACCACACCCTTGGGTCGCCCCGTCGAGCCCGAGGTGTAGATCACGTAGCAGGCGCTGTCCGGGTGCGGACGCGGCAGCGGCGGCAGGTCGGTGGTGGCGTCCTCGTCGCCGTCGGGCAGCAGCACCGACACGTCGGTGGTGTCCGGTAGGTCCGCGACCCGGCCCGCGCTGGTGACGACCACCCGCACCTCGGCGTCGGTGAGCATGAACCGCACCCGCTCGGCGGGCTCGCCCACGTCCAGCGGCACGTACGCGCCGCCGGCCTTGAGGGTGGCCAGCACGGCCGTGACGAGGTCGACACCCCGGTCCAGGAAGAGGCCGACGCGGGTCTCCGGGCCCACCCCGTGCCGGCGCAGCCGCGCGGCGAGGGCGTCGGCCCGACGGTCCAACTCTCCGAACGTGACAGTCAGGTCGCCGACCAGGAGCGCGGGCGCGTCAGGGGTACGGGCGGCCTGCCGAGCGAACAGCTCGTGCGCGCGCACGTCACCGAGGAGCGGGTCCTCGGTGCGGTTGCCGTCCACTACCGCCGCCCGGGTCTCCTCAGCGGACAGGAGTCGGGCCAACCCGACCGGGGCGTCCGGCGCGGCGGTCAGACCGACCAGCAGAACGCCGAGGTGAGCGGCCATCCGCGCCGCTGTGCGCTCGTCGAGGATGTCGGTCGCGTACTCGGCCACCCCCCGCAGCCGGCCGTCGGCGTCCGGCCACACCTCGACCGTCAGGTCGTGCTTGCTGATCGGCAGGTGGTGTTCGACGGCCGTGACCCGCAACCCCGCCGCCTCGACCTCCAACGCCTGGTCCTCGACGAGGGCGAACATCACCTGCGCGAGGGGCGTGTGACCGAGGTCGCGTTCCGGGTCGACCGCCTCCACCACCGTGTCGAAGGGCACCTCGCCGTGCGCCATGCCCTGCTGCACGAGATCGCGGACCCGTCCCACCAGGGCCCGGAAGGTGGGCGCGCCGGAGGTGTCGACCCGCACGACGATCGAGTTGACGAAGGAGCCGACCATCGTCTCCAGCTCGACGCGGGGGCGGTTCGCCACCGGAGTCACCACCGAGACCTCGTCCTGGGCCGCGTACCGCGACATCAGCGCGGCGAACCCGGCGAGCAGCACCATGAACGGGGTGGCCCGCTCCTCCTGGGCCAGGCTGGTCACCGCCGGCCACAGGCCGTCGGGCAGGGCGAAGCGGTGCCGCTCGCCCCGGAAGGACTGCACCGGCGGGCGGGGACGGTCCAACGGCAGGTCGATGACGGGTACCGCGCCGGCCAGTGCGCGCTTCCAGTAGTCGAGCCCCTCGGCCAGCTCGGTGGCGCGGTCGGGACGGCTCTCCCAGGCGGCGTAGTCCGCGTACTGCACGGTGAGGGGCGCGAGCGTGGGAGCCCGGTCCTCTGCTCCGGCGCGGTACAGCTCCAGCAGCTCGTCGATGAGCAGGCTGACCGACCAACCGTCGCAGATGCTGTGGTGCAGGGTCAGCACCAGCACGTGCGCGGTGGGCGTCTGCCGGAACAGCGCGGCGCGAGCCAGTGGCCCGTCGGAGAGGGAGAACGGACGACTCGCCTCGTCGCGTACGGCGGCCAGCACCGCCGCGTCGTCGACGGGCAGTGGGCGCGGGGTGAGGTCCACCTCGAGTCGGACAGGATGCGCTGCACCGGGTCGCCCTCGTTCGCCGCGAACACGGTCCGCAGCGCCTCGTGCCTGTCGACCAGGGCGCGCACCGCGTCGGTGAGCACGTCGAGCCGGAGTGCGCCGGTCAGGCGTAGCGCGGTCGGCACGTTGAACATCGCCGAGCCGGGGACGAGCTGGTCCATGAACCACAGCCGGCGCTGTGCCGGGGAGACGGGCAGGTCGCCGCCGCGCGGCACCCGGGTGAGCGCCTCGACCGGCCGGGAGCGCTGGCCGCCGAGACGCTTCTCGAACAGGGCCCGCTTCGAGGGCGACATCGAGTCGAGGCGTGACCGGCCGGGCGAGAGCGCAGCGCCGTGTGGCGCGGGGCGGCTGGCACTCGCGTCGGTGGTCATCAGGCCACCTCCCGAGTGGTGCTCTCCAGGTGCGTCACGAGGCTGCGCGGCCGCATGTCGGTCCACTCGGTGGTGACGTGGTCCAGGCAGGACGCGCGGTCGGCGGGCCCGTGGGCCACCGTCCACCCGGCCGGCAGGCTGAGCGACTCGGGCCACAGCGAGTGCTGCCCCTCGTCGTTCACCACTACGAAGAAGCGTCCGTCGGGGTTGTCGAGAATGTTCACGTCTTCCTCACTCTGCGCCTGGTCCCAGGACCCGACGAGGAAGCGCTGAACCGGCACGGCGGCCAGGCAGGGACCATGGCGGTCAGACCTGCCGGCGTCGCAGTCGGGACGCGCGTCCCCAGATCGGGCGTCGTCAACTGTCGTTTGCGGAGACTTTTGCTATGCGTCGCTCAGAGGACGTGCGGGGTTTCACCGCCGCGTGTCTCGCTATCGGATTCCACCACGGCCATGGCCGGCCACCTGCACGTTAATCGGCTATCCGACCCGAAGCCGAGCGCCCTATACGGACGCAATCCGGTCGATGTCAAGCAAATTTTGGCAAGCCACGCTGAACCCACGTCGCGCTCCCCCCCGAAGTTGCGACCCAACAGCGTTCATGAATGTAAACGCAAGCGAGGCACAGAAAACCATCAGACACGGAGCGTGTCAAGACCCTTGCCTGCCGCTGAAGTCGACCATCCCAACCGGGACGTATTTATGACAAATACTCCGCAGGTGGTTGGTCGACCGAGCACGCCGGCGGGCCCGCCGGCGCTCCGTCGAGCGGGCCTCCGGGTGGTCGGGCGGGACGACCGGAATCGGCCAGAAATGCGTTGCCAGCGACGCGTCTATGCAGTACAGGGGTATTCTCGGCGGACTCTCCGCGCCCGTGCGGACCGATCAACGACGACGCCACCGCCCACAGTGGACGAGGCGCGTCAGAAAGATCACCTTGCCCGGACGGGGAGAATCATTCATCGCGGAAATAGTGGTCATAATCCGACACGGAGACGAGTCTCACACGACAGGCGGAAAGAACGACCGATCATCCATTGTCCGAGCATCCGAATGGTTGGACAACAGTCAATGTAATGGATGTTAACGTGCGCATCGCGAGGCGCGACGGAGAGCGCCACCGTCGCCGGATCACAGCCCGCGCGAAGCCGTCTACCATCCGGGCCGACAAGCCGACGCGGGGGCCGCCGGACACTTCAGTTCGATTGCCGGATCCGATCGGGCCAGACGACGCGTCGAGCACCGGATTCCTTTGTCGCACAGGCCCGCCACCACGCGTACGTGGGCGCCGGGGGGTAGGCGCACGGCGTACCCGAAGGCACCTCCCACGCCGGGTATCCAGCTGGCCACCGACACCCGAATCCCGGCGGACGCGTGCCGAGCCCATCGACGATGATCAGTGTGAGTGCGCGTCGAATCAGGCCCGGTGCGGCGCTGCCCCGCCTTTACCCGAGCGCCGGGATGCCGCGCGCCGGCACCGGCGACTGCCGGCACCGGACGCTTGAGCAACGGCGTTCGGAAACCCCTCGGTCAGCCCTGCAATAGTTGCCGGGCCATCACGATCCGCTGCACCTGGTTCGTGCCTTCGTAGATCTGGGTGATCTTGGCGTCCCGCATCATCCGCTCGACCGGGTAGTCCCGCGTGTAGCCGTAGCCACCCAGCAACTGCACCGCGTCGGTGGTGATCTCCATGGCGGCGTCGGAGGCGAAGCACTTGGCCGCAGCGCCGAAGTAGGTGAGATCCGCGTCGCCACGCTCCGACTTGCCAGCAGCCGCGTACGTGAGCTGCCGGGCCGCCTCGAGCTTCATGCCCATGTCGGCCAGCATGAACTGGATCCCCTGGAACTCGGCGACCGCCTTGCCGAACTGGCGGCGCTCGGCCACGTACCCCTTCGCGTAGTCGAGCGCGCCCTGCGCGATCCCGACGGCCTGCGCGGCGATGGTGACCCGGGTGTGGTCAAGGGTCTTCATCGCGGTCGCGAAGCCGGTGCCCTCCGCGCCGATCATCCGGTCGGCCGGGATCCGCACGTTGTCGAGGTAGACCTCGCGGGTGGGCGAGCCCTTGATCCCGAGCTTCTTCTCCGGCGCGCCGAAGCTCACCCCGGCATCGGACTTCTCGACCACGAAGGCCGAGATGCCCCGGGACCGGGCGGACGGGTCGGTGACGGCGAATACGGTGTAGAACTCGGACACCCCTGCGTTGGTGATCCAGCGCTTGACACCGTTGAGCACCCAGTGATCCCCGTCACGTACCGCCCTGGTGGTCATGGACGCCGCGTCACTGCCCGCCTCGGGCTCGGAGAGGCAGTACGAGAACATCGCCTCACCGGCCGCGACCGGCGTCAGGTAGCGAGCCTTGAGGTCGGCGGAACCGGACAACAGGAGCGGCATGGTGCCGAGTTTGTTCACCGCCGGGATCAGCGAGGACGACGCGCAGGCACGGGCCACCTCCTCGATCACGATGGCGGTGGCCAGCGCGTCCGCGCCCGCGCCGCCGTACTCCTCGGGGATGTGCGGTGCGTGGAAGTCGGCCGCTCGCAGCGCGTCGTAGGACGCCTTGGGGAATTCCCCCGTCTCGTCGGCCTCCGCGGCGTGCGGAGCCACCTTCGCGGCGCAGACCTCTCGCACGGCTTCCCGGATCGCCTGGTGCTCCTCCGGCAACCGGTAGACGTCGAACGACTCCCCTGCGGCCATCTCGGCCCTCCCCTTCACCACTATCATGCGCAGTCTGTGACGACTCCTGACCGCCGACGGCGCAGACTGAAGACTAGCGACTGCAGTTCAGGTGATGTTACCGGCGCGTAGGTATGGGCAGGACGGTGCACCTGACGCGCTCAGCGATGATGGAGATTGAGACAGTGAGCCACCCTCCGGTGCCCCGCCCAGGCGCCGCAGCAGAATGCGACGCGACGACGCGGCGCCAGCGCGAGCGGAGAAGACAGGCGTGACGATCCCCTACCCCACCATCCAGCCGACCCCCGCCATCGCCGCGGTGACCCCGCCCTCGGGCGCACCCCGGCCGCGGGTGACGTTCCTAGGGACTGGTTACCTCGGTGCGACGTACGCCATCTGCTACGCAGAACTGGGCTACGAGGTTCTCGGGTTCGACGTCGACGCCGACAAGATCGCGATGCTGAACGCTGGTCAGGTGCCGATCCACGAGCCCGGCCTGGACGAGCTGCTCCGACGCAACCTCGCCGCCGGCCGCCTCCGGTTCAGCACCGACATCGCCGAGACCGCCGAGTTCGGTGACGTGCACTTCATCTGCGTCGGCACCCCGCAGCGGGCCGACGGCATGGGCGCCGACCTGTCGTACGTCGAGGCATCGGTCACCAGCCTCGCGCAGCACCTGACCCGCAAGGCGTTGATCGTCGGCAAGTCCACCGTGCCGGTCGGCACCGCCGAGTGGGTCGAGCAGCTCGTCGGCAAGCACACCCCGAACGACCTGGACGTCGAGGTGGCGTGGAGCCCCGAGTTCCTCCAGGAGGGCTTCGCCGTCGACGACGTCCTGCGACCCAACCGGATCGTGGTCGGCGTCAAGAGCGAGTGGGCCAACGGCATGCTCTACGCCGCGCACAAGGGCGTGTTCGACCTGGCCGCCACGGAGGACCGCGAGGTGCCCCTGGTGGTTACCGACTTCTCCACCGCCGAGCTGGTCAAGGTCGCCGCGAACGCCTTCCTGGCCACCAAGATCTCCTTCATCAACGCGATGGCCGAGGTCTGCGAGGCCTCCGGTGGCGACGTCACCCAGCTGGCCCGCGCGATCGGCTACGACCCGCGGATCGGCAACCGGTTCCTCCAGGCCGGCCTCGGCTTCGGAGGCGCCTGCCTGCCCAAGGACATCCGGGCCTTCCAGGCCCGCGCCCAGGAGCTGGGCGCCGGCGAGGCGCTGCGCTTCCTCCACGAGGTCGACCTGATCAACCTGCGCCGGCGTACGCGGGTGCTCCAGCTCGCCGCGGACCTGCTCGGCCGCCGCTCCGGGCCGGCCGGCCCGGACTTCTCCGGCACCCGGATCGCCGTACTCGGCGCCACCTTCAAGCCCAACACCGACGACGTCCGCGACGCCCCGGCGCTCGCCGTCGCCGCGCTGTTGCACAAGGCCGGCGCCGACGTGCACGTGTACGACCCGCAGGGCACCGAGAACGCCCGCCGCGCGGTCCCCGAGTTGACGTACGAGAGCAGCATCAACGAGGCGGTCAACGAGGCCGACCTGGTCTGCGTCCTCACCGAGTGGGCCGACTTCCGCAACGCCGACCCGGTCGCCCTCGGCGAGTTGGTCAAGGGTCGCAAGGTCGTCGACGGCCGCAACTGCCTCGACCCGGCACTCTGGGCCCAGGCGGGCTGGGAGTACCGGGGCATGGGTCGCCCCTGACCCAACCGACGCCCCACCGGCCGGCCATCGAGCATCTCGATGGCCGGCCGGTGTCGTTGTTTGCCCCGGACCCGCCGACAAGAGTCGAAATCCGCGCCAGCTTTGGGCATGCTGCGACAGTGGGAGTCCACAGTGCGGGTGGAGGGGTGTCGTGGCGACCTTTCAATGCTCCTCGTGCGGCCGGGAGATCAAGCCGGCCGTTCGATGCCCGCACTGTGGGGCAGATCAACCACAGTGGGCCGAGCACCTGGCCGACATCGAGCGTTCGATCGCGGAGATGAAGGCGCGCGACGCCGCCATCGCCCGCGAGCAGCGGCAGATCGCCGCCAAGATGCAGGCCGCGCTCTTCCAGCGGGACATCCTCGCCCACGCCAGCGAGGAGCGGCTCAAGCAGGCCACCCGGCCACGCCGGGTGCTGCGTCGCCGCCCCGGCCGACGGCCACCGACTGCCACCATGGGAGCGCCGCCCCGGGTGCCCCGCCAGGGCACTCCGCCCGCCCCGGAGGACCCGCCGCCGCCCCCGCCCCGGGCCGTCTGGCTGGACGTGGACGACCCGGAGCACCCGCCGGAGGCGTCCTCGCGCGAGGTGCAGAACATCCCGCTGGGGCTGGGCGCGCTGCTCCTCGGCGTGGCCGCCGTGGTCTTCGCGGCGGTGGCCACCAGCTCGATGGACGCGCTGGCCCGGCTCGGCATCCTGCTCCTGGCCACCGTGCTGATGCTGCTCGCCCCGCCGGCACTGGCCCGGCGCGGGCTCACCTCGACCGCCGAGACCATCGCCGCGGTCGGCCTGCTGCTGGTGCCGCTCGCCGGCAACGCCCTCTGGGCGGTGGACCGGATCGGCGTCGGCGGCGGCTCCGGCACGGTCTTCGCCGGGGTGATCTTCGCGGTCACCGCCGCCGTCGCATTCGGGTACGCCGGTTGGACCGGTCTGCGCGCGCCCCGCTTCGCCACCGTGCTCGCCGCCCAGCCGGTGCTGCCGCTGCTGGCGTACGACCAGATCACCGGCCCGGGCGGCTGGGCGCTGGTGCTGGCCCTGGTCGCCCTCGTCGACCTCGGCCTGGCCCGCTCCGGCGTGACCGTCGAACGCCAGGTCCGACAGGACCTGCCATCGCCGGGCACGCCGTCCGCGCCCCGCCAACGAGACGCCGAGAGCCGGCCGGAGGGCGACCCGGAGGAGGCCGCCGAGCTGATCGACGCCAGCGGCGGCGCGACTGACCCGCAGCCCACCAGGCCGGTGCCCGGCCTGCGTGAGCTGACCTGGTTGCTGCACGCCCTGGCGGTCGCCGTCTCGCTGGCGTACGCGGTCACCGCCCTGCTGCGGGCACAGACCGTGCCGACCGCTACCGGCGCCGGGTTGGTGCTGCTGCTGGCCGCCGTGATCGGGTTGGCCGGCGCGTTGGTGCTGCGGCGCCCGCCGCTGCCGGACGTCGCGGCCGGCATCGTCACCCTGGCGGTGATCGGCTCGCTCAGCCGGATCGCCTCGGTGGCACTCCCCGGCCGGGCGCTGCTGCTGATCGCGGCGGTCATCACGGTGACCGGGCTGGCGGTGCGCGCGGTCCCGGAGGCGGCCCGACGTGGCCCACAGTTGGCCTCAGCGGTGGCGCTGACCGTCAGTGGTCTGGTGGTCGCCGGCGGCGCGCTACGAGCCGGGGTGGCACCGGTCCGGGCGGCACTGCCCGCCTGGAACCCCGACCTCAGCCGATACCCGGGCGAGCTGGCCGCCGCCGTCGGGCCGACGACCTGGCAGCTCGCGGTCGCCGCGTTCCTGCTCACCATCGCGGCGGTGCTGGCCCTGCCCACCGAGATCCGCCGGGAGTTCGCTGTCGCCGGCGCGGCGCTGACCGCGCTCGCCGTTCCAGCCTCGTTCGGTCTCGGCTGGGCGACGGCACCCTGGCCAATGGTGATCACCGCGATCGGCATCGGGGTCATCGGGCTGTCCGCCCGCACCGACCGAGCCGCTGTGGCGCACGCCATCGGGGCGGCCGTGGTCGGCCTGTTCGGCGCGGGTGCCAGCCTGGCCAGCCCCACCCTCACCGCCGCGGTCCTGATCACCCTGTTCGCGGCCGGCACGCTGGTCACGCTGGCACCCCGGATCCGGATCGCCTCGGCCGCCTCCGAGACGGTCACCGCCTGGGCGGCCGGTGGGGCCGCGTTCGCGCTGCCCGGGGCGGTGGCGGCGTTCGTGGCCGCGACCATGCCGAACGACCCGCTCCTCACCCCGGCGAGCCTGCGCGAGGTGACCGTTCCGATCCTGGCGGCCAGCTTCCTGGCGGTCTGCGTGACACTGGGCTACGCAGCCGTCGTGCAGGTCTCCCAGCGCCACATCCCCGTTCCGCTGTCGGTCGGCACCGGGCTGGGCGCGCTGATGGTCACCGCCGCCGCGTTCGGGGCGCCCGGCGCGACCGTCGCCGACGCCTGGGTGGGCGCTCTCCTGCTGGTCGCGGCGGTGCTGCTCTTCCTGGCCCCCTCCATCGACGCCGGCCGCCGAGCCGATCTCACCCTCGACGGCTCGGACCTGGCCGCCGCGGCGGTCACCACCGCCCTGATCGCCACGCTGGTACGGATCGGGGCGGTGCTCGCCCCCGGCGGGCAGCTGGCGGTGGCCGCCGCCCTGCTCCTGGTGGTCGCCGTGGCCGCCCGCAGCATGCCAGAGGAGTGGCGACGCGGTCCGATCCTCGGCCTCACCGTCGGCGGCGTCCTGATCGGCGTCCTCGCCGGCTGGTCGGCGGTGCGCGGCGGGGTCGGCGTGCTGGCCACCCCCGGCCCGATCTGGAGGGGCGACCTGAGCGACTGGCCGGCCGCCCCCGTCGGCGGTGCCACCTGGCAGGCGCCGGTCGCGCTGGCACTGCTGGCCCTCGCCGCCGGCATCCTGCTCCCGCCGCCGTGGCGCTGGGACGTGTCCGGTGTGGCGGTGGTGCTCGCCACGATCGGCGCACCGGCCGCATTCGATCTGGCCTGGTGGTCACCGGTGCTGGTCGGCGGAATGGTCGCCACCGTGTTCGGCATGGCCGCGGTGGCCACGGAGGAGGCACGCGCCGGGTTGTCCCGGGCCACTGTGGCCGGGGTCGTCGCGCTGCACGCCGCCGGAGCCGGACTGGTCCGCCCGTGGACCACGGCCCTGGCTCTGGGCAGCATCGCGCTGATCGGCGTGGTGGTGGCCACGCTGGCCCGCGTCCTCGCAGGTCCACAGGTCGCCGACATCGACACCGAGGGCATGCCGCCGCACCTGGCGCAGATCGGCGGCGCGGCGATCGGTGCCGCCCTGCTGGCCCTCCCGGGTGCGGTGGCGGCACTGTCCGCCGAGTTCGACCACTCGGCGCAGGTGGTGCTGACCGCCGCGCTGGCCGCGACCAGCCTCGGCCTGGCCGCCGTGGCAGCGGTCCGCCGACTGGTGCCGCAATATCTGCCCTGGGTCAGCGTGGCGGTCGTCGGCGGGGCCACCATCAGCGCCCTCGCCGCCATCCCCACCGGCCTCGCCGCCGGCGTGTACGCGGCCGCCGCCGCCCTGCTCGGCGTCCTGGCCGAGCTGATCCGCGCGGCCACCGTGCCGCCCACCGGCGCGGCCCAGCCGGTCCGGCGCTGGGCGGTCCGACTCGACGGCGCCCTGCGGCGGCTGCCCGACGACGCGGAACGACGGCGGTGGCGGGTCAACCCGGCCGCCGGTGCGTTGGCGGCGGCGGCGCTGCCGACCGCCCTGGCGCTCGCCTCGATTGCACCCGCACTGGTCACCGCCCTGGTCGAGCCGCACCGCACACTGACCCGGATCTGGCAGGGCCCGCCGCCGGAGCTGCTTACCCCTCCACCGGACGTGGTCAACCCGACCCACGTGCTGACGGCGTTGCTGCTCACCGCGACCGCCGCGCTGGCCGCCACCGGGTTCAGCGGCGGGCGGCGTTCCCGGGCCGTGCCGGTGGTGCTGCCCGGTGCGGCCGTCACGCTGCTGATCGCACCCATCGCGCTGGGCCAGGGCTGGCCCGCCAGCACCGTCGCCGCGCTCTCCGTCTTCACCATCGCGATGCTCGGTCTCGCACTGACCCCACCGCCGGCGCTGGTCGAGCGGGCCCGCTCACTGCGGCTGGCCCGGGTGCTGGTGTTCGCCATCGGCCTCGCCGGTGGCAGCGCCGGGCTCGCCGGCAGCCTGGCCGACCGGCAGATGACCCTGTTCACCCTGGGGAGCGCCGTCGGGGTGGGCGCGGTGGCGGCGCTGTTCGGCACCACGCAGCGGGCGCGCATCCTCGGCTGGCTCTTCGCCTCACTCATGGCGCAGCTCTTCGTGCTCACCGTCGGCCTGGTCGCCGGGCTGGCGGCGGTCTGGTCGGCGTTCGGGGTGCTCGCCGTCGGCGCGGTCCTACAGGTGCTCGCCGCGACAGTCCCCCGGCTGCGCCGCCCCGAGGCGCAGCGAGAGGCCTCGACTGTGGAGTGGACCGGGTACGCTGCCGCGCTGATCGCGTTGGCCCTCGCCTTCGACTCGCCCCGCCACATCGCCGCCCTGCTGGCCGCCTGGGGCGCTGTCCTCGGGGTGGCGGCGACCCGACCCGGTCGCCGACCGGTGGAACGCCGGATCCTGTTCTGGGCAGTGGTGGTCTGTGAGATCACCGCGTGGTGGATCCTGATGCGAGTCGCCGACGTGGCGCTGCCCGAGGCGTACACGCTGCCGTTCGCCGTGCTGGCCCTCCTCGTCGGCGTCCTGGAGCTGCGCCACCGGCCCGACATGAGCAGTTGGGTGGCGTACGGCCCGGCGCTGGTAGCGGCCTTCGTGCCAACGCTGGCGATCGTGCTGGCCACCGAGTCCAGCACGGTGCGGCAGATGCTCCTGCTACTCGGCGCGGTCGCGGTGCTGATCTTCGGCTCGTCCAGTCGACAGCAGGCACCGGTGATCGTCGGCGCGTCGGTCACCGCGATCACGGCGATCCACGCCCTGTTCAGCCTGGGCCCGTGGTTGGCGCTGATCCCGGTGGGCATTCTGCTGCTGGTGCTCGGCGCAAGCAACGAGCGCCGCCGCCGCGCCCAGGAACGCCTACAGACCGCCCTACGCGGCATGAGATAAAACCGGAGCGTCACGGCAGGGCGAGTGACAAGCCAGGGTGAGTAGACGCGGCCCGTGAACGGCGCGGGCCGCGGCCGCCCGCCCACGCGCCCCCGCCCCTACGCCCCCGCCCCCGCCCGCACTGGCGTCGATCATGGAGTTGTGGTGGGGGACAAAACCCGTAAATGCCTCCTCTTCGGGCACCAGAACTCCATGATCGACCCGTCGAGGTCGGGTTGCGAGGGCTGGCGCGGGGTGGGCCGGGTTCGCCGGTCGACCTTGCGCGATCTTGCACTTTCTGTTGCGACATAAGGCGTGAAAGCCACAGGACAACGACCGAAAGTGCAAGATCGCGGGAGCGGGGCGGGGTCGCGGCGCGAGGGCTAGGGCTAGGGCGGGGCGGGGCTTGTGGGGGTCAGGGCTGGGGCAGGGTTGCTTGGAGGGCGGCTTCCTTTGTTGCTACCAGCTTCTCCAGGTCCTGCTGGTAGGTCGCCATCTTGGCGCGCAGGCCCTCGTCGGCGGCACCGAGGATCCGTACGGCGAGCAGGCCGGCGTTGCGGGCGTTGCCGATCGACACGGTGGCGACCGGGATCCCGGCCGGCATCTGCACGATGGACAGCAGCGAGTCCATGCCGTCGAGGTGCTTCAGCGGCACCGGCACGCCGATCACCGGCAGTGGCGTCACCGAGGCCACCATGCCAGGCAATGCGGCGGCACCCCCGGCCCCCGCGATGATCACCTTGAGGCCCCGGTCGGCAGCGTCGCGTCCGTACTCGATCATCGCGACCGGAGTCCGGTGCGCCGAGATCACCCGGACCTCGTACGCCACGCCGAAGTCGTCCAACACCTCGGCCGCGGCCCGCATGGTCGGCCAGTCCGAGTCGCTGCCCATGATCAAGCCAACAGTGCTCACTACGGCCCTCTCCTCGTTCCCGAAACCCTGGTTCACCCGAACCCGTGGTTCATTCGAAACCGTGGTTCACTCGTGGCCCTCGCGCAGCCAGCGCGCGGCGCGTGCGGCCCGCGCCCGCAGGTCGTCCAGGTCGTCACCGAGCACTGTGACGTGCCCGATCTTGCGGCCAGGTCGCACCTGCTTGCCGTACAGGTGCACCTTGGCGCCCGGCTCTGCGGCGAAGAGGTGGTGCAACCGCTCGTCGATCGACATTCCGCCCGGCTCACCGCCGAGCACGTTCGCCGACACCACCACCGGGGCGGTCAGCGCGGTGTCACCCATCGGGTAGTCCAGCACGGCCCGCAGGTGCTGCTCGAACTGCGAAGTCCGGGCACCCTCGATGGTCCAGTGGCCGGAGTTGTGGGGTCGCATCGCCAGCTCGTTGACCACGATCGCGGGCCGGCCGGCGTCGTCGCGCACCTCGAACAACTCCACGGCCAGCAGGCCGATCACACCGAGCGCGGTGGCCAGGTCGATGGCGAGTTGCTGAGCGGAGACCGCCAGTTCCTCGTCCAGGCCGGGGGCCGGGGCGAGGACCTCCACGTTGATGCCGTCGCGCTGCACGGTCTCGACCACGGGGTACGCGGCCACCTGACCGAACGGCGAACGGGCCACCTGCACGGCCAGTTCCCGCCGCAGCGGCACCCGCTCCTCGACGATCAGCCGGGTGCCGCCAGCGAGCAGCGTGGTCGCCAACTCGGTGGCCTGGGCGGCGTCGTCGACCATCCAGACGCCCCGGCCGTCGTACCCGCCCCGAGCCGCCTTGAGGACCACCGGCCAGCCGGCCTGCTCGCCGAAGTCGACGAGGTCGGCGGGCTCCGCGACCGGCCGCCAGGCCGGGTTGGGCGCACCCAGCTCGGTCAGGCGTTCCCGCATGACCTGCTTGTCCTGGGCATGCAGCAGGGCGTCGGCCGGCGGGTAGAGGGGCACGCCTTCCGCCGCCAGCGTGCGGATGTGCTCGGAAGGTACGTGCTCGTGGTCGAAGGTGACGACGTCGCAGCCCTTGGCGAAGGTGCGCAGCGCGGCCAGGTCGGTGTGGTCGCCGTACTGGACGTCGGCGGCGACCAGCGCCGCGCCGTCGTCAGGGGCTGTCGCGAGCACACGCAGTGACTGGCCGAGGGCGATCGCGGCCTGGTGGGTCATTCGGGCCAACTGGCCGCCACCCACCATGCCGACAACTGGCAGACCGGTACGGGAATCCATAGCGCGGCCAGCCTATCCGGGCCGCCGACGGGCCCACCGGGAGGGCCGGCGACCCGCCTCGGAAGCGCTGGCGGGACCACCCGGCGGGCGGAGCGGGCGACTACCGGGCGTGGCCGTGCGCTCAACCCAGCTCGGCTACCAGCTCTTCGACCGAGGTGACCGGCCGCTGGCAGACGAAACCCCGGCAGACGTACGCGGCGGACCGCCCCTCGACCAGCGGACGGTCGGCGAGCAGCGGCACACCCGGCTGGTCCGGACGCCCGGCGACGACCACCGCTCCGGGCGGCGCGTGCCGGCGGGCGGCGGCCACCAGGGGGTCGCCGGCCGGGTCGTCGGTGACCACGGCGATCTCGTACGGCCCGGAGAGCAACGCCTCGCCGACGGTTGCCGCGTACCCGGTGAACCGGGGGTGCTTACCGACGATCGGCGCGACAGTGCCGAGGGCCGCTTCGGCGGCCTCCCGGTAGCGCGTCTCCCCGGTCAGCGCCGAGTACGCCACCAGCCCGGCGATCAACGCCGACCGACCGGACGGGGTGGCGTTGTCGGTCGGGTCGGCCGGCCGGGCGACCAGCCGCTCGGCGTCGTCGGCGGTGTCGTAGAAGGCGCCACCTGGCGCGGCGAAGTGCGCCAGGGCGGTGTCCAGCAGCTCGCCGGCCAGGGTCAGCCAGCGGCCCTCACCGGTGAGTTGGTGCAGCGCGCAGAAGGCCTCGGCAACGCAGCCGTAGTCCTCCAGGACACCGGCCGGCTCGCCGACCTTGCCGTCCCGGGAGACCCGGCGCAGCCGGCCGTCCACCAGGTGCACGGTGGCCAGGTGCTCGGCGGCCTGGCGCATCGCCCCGTCGGCGACGATGGTGACGCCGTCCATCAGGTTGGCGTCCTCGTCCTTCGGGGACGCGTACACCGCGGCGACCTGCTGGAACTCGGCGATGGCGGTGATCGCCAGGCCGTTCCAGGCGGCCACCACCTTGTCGTCGAGGGCCGGCTGGGGGCGGGTGTCCCGGGCGGCGAGGAGTCGCCCGATCACCTGCTGCCAGCGGGCGCGCACCTCGGGAGCGGCGTCGTCCACGTCCCGAGCGAGCCGCAGCACGCTCATGCCCTTCTCGAAGGTGCCGTCGTCGGTGACGGTGAACAGGTCGGCGGCGAACCGGCCGTCCTCCTCGCCCAACGCCTCCACGAGCTGCGCGGGCGTCCAGGCGTAGGTGAGCCCCTCGACGCCGTCGGTGTCGGCATCCAGTGCGGACGCGAACCCCTGCCCGGGCCGGTGCAGCTCGTCGGCGAGGAACCGGGCGGTGTCACGGGCCACCCGGCGGGCCAGCGGGTCACCGGTGAGTCGCCACAGCTGGGTGTAGAGCCGCAGCAGCAGCGCGTTGTCGTAGAGCATCTTCTCGAAGTGCGGCACCGTCCAGTGCGCGTCCACCGAATACCTGGCGAAGCCGCCCGCGAGCTGGTCGTAGATGCCGCCCCGGGCCATCGCCTCGGCCGTGTGCCGGGTGATCTCCAGGCTGCCCGGGTCGCCGGTGCGCTGGTGGTGGCGCAGCAGGAAGAGCAGGTTCATGTGCGGCGGAAACTTCGGGGCGCCACCGAACCCGCCGTTCGTGGCGTCGTACTCGCTGGCCAGCTTCGCAGCCGCCGCGTCGAGCAGCGGGGCGTCCAGCGGCGCGGTGGGGCCGCCCACGGCCTGCGCGCCGCCGATCGCCTCGACCACGGCGGCGCCCTGGCCCAGCACCGCCTCGCGCTGCTCCCGCCAGGCGGTGGCGACCGACTGGAGCAACTGGACGAAGTTGGGTCGGGGAAAGTAGGTGCCGCAGAAGAACGGGGTGCCGTCCGGGGTGGCGAAGACGGTCATCGGCCAACCGCCCTGGCCGGTCATCGCCTGGGTGGCGGTCATGTAGACCGCGTCCACGTCCGGGCGTTCCTCACGATCCACCTTGATCGACACGAAGTTGTCGTTCATCAGGGCACCGACCTGCTCGTTCTCGAACGACTCGTGCGCCATGACGTGGCACCAGTGGCAGGCCGCGTAGCCCACCGAGATGAGCACCGGAACATCCCGCCGCTTCGCCTCGGCGAACGCCTCGTCCGACCAGGGCCACCAGTCGACCGGGTTGTCGGCGTGCTGGAGCAGGTACGGACTGGTGGCCTCGGCGAGTCGGTTCACCTGACGACCATAGCCAGCCCCGGCGCGGACCGCGCGGGCTCCACCCGGACGGTCAGGACGCGCCGTCGGCGCGGAGCCGGAACACGTTCGACTCCGCCGAGTCGCGCAGCGACCCCAGCACCGCGCCGATCTTGTCCGCCGGCATGGGCTTGAAGAAGTGGTAGCCCTGCGCGGAGGTGCAGCCCAACTCGGCCAGGGCCATTCGCTGCTCGGCGGTCTCCACCCCTTCGGCGACCACCCGCAACCCCAACTCGTGAGCGAGGCCGACGGTCGTCCGGACGATCGCCGCGGCCTCCGGCGAGTCGGCCATCCGGATGACGAAGGAACGGTCCACCTTCAACTCGTCCACAGCGATCCGGGTGAGGAAGGTCAGTGACGAGAAGCCGGTGCCGAAGTCGTCGACGGCGAGTTGCACGCCCATCGACCGGAGCGTCGCCAGCACCTCGTCGATGACCTCCAGCTCGCTCATCACCACCGTCTCGGTGATCTCCAGAACGAGCCGGTGCGGCGGCACCTGGTGGCGGCGCAACGCCTCGGCGATCTCTGCCGGCAACCGGGGGTCGAGCAGGCTGCGCGCCGAGAGGTTGACCGAGATCGGCACGTCCAGCCCGTCCCGGGCCCAACCGGCGGCCACGCTGAGCGCCTTGTTCAGCACGTAGCGGGTGAAGGCGCCGAGCTGCTCGCTGTTCTCCACCGGCCGGATGAAGTCGGCCGGGTTCAGCCACCCACGCCTGGGGTGCTGCCAACGGATCAGCGCCTCCACCCCGGTGGGCGCACCCGTGGCCAGGTCGACAGCCGGCTGCAACGCCAGCACCAGCTGATCGTCGACCGTCAACGCCTCACGCAGCTCGGCCAGCAGGGCGAGCTGGTCGGTGCTGGCCGCGTCGCGTGCGCCGTCGTACGCGGCGACGTTGCCCCCGCCCTCCTTGG
The DNA here is from genome assembly GCF_042871765.1 of Micromonospora sp. NPDC005553. Lineage (NCBI taxonomy): Bacteria > Bacillati > Actinomycetota > Actinomycetes > Micromonosporales > Micromonosporaceae > Micromonospora > Micromonospora sp. NPDC005553. The sequence goes on along the minus strand of NZ_JBIAJD010000006.1, from coordinate 47,611 downwards.
CCTGGTACATCGCGATGTCGGCCCGGCGCAGCAGCTCGGTCAGGTCCGCGGTGCCCGCAGCGGCCACCACCACCCCGACCGAGACCTCGATGGACATCCGTACGCCGGCCACCTCGGTCGGTGCGGCCAGCCGTTCGGCGATCTCGCGGGCCTGACGCAACGCGTGGGCCATCGGGGCGGACCGGTCGCCGAGCACCGGCACCGCCGTGAGCAGCAGGGCGAACTCGTCGCCACCGAGTCGACCGAGCAGGTCACCGGCGCGGACCAGCGCGTTGAGCCGGTTCGCGGTCAGTCGCAGCAGCTGGTCACCCGCCGCGTGACCGAGGGTGTCGTTGACTTCCTTGAACTGGTTGATGTCCAGCAGCAACAGCGCCACCGGGTGGTCGTGGCCGAGCTGTCGCAGCGACTGGTCGCCCTTGCTCAGCATCGCCGCCCGGTTGGCGAGCCCGGTGAGCGGGTCGTGCACCGCCTCGTACGACGAACGGGCTGTCACCAGCCGCAGCTCGTGGTGGGTCGCGGCGTCGTGCAGGGCGGCGGCGAGGGCGTCGCCGAACGCGGCCACCGCGTCACGTTCCCGGGCCGTGGGTGGGGCCGAGCGGGGGAACCGCACCCGCAGCCGACCGACCGGCGTGGCGCCGACCGACAGCGCCCGGCTCAGCTCGTGCTCGTCCGGCTCCGACTGGTCCGGCGGGCTGGTCTCCCGGTCGACCAGTTGACCTCCGGCGTCGCCCCGGTAGCGGTGCCACCGGCCGTCGGCCCGGGCCACGTCGACGTCCACCAGCTCGGCGTTGAACAGGGTCAGCGCCCCGGTGACCGCCGCGCTGGCCACGCCCCGCTCGTCGAGCTGGTTGAGGGCCGCGGTGGCCTCGGCGAAGGCACGCCAGGTGCGCCGCTCTTGATCGGAGCGCAGCCGGTAACGGTAGGTCTGCTGCAACAGCCACAGCAGCGGCGGTAGCAACAGCAACCAGCGCGGGTCGAGTTCCAGAAGGGCGACCACCACGAGGCCGACCGCCACGTTGCCGACGAACATCAGCAGCTTGCCACGCAGTGCGGCGAGCAGCGGCGGCCCGATCGGCAGCCCGTGCCGCAGACCCAGCGTCACGCCGCCCAGCCAGGCGGTCACCAGGAGGTACGTCACCGAACCGGCGATCACGGCCAGCGCCAGGATCGGGGTGGGTGGCGAGAGCAGGGGTCGCCCGAGCGCGGTGGTCACGGAGACGGCCAGTGCGGACGCGGCGGCCAGCGAAGCGGCGATCCGGACGATCTCCAGGGCCGGACGGCGGTCGCTGTGCAGTGACAGCAGCGTCCAGGCCAGCCCGGTGCCGAGCAGCGTGGCGGACGGGAGCCAGCCGGCGGGAGTCAGGTAGAGGCAGACGATCAGGGCCGCCTCGCCCCAGGTGATGCTGACCATGCCGGCGGCCGAGCGGAATCGCAGCCGGGCGAGCTGGGCGAGGGCCAGGACGGCGACGGCGATGCCGAAACGGGCCGGACCGCCGAGGGGGTCGTCGGCCGGCAGCCGGACCGGGAGGGTCAGCCCGACCGCGGCGGCGGCCAGGGCGGTCAGCGTGACGGCGGCGGTGAGCACGAGCACCCGGCCCGGTGTGCCACGCACCCCGAGCCGATCGAACGGGTCGTCGGCCGGACCGGAGGTCATCGACCTCCCCCGTCAGCCGACCGACCGACGTCGCGGTGGGCGGCCGGTGCTGTGCTGGTCATCGGCGCCCCCTCCCGCACACGGCTCGGAGACTTTTGGTCCCCCCGGCGGAAGGCTAAGCCAAACCGGGTGGTCGCAACAGGGGGCGACCACCCGGTTCGGCGTGATTCACGCGCGGACTACCCGTTCAGGTGCTGCTGGTGCCCGTTGGGAGCGGGCGTGGATGAATCACGCCCCCCGGTCCCGTCTGTCGGATCGACGACTGCCGCATCGGCCCTGGTCGGGTCGGTCGGCCCGGACTGTGTGGGGAAACGCTCCGGCAGACGGCGCAGCCGAGCGTTCATGTTGCGGATCAGCAGAATGGTCGCGGTGGCCAGCAGCAGGATGAGGAACAGGCCCATCGGCCCGGCCAGACCACCCGTGCGGGTGTCCCCGAAGTTGTTCTCCGCGAGCACCTGGGCAGCGGTCAGCATGGCGTTCCTCCGATGTGCGGTTGGTAATCAGGGTAGCCCCGTCGGGAATCAGCGCGCGTGCGCCGTCTCCCGCACCCCGGCGAAGAGATCGGACTCTGGCAGCGGGCTGTCGACCATCGAGCGCGCCAGCTCGTAATCCTCGGTCGGCCAGGCGCGCCGCTGGAGCTCCATCGGCACGTGGAACCAGAAGCCGTCCGGGTCGACCTGGGTGGCGTGGGCGCGCAGCGCGTCATCGCGGACCGGGAAGTATTCGGCGCACTCGACCCGGGTGGTGATCCGCGGGCCTTTGTCGGGGCGGTCCTCCCACCGCTTGAGCCACTCCTCGTAGGGCGACTCCAGACCGGCGGCCAGCATGCCCTCGTGCAAGGCCATGATCTTGCCCTTGGAGAAGCCGATGTCGTAGTAGAGCTTCAGCGGCTGCCAGGGCGCGCCCAGCTCCGGGTAGCGCTCCGGGTCACCGGCGGCCTCGAACGCGGCCACGCTCACCTTGTGGCACATGATGTGGTCCGGGTGCGGGTAGCCACCCTCCTCGTCGTACGTGGTCACCACGTGCGGACGGAACTCGCGCATCAATCGCACCAGCGGGCCCGCTGCGACCTCGACGTCCTGGAGGGCGAAACAGCCCTCGGGCAGCGGCGGCAGCGGATCGCCCTCAGGCAGACCCGAGTCGACGAAGCCCAGCCAGGCCTGGTCGACGCCGAGGATCGCCCGTGCGGCGTCCATCTCGGCACGCCGGATCTCGCCGATGTTCGCCCACACGTCGGGTCGGTCGAGCTTGGGGTTGAGCACGCTCCCGCGCTCGCCACCGGTGCACGTCACGACCAGGACGTCCACCCCCTGAGCGACATATTTCGCCGTCGTCGCCGCGCCCTTGCTCGACTCGTCGTCCGGGTGCGCGTGCACGGCCATGAGACGCAGTTGCTCTGCCAACTTCGGCGCTCCTCGTCTGTGCCGGACGGTGGACCCGACCGGGCTCGACCGGCTGACCTGCCGGGATCTTTCCTCACCGCGCCCTGTCACCGGCCACCAGCGCCGGGCATGACCTGCCATTCCTGCCGCTGGACCGGGTGGGAGGATGGGGCTCTGTCATTCTTGCCGATGCCGCCGACAACAACGCCAGGAGATACCCGCCGGTGACCGAGACGCACGCCACAATTTCACCAGGCGCGCCGGTATTCCCGGCCGGACGCTACGGCCGCCGTCGGGCACCGGGCGGAAAGCGCCGCCGTACGCTGATGGCCGCGCTGGCGCTGTTGGCGCTCGTCGCGACGCTGACCGTGATCTCGGTACGGCTCTACCGCCAGTACGGCGACCCGGTCTACGACGCCCAGGTGATCACCTACACCGACATCACGGACAAGCAGGTGCTTGTCGACTTTCGGGTGACGGTCCCGTCCGGTGGGTCAGCGGTCTGCGTGCTGCGCGCGCGGGACCGTGCCGGCGCCGAGGTCGGCCGCGAACAGGTCACCGTGACCGCCGATCCCGGGGATCGGCACGTCACGACCCGGCACCGCCTGACGACCACCGCGCGGCCGTTCATCGGTGAGGTCCTGCGCTGTCGAGCACCCTTCTGACCTGCCCAAACAGCACCAGAAGCGGGGCTGACGGGGTGTTCACCCCAGGTGTGTGATCCGGACACCGGCGGTGATGGCCGACACGCTGTGTCGTACCGCACTGGTAACTTGGTAGTTCACCTGTCAGCCAGCCACGCACAACTGAGGAGAACGCCTGTGTCCACTGGCAACGAGGCGCCCGCCACCTGGCTGTCCCAGGACGCGCACGACCGCCTCCAGGCCGAGCTCGACGAGCACATCGCCAACCGCCCGGCGATCGCAGCCGAGATCAACGCTCGGCGCGAGGAGGGCGACCTGAAGGAGAACGGCGGCTACCACGCCGCCCGCGAGGAGCAGGGCAAGGCCGAGGGCCGCATCCGCTACCTCCAGGAGCTGCTGCGCACCGCGAAGGTCGGCGCGGCACCGACGGCGGACGCGGTGTCGCCCGGCATGGTGGTGACGATCTACTTCGACGACGACACGAACGACACCGAGACCTTCCTGCTCGGTTCCCGGGAGATCGCCGCCACCACCGACCTGACCGTCTACAGCCCCGAGTCCGCGCTGGGCAAGGCGATCCTGGGCGGCCGCGCCGGCCAGACCTGCACCTACACGGCCCCCAGCGGGGCCGACATCAAGGTGACGGTGGTCAGCTTCGAGCCGTTCTCCGGCTGACCGTCGCCGATCGCGTCACCCGCTTCCGACCGGGTCGACCGACGCCGGCACCCCGCTGCCGACACACTGCGCATCCGAGGCGTGGCACCCACAGGTGTCACGCCTCGGCCGCGAAGACCACCTGGTAGCCGCTGGCCCGCAGGGCGCTGATCAGGGTGTCCGAATGCTCGACACCACGGGTCTCCACCGACAGCGCCACCTCCACCTCGCCGAGGCTGAGGTGCGGGTTGGCCCGCTGGTGTTCCACGTCCACCACGTTGGCCCGGTGCTCGGCGATCTGGCTGAGCAGCGACGCGAGCTGCCCCGGCCGATCCGAACAGCGCACGGTCACCCGCAGGTAGCGGCCCGCCGCGGCCAACCCGTGCTCGATCACCCGCATCATCAGCAGCGGGTCGATGTTGCCGCCGGAGAGCACCGCGACCACCGGCGTCTCCACCTCGACAACACCGGCCAGCAGCGCGGCCACACCGACCGCACCGGCCGGCTCGACAACCTGCTTGCCCCGCTCCAGCAGCACCAGCAGGGCCCGGGAGATGTCCTCCTCGGAGACCGTGACGATCTCGTCGACCAGCTTGCGCACGTGGTTGAAGGTGATCTCGCCCGGCCGGCCGACCGCGATGCCGTCGGCGATGGTGGAGAAGATGGGCAGCCGGACCGGTTCCCCGGCCACCAGTGAGGGCGGGAACGCCGCCGCTCCGGCCGCCTGCACGCCGATGATCCGGACGTCCGGACGCAACGCCTTGACGGCCACCGCCATGCCCGAGATCAGACCGCCGCCACCCACCCCGGTGATGATCGTCTTCACGTCCGGGCACTGTTCGAGGATCTCCAGCGCCACAGTGCCCTGCCCGGCGATCACATCAGGGTGGTCGAACGGGTGGATCAGCACCGCGCCGGTGCGCTCGGCGTACGTGTGCGCCGCGACCAGCGACTCGTCGACCGTGTTCCCGGCCAACTCGACCTGCGCGCCGTACCCCTTCGTGGCGGCCACCTTCGGCAGCGGCGCGTTGACCGGCATGAAGACGGTGGCGTGCGTGCCGACCAGGCCGGCGGCGAGAGCCACGCCCTGCGCGTGGTTGCCCGCGCTCGCCGCGACCACCCCGCGCTCCCGCTCCGCGGCCGACAACCGGGAGATCCGCACGTACGCGCCCCGCACCTTGTACGAGCCGGCGCGCTGCACGTTCTCGCACTTGAGCCACGTTGGCCCGCCCAGCGCCGCGCTGAGCGGCCGGGAGGGCTCGAGTGGGGTGGTGCGGGTGACGCCAACGAGCAACTCCCGTGCGGCCCGCACGTCGTCGAGACCGACCAGTTCCGTCATGCCCCGATCGTGCCATTCGCCCCCGGGGCACCCTGCGGCGACACCGGCGCGAGGCGTGCGGGAGACGATCACGCCGTGGCCGTCGACCCCGTCTCGACGCGGGGATAACCGGGGGCGTGGCGCGTCCACGGGGCGGCCATCTCGAACTGCCCGGCCACACCGAGCAGCAGCAGCTCCGAGCCGGGCGGACCGACCAGCTGCACGGCGACCGGCAGACCGTCGGGGCGGCGGCCGACCGGCACGACGACCGCCGGCAGGCCGGCGATGTTCCAGGGTGCGGCGTACGGGGCGTACCGGATGTTGGCTGTCATGTTCGCCCGCCAGGACCGCTCCGACCAGCGGGCCGCCTCCGGTGGCGCGCTGGCCAGCGCCGGGGTGAGGAGCAGGTCGACCGAGTGGTCGGTGAAGTAGTCGATGGACCGTTGCCGCCAGGCGGCCCGGTCCGCCTCCCGCACGTAGCCGCGACGCTGCGCCCACTCGCCGAGTGCGACGTGTCGCCGGGTACGCCGTTGCAGCCCACGCCGGTCCAGACCGGAGGCCCGGACGTCGGTCGCGGCAGCGGCGAACCAGGTGGCGATGCCCTGCAGGCCGAGCGCGGTGGGGTAGACCGGATCGGCGGGCACGGTGTCGTGCCCGGCGGCGGCGAGGAGCCGACCGGCGGCGGCGACCGCGTCCCGGTTGGGCGCGTCCGGTGCGATACCACGCACCGGGGAGCGCAGCGAGACACCCACCCGCAGCCGCTGCGGGGGGACCAGCTTCTCGGGACGCCGGCCGGCGAGCACCGAGAAGCCGACCGCCGCGTCGGCGACCGTGCTGGTCAACATGCCGTGCTCGGTGAGGCCGAACCAGTCGTCCGCCCCGAGCTGGCAGGGGACCACGCCCCGACCCGGCTTGAGCCCGACGAGTCCGCAGCAGGCCGCCGGAATCCGGATCGAGCCGAGACCGTCGTTCGCGTGCGCCATCGGCACCAGCCCGGCCGCGACCGCTGCGGCGGCACCACCGGAGGATCCACCGGGGGTACGCGTGCTGTCCCACGGGTTACGGGTCACCGCGCTGTCGTCGTCGGTGAGCGCCCACAGCCCCAGCTCCGGCATTCGGGTCACGCCGAGGATCACCGCGCCGGCGCCGCGCAGCCGACGCACCACCTCGTGGTCGGCCTCCGACACGTCGGTGCGGGCGGCGGCCGACCCGTTCCAGGTGGGCAGGCCGGCGACCGCTGTGTTCTCCTTGACCGCCACCGGAACCCCGGCCAGCGGCAGGTTGGCCAGGTCCTCCTGCTCGTCGACCTTCTCCGCCTCGGTGATCGCCTCACCGCCGCGAACGGCGCGGAACGCGGCCAGCTCACGGTCGGCTCGGGAGATGTACTCAAGGTGGTCGGCGACGACCTGGGTCGCCGAGACGTCACCTCGACGTACGCCCCGGGCGATCTGCTTGGCGGTCGCTCCGACCCAGGTCGCCATGATGTCCTGCACGGCCATCCCTCCCCAGCGGTCAGCCCAGCGCCTGCTCCAGATCGGCGAGTAGGTCGTCGACCGTCTCGATGCCGACAGACAGTCGCACGAGATCGCCGGGAACTTCAAGCGGCGAGCCGGCAGCACTTGCGTGTGTCATCCGACCCGGGTGCTCGATCAGGGATTCCACACCACCCAGCGACTCGGCGAGCACGAAGAGCTTGGCCCGGTTGCAGATCTCGACGGCGTGGTCCTCACCACCGGCGGCGCGGAACGAGATCATGCCGCCGAACCGGCGCATCTGCTTGGCGGCCACCTCGTGACCGGGGTGCGAGGGCAGCCCCGGATAGAGCACCTGGGCGACCTTGGCGTGACCGTCGAGGTACGCGGCGAGCCGCTCGGCGTTGTCGCAGTGCCGATCCATGCGTACCCCGAGGGTCTTGATGCCGCGCAGGGTGAGCCAGGCGTCGAACGGCCCGTTGATCGCGCCCATCGCGTTCTGGTGGTAGCGCAACTCCTCGCCGAGCCCGGCGTCGGCGACGACGAGGGCGCCACCGACCACGTCGGAGTGCCCGCCGACGTACTTGGTGGTCGAGTGCACCACCACGTCCGCGCCGAAGGCGATCGGCTGCTGGAGGTACGGCGAGGCGAAGGTGTTGTCCACCACCAGCAGGGCGCCCGCGTCATGTGCCACGGCGGCCAGGGCGGCGATGTCGGCGATGCCGAGCAGCGGATTGGTCGGCGTCTCCACCCAGACGATCTTCGTACGGCCGGGCTGCACCGCCGCCCGGACCGCGTCCGGGTCGGAGACCTTGGCCGGGCTGAACTCCAGGCCCCAGCGCTGCGCGACCCGGGCGAAGAGCCGGTACGTGCCGCCGTACGCGTCGTCCGGGATCACCACGTGGTCACCGGGCTGGCACACGGCCCGCAGCAGGGTGTCCTCCGCGGCCAGGCCGCTGGCGAAGGCGAGCCCGACCGGCCCGCCCTCCAGCGCCGCCAGGCACTCCTGGAGCGCGTCACGGGTCGGGTTGCCGGAGCGGCTGTACTCGTAGCCGAGGCGAGGTGCGCCGACGGCGTCCTGGGCGTACGTGCTGGTCTGGTAGATCGGTGGTATCACCGCGCCGGTGCGGGCCTCGGGGTCCTGACCGGCGTGGATGGCGAGCGTCTCGAAGCCGTGACTCATTCTGGTGAGGCTAGTGCCCCGTCGGAGAGGGCTGGAACGGAACCCGCGCTCCCGGCCGGAGCCGGGCCGGGTGGCCCGGCCCCGCGCCAGGGCGATCCCGTCAGCCGGCCGGGACCGGCAGCACGTGCAGCATCGCCGGACGGGCTCCGGTCCAGTCCCAGCTGACCGCGTAGACCCGGGCGCCGTTCGGCGACCAGGCCAGTCCTCCGGCGGGGAGCTCGTCACCCAGCTCGTAGCGGGCCAGTTCGGTGCCGTCCAGCGCGAATACGAAGACGTCCGGGGCGTAGTAGGCGTGGGCGCCGGCGGCGATCATGGTGCCGGTACGCGACAGCTCAACGGCGCGCGGGTACGGGCCGGTGGCGTACGTCGCGCTGGGCGTGGCGATCTCGGCGAACGGGAACGCCTGCACCAGGGGCGGTGAACCGGCGGCCGTGTAGAGGGTGGTGCCGGTCGGGTCGAGGGCGACGTCACGGAGGTTGCTGCCGACCGCGCTGAAGGCGTTGGTCCTGGGTGCGCTCAGTACGCCCCCGGCACCGATGTCGTACGCATACACCGACGCGGGGCTCAACCCCGGCTGCCCGACCAGCAGCACGGAGCGGTTCTGGCTGGCAGCAGCGAGCAGCGGAGCGCCGTAGAAGTACTGGCCGACGGCCACCCCGGTGGCCACCCGGGCCGGCTGGCGTCCCAGGTCGATCTGGCCGATGTTGCCGTCCCCCTGGCCACAGCCGTAGCCGAACCACAGGTACCGCCCGGTCAGCGCCAGCGACGACGGGCACTCGCCCGCGCCGGTGTCGTACCGGGCCGACTCGACCAGCGAGCCGGTGTCGAAGGCGGCGATGGCGTTGGCGGTGGGCAGCGCCACGTAGAGAGTCCGCCGGTCGGCGCTGAGCAGCAGGTCGGTGGGGCCGGGCAGGCCCGACAGCGTGCCGATCACAGTGCCGGTCGCGCTGGTCACCACGACATCGGTGGCGGAGCTGCCACCGCTGACGAAGACCCGGTCACCGGCTGACACCACGTCGGCCACCGTGTTCAGCGGCAGTGGGGTGGCGGTCTGCGCGGCGGCCGCCTGGGCGTGACCCGGGGCCGCGCCGGTGAGCAGCCCGGCGGTCAGCGCCGCCAGCGCCACTGTGAGACCTCTTCTGATCTGCAAGCTTCGTCCTCTCAGAGCATCGACGCGGACGCCGACGGCCGGGATCGCCCCGCGCTCATTTATTCACGTAGATGACTACCACAGCCGGTTCAGGCGTGGGGGGGCACCGTGACCCGCGAGGCAGCCGGCATAGCCTGGCCCGATGAGCGGTTGCGTGTTCTGCGGGATCGTGACGGGCGAGGTGCCGGCGTTCCGGGTGGCCGACACCCCGGACGGGGTGGCGTTCCTGGACACCCGGCCGGTGTTCAAGGGGCATGTCCTGGTGGTGCCCCGGCCGCACCTGGTGACCCTGGCGGAGTTGCCGGCCGACCTGCTGCCCGCCTACTTCGCCATGGTTCAGCGGCTGGCGGTGGCGGTGGAGACCGCCCTCGGCGCGGGTGGGACGTTCGTGGCGATGAACAACAAGGTGTCCCAATCGGTGCCCCACCTGCACACCCACGTGGTCCCGCGCACCAAGGGCGACGGGTTGCGGGGCTTCTTCTGGCCGCGTACCAGGTACGACGACGACACCGAGGCCCAGACGTACGCGGACCGGATCGCGGCAGCGCTCCCCGGCGGGGCCTGACTGACGGTCACGCGGGTAAGGAAGCTGGACCCTCCGGTGTTACACGCTGGGAGAGGTACGAGAGGAGATCCCCACCGTGTTTTTGCGCCGTATGAACGCCGATATGGTCTCGCCCGACCAGGCCCTGCCGGGCCGTCCGATCGCCATGCCGGTCGCCGACCGCCACGAGGTGCTGGGCACCCCGTTGCAGGGCCCGTTCCCTGAGGGCCTCCAGGTCGCGGTCTTCGGCATGGGCTGTTTCTGGGGTGCCGAACGGCTGTTCTGGACGCTGCCCGGCGTCTACACCACCTCCGCCGGCTACGCGGGTGGCATCACCAAGAACCCGACGTACGAGGAGACGTGTTCCGGCCGGACCGGGCACGCCGAGGTCGTCCAGGTGGTGTACGACCCCAGCAAAATCAACTACGAGGATCTGCTGAAGGTCTTCTGGGAGAACCACGACCCGACCCAGGGCATGCGCCAGGGCAACGACGTGGGCACCCAGTACCGTTCGGCGATCTACACGACCACCGACGAGCAGCGGACCATCGCGGAGTCGTCCCGCGACGCGTTCCAGCCGATCGTGACGCGGGCCGGCAAGGGTGCGATCACCACTGAGATCGCCCCGCTCGGCAGCTACTACTACGCCGAGGACTACCACCAGCAGTACCTGGCGCCGACCAAGAACCCGAACGGGTACTGCAACCACGGCCCGAACGGGCTGAGCTGCCCGGTCGGCGTGGCCCGTGTCGGCAGCTGACCACGACGCACCACCCTGCCGGGGCGCGGCGCTCGCCGCGCCCCGACGGCTGTGCGGCTCCAACCCGTTGCGACCCGTGCGGCGTGGACGTGTTCCTGGAGCCCATCGCCCGCCACCTCGATGAAGAGGAGTCGCAGCGGGTCGGGCCGGCAGCCGATTCACTGCGGCGAAGACGAGGGCGATGGGGTACGCCGACCCGACCTTCGCCACCTGAGCCACCGCCGTTCGGCCACCCCCGGAGGTGCTCGGGCATTCCCGTTCGGCCCTGTGATCGAAATCCGTTGCCGAGCCCGACGAGAACTCGATAACGTGGCCGTACACGTGAAGGGAGGTGGTCCAGACTTGTATAGCAATCGGACTCGTGAGGTGGCTGTCAGCTAGCCGCTGTCCTCGACAGTGATCGGTCTGCCGCGAGGCGGGCAAAAGCACCATCGTCGAGACCGTGTGGCAGCGGTGCGGCGAATCCACGACAGCCACCCGACCCCCGGGGTGCCGGCCAAGTCCAGCCGGCCCGCGCACATGCGCGGAGCGCCCCGGGGGTCGCTCCATATCCGCAGGAGTGGCGATGTCCATGCGCGAGCTGGTGGTGCTGGGGACGGCCAGCCAGGCGCCGACCCGTCAGCGCAACCACAACGGGTACGTGTTGCGGTGGGACGACGAGGTGATCCTCTTCGACCCGGGTGAGGGCAGCCAGCGCCAGCTCCTGCACACCACCGTCACGGCCACCGACCTGACCCGGATCTGCGTCACCCACTTCCACGGCGACCACTGCCTGGGCCTGCCCGGCACCATCCAGCGGCTCTCCCTGGACCGGGTGGCCCACCCGGTCGCCGTGCACTTTCCCGCCGGCGGCGCCGAATACTTCGCCCGACTGCGGTATGCCACCTCGTTCTACGAGACCGCCGAGCTGCGGGTCGAGCCCATCGAGGCGGACGGGCAGCGGATCGACCTGCGCTGCGGCACGCTGGAGGCACGCCGGCTCCGGCACCCCATCGAGACGTACGGTTACCGGCTGGTGGAGCCGGACGGGCACCGGATGCTGCCGGAGAAGCTGGCCGCGTACGGCATCGCCGGGCCGGCCGTCGGCGAGCTGATCCGCGTCGGGCACCTGGACCTCGACGGACGCCGCGTCACCCGGGCCGACGTGGGCGTGCCCCGGCCGGGGCAGCGGTTCGCGTTCGTGATGGACACCGGCCTCTGCGACGGGGTGTACGCCCTCGCCGAGCACGCCGACCTGCTGGTCATCGAGTCGACGTTCCTGGAGTCGGAGGCCGCGCTCGCCGCCGAGGTCGGTCACCTGACCGCGGCGCAGGCCGCCCGGGTGGCGACCGAGTCCGGGGTACGCCGGCTCGTGCTCACCCATTTCTCCCAGCGCTACCCCGACCCGCGCCGGTTCCACGACGAGGCGCGCGCGCACTTCGACGGCGAACTGATCATCGCCGAGGATCTGACCACGGTGCAGGTTCCGCCCCGCCGGGTAGCCTCGGCCGGGTGACCGTCACGCTCCGCCCCGCGACCGAAGGCGACCTGATGGCGGTGGGTGCCCTGCACCAGCGCTCCCGGGTCGCCGCGTACTCCGCCTTCGTGCCGGCCGAGGCACTGGCCGACCCGACACCGGAGGCGATGGGGCGGTACTGGGTCGAGCGGTGGATCTGGGAGCGGGACACCCACCGGATGACAGTGGCCGAGCGGGCCGGGGCGCTGGTCGGGTTCAGCCACCTGGGCCCGGACGACGAGGACGACCCCGCGACGGGGCTGCTCAACGCGATCCACCTCGACCCCGCCGAGCAGGGCCGCGGCGTCGGCCGCACCCTGATGGTGGACGCCCTGGACGCCATGCGGGCGCAGGGCTGGCGTCGTGCCGTGCTCTGGGTGCTGCGGGACAACGCCCACGCCCGTTCCTTCTACGAACGCGGCGGCTGGACCCCCACCGGCGCGGAGCGTGCGGAACACATCGGCAACGCCCTAACGCCCCAGATCCGCTACACCCGCCCCCTCTAACCCACCCCACCCCCTTCGGCGTCGATCATGGAGTTGTGGTGGCCGCTTTGGGCACGGAAGCCCTGTTTGTGTACCACCACAAGTCCATGATCGACGCGAGCGTGGAGGGGTTGCGGGTCATGGGGCCCGGGGGGCCCGGGGATTAGTGGGCTCCCAGGTGGGACAGGAGGTCTTGGCGGGTCAGGACGCCCTTGGGCTTGCCGTCGACCAGGACCAGCGCGGCGTCGGACTTCTCCAACATGCCCACCGCCTCGCTCACCGGCTGACCACCGCCGATCATCGGCAGTGGGTCGCCCATGTGCCGCTCGATCGTGTCGTGCAGGTGGGCCTGGCCGGTGAACAGCGCGTCGAGCAGGTCCCGCTCGGCGATCGAGCCGGCGACCTCACCGGTCACCACGGGCGGCTCGGCCTTGAGCACCGGCAGCTGCGAGACGCCGTACTCGCGCATGTAGTCGATCGCGTCGCGGACGGTCTCGGTCGGGTGCACGTGCACCAGCTCGGGCAGCCCGCCCGGCTTGCTGGCCAGCGCGGCGGCCACCGTCGGCTCTGCGCCCGAGTTGTCGAGGAAGCCGTACCGGGCCATCCACGAGTCGTTGAAGATCTTGGAGAGGTAGCCGCGACCGCCGTCGGGCAGCAGCACCACCACCACGTCGTCCGGGCCGGCCCGGCGGGCGACCTCCAGGGCGGCGACCACCGCCATGCCGCAGGAGCCGCCGACCAGCAGCCCCTCCTCGCGGGCCAGTCGCCGGGTCATCTCGAAGGACGCCTTGTCGGAGACCTCCACGATCTCGTCGGCGACACCCCGGTCGTAGGTCTCCGGCCAGAAGTCCTCGCCGACGCCCTCCACCAGGTACGGACGGCCGGTGCCGCCGGAGTAGACCGAGCCCTCCGGGTCGGCCCCGATGACGCGCACCCGACCCTCGGACGCCTCCTTGAGGTACCTGCCGATGCCGGAGATGGTGCCGCCGGTGCCGACGCCGGTCACGAAGTGGGTGAGTTCGCCGTCGGTCTGCTTCCACAGCTCCGGGCCGGTCGTCTCGTAGTGCGAGCGCGGGTTGGCCGGGTTGCTGTACTGGTTGGGCTTCCAGGCGCCGGGGATCTCCCGGGTCAGCCGGTCCGAGACGTTGTAGTACGAGCGCGGGTCCTCCGGCGCGACGGCGGTCGGGCAGACCACCACCTCGGCGCCGTATGCCCGGAGCACGTCCTGCTTGTCCTGGCTGACCTTGTCGGGGCAGACGAAGACGCACTTGTAGCCCTTGAGCTGGGCCACCAGGGCCAACCCGACACCGGTGTTGCCGCTGGTCGGCTCGACGATGGTGCCACCGGGCTTGAGCAGGCCGGCGGCCTCGGCGTCCTCCACCATCCGCAGCGCGATCCGGTCCTTCACCGAGCCGCCCGGGTTGACGTACTCCACCTTGGCCAGCACTGTGGCCTGGATGCCCTCGGTGACGTTACGCAGACGCACCAGCGGGGTGTTTCCGATCATGTCGACGACGTTGTCGTAGTACTGCACGGTGTGCCCTTCGTTGCGGCGCCGGCGGTGGGCGACCGGGAAGACGATTGCTCACCGCCCAGCGTACGTGTCGTCAGGGCACCAACCCCCCGGGGATGACCGAGCTGCGGCGGGCCTCCCACTCGAGGAACCGGTCGGTCTCGGCGAGCACGCTGCCAGCCAACCAGGTGACCATCACCGCGTCGTCGGCCAGCCCGAAGATCGCCAGCGGGATCTCCGGGAGCAGGTCGATCGGCGAGACGATGTACGCCGTCGCCGCGGTCATCAGGGCCAGCCGAAGGCCGCCGTCGTACTCCCCCTTGGTGGTGGCCCTGATCATCCGGGGCAGCGCTGCCAACCGCGTGCCGATCGACGGCCCGTTGCGCGCCCCGGCCGCCAGGGCCCGCGCCAGGGCCGTGAACGCCGCGCTGCGCTTCAGTGTCTTACCCATCGTCGCGCTCCTCTCCGCCGGATCAGCGTGGCGGGTCGGCGCAAGTCGGCCGGCCTCTGGAACCCAGATACCCCGTCGCGTCGGTTTCCAGGCACCCGGGTGCCGTCACGACGACAGCGGTGTGTCGGGCCAGCGCGATAATGTCGAGATATGGGGGTGGCAGGTTTCGTCGTACCCGATGAGCGCTGGCGGCAGGCCAGGCGCGTCGCCCTGCTGGCGGCCATCGGGACGGGCGCCACCGCGGCGGCCGTGGTGGCGACCGGCGGGGTGCTGGTCGGCCAGGCCCGCCAGGCGCGACGGACCATCCCGATGGCCGAGGCGCCGCCGCCCCGCTGCGACGGGATGTACGGCGCGAAGTTCCCCGGCCCGGCGCTCACCATGGTCGTGCTCGGTGACTCGTCGGCGGCCGGCTACGGGGTGCACCGCCGTCGCGAGACACCCGGGGCGCTGCTCGCCACCGGCCTGTCCCGTCGGCTGCACCGGCCGGTGCAGCTGCACCGCTTCGCGGTGGTCGGCGCCATCTCGGCGGCGCTGCGCCACCAGGTGGAGGCGGCGCTGGAGTGCCGACCCGACATCGCGGTGATCCTCATCGGCGGCAACGACATCACCAACCGCACCCCGCGCGGCCTGGCGGTGCGCTACCTGGTCGAGGCGGTGCACACCCTGCGTGACGCGGGGTGCGAGGTGGTCGTCGGCACCTGCCCCGACCTGGGCGCGATCCGCCCGATCCAGCCGCCTCTGCGCTGGCTGGCTCACCGCTGGAGCCGCCAGCTCGCGGCCGCCCAGACGGTGGCCGTGGTCGAGGCGGGCGGGCGGACGGTCTCCCTCGGTGATCTGCTCGGCCCCCGGTTCGCGGCCGAGCCGACCCGGATGTTCGCCTGGGACCGGTTCCATCCTTCCGCCGAGGGGTACGCGATGGCCGCCGCCGCGCTCCTGCCGACGATGCTCTCCGCCCTCGGCGCGACCCCGGAACGACGGGCCACACCGATGCTCGGGGACGGCGTACGGTCCCTGCCGAGGGCCGCGCAGGAGGCGGCCCGACACGCCGGCACGGAGGTCAGCGGCGTCCAGGTGCGAGGCCGCGATCGGGGGCCGGCCGGCCGGTGGGCGCAGCTGCGCCGACGGGCGTTCTTCGGTGTCGGCGCGGTGCCGCAGCACGGGTCCGCCTCGGACACCTCGACAGTGGAGGGACTGGCATGAACGAGCGCAGCGCGCGGAGCGTGACCTCCGGCGTCGCCGGCCGACTGGGCCGGGCGGCGGCGATCTCGCTGTTCGCCGGCACTGTCGGGGGCGCCGCCGTCCTCGCAGGTGAGGCGTTCATCGCCCGGCACCGACGCTACGCCGAACCGGAGCTCGGCCTTGCCCTGCGCGCCACGATCGGCCGGGCGGGCGCTGCCCCGCTGCGGCTGGTGTTGCTGGGCGACTCGTCGGCACTGGGCGTGGGTGTCGACCGTCTGGAGGACACCATCGGCGGGCAGTTGGCCAACCTGCTCGCCGAGGGCCCGGCCGGCCGCCGGGTGCACCTGTCCAGCGTCGGCGTCTCCGGGTCCCGCTCGACGGACCTCGCCACCCAGGTGGCCCGGGCCCTGCTCGGCGAGCGGCCCGACGTGGCGTTGATCCTGATCGGCGCGAACGACGCCACCGGGCTACGCCGGCCCTCCGACGCGGCGGCCTATCTCGGCGCCGCGGTGCACCGCCTGCGCGAGGCGCGCGTCGAGGTGGTGGTGGGCACCTGCCCCGACCTCGGGGCCGTGCGTGCCATCGCGCCTCCGCTGCGCCAGGTGGTCGGCTGGTCCGGGCGTCGGGTGGCCCGCGCGCAGACCACTGCCGTGCTGGAGGCGGGCGGCTCGGTGGTCGACCTGGCCACCGAGACCGGGCCGGTGTTCCGGGCCGACGCCGGGACGCTCTGCCAGGACGGCTTCCACCCCTCCGCCGACGGCTACCGGGTGTGGGCGCACGCGCTGCTGCCCGCCATCGTCGCCGCGGCGGCGGCCACGACCCGGCGCTAGATCGCCCCGGCCAGGGTGACATTTCCCGCCGCGTCCGCTTCTTCCGCGCCATGTTACCGGCGGGTTAACGTTGGTCCATGCCGATTGAGTCGTCCCGCGACGCCGTCATCGTCGCCACCGCCCGCTCCCCCATTGGGCGGGCGCACAAGGGTTCCCTGCGCGACGTCCGCTCCGACGACCTCGCCGCGACCATCGTCCAGGCCGCGCTGGACAAGATCCCCGCGCTCGATCCGACCACGATCGACGACCTCTACCTCGGGTGCGGCCTGCCCGGCGGCGAGCAGGGCTTCAACATGGCCCGGGTGGTGTCCACCCTCCTCGGTCTGGACACTGTCCCCGGCGCCACGCTGACCCGCTACTGCGCCTCCTCGTTGCAGACCACCCGGATGGCGATGCACGCCATCCGGGCCGGCGAGGGCGACGTGTTCGTCTCCGCCGGGGTGGAGATCGTTTCCCGCTACGCCCGGGGCAGCTCCGACGGGCTGCCGCCCGAGGCGCAGGCAGTGGTCGGCGGCCGCTGGGAGAACCCCCGCTTCGGGACGGCGGCTGAGCGCTCGAAGCGCCGCGCGCAGGGCGACGCCGAGGTGTGGACCGACCCGCGTGAGGCCGGCGAGCTGCCCGACATCTACCTGTCCATGGGGCAGACCGCGGAGAACCTGGCCCAGGTGTACGACGTCACCCGCGCCGACATGGACGAGTTCGGCGTACGCAGCCAGAACCTCGCCGAGAAGGCCATCACCGACGGTTTCTGGGCCCGGGAGATCACCCCGGTCACCACGCCGGACGGCACAGTGGTGAGCACCGACGACGGGCCCCGGGCCGGCGTCACCCTCGACGCGGTCGGCGGCCTGAAGCCGGTGTTCCGCCCGGACGGGCGGATCACCGCCGGCAACTGCTGCCCGCTCAACGACGGCGCCGCCGCAGTGGTGGTGATGAGCGCCCAGCGGGCCGAGGAACTCGGGCTCACCCCGCTGGCCCGGATCGTCTCGACCGGCGTGACAGCCCTGTCGCCGGAGATCATGGGTCTCGGGCCGGTCGAGGCGTCCCGGCAGGCGCTGCGCCGAGCCGGCATGACCATCGACGACGTCGACCTCGTCGAGATCAACGAGGCGTTCGCCGCGCAGGTCATCCCCTCCTACCGCGAGCTGGGCATCCCGGAGGAGAAGCTGAACGTGATGGGCGGGGCCATCGCGGTCGGCCACCCGTTCGGCATGACCGGCGCCCGCATCACCGGCACCCTGCTCAACGCACTGGAGTGGCACGACAAGACCATCGGTCTGGAGACCATGTGCGTGGGCGGTGGCCAGGGCATGGCCATGGTGCTGGAACGGCTCAGCTGAGCCGAGCTGCCCTCAGAGCGCGCTGCGGGTCGCCGTCACCTCGGCGGCGGCCCGCGCCAGCGCCTCGGGCCCCGGGTGGGCGGCCAGCAGGTCCGCCGTGACCACCCGCAACTGATCGGGCAGGGCCAGGTCGTTGTCGAGCCGGGGCACCACTCGACGGGGCTCCCCCTCGGCGTCGGCGGCCAGGTTGGCGACCTCCTGCACCAGACGGTGCACCAGGTCGGCGCGGGACACGTTGCCGGCGGTCGCGACGGCCGCCCACCGGGGCTGCTGCCAGTGCGCGATCTGACGGACCAGCAACTGCACGGCCTTGTCCAACTCCGCTGCGCTCATCACCGCCGAGTCTACGGCCGCACCGGCCGCGTCCGGGTCGGGCCGGTCAGCGGCGCAGATAACTGAGCAGCCGCAGCAACTGCCAGTACAGGAAGACCAACCCGGTGAGCAGGCCGAACGCGCTCAGCCACGCGTACCGACGGGCTCGGCCGTCCCGCACCGAACGCTCGACGAGGTCGAAGTCGAGAATGAAGCTGAACGCCCCGGCGATGATGGCCACCACCGAGAAGGCGTACGGCAGCCAGCCGACCTGCCCGCTGACGCTGTAGACCGCCAGGCCCGACCGCCCGGTGATCAGGTACGACACCAGGTTGACCACGCTGAGCACGGCGATGCCGAGCAGAGTGCCGATCACCAGGCGGGCCAGGCGGGGCGTCGCCCGGATCACCCGGGCCCGGTAGAGCGCCGCCATGCCGAGGAAGACACCGAAGGTACCCGCCACCGCCTGGACCACGATGCCCGGATAGACCTGCTCGAAGGTGCGGCTCGCCACCCCCAGCAGCAGCCCCTGGAGGATGGCGTAGCCGACGATCGGCACCGGGTTGGTGATCCTCCGCAACGAGATGACCAGGACCAGCGCGATCGAGGCGAGCGCGCTGCCGGCCAGCGCTGCGCCCAGCCACACCGCGTCGGGGATCACCGCCCAGGACACCGCCGCGGCCGCGCCGGTCACCAGCAGCAACCCGACGGTACGAACCACCACGTCGTCGACGGTCATCGGCTCGACGTCACGGGCGCCGAGCACCCGGGCCTCCACCCGGCCGGTTTCGTCCAGCCGGTTGAGCACCGGGTTGTTGCTGCGCACCGCCGCCTCCTTAGCCCGCGTACCCCCCGAAGTCACTCTGCCCCGGGCGGACCGGCGGCGGCGGGCAAACGGCGCGGACGACGGCGCCCGCCCTCACCGGAGTGGGGACGGGCGCCGGTCGGCAGTGCGGACGAGGTCAGTCGTCGCCCTGGAAGTAGCTCAGCAGGCGCAGGATCTCGATGTAGAGCCAGACCAGGCTGACCAGGATGCCGAACGCGGCCACCCAGGAGTAGCGCTGGGGCAAGCCCATCCGGACGCCGTCCTCGATCTCCTTGAAGCTGAGCACGAAGCTCAGCGAGGCGACCACGATGCAGACCAGGCTGAAGCCGATGGCGAGCGGGCTGCCGTCGCGCAGACCGGTGTTGACGCCGAACAGCGCCAGCACCAGGTTGATCATCATGACCGCGAAGAGGCCGACCATCACGGCGATCATGCCCTTGACGAAGGCCGGGGTGGCCCGGATGACCTTCGCCTTGTAGAGCATCGCCATCAGGAAGAAGATGCCGAAGCTGGCTGCGGCGGCCTGGAGCACGATGCCGGAGTAGGCCGTCTCGAACGCCTTGCTGACCATGCCGACGAAGACACCCTCGACGACCGCGTACGCGATCACGAGCGCCGGGTTGGCCATCCGGGAGAACGAAATGATCAAGCCGAGCACCAGGCCGACGACCGCCGCGCCGATCCAGGCGGTACCGACCAGCGCGTCGGGAACGAGCACCCAGGCGGCCGCGGCGGTGATGCCGAGAATGCCGAGCAGAGCGACCGTCTTGACGACCACGTCGTCGACGGTCATCGGCGCCACAGTGGGTGGCGCGGCCGGGTAGTCGGCCTGGGACGGGTACTGCTGGGGAATGCCGGGCTGTCCGTACGGCCCGGCCGGGGCGTACCCGGCGGAGCGCTCCCGCTCGGCCGCTTGGCCGAGCCGGGCGAGCACCGGGTTCGAGGTCTTCACTGTCTGGCCTCCCTCAGGGGGTCGTTTGCACGTGAACGTGCCCTCCAAGAGTAAACGGCAGAGCCAAGTCCTGGAGATCACGAATGAGAATGCGTCCGAGCCGACCGGTGCCCGGGGCGGGGGTCGAACCCGCATGCCTTTCGGCAGCCGCTTTTAAGGCGGCCGTGTCTGCCTTTCCACCACCCGGGCGAGTGGCACCGGCGCGCCGACACGCCTGATGCAGTGTCACCGTAGCCGGTCTACGGCGACCCGGCGTACCCCGCCGGCCTGGCCACATTAGGGTCGATGCCGTGAGCAGCGCAGCCCCCACGGCCCCCGACGCCGCCCCTGAGCAGGCATTCCGCCTCGCCGATCGGGCCAACCGCCGACCCCGGGCCACCAGGCCGCTGGCCGCCGTCCGCCGCCACCGAGCGGATCTGCTGGCCGCTCTGCTCTTCGCGGCGCTGGCCGGCTGGCTCACCCACGGGCTGTGGCCCGACCCGGGCGGGCGCATCCTGGCGCTCAACCCGGCGGACCAGACCCTCTACGAGTGGTTCCTGGCGGTGGATGCCCGCGCGCTGCTCGGCGACTTCGACCTGCTCACCGACCGGCTCAACGCTCCCGACGGTGTGAACCTGATGGCCAACACCACAGTGATCGCCCTCGGCGTCCTCTTCGCGCCGGTCACCCTGCTGCTGGGCGCGCCGGTCACCTTCGCGCTGATCGCCGCCGGCAACCTCGCCGGCACCGCACTCGCCTGGTACCTGCTGTTCCACCGGACGCTGCGCGTCCGCCGGCTGGCCGCCGCACTCGGCGGCGGGCTGTGCGGATTCGGACCCGGCATGGTGTCGCAGACCAACAGCCACCTGCACATGACCGCCCAGTGGCTGGTGCCGGTGATCGTCTGGCTGGTGGTCCGGCTGCTGCGGGCGGCCGACCCGGGGCCCGGCACCCCCGAAGAAGCCGGCCGTACCCGGGCCACCGGGCCGGACCGTCGGCGACTGTTCACCTCTGCCGCGGGGCTGGCCGGCGCGGTCAGCGCGCAGGTCTTCATCGGCGAGGAGGTGCTCTTCCTCGCCGCGATCACGCTGCTGGCGATGACGATCAGCTACGCCGTGGCGGACCGGGACCTGGCCCGCCGAGCTCTTCCCGGGTTCGCCGGCGGGTTGGCGATCGCCGCCGGGCTCGCCCTGCTGGTGCTCGGCTATCCGCTGTGGTTCCAGTTCGCCGGGCCGCAGGGAGTCGCCGACGGGATGTTCACCCCTGCCTACTTCTCCGCCGACCTGAGCAGCTGGTGGGCGCTCTCCCCACTGTCGGTGGCCGGCACCGACGAATCCGCCCGGCTGACGACCGGGCCCGCCGAGTACAACACGTTCCTCGGCTGGCCACTGCTGCTGGTCGCCGCGGTCTGCGCGATCTGGGCCGGGCGGCGCCGGCTGGTCTTCGCCTGCGTCGTGGCGGGCCTGGTGATGGGCGCGCTCTCGCTCGGCCCGGAGGTGGTGCTCGGCGGCACCAGGACGGCGGTCCCCGGCCCGTACGCCCTGGTCGGAGGGCTGCCGGTGGTGGACGGGGCGTTGCCGATGCGGTTCGCGCTGGCGTTGCTGCCGATCGTCGCCACGCTGCTGGTGCTCGCGGTCGACCGGGCCCTGCGCAGCTCCGGCCGGGCGCGGCGGCTGGTGCCGCTGGCCGTCGGCGCGGCGCTGCTGCCGATCTTCCCGACCCCCCTGCCGACCGCAGGGCGACCCGCCGTGCCGGAATTCATCACCGGCGGCCACTGGCGGCAGTGCGTACCGCCGGGCGGGGTGCTGGTCCCGGTGCCACTGCCCACTCCGAAGGAGCCCTGGCCGATGCGCTGGGCGACCGCCGCCGACGCGGGTTTCGGGCTGCCGGAAGGCTTCTTCATCGGCCCGTACGGGAGGGGTGGCACCGCGGCGATGGGCACCTTCAAGCAGCCCACCTCCGCGCTACTGGCGGATGTCGCCCGCCGCGGCGACCAACCGGCCATCGGCGACGAGCAGCGCCGCCAGGCCGTGCGCGACGCGGACTTCTGGGGCGCCTCCTGTGTGGCGCTCACCGACGACGCCCCCCACGCGGACGCTCTGCGAGCAACCCTGGAGCAGCTCTACGGCCCGCCCACCCGCATCGCCGACGCCTGGACGTGGCGGGTCTAGACCAGCCAAAACCCCGCCGAGTTTGCACTTTCTGTCCGGACAGGACGCACCAGAAGGCGCATCACGGCATCCGGAAGTGCAAGATCGACGGGGTTGGCGTCTGTCTCTGGTCAGACGCGGGGCGCGCCGACCGGCTGGGAGGCCTCGACGAACTCCTCGCGCGGGTCGTGCAGCTGGCCCAGGGCCACCACCTCGCGCTTGAGGAAGAACGCCAACGACCAGTCCACCACCACGCGGACCTTCCGGTTGAACGACGGGATCCGGCTCATGTGGTACGTCCGGTGCATCACCCAGGCCGGCCAACCGGTCATCTTGATCCCGTACACCTGGGCCACGCCCTTGTGCAGGCCGAGGCTCGCCACACTGCCGACGTGCTTGTGCTTGTAGTTCACCGGCTCGCGACCCCGAATCACGGCCGCGATGTTGTCGGCCATCCGGGCGGCCTGGCGCACCGCGTGCTGAGCGCTCGGCGAGCAGAAGTTGCCCGGCTCCTTGGTCAGGTCCGGCACGGCGGCGCAGTCCCCGGCGCTCCAGGCACCCTCGAGCACCTGGTCACCGTCGACCACCTGGAGCGTGGGCAGGCAGGTGATCCGTCGACGGTCGTCGCGCGGGAAGTCGGTCGAGTCCAGCATCGGCGACGGCTTCACACCGGCGGTCCAGACGATCGTGTCGGAGCGGAAGCTGTCACCGTCGGAGAGCTTCACCACCCCGTCGACGCAGGACTCCAGGCGGGTGTCCAGCCGGATGTCCATGTCGCGCTTCATCAACTGCTGCACGGTGTACGCACCCATGTCCCGGTCGACCTCGGGCAGCACCCGCTGGGTGGCCTCGACCAGGACCCAGCGGACCTCGTCCTGCTTGAGCTCCGGGTAGTACCGCAGGGCGTCGCGAGCCATGTCCTCCATCTCGGCGAGCGCCTCGATGCCGGCGTACCCACCGCCGACGAAGGTGAAGGTCAGCGCCGAACGGCGGACGTCCGGATCCGGCGTGGCGGCCGCCACGTCGAGCCGATCCAGCACGTGGTTGCGCAGGTAGATCGCCTCGCCGATGGTCTTGAACCCGATGCCCTGTTCGTGTAGACCGGGGATCGGCAGGGTGCGGGAGACCGAACCCGGGGCAACGATCACGTGGTCGTAGGTGATCTCCCGGGCCGGGCCGCTGATCGGCTGCACGGTGGCCACCTTGCGGTCGTGCTCGATCCGCGTGACCGTGCCGGCCACCATCTTGCACCGGCGCAACTCCCGTCGCAGCGGCACCACTGCGTGCCGCGGGGAGATGTTGCCCGCCGCCGCCTCGGGCAGGAACGGCTGGTAGGTCATGTGGGGTTGGGGGTCAACCACCATGACCTCAGCCTCACGGGAGCTGAGCTTCTTCGACAGGCGCAGCGCCGCGTACAGACCGACGTGCCCCGCACCAACCACAAGGATCCGCTTCGGATTCACGTTGTCTATCTTTCCCCGGCCGGCTCAGGTAATCCCGCTCGCGGCCCCCATCTGTGACGGAGCACAACCCATGTGACCTGCGTAACCCTCGGATCGCAGTGGTCACCGACGTCGCAGGAGCCAGCCCAGCAACACTGCCGTCCCCACCGCCATCAGCAGCCCCAGCACTGTCACCCACTGGTGTCCGGCACCCCCGCCCGTCCCCGTCGCCTGCAACAACAGCACTCCGAGCACTGCGGAACCCAACAGCACGGCCGACGACCGCACCAACCACCTGGTGATCAACTCGGGGTCGACCATCGCGTCATAGGGCAACAACGCGGCCAGCGCGCAGAGGGTGTGACCCAGGTAGAGCAGGGCCGCGACGGCGAGCAGCCGCCAGAGGGCGACCGGACGGCCGTACCCGTCGGTGGCGAGCAGCCACCCGCCCACCGTGACCAACGCCGTGAAAGTCGTCCAGACCTTGCGCGGCCCGAACGCGGGCAACAGGGCGGCCACCGCCAGGAAGAAGATCGACCGGCCGGAAAGCACCTCCGCGGGGAACGCCAGAGCGAACCCGGCAAACACGATGACGAAGATCCCCACCCGGACCAGCAGCGGGGCCACGCTGACGCGAGCGACGGCGTACTGCGCCGCCCGAACCCGCTCCACCAGAGCGCTCACCGCACCCGCCTTCCGTTCGCGACTGCGGGGCTCGCAAGCTCACTCCTCGCGCTCACCGGCCACCCACCCTTGGAGCCGTCGCCAACCGGGCCACGTCCCGCAGAACCTGGTCCAGGCTGCCGGCACCGGCCCAGCGCACCACCGGTACGCCATGCTCCCGGAGCTGCCCGATCATGGTCTCCCGGTCCAGGCGCCACAGCCGGTACGCCACCTCGGCCCAACCCCGGTCCTTCGGCGACGCCAGGTCGGTCGGCAACGTGTCGACCGCCACCACGAACCGCCCACCACGGGCCAACCGGGCGAGCATCTGCGCTGACCGTTCGTCAAGCAGCGGGGTGAGCACCACCACCAACGCGTCCGACGAGAGCAACTGCGGGCCGAAGACCTGGTCGTACGGTTCGTGCGCGGACGCGTGGACGCGGACGTCGAGCAACCATTCCAGGACGGTCAGGTACTGCCGCCGTCCGCCGGCTGGCCGGAGCCGGCGGGCCGCCGGCCCGTACTCCAGCAGCGAGACCCGATCACCTCGGTGCAGGTAGTGCTCGGCGATCGCGGCGGTGGCCCGGACCGTGGTGTCCAACACCGAGGCGGCACCATCCGCCCCACCGGAGCGGCCCGCCTCGGCGAGCACGTCGAGCAGCACCACCACCTCCGCGTCCCGGTCGGAGAGGGTGGCGGCCACGTGCAGCTGCCGGGTCCGCAACGAGACCCGCCAGTCGACCCGGCGCAGCCGGTCACCGGGAGCGAAGACGCGTACGCCGGCGAGTTCGCCGCCCTCTCCAGGTCGGCGAGAGTGGTGCGCTCCGACCAGGCCGGCGGCGCGGGGCATCGCCTCGACCGCCTCGAACGGCTCGGTACGGGGGTACACCCGCACCCGCACCGGCTCGGTGATCACCGCCCGGGAGACCAGCAGACCCCCGGCCGTGGCGACCCGGGCACCGGCGGGGCCGATCGGGTGCCGGCCCCAGCGCAGGGCCTTGCCGGCCAGCTCCAGGTCCACCGCCGCGCCACTCGGCACCGACGTCACGAACGGTCGGTCCGCGACGGATCGGCGCCTGCCGTCGCCCGGCGCCGGCGCACCGGTTCCCGGGGCGGCGCTCGGCTCTCCGTCGTCGGCGGCCTCGTCGCGGGCGAAGCCGGCCCGGTCGATCCGCAGCCACTGCGACACCCGGGTACGCGTCACCACCAGGTCGTAGTCGACAGTGTCCGGGTTGCCGACGCTCACCGCCGCAGCCACGTCACCGCCCTCGACCAGCGGCCCACCGTCACCCTGGGTGATCCACACCTGTGGCAGCGCAGTGGGTCGTCGACGCAGCGCGTACGCGGTGCCCAACGCGAACGGGGCGGCGAGCACGATGAGGTCCACCCGGCCCAGCAGCACCCCGGCCACCAGCAGCAGGCCGGCGAGCAGCACCGCGCGGCCGAGCGCCGGGGTGGGCGCCCAGCCGGCAGCCGGTTCCGCCTCGGTGGCCGTCGGCACTGTCGGTCCGGTCATCAGTGCCGGGGCCCGCCGGCGGCGTAGCTGGGCAGCGCGCCACTGGCCGGGGCTGGAGTCGCCTCCAGCACCTCGCCCACCACGAACGCCGGGTCGACCCGGCGCAACCACATCTCCGGGCGCAGGGTGATCCGGTGGGCCAGGGCGGGGGCCGCCACCGACTTGACGTCCTCCGGCACCACGTAGTCCCGTCCGCCGAACACCGCGCGGACCCGGGCCAGCAGCAGCAGCGCCAGCGAACCGCGAGGGGAGGCCCCGACCAGCACCGACGGGTGCTCCCGGGTGGCAGCGGTGAGCGACACGATGTAGCGGCCGATGGAGTCCTCCACGACCACGTCCTCCAGTGCGGCCTGCATGGCCCGCAGCGTCGCCGCGTCGACCACCGCCTTGATGTCCGCCTCCTCCCGGCGACGGCTCATCCGACGGCGCAGCACCTCCCACTCCTCCTCGTGCAGCGGGTAACCGAACGAGACCCGCAGCAGGAACCGGTCCAGCTGCGCCTCCGGCAGCGGGTAGGTGCCCTCGTACTCGATGGGGTTGGCGGTGGCCAACACGTGGAACGGCTCGTCGAGCTTGTAGGTCACACCCTCGACGGACACCTGCTTCTCCTGCATCGCCTCCAGCAGCGCGGACTGGGTCTTCGGCGGAGTCCGGTTGATCTCGTCGGCGAGGAGCAGGTTGGTGAAGACCGGGCCGGCCCGGAAGGTGAAGTCACCGTTGCGCTGGTCGTACAGGAAGGAGCCGGTGACGTCGGCGGGGAGCAGGTCGGGAGTGAACTGCAACCGACGGAAGTCCAACCCCAGGGCCTGGGCGAACGAGCGGGCGGTGAGTGTCTTACCGAGCCCTGGCAGGTCCTCCAGGAGCACGTGCCCGCCCGCGAGGATGCCGGCGAGGACGAGCTCCAACGCGTCCCGCTTGCCGACCACGACGGTGCCGACCGCGTCCAGGACCGCCCGAGCCAGGTGCCCGACCTCGGCGGGGGCAATGCTCCGGTCCACGTCGTTCATCAGATGCTCTCCAGTTCGGCGACGATCACCGCGAGATCGCGCGGCGACGGGGTGCGGCGAGGCGGGGTCTCCAGGAACGTCCACAGGCGGTCACCCAGCAGGACGCGAGCGCGGGCGGGATCCAACTCACGGGTGACGCCGTGTTTCAGCCGCATCCGCTCGTCGGCCAGTTCACCGATCCGGGGCAGGACCACCTCGGTGAAACGTTCGGTTCGGTTCGAGGACCAGTCCAGGGGCCGTTCCCACTGGTTGATCGCGCCACGCAGCGCGTCCCGGGCGCCCCAGTTGTAGCTGCCGTCCTCCTCGCCCGCGCCGGCCCGGCGACCCGGCGGCGGCGGAGGTGGCGGCGCGAGCAGGGCGGTGACCCGGCGGACCGCCAGCACGGCGAGCACCCCGGCGATCAGTACGGGAAGCGAGACCTGGAGGCCCACCGCGCGGAAGCCGACCAGCAGGACCGCTACCAACGCGGCGGCCCACGCGATCAGGCGCAGCACCGGACGCCATCGGGACGGGCGCGCCTGCGGACCGACCGGCGCGGCCTCCTCCTCGAACGCGAGCAGATCGTCGATGCTGGTGCTGCTCATGAGGTCACCGCCGCGGTGAGCTCTCCGCGCAGCCGACCGAGCGCCGCGCGGGCCTGGTCCCGGGTGCGTTCGCCGACCGGGTGGGTGGCGTAGCGGGCCTCCCGGTAGACGTGCGCGAACTCGGCCAGCACATCGGTGCTGGCGATGGCAGGCACGCCCGCCGCCGGGTCACCCTGCAACAGTCGGCTGACCAGGTCGGTGGGGGTGTCCCCGGCGAGCCTCGGCACACCGGCCGCGGCGGCGGTCTCCTCCAGGCGCACCCAGCAGGCGATCACCGCCACCCGGGGGTCGGTGTCGTGGTCGTCGAGCTCCACCAGGCCGGCGTCGAGGGCGGCGACCACCTCGCGGGCTGTGCCCTCGGCGGTACGGCGGGCCCGCTGCGCCGGTAGTGCCCGGGTGGTGCGGCGCAGCGCTCCCCGGATCAGGACCCAGCTGAGGTAGCCGAGCGCGGCGAGGATGGCCAGACCGAGCAGGACCACAGCCACGGTGCCGACCCACTGCGGGATGTGCGCCTGGGTGGCCTCGCCGGCGTCGCGGGGCTCGATCGGGATGGACGGCGACGGCTCGACGGTCGGGTACTCGGGAACCCACGGCACGTTGTCCGCGGCCGGCGGGATGCGACTGGCCCCGATCGACGAGTGGGCGGACGCCAGCGCGGCACCGGCGAGCAGGGCCGCGACCGCGCCGACCGGCCACCACCGGCGCAGCAGGCCGAGCACCGGCCGCAGCACACCCGGCTCGGCGGACGATACCGGTGTGGGCGGGCGTGTTCCGTCGGTCATCGCCACCACCCCACGCGTCGCCTCAGTCCACTCCGGCCAGCTGTTTGGCCTGGCCGAAGACATCGTCCAACATCTCTGGTGTCAACCGCCCGGTGAAGGTGTTCTGCTGACTGACGTGGTAGCAGCCGAGCAAGTCCGGGGCGTTCGTGCCGGACCAGTGTGCCCCATGACCGAACGCCGGTCGCGGGCTGGGCGGGCGCTGCCCGTACACCGCACGGAGCACCGGCCACCACGCGGCCCAGGCGAACGCGCCCAGCGCGACCACGACCCGCAGCGTGGGCCGGATCATCGTGACCTCGCGATGCAGCCAGGGCGCGCAGGTGTCCCGTTCCGGTGGGGTCGGCTTGTTGTCCGGAGGCGCACACCGGACGGCCGAGAAGATCCGCAGGTCGCGCACCGTGAGCCCGTCGTCGGCGGCGACGCTGGTCGGCTGGTTGGCCAGCCCGGCCCGGTGCAGCGCGGCGAACAGCACGTCACCCGAGCGATCGCCGGTGAAGATCCGGCCGGTGCGGTTGCCACCGTGCGCGGCAGGCGCCAACCCGAGGATGGCGATCCGGGCGTCACCGGTGCCGAAGCCCGGCACCGGTCGACCCCAGTACTCCTGGTCGCGGAAGGCGGCCCGGCGGGTGCGGGCGACGTCCTCCCGCCACTGCACCAGCCGCGGGCAGGCGAAGCAGTCGCTCACCGCCGCGTCGAGGTCGACCAGGTCGGTCGCCCGCGCTGCGCGGGCGACCACCTGTGCGGGGGTACGTGTCTCAGCCAAGCTTGGCCCGGAAGAGTTCCAGGGTGCGGGCCCAGGCACTGGCAGCGGCGCGCTGGTCGAACGCCTCCGGCCGGTCGTCGTTGAAGAAGGCGTGCGAGGTGCCCGGGTAGTCGTAGAGGTGGCAGTCGCCGCCGGCCTCCTCGATGGCCCGCCGGGCGGTCTGCACGCCCTCGGCGGCCGAGGTGCCGTCTTCTTCGGAGCAGTGGATGACAGCCGCCTTGCCGGCGTAGTCGGCCCAGTCGGGACGCATCGACTCCCACGGCAGCACGGGATAGAAACCGGCGGTCGCGACGATCCGCTCGGAGATGGTCGCCGACCAGAGGGCCAGGCTGCCACCAGCGCAGAAGCCCACGGCACCGACCTTACCGGTGACCTCGGGCCGCCCGGCGAGATAGTCGGCCGCTCCGGCGATGTCCTTCGCCGCCTCGTCCATCCGCATCGCCAGCAGGAGCCGCTGCGCCTCGTCCGGCTCGCTGGTCGTCTCACCGTGGTAGAAGTCCGGGGCGAGGGCGACGAAACCGGCATCGGCGAACCGGTCCGCCACCGACCGGATGTGCGGGACCAGACCCCACCATTCCTGAATGACGATGACGGCGGGGCTGGCCGTGCCGCTGGCGGGTATCGCGAGATACCCCTCGCTCGCGCCCCCGTTGCTGCGGTAGCTCACCATTTCGCCCATGGGCCGTCCTCCTAGCGGTCAGTCATCGTTGGCTGGTCGCCCAGTGGTCCTACGTGCCGGTAGCCTGCCACGCCACGCGGCCCTCGGGAAGACGCCGGAACAGTGGCATTCACCTCCCGTTCGCCCCCCGGTGACTCGGGGTACGCCGACGGCGGCGGGGTCTGCCCCCGCCGCCGTCGATGTCCAGCTACCGCTGTGGTCAGACCTTCTTGGTCAGGCAGAGCACGTAGCCCGTCTTGCCCGGCTCGATGCTGGAGAAGATGTACCCCTCCTGGCCTTCCTTGAAGAACTGGGTGCAGGTGGTGTCGGCCTTCGCCTGCGCCTCGCTCTGGCCGTCCACCCGACCGACCACGTTGTACGCCGCGTCGGTGGAGGTGCACGCCACGACCTTGGCGCCGTCGACCTCCTCCTGCTCGGTGCCGGTGACCTCGGGCAGCTCGGCGATGCAGTCGCCGGTCTTGGCGTCCGCCGTCGCGTCCTTGTTGAAGAAGTTGCCGATCGCCGAGGCGACACCGAACTTCAGGCCGGCGATGACGACGACGACGAGGATCGCACCGACGATGCCGAGGACCTTCTTCGCACCGGACTTCTCCGCCTTCGGCTCGGTCGCCTGCGACGTCTCGGCCGCCTGAATCTCGGCGGCTTGCGGCGTCCCGGTCGCCGGCGTGCCGGCCTCTTGCGGCGTCTCGGGGGTCTGGGGCGTCTCGGGGGTCTGGGGCGTCCCGGCCTCTTGCGGCGTCTCGGCGGCTTGCGGCGTCCCGGCCGGCTGGGGCGTCTCGGCGGCTTGCGGCGCCTCGGCGGCGACAGGCGTCGCGGCAGCCGGCTCCGGCTCGACCGACCGCTGCTGGGGCACGGCAGGCTGCGGCGCGGCCGCTTGCGGCGTCTCGACGGCCGGCTCAGGGTTTGCGGCGTCGGGCGCGGGGGGCGGTGCGACCTGCTCTGGCACGGGGGTTCCTTCCGAGGGGTTGATGAGCAGACGACACCGTAACGATCATTGATTTCCGGTGCCGTCCCGCTCGCCTCGTCCGTTCAGCCATTTCCCAGCATCAGCCGCATGATCCAGTTCACACCGTGGTTCAGCTCGTCGGGGTGGGGGTTGGCGTTCCGCTCGACGGCACGTCGGTGGCCGTACCGGTCGGCAGCGGTGGCCCGGTGTGCCCGGCCGTGCCGCCCGGCTCCGACGTGCCGCTGGGCTCCGGTGGGCTGGTCGGGTCCACAGTGCCGCTCGGGTCCGGCGTGGTTGCCGGTGACACGGCCGGGAGAGGCGCGCCCGGCGCACGTGGCACGAAGGGCGCCTGCTCCGGACAGTACGGGTACGCCCGCAGCGCCTGGTTCACGTAGGCGTCTTCCGAGCAGTCCGGGTAGCCGAGCCGGATCGGATTGCCGTTCTGGTCGAAGAGCCGGGCGTTCTCCACCAGGCGGCCCTCGCTGTCGTAGACGAAGACGTCCCTGACCCGGTCGTACTGGCTGTCGACAGCGGTCGGGTCGTAGCCGTAGTCGCCGTAACGCATCCGGTCCTCGGCCTGGATCAGCGCGGCGAACGCGAAGACCACCAGCACCACGCTGGCGACCTGCACGGCCGAGCGCGGCCAGCGGGTCAGCTGGGCCGAACTACGACCGATCCAGATGGAGCCGAGCACGAAGCCGATCAGCATGATCAGGCCAGCCAGCAGCTCACCGCCGAACCTCGGCAGGAGCCCGAATTCGCCACCGGTGGTGATCACGGTGACCAGCATCGCCGCCAGATAGCCGCGCAGCACCCACCAGGCCGGGCGCAACAGTCGGAGGAAGTCGCTGGCCGTCTCGTACCCCAGGGGTGGGCCGAGCCGGGTGTCAACGGTGCGCAGCCGGCCGCGGACCCGGGCCATCGCGCTCGCCACCCGCTGGTCGAGGTTGCGCCCGCTGCCCGGTGCCGCGCCGGACGCGGCGCGCAGCTCGGCGGCGTACGTCTCGGGCTCGCCCAACCGCTCGACCAGGGTGCCCTCGGACTCGGCGGCGACCTCGGTGAGGTGGTCGGCGAGATCCTCGGTCAACTCGTCGCGTTGCCCGGACGGCAGGTCGGCCAGAGCGGCCCGGACCCGCGCCACATAGTCGGTGATCTCCTGCTCCGCGACGGTCATGCCGCCAACCCCCGATCGTCGAGCAAGGTGTCCATTGTGGTGGCGAACGAGCGCCAGAGCTTGCCGGAGCGGGTCAGCTGGTCACGCCCCGCCGCGTTGAGTGAGTAGTACTTGCGGTGCGGCCCGGATTCGCTCGGCACGACGTAGGTGGTGAGCAGGCCGGCGGCGAAGAGGCGGCGCAGCGTCCCGTAGACCGAGGCGTCACCGACCTCCTCCAGGCCGGCCTCGCGCAGCCGGCGCAGGATGTCGTAGCCGTAACCGTCCTCCTCTCGGAGCACGGCCAGGACGGCCAGATCAAGCACGCCCTTCAACAACTGTGTGGTGTCCACGGATTGCACAGTAGTGCGCAATGCGCAGTACCGTCAACGAATCAGCTCCGACACGCCGGGCCGCACCGGACGCGCGCGGCGGTGATCGACTCGGTTTTCAGGAGGTCGGGTCATCCGAGGCACCGGGACGCCGCGTTTTCAAGGAGCACGAGTTGATCAAGCGTCCCGCGAGGGCGGTTCCGGCGGTTCAGGGCCGATCGAATCGCGAGCAATCCCCCGCGCGGTCCAGCCCACGAACCTGGCGAACATGTCGACCGGGGACGGGGCTGGATTCGGATTGAGCTTGATCAAGTCTGCGGTGGCCTCCAAGAGCAGGCCAGCCATGTAGATGCTAAGGCCAACCCGATCCCGTCGATACTCGATCACCAGCAACAGTCGCGCCGGCTGACACGGCCAGGGAGCAGCACACACTCGACAGAGCCAGAGAGGCCGCATGGGCAGGTGCGGGCGTACGGCACGACGCTGACGGTCGCGAGACGGAGGGGTATTCGACGCCGACATCCCTCGATCGTGCTATTGCCGTTGCCGATCGTCAACCCCTATCGCTGTTACCGATCGTCGAACAATCGAGGGTACCTACCGTCAACCCATGGGCGAGTTCGTTGGGATCGCTGAAATACGAGACATGCTCGGCGGGGTGTCCCGCGCTCGGGCTTCCGTAGTTGCGTCCCGACGCGATTTCCCGGCTCCGTATCAGGTGTTGCGGATGGGCCAGATCTGGCGGCGCACCGACGTCGAGGAATGGGTCCGGCAGCACCGGCCCGACCTGACGACGGACTAAAGCGAAGCCCGGCCGGGTCGGCACCGGACCCGCGGCGATGATCGACTCGGTTTTCAGGAAGTCGGGTCATCCGAGGCGCTCGGACACCGCGTTTTCAATGAAGGCGAGTCGATCAAGCCGTCAGCGCGTGGTCGGCTGGAGGCTCCAGGCGATGCCGTCCAGGATGTCGTGCTCCGAGGCGACCACCGACGGCATCCCGGCCCGCTCCATGATCACGCGTAGCACCAGCGCACCGGCGCCGATCACGTCGGCGCGGCCCGGGTGCATCACCGGGTTCGCCAACCGCTGCGCACGGGTCTGACCCAGCAGCTCCGCCGTCACCCGGGCGACCTCCTCGTACGACACCCGGGCGTGGTGGATGCGCTCCGGGTCGTACTCCCGCAGGCCCTGCGCGAGCGCGACGACAGTGGTGACCGACCCGGCGAGGCCGACCAGGGTGGCCGCCTCGCGACCGGGCACCACGGCGAGCGCCCGGTCCACCACCGCGGCGATGTCGGCCTGCGCTGCCGCGACCTGCTCGGGCGTCGGCGGGTCACCGGGCAGGTGCCGCTCGGTCATCCGGACGCAGCCGATGTCCACCGAGATCGCCGACCGCACCCCGGCGGCCCGGTCACCGACCACGAACTCGGTGGAACCACCGCCGATGTCGACGACCAGGAACGGCTCCTTGGCGTCGGCAGGCAGCCCGCGCACCGCGCCGGTGAACGACAGCCGGGCCTCCTCGTCGCCGCTGACCACCTCGGGCGCGACACCGAGAGTGGCCCGCACCATGTCGGTGAAGTCGGCGGCGTTGGCGGCGTCGCGGGACGCCGAGGTGGCACACATCCGCACCCGCTGCGCGCCCAGCTTCTCGATGTCTGCGGCGTACGACGCCAACGTCACCCTGGTCCGCTCGATCGCCTCCGGCGCCAGTCGGCCGGTGCGGTCCACGCCCTGCCCCAACCGGACGATCTCCATCCGCCGGGTCAGGTCGACCAGCGGTGCCTGCGGCCCGGCCGAGGCGTCGGGCAGGTCGGCGACCAGCAGTCGGATCGAGTTGGTCCCGCAGTCGATGGCCGCCACACGCGTCGTCACGGCAGCAACCTTACGGCAGGACGGGCGGCCACCCGGCGGCTTGGTTGGCGGTGGGCCACTACTCGCCCAGGTCGCCCGACGGGCCCCGCAACAACCCCAGACCGAGGGAGGTCAGGTGGTGTCGGACGGCCCCGCCCTCCCGCTCGCTGGTCACCAGACCGGCGGTCCGCAGCGCACGGGCGTGTTCCGAGGCCGAGGAGAGACTGATCCCGACCGCCCGGGACAACACTGTGGTGGTCAACCCCCCGTCGGTCGCCAGTCGGCGCAGCACCAGCGCCCGGGTGACGCCAAGCAGTCGACCGAGGGCATCGTCGTCGGCGGGAGCCCCGCGGACGGGCATGACCACCGGGTAGACGAGCAGGATCGGGTAACCCTGCTCGACGAGCACCCGGGGCCGCGGCCCGGCCAACGGTGAGGGCAGCAGGATGATCCCGTGGCCGGTGCCGGGAAGATCACCGTCCCACCACGTCCGTACCTCCAGCACCGGCTCCCGCCACCGGATCCCCGGGTGCAGACCGGCGAAGAGGCTGGCCAGGCCGTGCTGCGCCAGCCGCTGGCTGGCGGACGTCACCTGCTGACGGTACGCGGACACCAGCTCGGCCCAGTGCGGTTCGAGCACCGCGTCGAACCAGGTCCGCACGGCCCCGCCGAACAGGTCCAGCACCTCCGGGTCGGCCGCCGCGAACCGCCGCCGCAGTGGGCTGGCCGACGTGTCCGCGTACGCGAGGGTGACCTCGGCGCGGACCCGCCGCGCCGGGGTGGCCCGGATCGCCTCCAGCCCGGCCTCCACCGACTCCAGGCCGTCGAAGGGAGTGACGAAGTCCGGTAGCCGTCCCCGGTCGGGCAGCAGATGCCGCAGGACCGCGGTGGCAGCCTGGGCGGCAGCCGTGCCCTCGGCCGCCGCCACCCGCTCGGCCAGGGTCGGCGCCATCGCCGCGACAGTGGGATCGCGCAGCCACTGACCAGCCAGCAGCGCGATCCCGACCGGATGCAGCCGATCGGCGAACCGCACCCGGCACAGGTCGGCCGACCCGAGCCGGAGTCGAAGCATGGCAACAGCCTGCCTGCCTTCGGCCAGGACCGAAAGGGTTGATCCGCGGCTGAACGATCTCCAGTGTGGACGGCGAGGTCGACGGGGGGTGGCCGGCGTGCGGCGAGCACTGGCGGTATTGACGGGGTTCTGCCTGATGATCGTCGCCGCAGCTTGTGGTGAGCGGGGGCAACCCTCGTCGGCCCCACCAGCCGCACCGTCCGCGTCGAGCGAGCGACCGGCGGCCGGTGACCACCAGCTCACCCTGCGGCACAACGGACTCGACCGCACCTACCTGCTGCACGCGCCACCGGGGTACGACCCGGGCAGGCCCTCCGCGCTGGTCATCGCGCTGCACTTCTATCCCGGCCTTGGATCGTCGATGCGGGAGCTGGCGGGCCTGGACGCCAGAGCCGACACTGACAACGTGCTGGTCGCCTACCCCGACGGGCGGGGCGGCGGCTTCAACGCGCTGATCTGCTGCGGAAGCGAGGACGACGTCGGCTTCCTCAAGGCCCTCACCGACCATCTGGTGCAGACCTGGCACGCGGACCCGAACCGGGTGTTCCTCACCGGCATCTCGAACGGCGGCGACATGAGCTTCCGGGCGGCGGTGGAGAGCACCGGCACGTTCGCCGCGATCGGGGTGGTCAGCGGTGGATACAGCGGAAACCTGACCACCGCCGACAGTTACGTGCCGAAGAGCCCGGTCTCCGTGATCACCTTCATCGGCGGCCAGGACCGCTACGCCTCGACCTTCCAGGCCGGCATGCAGACCTGGCAGCAGAGGCTCAACTGCCGGCCGAGCCCGAAGGCGTCCGGGGTGCCGGGGGTGACGCACACGGTGGCGGGCTGCGCGGACGGCAGCGAGGTCAGCGTCTACACGATCGCCGACATGGGTCACAGTTGGCCGGGAGCGACATCGGGCCAACTCGCCGCATCCTCCGCGGGGCTGTCCGCCACGGACCTGATGTGGGAGTTCTTCGCCGCCCACCCCCGCAAAGCCTGACCTACAGGCGCAGCAGCATCCGGGTGTTGCCCAGCGTGTTCGGCTTGACCCGCTCCAGGTCCAGGAACTCCGCGACACCCTCGTCGTACGAGCGCAGCAACTGCTCGTAGACCGGTTGCGGCACCGGAGCGCCGTCGATCTCGCGGAAACCGAACGAGCCGAAGAACCGGGTCTCGAAGGTGAGCACGAAGATCCGCGCCACGCCCAGCTCGCGGGCCGCGTCGATCAGCTCACCGACCAGCCGCTGACCGATGCGCCGGCCCCGACAGGACGGGTCGACCGCCACCGTGCGGATCTCGGCCAGGTCCTCCCACATGACGTGCAGCGCGCCGCAGCCCACCACCACGTCGTCCTCGGCCCGGACCGCGACCCGGAACTCCTGCACCTGCTCGAAGAGGGTGACGGTGGCCTTGCTCAGCAGCCGCCGGTCGTCGGTGTAGGTGTCGACGAGTCGCCGGATGCCCCGCACGTCCCCGGTGCGGGCCCGCCGTACGGTGATCTGATCCGCCGCCTGCGTGCTCATTCCGCCGCCGGCACGTCCACGCACGGCCCCGCCGACCACCAGGGCTCGACCAGCTCCAACGTCTCGTCGCCGAACGGGTTCACCCCGGGGCCAGCACCCAACGCGTGACCCAGGTGCACGTGCAGACACTTCACCCGGCCCGGCATCCCACCGGCCGAGATGCCGGCTATCTCCGGCACCTCGCCGATCGCCTCCCGGCGGGTGAGGTAGTCCTCGTGCGCCGCACGGTAGTGGGCGGCCAACTCCGGATCCGTCGTCAGCCGGTCCGCCATCTCCTTCATCAGCCCCGCCGACTCCAGTCGGCTGCACGCGGCGGTGGCCCGGGGGCAGGTCAGGTAGTAGAGCGTCGGGAACGGGGTGCCGTCAGCGAGGCGGGGGGTCGTCTCCACCACGTCGGGAAGGCCACACGGGCACCGGTGGGCCACCGCGCGGGTGCCTCGGGGCGTCCGGCCGAGCTGCGCGGCCACCGCGGCCAGGTCGGCCTCGGTGGCCGGCTCGCGCTGCGGCAGGGGAACGGAATCCGCAGCCGGCTCCGACGGTGGTACGACAGTCACGGTGCCCATCTTTCCTGGTGTGCTGGTCGGTGGATCACTGGCCCGGCTGCTGGCTGTCAGCCGCCCGCACGCTCGACCAGAGCGTGTCGTACCAGGTCACCGGCCCGGCTGGCGGGGCCGAACCGGTCGACTTCCCGGCGTCCCGGGCCGCGCCCTCCGGGTCGTGCAGGACCACCATTATCTTCTCGCCCGGCTCGCCCATGAAGAACCGCTCCCGAGCCTGCGTCTTGATGTACTCGTCGTCTTTCCAGTTGGCAGCCTCGGCGGCCAGCTTGGCGATCTCGCGTTCCTGCACCGCCTGGGCCGCCTCCATCCGCTCGATGTCGGCCTGCTGGTCCAGGTAGACCCGGACCGGATAGGTGTAGGCCAGAGCGAGCGCGATCAAGACCGCGAACAGCACCGTGG
Organism: Micromonospora sp. NPDC005553; assembly: GCF_042871765.1. Lineage (NCBI taxonomy): Bacteria > Bacillati > Actinomycetota > Actinomycetes > Micromonosporales > Micromonosporaceae > Micromonospora > Micromonospora sp. NPDC005553. Next base: position 10,077 of record NZ_JBIAJD010000006.1, on the reverse strand, counting down.
CCCGGCCGGTGAAGCGACGGGGGTGGGGTGCGGCGAGCCGCTTCACCGAACCAGCGGCAGCGGTACGCCGAGCGGCGGCGGGACGATTCGCGGAGCGCACCCCTTCGGCGCCACGGGCAGCACCCGGCGCGCGACCGGCGGCGCGCGGCTCGGCGCGTACGCCGGCCTCCCGGACCGATCCCCGCGTGGCACGCCCACCGCCCGGCCGGCCGGACTGACCCGGCCGGCGGGCGGGACGCTGACCACCCGGTGTGCGGCGCTGCTGCATCGTCACACCCCTCCCCCGAGGCTTCGTGCGTCTCAGGCCGAACGGTAGCGCGGGAACGCGCCAGCGCCGGCGTAGCGCGCCGCGTCGGCCAGCTCCTCCTCGATCCGGAGCAGCTGGTTGTACTTGGCGACACGGTCCGAGCGGGCCGGGGCGCCGGTCTTGATCTGGCCGCAGCCGGTGGCCACCGCCAGGTCGGCGATGGTGGTGTCCTCGGTCTCGCCGGAGCGGTGGCTCATCATGCACTTGAAGCCGGCCCGGTGGGCCAGGTCCACCGCGTCCAGGGTCTCGGTCAGCGAGCCGATCTGGTTGACCTTGACGAGGACCGCGTTCGCGGACTTCTCCGCGATGCCCCGGGCGATGCGCTGCGGGTTGGTGACGAACAGGTCGTCACCGACGATCTGCACCCGGTCGCCGATCGAGGCGGTCAGCGTCTGCCAGCCGCTCCAGTCGTCCTCGGCCAGCGGGTCCTCGATCGACACGATCGGGTACTCGTCGGCCAGCTTGGTGTAGTAGGTGCTCATGTCCTCGGCGGACTTCGCGGCACCCTCGAAGGTGTAGGTGCCGTTGTCGAAGAACTCCGTGGCCGCCACGTCGAGCGCGAACACGATGTCGGTGCCGAGCCGGTAGCCGGCCTTCTCGACCGCCTCGGCGATCAGGTCCAGAGCCGCCGCGTTGGTCGGCAGGTTCGGCGCGAAGCCACCCTCGTCACCGAGGCCCGTCGACAGGCCCTTCTTCTTCAGCACCGACTTCAGCGCGTGGTAGACCTCCGCGCCCGAGCGCAGCGCCTCCCGGAAGGTGGGCGCGCCGATCGGCGCGATCATGAATTCCTGGATGTCGACGTTCGAGTCGGCGTGCGCGCCACCGTTGAGGATGTTCATCATCGGCACGGGCAGGAGGTGCGCGTTCGGGCCGCCCAGGTAGCGGAAGAGGCTCAGCTCGGCGCTGCCGGCAGCGGCCTTCGCCACCGCCAGGGAGACCCCGAGGATGGCGTTCGCGCCCAGCTCCGACTTGCTGTCGGTGCCGTCGATGTCGAGCATCTTCTGGTCGATCAGCCGCTGCTCGCTGGCCTCGTACCCGATGATCTGGTCGACGATCTTGTCTTCGACGTTGGAGACCGCCTTCTCCACGCCCTTGCCCTGGTAGCGGTCGGCGTCACCGTCGCGCAGCTCGATCGCCTCGAACGCGCCGGTGGAGGCGCCGGAGGGCACCGCGGCGCGAGCCACCGTGCCGTCGTCCAGGCCGACCTCGACCTCGACCGTGGGGTTGCCCCGCGAGTCGAGAATCTCCCGGGCGACGATTCCCTCGATGGTTGCCACTAAGTCGCTCCTCGTTGTTGTGATCCGGTCCGTGGGTGGGCCGCGACGGTGCGGCTGAGGCAGGTGTTGAACGCAGCGTATCGGGCCACGGGAAACGGCACGGCGTCGCCCGCGCACCCGAGCCGCCCCGCACTGACGGACATTCCCGGATTTCCGGGCGTCAACCGGCAACGGGTTTGCGCTGCGCGGACCAGATCCACCAGGCTGGTCGCCATGCCCGCCGCCTCGACCACCCTCCGCATGCTCGCCGTGTCGGTCATCGCGTCGCTCACGGTCACCGGCTGTCAGACATTCGAGGACGCCGGAGTTGCCATGGGCCGCTCGCAACTCGTCAACGACCTCGCCGCCCGGCTCGATCGGGCACTGGAGTTGACCTACTCGGCCGACTACCAGTTGCCCGGTGGCCAACGCGCCGCGATCGTGCAGGCGCAGGACCCGGCGCGATCCACGTACACCTATCCGGGAGGGCAGCTCACCGTCACCCCGGAGGCCATCACCCGGTGCACGACGACCAGCGCCCGCCCGCAGTGCACGCTGATCACGCCGCCCACCCCCGGCAGCAAGCCCACTGTGACGCTGTTCGGCGAGGCCAACCAGCAGGGCCTCGTCACGCCGCCGGTGGTGGTCGGGCTGCTCACCGCCGCCGCGCTCGACCCACAGGCGGTCATCAAGCAGAGTGACACCACAGTCGCCGGGCACCACGCCGCCTGCGTCGCGGTGCAGAGCTCGTCGTCCGGCGACTTCACCGCCTGCGTGACCACCGAGGGCGTGCTCGGCAGCTTCACCGGACCGGTCGACGGCAAGCCGATGGAGCTGGCGATGAGCAACTACTCCGCAGCCGTCGACGAGGGCGCGTTCGAACCACCCACCGGCGCCGATGTCGTCGACCGCCGCCCCGGCGGCTCGTGACCGGTCCACCGGTCGAGCCGGCGCAACTGCCGCCCGCGTACTCCATCTCGCGCTGGTTGATCGACGCGACGGTGACCGCCGGGCGGCGCTGAAACCCGCGCGGCCCGGCGTTTCTCCTCAGAGACCGAGCAGGGTGCGCAGGTGGCGCGGGGGCGGGCAGTCGTGGGCGAGCATCGCGTCGTGCCAGTCGCGGACCGACACGCCGTCCGGGCGGGCGGCGGCGATCTCGGCCACCTCGTCGTACCCGACGAAGTAGGTGGAGAGCTGGGTGGAGGTCAGTTGGGCGCGCCGCCACTTGCCGGCCGCCTCGCCCTCCTCCTGGAAGCCGCGCCCGGTCATCAACGCCATCGCCTCGGCCTCGGGCAGGTCCTCGGCGTGCACCAACTGGTCGAGCAACGCGTTGATGGTCATCCGCAGCTGCATCTTGAGCTGCTGCAACCGCACCGGCAGACCGCCGAAGCCGAGCCCCGTCATCATCTCCTCCGCGTAGACCGCCCAGCCCTCGATGAACGGGCCGGACTCGGCCAACGCGCGAACCCGGGTGCCACCGACGTAGCGGCGGGCGTGGGCGAGCTGGAGGAAGTGCCCCGGCATCGCCTCGTGCACCGTCAGGTTGCGGATCATGTGGTCGTTGTACTCGCGGTAGAACGACTCGACCCGCTGCGCGGACCAGTCCGACGGGGTGGGCGCGATGCAGTAGAAGGTCGGCACGACGGCGGTCTCCAGCGGGCCGGGCGCGTCGCAGTACGCCACCGCGACCCCCCTGGCGAACTCCGGCATCTCCTGGATGACGCACCGGTCGTCGACCACTGTGACCAGGTCGTGTGCGCGGACGAAGTCGGTCGCCTCGTCCAGTGTCACCCCGGCCAGCTCGACGATCGTCGCGTCGTTCGGGTGCTCGGCGGCGAGCAGGTCCAACGCCCGAAGTACCGTCGCGTCGTCGGCCGGGCCACCGACCAGCTCGACGGCCGCCTCGCGGATCTCCGCGGTGACGCGGTCCAGGTTGGCCCAGGCGCGACGCTGGATCTCGGCGGCGCCCAACTCGGTGTCGAGGGTGTGCCAGAGCCGGGCCTCCCAGCGGCGCCGGCCCAGTCGCGGGTCACGGCCGGGGCCGGCGTCGGCGGCCAGGCCGGTGCGCAGCCAGGCGACGAACTCGTCCAGCGCGGCGATCGCGGCGGTGGCCGCCGGCTCGACCCGGTCGAGGTGGCCCGGCGCCTGGGCGAGCAGTGCCGGTAGCTCGTCGCGGATCAGCGCGGCCGTACCGGTGAACTGCCCGACGGCCGTCTCCGCGTGGATGCGTGGCATGTCCCGCAGCGTCGCGCGGGCGGTGGCGAGGGCGTCCGGTACGGCGGCGAGCCGGCCAGCAAGGTGGGTCAGCCGCACGTCAGCGGGGGCGTACGGGCGGGCCAGCAACGGGTGCAGCAGCGGGCCGGGGTTGTGCCGCAGCGGATCCCACTCGTGCGAGCGGATCTCGGTCAGCTCGAACAGCTCCCGGTCCACGAATGAGGTGAGCAGGGCGTGGTCGACCTGTTCGTCGACGTCGAGCGAGTCCGGGTCCAGTTCGGACAGTGCGTTGGCCGCGTCGGAGAGCATCGCCCGATCGGCGGTCAACCCGTCGGCGGACAGATCCGGCAGCCGGTCGTCGAACCGGTGGTCACCCGCGGCGGTGGCAACCCCCGGCCGCGACTCCAGCAGTGCCTCGACAACCCGCTCAGCCAGCACCCCAAACGCCTCCACCCGGCCCACCCTACCGACCGCCCCACCCACTGCCACCTGTTACGTCGATCATGAAGTTATTGCCGTCGACCTCGGTGTGTCGTGGCAACAACTTCATGATCAACGTCGGTCTGGGGGTTCGGGGGTGGGGGTTTCGGCGGGTGGGGTTTCGGCGGTTCGGATGGCCTCTGCGTAGGCCAGGGTGGCGCGGCGCAGGGCAGCTTCCGGGTCGATGCCCGCCTCGCGGGCCGCAGCTACCGTGGCCAGGAGGCTCGCGCCCAACCTTGCTTCGGCGTCCACCTGGGTGTCTGCCAACGGCGGTGGGACCTCGATGCCCCTGCGGGCGGCGCGCTTCAGGATCTGCGCGGCCAGGGCCAGGGCGGGCTGGCTCAGGGCCACGCCGTCCAGCACCGAGTCGCGTGCCTTCTCGGCGCGCTTGATCCGCTCCCAGTTCTCGGTGATCTCCTCCAGGGTGCCCGCCTCGGCACCGGCGAAGACGTGCGGATTACGCCGGATCATCTTGTCGACCAGGCCACCGGCCACGTCGTCGATGGTCCACCGCTCGTCCTCGGGCAACTCCTCGGCGAGCCGTGCGTGCAGCACCACCTGCAACAACACGTCGCCCAACTCCTCGCGCAGCGCGTCGGTGTCGTCGGCGCTGATCGCGTCGTACGCCTCGTAGCTCTCCTCCAGCAGGTAACCGGCGAGGCTGCGGTGCGTCTGCGCCCGCTTCCACGGGTCACCACCCGGAGAGGCCAGTCGATCCAGCACGGCCACCGCGTCGAGCAGCCGGGCACCCGGCGGATCCCACGAGCCGTACATCAACTCCATCTCGGCCAACCCCGGCTGCCGGGCCAGCCGCAGACCCAACTCCCGGGCCAACGCCTCGTCACCCGCCGGACCGGCCAGCCACACCACGGTGCCGTGCGTCGCCACCGCGTCCAGCAACGGCTGCGTCGCCGGGCCGTCCACCACTGTGACCTCGGCGCCCGCCTGGCGAACGGCCGTGGTCAACTCGCTGTCCGCGCCGGCCAACACCGGGTGCTGGCGTACGACGTCCCAGGCCGCAGCCGTCAACAGACCGGCGGGCAACCGGGGTGAGGTGACCAGGAGGACGATCCGTGCCGTCATGCTCAGCTGGCCGTGCCCTCGGCCTCCGGCGCCCCGGTCGGCCCCTCCGGGGTGGAAATGTCGGTGACCGCGTCGGAGCCCGGCTCACCCAACGGCACGCTCACCGCGGGGGCGTTGTCGGCGAAGCTGAGCAGCGGGAACTCAAGCGGACGGTACCGAGGGCTGACAGTGACGTCGTAACGACCGGCCGCCTCGGCCAGGATCCTCTTGGTCGCCAGCGCGCCGCGCAGCTGCTCGCCGTCGAGCTGCTGGGCCGCGGCCTCGTCGGTCACCTCAGCGGGGATCTTGCCGGCCGCACGACCGGCGGCGATCACGTCGGCGATCTCCTCCTTGGTCGGCTCGACCGGCTCGGCCGGCAACCCGGACAGGCAGGTGAAGAGCTTCGCCACCTCCCGCACGTGCCCGGTCGCCGGGTCGAGACCGAGCTGCTGGGCAGCCTGGTCGGCCGCCACCTGGCCGCGCGGCTGGTAGTTCTTCTCGGCGGAGAGCTTCTCGCACACCTTGGTCAGCACCATGGTCCGAACCACGTCGGCCACCTTGGGCAGGGTCGGTTGCGACGCCCCGGGCTGCCCACTGGCGGACGACTCCGGCGCCGGGTTCTTCGTCCGCAGGTCCTTCATCGCGGTGGAGACCTGAACGTCGGTGATGCGCTGGTCACCGATGTAAGCGGCGATACCAGGCTCAGCACGGCAACCGGAGAGGGCGACGAGGCCGAGCGCCACAGTGGCGACGGCGGCAAGACGGCGAGCACGCATAGCCGTCACTCTCTCACGCCGTCACCCCCGGTTGTGACACCCCCCACCTTCGCTCATCCCACGACCAGGGACGGCGTCGACGCGCTGACCGCCCCTGGTCGAGAGCACACCGCCGGCTCAGGCGCTCGCGGCGACGACGAGGGGGGCGGGAGCACCGAGCACATCGGAGAGCAGCTGCGCACACCACTGGAGCAACGCCTGGTCACGCAGTGGCTCCCCACCGATCCGACGGGTGGTCGGTCGGGGCACGCTGACCTGGTCGGTGGCCTGCTTGTAGACGGCATCCGGGTGGTAGCGCTTGAGCCGCAACTGCTTCGAGTCCGGTAGGGGCAGCGGGCCGAACCGTACGTGCTTGCCCTGCATGGACACGTCGGACAGGCCGTAGCGGCGGGCCAGCAGACGGAACCGGGCCACCTCCACGAGGTTCTGCACCGGGGCCGGCGGCTCGCCGTACCGGTCGGTCATCTCGGCGATCACCTCGCCTAGCCGCTCCTCGTCGCGCGCCTCGGCGAGCTTGCGGTACATCTCCAGGCGCAGCCGCTCCACGCTCACATAGTCGTGTGGCAGGTGCGCGTCGACCGGCAGGTCGATCTTGACGTCGGTCTCCTCCTCCGGCCGCTCACCCTTGAACGCGGAGACCGCCTCGCCGACCATCCGCACGTACAGGTCGAAGCCGACGCCCTCGATGTGCCCGGACTGCTCGCCACCGAGCAGGTTGCCGGCGCCCCGGATCTCCAGGTCCTTCATCGCCACGTACATGCCGGCGCCCAACTCGGTGTGCTGGGCGATGGTCGCCAACCGCTCGTGGGCGTGCTCGGTGAGCGGCTTCTCCGGCGGGTAGAGGAAGTAGGCGTACGCCCGCTCCCGGCCCCGGCCGACCCGGCCCCTGATCTGGTGCAGCTGGGCCAGGCCGAGCAGGTCGGCCCGCTCCACGATCAGCGTGTTGGCGTTCGGGATGTCGATGCCCGACTCGACGATCGTGGTGCAGACCAGGACGTCGAACTCCTTCTCCCAGAAGCCGACCATGACCTTCTCCAGGGCGTCCTCGCCCATCTGGCCGTGCGCCACCGCGACCCGCGCCTCGGGCACCAGCTCCCGCAGCCGGCGTGCCGCCCGGTCGATCGACTCGACCCGGTTGTGCAGGTAGAAGACCTGCCCGTCGCGGAGCAGCTCACGGTGGATGGACGCGGCCACCTGCCGGTCGTCCTGCGCGCCGACGAAGGTGAGCACCGGGTGCCGCTCCTCCGGCGGGGTGGCGATGGTGGACATCTCCCGGATGCCGGTGATCGCCATCTCCAGGGTGCGCGGGATCGGGGTGGCCGACATGCTGAGCACGTCGACCGACGCGCGCAGCGTCTTCAGATGCTCCTTGTGCTCGACACCGAAGCGCTGCTCCTCGTCCACGACCACCAGACCCAGCTGCTTGAAGCGGGTCGCCGTCTGCAACAGCCGGTGCGTACCGATGACGATGTCGACGGTGCCGTCGGCGACCATCTCCATCGTGCGCTCGGTCTCCTTCGCCGTCTGGAACCGGGACAGCTGCCGGATCTCGACCGGGAACTGGCTCATCCGCTCGGCGAACGTGTTGTAGTGCTGCTGAACCAGCAGGGTGGTCGGCACCAGCACCGCCACCTGCTTGCCGTCCTGCACCGCCTTGAACGCCGCCCGGACCGCGATCTCGGTCTTGCCGTAGCCGACATCACCGCAGATCAGCCGGTCCATCGGGACGGTCTGCTCCATGTCCCGCTTGACTTCGTCGATCGCGGCGAGCTGGTCCGGCGTCTCCTGCCAGGGGAAGGCGTCCTCCAGCTCCCGCTGCCACGGGGTGTCCGGGCCGAACGAGTGCCCCTTGGACGCCTTGCGGGCGGCGTAGAGCTGGATGAGCTGCGCGGCGATCTCCCGGACCGCCTTGCGGGCCCGGGCCTTGGACTTCTGCCAGTCCGAGCCGCCCATCTTGTGCAGGGTCGGCTGTTCGCCGCCCACGTAGCGGGAGAGCTGGTCGAGCTGGTCGGTCGGGACGAACAACCGGTCGCCGGGCTGGCCCCGCTTGCTGGCCGCGTACTCGATGACGAGGTATTCCCGGCTGGCGCCGTTGACGGTGCGCTGCACCAGCTCGACGTAGCGGCCGATGCCGTGCTGCTCGTGCACCACGTGGTCGCCGGTCTTCAACTCCAACGGGTCGATGGTGTTGCGCCGCCGGCTCGGCATCTTGCGCATGTCCCGCGTCGAGGTGCCCCGACCGCCGGTCACGTCGTTGCCGGTGAGCAGCACGAAGCGGGACGCCTCGTCGACGAACCCGCTGCTCAGCGCGCCGCAGGTGACCACCAGCTCGCCGGGGACGGGCGCGGTCGGCACCTCCTCGGTCAACCGGGCACCCAGGCCGGCGTCGCGCAGCACCTCCACCGCCCGCTGGGCGGGGCCGTGCCCCTCGAAGACCAGCGCGATCGACCAACCCTCGCCGGCCCAGCGCTTGAGGTCCTCCACCACCCGCGAGGTCTCGCCGTGATAGAGCGGCGCCGGTTGGGCGGCGAGGGTCACCGCGATGGCGTCGTCCGGGGTGACGGCGGCCTGTTCCGGCGCGTCCTCCCAGGGCTGCCGCGCCTCGGCGGTCTCCCCCTCCACCAATCCGAACGGGGACAGCGTCCACCACGGCTGACCGAGCTTGCCCGCGGCGGCGCGTACCTCGCCGAGGGTGCGGAAGGCGGCGGCGCCGACGTCCACCGGGGCCTGGCCGCCGACCGCGGCGGCAGCCCAGCTGGCCTGCAAGAACTCTTCCGATGTACGAACCAGGTCGTGCGCCCGCGTGCGGATCCGCTCCGGGTCGCAGAGCAGGACGTGGGTGCCGGCCGGCATGGCGTCCAGCAGCAGCTCAAGCGAGTCGGGGCCGACCAGCACCGGGGCCAGCGACTCCATCCCCTCCACCGGAATGCCCTCGGCCAGCTTGTCGAGGATCTCGGCCAGCTCGGGGTGCTGCTCGGCGAGCGCGGCGGCCCGGTCGCGGACGGCCGGGGTGAGCAGCAGCTCGCGGCAGGGCGGTGCCCAGAGCAGCGCTACCTGCTCGATGGTCCGCTGGTCGGCGACGGCGAAGGTGCGGATCTCCTCCACCTCGTCGCCCCAGAACTCGACCCGGGACGGGTGCTCGTCGGTGGGCGGGAAGACGTCGAGGATGCCGCCGCGCACCGCGAACTCGCCGCGCTTGGTGACCAGGTCGACCCGGGCGTACGCCATGTCGATCAACCGGCGGGCGACCTCTTCCAGGTCGGCCTCCTCGCCGGCGGCGAGCTGCACCGGCTCCAGATCGCCGAGCCCCTTGAGCTGCGGCTGGAGCAGCGAACGGACCGGGGCCACCACCACTCGCAGTGGGCCGGTGCCGCCGTGGGCGTCGGAAGCCTCCGGGTGCGCCAGCCGACGCAGCACGGCCAGCCGCCGGCCGACCGTGTCGGATCGGGGGGACAGCCGCTCGTGCGGCAGCGTCTCCCAGGAGGGGAAGACGACCACCTGCTCGGCCGGCAGCAACCCACCCAGCGCGGCGGCCAGGTCGTCGGCCTCCCGGGTGGTGGCGGTCACCGCCAGCACCGGTCGCCCGGCGCCGTCGAGGTCCGCGGCGACCGCCGCGACGGCGAACGGGCGCAGTGCCGCCGGGGCGGTGATGTCGAGGCCGTCGACCTGGGCGGCACCGGAGCGCGCCAGGTCACGCGCCCGGGCCAGCCCGGGGTCGGCCAGGGCGGCGGTGAACAGACCGGTGAGCAAGGGAAATCCTTCCCGGGGAGTCGACGCACACGACGGCGGCCCCTCGTCCAGCCGGACGGGGGGGCGCGACGACAAGCCTAGCTCCGTCGACCGACAGCCACCCCCTTCCGCCGAGGTCCGACGCCGCTACGGCGCGTCGCCCCGCGCCCCGCGCCCCGCGCCCCGCGCCCCGCGCCCCGCGCCCCGCGCCCCGCGCCCCGCGCCCCGCGCCCCGCGCCCCGCGCCCCGCGCC
>NZ_JBIAJD010000005.1:322170-673690 GCF_042871765.1 Micromonospora sp. NPDC005553 | reverse complement strand
GACCGCGACGGTTCGCGCTCGGGCCCGCCGCGTGAGGGTGGCTTCCGTGGCGGCGACCGCGAGGGTGGCTTCCGCGGCGGTGACCGTCGCGAAGGTGGCTTCCGCGGTGGTGACCGCGACGGTTCGCGCTCGGGCCCGCCGCGTGAGGGTGGCTTCCGTGGCGGCGACCGCGAGGGTGGCTTCCGCGGCGGTGACCGTCGCGAAGGCGGCTTCCGCGGTGGTGACCGCGACGGTGGTTTCCGTGGTGGTGACCGCCGTGAGGGCGGTTTCCGTGGCGGTGACCGTGATGGTTCGCGCTCGGGTGCTCCCCGTGAGGGTGGTTTCCGGGGCGGTGACCGCGACGGTGGTTTCCGTGGTGGTGACCGCCGTGAGGGTGGCTTCCGGGGCGGTGACCGTGACACTTCGCGTTCCAGTGCTCCCCGTGAGGGTGGCTTCCGGGGCGGCGACCGTGACGGCTCGCGTTCCAGTGCTCCCCGTGAGGGTGGCTTCCGGGGCGGCGACCGTGACGGCTCGCGTTCCAGTGCTCCCCGTGAAGGCGGTTTCCGCGGTGGTGACCGCGACGGTGGTTTCCGTGGTGGTGACCGCCGTGAGGGCGGTTACCAGGGTGGTGACCGCACTCGCTCCGGCCCGCCGCGCGAAGGTGGCTTCCGTGGCGGCGACCGTGAAGGTGGCTTCCGTGGCGGCGACCGCGAAGGTGGCTTCCGTGGCGGCGACCGCCGTGAGGGCGGCTTCCGTGGCGGCGACCGGGACGGTTCGCGCTCGGACGCTCCCCGTGAGGGTGGCTTCCGTGGCGGTGACCGTCGCGAAGGTGGCTTCCGGGGCGGGGACCGTGATGGTTCGCGCTCAGGCGCCCCGCGTGAGGGTGGTTTCCGGGGCGGCGACCGTGAGGGTGGCTTCCGTGGCGGCGACCGCGAGGGCGGCTACCGGGGCGGCGAGCGTACCGGGGGTTTCCGGTCCGACGAGCGGCCGCGTCGCGAGGGGGAGTTCCGTCGCGATGACCGCGTGGGTGGCTCCGAGCCGTCCGAGGGCGGGCGTAGCTCGGCCCCGGCACTGCCGGACGACATTGTCGCGACCGACCTCGACAAGGACGTCCGCGCTGAGCTGCTCTCGCTGAACAAGCCGGTCGCCGAGACGGTGGCCCGGCACCTGGTCGCCACTGGGCAGCTGATCGACGAGAACCCGGCCGAGGCGTTGGCGCACGCGCTGGCCGCCCGGCGGCTCGCGTCGCGCATCTCCGCTGTCCGTGAGGCGGTCGGTCTGGCCGCGTACCGGGCGGGAGAGTGGCAGTCGGCGATCGCCGAGCTGCGCACGTACCACCGGATGAGCGGACTGCAGAGCCACCTGGCCGTGCTCGCGGACTGCGAGCGGGCTCTCGGCCGGCCGGAGCGGGCCATTGACCTGTTCCGTGGCGCGGACCGGGAGAAGCTGGACCAGGCCGTGGCGATCGAACTGCTGATCGTCGCCGCCGGCGCGCGTGGTGACCTCGGGCAGAAGGACGCCGCGGTCGCGATGCTCCAGGTTCCGGACCTCACCAACGAGGCCACCGTGCCGTGGACGGCCCGACTGCGGTACGCCTACGCCGACGCGCTGCTCGCTGTGGGTCGGCGCGAGGAGGCCCGCGAATGGTTCTCCCGCGCGGCCGACGTGGACACCGAGGGCGAGACCGACGCCGCCGAGCGGCTGCTCGAACTCGACGGCGTGGTCATCGAGGGTGACGAAGAGGACGAGGCCGCCGAGGAGATCGCCGCAGGCCCGGGCGCTCCCGGCGCGGTGCCGGCCCGACCCGACGCCGACCTGGCCGACGACACGAACGACGACGATGTCGACGACGACGATGTCGACGACGACGATGACGACGATGTCGACGATGTCGACGACGACGATGTCGACGATGTCGACGACGACGATGACGACGATGTCGACGACGACGATGACGACGATGTCGACGATGTCGACGACGATGACGACGATGACGACGACGATGACGAGGACTTCGACGACGACGAGGAGGACGACGCTGTCGGCCGCCCCGCTGACGACGAAGGCTTCGACGACGAGGACGAGGACCGTCACCGCACCGAGAGCGGCAACGCCGACGCGGCCACCACTGGCGACAGTGGCGTGACGGACCGTGACGCGGCGACCGGCGACGCGGCGAACGCCGACGGGACCGTGCCGGCCCGGGACGACGAGTCGGGGTCGACGCAGCGGTGAGCGCGGGCGTGGGGGAACGGCTGGTCGACGGGTACACCCTGGTCGTCTTCGACCTGGACGGCGTGATCTACCTGATCGACCGGCCGATCCCCGGCGCCGTCGACGCGGTGGCCCGGCTGCACGCCGAGGGACGGGCGGTGGCGTACGCCACCAACAACGCGTCGCGCCGGTCCAGCGAGGTTGCGGACCTGCTGACCGGGATGGGCGTGCCGGCCCGACCGGAGGAGGTCCTCACCTCCGCTGCCGCCTCGGCCGAGTTGCTGCGTGACCGGCTGCCCGCCGGCGCGTCGGTGCTGGTGGTCGGCGCGGAGGCGCTGCGCGCGGAGCTGCGCGCGGTCGGCCTGAACCCGGTCACCCAGGCCGATGAGAAGCCGGCGGCGGTGGTGCAGGGGTACGGCCCGCAGGTCGGTTGGGCCGAGCTGGCCGAAGCGTCGCTGGCGGTGCGGGCGGGTGCGATCTGGATCGCCACCAACACCGATCGGACCCTGCCCAGTGGGCGGGGACCGCTGCCCGGCAACGGGTCGCTGGTCGCCGTGCTGCGTACCGCACTGGAGCGAGACCCCGACGTGGTGGTCGGCAAGCCGGAGCCGGCGCTGTTCGAGACCGCTGCCCGGCGCAGTGGCGGTGGGCGGAGCCTGGTGGTGGGTGACCGGCTGGACACCGACATCGAGGGTGCCCGCCGGGCCGGGCTGGACAGCCTGCTCGTGCTCACGGGCGTGCACGGCGTACCGGAGCTGCTGGCCGCCGAGCCGCGGCAACGTCCCACGTACGTCGCGAAAGACCTGGCGGGGCTCTTCGACCCGGCTGCCGCCGTGCGGGTCCCGGGCCCGGCGGACGCTGGCGGCTGGTCGGTGACCGATCGGGACGGCACGCTGGAACTGGCCGGGGCCGGTCGGCCGCTGGACGCCCTCGCGGCGCTCTGCGCGGTGGCCTGGTCGGCGTCGGTGCCGGCGCTGCCGAAGATCCGTCCGGTGGGCTCGGACGCGGCCCACGCGGTGGAGAGTTTCGGTCTGACCGCGGCGGCGTGAGCCGGGCGGTCGTCAGAGCAGTTTGCGCAGCTTGAGCAGGTCGAACGGGTTGGCTTTGATCGACACCCGGCGGGAGGTCACCGCGCCGGTGACGTCCAGGTCGCCACGGACCAGGGCGAGCAGGTCGTCGCTGGACGTGCTCAGCGCGATCTTGGCCTTGGGGTCGTCGCCGTCGGTCAGCTCGACCAGTCGGCCGCCGGTGATCCGGCCGTGGAACGCGGTGTCAAGGTCGGTGATCCGGCAGGCCAGCGTCCGGTCCAGGTCGATCCGTTCGCGCACGGTCTCGGCGTTGCGATCCAACCGGGCGGCCAGCTCCTGCAACGCCTGCCGGCACTCGTCCACGCTGGCCACATCTCCCCCTCGGTGATCGCCACGCCGTCCTCGGCACCGTACCGCACGGGTCGGTCGGGGGTGCCCGGTAGCGTGACACCTGCACACCCCGCCCCGTGGAAGGACTCAGGCATGCAGGACGCGTGGCGCGCCTACCTCGAGCTGGCCATGGGCCTTACGGAGGCGCCCCGGAAGAAGGCCCAGGACGTGGCACGTCGCCTCGTCGGCTCCGGCGGCGCGACCGCCGCCCAACTCCAGGCCCTCGGCGAGGAACTGGTCACCACCGGCGCCGCCAACCGGGAGGCGCTGACCAAGCTGGTCCGCTTCGAGGTCGACCGGGCCCTCGGCGCGGTCGGTCTGGCCACCGCCGACGAGGTGGCCGAGCTGACCCGGCGGGTGCACGATCTGGAGCGGCAGCTGCGGGAGGCACGGTCCACCGAGCCGGCCGGAGCGCCGACCGCCGGCCCCACGCCACAACCCGACCCGACCGTGGCCGCGAAACCCGGCACCGGTCTCGTGCCGTCCGACGCCTCGGCCGGCGCCCCGGTCTCCGCGCCGGTGGCGAAGAAGGCCGTCGCGAAGAAGGCGGTAGCCAAGAAGGCCATCGCCAAGAAGGCGCCGGCGACCGTCAGCCGGACGGCCGATGAGGACATCCCGACGCCGGCTGTGATGCCCGCCAAGAAGGCGGCGATTCGCAGGCAGCGGCCGGACGACGCCGAATGACCCGGCCCGGACCGCCGCCCGGCGGGTCGTTCCCGGCCCGGCCCGGTCCGCCGGCTGGCGGGTCGTTCCCGGCCCGCCCGGGCCCGCCGGTGGGTGCCCGCCCCGGACCGCCGCTGGATCTCGGGGACGACGAGGCACGGCATCCGGCGGTGGACGCCGCCGTGCGGGCCATCGCCAACGCGGCGACGCTCGCTCCCGCCGACCAGATCGCCCAGTACGAGGCGGCCTACGAGACGCTGCGGGAAACCCTCGCCACCATCGACCAGACCTGAGCGGGACGACCAGGCCTGAGCAGACCGGAGAACCACCCATGGCACGTCGTAACCGGCTGGACGCCGAACTCGTCCGCCGCGGTCTGGCCCGCTCCCGTGAGCAGGCCGCCGCGTTGGTGGAGGCCGGCCGGGTCCAGCTGCGGGGCGTGGTCGCCCGCAAGGCGGCCGCGATGGTCGACCCCGCCGACCCGCTCCTGGTCACCGGTGCGGACCCGGCTGAGGAGTACGTCTCCCGAGGCGGGCACAAGCTTGCCGGCGCGCTGGCCGCGTTCGCCCCCGGTGGGCTGCACGTGGCCGGGCGGCGTTGCCTGGACGCGGGAGCGTCGACCGGTGGGTTCACCGACGTGCTGCTGCGCGCCGACGCGGCCGAGGTGGTGGCCGTGGACGTCGGCTACGGGCAGCTCGCCTGGCCACTGCGTACGAACGAGCGGGTCCGCGTCCTGGAGCGCACGAATGTCCGTACCCTCGATGCGGACGCGATCGGCGGCCAGGTCGATCTCGCGGTGGCCGACCTGTCGTTCATCTCGCTGCGACTGGTGCTGCCGGCGCTGGCCGGCTGCACCCGCGACGACGGTGACCTGGCACTGATGGTCAAGCCGCAGTTCGAGGTCGGCAAGGACCGGGTCGGTGCCGGCGGTGTGGTCCGCGATCCGGAGCTGCGCGCCGAAGCGGTGCTGGACGTGGCGGCGGCGGCCGCACGGCTCGGCCTCGGGCTGGCCGACGTGGCGGCCAGCCCGCTGCCCGGGCCCAGCGGCAACGTCGAGTTCTTCGTATGGTTGCGCCGGGGCGCACCAGCGGCCGACCCGGAGCGGGTGCGGGCCGTGGTGGCGGCCGGGCCGGACGGCTCGACGACGGCCGGCGCGGTGCCGGACGTGGCGGCGGAGGAGGTCGCAGGGTGAACGCGCGCAGTGAGGGTGGCGCAGTGGGCCGGGCGGTGACACGCGGCCGGGCCGAGGTGTCGGCGCCGGTGACGCGACGCGGCCCGGTTCGGCGTGGGCGGGTGGCCCGATGAGCCGGACCGCGCTGCTGGTGACCCACACCGGTCGTCGGCGCAGCACGGAGCACGCCCGGTCGGTCGCCGCCGACCTGATCGACGCCGGTTTCGAGGTACGGGTGGTCGCCGACGAGGCCGAGGACCTCGACCTGCCGGGCGTGGTGCCGGTCGGCGGCCCGCAGGCCGCCGAGGGCGCCGAGATCGTCTTCGCGCTCGGTGGGGACGGCACCTTCCTGCGCGCCGCCGAGCTGGCCCGACCCGCGAAGGCGCCGCTGCTCGGCATCAACCTCGGCAAGGTGGGCTTCCTGGCGGAGGCGGAGATCGACGACCTGGACGTCGCGGTGCGCGACGTCGTGAGTCGCAACTACACGGTCGACGAGCGGCTGACCCTGGATGTCACGGCCGAGTTCGACGGTGGGCCGACCATCGAGTCCTGGGCGCTGAACGAGATCAGCATCGAGAAGGGCGAGCGGGCCCAGATGCTGGAGCTGCTCGTCGACGTGGACGGCCGGCCGCTGTCGCGGTACGGCTGCGACGGTGTCGTCTGCGCCACCCCCACCGGTTCCACCGCGTACGCGTTCTCCGGTGGTGGCCCGGTGGTCTGGCCGGAGGTGGAGGCGTTGCTGCTGGTGCCGATCAGCGCGCACGCGTTGTTCAGCCGCCCGCTGGTGACGGCTCCGACGTCCACCTTCGTGATCACGGTCGACCCGTTCACGACCCTCGCCGTGCTCTCCTGCGACGGGCGTCGGGTCTACGACCTGCCGCCCGGCGCGCGGGTGACGGTGCGTCGGGGTGCCCTGCCGGTGCGCATCGTGCGGCTGCGCCCCCGTCCGTTCACCGACCGGCTGGTGGCCAAGTTCGGTCTGCCAGTGCACGGTTGGCGTGGCAGCCGCCGGTGACGGTGGTGCACACGGTCGGTGGATGTCAGTTGTCCACCTGACGACATGTCGCCGCTGCGGCGGCCGGCGACTAGTGACCTGGCGACACGCTCCGACGCAGACTCCGATCGGCCCTCATCTACGGATGGCGGGCCTGGAGGAGTAGAGGAGCCCATCGCATGCACTGGTCCCCACGCTGGCTCGCCGTCGGCGCGGTCGGCGCGTTGGTGGTCGGCGTCGCCGCACCGGCGTCCGCCGACCCGCCCGCCCGGCCCACCGGCCCGACGTCGGGCACGCCCGCCCAGCACGCACCCGTCCGCATCACTCTGATCACCGGCGACCAGGTCGACCTGGTGCAGGCGGCACCCGGTCGGGTCGCCGCCACCGTCCACCCCGGCCCGGGGCGCGACCGGATCGCCTTCCAGACTGTCGAGGCCGACGGCGGGTTGCGGGTGCTGCCCAGCGACGTGATGCCGTACCTCTCCGCGGGGGTGCTCGACCCCGACCTGTTCGACGTGCAGGAGTTGGCGGCCGACGGGTACGGCGACGCCGCGCAGGGCGCGTTGCCGCTGATCGTCCGCTATCAGGAGCCGGCCGCCGGACGGGTCCGGCCGCTGGCCGGCGCGACCGACGCCCGGCCGTTGGAGAGCATCAACGGCGCGGCGCTGCGGGTCGGCAAGGATGACCTGGGTGGCTTGTGGACGTCGCTGCGCGGTGCGCCCGGGCAGCGGGTGACAGCCGGTTCGCCGGCCCGGCTCGGGGCCGGTGTCGCGCGGATCTGGCTGGACGGGAAGGTCCGCCCGACGCTGGAGCACAGCGTGCCGCAGATCGGCGCTCCGATCGCCTGGGCCGCCGGCCGCGACGGTGCCGGCGTGAAGGTGGCGGTGCTCGACACCGGCGTCGACGCCACCCACCCCGACCTGGCCGGTCGGGTCGCCGAGGCGCAGGACTTCTCCGGCAGTGGCAGCGCCCGCGACGGGCACGGCCACGGCACCCACGTGGCCGCCACCATCGCGGGCAGCGGGGCGGCGTCCGACGGGTTGCGCAAGGGCGTGGCCCCGGGTGCGCGGTTGCTGGTCGGCAAGGTGCTCGACGACGGTGGCTCCGGCTACAGCTCGTCGATCATCGCGGGCATGGAGTGGGCCGCCCACTCCGGCGCGAAGGTGGTCAGCATGAGCCTCGGTGGTGACCCGACCGACGGCACCGACCCGATGAGCCAGGCGGTGAACGACCTGACCGCTGAGACCGGCGCGCTGTTCGTGGTCGCCGCCGGCAACTCGGGTGCCGCGCGGACCGTCGGTGCGCCCGGCGCGGCCGCGGCGGCGCTGACCGTCGGCGCTGTGGACCGTGCCGACGAGCTGGCGGACTTCTCCAGCCGGGGTCCGCGCCTCGGCGACAACGGCCTGAAGCCTGAGATCACCGCGCCGGGCGTGGGCATCGTCGCCGCCCGGGCCGCCGGCACCGCCATGGGTACGCCGGTGGACGACGCGTACACGACCGCGTCCGGCACCTCGATGGCCACTCCGCACGTGGCCGGGGCGGCGGCGATCCTCGCCCAGGAACACCCCGACTGGTCCGCCGCGAAGCTCAAGGACGCGCTGGTCAGCACCACGAAGGCGAACCCGGCGTTGACCGTTTTCGAGCAGGGCGCCGGTCGGGTCGAATTGGCCCGCGCGCTCGGCCAGCGGGTGTACGGCTCCGGCACCGCTGACTTCGGCCGGCTCAGCACCGGTGGCGTGCCGGTCGAGCGGACCGTGACGTACACCAACGGTGGCACGGCCCCGCAGACCCTGCGGTTGGCCCTGGAGCTGCGCAACCTGGACACCCGTGCGGCCGAGACCGACGGGGTCACGGTCGGCGGCGTCGAGGTGACGGTGCCGGCCGGCGGCAGCGTCGCCGTGCCGTTGCGGGCGGACCCGGCGAAGCTGGACCGGGGTGTGCACAGCGGGTGGGTGGTGGCCACCGGCGCGGACGGCGTCGCGGTGCGCACCGCTGTCGCGCTCACCCTCAGCGGTCCGCTGCACACCGTGACCGTGCGGGCGCTGGACATGCAGGGTCAGCCGGGTCTCGCGTCGGTGCTCACCCTCTTCGGTGAGCAGCCCGAATCCGACTGGCTCGGGTGGGTCGGCGGCGAGGTGCAACTCCAGGTCGAGGAGGGCCCCTACCTGGTCCAGGCGTTGATCGAGCACGGTGCCCCGCTGGACGAGCAGATCACCCTGGTCACCGACCCGGAGCTGCTCGTCGACCGGGACCTCACAGTGGTCCTCGACCCGCGCAAGGGCACCCCGGTGCGGATCGAGACGCCGAAACCCTCTGAGCAGCGCTCGACGATCAGTTTCTACGAGCACCGGGTCTTCGGCAACGGCCGGCAGGTCGACCACGGTGTGATGACCTTCAGCACCATCCAGCAGGTCAACGTCACCCCGACCCGTGCGGTGCGCCAGGGCGAGTTCGAGTTCGCGTCGCGCTGGCAGTTGGTCGCGCCGATGGTGGACGCGACGATCAGCGGGGTGTCCGGTCCGTTGGACATCAACCTGATGGGCTACTCGCCGGCGACGGCCGAGCGGCGCAAGCTGCCGCTGGTCTGGGCCGGCACCGGTACCCCCGCCGAGCTGACCCGGGTACGTGGTGCCGCGGCGCTGCTCACCAGCACCCCGGACGCTTCGGAGGAGGAGCAGATCGCGGCGGCGGCTGCCGCTGGCGCGAAGGTGGCGCTGATCGTCCGCCCGGCCGACCAGAGCGCGTGGACGTCGTGGACCCCGTTGGGTGACCGGCTGCCGATCCCGTCGATGGCGGTGGCGTACGACGACGGGCAGAAGATCATCGCGGCGGTCCGGAAGCGTCACACGACGCTGGACCTGACGTTGACGGTGGACAGTCCGTACCTGTACGACGTGTGGCAGGTCTCGAAGGGCCGGGTCCCGGAGCGGATCCTGCACAAGGTCACCGACCGCAACACCGCCGAGGTGACCAGCCACTACGGGAACGTCGGCGGGGACTGGGCCAGCGAGCAGCGGTTCGGGTGGCGTCCGTGGCAGGACACCGCGTGGAACGACAACCAGCGGCTGGTCCGTACCGGCACCACCCGACGGGAGTTCGTCAGCTCCGGCGACAACTGGTGGCAGCAACGGGTGCTGCACAAGATCATGTTCATGCAGTGGGGGCAGCTGACGGGTGGTCTGACCCAGCAGCCGCGGCGTTACGCCGCCGACGACCGGGTGACCGAGACCTGGCACGCGCCGGTGCTCCGCCCGGCCGTGCCGGCCCGCGGTGCGCCGGTGCCCACCCGTACTGGTGACAACCTGGAGTTGCGGGTGCCCGAGTTCGTCGACGCCGAGGGGCACTACAGCGTGGCCGGCGAGAGTGAGGAGTCGGACACCGTCACGGCCCGGGTCAGCCGCAACGGGCAGCAGATCGCGGACCTCTCCGAGGGTTGGGCGTCGGTGCCCACGACCGCCGGGGCGGCCCGGTACCGCCTGGACGTGACCACCCAGCGGTCCTCGGTCGAGTGGCGTTACGGCACGCGGACCGACACGGCCTGGGAGTTCACCTCGGCCCGACCGGCGGGTGACGCCGCCGCGCCGTTGTCGCTGCTCCAGGTGGACTACCGGGTGCCGGCCGACCTGCGCGGCACGGTCCGCGGCAACCGGCCGCACCAGCTCGGGCTGACCCTGCGGCAGCCGACCGGGGCGTCGAGGCCGACCGGTGCCAGCGTCCGGGTGCAGGTCTCCTTCGACGGGGGCGTCACCTGGCGCAACGCGCCGACCACGGGGTCGGGCACCCGGTACACCGCTACCGTGCCGGCGGGGCGCGGAACGGTGTCGCTGCGGGTGCGTGCCGCCGACCGGGCCGGGAACACCGTCGACCAGACGGTGCTCCAGGCGTACGGGCTGCGGTGATCGGGCGGGGCGGGGCGGCCTGGCCGTCCCGCCCTGCCGGTCGAGGGTCCGCCGTCGGTCGACGGCGGACCCTTTTCGCGTCAGAGCCAGCCGCGTCGGGCCACCTGGAACGCCAACCCGGGCCGGGTGTCCACGCCGGCGGCGGCCATCAGGTCGGCGATGCGCCGTTGCACTGTCCGCCGGCTCACCCCAAGCTGGGAGGCGATGGACTTGTCCGGTACGCCCGCCACGAACAGCGACAGCAGCCGGGCCTCGTCGGCGTCGGGTTGGTAACCGTCGCCCGGCTGGTCCGCGGGCTCCGGCCGTCGAGGCTCGGGGGCCGCGACGGCGAGGGGGTCGTCGAGGCGCAGCCGGGTGGCGACCCGCCAGTGGCTCTCGAAGAGGGCGAGCAGCGCGTCGAGCAGTTGACTGCGACCGATCACGGCGGCGCTCGGTTCGCCGCCGTCGCGGTCGGGCACCAACGGGCAGATGGCGGTGCGGGCGTCCACGATGGCCAGTCGGACCGGCAGCCGGTCCAGGACGCGGGCCTGCTCCCCGGCGGCGACCCCCTTGGCCAGGTCGGCCAACGCGCCCGGTTCCAGCAGCAGGTCACGCTCGTAGATGGCCCGGTAGCTCACCCCACGGGCCAGCGCGTCGAACTCCTCGACGTTCTCCGGGCCGGCCATGGCGAGGGGATTGGCCCGGCAGAACCAGAGCACCTCGGTACGCGCCGAGTTCTGCAGGTCACGCAGACGGTCCCGAAGGACCCGGGCGCCGGTGATCACCTCGACCAGATGGTCGACGTGGTGTCGGCGCAGCCCGGAGCGGTACTCCTCAGCCAGTTGGGTGACCAGTCGGCGGGCCGACTCCAGATCCTCCTGACGCCGCAGCAGCGTCGCGCCGAGGGCGACGTCCGGGGCGGTCGGTCGCAGCGGGGCGTCCGGGTCGGTGTCGCTGCGCTGCACGAGGCCCTTGCCGCGCAGTGCCTCGACCTGGGCGGCGACCTGCTCCCGGGGTCGGTGCAAACGATGGGCCAACTCGTCGATGCGGGCCGTGGTGAGCTGGAGCAGGCAGCGGTAGAGCTCCTCCTCAGCCGAGGTCAGGCCGATCACGTCCAACACGGGGCAGAACTGTACGTCGGCCGGGTACGGGCCCGACCCGGGCCCGTCGGCTGGTCAACTGTCGTGCCTCGCGTCTACTGTCGGTGGCTGTGCTGGAAGAGCTGCGCATCACCGGACTGGGCGTCATCGAGGACACCACGCTGCCGTTGACCGGCGGCATGAACGTCATCACCGGCGAGACCGGTGCGGGCAAGACCATGGTGGTCACCGGCCTCGGCCTGCTCTTCGGCGGTCGGGCCGACGCCGGGCGGGTCCGCGCCCAACCCGGTCGTGCGGTGGTGGAGGGGCGGCTGCGGCTGCACGGGCGGGTCGCCGACGCCGTGCACGCGCGGATCGTCGAGGCCGGCGGCGACCCGGACGAGGACGGCTCGGTGCTGCTGAGCCGTACGGTGACGGTGGAGGGGCGCTCGCGCGCCCACGTCGGTGGCCGGAGCATGCCGGTGTCGATGCTCGGTGAGGTCGGCGAGCAGGCGGTCGCCGTGCACGGCCAGTCCGACCAGTTGCGGTTGCTACGCCCGGCCGAGCAGCGGGCCGCACTGGACCGGTTCGCCGGCCCGGCGCACGAGAAGCTGCTCGACGCGCTGCGCGAGGCGTACACGGGGTGGCGTCGGGTGGTCGACGACCTGGCCGACCGTCGGCGCAACGCCCGCGAGCGCAACCAGGAGGCCGACCTGCTGCGGTTGGGCCTCGACGAGATCACCCGGGTCGACCCACAGCCGGGTGAGGACGACGAGCTGAAGACCGAGGCGCAGCGGCTGGAGCACGCCGAGGGTCTGCGGACGGCCGCGCAGATCGCCCAGCAGTGTGTGGCCGGTGGCGCGGAGGCGGCCGAGGAGACCCCGGACGCGGCGGCGTTGCTCGGCACCGCCCGGCGGACCCTGGAGGCGCAGTCCGGCACCGATCCGGCGCTCGGTGAGCTGGCGGCCCGCCTGGAGGAGGCGGCCACCCTGGTCACCGACGTGTCCGCTGAGCTGTCGGCGTACCTGGCGACGCTGGACGCGGACCCGGCCCGGTTGCAGCACGTCTATGAGCGGCGGGCGGCGCTGCGCGCGTTGACCCGCAAGTACGCCGACGACGTCGACGGGGTGATCGCCTGGGCCGATCGGGCGCGCACCCGACTGTCCGATCTGGACATGTCCGACGACGTGCTCGACGAGTTGGAGCGGGAGGGCCAGCGGCTCGCCGTGGAGGTGGCCGATCTCGCCGGGCGGGTGTCCACCTCCCGGCAGGAGGCGGCGGTCCGCTTCGCCGACCAGGTCACCGTCGAGCTGGCCGGGCTGGCCATGCCGCACGCGCGGATCGAGGTGGCGGTGCTGCCGCGTCCGGCCGGGCGTGCCGAGCCGACGCTTGCGGTCAACGGCGTCGAGGTGGGTGTCACGCCGGACGGCGGTGACGAGGTGGAGCTGCGGTTGCTGGCCCACCCTGGGGCGCCGTCGTTGCCGTTGCAGCGCGGGGCCTCCGGGGGTGAGTTGTCCCGGGTGATGCTCGCCATCGAGGTCGTGTTCGCCGGCTCCGGTGGCCCGCCCACGTTGGTCTTTGACGAGGTCGACGCGGGGGTCGGCGGGCAGGCGGCGGTGGAGATCGGCCGTCGTTTGGCGCGGTTGGCCCGTAGCCACCAGGTGCTGGTGGTCACGCACCTGCCGCAGGTGGCCGCGTTCGCTGACCGGCACCTGGTGGTGGCGAAGGACACCGGCGGCGCGGTGACGACCAGCGGGGTGCGCGTGGTGGAGGACACCGAGCGGGCGCGGGAGTTGGCGCGCATGCTGGCGGGTTTGCCCGATTCGGATCTGGGTATCGCCCATGCCGAGGAGCTTCTGGCAGTGGCCGCCAAGGAAAGGCGGTTGTGACGCCGCGTATTGTGAGCGCAAGCACACCGGCTTGTGCCGGTGTGTGCTTCCCTGGGTAGGCGGCCCTGCTCAGGCATGTCGCGACAGAAAAGCCTGCCTCACATGCCAGGATGGTCACGATGCGTCTACCCACGTTGCGCCGGAACCGGAACGCCGAACCGGGCAGAGTCCTCGGCACCGCGCGCCTTGATCGCCGGACGAAACGCCTGGTCGGTCGGCTGCGCCCCGGTGACATCGCGGTCATCGACCACGTCGACCTGGACCGGGTGGCGGCCGACTCGCTCGTCGCCGTCGGGGTCGCGGCGGTGCTCAACGCCAAGCCCTCGGTCTCCGGTCGTTACCCGAACCTGGGCCCGGAGGTGCTGATCGCCGCCGGCATTCCGCTCCTCGACGACCTGGGGGAGGGCGTCTTCGAGCGCATCCGCGAGGGCGACCAGGTGCGCATCGAGGGCAACACGGTCTTCGCCGGTGACGAGCCGGTGGCCCACGGCAGCCTTCAGGACGCTGAGTCGGTCGGCAAGGCGATGGCGGACGCCCGGGAGGGTCTGTCGGTGCAGTTGGAGGCGTTCGCCGCCAACACGATGGACTACCTGCGTCAGGAACGCGACCTGCTGCTCGATGGTGTCGGTGTGCCGGACATCGAGACCCAGATGCAGGGTCGGCACTGCCTGATCGTGGTGCGCGGCTACGACTACAAGGCCGACCTGGATGTGCTTCGCCCGTACATCCGGGAGTTCAAGCCGGTGCTCATCGGCGTCGACGGCGGCGCGGACGCGCTGGTTGAGGCCGGCTACACCCCCGACGTGATTATCGGGGACATGGATTCGGTCACCGACGACGTGCTGCGCTGCGGCGCCGAGGTGATCGTGCACGCGTACCCGGACGGGCGCGCGCCGGGCCTGCCCCGGGTCAACGGCCTCGGTGTGCCGGCCATCACATTCCCGGCCGCGGCGACCAGCGAGGACCTGGCCATGTTGCTGGCCGACGAGAAGGGCGCCTCGCTGCTGGTCGCGGTCGGCACCCACGCCACGCTCGTCGAGTTCCTCGACAAGGGCCGCGGCGGGATGGCCTCGACCTTCCTGACCCGGCTGAAGGTCGGCGGCAAGCTGGTCGACGCCAAGGGTGTGAGCCGGCTCTACCGGCAGAGCATCTCCGGGTCCTCGCTGCTGTTGCTCGTGCTGTCGGCGATCGCGGCGATGGCGTCCGCGGTGGCTGTCTCGACCGTCGGGAAGGCGTACCTCGGCGTGGTCGCCGAGTGGTGGGACAATTTCGTGTTCCAGCTGTACCGGCTCTTCTAGTTCCCGACCGATCAAGAGGCTGCAAGCGTGATCAACTTCCGCTACCACGTGGTGTCCCTCACCGCGGTCTTCCTGGCTCTGGCGATCGGCCTGGTGGTCGGCACAGCCGCCCTCAACGGTCCGGTCGCCGACTCGCTCAAGGAGCAGGTCACCGGGCTGCGCAAGGACAACCAGCAGTTGCGTCAGCAGGTCAACAGCATGGAGAAGCAGCTCGGTCTGGAAGAGGAGTTCGCCGAGGAGATCTCCCAGGTCTTCCTGCCCGGCACCCTCACCGGGCGCCGGGTCGTGGTGCTCGGCCTGCCCAACGGGCGCAACCACACCGAGGGCGTGCTCAAGAAGCTCCAGCAGGCCGGCGCCACCATCACCGGTCAGGTCGACCTGCAGGACAAGTTCATCAACCCGGACAACAACTCCAACCTGTTGGAGTTGGCCGTCACCGCGGCCCGCCCGACCGCGCAGACCACTGGCCTGCCGGGCAACGGGCACGGCGTGGAGACCTCCAGCGCGTTGCTGGCAAGCGTCCTGCTGGACCGGTCCCAGGGCGTCACACCGGTCAGCGACGCCGACCGGCGGGCAGTGCTCGCCGCCTACAACAACGCCGGTTACCTGACCACCGACAGCAACAAGGTGACCGCCTCGGCGGAGGCCGTCGTCGTGGTCAGCGGCCAGCCGTACGTCGACAAGGACTCCGACAAGCGGGACGAGTCGGTCGTCAAGGTCGCGGAGCAGTTCGACCGGACCGGTGCGATAGTGGTGGCCGGCAACGGCTCCGCCGGTGGCAACCTGGTTTCCGTGGTCCGCGGTGACCCGGTGCTCTCCCAGACCATCTCCACCGTCGACAACGCCAACACCGTGCAGGGCCAACTGGTCACCAGCCTCGCACTGGTGCAGCAGCTCACCGAGAAGAAGGCCGGCCAGTACGGCGTCGGCGACAACGCCGCCTCCGGCCTGTTGCCTAGACTGCCCCAGTGAGCGAACGACGTACCCCCGTGTCCGGATCCGACCAGGTGACGCGTGACCGAGCCGGCGAGGTGGCGGCGTGAGCGCCCTGGGTCGGCTGTTGATCGCCGGTGCGGGTGCCGCGGCGGCCCGCTACGCGCTGCGTGAGGCGCGCACCTCGCCGGCCGGGCCCGCGTTGGAACGCACCAACTTCCGTGGCCGCACGGTGAGCCTGGCCGCCGGGCCGGCGCTCGCCGCCGGCGCTGCCGCCGCCGGCGCGTTCGGTGCCACCGGCGGCGCCGCCGGTGGGGCCGCCCTGGTCGCCGGTCTCGGCGCGGGCGGTGTCGGCCTGTACGACGACGTCGTCGGCGCGCGGCCGGAGCAGAAGGCGGCCAAGGGTTTCGCCGGGCACCTCGCCGCGCTGCGCGAGGGGCGGGTCACCGCCGGTCTGGTCAAGGTCGTCGGGGTGGGCGCCGTCGGGCTGGGCGCCGCCGCGCTGCTCGCCGCCGATCCCCGGGTCGCGGCGCACCCGCGCCGGCAGCGGCACGGTGCGTTCGGCCGGGGCGTCGACGTGCTGCTTGGCGCCGGTGTGATCGCCGGCACTGCCAACCTGCTCAACCTGCTCGACCTGCGGCCGGGCCGCGCCCTCAAGTCCGGGCTGTTGCTCGCCGCGCCGCTGACCGGCGGCCCGCAGGGCGGGATCGCCGCAGGGGCGGCCGGCGCTGCCGCCGGTCTGCTCCGCGACGACCTGGCCGAGGACGTGATGCTGGGCGACAGTGGCGCGAACGCGCTCGGGGCGGTGCTCGGCGTCGCGCTCGCCGCCCGGACCGGCCCGCTCGGCCGGGCCGGTCTGCTCGCGGTCCTGGCCGGGCTCACCGCCGCCAGCGAGAAGGTCAGCTTCACGGCGGTGATCCAGCGGACCCCGGGGCTGCGCGAACTCGACGCACTGGGCCGACGCGCCGACTGACGTGACCAGACCGGCACCCCTCGCCGGCGCCGGCCGGCTGGCCGGGGCAGCCGCGCTCATCGCCGTCCTCACCGTGGCCAGCAGACTCGCCGGCTTCGGCCGTACCGCCGTGTTCACCTGGGTGGTCGAGCAGAGCGACCTCGGCGGCATGTACGTCATCGCCAACACGGTGCCGAACATCGTCTTCGAGATCGTCGCGGGCGGGGCGTTGGCCAGCCTGGTCGTGCCACTGCTGGCCGGGGCGGTCGCGGCCGAGGACCGGCGGACGGTGGCGGCGACCACCGGCGCCCTGCTCACCTGGACGGTGAGCCTGCTGGTTCCCCTCGCCGTGCTCGTCGTCCTGTTCGCCGACCCGATCATCTCGCTGATCAGCGAGGGACGATCGGCGGCGGAACTCGCCGCCGGCGCCCGGATGCTGCGCGTGTTCGCCCCGCAGTTGCCGCTTTACGGGATCGGCATCGTACTCACCGGCGTCCTCCAGGCACACCGACGTTTCGCCTGGCCGGTCATCGCGCCGCTGCTGTCCAGCCTCACCGTGGTCGTCGTCTACGTGGCCTTCGGCGCCGCGCAGGGGCGGGGCGTGTCCGTGGCCCAGGTCGGCCGCAGCGGCGAACTGCTCCTCTCCGGCGGCACCACCCTGGGCGTGGTCGTGCTGTCGCTGTCGCTGCTGATCCCGCTGCGGCGGTTGCGGCTACGGCCCCGCTTCGGGTACGCCTTCACCGCTGACGCGCGGGCGCGGATCGGCGGGCTCGCCACGGCCGGGGCGGTGACGGTGGCCGCGCAGCAGATCGCGCTCCTGGTGGTCCTGAACCGGGTCTCCGGGGGTCCTACCGGCTCGCCACAGGTGTTCAACCTGGCCCAGGCGATCTACCTGCTGCCGTGGGCGGTCCTCGCCGTGCCGTTGGCGGTGGCGTCCTATCCCACGCTGGCCACCGCCAGCGCGGCCGGTGACGAGGACGGTTATCGGCGCACCCTCTCCGGCACGGTGCGGGGTGTGCTGCTCTTCAGCTGCCTGGGCGTCGCCGCGTTGATCGGTACGGCGCAGCCGATCGCCGCCCTCTTCTACCCGGACAATCCGGCGTCCACCGCGGCGGCCATCAGCGGGTTCGCGCCGGGACTGCTCGGCTACGGCTTGTTCGCAGTGCTGTCCCGCGCGCTGTACGCACGCGGCGACACCCGCTCGGCGACGGTGGCGATCACCCTCGGCTGGCTGGTCGTTCCGGCTGTGGCGCTGCCGTTGACGGTGCTGCTCCCCACCGCCGACCGGGTGCTCGCGGTGACGTCCGCGAACTCGGTGGGGATGCTGGTGCTGGGCGCCCTGCTGCTCCTGGCGGTGCGGCGCAGCGCCGGCCGTCCCGCTCTCGCGGGCGCGGCACGGGCCGCAGCGGCCGGCGGTCTCGCCGGTGTGCTCGCCGGGCTCGCCGGGCTGGGTCTCAGCCGTTGGCTCGACCAGTCGGACGGCGGCACCCCGACGACGGCGGCGGCGTTCGGTCAGGGCATGCTGTCCGGGGTTCTGGTTGGGGTTGTGTTCCTCGCCGTGGTCTGGTTCGTCGACCGGCGGGACGTACAGCCACTGCTCGCCGGGGTGCTGCGGCGTCTGGGCCGGCGGGGGCCGTCCGGCGGTGCGCCGACACCGGGCGCGGGCTCCGCGCAGCGGGGCGACGGGAAGGAGACGGCGACGCGATGACTGAGCCAACTCTGCCCGCCGGCTGGTCGGGCACCGTCGCGTTGGTGCTCGCGTCCAGCACCGGCGGGGTCGGCCAGCACGTCCGTTCGGTGGCCCGTGGCCTCGTCGCGGGCGGCACCACAGTCCTGGTCTGCGGGCCAGCCGCCACTCAGGAGCAGTTCGACTTCACCGGTGTCGGTGCCCGGTTCGAGGCGGTGGAGATCCCGGCGAGCCCGACTCCGTCCGACGCGCGGGCGGTGCTCGCGCTGCGTCGGGTGCTCGCCGACGCCACTGTCGACGTGGTCCACGCGCACGGCCTGCGGGCCGGGTTGGTCGCCGTGCTGGCCCGGCCGACCGCCCCGCTGATCGTCACCTGGCACAACGCGGTGCTCGCCGGGGGACTGCGGGGCGGGGTGTCCCGGCTCGTCGAACGGGTGGTCGCCCGGGGCGTGCGGGTGGCCCTCGGTGCCTCCGCGGACCTGGTGCGACGGGCCGCCGAGGTGGGTGCCGCCGACGCCCGGCTCGCCCCGGTCGCCGCGCCGACGCTGCCCGCGCCGCGTCGACGCCCGGCGGCGGTACGCGCCGAGTTCGGCGTCCGCCCGGACCAGCCGTTGATCGTCTCGGTTGGTCGGTTGCACCCGCAGAAGCGTTACGACGTGCTGATCGACGCGGCGGCCCGCTGGCGTACGCGTACCCCGCCGCCGGTCGTGGTGATCGCGGGCAGCGGGCCGGCGTATCTGCCGCTCGCGGCGCGGACCTCCGCCGCCCGCGCCCCGGTGACCCTGCTGGGGCACCGCACCGACGTGGCCGACCTGCTCGCCGGCGCCGACCTGGCGGTGGTGACCAGCGACTGGGAGGCGCGGCAACTTTTCGCCCAGGAGGCGTTGCGCGCCGGCGTGCCACTGGTGGCCACCGCTGTCGGCGGGCTCCCGGATCTGGTCGGCGACGCCGCCACGCTGGTCCCCGCCGGCGACGTGGACGCCCTCGACGCGGCCGTACGCGCGTTGCTGGACGATCCGGCGGCGCGGGCGGAGTTGGGCCGGCGCGGGACCGAACGGGCGGCGACGTGGCCGACCGAGGCGGACACCGTCGCTTCGCTTGCCGCCCTCTACGCCGAGCTGGCCGGGAACCCCGGCGGTCCGGCGGCCGCCCCGGGCTCCGACGCCCCGAGAACGGGACACCGGTGATGTTGCGCCGAATCGCCCCCGCCCTGTTGACAGTGCTCGTGGTGGCGCTGGGCGTCACCGCGCTCGCCGCCCGCCCACCCCAGGGCGCCCCGCAACGGACCGCCGACTTCGTGGTGCTCGCCGGGGTCGCCGGGCTGCGCTGGGACGACGTGGATCCGCAGAGCACCCCGACGCTGTGGCGGATGGCCCAGGACGGCTCGATCGGCTCCCTGTCGGTGCGTTCCGCGCACCGGCCCACCTGCCCGGTGGACGGCTGGTTGACCCTGGGCGCGGGCAGCTTCGCCGCGTGGAACGGCAGCCGGTCGGTCGACGGTTGCCCGTCGGCGGCGGTGACTGTGGAACAACCCGACGGCATCGGCGCGAACCTGCCCGACCAGGAGAGCGTGGTCCAGTACAACCAGCAGCGGCTGCCCTGGGGCGCCCTGCCCGGCTCGTTGTCGGAGTCGGTGCGGTGCTCCGTCGCCGTCGGCCCGGGCGCGGCAGTGGCCGCCGCCCGACCGTACGGCCGTGTCGACCGGTACGCCTCGGGGCTGCCGGCCGACCCGCGGCCGCTGCTCGGCTCGTGTGTGCTGAGCATCGTCGACCTCGGCACTGTCAAGGGGGCCGACCCGGCCACCCGCGCCGAGGAGGCCCGCGCGGCGGACGCCGAGTTGGCCAGGGTGCTGGCGGCGCGACCCCCACGGTCGTTGGTGCTGGTCGCGGGGATCTCCGACACCACCCAGCCGGCGCGGCTGCACGTGGCGGTCGCCGACGGGCCGGGCTGGGAGCGGGGGTGGCTCACCTCGGCCAGCACCGGCCGGGACGGGTACCTGCAACTTGTCGACCTCGCGCCGACCGCCCTCGCCGCGTTGGGCCGGCCCATGCCGGAGCGGCTCTTCCTCGGCCGTCCGGCGATCAGCACCGGCGGTCGTCCCGCTGATCTGACCGAGGCCATCAACGCGCCGGCGAACGCCGACCGGGAGGCGGCCTCCCAGCGTTCCGTCTCCGGGGTGTTCTTCACGCTGCTCGCCGGGGTGCAGGTGCTGCTGGCCGTCGCGATCCTGCCGTTGCTGCGCCGGGCCCGTCCGCACGCCGGCCCGGCCGGTCCGACGCCCGTCTCCGGGCGGATCGTGGCGGTGATGGAGCTGCTGCTGGTCGCCGCAGCGTTGACGGTGCCGGCGGCGCTGCTGACCGACGCGGTCCCCTGGTGGCGCGGTGAGCACCCCGGGTGGATCTTCGCCGGGGTGACCGCGCTGCTGGTGGCCGCCGGCACCGCGGCGGTGCGGTTCGCCCCCGGGTACGCGAACACCCTCGGGCCGCTGGGAGCGGTGGCCGGCCTCACCACGCTCGTGGTCGGGCTGGACGTGCTCACCGGGGCCCGCCTGCAGCTCAACGGTGTGGTCGGCTACTCCGCGTTGCAGGGCGGCCGGTACGCCGGGCTGAGCACTGTGGGGCTGGGAGTGTTCCTCGCCGGTGCGCTGGTCACCGGCGGCTGGTTCGCGCAGCGGGTGCACCGGGGCTGGCGGCCGGCGGTGATGGTGGCGGTGGGTGGCCTCGCCGTGGTGGTGGTCGGCAGCCCGTATCTGGGCGCCGACCCGGTCGGCGCGATCGCGCTCACCGCCGGGGTGAGCGTCGCCGCCGTGATCAGCGCCGGTGGCTGGTTGACGGTCAGCCGGCTGGCCTGGGCCACCATGGCGGCGCTGGCGGTCGGTATCGGGTTCGCGGTGGTGGACCTGCGGCGTCCGGCCGCGGAGCGGGGCAGCCTGGGCCGGTTCCTCTCCGCGCTCGGTGACGGCACCGGCGGGTTCGCCGTGCACCGCTCCAGCACGGAAAACTTCGAGACGTTGGTCAACAGCCCGCTGACGGTGCTGGCGCTGGCCGCCGGGTTGCTGGTGTGGTTCGCCCTGTTGCAGCCGTGGGGTGGGCTGATGCGGTTGTTCGGCATCTACCCGGCGGTCCGGGCCGCGCTGGCCGGCACCGTGGTCGCCGCGGTGCTCGGTGGTGTGCTCGACGGCGCGGCCCTGGACGTGATGGGTGCTGCCGCCGCCCTGGTGGTGCCGATGGCGGCCCTGGCGTCGCTACGGGTGCTCGGGCACGCCGCGGACCGGACCCGCCCGGTAGCGGCCCGCTCCCGCGCCAACGGCGCCGACGACGACTCGGGGTCCGGCGGGGTCGGCCCGGCCGGTGGCGGTGACGGTCCGACCGGCGGCGGGGGACCGCTGGGTGCCGTGCACCCCCGTCCGATCGCCGGCCCGCCCCCGGGCGCACCGGCGACGGCCGCCCGACCGGTGTCGGACCCTGCGGGCGAGCGCCGGGGGGACGCCGACGAACCGGCCGAGCCGACGGCGAGCCTGTCGACGCCGGACGCCGCGCCGACGGTGCCCGTGCCGCCCCGGCAGGTCCCCCGGTCATCGACGGAGGTTGCCGCGTCCTGAGCGCCGGACCTCGTCCGGATGGCCCGGAGGTGTCGCAGCCGGGGTGCGGCCTGCGGGTACCCGCCCGGGAGGTGTTACCGTCGAATCCCGTGGATCGCGTGATCACTTTGCTGATCAAGCACGGCGGTCTGCATGACCGCGACAGACGACACGGGAGCAGGCCTTGGCCCCATCAGCACGGACGACCAGGCACATTTTCGTCACCGGGGGCGTCGCCTCCTCGCTGGGTAAGGGCCTCACCGCCTCCAGCCTCGGCAACCTGCTGACCGCGCGCGGGCTGCGCGTGGTGATGCAGAAGCTCGACCCCTACCTGAACGTGGACCCGGGGACGATGAACCCGTTCCAGCACGGTGAGGTGTTCGTCACCGAGGACGGCGCCGAGACCGACCTCGACGTCGGGCACTACGAGCGGTTCCTCGACCGGGCGTTGTCCGGTAAGGCGAACGTCACCACCGGTCAGATCTACTCCGACGTGATCGCCAAGGAGCGGCGCGGCGAGTACCTGGGCGACACCGTCCAGGTCATCCCGCACATCACGAACGAGATCAAGTCGCGGATCCTGGCGATGGCCGACCCGGACGAGGACGGCCAGCTGCCCGACGTGGTGATCACCGAGGTCGGTGGCACGGTCGGCGACATCGAGTCGCTGCCGTTCCTGGAGGCGATCCGTCAGGTCCGCCACGACCTGGGCCGCGACAACTGCTTCTACCTGCACGTCTCGCTGGTGCCGTACCTGGCACCGTCGGGTGAGCTGAAGACCAAGCCGACGCAGCACTCGGTGGCGCAGCTGCGCAACATCGGCATCCAGCCGGACGCGATCGTGCTCCGCTGCGACCGGGAGATCCCGGTGAAGCTCAAGGAGAAGCTGTCGCTCTACTGCGACGTGGACGCCGAGGCGGTCGTCGCCGCCCCGGACGCCCCGAGCATCTACGACATCCCGAAGGTGCTGCACCGGGAGGGGCTCGACGCGTACGTGGTGCGCCGGCTCGGCCTCTCCTTCCGGGACGTGGACTGGGCCAGCTGGGACGACCTGCTGGAGCGGGTGCACCGCCCCCGGCACACCGTCACGGTCGCCGTGGTCGGCAAGTACGTCGACCTGCCCGACGCGTACCTGTCGGTGAGTGAGGCGATCCGGGCGGCGGGCTTCGGCCACCGGGCCCGGGTGCAGCTCAAGTGGGTGCCCAGCGACGAGTGCGTCACCCCGGCCGGCGCGGCTGCGGCGTTGGCCGGCGTGGACGGCATCCTCATCCCCGGCGGCTTCGGCGTCCGCGGTATCGAGGGCAAGATCGGCACCGCCCGGTACGCCCGGGAGGCCGGCATCCCGCTGCTCGGCCTCTGCCTCGGCCTGCAGTGCATGACCATCGAGGTGGCCCGGCACCTGGCCGACCTGGACGGCGCGAACTCGGTGGAGTTCGACGAGCAGGCGGCCCACCCGGTCATCGCCACGATGGCCGACCAGGAGGACATCGTCGCCGGTCGGGGTGACCTGGGCGGCACGATGCGGCTGGGCGCGTACCCGGCGACGTTGACCGAGGGCTCGATCGTCGCCGAGGCGTACGGCAGCACCGAGATCAGCGAGCGGCACCGGCACCGCTACGAGGTGAACAACGCCTACCGGGACGCGCTGACCAAGGCGGGCCTGCACATCTCCGGCACCTCGCCGGACGGCCGGCTGGTCGAGTTCATCGAACTGGACCGGAGCCTGCACCCGTTCTACGTGGCCACCCAGGCGCACCCCGAGTTGAAGAGCCGCCCGACCCGCCCGCACCCGCTGTTCGCCTCGTTCGTCAAGGCCGCGGTGACGTACTCGCAGGCCGACCAGTTGCCGGTCGACCTGGACGCGGCGGCGGGGGCCCCGACGACGCGCAAGGCCGCCCGCAACGGCGCCGCGACGAAGGCGTCGTCGGCGTCGTGAGCGACCTGGAGCACCGCTACGAGGTGCGTTCCCGGCAGGAGCGGTACCGGGGGCGGATCTTCGACGTGGTCACCGAGGAGGTGACCATGCCGGGCGGTGGGACCGGGCTGCGTGACCTCGTCCGGCACGTCGGGGCGGTGGCCGTGGTGGCGCTCGACGACGCCGGCCAGGTGGTGCTGATCCGGCAGTACCGGCACCCGGTCGGGCGGCACCTGTGGGAGCTGCCGGCCGGTCTGATGGACGTCTCCGGCGAGGAGTTGCCGGTGGCCGCGCTGCGGGAGTTGGCCGAGGAGGCCGACCTCACCGCCGGGCGGGTCGACGTGCTGGTGGACCTGCACAGCTCGCCGGGGTTCACCAACGAGATCGTCCGGGTGTTCCTGGCCCGCGACCTCGCCGACGTGCCGGCCGACGAGCGGCACGAGCGCCACGACGAGGAGGCCGACCTTCAGGTCGTCCGGATCGATCTGGACGAGGTGGTCGCCATGGTCGCGGCCGGTGAGATCACCAACGCGTCCGCGGTGGCCGGGCTGCTGGCCGCGGCCCGGGCCCGGGACACCGGCTTCGCGTCTCTGCGTCGGGCGGACGCGCCGCTGCCGCGCTGAGCGTCGCCGCCGGTCCAGCCGGTCGGGGGAGTACGCGCCAAAGGGGCCCCGCGGTCAGCCGCGGGGCCCCTGTCGCTTGCTGGTCTAGGAGTCGCGCAGCGGACGGCCCTGCGCGTCCGTGCCGCCGTTGACCAGGATGAGGATGCCGTCGATGACGCCCCAGAGAGCGCCGACGCCGCAGGTCACCACGCTCACGACGAGCTGGAGGACGGCGATCTTGGTGTGTCCGGTGTAGAACCGACCGGCACCGAAGGTGCCGAGCAGGATGCCGAGGATACCCGCGACGATCTTGCTCTTGTCGGAGACGCCCTGGGGGTACCCCGGCTCGGGGTAACCGGGCTGGTAAGGAGGAGTGGTCATGGGCGGACACATTAGTGATCCACTCGCCGGCTGTCCGCACCGCCGCCCGGCAGATGGGACGATAGTGGTGAAACATTGTCCTGTTGGCTGAGGTGACGCTCGACCGCCGAATCTCGGCGGTGCCCTGACACATCGTCAGGACACCCGGGCACCGGGTGTCACTGTGCTGGCTCGCGGCAGCACCGGGCGCGCCTAGACTGCCGCCGCAGGACCGGTGTACCGCGGCGGCAAAGGGGCCGTCGTGGCACCGAGCAGTCGGGGGAGAGCAGCCCCGAAGAGAGGTGTCTGCATCGTGAAGGTCGGAATCCCACGCGAGGTCAAGAACCACGAGTACCGCGTGGCGATCACGCCAGCGGGTGTCAACGAGTTCACCCGCAGCGGCCACCAGGTCTTCGTCGAGTCCGGCGCCGGGGTTGGCTCCAGCATCACCGACGAGGAGTTCGCCGCCGCCGGCGCGAAGATCCTCGCCACCGCCGACGAGGTGTGGGAGACCGCCGAGCTGGTCCTCAAGGTCAAGGAGCCGATCGCCGAGGAGTACCACCGGATGCGCGAGGGGCAGGTGCTCTTCACCTACCTGCACCTGGCCGCCTCCAAGGAGTGCACCGACGCGCTGATCGACCGCCGGGTCACCGGCATCGCGTACGAGACCGTCGAGCTGCCCGACCGGTCGCTGCCGCTGCTCGCCCCGATGTCCGAGGTCGCCGGCCGGCTCGCCCCGCAGGTGGGCGCCTTCTACATGATGCGTACCGGTGGTGGGCGCGGTGTGCTGCCCGGCGGTGTCTCCGGCGTGTACGCGGCCAAGACCGTGGTCATCGGCGCCGGTGTCTCCGGCATGAACGCCGCCGCGATCGCGCTGGGTCTGCAGTCCGAGGTGCTTCTGCTGGACAAGAACGTGGCCCGGCTGCGGCAGGCCGACGCGATCTACCGGGGCCACCTGCAGACCGTCGCCTCCAACGCGTACGAGGTCGAGCGCGCCGTGCTCGACGCCGACCTGGTCATCGGCGCGGTGCTGGTGCCCGGCGCGAAGGCCCCGACGCTGATCTCCAACGAGCTGGTCTGCCGGATGAAGCCCGGCAGCGTTCTCGTCGACATCGCCATCGACCAGGGCGGCTGCTTCGAGGACTCGCGCCCCACCACGCACGCCGACCCGGTCTACAAGGTCCACGAGTCGATCTTCTACTGCGTGGCGAACATGCCCGGCGCGGTGCCGAACACCAGCACCTACGCGCTGACCAACGTCACCCTGCCGTACGCCCTGGAACTGGCCAACCAGGGCTGGCGCGAGGCGCTGCGCAACGACCCGGCGCTGGCGCTGGGCCTCAACACCCACGCCGGTCAGGTCACCTACGGCCCGGTCGCCGAGGCGCACGGCATGGACGTGCTCCCGCTGGCCGACGTGCTGGCCTGAACGGTGGCGGCCGAGTGGTAGCGAGCCGAGGGGCAGAGCACTGACCGACGGCGTAGCCAGCGCCGGCGTGGGCACACCACCCACGCCGGCGCTGCGCCGTGCCGTTCGCGGGTACCTCGACCACCTGACCGTCGAACGTGGCCTCTCCGCGAACACGCTCGCCTCGTACCGCCGGGATCTGGACCGCTATCTCGCCACCCTGACCGACGCCGGCGTCACCGACCTCGCGTCGGTCGGCGCCGGCCTCGTCGAGTCGCACCTGGCGCAGCTGCGCGCCGGCGACGACGCGCACCCGCCCCTCGCTGTCTCCTCCGCCGCCCGCGCGGCCAGCGCGGTACGCGGCCTGCACCGCTTTGCGCTGCGCGAGGGCCTGGCCGGCGCCGATCCGAGCCGCGACGTCCGCCCGCCCACGCCGCCCCGGCGGCTGCCCCGGGCGCTACCTGTCGACGACGTGGTCCGGCTGCTGGAGACCGCCGGCCCGATCACCGCTACCGGCGACGACGCGCCCCTCGCGCTGCGCGACCGGGCGCTGCTGGAGTTCCTGTACGGCACCGGAGCGCGCATCTCCGAAGCGGTCGGCGCCGCCGTGGACGACCTCGACACCGACGACGGCACGGTGCTGCTGCGCGGCAAGGGCGGCCGGGTGCGGCTGGTGCCCATCGGCGGGTACGCCGTCGACGCCGTCAGCGCCTACCTGGTCCGGGCCCGTCCCGGGCTGGCCGCCGCCGGTAGGGGCACCCCGGCGGTGTTCCTCAACGCCCGCGGTGGCGCGCTGTCCCGCCAGGGCGCCTGGGGCATCCTGCGCCGCGCCGCCGACCGGGCCGGGCTGCCCGTGGACGGGCCGGCCGCGGTCTCCCCGCACACTTTGCGCCACTCCTACGCCACGCACCTGCTCGACGGTGGCGCCGACGTCCGGGTGGTCCAGGAGCTGCTCGGCCACGCCTCGGTGACCACCACCCAGGTCTACACGTTGGTCACCGTGGAGCGGCTGCGCGAGGTGTACGCCACCGCCCATCCCCGCGCCCAGGGCTGAACCGGTAGCTGTCGACGCCGACACGCCGGGCCGGTGCCGAACCCCCTGCTGGTCGGTGGCGTACAGTCGGCATCGGCGCGGACCTCCTGGAGCGACACGACCGGGGTGCGCAGCGGCGCCGCGAAGGACGTCGGACGGCTCCGACGCCGGGTGGGTCGTCGGGAGGGGGCAACGAGCACATGGCTGGCAACGGTGACCGTGCCGAGACCTGGACGTCGGAGCTCCGCGAGCAGCAGGCCACGCTCGGCGCGGACCTGGGTCCTGCGGACCCGGCTGCCTACACGATGCGCAAGCCCATTCCCGAGCCGATGCCCACCGACCGGCACGGCCCCGCGCGCATCATCGCGATGGCCAACCAGAAGGGTGGCGTCGGTAAGACGACCACCACCATCAACCTGGGCGCCGCCCTCGCGGAGTACGGCCGCAAGGTGCTGCTCGTCGACTTCGATCCGCAGGGCGCCCTCTCGGTGGGGCTGGGCGTCAACCCGCACAACCTCGACCTGTCCATCTACAACCTGCTCATGCAGGACGACATCCTCGCCGAGGACGTCGTCATCAAGACCGACGTCGCGGGGCTGCACCTGTTGCCGGCCAACATCGACCTCTCCGCCGCCGAGATCCAGCTCGTCAACGAGGTCGCGCGGGAGATGGCCCTGGCCCGGGTCCTGCGCACGGTCCGCAAGGAGTACGACTACATCCTGATCGACTGCCAGCCGTCACTCGGCCTGCTGGCGATCAACGCGTTGACCGTCGCGCACGGCGTGCTCATCCCCCTCGAATGCGAGTTCTTCAGTCTGCGGGGTGTGGCACTGCTGCTGGACACCATCGACAAGGTGCGCGAGCGACTCAACTTCGACCTGGAGCTCGAAGGCATCCTCGCCACCATGTACGACAGCCGCACCACGCACTGCCGCCAGGTCCTCCAGCGGGTGGTCGAGGCGTTCGGCGACAAGGTCTACCAGACGGTCATCACCAAGACGGTGAAGTTCCCCGAGTCCACCGTGGCCGGTGCCCCCATCACGACGATGGACCCGGCCTCCTCCGGGGCACGTAACTACCGTCAGCTGGCCCGCGAGGTGATCGCCGCCCAGTCGGAGCGGTAGCCGGAACGTCCCGTGCCCGCCTCGTGGACTACGGTCGTCCGGTGACCGCGCCACCCCTCGACCCACCCGAGACCGCCGACGCGGCCGTGGTCGACGGTGTGCCGCCGGTCGATCCCGCTGCCACCGGGTTCACGGTGCGGCTGGCCAACTTCACCGGCCCGTTCGACCTGCTGCTGCAACTGATCGGCAAGCACAAACTCGACGTCACCGAGGTGGCCCTGCACACGGTCACCGACGAGTTCATCGCCTACATCAGGGCGATGGGCGACAACTGGGACCTGGACGAGGCCAGCGAGTTCCTGCTCATCGCCGCCACCCTGCTCGACCTGAAGGCCGCCCGGCTGCTGCCCGCCGCCGAGGTTGAGGACGAGGCCGACCTCGCCCTGCTGGAGGCACGGGACCTGCTCTTCGCCCGGCTGTTGCAGTACAAGGCGTACAAGGAGGCGGCGGCGCACATCGCCGAGCTGGAGGCCGTCGGCGGCCGACGCTACCCGCGCGCCGTCAGCCTGGAGGCCCGCTACGCCGAGGCGCTGCCCGACCTGGTGCTCGGCATCGGCCCCCAGCGGCTGCTGAAGCTGGCCGTGAAGGCGATGACCCCGAAGCCGGTGCCGGAGGTCTCCATCGCCCACGTGCACATGGTCCGGGTCAGTGTCCGGGAACACGCGGCGATACTCGCCGCCCGGCTGCGCCGGGCCGGCACCGCCACGTTCTCGCTGCTCTGCGCCGACTGCGAGGCCACCCTGGAGGTGGTGGCCCGGTTCCTCGCGCTGCTGGAGCTGTACCGGGAGGGCCTGGTGTCGTTCGTGCAGGAGCAGGCCCTGGAGGAGCTGACAGTGCGGTGGACCGGCCCGACCGACGGCGACACCGAGCTGCACGTCGACGAGTACGCCGGAGCCCCGGCCGACCCGGAGTCACCGGGGCCTGAACCGGCGGGGGCAGAGCTTGACCCGGCGGGGCCTGGGCTTGCGGGGAGTACGCCTGAGCCGGCTAGGGCTGAGTTTGACCCGGCGGGGGCTGACCTTGTGCCGACGGGGGAGGCCGGCGGGCCGGACGGGACGGGAACGACGGAGGGTGCGCGGGATGAGTGACGAGCAACGTCGGGACTCGCTGGCCGACCAGGCCGCCGCCTGGGTGCCCCCGTGGGACCGTCCCCGCCCGACCGCCGCCGACACTCCCACGGAGCCGGACGGGTCAGCCGCGTCACCGGAGACCGACGAGCCCGCTGCGGCAGCGCCCGGACCGGAGCCAGAAGCCGCCGAGCCGGACGTGGTCGCGCCGGGCTCTGCGCAGGTTGACCCGGATGGGCGGGGAGCAGACGACGCGGACCCGGGTGAGCCACGTCCTGTCGAGGTGGCCGCAGGTGGGCCCGATTCCCTTGAGGTGGCCGCCGACGAGATGGGCCCGGGTGAGCCAGATCGCGGTGAGGCGGCTGCGGACGACGGGGGCTCGGCGCGCCCGGACCTCGGTGGGGTGACGGACGGCACGGTGGGGGAGTCGGGTGACGCTGCGGGCGTACCCCGGCGGCAGTTGGCGGGACGGCGGCGGGCGACGGTCGTGCCGGAGCCCGCGCCCGAGCTGTCCGACCCTGAGCTGCGCGGCGCGTTGGAGGCGATTCTGCTGGTCGTCGACGAGCCGGTCAGCGAGCTGGTGCTGGCCCAGGTGCTGGAGCAGCCCGCCGAGCGGGTCGGGCCGATGCTCGACGAGATCGCCGCCGGTTACACCGCGGCCGGGCACGGATTCGAGCTGCGGCGGGCGGCGGGCGGGTGGCGGCTGTACACCCGGCCGGAATACGCTACCTACGTTGAGCGGTTCGTGTTGGACGGGCAGTCCGTGCGGCTGACCCAGGCGGCGCTGGAGACGCTCGCTGTGGTTGCGTACAAGCAGCCGGTGACCCGTTCGCGAATCTCAGCCATCCGGGGTGTGAACTGCGACGGGGTCATCCGTACGCTGGTCACCCGTGGCCTCATCGAGGAGTGCGGCACCGAAACGGACAGTGGGGCGTTCCTCTACCGGACCACCACGTTGTTCCTGGAGAAGCTCGGGCTGAACACCGTCGACGAGCTGCCGCCCCTCGCACCCTTCCTGCCCGACGACGTAGAAGAGCTTGCTGATGCGACCCGATAACCGTTCCCCGAAACCCGACGCGCCCGTCTACGAGGGGGCTGAGCGCCTGCAGAAGGTGCTCGCCGCCGCCGGCGTGGGTTCCCGGCGCGCCTGTGAGGACCTGATCTTCCGACGCCGGGTCACCGTGGACGGGCGGGTCGCCAAGCTCGGCGACAAGGTCGACCCGGCCACCTCCGTGATCCACGTGGACGGGGAGCGCCTCCAGGTCGACATTCGCCTGGTCTACGTGGCGATGAACAAGCCGCGCGGGGTGGTCACCTCCATGGCTGACGACAAGGGGCGTAACGAGCTGGCCGAGTTCATCGGCAACCGGGTGGAGCAGCGGGTCTACCACGTGGGGCGGCTCGACGCGGACAGTGAGGGCCTGCTGCTGCTCACCAACGACGGCACCCTCGCGCACAAGCTCATGCACCCCTCGTACGAGGTGCTGAAGACCTATCTCGCCGAGGTGGTCGGGCCGATCCCGCGCAACCTGAGCAAGCGGCTGCTGGCCGGCGTCGAGCTGGAGGACGGGCCGGTCAAGGTCGACTCGTTCAAGGTGGTGGACACTCTGGGTAAATCCGCCCAGGTGGAGCTGAGCCTGCACGAAGGCCGCAAGCACATCGTCCGACGGCTGATGGAGGAGGTCGGGCACCCTGTCACCCGGCTGGTGCGTACCTCGATCGGTCCTATCCGGCTGGGTGAACTGCGGACCGGACGGATCCGGCGGTTGACCAACGCCGAGGTCGCCGCCCTGTTCAACGCGGTGGGTGACTGACCCCCGAGTTCGGGGTACGGCAGCCGGTAGGCTCCACCGATGGCCGGGACGCGGCCGCCCGGGTGGCGTGGGTCGCCTCCGGCGGCGTCGCGCGCAGGTCCGCTAATGGACCCGGGCATGATTGATGACGATTGACAACCGCTTGCGGCGCCAGATCACCGGGCGATCCGCGAGGTACGGGCTGAGGAGGACACGGTGGAGGAAAACGTACGGACCGGGCGATGTGTGGTCGCTGTGGACGGGCCGTCCGGGTCGGGTAAGTCCACCGTGTCGCGGCGCCTCGCCGCGAGCATCGGTGCGCGCTACCTGGACACCGGGGCGATGTACCGGGCGATCACGTGGGCCGTGCTGCGCTCCGGCGTGGATCTCACCGATACCGCGTCGGTGGCGAAGGTCGCCGGCGAGGTCAACCTGCGCATCGGCACCCACCCGCAGGGGTACGCCGTGACCATCGACGGGGTCGGCGTGGATGCCGACATCCGTGGCGTCGAGGTGACCGGCGCGGTTTCCGCTGTCGCCGCCATGCCGGCTGTCCGTGAGCTGCTCGTCAACCGGCAGCGCGAGATGATCGCCAACGCTGGTCGGATGGTGGTCGAGGGTCGCGACATCGGCTCGGTCGTGGCGCCGGACGCCGACCTGAAGGTCTTCCTGACCGCCTCCGAGGCGGCCCGTGCCGCCCGGCGCAGCGCCGAGGACGCCGCCGACGTGGCGGCCACGGCCGCCGATCTGGCCCGGCGGGACCATCTCGACTCGACCCGCAAGGTCAACCCGCTGACCCAGGCGCCCGACGCGGTGGTCCTGGACACCACCGAGCTGGGCATCGACGAGGTCGTGGCGCGGCTGCGCGACATGCTCACCGAGCGGGGCGTGGCATGAGCGAGCGTAGCGAGCGAATCATCGGGCTCAGTGCCGTCGTGTCTCATGACGCTCCGGAGCGAAGCGGAGGAGCGGCATGAGTAGCGATGGTGGTGGGTGGGTCGAGTTGCGGGAGCCCGACGTCGCCGTCGAGGAACCGAGCGGCCCGCAGCCGGTGGTGGCCGTCGTCGGTCGCCCCAACGTCGGTAAGTCGACGCTGGTCAACCGGATCATCGGCCGCCGGCAGGCGGTCGTCGAGGACGTCCCCGGCGTGACCCGCGACCGGGTCCCGTACGACGCGCAGTGGAACGGCCGGGCGTTCACAGTGGTGGACACCGGCGGCTGGGAGCCGGACGCGAAGGACCGGGCCGCGGCCATCGCGGCGCAGGCCGAGACGGCGGTCGTCACCGCCGACGTGGTGCTCTTCGTGGTCGACGCGATGGTGGGCTCCACCGACGTGGACGAGGCCGCGGTGAAGATGCTGCGGCGCAGCGCCAAGCCGGTGATCCTGGTGGCGAATAAGGCCGACAACAACTCCATCGAGATGGAGGCCACCTCGCTGTGGTCGCTTGGCCTCGGTGAGCCGTTCCCGGTGTCCGCCCTGCACGGGCGCGGCTCCGGCGACCTGTTGGACGCCATCCTCGCCGCGCTGCCGGAGGCACCGGCGATCGTGGAGAACCGTCCGCGTGGGCCGCGCCGGGTGGCGCTGGTCGGGCGGCCGAACGTCGGCAAGTCCAGCCTGCTGAACCGGTTCTCCGGTGAGGAGCGGGCGGTCGTCGACTCGGTGGCGGGCACCACAGTGGACCCGGTGGACAGCCTGGTCGAGATCGGCGGTCAGACCTGGCAACTGGTCGACACGGCCGGGCTGCGCAAGCGGGTCGGCAAGGCCAGCGGCACCGAGTACTACGCCAGCCTGCGGACCGCCGGCGCGATCGAGGCCGCCGAGGTGGCCGTGGTGCTGCTGGACTCCAGCGAACCGATCAGCGAGCAGGACCAGCGGATCCTGTCGATGGTGACCGAATCGGGTCGGGCGCTGGTCATCGCGTTCAACAAGTGGGACCTGGTCGACGCCGACCGTCGGTACTACCTGGACAAGGAGATCGACCGGGAGTTGCGCCGCATCCCCTGGGCGATCCGGCTGAACCTGTCGGCGATGACCGGGCGTGCCGTGGACAAGCTTGCCCCGGCCCTGAACAAGGCGCTGGCCAGCTGGGAAACCCGGGTGCCAACCGCGCACCTGAACCAGTGGCTGACCGCGCTGGTGCAGGCCACCCCCCACCCGGTACGTGGTGGGCGGGCGCCGCGGATCCTGTTCGCGACGCAGGCCGGCGTGGCGCCGCCACGGTTCGTGCTCTTCACCACCGGCCCGCTCGACGCCGGCTACCAGCGCTTCGTCGAGCGCAAGC
This sequence comes from Micromonospora sp. NPDC005553, assembly GCF_042871765.1. Taxonomy (NCBI): domain Bacteria; kingdom Bacillati; phylum Actinomycetota; class Actinomycetes; order Micromonosporales; family Micromonosporaceae; genus Micromonospora; species Micromonospora sp. NPDC005553. The sequence goes on along the minus strand of NZ_JBIAJD010000005.1, from coordinate 640,371 downwards.
TCCGCGAGGAATTCGGGTACGAGGGCAGCCCCATCGAGATCTCCGTCCGCCCGCGTAAGAAGCTCGGCCCCGGCGGCCGAGGCAAGGCGCACGGCTGACGCGTTCCCGTTCTGCCGTTCTGCCGTTCTGCCGTTCTGCCGTTCTGCCGTTCTGCCGTTCTGCCGTTCTGCCGTTCTGCTCCGCGAATGCCGGATGGGCGCTCCTGCCCATCCGGCATTCGTCTTCCCAACCCCACCCTCCTAGGACGCTCTAGGGGTTGTGCGGTGGTTCAGTCGGGTCGCAGTCGCGGTGGGGCCTGTGCGAAGGAGTCGGGGCTGCTGCGCTAAGCTGTACCGGCTGCCGCGGGGGAAACCGCGCGGGGGCGGGACGTGGCGCAGCTTGGTAGCGCACTTGACTGGGGGTCAAGGGGTCGTCGGTTCGAATCCGGCCGTCCCGACAGCGTGAGGGTTTCCGCAGGTCAGTGACTTGCGGAAACCCTCAATCTATTGTTTGGCTCGATGTGGTGGCGTGTGGGGCGCTGCTGGAATCCTTAACTCGGGTGACCTGCGAGCCGATCTTGGTTGCCTCCGCCATGAATTACCTGGTAGGCGTACTGCATCGGCGTGGTGTGGTCGCTGCTGGACTTCCTGACGGCGGGCGATTTCGGAGAACTTGGGCGTGATCTCCCCTGCGCCTCTATCGGCTTGTTGAGGAAGGGGAGCTGTTCCGGCAGCTGGCGCCTGGCTAGGAACTGCGATCCGGGCGCTTCGGCCGGGAACACCGCACGGCGGCGCGGGGCCGGAATCGCCTGCGCCAGTGAAGGATCGCGTCTGGACGGACCAGCAACAGCCGCCGCAGCACCGCGTTGCGCGGAGCCGGCGCGGGCAGGAACGCCGGTCGCCCGGGTCGAACCGCAGTGCGCTGCGCGCCGAGTTGGCGCAGCAGACGCGGCATCATTTTCTCGCCAATACCGGCCCGGCCGGGTGGTATCCCGATTGTCGTCGGGGGCGGCAGTCGGGCGGCGTTGAATCGGGCAGCGCGCTACGGCGACGGCTGGCACGCCATCGCCGTCAGCCCGTACCCGCTCGGCGGTGTCGTCGGCCCGCATAGTCAAGCCCGGACGGAGCTGACCCGGCTCGCTCCGGAGCGACACCTCGGGATCTCCCTGCGCATCTCCACCACGGTCGATTCCGCAAGCCGCCAGGACGATCCTGAAGCAACCACCCTGCTCGGCGACCCGGGTGCCGTCGCGGACCGCATCCACCAGCACCAGACTGCGGGAGTCGAGGAGTTCGTCCTCGACCGCCCTGCCCCGACCGGGTCCGGGTATCTCCTGCGACTACACCGCTCCGCCGATGATTTCCTTCCGCTACTCACTTCGGCCTGAGAGAGTGCCGAGCGGAGGGCGGCGCGGATTTCCTTGATGGTGCGAGCCGCAGGAAGGTCCTGGCAGCACCGGCCAGCCGCGCAGCACTGGCAGGTCTTCGCGACCTTGTTGAGCTAGGCCTGAACGTCTCGTACTGACAGCCGTCCGTCGAGTCGCTTGGAGCTGAGGCCCCTAACGATGTAGAGGCGGCTCAGCGTCTCGTACGTGGCGTAGGTCAGCGGGCGAGGTCCGGCTCCACGATCTCGGTTGTGCGCGCCTGACGGCGGCTGCAGCGCGGGTGCTACTTCTATCGCAGGCGGTAGAAGTAGCTACCTTTGTAGTTGCGTTCAACGTTCTCGTGGGAGTCAACGTAGAACGAGGTACCGGCGAGCCATTCGGCGGGATATCCGCTACGGGTGAGGATCGTCCGGAATTCTTGTTCGAGTCTTGCCGTGACGCCGTTGCTGGCGCAGCGTGCCACGTTGGCGTGGGTGTCGAAGAACAGCCACACCGCCGTGTCGGAGTCGGTCGGGACAAACGGGACGACGAACTCCACGCGCGTAAGCGGTACCTCGTTGGCAGCTGCCCAGGAGAGGAGCTCGCGCCTGGCGGTACCGAGGTGATCGAACTGCCTGCGACGGGTCGGGTTCACGTTGCGATCGTAGGCACGACTGTCGATCTGGGTTTGTGCCTCAGCCGCGTAAGTATGACGCTTCAAGTGAACCCATCTTGTAACGCATCAAAGGGGTCTGCTGCACCGATAGGTGACATCTGAGATGGCTTTGTCCCATGGGCAGGCTGGAAGGATGTGGATGAGCTTCGAGAGCTACCGCAGCTGGCGGCAGCCCGCCGCACACCGGGAGTATCGCGATGCCTTCCTTCTCCGAGTGGCCGAATCTCCGCTGGACTTCGCCCAGCGCGCCTTCGACCTGCTCGTCCACCCGCCCACGACTCTCCAGTTCGACGGCTGCCCGGACCGCCTGATGTCCCTGTACGAGCTGAAGCGGTACCTCCTCGACCGGGACACTTCCCGAGAGGTACGCAACCTGATCTGGCGGGAACTCGTCGTCCGCTCGCGCAAAGACGGCCCTGGCTGGGGGTTGGGGGCCGTCGGCCTCGCGATGCCCGGCCTGCGGGCCTTGGCCGGTGGCTGGCGCGGGGTTACCGTGGCGACAGCGATGATATCGACGCGGAGATTCTGGGGACCTTCTGGGACCGTCTGATGCGCCGGGTGGACGTCGACCAACCGGGATCCTCTTTCGCTTGCTTGCTCGATGCTGCTGGGCGGGCGGGCCTGAAGGTGCGATACGCCGACGTCACCACCGAACCTTTCGACAGTGAGCCGCCCGGGCCGCGTACCCCGCTGCAGCCGTGGGACCATCCCGAGTTCGTTCTGGCCCGCGCGGTGGCGATCGGGGTGATCGACGCCGACGACGCCAACGTCCTCGGGTGGGTGTGCCATGACGCAATCCTCGCCTGAGGCGGCAGACCGACGCGGGCCGGTGCACTCTTCTAGGGCGTGTCCTGCCGATCTTGTAGTGGTTGATCGTTGACGATGTGCCGGTGGTACGTCGTGGTGAGTTGACCGATGAGGCGTGGGCGTTGATCGCGCCGCTACTTCCCGAGCCGGGCGGTTCGAGGGGGCGGTGGCGGGATCACCGGCAGGTCATCATTGGGATCCTGTGGAAGCTGCGCACAGGTGCGCCGTGGCGTGACCTGCCGGAACGCTTCGGGCCGTACGCCTGCGCCTGCGCCTCTCGAGACAACCGCAACCCTGCATAGTGGTCGATTCGCGGCAGAAGAGGGCACTCAACATTGGGCATTTGGCGGTGATAACGCCGCCGGCCAGCGCCACATTGGTCTCCATGCACGAGGTTATCGTTCTCGTCGGCGACGCTCATAGCGAGCATTGGCCCCCTGCGTGAGCGTGCGTTGCACAGTTGCCAGGTCGGCGTGTCCGATGGCGCGCCGGGCCGGTTACGTGGCAGGTACTGCCGAGGCACCGACGACGGTCACGTTCGGCTCGTGGCGTACGGGAAAGTTGACCGAGTTGGCGATGAAGCAGTTGTGGTGTGCGACGTCGTGCAGTCGGCTGGCTGCCTCGGCCATGTCCGGCGATGCGACGGTGACCTCGGGTCGTAGTACGGCCTCGGTGAATTGCCCCGTTCCAGCGTTTTCGATCATCACGCCAGCGGCCCGGTCAACGTATCCGGTGACGACGACGCCGGCGTCGGCGCACGTGTGCAGGTAGGACAGCATGTGGCACTGGGAGAGTGCGGCGAGGAGAAGTTGTTCCGGGTTCCATCGGGACTTGTCACCACGGAACGCCAGGTCGGAGCTGCCGGCGATCGAGGCGGGACCGGCCGTGCTCACCTCGTGGTCGCGGCCGTAGTCGCGGTAGCCGCTGGTGCCCGTGCCGCGGTTGCCGGTCCAGGTGACGACAGTGGAGTAGTGGTGCGCTCGTGCCATGCGCTCAGCCTTCCTGGCCGGTGTTGTCGTACGCATCGAGGATGTGTTCGTGGGCGATGCGCTCGGCGTCGTCGTCGTGGCCCTGCTCGATCGCGCTGAGCAACTGCTCATGCTGGGCGCAGCCGAGCGGGTTGGGTGAGCGAACGATGCGTGGAGACGTGGATCTGGTCCCAGCCAGTTAAGCATGCGGAGAGCGATGAGATTGCCGGACAGTTCGGCGACATCGCGGTGGGACCGGCGGTTGAGAACAACGGCCTCGCGGAGACGGCGTGGTCGGTGCCAACGACGAGCTGCGGTGCAGCAGGACGGCTTGCCGCGGCGATGGTGCCATGGCCGCAGTTCGTGAGTTCCCCGGCGCTGGTGAAGAAGCGCACCGTGGGCGTGTCCGCTGTGCTGGTGTCGATGAACGCGGTGTGGGAGGTGCCGGTCCTACAGGTGATGGCGTGCCGGTCGTCGTCGGTGAGGGTAGCGTCGTCGATCATGACCGCGGTGGGGCTGCCGCCTTGGCCGTCGCGGGTGCAGGCGTTCACCACTGCCATAGGTGGGCCAGCCATCAGGCGGCCGTGATGTCGGCGAAGCGGGGAGCGCCGCGCTCGAGGTCGACGCGTGCGGTGCGGGCGGCGAAGCAGATCGCGTGGTACCACCCGCACAGGAGGAGCACGTCGAGCAGTTGCCGCTCGTCGAGCAGTTCCTGCGCGCATCGCCACAGCTCGTCGTCGACGTCGGACGAGTCGTGCAGGGCATCCACCATCCGGATGAGTGTGGCTTCGCGGCCGGCCGTCCAGCTCGGATCGTCAGGGGAACCGCAGGTGAGCGAGGTGACCTCGGCCGGCGTGAGTCCGGCCCGGTCGGCGAAGACCATCACATGGACGCCCCACTCGTATTCGCAGCCGCAGCGCGCGCAGGTGCGCAGGATGACAATCTCCCGCTCGCGGAGTGTCAGGGTCAGGTCACGGCCGAGTTCGTACCTGCCCCAGTTGCTCATCGCGGTGGTCATCGGCAAATTCTTGGCGAACGTCCGGAACAGGCCGATGGGAGGCATCCCGACCGGCATCATCGTGGCGAGTTGTGCCGCCACGTCCGGCGCGAACGGCGGTTCGAGCGTCGAGATGCGAGCCATGGCCACCCTCCAGGGCTTCGGATTCAGAAGCACAGTAGCGATTCGATTTCCGAAGCGCCAGAGGTGATGCTTCGCGGTTCAGTTCTCGCCGTCCTCGCTCAGGGCTGAGGCCCACGCTTCGGACCAGCGAACAAGCGGACGCAATGCCTGGTAGGCGCCACGGCCCAGATCGGTGAGCGTGTAGGCCGCGTCCGGCTGCTGGGCGACGAGGTGGGCGTCAAGGAGTTCGCGAGTCGGACCCGAACACGGCGCAGCGGCCGGGACCGGTCGCGGCCCAGCTCGGCGGCCCGCAACGGGGTCGCCGTCCGACGGATGAGTTCGGCGTGGCGGGTACCGGGAAACTTCTGGGCCTGGAAATAGTGCTCGGAGGTCGTCCACCAGTGGCCGTCGAGGTCGAAGCCGTGGCCGGAGAAGTTGGAGAAGCAGCCGTACGGAACCTCGTCGGCACCGTAGAAGTAGATCGTCATCTGGGCGCTCGGAGTGGGGGCGGGGATCTGCACCGTGTCACAGGCATCGACAGAGCGGCAGCCGGGTTCGCTGGCCACCGTCCGGATCTGCCGCGAAGTGCTCGTGTCATGGACCTGCGTTGGAGGCGAATGGCCAGCACACGATTTTCGGCTGGCCGCCGCACCTGGTCAACGGTGCCGCCGCGGACACCGAGGCTGCCCCGCGCGGCGCGGTAGAAGCCGTCACGAGTCTCATCGGCCCGCCGAACCAGTTCCGTGAGGTCGTCGGGCGGGTCCGGTAGGGAACGCGCGGCCTGCTCCAGAGCCCGTACCGTGTGACGCCATGCGGAGGCCGCCCCTACGGTGACCTCCGACTCGACCTGACCGCCCGTTCGCTGTCGTGGGGCTCCGGCTTACGCACCTTGAACCGGGCGATCGGTTTGACGGTGGTGCGTGGCACTTCGGTGAGGAGCCTGCGCGGGCGGTCGGCCACAAGCGAGGCGGATCGGTCCGGCGCAGACGTCGGCGCGGTGCCGGTGACGGGACTTCGCACGCGGGCACGGACTCTTCCCTCTGGATTCGCTGACTCAAGTAGCGATGCGCTCACGTGCCGACCCGCCCGCGCCAGGTGAACGGTCCAGATCACCCTGGCTTGCCCTGTCTGAACGTTCCGGACCGGGGGCTACCGCCTACACGGGTGGGGGCGCGGTCGACTCCCGGATCCGCAGTGACGGGCTGATGACGATCCGGTGAGTGGGGCGGTCGGGATCGATGAGCCGGTCGGCGACGAGACGCACGGCGGCCCGTCCGATCGAGCGTCGCGGCGGTCGGACCGCGGTCAGCGGCGGGCTGAAGAGACCGGCGACCTCGTCGTCGTACGCCACGATGGAGAGGTCGCCGGGAACGGAAAGGTGCCGCTCCTCGCAGTGCTGCACCAGCGCGATGGCCTCGGCGTCGGCGTGCACCAGCAGTGCCGTCGTCCCGGTCGCCTGGCACCGGTCGAGGACGTCGTTGAGTACGGTGTCGCGCTCCGGTGACCGTGCGTCGGGCACCACAGCCACCACCGTGGCGTCCGAATCGAGGCCGCACTCGGTCGTGGCGTCGAGCCAGCCGCGCCGTACGTGCTGGCTGGTGGGGCTGTCGGCGTCGAGCACCAGGCCGACCTTGCGGTGTCCGAGCGAGGTGAGGTGGCGTACCGCCATGGCTGCACCGAGTGCGTGGTCGGTGACCACCGACTCCATGACCGCGTGGTGGCTGCCTACCGAAGCGGTGCGTTCCAGCAGGACGACCGGGAGGCCGACCTGGTCGAGCCATTCGATGGTGCGCTCGGCGCTCGGGGCGTCCATGCTCGGCGCGATGATGAGCGCGTCGACGCCCATCCGCTCCACGAGGCGGGCCAGTTGCGGCTGGTCGTCCTCGGTGTCGTAGGAGGAGCCGCGCAGCACCACGCGCATGTCGAGCTCGCGGGCTGCCCCCTCGACGCCGCGAGCCACGTCCGGCCAGTAGTAGTCCAACGAGGGCACGAGCATGCCGAGGGCGCGCCCGACCAGCGGGTCCAGGCCGGCGGCAGGTGCCTCGTCTGCTGCCGGGGCGTCGTCCGGCAGGATCAGGGAGACCCCACCGTGGACGCGGCGAACCAACCCCTCGGCGGCCAGCTCCGCGATGTCGCGCCGGATGGTGACCGGCGCGGCGCCCAGCACGTGGGACAGGTCAGAGATGCGCATCGAGCCGTCCCGTTGCAGGGCTGCCAACAGTTGCTGGCGGCGGGCGACCTGAAGCGGCCCCCGGGAGCCCTCCGCCGTGGTGACGACAGGACTGTCCTTGGTCATGGGGGACCTCCGGGGAACGCTTCGTGCGGCGGGAGCTCTTGCAGGGTGCGGACGAACTCGCCGGCCGGGTCGGACGCGGTGACGTTGATCGCGAGCCGGATCGGCTGATCGCCCCATCTGTCGAAGAGCATAGGAGTCGTGCTCCGCCGGGTCGTCGCGGCGCACGGCGCTGGGTCGAGGTCTCCGGCGTCGTCCGGCGACGTGAGCACCCGTGCCGGCGGTTCCGTCCGGTGACCGTGCCACACCGCAGCCAGCGGGTCCGCGAGGCGGTCTGCGACGGTCATGACTCCTCGGACGGTAGAGCGGCTATGAGCGATTGTGATCGTATCAGAGCGCTGGGCGCGTTGAAGTGGGGTTGTGCGCTCTCATGATCGGTTCTGGCCGCATTCGTTTGCGGACAGCATTGACTTGCTCTGTTGTGAGCGTTTTACTTCGGAAACCCGGCGGATGTCTGTACGTCACATTCATGGGCAACGCCCCGCTCGCCACATTCCACGGAGACGGCTCGATGCGACAGGACCTCGGATGACGTTCGGGACGGCCGGCCGGCTGGCACCGGGGACGAACCCCTGTGCCCCCGCCGCCGCGACCTGGCACCGGGATGACTGGTTGACCCTCGCCGATCGGATGCTCGCCGCCGCCCGGCCGTTCGCGTCGCCCGGGCACGCCCTCGTCACGTTTCCCGGGCCGAAGGGCGGTTACGGACGGGCCGTCGACGGCCTGGAGGGGTTCGCCCGCACCTTCCTGCTGGCCGGCTTCCGCATCGCGGGTGCCCAGGGCGTGGGCGTGGACGAACTTGTTGACAGGTACGCGGCCGGCATCGCCGCTGGCACCGACCCGAGTTCTCCGGACCGCTGGGTGCGCCTGGACGAGCACCCCCAGGCCAAGGTGGAGGCTGCCTCCATCGCGCTGGTCCTGGACCTGACCCGCCCGTGGATCTGGGACCGGTTGCCGTCCGCTGTGCGGGAGCGGGTGGTGGACTATCTGCGCCCGGCGGTCGGCGACGACACGTACCCACGGATCAACTGGGTCTGGTTCCGACTGGTCGTTCAGACGTTCCTGCGTTCGGTGGGCGGGCCGCACTCGCTCGACGAGATGAACGAGGACCTGCGTACGCACGACGGCTTCGTCCGCGGAGACGGCTGGATGTCCGACGGGCCGGACCGCGCCTACGACCACTACGTGGGCTGGGCCCTGCACCTCTACCCGACGCTGTGGGCCAGGATGGCCGGCGCCGCCGACCTCGCCGAGCAGCGCCGCGAGCGGGACCTTGCCGGCCTCGACCGCTTCCTCGCCGACGCGGTCGCGCTCGTGGGCGCTGACGGATCGCCGTTGATCCAGGGGCGAAGCCTGACCTACCGCTTCGCCGCGGCGGCGCCGTTCTGGGTCGGCGCCATCGCCGGCGTGCCCTCGGTCAGCCTCGGCCGGTTGCGCGGCGCGGCCACCCGCATCGTGCGCCACTTCGTCGCCAACGGCGCCCTGGACGAACGGGGCCTGCTCACCGTCGGCTGGCACGGGCCGTGGCCGCGACTCGCGCAGTCGTACTCCGGGCCGGGCTCGCCGTACTGGGCCAGCAAGGGCCTACTCGGCATCGCGCTACCCGCCGACCATCCGGTCTGGACGATCCCCGAGGAGCCCCTGCCGGTGCAGGAGCAGGACACGCTGCGGGCGATACCCGCGCCCGGCTGGCTGGTCTCCGGCACCCGTGCCGACGGCATCGTCCGCGTCGTCAACCACGGCACCGACCACGCCGTCGAGGGTGCCACCGTCTCAGATTCCCCGCTCTACGCCCGACTGGGCTACTCCACAGCCACCACCCCGGTCCTCGACGACGGCGGCTGGGCCAGTCCGCTCGACCAGTCAGTCACTCTCGTCGACGACGCGGGTCGGGCCACCCACCGCGCCGGCATGCGCCTGCTGACCGTCCACGTCGACACCAACGGCGTGGGTGTGGCCGGGTCACGTGCCCTCGCCCACTGGGTCGACCCGGATCCGGGTCAGCGCGATCACGGCGGCGGCCTCCTGGGCCAGTCCCGACCGGCCGGGCACCTCACGGTGTACTCGCTGGTCCGCGGCCCCTGGGAGCTGCGTCTGACCCGCGTTGACGGCCTCGCCGACGGCGTCGAGGCGGTTGCGCTGCGGCTGCGTATCGGCGGCTGGGCCGTTGCCGGAGATGCGACGGCTGACCTCAATGGCGGTGTGGCGGCCGTGACCGGCGCCGGCCTGACCAGCGTGCTGGAGAGCGTGCACGGCGGCGGAACGGCCGGCGCCACCGCCGTCCCGCACGGCGGGCCCCTGGCCGGCGGGCTGGTCGTGCCCTGGCTGGACCACCCTGTCCGGCCGCGCGCATGGGTCGCCACCTTCACCGAGTTGTCCAGGATGCCGATGGCCACGGCCGGGCGGGCATGCCAGGCCGTGGTCGACGAGGACGGCCACGGCCTTCACCTGTCGGTCGACTGGCCCGACGGGATCAGCACGTCGACCCGTCTGGACACGGAGTATGCCGGGCCCACCCGGTGGCCTGGTAGCAGTGCGGGCCCGTCCGGGCCCCTGACCTAAGGAGAAAGGGATGAAGCGTGCGATACCGGCCGTCATCAGCGCTGCGACGGCCCTGACGCTTGTTCTCGCCGGTTGCGGGGGCGGAGACGAGCCAGTCGACCCCAACGCCCCGGTGACCATCACCCTGGCCGGCTGGAGCCTGTCGTCCACGCCGGAGTTCAAGACGCTCGCGGACGGGTTCAAGGCGACCCACCCGAACGTGACGGTGGAGCTCAAGGAGTACGCCCCAGGCAACGACTACGACACCCAGATGATCACGGACCTGGCCGCCGGCACCGCCCCGGACGTCTACGTCATGAAGAACCTCAAGAACTTCTACACGTACCAGAGCGGTGGTCAGCTGCTCGACGTCTCCGACGTCACCTCCGATCTCGGCTCGGTCCCGGCGCTCGCGTCGTACCAGGTGGACGGCAAGGCGTACGCGGTGCCGTACCGGCAGGATTCGTGGGTGTTGTTCTACAACAAGGATCTGTTCGCGAAGGCGAAGGTGGCGCCGCCGGACGGCAGTTGGACCTGGGACGACTACACCGACGCGACGAAGCGACTGCATACCGGACTGAAGGCGGCCGGCTCGAACGCGACAGGCGCGTACCAGCACACCTTCCAGTCGACAGTGCAGGGATTTGCGCTCGCCCAGACCCCCAACGCGGACCTGCTCTCCGGGGACTTCGGCTACCTGAAGCCGTACTACGAGCGGTCACTGGACCTGCAGGCGGCCGGCGCGCAGCCGACCTTCGGCACCGCGAAGACCAACAAACTCACCTACCAGGCGCAGTTCGGCAAGCAGCAGTCGGCGATGCTGCTGATGGGCACCTGGTACGTGGCCACGCTGCTCAACCAGCGAAAGAGCGGTGACGCCGACACGTTCCAGTGGGGAATCGCACCGGCACCGCAGTTCGACAAGTCCACCACCGGCACCTCCGCCACACCTGTCACCTTCGGTGACCCAACCGGGTTGGGGATCAACCCGAAGATCAGCAAGTCCAAGACCGCCGCGGCCAAGGCGTTCCTCCAGTACGCGGCCGGCACGGATGCCGGCAAGGCCCTGGCCGGGATCGGCATCACCCCGGCCCAGATCACCGACGCGGTCACCGCGACGCTGTTCGGGCTGGACGGTGTACCGCAGGACGACCTGTCGAAGTTCGCCTACGCCAAGCACACCGTCAAGCCGGAGAACCCGGTGTCGAAGCACACCGCCGGCCTGCAGAACCTGCTCAACGAGACGCACTCGGCGATCCTCTCCGACAGCAAGGGTGTCGACGGGGAGCTGAGCAAGGCGCAGACCCGCGCCAAGAACGAAGTCCTCAACCAGTGAGCTGATGGCGGGACCGGCGGGCCTGAGCCGCACGCCGGTCCCGCCGCCATGCTGAACGCTTCCGGAGACTCCCTATGGCAACATTGCCGCGTACGACACCCAGGAACCGGCGGCTGGTGTCGCGCAACACGGTCGCCGGGTGGTCGTTCATCCTTCCCAACTTCATCGGCTTCGCCGCGCTCACCCTGCTACCCGTCGTCGTGCTGTTCTACGTGGCCTTCACCAACTGGAACGTCTTCGGGGTGGCCGAGTGGACCGGCACCGCCAACTTCCGGCGAATGTGGGATGACGCGAGCTTCTGGACGGCACTGCGCAACACCGTCTACTACGCCGTCTTCCACATCCCGCTGACCCTCGCGGCAGCACTCGGGCTGGCGCTGCTCCTCAACCGCAAACTGCGCGGCGTACGGTTCTTCCGTACCATCGCCTTCTTCCCCTACATCACCTCGATCGTGGCGATCGCGGTCGTGTGGAACCAGCTCTTCAGTCCGGAGTACGGCCCGATCAACGCTCTCCTCGGTGCCGTCGGGGTGGACGATCCGCCGGGCTGGACCGCGTCGGCGACCTGGTCGATGCCGGCGGTCATCATCGTCGGCACCTGGCGCTACATGGGCTATTACATGCTGCTGTTCCTGGCCGGCCTGCAGACCATCCCGTCCCAGCTCTACGAGGCGGCGGAGACCGACGGCGCCACACCGTGGCAGCGGTTCGTGCACGTGACCCTCCCCGGCTTACGAACCACGACCTTCTTCGTCACGGTGCTGCTCACCATCGAAAGCTTCAAGGTCTTCGACCTGATCCTCGTGATGACCGGCGGCGGACCGGGCCAATCGACACTTGTGCTCTCGCAGTACATCTACCAGAAGGGCTTCGAGGAGAACCAGTTCGGCTACGCCTCGGCGGTCTCCATCGTCCTGTTCGCCATCTGCTTCGGCATCACGGTCATCCAGTTCATGGTCAACAAGCGGAGGAACAGCTGATGACCGCTACCGACCTCGCCACGCCCGTCCCGGCCATCGCCGCGCCCGGCAATCGCAGCGCCCCCCGCCGACCGGTCCGGTCCCGGGGCGGGCGGCTCGTCGGGTACGCCGCTCTCGTGCTCGCGGCGGCCGGGCTGCTGCTGCCGTTCTTCTGGATGGTGGTGGCGTCGTTGAAGACCAACAACGACGTCTTCACCATCCCGATCACCTGGCTGCCCGATCCCGTGGTGTGGCGGAACTACGTCGACATCTGGCAGCGCTCGGACCTGACGACGTGGTTGGGGAACACCCTGCTGCTGTCGGTGATCGTCACCTTCCTACAGGTGTTCACCGGCAGCTTCGCGGCTTACGGCTTCGCCCGCGTCCGCTTCCCCGGCCGCAACCTGCTCTTCCTGGCGTACGTCGGGACGATCGCGGTGCCCTGGCAGTCGTACATGATCCCGCAGTTCATCCTCATGTCGAAGCTGCACCTGTCGAACACGCTGTGGTCGATCGTCGCGATCCAGGCGTTTGGCGCGATCGGCGTGTTCCTGATGAAGCAGTTCTACGAGACGATCCCCGAGGAGCTCAGCGAAGCGGCGCGGGTCGACGGGCTCAGCGAGTACGGCATCTACCGACGGATCATTCTGCCGTTGTCCCGGCCGGCGCTGGCCAGCCTGGCCCTGCTGACGTTCACGACCACCTGGAACGACTACCTCGGCCCACTGATCTACCTGCGCAGCCCGGAGCTGCGCACCGTCCAGTTGGGGCTGAACACCTTCATCTCCCAGTACAACGCCGAGTACGCGCTGATCATGACGGGCTCGGTGCTGTCCGTGCTGCCCGTCGCTGTCATCTTCCTGCTCGGCCAGCGCTACTTCATCGAGGGCGTCGCCTCGACCGGACTGAAGGGTTGATGCCCATGCGTTCGCGCCACCACACCATCACCGCCGTCTTCGACGGGATCCACGTCGCGCTCGTCAGCAACCTCCTGCTGGTGCTCGGTTGCCTGCCCCTGGTGACGCTCGCGTTCACCACCGACACGGCGCGGTCCTGGCCCCTGTACGCGCTGACCGCCCCGCTCTGTGCGCCGGGGCTCTGTGCGGCCTTCGCGGTCATGTCCGCCTACTCGGCCGGCGACACCGGCGGCGTGCTGCGCACCTACGGCCGCGCCTGGCGAGCCACCGCCCGGCCGGCGATGCTCTGGACGGCGGCGGCCATGACTGCCCTGGTGGTGCTCGCCGTCGACGCCCGCGCCGCGTGGGGCCACCGGGTCGGAGCACTCGCCCTGCCGGTGCTGGCGACCCTGATCGTCCTCACCGTCGCGACCGCGCTGCTCGGGTTGGTGACCGTCGCCGAGCGACCCGACGCGCCGCTGCGCGAGGTGGCCCGCACCTGCGTGTATCTGGCGGTACGCCGGTGGTACCTCACCGCCGCGTCGCTGCTCGTGCTCACGCTGCTCGCCCAGCTTCTGGCGGCCCGCCCCGCGATCGCGCTCGGCCTCGCCGCCGCGCCGCTGCTCTATGTCGTGTGGGCCAACAGCCGCTTCACCCTGCGCGCCGTCCTCGACCCGCCGACGGCCGCACCCCGGCCGATCTGACCACCACGTTCCGGCCACCGAGCCGGGGCGCCGATGACACGCCTGCCCGGCACCGGACCGGACCCACGAGGGAGAACAGCATCCATGACGGCGACCGACGTCCGTTCCAGTCCCGACGCAGAGGCCACGGCGGCCGCGGTGGCCGCCGCGATACGTACCGTCGACGCGAACATCGTCGCCTTCGGCGACGGGTACCCCGGGGACACCACCGACGCCAACCGCTACCTGCTCCGGCCACCGAGTGCTGGCCAACCCGAGGGCGCCAACGTCGGCTGGACCACCAGCTTCTGGCCCGGCCAGCTCTGGCTGGCCCACGACCTGACCGGGGACGACCGCCACCTGCGGGCCGCACTGTCGCACGTGGACAGCTTCGCGGATCGGGTGGCCCACGGCATCGACCTGGACACCCACGACCTCGGGTTCCTCTACACGCTCTCCTGCGTCACCCCGGCCCGCCGGACCGGCGACCCGCGGGCCCGGGGCGCGGCTCTCGCCGCCGCCGACCACCTGATGACGCGCGTCCTCGAACCCGCCGGAATCATCCAGGCCTGGGGCGACCTGAACGACCCCCGCCAACGGGGCCGCACCATCATCGACAGCCTGATGAACACGCCGCTGCTCTTCTGGGCCAGCCAGACCACCGGCGACGACCGCTACGCCGCCGCGGCCCGCCGGCACACCGCGCAACTGCGCCAGCACATCCTGCGTCCGGACGGCACCACCTTCCACACCTTCTACTGGGACCCGGACAGCGGGGTGCCACTGCGGGGCGAGACCGAGCAGGGCCACGCGGACCACTCCTGCTGGGCCCGAGGGCAGGCCTGGGGCATCTACGGGTTCAGCCTCAACCACCGGCACATCGGCGATCCCGCGCTGCTCGCCGCCGCGATGACCTGCGCCGACCGTTTCCTCGCCCACCTGCCCGACGACCACGTCGCCTACTGGGACCTGGAGTTCGGCGACGGCAGCGGCCAGGAGCGGGACAGCTCGGCCGCGGCCATCGCCGTCTGCGGCCTGCTCGAACTCGCCGACAACCTCACCGACCCGGCCCGCGCCGGCCGGTACCGGACAGCCGCCACCGAGATCCTGCGTTCGCTCATCGAGCACTACTCCACCGGCGGCCATCCGGTCTCGAACGCGCTGATCCTGCACGGCGTCTACGACAAACCCAAGGACGTCGGCGTCGACGAGGGAACCCTGTGGGGCGACTACTTCTACCTGGAAGCCCTCACCCGCGCCACCATTCCGGGCTGGGTCAGCCCCTGGTGACCCCGCGACCCACCCGCTCCGCCCCACATCCCGAAAGGTGACCATGGACTACCGCTACCACTGCACCATTCCCGCCGCTGACGGCCGGAACACGCTGCCCGTCAATCCCTGCCGGCTGCTCGACTTCAGCCTGCTGCGGCTGTCGGCCGGCGAGTCCTGGACCGGCGAGTCCGGGGACCGGGAGATCCTTGCCGTCATCCTCGGTGGAACGGCCAACTTCACCGTCGCCGGCCGCGACTTCCCGCAGGTCGGCCAACGCCCGGACGTCTTCTCCGGCAAGCCGCACTCCGTCTACCTCCCGGCCGGCTCATCGGTGACCGTCGAAGCCGTCACCGCCGTGGAGATCGCCCTACCGAGCGCGCCCAGTGAGCTGGCCACCGACCCCTATGTCATCGCGCCGGAGCAGGTCGCGGGCGGCCGTTGGGGGGCGGCCAACTTCGGCCGTACCTACCATCAGATCCTCACCGAGATCTCCCAGCCGGAGCTGCCCGCCCGCCGGCTCATCGTCGGCGAGACCTACACGCCCTCGGGTAACTGGAGCACCTACCCGCCACACCGGCACAAGGTCGACGACCTGCCCGCCGAGGCCGCACACGAGGAGATGTACTACTACCGGGTCAGCCCGGCGAACGGTTTCGGCATCAGCCGGGTCTACACCGACGACGGGTACGAAGAGAACGTCACCATCCGTGACCATGTGATGCAGATGATGCCCGAGGGCTACCACACCGTCGTCAGCGCACCCGGCTACACCACCTACTTCCTGTGGTTCCTGGCCGGCACACAACGCACCCAGGGCGCACGCGAGGACGCCGACCTGGCCTGGGTGGGCCAGACCGTACCGACCCTGCGGGGCCTGGGCCTGTAGTGACGTCGATGCGGGACGCCACCTTCCGCGTGACCAGCTGAACCCCGACTGTGACCCACACCGATTGGACATGTCATGACACAGAGGAAGTCGTTCCACGGACACGTATTGCCGAGCACCCGGTTGCGCCGTCTGCTGATCGCGCTGGTGAGCGCGGTGACGGCGATGGTTGGCATCGTCGTCGTCGTGTCGTCGCCGGCCACTGCCGCGACCAGCCAGTTCCGCGGCATGAACTGGGCTGTGTTGGGTGACAACTTCAAGACCGGCCCCCTCGTCGTGCAGGGCCTGAGCGCGTCCGACAGCAATGCGACGGTGCGGGCCAAGGCCAACGCGTTGTACGACGATATGGCGTCGACCATGGGGGTCAATACGGTCCGACTGCCGATCAACACGCACACGGTGGGGACGGCGTGGTGGGAGGCGTATCGGGGTGCCATCGACGCGGCCACCGCCCGTGGTTTCAAGGTCATCCTGGCCTACTGGGAGGACGGTGCCGCCTCGGGTGGCAGGATCACGAACCTGGCCGCGTGGAACGCGATGTGGTCGACCGTGACGAACGCGTACGGCTCGAACAGCAATGTGTACTTCGAGCCGATGAACGAGCCGCACGGCTACAGCTCGGCGGAGTGGCGCGACGTGGCCGCGAACTGGCTGACCTACCACTACTCGGCGGTGCCCGGCCGGGTGTTGATCGGCGGCACCGGTTTCAGTCAGGACCTGCGTGACATCTGCAACGACAGCCGTTTCAACGCGACGCTGCTGTCGTTTCACTATTACGCCTTCTTCTACGGGGCGATGACCTACGACGCGTTCCGCAGCCACATCCAGGCCCGCCTCGGCACCTGCGCCTCCCGCGCGGTGGCGACCGAGTTCGGCGCGCCCATGAACGACGGCCGTAACTACGCCGATGCGGGCAGCAGCGACAACTTCGTGCGCTACATCCGCGCCATGGCCCAGGTCATGCGCGACAACCAGATGGGTGGCACGTACTGGCCTGCCCTGGGTGGTAAGACCGGCACCATCGGCTACGACTGGTACTCGATGTTCGCGTTGAGCGGTAGCGGCACCGACCTCAACCTGACGGTTCGCAACACCTCCGGGGCGGACCGGATCCGGTACGCGTGGGGCGACACCGTCGGCGGCGGCGACCCGACGACGCCTCCGCCGTCGACGGGGACGTTCTACCGGATCGACGTACGGCACAGTGGCAAGGCCATGGACGTCCAGCAGCCGAACACCGCCAACGGCGCTCGCGTCGGCCAGTACACGTACGGCGGTGGTGCGTGGCAGCAGTGGCAGTTCCAGGACGCCGGTAGCGGCTACTGGCGCATCGTCAGCCGGCACAGCGGAAAGTGCCTCGACGTGGTCAACGCGTCGACCGCCGACGGCGCCGAGCTCGTCCAGTACACCTGCGGCACCGGGGCCAACCAGCAGTTCCAGATGCTCACCAACGGCGCCTACTTCCAGCTCCGGGCACGACACAGCAACAAATGCGTCGACGTGCCGGCCGCGGCGACCGCGGACGGAGTGGTCATCAAGCAGTATTCGTGCAACACCGGCACCAACCAGCAGTGGTCCCGCACCGCCGTCTGACGGTCGTCCCGACGTAACGACCGATCAGCAGCGACCTTGCCGAGCCGGACAACGACAGGTTGCATGTCGGCAACCCGTCGTTGTCCGGGCCGCGCGGGGCGGCTCCGTAGCATCGCGACTACGGATCGATGTCCGGTGAGTCGCTGGAGATTGATGCCCCTGCCGCCCGGCCCAGCATGATCAGGCAGCGCTCGAAGCAGATACCCATCAGCGACCAGCCAGCTATCGGCCCACGCCCAGTTTGGAGTGCGGAAACAGCGAAGGAGCTGATTCGCCTGTACAACGTGCCTGGCTGCTTCCGGACCTTTCTGTCCGGCTACCGGCCCTGACCATGGTCACCGCCGCTGCCGCAGTGGGCGCAGCGTTCCCGTGTGCGGTAGTGGTAGGCGGCGGCTGAGACCAGGACGAGGGCGCCCCACAGCAGCAGCGAGACCGCAGGCAGATGGGAGAGCCAGTTCGTTCGTACCGTGGTCCCGGTGTAGTAGACCGGCTCGCCGGCGGCGAACCGGACCAGATCGGGGACGAGCAGGGTGCAGAAGCCGAAAAGAGCGGCGCCGCACACGGTCGCCAACGCCACCGGAAACCAGTGGGGCACCGGCTGACCGGCCAGGCTCATCACCCAGCGCGGCCACACCTGGCTCCACGGCCGGGTGAGCCCGAAACAGAGGACGCCGCCCCCGAGCGCCATGCCGGCCAGGATCAGCTCAAGCAGCATGGTGCCGTTGCCCGGGTTGGCTTCGTTGATCGTGTCGAGGAACTCCTCGGTGGTGCCCACCGGGATGCCGGCTGCCCAACACAGCCGGACGGTCGCGTAGCCGAGCGGCGCGAGGAACGCCGCGATTGAGGCGACCTGGCCGACCACGGCCCATCGTTGGCGCGACCACTCGGCGCCGCCGTCCCGGCCACAGTTCTCGCAGCCGCCACGGGTGGCCCGGCCGTAGGCCAGGGCGGCCGCGGCGAGGGCGTATCCGGTGTACGCGAGCAGCACCAGATGGACGGTCGGCCAGTCCAGCCGTTCCAGGTTGAGCAGATTGAGGCCGGGGATGGCGTCCAGCGCCTGCGTTCCCGGCAGCACCAGCACCAGGAAGGCCGCCGCCAGCCAGCCGACGCCCAGCAGCACCGGACGCACCCACCCGGCGACCCGCCGGCGCATGAGCAGCAGCGCGGCGACCAGCACGACGCAAAACCCCAGCGTCACGCCCTCGACCAGGGCCGGTGGCAGGTCGGCCAGCCAGTGGTCGGGAAAGGTGTTGTCCGGGTTGGCCGGGCGGGCGAAGACGTACGGTCCGCCGGCGAACCAACCGGCCGAGGCGAGGCCGTACGCCGTCAACACGACGGCGGCGACGGTCCCGGACCACCGCGGCCAGCCGGCCCACCAGTGCCGTACCCGTCGAGCGATAGCCGGCATATCAGTCACCGCTTCTCATTCGTCGTCAGATCGAAGGGCCGAACCGAATGTCCGCTTTCCGGAACGCATGCACCTCCCACGGCGATGGGAACCGCCTCCCTCCAGCAGGGGACTGCCGAGCTACCGGCCCTGGGAGATCCCCGCGTGAGGGAGGCAGGGCAAAGCTGCGGAGCGGCTTGTCGTGCGGGTTTGGGCGATCTGCTCCGGGCTCTCGGCAACAGCCGGCACCATAGTGTTGATCGCGCGGACAGTCCGTCTCCGTCACGGCGAGCATGGGCGCCACCGTGCCCGAGCTTCGCCATGCTGCGATCCTGGTTGCTGCGCTCTCGTCGGTTCTTTCGTTGACGTGCGCGACGCCTACCGTCGCCCCCACTGCTATGACAACGGCAGCCGCCAGCGCCACCCCTGTGATGACTGGCGGATCTCTGCCGGCAAACGGATCTGGAGCCGCTGGCGGCCCTTGCGCCGACCGTGCAAAGCCGAGGAAGCCCAGATCTGCTGGCGACAGACGAACGTTTCGTCGCTCGTCGAGGGGCTTGCGCCGGGAAACCGGCCGGCGTGGTGGTCGGGATGGCAGCAGCGGTGTGACCTTGGCCCAGAGTGCGTCCGGGACGATCCAGGGTGGCTGCTCACCCTCCTCACGTTCAGACAGAACGATCCTCGTATCCCGAGGACACGTCCAGCATCACTTCGTGTTGGTGTCGATGGTGTAAACCACGTCTGACCCGACGTCGTGGCGGGTGATGCCGGGTACGTCGGGGATGTTGAGCAGTGGTTCGTATGGGGTGCCTTGGACCCGGTTGCGCAGCAGGACGACGCTGCGGATGCCGAGCTGGTGCAACCGATCCAAGGCCTGCTGGCTGGGGAAGGTCGTCATAACGTCGCGGATCGACTGACGGTTGGGTGTGGTGTAGCTGGCCGCACCGTTGACCACGGCGGGAAAACCGTCGGTCGACCAGAGTAGGACGTGGAGGTCGATGCCGTCGTCGGACGGCAATACCATGATCGGAGCGTGCGCGGAGGCTAGCGCCATCGCGGCCGGTTTGGCTGGGGTTTGGGGGTGCTGCAGGTCAGGCAGGCCCTCAGCTAGCACGAGGACCAGCAACGGAACGGTCAGTAGCCGTGCCTCTTCCACCGACCATTTCGGCTTGGCACCCCTGCGAGCCACCTCGGCTAGTTGGGTAACCAGGCCGGCCGCGAGAATGGCCAGGCAGATAGTGGGCCACAAGATCAACCGTCCTGGTGTACGGGATCCATCGAACCCGGGCACGTAAAGATAGAGCAGACGGTAGATCGGCCCGTTCGTGCCTAGCGCGAACAACACTCCGACGACCGCCCCGAACAGCAGCAGAAGTCGTTGCACCGGTGACCAGCGGGATAGGAACAGGCCGGCGAAGGCCAGTAGATACAGTGCATACCCGCATAGCAGCACTTTCTCAGTGGGTGCGCCACCAAGAGCGATGCGGGCGTCGTTGTGTAGGGTGCCCCAGGGCAGCGAGGACTGCGGAGCCACGAGAAGTCCGCGCAGTGTCGGGGAGAAGAACGCGACGTAGTCCCAGTCCCGGGTGACATGTGGGTTGAGCTCGCGCACGTGTTGGTACGCGTACGCGAAGTATCCGGTCACCGCGGTGAAGACCAACCCGCCGATCAGATCACTGACGATCAGCCGGCGGCTAAGGCGTGGGCGGTGGATCAGCCAGGCTGTCAGTGTGATCAGGCAGAGGGCGGCGAGGACGTATACGAATCCAAGCCCCACGCCGAAGCCAAGGCTGACCTGCCAGGCCGCGACCAGCCAGCCAGCGAACGCCCAGCCCGGTCGGACTCGTTCGGCAAGGTAGCCGCGGGTGAACGAGAGTCCGTGGCCGCGCGCCAGCATCGCCAGGGCCAGCGTGATGCCACCGGTGGAGAGAATATTCAAATGGCCGTCGTGGCCGTAGCGCCAGGGCGCGTAGGCGAGGGCGGCCCCGGCTACCGCGGCGGCGACCTTATTCGCGCCAAGCTGGCGCAGGAGCGCGTAGCCGCCGAGGAAGGCGAGCGCGAAAGCCAGCACGAACAGGATGTTGTAGCGCAGCACGGCACCGACTACACCGCTGCCTATCAGCCCTGCCGGGGCATAGCCGAGCATGCTGTCGTTCAGGGCCAGGCCGTACTTGTCGGGATAGAAGGCGTTGGTATCCCACAGGCCACGCAGACCGCGGGTGAGAGCGTGGCCACCCCATCCCACCAGCCATGCTTGGGCCGTCGGGTCACCCGCGTCACCGACGATGGTGTGGGCCGGGTTGGCGATCGGCACAGTCTTGGCGCCGGAAGTCATCACGCGAACCGCGTACGGCGGAATCAGCCAGATCATCGCGACAGCGAGGAGCACCGAACCGAGGCCCGCGATGCTCAGTTCCCGCCGATGGGCCCCACGTTTCAGCCAATCCCTGGTGCCTGAACTGGCACGCGCGAGTCGGCCATTTTGTCCAAGCTCGCTGAGAGTGACGGCTGATGGTTGGCCTCCTACCGGTGGCTCTACCTGCGTCATCACATTGACCCTCACTGTTGGACCGCCGAAGTAAATCATGAGCAGGGCGGCGCATAGAGTCAAGACCTCGATCAATGCCGACCCAGGTAGCCGGACCTTAGGCTGTTTATCAAAGGCGTCTTGTCACGCAGGAGTCGCGAGCGGTGCAGCAGCGCATCTTGCCGCTGTCGAAACAGGACACACGCCAGGGTTGCTGCAGGCCCTCGCCCGGGTTCCGGACCCACGGGACGCCGGCGGCCGGATCCATCCGCTGCCGGGACTGCTCGCGATCGCGATCGCGGCGGTGGTTCGGGGATCGTGCACTTTTACGGCACCCACTCCGTCGACATCGACGGCCAGCTCGCCCAGCTCGACACCGACGGCTACCGGCCGCTGCGACTGGCCCCCGGCCAGCGACCAGCCGAGAACGGCCTGGAAGTAGGGGAACAGCACGACAAAGATCCCGGCTTGGACGCCGAACAGTGCCAGCAGTGCCAGCGAGCCGCTGGCGAGGCGCCGGTCACGGAACAGGCGCACGTCGAGCAGGGGCGCCGCCCGGCGTAGTTCCCAGGCCACGAACCCGATGGCGGCGACGACGCCGACGAGCAGGCTGGCCACGGTGACGGGCGAGGTCCAGCCGTGGACCGGGCCTTCGTGCAGGACGTAGATGAGCGCGACCACGGCGATCACCGACGTCAGGGACCCGACCATGTCGAAGCTGTGCTGCGACGTCTCGCGGGAATTCGGGACGGCTCGCAGGGCCGTGACGGTGGCCGCGGCCACGAGCACGACCGGTAGCAGGAACAGCCACCGCCAGTTCGCCCAGTCGACGAGGACCGCGGACAGGTACATGCCGAGAATGCCGCCGCCGCCGGCGACGCCGGTCCACACACCCATAACTTTGGAGCGTTCCTCGTCGGGGAACGTCGAGGTGATGACGGCCAGGGTGACCGGCATGATCATGGCGGCGCCGACGCCGGCGAACAGCCGGGCGGCGATCATCATCTCGGATGAGGTGGCCAGGCCCGCCGCCGCGCTGGCGACGCCGAACAGGGCGAGGCCGGCGAGCAGGATCGGTTTGCGGCCCACCCGGTCGCCGAGGGCGCCGAGCGGGAGCAGCAGCGCGGCCAGGCTGAGGGTGTAGATGTTGATCATCCACAGGACGGTGCTCTGCGAGGCGTCGAACGCGACGGCGACCTGCGGCTGGGCGACATTGAGCCCGGAGACCGAGGCGATGACCGCCATCAGAGCGATACACACCGCGATCAGGATCGCGCGACGCTGGCGCGGGTCGCGAATCGTCGCGTCGGGGACGCTCTCGCCTGGCGAACTGTCGAGGGCAGGCATGCGCGGGGTTCCATCCACAAGGGCGCGATGGGGTACGGCGCCGGGGTGGACCTCGGTCCCGGCGTCGCAGAGAAAGTGGTTCAGGGGCGTCGGGTGGCGCGCACGACGACGTCGTGCAGCGAGACCGCATGGCCGCCGAGCCCGGTCGCCGGGCGCCGGTGCTCCTCGGCGGTGACGATCTCCCAGTCGGCCGCATTCAGGACGGCGGTGATGTCGGCGAGGGTGACCGTCGCCTCGGCGGGATGCTGATGCCCGTGCCCGTGCCCGTGCCCGGTGTGCAGGTGCCCGACGATCAGCAGGGTGCCGCCGGGCGCCACCCAGTCGGAGATGCGCTGGTAGAAGGCCAGTTGGGGCATCGCGGGGTGCGCGTAGTGGGTGGTGACCAGGTCGAAGCGCATGCCCGGTTCCCAGGCGGTCAGGTCCGCCTCCACCCACCGGATGGACTCTGTCTGCCCGCTGGCGGTGGCGCGGTCGGCGGCGCGGGCGAGGGCGTCGGCGGAGATGTCGGCGGCGGTGAGCTGCCAGCCGTGAGAGGCGAGCCAGATCGCCTCGGCGCCGGCGCCGCACCCGGCGTCCAGGGCGGTGCCCGGTGCCAGGCCGGCGGTCTCCTGGGCGAGGTAGGGGTTGGGTGGGTTGCCGGCCATGGAGCCGGGCTTGTCGCCGTGGGTCTGCTGCCAGTGCTGTTGCCAGTAGTCCTTGTCGAAGCTGTGCGTCATCGGAGGTTCTCCTCGTTCGTCAGCCGGGCGACCGCCCGGTCGGTGTCCTCGGCGACGAGGTCGGCGTTGAGATGGGCTGCGGCGCGGGCGCCGCGCGCGGCGGCCGCACCGACCTGGGCGGACAGATCGGTGGAGTTACCGGCCGCCCATACCCCGGGCACCGAGGTCCGGCCGGTCTCATCAGCGGCGATGAAGGAACCCACCGGGTGCTGCGTCGCGGTGATGCCGATACCGGCGAACGCCTCTGCTCGGGCGACCATCCGCGGCGCCACCGCCACGGTCTCGACCGGTATGACCTTGTCGTCGTCAAGACGGACCCCGGTCAGCCGGTCGTCGACGATCTCCAGCCCGGCGACGCCGCCAGCGATCACCGGGATGCCGAGCGCGTCGAGTTTCGCCCGGTCCTGATCGCTGAGTTCCTGGTCGCCGGTGAAGTACCGCACGTCATCGCTCCGCGCCTGAGGAGCTCCAGCGGGCTCAGTCCGTCGAGGGCCAGCAGGCTGTGCACGGCCTGCGTAGGCGCGTTGCGCGGTGCGCCGGCGTCCAGGACCGTCACTCGCCGCCGCGAACGCGCCAGGATCAGCGCCGCGCTCAACCCGGCCGCGCCGCCGCCGACCACGACCACGTCCCTCACGATCTCTGCCTGCTCCACCATCTGCCCTGCTCCCTTCACCACCTTCGCCGGTGACTTGATCCTGAGCCTCCCGGCGAATATGTGCAAAGATCTTTGCCGAATGGCAAAATGGGGTTGTGGACGACAATCTGGACCGCACCCTCGACGCGGTCGGCCCGCGGCTGAGGCAGCTGCGGCAGCGCCGCAACATCACCCTCACCGACCTGGCCGAGGAGACCGGCATCTCCGTCAGCACGCTGTCGCGGCTCGAAGCGGGCCTGCGGCGTCCGACGCTCGAACAGCTGCTCCCGCTCGCCCGCGCCCACAGCGTCACCATCGACGAACTCGTCGACGCGCCGCTGACCGGTGATCCCCGGATCAACTTGCGCCCCATCGCCGCTGGCGACGGATCCACCATCCTGCCCCTGACCCGCAGGCCGGGAGGCATCCAGGCCTACAAGTTCGTCCTGCCCGCCGGCGACGACAACCGCGTACCCGACCTGCGCACCCATGAGGGCTACGACTGGGTCTACGTCCTCAACGGCACCTTGCGCCTGGTCCTCGGCGACGACAACCTCATCCTGCAACCCGGAGAAGCCGCCGAGTTCGACACCCGCACCCCCCACTGGTTCGGCGCCACCAGCGCCGGGCCTGTCGAGTTCCTCAGCCTCATCGGCAGACAAGGCGAACGCGCACACCTACGCGCCACACCACAATCAGGCACGTCCCAATGAGCAGCAGAACTGCCTCCCCACTCACGCCAGGCTCCGGCAGGCGGCACACCCTGCTCTCACGTAAACCCCCTGGCGCGCTGGGCGCTGCTGGTTGACGGCGTCCGTGATTGCGTCGAACTCTGTGGATGTCGCCAGACGGCGGAGGAGGGTTAGTCATGCGTATCTGCGGCGCCTGCCGAGTGGACCAGCGCACCGTTGTTCGTATCGGCAGTTGGGGCGTGCCGCACGGTACTCCGGGGCACCAGGTCAACTACCGCTGGACCAGCCTGTCTGCCTGTCCCTTGTGCGAGGCCGGGCTTCTCGTGTACTTCGATCATGACTGCTTCCACCAACCTTGGGAGGAGCCGTGGGACATGGACTGGTCGTGGCCGATCGCCGTTGACGGAGTTCAGTTGCTGAACGCTGCCCTTGCCCGATGTCCGGATCCGCTGCATCCGTCGTGCGAGTGCCCCGTGCACCGGTCGTTGCGCCACGGCATCGAGAGCGCACCGTCTCGTGAGGTTTCACTGACGGTTGCGCTGACCGAGGAAGGGCTGCCACAGATTCGGTCGACAGCCATGCCGTGAGGCGGGCGCAACACGGTGGTAGGGCTAGGCGATGTTTCGGATACAACCACTGGCTGATGAACTCCGACTTGACGACGGACTCGTCGACCGCAGATCTCCGCTTGAGTGCCTTGGCGTGGTGGGCACTCGCGGCGTCGCCGGTCCACTTGGGCAGGTTCTCGTTCGCTGAGTCGGTGGTGGCGGACGATGAGGAACGGATGCCCACGGCCAGCCTCGGCACATTCATCCCACTGGAGTGACGTCAGGCGACCCGATGGCCTGCCGGTGTTCGGCCGGGCTGAGACCGCGTACCCGTTTGAAGGCCGCGCTGAGTGCGAATGAACTGCCGTAGCCGACCTGGCGGGCCACCGCGCCGACGGTGGCGTCCGGTTCGCGCAGCAGATCGGCGGCCAGCGCGAGCCGCCAGTTGGTGAGGTACGCCATCGGAGGCTCGCCGACCAGTTCGGTGAACCGGCGGGCCAGCACCGCCCGCGAGATACCGGTGCCGGCCGCGAGGGTGGCCACCGTCCAGGGCTTTGCCGGGTGGTCATGCAGCAGTCGCAACGCCCTGCCGACCACCGGATCGCCGTGCGCCCGGTACCAGGCGGGCGCCGCCGCCTCGGGCCGGGAGAACCAGGCCCGAAGTACGGCGATGAGCAGTAGGTCGAGCAGCCGGTCCAGGACCACATCCTGCCCGGGCTCGTCCTTGGTCATCTCGTCGCCGAGCAAGGGGATGAGCGGGCTGTCCAGTGCTCCGGCCGGCAGCACCAGGAGATGGGGCAGGACCCTCAGCAGCCGTTGGCTGACCTCGCCCTGCAACTGGTACGTGCCACTGAGCAGCACCGCCATCCCGTCAGCGCGTTCGCCCCAGGTCCGGACACCCAGGTCCATCACTTCGCACAACTCGTCCCCGGTGGGCGTGGTGCTGTGCTCGCCGGGATGGATCACTGCCTGCGGCGCCGTGGCTGGGTCGTCGGCGATCGTGTATGGCTCAGGGCCACGGATGATCGCCACATCGCCCGGGCGTAGCGGCACGGGGGCACCCTGATCCGGCACCACCCACGCCGTGCCGCGCAGCATGGTGACCAGGGTGAGGGGCGCACGATCCTGGATCCGTACCGACCAGGGCGGGTCGAACACCGACCGCATCAGGAACGCACCGCGCGCCCTCGGCCCGTCCAGCAGCCCCGCGAGCGCATCCATGCGCTCAGGTTAGCCCTGTGAGGTGGGCGGTCGAGACGTCGGGACATGCGATCGAGAGTCTCGCCCATTCCCGGTGCGCTCACCCTCGACTTGACTGGTTGCCATGACGAAGACCGTTGATGAGCAGCCAATCCTCGTACTGGGCGGCACCGGCAAGACGGGCCGCCGGGTGGTGGACCGGCTCACCCGACTCGACCGGCCGGTACGGGTCGGCTCCCGCTCCGGCGAGCCGCCGTTCGACTGGACCGACCAGCGCACCT
Organism: Micromonospora sp. NPDC005553; assembly: GCF_042871765.1. Lineage (NCBI taxonomy): Bacteria > Bacillati > Actinomycetota > Actinomycetes > Micromonosporales > Micromonosporaceae > Micromonospora > Micromonospora sp. NPDC005553. Next base: position 613,667 of record NZ_JBIAJD010000005.1, on the reverse strand, counting down.
GGGCGCCCGTACTGGACGGGGTTTCGTCGGTCTACCTGGTGTACTACCCGGACCTGGTCGCGCCGGACGCCCTCGCGACGATCCGTTCGTTCACGGAACAGGCGGTGTCCGGCGGGATCGAACGGTTGGTTCTGCTTTCCGGCCGGGGCGAGGAGGAGGCCACACTCAGCGAGCGGGTGGTCCAGGACTCCGGAGTGGCCTGGACGATCGTGCGGGCGAGCTGGTTCAGTCAGAACTTCAGCGAGGACTTCCTGACCGACTCGATACGCGGCGGCGAGGTCGTCCTCCCGGCCGGGAACGTGCCGGAGCCGTTCGTCGACGCCCTCGACATCGCCGACATCGTGGTCGCTGCGCTGACCGACGACGGGCACGCGGGGCAGCTCTACGAGGTGACCGGGCCGCGACTTCTCACCTTCGCCGAGGCGACCTCGGAGATCGGCAACGCGCTCGGGCGGGAGATCCGCTACCGATCGGTTTCGCCAGAGGAGTACGCCGCCGTGATGGCCGGGTACGACGTGCCGGCGGAGCTCACGGCGGTGCTGATCGAGCTGTTCGGCAAGGTGTTGGACGGCCGCAACGCACAGCTCGCTGATGGTGTGCAACGGGCGCTGGGCCGCAGGCCGCGCGACTTCGCCGACTATGCCCGGGACGCCGCCGCCGCTGGTGCATGGGACACGTCACCCGGTGGAGACTGGGCATGAACGCCACCCTGGCTGCCTGGTCGGCGGCGGTGACCCTGGTGGTGACGGGTGCGATCACCGGTGTCTACTACGCCTTCTCGGTGGCGGTGATGCCCGGTCTGAACACCGCCGACGCTGGCACCGCGATCCGGGCCATGACGAGCATCAACCAGAAGATCCAGAATCCACTGTTCTTCGTCACGTTCTTCGGCCCGCTCGTCGCCGCCATGGTGACCGGCGTGTTCCTGTTGATCCTCGGGAAACGGTCAGCGGGTGTGCTGTTCCTGGTGGCCGCCGGGGTGTACCTGGTGGGCGCCTTCATCCCGACGGTGGTCGTCAACGTGCCGATGAACGAGAAGCTCGACGCCGCAGGCGTGCCAACCGATCCTGCGGAGGCGGTACGGGTGTGGGCTTCCTACTCGTCCGCTTGGACGTGGTGGAACTCGGTACGCGCCGGTGCCAGCCTGATCAGCCTGCTGCTGGCTGGTCTCGGGGTCTACTTCTCGAACACGTCCCGATGACGTCGCCGCCCGGTGCGGGCAGGGGTGGCCAGTTCCGGGCGGCCGGGGGGAACGCGGCACGGGGTGTGCCCAGCAGATCGTCATCGCAATAACGAGGTTCCCGCACCCAGGTGCAGCGGGTCGACCGCGCCGTCGCACGTCACCTGCGCGGCGTCTACCGCAGGGGGCTGACCGCCCACGCGGCGCGTCGCGTGCCCTCCGACCTGCGAATACAGAAAAATCAGCGAAGCCGTGCAGACGGCGGGGGAATGCTTCGGGTTATACCGACTGCAAGGAGCGCACCCGGATGCCCGCCACGCTGAGCACCACTCTTACGGCGTTCGTCACCGATCTGGTGAGTCGCTTCGCTCTGTCCGAGGAAGACTTCGACCGTTCGTACGCCGAGCAGGACACCTACGCCGAACTGCTCGAGAACGTCACCCGGCTGGGTACCGCGGCGTCCGCCGGGGACGCCGACGCCCAGTTCGCGCAGCAGTACCTGCTGGCGAAGATCTACGGTCTGCACACCCAGTTGGGGGCGGAATCGACAGCCGAGGCGTCCACCGTCCTGCACGCGGTGACGCGGCAACTGGAGCGGGACACCGCGCGGGACGAGGACAGCTGGATCGACGAGAGCATCTACGCCTCGATCCCGGACGACCCGGAACGGTTCGTGCCGTGGCTCAAGAACATGACGCGGGAGCACCGGGTGTTCAAGCACCCCTATTACCACTCCTTTCTGCGCGAGCGGGCCACCCCGGAGGACTTCCGCAGCTTCGTGTTGCAGGAGTCGTCGGTGGACGCCCGGTTCGACGACCTGCTGGCGATGATGCAGGTCGGGTCGGACGGTGAGACCAAGATGGAGATCGCCAAGAACTTCTGGGACGAGATGGGCAACGGCGACCCCGCGATGGTCCACACCACGCTGTTCGGCCGGATCATCGCCCACTTCGGCATCACCGACGACGAGCTGAAGGAGAGCCTGTCGACGGAGGCGCTGCTCGGCGGGAACCTACCGGTGCTGATCTGCCGGTACCGGAACCTGTTCGGCGAGGCCGTCGGCCACCTCGCCGTTGCGGAGTGGCTGGCGCCGGACCGGTTCTCCCAGGTGCTGCACGGCTGGGAGCGCCTCGGGCTCCCCGCCGACGGCATCACGTACCACCGGTTGCACATCGGCATCGACGCCCACCACGCGAGCGCGTGGTTCGCCCACGTCGTCAAGCCGATGGCGGCCGAGCCGCAGACCCGCCGGGCCATGGCACGCGGTGCGCTGTGGAGGCTGAACTCCTCCTGCCGGTACCTCGACCGCATCCTCGCCCAGAACCCGGCCTAGCGCGTGCGTCGACGCCCCTGGCCGGACCGCCGCCCGGACTCCGCCTCGACCCGACCGAGGACGTCGACACCCGCCCTGACGATGGACTGGCCGACTGCCGACCGGTGGCGCATCGCCGCGGCGCTGCTCGCGGTGTGGCTGCTCTGGGGTTCGACCTTCCTCGGTATCCGAGTGGTCGTCCAGGAGGTGCCGCCCCTGTTCGCTGCCGGGGTCCGCTTCTCCGTGGCGGGGGCACTGCTGCTCGGCGGGCTGTGCTGGCACTGGCGCCGGCGCGGCCAGCCGGGACTGGCGGTGCGGTTGCGGGGGCACACCGGGCGGCTGACCCTGCTCGGGCTCATGCACTTCCTCGGCGCGAACGGGCTGGTCAGTGTCGCATCCGAGGATCTGCCGTCGGCGGCGGCGGGCACCTACTTCGCCACCGTACCCATCTGGGTGCTGGTGATGGGGGGCCGGCCGCGAGGGCGGGACCTGGGCGCGGCCACGGTCGGACTTGCCGGTGTGGCGATCCTTCTCGGTTTCCAGCCGGGCCCGCTGCTGCCCTCGCTGCTCGTGCTGGCCGCGGCGTTGACGTGGGCCGTGGCGGGGCGGATCGCCGCCGCCTCGGCGGGGCGCGGCACCCCCGGCGACATCGTGCCGGGCGCCGCCCTGTCCAGCGCGGTGCAGATGCTCGGCGGCGGCCTGGCGCTGCTGGTCGTCTCCGGGTTGACCGGAGAGTGGGGCCGGCTGGACGTCGGCCACCTGCACCCCACCGTCTGGTTGGCGCAGCTGCACCTCGTGCTGCTCGGGTCGCTGGTGGGCTTCCTCGCGTACACGTGGCTCGTCACCCGGGTGGACCAGCGGCTGGCCAGCACCTACTCGTACGTCAACCCGCTCGTGGCGGTGGCGCTGGGAGCGCTGGTCCTCGGTGAGGACCTGACCTCGGCCACCGTGGTGGGCACCGCCTGCCTGGTGGCGGCGGTGGCCTGGACGGTGCGGTCCGCCGCCCGGCCGGCCGCCCCGCGCACCTTCGATGTCCCGAGCGCGCCGGCCGTCCCGGCCAGCCGGTAACCGCACCCGCCGCACCGGTACGGCCGCGCCCGGTCGTACCCGTGTCACCCGAGACCGTTCAGGAGTCAGCCGATGACCCGTCCCACCGCCGAGAGCGTCCGTGACCGCCTCGCCGACACCCTCGCCACCATCAAGAAGCGCGACGTCTCGGCCGAGCTGGCCGCCGACGACAACTTCATGCGCGCGCTCAACCTGGACTCACTCGACGCTGTGGAGCTCACCGTCCGGCTCGGCAGCGAGTACGGCATCGAGTTCGGGGAGGAGATCGAGGACCTCGACGCGTTGGAGAGCCTGTCGACGTTGGTCGCCCTCGTCGAGCGGCGTGCGACCCGATGACCATGCTCGTCGAGCCCTCGACGCCGCAGGCCGGCGCACCGACGCCGGTCGGCTGGTCCCTCATGGCGGCGCTCGCCGCGCACGCCGCCACCGGGCCGGACCTGCCCGCGCTCACCGGACCGGACGCGACACTCACCCGCGCCGAGCTGTGGCAGCGGGTGCTGCGGATCGCCGCGGGTCTGCGCAGCCGTGGGGTGCGCCGCGGTGACCTGGTCGCCGTCCACGGCGAGAAGACCGCCGCCACGGTGACGGCGCTGCTGGGTGCGGTCGCCGCCGGCGCCGCCTACCTGCCGATCGACCCCTCGGCGCCCGCGGACCGGCGACGCGCGCTGCTGCTGGACTGCGGCAGCCCACGCCTGCTGGCCCGCCGCGCGGCGGTGGCCCGGCTGGTCGACCAGGCGCTGCCCGTGCCGGTGGTGGCGGTGGAGGAACTCGGCACCGAGGCGGACGCGCGCCTCGACGACCTGCCGGTGGCCACCGCGCCGGATGACGGGGTGTATGTGCTGTACACCTCCGGCAGCACCGGACAACCGAAGGGCGTCCGGATCCCGCGCAGCGCGCTCGAGGCGTTCTTCGCCGCGGTCGACCCGGTGCTCGGCATCACCGATCGGGCACGCTGCCTGAACACGACAGCCCTGCACTTCGACGGTTCGGTGGCGGACCTGCTCTTGCCGCTGCTCAAGGGGGCGCACGTGCGGCTCGGCCCGGCGTTCGTCGTGCCGGCTCGGGTGCTGGACCTCATCGAACGCGACCGGATCACCCACTTCACCGCGGTGGTCTCCACGTTGACGCTGCTGGCCCGGACGGAGCCCGGATTGTCCGGGCGTGACCTGAGCGCGCTGCGCCGGATCCTCACCGGCGCGGAGGTGCTGAACCCGGCCACCGTCCAGGACTGGCTGCACGCGGCCCCGAATCTCGTGGTGGTCAACGGCTACGGGCCGACCGAGGCGACGTGCGGGGTGACCTTCCACCCGATCGCCGAGCGGGAACCGGGCCGCACCGAGGCGTACCCCATCGGGCCGCCGCTGCCGGGGGTGACGATCCGTTTCCGGGACGCCGACGGCCGGCTCACCACGGACGGCCCGGGTGAGATCGCCATCGCCGGGGCGCAGCTGATGAGCGGGTACCTGGACCGCCCGACGGAGGAGGCGGCGGTCTTCCTCGACCACGAGGGGACGCGCTTCTACCTCACCGGCGACATCGGGGAACGCGGCGCGGACGGGGCGCTGCGCTTCGCGGGCAGGCGCGACGACGAGGTGAAGATCAAGGGCTACCGGATCAACCTCAACGAGGTGCGCCGCGCCGTGGAGACGCACCCGGCCGTCGGCAGCGCGTTCGTGGCGGCCGTCCCGGATCCGCGCGACGGGCTGTCGCTGGCGTGCGCCGTGGTACTGCGCGCCCCCGCAACCGTCGACCAGCCGGATCCCGACCCGGCCGCCGCCCTGCTGCCACTGCCCGGAGACACGGTGGAGGCCCTGCTCCGGCACGTGGGCAACCTCCTGCCCCGATACATGGTGCCGCGGGAGCTGTACCGGCTGCCGTCCGTTCCGGTGCTGTCCACCGGCAAACCGGACCGCGCCCGCATCGCCGCGCTGCTGCTCGACGAGGCACCGTGAAAACCGCGGCCCTCACCGTCGCGGCCCGCACCGGCTGGTTCACGCCCGCCGAGGACGAGCTGCGGGCCCGCCTCACCGAGCACCTCGCGGCCACCGTCGCACCCATGGTCGACGCGTGGGAGCGGCACGGCGCGGTCCCCCTGCGCGAGGTTCTGACCGGCTTGGCCGCGCGAGGCTGGCTCGGCATGCGGTTCGCCGTCGACCAGGGCGGCGCCGGCGGCACCGCCTGGGAGCACGTGGTCCTCGCCGAATGCCTCGGCGCGCTGTTGTTCGACAGCGTGGGCATGGGGGTGACGGTCCACAACGACATGGTCGCGCCCATGCTGGCCGATGCCGGCGGGCCGGAGGCCGTCGAGCGTTTCCTGCGCCCGGCCCTGGTGGGGCGCTGCCTGCTCGGGCACGCGGTCTCCGAGCCGGGCGCCGGCGCCGACGTGGCCGCCGTCGCCACCACGGCCACCCCCGAGCCGGGCGGGTACCGGCTGACCGGCGCCAAGCGGTGGGTCGTGGCCGGGCTCACCGCGGACGCCTTCGCGGTGCTGGCCCGGCTGCCCGAGGCTCGTGGAACCTTCGGTCACGTCCTGTTGATGGTGCCGGCCGACGCCCCGGGCGTGAGCAGGGAACCGGCGGACGCCACGCTCGGGCTGCGGACCGCCGGCGTCGCCGGGCAGCTCCGCTTCGACGGCGTGTTCGTGCCCGACGGGCACCGCCTCGGCGGGCACGGTCTCGGACTGGTCACCCAGCTGCGCCAGTTCGAACCGGAGCGCATCCTGTCCGCCTGCCGCGCGATCGCCATGGCGGACACCCTGCTGCTGCGGACCGCCGAGCGGCTGCGGGAGCGGCGGACCTTCGGCGTACCGATCGCCGACCGTCAGCAGCCCGCCGCGCAGCTGGCACGCCTGCGCGCCGAGGTGGAGGCGGTGCGCCAGCTCGCGTACACCGGCATCGACCGGTGGGTGACCGGCGGTGCGGTGAACACCCTGTCCGCAGCGGTCAAGCTGCGCTCCAGCCGTCTCACCCGTGAGGTAGCCCGCACCTGCCTGCACCTGCACGGCGCCGAGGGGCAGCTCAGCACCCACCCGGTCAACCGCGCGTTCCGCGACACCCGGCTGTTGTCCATCTCCACCGGATCGGACGAGATGATGCTCACCGCCCTCGCCCGCCTGCGCGGGTGGCCCCAGTGACCGCCGCGTCGGTGCTCGCCTCGACGGTCGGGTCGCGTTGTCCGCAGGGTGCCGCCGACGTCGAATTCGCGACGCGGCTCGACGCCTTCACCGACCGGCACCGCGACGGCCTGCTCGCTGCGGGCGTCTGGGAGTCGGCCGGCCCGCCCGTACGGGAGCTGCTGCGCGCCGTCGGCGAGGCCGGCCTGCTGCGCGACGCGTGGGCCGACCGTGGCGGCGACCGCGCCGCAGCCCTGTGGCGTGCCGCCGCGTTGCACCGCGCGTTCGCCCGGGTCGGTAACGGCGCGCCGGGCGCGGCGCTGCTCACCCACCTGGAGGTGGCGACACGCCTGCTCGGCGTCCTGCCGACGACACCGGTGGGGCTGGTGACGGACGCCCTGGCCGGCTCGGCGACCAGTGCGCTGGCCGCCACCGAACCGGACGGCGGCAGCGACCTGACCGCCCTGAAGACCACTGTGGGCGCCGGCGCGGCCGGTGGGTTGACCGTGACCGGAACGAAGTGGTTCATCAGCAACGCCCCGTACGCCGACCACCTGCTCGTACTGGCCGACGACAGCGACGGGCGCACCGGTCGGCGCGGGCCGGCGCTCCTGCTGGTGTCCGCCGGGCCGCGCGTCGGGGTGACCACCCTGGACGGCCTGGGACACACCGGCCTGACCGGTGCGGTGGTGCTCGACGCGGCCCCGGTCGCCGCCGTGCTCGCCGTCGGCGGGCACGGACTGCTGGTGCTGATGCGCCACTGGATCCATGAACGCGTGATGCTCGCCGTCCGGATGGCCGGACTGGCCGAGTCGGTCCTGGACCACGCGATCGCCGACGCCGGCCGGCGGATCACCTTCGGGGTTCCGCTGATCACCAACCAGCACGTCCGATTCACGCTCGCCCGGCTCGACGCCGCAGTCCAGGAGGTGCAGGCGATGGCCGGGCAGAGCCTTCGCCTGCTCGCCGCGGGCGCCTGCCCGGGCGGCTGGGCGGCCGCCGGCAAACACCGGGCCGCCGCGGTGCTGGCCGAGGTGGCCGACGAGGCGCTGCAACTCTCCGGTGCTGACGGCTACCGGCGCGGCCATCCGGCGGAACGGGCCCTGCGTGACGCGACCGGCCTGGCGCTCGCCGGCGGCACCACAGAACTCATGCTCCAACAGATTGATCGAGGGTGACACGATGACACAGCACTCCGTCCACCAGTCCCGGCCCGACCCCGGGTGGGACGCCGACCGCTACGACCGCCAGTTCGGCTACGTGTCCGCGCTGGCCGGCGGTGTCGTCGAGCTGCTCGCCCCGGTGCCCGGCGAGACAGTCCTCGACCTGGGGTGCGGCACCGGTGAGCTGGCCGCCACGATCGCGGCGAGCGGGGCGCGGGTGATCGCGGTCGACGGCGACCCCGCCATGGTCGCCTCGGCCACCGCCCGCCTGGGATCGGACGTGCTGCTCGCGGACGGCCACGACTTCCAGATCGACGAGCAGGTCGACGCGGTGTTCTCCAACGCCGCGCTGCACTGGATGACCCGTCCGGCGGAGGTCGTCGTCGCCGTCCGTCGCGTGCTGCGCCCGGGTGGGCGTTTCGTCGCCGAACTCGGCGGTGCCCACAACGTGGCCGGGATCCTCGCCGCCGTCCGCGCCGCGCTGGCCGAGCAGGGTCTGACCGAGGGCGCGCGGATGCCCTGGTACTTCCCGAGCCCCGGGGAGTACGCCACCCTGCTGGAGGCGCACGGCTTCCAGGTGCTGCGGATGGACTACTTCGCCCGGCCCACCGAGTTGACCGACTGCCCGGGTGGCGTCGCCGACTGGGTCGCCATGTTCGGCGCGGCCCTGATCGGCCATGTGCCGCCGGAGCGGCGCGACGCCGTCCTGGCGCGGATCAACGAGCTGGCCGCGCCGACGTTGCTGCGCGACGGCCGCTGGTACGCCGACTACCACCGGCTGCGCTTCGCCGCCGTGCGGGAGCCGGCCGACGCGCCGGACGCGGCGCGGTGACCGCGCCCGCGCGCAACGGCGCCGACCGCGACTTCGGGACGCCCGCGTTCCAGCTCGACCCCTACCCCGTGTACGCGGCGCTGCGGGCGCAGGGCCAACTCGTCCACTCGACGTCGCGCCGCACCTGGTTCGCCACGGACCACGCCGCCGCCGGTGCGGTGCTGCGGGACCGGCGCTCCAGTGTGGAGAGCCCGTTCCGGGCGACCCGGGTGCTGTTCGGTCGCACCGTGACCGACGTGGAGGGGGAGGAGCACGTCCGGCTGCGGGCGTTGACCAACCGGAGCTTCTCCGCGTCGGCCATCCCCGGGTACCTCGGCGAACTCGTCCCGGCGGCGGTGCGCGGCGTGCTCGACGACCTCGACGCGGCGGCCGGTGATGGCCCGGCCGACTACGTGACGGGCTTCGCGAACGCCGTACCGATCCGGGTGATGTCGCGCATCATCGGCCTGCGACCGGCGGACGTGCCGCAGTTCCAGACCTGCAGCGACGCGGTGATCGCCTTCATCGACTCGGCCGATCCGGTGCGCCGACGGGCCGCCGTCGCGGCGTGGGCACGCATGAGCGCCCTGTTGCACAGCCGGGTCGCCGAGCTGCGACCCGCACCGGACGACAGCGTCATCGGGCAGCTGCTGTCCTCCGCCGCGGAGGGCGCCGACGTCGACGACGACGAGATCGTCCGCCAGGTCGGGCTGCTCATCCCCGCCGCCATCGACACGAGCAACCGGCTGATCGCGAACGTCCTGCACACCCTGTGCTCGCGCCCGGAGCTGATGGCGCAGGTCGCCTCGGACGGCAACCTCATCGAGGCGGTGGTGGACGAGACCCTGCGCTACGAGGCGCCGATCCACAGCACCATCCGGATCTGGGGTGGCGGGGAGCTTCTCGGCCAGGACATCCCGAAGGGTTCGTTGCTGACCGTCCTGCTCGGCTCGGCCAACCGTGACCCGGCGGTGTTCCCGGACCCGGACACGTTCGACCCGGGCCGGCCGGGACACCAGCGCCTGCTCTCCTTCGGCGCCGGGCGCCACCAGTGCATGGGCCGTCGGATGGCCCTGGCCGAGGTGACCACCGCGCTGCGCCTGCTGCTCGAACGCCGCCCCGGCCTGCGCTTCGCCGACGTCACGCCGAGCCCCGTGCAGGGGCTCAGCTTCCGCTCACCCGCCACCCTCCGCCTCGCCTTCGGGAGACGCCCGTGACCACCACCGTCGACGGTCCCATCACCGACAGCCCGACGAGCGACGCCGTGACAGTGGCCTTCGTGCCCGAGCCCGTCGCCGTCGCACACCCGACCCGCGACGTCCCCGGGGTGACCGCCCACCAGTCGGAGGTCACCGGCCGGCACTGGAACGCCGTGGAGAGCGTCTACTACGACTGCCACATCGTCAGCCTCACCCAGCTTCTGCCGCCTCGCCTGCTCGCGGCGTTCCTCCTGGTCGCCGGAGCCCCGAGGCTGCGCGCCGAGTGGGGTGGCCTGTCCTGCCGGAACCTTCTCGACGGCGAGGCGGCCCGCGACGCCCTGCTGCTGGGGGAGTGGGGCGTGGAAAAGCACCACCTGCCCGTCGACGGTGACATCGAGGCGACGTTGCGCGCCGCCGTGCGCGACCACGGGCACTGCGTCGCCCGCGTCGACAGCTACTACCACGAGCACTTCGACGAGTACTACCTGCGCGAGCACCGCACCAACGGGCACAAGGTGACGGTCGTCGACTTCGACGAGAACTCGTACCTCGGCATCGACAACGTCGGCGTCCGTACCCTGGTGCTGCGCTTCGATCGGGCCCTGTTCGTCGAGGCGATCCGCTCCAACCTGTTCCACGTCTACGACAAGCACGACTCGCTCTACCGGCTGCACCTCGGCGAGCGGACCCAGACCGCCCTGGCCGACGGGACGGTTCACCGCCGTGAACGCGCCGCCGTCGACGCCCTCCTCGCCGACCGGCGGACGCTGCCTGCGCAGCTGTCCCGGTACCGCGACGCGTTCGTGCCAGCGCTCACCGCACCCGGCCAGCGCCGGCACGCGCAACTGACCAACACGTACCACTCGGCGCTGATGATCGAGCGGGCGTACCTGGCGGTGGCGGAGGCGTACCGGCGTACCGGCGAACCGTGGACGGGGCTGGCCGGTGACGGCGAGCCGTTCATCGAAGGGCTCGCCGCCGCCACGAAGAGTTGGCGCGCGCTGAAGATGCTGTGCCGCACGGCGCTCAGCGGGGGGACCGTGGCCGACCGTACCCTGGTCGCCGCCTTCGACCGGATGTACGCCGCCGAGCTCGCCGTCCCGGCGACCGCGACACCGTGACCGTCGCGGCGAGCCGGCTGTTCCTGCTGCCCCCCGCGGGTGGCTCGGCCGGCGTCTTCCGCGGTTGGGACGACCGACTCGGTGAGCTGCTGGGCGACGCCCTGTCGGTCGTCGCACCGGAGCTGCCGGGCCGCGGCGCGCGGATCGCCGAGCGGCCGCCGCCCGAGGTCGACGGCTACGTGCGGGACCTGGACCAGCGGTACGCGCCCGCCCCCGGCGAACGGTGGGCCGTCGTCGGCCACAGCTTCGGCGCCCTGCTCGCCGCGTCCTGGGCGGCGGTCGCCCACCAGGCGGGCAGGGGCCCCGCCCTGGTGGTGGTCAGCGGCGCCGCAGCGCCGTGGCGGCACAGCACGGCAGCCCTCCTCGACGGCACCGACGACGAGATCTGGGACCGGGTGGGTGCCCTCGGCGGTCTGCCGGCGCAGATCCGGGCGACGCCGCTGGGCCGGCGGCTGGTCGAGCGGGCCCTCGTCGGCGACGTGCGGGCATCGGCCCGCTACCGGCCGGCCGGGCCGGCGCCGGTCGGCTGCCCCGTCCTGGCGGTTCGCGGCGCCGACGACCCGCTCCTCAACGACGAGCTGACGACCGCCTGGTCGGCCCTCACGACCGCCGCATTCACCTTCCGGGTCCTGCCCGGAGGCCACTTCTACCGCTCCGGCATGGAGGACCTGGTGCCGTTGCTCGCGGACGTCCTGTCCGCACCGACCCTGCCGGCTACTGCCGAACGAAGGTGACCGCTGTGACCATCGAGACCACCGACACCCGACCCGACCAACTCGCCGACCTCGCCGACTTCTACCGCTCGCGGTCCGGCGACGACGTCAGCCTCTTCGACATCTGGGAGACCGGGGGCGCGCGCGGCGACTCTGTCACCCCCTCCACCCACTCACCGGCCTATCGGACCTGGATGCTGGAGCTGCTCAACGGCGAGCTGACGCGGGCCGGCAGCCGCCGGCTGGTCAGCCTGGGCAGCGGCAACGCGGTGGTGGAGGGTCACCTGGCCGCCGCCGGAGTCGAGGTGCTGGCAGTGGACGCGATGGCCGAGGCCGTCACCATGTCAACGGCCAAGGGCGTCCGGTCGATCGAAGCCGACGTGACGACCTGGACGCCGACCGACCCGTGGCCGGTGGCCTATCTCGACGGGTTGCTCGGCCACCTCTACGACGCCCGTACCGCAACCTTGCCGATCATGGCGCACGTCCGGAGCTGGCTCGGCGTGGACGGCCGCGGCATCCTCGTGGCCTCCAACGACGCCACCCGCGACGGCAGCCGGGTGCAGGCGGCGCCGGGGGTGACCGGCTTCCACTGGCTCGCCGTCGACTACCTGCGGGAGCAGGCTCAGCTGGCCGGCTTCGACGACGTCAGCGTGGACAGCTACGTCTACCGACGCCCCCTCTCTGGCGACCGTGTCCGCTCGGTGATCATCGCGCGGTTCGGCTACTGACCCCGAACCACCCGCCCCTGGCAGAAAGCGAGCCCGACAGATGCCCGTGAGCCCCGCGTTCCAGGCACGTCTGGACGACGCCCTACCGCGCGCCGTCGAGCGTTTCGGCACACCGTTTCACCTCTACGACGAGCAGGGCATCGACGACACCTGCGCGGCCTTCGACCGGGCGTTCCGGTCGCTGGGCTACACCGAGTACTTCGCGGTCAAAGCGCTGCCCAATCCGGCGATCCTGCGCATCCTGGCCCGGCACGGCTTCGGCTTCGACGTCAGTTCGGGTCCCGAGCTGACACTGGCGCTGCGGGCCGGCGCGCGGGGCCGGCAGATCTGCTACAACTCGAACAACACCAGCCGGGCGGAGCTGACCGCGGCACTGCGCGCGGACGCGCTGATCACCGTCGACGACGCAACGGTCCTCGAGAAGATCGCCGAACTGGGCGCCGTGCCGGACACCCTGGCGTTCCGGGTCAACCCGGGTGACGACGCGCACCGGGGTTCCCGCCGGCACGCGGACACCTTCCTCGGCGACCCGGCCGACGCCAAGTTCGGCGTCCCCGCCGACCGGCTCACCGACGTGGTGGCGCGCGCCGTGACGCTCGGCGTTCGGACCGTCGGCCTGCACATGATGCTGGCCTCCAACTCGCTCACCGCAGCGCCGGTGCTGCTCACCCTCGAACTGCTGCTGGAGCAGGTCGTCGCCCTGCACCGCGACACGGGCGTCGCGGTGCGGACGCTGAACCTGGGCGGCGGCATCGGTATCCCTTACCGGCCGGGCGAACCGACCGCCGACATCGACGCGCTCGGCCGGGCGCTCCGCGAGCGTCTCGACCGGTGGCAGCAGGAGTACGGCCTGCCCGCGCCGCGTCTGTGTTTCGAAAGCGGCCGTTTCATCACGGGACCGCACGGGGTGCTCGCCACCCGGGTGGTGAACCGGATGTCCAAGTGGCGCGAGTACGCCGGGGTGGACGCCAGCATGACGGCGCTGATGCGTCCGGCGCTCTACCGCGACGCGTACCACCACATCACGGTGCCCTTCGCGCGGGCGGCCGGGCCCACGGAGTCGGTGGACGTGACCGGGCCGCTGTGCGAGAACAACGACCGGTTCGGCAGGGACCGCCCGTTGCCGGCGCTGCGGGAGGGTGATCTGCTGCTGATCCACGACACCGGTGCGCACGGCCATTCGATGGGCTTCACCTACAACGGTCGCCTGCGTCCGCAGGAGCTGCTTCTGCGCCGCGACGGCAGCATCGAGATGATCCGCCGGGCCGAGGGTGAACACGACCACTTCGCCACCCTCGAATTCCCGCCCGCCGTGGTGCCCGCCCCCGCGCTGGTGGCCATGTCCGGCGTTGCGGTGCCGTGCTGAGCGCCCCGCCGTCGCGCGAGGAGCTGCTCGACCTGGCGCGCGGGTCGGGGTCGGCACTGCTCGACCTGTCGCTGGGCGTTCCCGCCGATCCGCCGCCGGTGACACCCGGCGAGGCGCCCGGGCAGGAACCGGCCGGCTATCCACCCAGTGCCGGGACCGAAGAGTTGCGGCTGGCGGCCGCCGGCTACCTGCGCCGCCGGTTCGGGGTCGCGCTCGCGCCGGACGCCGTCGCGGCCTGCGCCGGCGCCAAGGAGTTCATCTCCACCCTGCCGCTGTTCCTGCGCGACGCCGGACTCGCCCCGCCGGGGCGTGACACGGTGCTCGTCCCGCAGCTCTGCTACCCCGCGTACGAGAAAGGGGCGCGTCTCGCCGGCTTCGCCACCCACCGGGTACCGGCCGACGACGACCACCGCATGCGGCCCGACCTGTTGCCTGCCGCGGTACGCGACCGCGCGCTGTGCCTGTGGGTGAACAGCCCGAGCAACCCCACCGGTGCGCTCGAACCGCTGGACACCCTCATCGCCTGGGGCCGACGGTACGGCGTGCTCGTGGTCTCCGACGAGGCGTACACCGAGTCGACCTGGTCCGGGTCGCCACGGACCGCGTTGGCGCACGGCACCGCCGGGGTCCTCGCCGTGCACAGCCTGTCGAAGCGGTCGAACAGCCCGGGGCTGCGCGTCGGCTTCTACGCCGGCGATCCCGCCGTGGTCGGGCGGTTGGTGCCGTGCCGCCGCGCTGCCGGGCTGATGGCGGGCGCCGCCGCCCAGCGGTCGGCCGCGTACCTGCTCGGCGACGACGAGCACGCCCGGATCCAGTACGAGCGAGGCGCCACCCGGGTGGCCGACCTGGTGCGACTGCTCACCGTCAACGGGGCGGCAGCACGGAGTCCCGACGGTGGCTTCTTCGTGTGGACCGCCGCGCCGGGTGGGGACGGCGACACCTGGGCGAGGAGCCTTGCCAGTCGCGCCGGCATTGTGGTGATGCCCGGCGGCGCATACGGACCGGAGGGTCGGGGACATGTCCGCTTCGCCGCCGTCCGCGACATCGCCGAGATCACCCCCAGGGCGGGTGCCCTGGGGCCGCTTGAATCCGACAAGAGAAGGGCGGCGCATGTCTGACGCCACCGTGGTGCCGAACGCCCCGACCGGGGCGCCCCTGCCGGCCGAGATCGACGAGCTGTGGGACCGCCGCGACACGGTGACCACCGACGATCCGACGGGCCACGCCGTCGTCACCGCCGCCGTGGACCAACTGGACAGCGGGGTGAGCCGGGTCGCCGCCGTCGATCCGGTCACGGACGAGGTGGTCGTGGACCAGCGGGCGAAACGCGCCATCCTGCTGGCGTTCCGGGTCCTCGGGCTGGAGCCGTCCGAGGCCGGGCCGTTCCGTTACCACGACCGGCTGCCACTCAAGCGCACCTTCGACGGGGTGCGGGTGGTGCCAGGCGCTATCGCCCGGTGGGGCAGCCACCATGCACCCGGGGTGGTGCTGATGCCCTCGTACACCAACATAGGCGCCTGGGTGGGAGCCGGCACCATGGTGGACACCTGGGCCACGGTGGGCTCGTGCGCGCAGATCGGCCGCAACGTCCACCTCTCCGGTGGGGTGGGCATCGGCGGGGTGTTGGAGCCGGCCTCCGCGGTACCGGTCGTGGTGGAGGACGAGGCATTCGTCGGGTCCCGGTCGATCGTGGTGGAGGGCGGCCGGGTGCGTCGCGGCGCCAAGCTCGGTGCCGGCGTCATCCTGACGGCCAGCACCCGGGTCTTCGACGCGGAGACCGGGGTGGAACTGCCGCGCGGGCAGGCACCCGCGTGGTCGGTCTGCGTCGGCGCGACCCGGTCCAGGTCGTTTCCCGGTGGTGAGTTCGGCATGCCGTGCCTGCTGGTGCTGCGCCGACTCGCCGAGGGTCAGACCTTCGACAAGGTCGCCATCGACGAGCTCTTCCGAAGCCACGGCGTGGCCACCTGACCGGCGTCCCTATCGGACGCCGGCCAGCACCCCGCCGTCGTTGGCCACCGTCCCGCCGGCGAGCACCGCGCACTGGGCTGCCTGCAGCAGGGGGCCCGGGTCGACGCCGAGTTCCTCGGTGAGGATCCGCCGCCCCGCCTGGTAGACGTCGAGCGAGTCGGCCTGGCGACCCGAGCGACACAGCGCGATCATCAGCTGGGCCCGAAGCCGCTCCCGCAGCGGATACCGGGCGACCAGGCCGGTCAGCTCGCAGACCAGCCGGCCGTGCTCCCCGAGCAGGAGGTCTGCCTCCGCGCGGCCCTCCAGGGCCTCGAGCTGCAGCTCCTCCAGTCGTGGCCGTTCGGCTGCCGCCAAGTGGGAGGTGACGTCGGTGAGGGCGTCTCCGCGCCAGAGGAGCAGGGCGCGGCGCAGTTGCGGCGCGGCCCGTTCGGGATGCCCCTGGGCCAGCGCCTGCCGGCCTGCGGTCGTGAGGCGCAGGAATTCGGCGTAGTCGACCCGCAGGTGCTCACTGATCAGCCGGTAGCCCCGCCCGACCCGCAGCAGCGGCACCTCGCGGCCCAGCTCGCGGCGCAGCCGGGAGGCGTAGGTGTGCAGTTGCCCGATGGCGGTGGTGGGCGGCCGGCTGCCCCACAGCAGCTCACTGAGCCGGTCGTCGCCGACCGCGCCGTCTCTGGCGAGCAGGAGGACGGCGAGCACAGTGCGGGGCTTGGTGCCCCCCAGGTCGCTCTCCCGCATGGTCGTGATCTGGCCGCCGGACCGGTCATCGACGCGCGCCCGCACTGGCCCTAATATATTGATGTCCATCTGCTTTTCCCCCCGATTTCGCACCACGGACCATCACGCGTTGGCGTCCGTGACCGTTCTGCCGGCCACCGGGCGACATCGTTGTGAGCGGTGGCGTGCTCACGGTAGGTCGGCGATGGCAAGGGTTGTGGCCTCGCCCGTGCGACACGCGCGTCCACTGTGGCGCGATTCGCGGTACATGTCGGGGCGGCTGGTCGGATCGGCGGGAAGGACGGTTGTGAGCAGGGGGCCGATCGGGTATGCCCTGTCGGTGGACGGCACCGTCCCTGGTCGGCGGACGGCGGGTGCCCTCTCCGGGATCCGTTTCACAGCCCCCTGGTCGGCCCGCAACGGGCTCTGGCGACGACCCGGCCGCAGGGGAGATTAGTCCGGTGCCAGGATGCGGATCCCACGCCGGGTGCGCACCCGTGGCCCGACATGCGGGAAGTGTTCGACATCTGACAGGAGTCCACCAGGCGGGCGGCGACGCTGGTTCCGCCGTCCGAGCGCGGCACGCCGGGCGGGTCGAGGGCGACGGGACGGCGACCGGATTCCGCTTGGCGGCCGTGGAATTCGGCGCACCCCAACTCGCTTGACTGGTGCGGTCCGCCCACGATTGGGTGACGCCGTGAGTAAATTGTGGACCGCCCCTGAGGACGACCCCAGAACCTTCGGTCAGCCCGTCGGTGAAAAGGCGACCTACCGGGAGTACCTCGGCAACTACCGTCTCACGATAGAAATGAAGTGCGACGGACTGGACGCCGAGCAGCTCGGCCGACGCTCGGTACCGCCCAGCACCCTGAGCCTGCTCGGCCTGGTCCGCCATCTGGCCCAGATGGAGCACCAATGGTTCCAGCGTGTACTCCAAGGACGGGCCGACGCGCCGTGCCTTTACCAGCACGAGGACGACCCGGATAGGGACTTCGGGGGCGCGGTCGCCGATCCGGCGGTGGTGAAGGACGCCTTCGCGACCTGGAAGGCCGAGATCGCCAAGGCCGACGAATGGCTCGATGCCCTCGATGAGGCCGACCTGGGCCGCGAGGTGCCGGTCGACGGTGGCAGCCACGCCACGCGCGACGTGCTCCTCCACGTGATCGAGGAGTATGCGCGGCACGCTGGTCACGCCGACCTCCTGCGCGAGTGCATCGACGGGCGAACCGGCGTGTGACCCACCGGGGCGATGGGTCACCACACCTGACTGACACAAAACGCGAAACGCGCTCTCCTGTGCTCACGGTGCTGTGCGTGCGTCGGACAACTCGCGCCTGAACGCATGGACCTGTCAACTGGGAAGGCCGAGACCGTGAACAGGCACATATCCCTCCTCGCTCGGCCGTAGGGTTGCCGAGAGACTGCCGTCGGGACATCTTCCATGCTGAAGGGGAGGCGGTCGCGATGCGGGAAATCAATGACGACTTCTTTTTGACTATGGCAGAAGTCTCCGCCGCTCTTGTCGGCACACTTCTCGTCGGAGTCTTCTTCTACCTCGACTCCGACCTGCACAAGAACCGCCAGGGCGCAGCCGCGGCCGACCGCTACATGCGCTCGGGAGTGCGCTGGATCTTCTTGGTGTCGGCCGTGCCGCTCCTCGTGTCCCTCACACTCGCCGGCCTGGAGCCGATCTGGGGTGCCCTCACCTTCATCGCGCTCTCGGTCGTGCTGGTTGCCCTGACCGCCAACACGACCTACCGCACAGTCGCTCGCGGCGCCTCGGCCATATCGACCGCGTTCGTCATCAACGAAGTCGCCACCACGGCCGCGGTCGTCGTCCTTGTCACGCTGCCCTGGGTGCTTGGTGGCTGGGTGCCACCGCCATCTGCCTTCGTACCCTCGCTTCTGTTGGCCTTGGGATCCGGCTTCTTCAGCATCGTGGCGCTCGTCATGACTCTCTTCGGGCCGGCCCGGCAGGACGACACCCCTTCATAGCACCCGCCGTGCGCCCGGGCGCTCCAGGCTCTCGGGCGCCGACCGGTTGTGTGGCGCGGCTCGGGCAGCCCATCGACCGCCCGGACGTCACTCTCCCTCGAGTCACCACCCTTGCGCCGGTCAGCGAGGGTGCACCAGGCCGTTGTCGTACGCGAAGATCACCGCCTGGATCCGGTCGCGGGCGCCGATCTTGAACAGGACCCGTCCGACGTGCTTCTTCACTGTCGACTCGGTCAGCGTGAAGCGTTCGGCGATCTCGGTGTTGGTGGCTCCTTGGCCGATCGCTTCGAGCACCTCGCGCTCCCGCTCGCTCAGCGTGCCCAGGCGGGGATCCTCGGACGTGGCCGGCGCTGGTTCCTGCAGGTAGGCGTCCATCAACTTGCGGGTCAGGCTGGGAGCGACGACCGAGTCGCCGGCAGCCACGGCGCGGATGGCCGCGATGAGCTCTTCGGGCCGGGCGTCCTTGAGCAGAAATCCGCTTGCCCCGGCCCGCAGCCCGGCATAGACGTACTCATCCAGTTCGAAGGTGGTCAGGATCAGGACGCGGGTGCGCGAGCCGGCCGCCGTTATGCGGCGGGTCGCCTCGATGCCGTCCATGCCGGGCATGCGTACGTCCATCAGCACCACGTCGGGGCGGCTCTGGTCGATCATCCGGACCGCCTCGGCGCCGCCCGAGGCCTCGCCGACCACGGTCATTCCGGGGGTTCCATCGAGCAGCATCTTGAAACCCATGCGCTGCAGCGGCTGGTCGTCGGCAATCAGCACGGTTGTCATGTGGGCTCCTTGAGGACGACGTCGACCACCCAGCCGTGCTCGGCCGGGCCGGCGGTCACCACCCCGCCGTACATGGCCCCGCGCTCACGCATGCCGAGCAGACCGTGGCTCGGGGCGGCGGGGGCGCCACGGCCGTTGTCGCGCACACGGACCCGTACCTCTCCGTCGGCGACACTGAGACTCACGTCGGCGGTCGCGCCCCGTCCGGCGTGTTTGAGGATGTTGGTGAGCGCTTCCTGGACGATGCGGTAGACCGCGAGCTGCAGCCCCTTGCTGAGGGTGTGCAGCTCACCCGAGGTGGAGTAGGTGACTGGCAGCCCGGCTGCCCGCACGCTCGGCAGCAGCCGGTCGAGGTCGTCGATGTCGGGCTGCGGCCTCAGTTGCGGATCGGTGTCCTCCCCGCGCAGCACGCCCAGCACCCGGCGCAGCTCCGCGAGCGCCTGGCGGCCGGTCTCGCCGATCAGCCGGAGCGGTTCGGCGGTCTGCTCCCGCCGCGATCTGGCGAGGGCAGCGCTGCCGTCGGCGAGGCCGACGATCACCGACACGTGGTGGCCGACGATGTCGTGCATTTCCCGGGCCACCCGTGCCCGCTCCTCAGCGACGGCCAGGCGGGCCTGCTGATCCCGTTCGATTTCGAGGCGGGCGGCCCGGTCCTCCAGGGCGACGAGATACGCCCGGCGGGTGCGCACCGCGACGCCGGACGCGATCGCCGCCACTGTCGCCCCGAGAGCCAGCAACGACGTGAGGGTGCGGTTCTGCGTGACCGACCCGAACAGGTAGATCTCAGCGAAAAGCTGGGCCACCGTGATCCCGGACGCCCAGGTCAGCGCACGCCAGGTACCCCGGGAGGCCACCCCGAAGAGCACCACCAGCAGGATCACCCCGGCGCCGACGCTGATGCCCAGCCCGCTGAGGAGCAGGTCGGTGGCTACGGTGGCCAGGAACGCCGGGAACGGGTATCGCCGCCGCCAGTAGAGCGGTGGCAGCAGCACCAGGGTCGCGATGGTCGCCGACAGGGGTTTCTCGATGATGTTCGGGATGCTGAAGAGCACGATCGGTACGGCTACCAGGGTGTCCGTGACCCACGGGTGGCGCCGGTCGAACGCCCGCAGCCGTGCCTGCCGGTCCACGAGCCATCCCTGCGTGCTCATCGCCCGAGTCTCCCTTACGCGTCGGTCTTCTTGAGCCGATAAGCGGCGGCAGCGAGCGTCACGACCACGTACCCGGCGAAGACCGCGAGACCGGCCCACGGACCCAGCGTGCCGTCCGTGGGAGCCAGTGCCATCACGGCGCCGCCCGCGTTGCTGGGAAGGTACGGGGTAACCGCATCGGCGATCGAGTCTGGCAGCAGCGGGGCCAGACCGGGCACGATCAGCAGCAGACCGGCAAGGATGGTGATGGCGCCGGCGCTGGAGCGGACGAGCATGCCGAGCGCGACGCCGAGCACCGCGACCAGGCCGAGGTAGACGCCGGCGCCGATCAGGGCCCGCAGCACACCGTCGTCACCGAGGCCCATGGCGTCGATGTTGTCGTTGAGTACGGCCGACCCTGCCGCGAAGGCGGCGAAAGCGCCGACGGTCATCGTGACGAAGGCGGCCGAGCCAGCCACGAGGCTCTTCGACCACAGCACCGGCAACCGGCGCGGCACCGCGGCGAGGGTCGCCCGGATCATGCCGGTGGTGTATTCGCTCGCACCCAGGAGCACGCCGAGCACACCGACGGACAGGGCGGCCAGGACGCTGCCGGACAGGACCAGGCCCACCGAGCTCATGTTGTCGCCCGAAAAGGACGCCGAGGCGATCATGCCGAAGGCGATCAGGAGGAAGACGGAGATGCCGGTCGTGATCCAGGTGGAGCGCAGAGAGGAGAACTTGGTCCATTCGGCGGCGACGACGCCACCAGGGGTGATCTTCATCGGGCGGCCTCGTATTCAACAGCGTCGCGGGTCAGGTCCATGAACGCCTCTTCCAGCGAGGCGTTCTGCGGGGTGAGCTCGAACAGCGGGATGCCGCGGGCGGCCGCGGCCAGCCCGATCACGCGGGCGGAGGCGCCGGCGACGAGTAGTTCCTCGGCACCTGTCGAGGTGACCGTGACGCCCGGGCCGGCAATCGTCGTGCGCAGCGCGTCCGGGGCGGGAGTGACGACCCGGACCCCCTCGGCGGTCACGAAGTCGGCCACGGTGGTGTCGGCCAGCAGCCTGCCCCGGCCGATGATGACCAGGTGGTCCGCGATCCGCGAGACCTCGCTCATCAGGTGCGAGGACAGCATCACGGTGCGGCCTTCAGCGGCGAGGCCGGTGAGCAGGTTGCGCACCCAGAGGACACCCTCGGGGTCGAGGCCGTTTACCGGCTCGTCGAGCATCACCACGGCCGGGTCGCCGAGCAGCGCGGCGGCGATGCCGAGCCGCTGGCCCATGCCGAGGGAGAATGCGCCGACCCGCTTGTGGGCGACGGCCGAGAGGCCGACCAGGTCGAGCACCTCATCGACGCGCGAGCGCGGAATGCCGTTCGTCCGAGCCATGGAGAGCAGGTGGCTGACCGCCGTGCGCCCCGGGTGCACAGCCTTGGCCTCGAGCAGAACGCCGATCTCGTGCAGCGGTGCCTTTGACGATGTGTAGGGCTTGCCGTTGACCAGTACGTCGCCAGAGGTCGGCGCATCGAGACCGACGATCATCCGCATGGTCGTCGACTTGCCGGCGCCGTTGGGTCCGAGGAAGCCGGTAACCTGTCCGGGCTTCGCGGTGAATGACAGCTGGTCGACGACCGTTTTCGCGCCGTACCGCTTGGTTACCTCGCGTATCTGAATCATGCTCACCACGCTAGGTCTGGGCGCAGTCCTCATCGTGGTACCGGGGTCGGCTCTTCCGACCCGCCGGTGGTACCCAGGTTCTATCGGCCGTCGCCGCGTCAGGCGCGGCGGATCGGCACCCGCTGCCACCAGGTGAGGCATCGCCAGAGCCATTCGAGCGGGCCGTACCGGAACCAGCGCAGCCACAGCACGCTGAAGATCGCCTGCACGACCCCGATCGCCAGGCCCAGTCCGACGACGGCCGAGTAGGAGGACCGGGAGCCGATGTCGAGCAGCGCGTCGCCGGCCACGATCAGGAACGACGCGGCGACGTAGTTGGTGAGCGCCACCCGGCCGAGTGGCGACAGCAGCGCGCCGAGCGGCCGTCGCAGGGCGGTTCGCATCAGCAGCAGGAACCCGACGGTGACAAGGAAGGCAAAGGCGAGGCCGGCCGGCAGGATGCGGTAGTTGGCGGTCGGGCCGACTCCAGCCCGGAACTGCAACCAGCCCATGACCGCGGCTACCGGCACCGCGACGGCGAGGGCGAGGGCGAGTTGCCGGCCCCGTGACGGCAGCGTGTCCGGGATGCCGTACTCCGCGATCGCCAGGCCGAGCAGGAAGAGCCCCGGGATGATGAAGAGACCGTTGAAGGTCAGCGCGGCGGCGAGGGTCAACACGATGCCCAGCCCGAGCGCCCAGCGCCGGGACAGGTACGACGCCGGCAGGAGCACGACCAGCCCGAACACGGCGTAGAACTTCAGCACCTCACCGGGCTGGATCAGGGTGTGCAGCGCGCCGAAGAGACCCAGCCAGAGCAGCCGGCGCAGCAGCACCAGCCGGGGCCGGTCGGTGCGCCGAGCCGCCGTCCGCAGGAAGAGCGAGAAGCTGATCCCGAAGAGCAGCGAGAAGATCGGGAATGGCCGCTGCACGAAGAGCAGCTCCCAGAGGTACGCGCCGACGTGCTCACCAGCCGGCCCGGAAACCCGGGTCATGTGGGTCATCTGGACGATGTTGAACATGACGATGCCGAGGAGCGCGAGCCCACGCAGCGCGTCAAGTTCGTCGATGCGGCGGGGCCCTGCCGGTTGCGCCACAGAATCGGTCGAGTGTGCCATCCGTCAATGCCACCGCAGTCGTGTCCGGTCGGGACAGCCCTGGAAGTCGCCTCCGCGACCTACCTTCGTCGCGTCCCCCGGTTCCTTCGTCGCTACTGCTGTTGCTCGCCGCGCCAATCCTGGCCGGCCCGGCTACCGTGCAACGCATGAGCGCGGTGGACCGCCGAGGGGTGCCGCCGCTCGCCGTCGACGTGCTGCTGGTCGTCGTAGCGGCGGCGGCGGGCGTGGCCCGTGAGGTCGCTTTCCCGAGCGCCGGGTCGAGGCATCTCCCGGCCCCCGTCTGGGTCTACGCGGTGGTGCAGGTCGCCGCGGCGGCCACCCTGCTGCTGCGCCGACGCCGGCCGTACCCGGTGGCCCTGGTGATCGCCGGCGTCAGCCTGCTGGTGCCGGCGTCGGCAGTCTTCCTCGTGCCGTACGCGGTGATCGTTCACGGTCGCGACCGCCGGCGGTCCTGGGCGGTGATCGCGGTGCTCGGGGTGTGCTGGCTGATCGGCGCGCGGCTCTGGACGGTCGACGACCCGTTCAGCGGGCCCGGACTGCTGGCCATCTCGGCCCTGCTCGGCCTCTACGTGAGTGCCCGCCGCCGGCTCGTCGCGGAGCTGCTCGAGCGTGCCGAACGCGCCGAGCAGGAGCGGCTGCTCCTTGCCGAGCAGGCCCGTAGCGACGAGCGGCTCCGGATCGCCGGCGAGATGCACGACGTGGTGACCCACCGGATCAACCTCATGGTGCTGCACGCCGGGGCGCTGGGCACCAGCACCACGGATCCTGCCGTTCGCAGCGCCGCCGAGGAGCTGCGAACGACAGGCTGCCAGGCGCTGGCCGAGCTGCGCGACCTGGTGGGCGTGCTGCGGCACGGCGACCCACCGACGACCCGCGTCGCAACGGAGGACCCGGCTGCGGAGTGCGACCTGAGCGATCTCGTGACCGACTCGCGCGCGGTCGGTCTGCCGGTCCGTCTCGACGAGGAGGGTGACCCGTCGGCGCTGGCACCGGCCATGCGGCGCACCCTCTTCCGGGTGGTGCAGGAATCGCTGACGAACGTGCACAAGCACGCGCCGGGCTCGCAGGTGACCGTGTCGATCCGCTACCAGCCGGATCTGGTTCGCGCGACAGTGACCAACGACCGGCCCGAGCGTGCACCCGACCCGGACGTCGCCGCCGCCGGCGGGGGCTCCGGCCTGGCCGGCCTGCGGAGTCGGGTCGACGTGCTGGGCGGCACCCTCGCCGCGGCGGCGACCCCGGAGGGCGGGTTCGTGGTGCGGGCCACCCTTCCCGGGTACGTGCCCCGATGATCCGGATCCTGCTCGTCGACGACGAACGGATGGTCTGCGCCTACCTGCGGACGATTCTCGAAGCGGCCCCCGACGTCGAGGTCGTCGGCGAGGCGTACGACGGCGCGGAGGCCGTGGAGGCGGTGACCCGGTACGGGCCGGATCTGGTCCTGATGGACCTGCGGATGCCGGGCGTCGACGGGCTCACCGCCATCGAGCACCTCAACCGGTCCTCAGCGCCACCGAGGATCGTCGCGCTGACCACGTTCGACCTCGACGAGTACGTGCTGCGGGCGATGCGGGCGGGTGCCGTCGGTTTCCTGCTCAAGTCGACGGCGCCGGAGGATCTCGTCAACCTGGTACGGGTCGCCGCCGCCGGACACACGGTGCTGTCTCCGACGGCGACCCAGCGGCTGGTGTTGAGCCGGCACGGCGGAGAACGGGTCCGCGAACTGCTCGCCACGCTCACTGCCCGGGAGGTCGAGGTCCTCGGCTGTCTCGGCGCCGGCCGCTCCAACCAGCAGATCGCCCGACGACTGCGCCTCTCCGAGGCGACGGTCAAGGGATACGTGTCCCGACTGTTGGAAAAGCTCGGCTGCGACAACCGCACCCAGGCGGGCCTGCTGGCGCACCGGGCCGGCATCCCGGCGAACTGAGAGCACTTCGTCGGGCAGCATGGACCGCGTCCAGCCGATCCACCCGAGGCGACCGGGACCTGATCCGCGGTGCCCCAGGCGACGTCACCTGAAGAGGTTGCCGGTGATGTCGGCGTAGAAGAGGGCGGGGTCGCCTGAGAGGGAGGCCTTGACGTTGGCGGTGGGCTGGTCGGCGATGACTTCGATCTTGCCCGCTTCCAGTCCGTCGAGAGCCTGGCTGACCACCTCGTGGGGCGGGAGCTTGGGGATGTCGATGCCGGCCATCATGTCCGTGTCGGCGATCGCCAGCGCCAGGGCGGTGACCAGAGTCTTCTGGCCGGCCAACTCGAGTCGGATGCCGTTCGTCAGGGACCACTCCGCAGCCTTGGAGGCGGCGTAGCCGTTGCTGCTGGGGGCGAAGGTGTACCAGCTCAGCGCCGAGATGACGTTGAGAATGGCGCCACCGGCCAGCCTCGGCGCGAAGGTGCGGGTGACGTTGAGGGTGCCCCAGAAGTTGGTGTCGAAGTCCTGGCGGATGTTCTCCAGGGAGGGGCCGAGCAGCGGGGCTTCGGTGGAGGTGCCGGCGTTGTTGATGAGGATGTTGAGGTCGCCCACCTTGCCTGCCGCCGCCTCGATGGACGCTGGATCCGTGATGTCCACCTGGAGGGCGACGGCACCGGGGATGTCGATGCTTTCCACGCGACGGGCGGTCGCGTAGACGGTGGCGCCGCGGGCCAGGAGTGCCTCGGCGAAGGCCTTGCCGAGCCCGCGGTTGGCACCGGTCACGAGAGCTGTTGAGCCGTTGATCTGCATGCCACCACGCTAAAACCTCACGCTAACGTGAGAGGCAAGTACTGCGAGGTGAATCACGGCCGGCACGGGCGGTGGCTGGCCCCGGCAGCGCGATCGGGAGGCTCCCGCTGATCGGGTTGGCACTGGTCTCAGTGCGACTCCGGCAGCGGGAGCCTTGAAATCAGTCACTCCACCACCTGACCCAGGCCGCCCGGTTCGGAGATCGACCGGGACCGGCCGGTCAGGCGGTCAGGCGGTCGACGGGATGATGAGTTCGTCGGCGACCCAACGCGCGACGCCAGCCGGGTTGGGCGCCGGCAGGCGGACGCGTAGGCGTACGTCCGCCTGCCGTCTGGTCGCCGGCGTGCCGAGTGATCAGCGGCGGCGCAGCGCCGGCTCGAGCAGAGCGGGCGGGGTGTCGTTCTTCTCGTGGGCGGCGAGGTCGACGCCGGGAGCCACGATCGCGTCGATCGCGTCGAGCACGTCGGCCGGGAGCACCGTGTCCGCGGCGGCGAGCTGCGAGCTGAGGTGGTCCATCGTGCGGGGACCGATGATCGCGCTGGTGACGCCCGGGTGCGCGGTGACGAAGCCGAGCGCGAGCTGGATCATGCTGAGGCCGGCCTCGTCGGCAACCTTCGCGAGCTGCTCGACGGCGTCGAGCTTGGCGCGGTTGGCGGGAATGCTGACGTCGAAGCGATGCTGCATGAAGCCCGAGCGGTTCGTGCTGATCTCCTGGTCGGCGCGGATCGCCCCGGACAGCCAGCCCGACGCCAGCGGACTCCAGGCCAGCACGCCCATGCCGTATTCCTGGGTCGCGGGCAGCACGTGGGTCTCGATGCCACGCTGCAGGATCGAGTAGTTCGGCTGCTCGGTCACGTAACGGCTCAGACGCCCCTCGCGGGCGGCCCACTGCGCCTGCACGATGCGGTAGGCAGGGAAGGTCGAGGAGCCGAAGTAGCGGATCTTGCCCGCGCGTTGCAGGTCCGTCAGCGCCGACAGCGTCTCGTCGTCGCTGGTCGTCGGATCCCACCGGTGCATCTGGTAGAGGTCGACGTGGTCGACGCCGAGGCGGCGCAGGCTGTGTTCCAGCGCGGTGACCAACCAGCGGCGCGAGCCGCCCCGCTGGTTGCGCTCGTCGCCCATCGGCAGCGTCGCCTTGGTGGCCAGGATGACGTCGTCGCGGCGGCCGGCGATGGCCTTGCCGACCATCTCCTCGGACTGGCCACCGCTGTAGGCGTCGGCGGTGTCGATGAGGTTGATCCCCGCATCGAGCGCGCCGTTGACGATGGCGGCGACGTCCTCCTGGGTGGTGTTGCCGATCTTGCCGAAGTTCATTGCGCCGAGTACGAGGGTGCTGACCTGCACACCAGTGCGACCCAAGGTGCGGTACTGCATGACTGTTACTCCTTCAGACACGTTCAACGTCCACGGTTTGGTGGCAGCCCGCCCGGTTCAGCGTGCCCGGCAACCGGAGCGGTGTTCCGGTAATCAACATACGGAACGACGTTCCGGATGCCAAGGGGAGTGACGGAGGTAACGCGACGTAGCCGTCAGACGGCGCGTCGTCACTCCCGCGTCCGGACGTCTACTCCTTCACACCGATGTTGTCGATCGGAGGGGCGCTGAGCAGCCGTCGAACCGGCCACACGGTGGTCGCCAGCGCCAGCAGCGTCGTGCCGCCGAGCACCGCCACCCAACCGAGCGGCGGAACGTACGGGATCGGGCTACCGGTCAGTCCGTTGACGATCGCGCTCAGAGTCAGCGCCGCGATCGTCGCGCCGATCAGTACCGCGGTGCCGAGCAGTCCGGCCTGTTCGGCCTGGACCATCCTCCGAATCTGATGACGGGTGACCCCGACCAGTTGGAGCAACGCCAACTCGCGGCGGCGGGCCAGTGCGGCCATCACCATCGTGGTGGCCGCGGCCAGGGCTGCGTACCCCACCATCACGCCGATCAGCAGCCGGTTCAGCCAGGCGCCGAGCGCCAGATCGGTGCTGATCAGGCGGGTACGGGTGGCGGCGTCGAGAATCTCGGTGCCCGGTTGCCCAGCCGACCATGTGGCCAACGCGGTGTCGGCGTCCGGGCCGGCGCTGACGAGGACCTCGTCGTTGGTGTCCCCGGCCGTGTGCCCGGCGACCGTCTCGGCGGCCAGCGTGACGTCGCCGAAGCCGAGGCCACGGCCGTAGATCGCGATGACGTCCAACGTGACCGGGGTCCCGTCGCCCAGCCAGAGTTCCGCCTGATCGCCGACGTCCCAGCCGGACGAGGAGGCCTGCGTCGCAGACAGGGCGACAGTGCCCTCGCGCAGGTCGGCCAGGTTGCCCTCGCGCACGGCGAGGTCCATCGTCGACGTGATGCCCGCGGGGTCGACCGACTGCGCGTTGACCGGCTCGATTCCGCCGAGCACCCGCATCACCACCTGCGTACGGTGCACACCAGTGGCCGCCTGAACCCCGGCCAACTCGCGGATCTCGCGCGCCGCGTCCGCCGGCAGCCCACCGGGTGCGACAACTACCCGCTCGGCGAGGGTTCCCGCGCTGCTCTGCGTGGTGGTCTGCCGTTCCAGGTTGGTCTGTAGGAACCAGACCGAGCCGCCGAACCCCACGGACAGCACGAGGGCGGTCAGGACGGTCGCCATGCCCTGCGCGTTGGCTCGCAGATTGGCCGCAGCCAGGTAGCCGCTGACCCTCCACACCCTCGGCAACAACGGTGTGAGCAGGCGTGCCGCGTACGCGTTGATCCTCGGTGCGAGCAGCGCCACCGCGATGACGAACAGGTACAGCATGCCGACCGCGGCGGCCAGCGCTCCGGTCGACCCGGCGGCGCCGAGCGTGAACGCCCCCGAGGTGCCGGCCGCCGCCAGCGTCAGCACGCCGGCGATCAGCCGCACCCGGCCGCTACGCCGAGGCTCGACAGCGATCTCGCCGAGCGCCTCGATCGGCTTGATCGCGGTGACCCGGCGTCCGGCGACCAACGCGGCGAGCACGGCCACGAGGACCGCCGTACCGACCGCGGCCGGCACCGCGAACAGGCCGCCGGCCATCGGGAAGCTGGCCGGCACGAACCCCCGCCCGACCAGTTCGCCGTGCACCCAGCGGGCCGCCAGCAGGCCGGCCGGGCCGCCGATCGCAGAGCCGACCAGGGCGAGCAGCGCGGCTTCGGCGACCAGCATGCGGCGCACCTGGCCCGGCGTGGCCGCCACCGCGCGTAGCAACGCCAGGTCACGTCGACGGTGCCGGACGGACAGCCCGATGGTGCCGGCCACCACGAAGACGATCAGCAGGACGACGTACCCCCCGAAAGCCGATCCGGCCGTGACCAGCAACGTCTGGGCGGCCTGGTTCTCCGACTGCTCGACGTTGCCACGGTCTTTCCCGGCGTATGTCGTGGCGCCGGCCTCCGACGCGATCTCGCGTAGGGCGCCGAGGTCGGCGCCGGGCGCCATCCGCACGCCGATCGCATCCACCCGGCCCGGCTGGGCGGACAACCGGGCGGCCTGCGCGTCGGTGAAGAACACCGCCGCCGAACCGGTCTCGGCGGTTCCGCTCACCCGGTACGACCGGCTGACCCCGCCGACGACAAGGTCGATGCGGTTGCCGGGTGCCACGCCGAACCGGGTGTCGACAAGCACCTCGTCGTCGGCCCGTGGCGCGGCAACGGCGGTGACGGGACGACCGGTGAAGGCGTACGTGTCCCAGCCGTGTCCCACGGCAGCGGGTGAGCCGATGACCACCTTCCTGTCGCCGGTGACGGCCGTGACGCCCGGCACCTGGCGGATCCGGTCCACCACTGCCGCGTCCACAGTGCCGCCCTCGGGCAGCGTGACGGTGCTCGTGGTGGTGTCGCCGCCGAACTCCTTGAACGTGTGGCTGACCGTGCGGTTGGCGACGACCACGTCGGCCGCGGCCCAGAGCCGTGGCTCCGCGCGGAAACGCAACCCGGACTCGACGAGCGTGCCCATCGCCACCAGGATCAGCACGCCGGCCATCAGGGCCAGCAGGGTCGCGGCGGCGGGTCCGGCGCGGTGGCGCAGCAGGCGGGCGGCGAGACCGATCATCGCAGTACCCGCCGATCCAGCGACGCCAGGTGCTCGGCGATACGGGCGGCTCCCAGCTGCGGAAGGTCGGCGACGATCGCACCGTCGGCCAACACGAGCACCCGGTCCGCGTACGACGCGGCGACCGGATCGTGGGTCACCATCACCACGGTCACCCCGTGTTCGTCCACGACCGCGCGCAGCAGCGTCAGCACCTCCGCCGCGGTCCGCGAGTCGAGGGCGCCGGTGGGCTCGTCCGAGAAGATCACCTCGGGGCGGGTGGCCAGCGCCCGGGCGATCGCCACCCGCTGCTGCTGGCCGCCCGAGAGCGCGGCCGGCCGATGGTGCAGCCGGTCGGTGAGGCCGACCCGCTCGACCACCCGGGTCAGCCAGGCCCGGTCCGGACGGACGCCGGCCAGGCGCAGGGGCAGCACGATGTTCTCCTCGACGGTGAGCGCGCCGATCAGATTGAACGCCTGGAAGACGAACCCGATCCGGGTACGACGCAGCTCGGTCAGGCGGGTCTCGGACAGCCCGGACAGGTCGGTGCCTCCGATGACCACCCGACCGGAGGTGGGCCGGTCGAGCCCGGCCGCGGTCTGCAGCAGCGTGCTCTTGCCGGAGCCCGAGGGGCCCATCACCGCCGTGAAGGTGCCCCGTTCGAAGCTGACATCGACGCCGGCAAGCGCAGTCACCTGGTCAACGCCGGCGTCGTACACGCGGCTGAGGTGTTCGACGCGTACCGCCGGTGCGATTGTCTGTTCCGGATAATCCGGCATTCTGGTGGCCTCTCTCCGTGTCATCGGCAAGAACTGCGCGCACCAGAAACGCTATTGACGTGGGAGAACGGCAACCATCCCGCGGGCTGCCAGGTCCGGGTACAGCAGGCGCTACCGCCGATCGCCGTCCAGGTAGCGCAGCACGGCGGTGACCCGGCGGTCGGCACTGTCGTCCGGTGGAAGCTGAAGCTTCGAAAAGATGCTGCGGATGTGCTTGTGCACCGCGCCGTCGGTGACGAACAGCCGCTCGGCGATCGCGCTGTTGCCGAGCCCCTCGGCCATCAGCCCCAGCACCTCACGCTCACGCGGTGACAGCTCGCTCAGTGCGGTGTCCGTCCGGCGGTTGCGGGCGAGCAACTGCGCCACCACCTCCGGGTCGATCACACTGCCGCCGTCGGCGACGCGGTGCAGCGCGGTGAGGAACTCCTCGACCCGGCCCACCCGCTCCTTCAACAGGTAACCAAGCCCGACGGCGCCGACCGAGAACAGGTCGGTGGCGAACGCCTGCTCGACGTACGCCGACAGGACCAGTACCGCGAGGCCGGGACGGCGCCGCCGGGCCTCCACGGCGGCCACGATGCCCTCGTCGGTGTGGGTCGGCGGCATCCGTACGTCCACGATCGCGACGTCCGGCGCGTGCTCGTCGACGGCGACCAGGAACTCGCCCGGAGTGCCGGCGGTGGCGACGACGTCCAGATCCTCCGCCCGCAGCAGCAGCGCCAACCCCTCACGCAGCAGCGGGTCGTCCTCGGCGATCACGATCCGCATGGCAGCTCCACGTCCATTCTCGTCGGCCCTCCCGGCGGGCTCGTCAGCGTCATCCGGCCGTCGTACGCCTCGACCCGCCGGCGGATACCGGTGAGCCCGGAGCCACGTGTCTCGTTCGCGCCGCCGTGCCCGTCGTCCTCGATGCTCACCAGCAGCCGGCCGCGCTCGCGGCGCACGGCCACGTCCACCTGGCTCGCACCGCTGTGCCGGACGACGTTCGTCAGCGCCTCGGCCACCACGAAGTACGCGGTGGCCTCGACCGAGGCCGCGCACCGCACAGCCACGTCCACCTCCAGTCGGCAGGGCACCGCGCAGCTGCTGGCCAGGCCCGTCAGCGCACCGGCGAGACCCCTGTCGTCCAGCACCGGCGGCAGGATCCCGCGCACCACCGTACGCAGCTCGCCGAGTGCCTGTTCCGCGGCGTCCTGCGCCTGCCCGAGGATCTCGTCGGCGCGGTCCGGATTGCGGCGCACGGCCCGCCGCGCAGCGCCGAGCAACACGTTGACCGCTACCAACCGGTTCTGGGTGCCGTCGTGCAGCGACCGCTCGATCCGGCGCAGTTCGACCGCGTGGGCGTCCAGCGCCGCGGCGCGGGTGGCGGTCAGCTCTGCCACCCGCAGTGACAGGTCGACACCCGGCGGTGGAGGCAGCAGCCACCGGCCCGGCCATGCCTGGAGGCGGGCCAGGACCGGGCTGAACCAGATCGCGGCGGCCAGGCAGCCCACCCCGAGCACCCCGACCCAGAGCGCGTCGGACAGGCCATCGATGTGCCACCAGACGATCCCCGGCGCGGCGTCGGGGGGGACCAGCCGGTACCACAGCGGGAAGGTGCCGTCCTGCACCGCATAGAGCGGCAGCGCGATGCCGACCAGCCCGGTCACCAGGCCGACGAGCGAGTACAGCGCGACCCAGCCCAGCTCCCGGCGTACGAAGGGATCGCGCGTCGCCGTCCGCAACCCGGCCGGCACCGGACCCGGCGTGGGGATCGGCTCGCCCCAGCGGGACAGCCGGCTCCGCTCCCGGTCGCTCACCCAGCGCACCGCCCGCAACGCGCCCGGCGCCGCCAGCAGCCCCACCCCGCCCAGGCAGGTCACCGCCACGATCGCCGCCCAGAGCAGCGCGCCCAGCGCCAGCGTGGCGGTGCCCAGCCCTCCGACGATGTGCTCCAAGGCGTCGACCGAGGCGCGAACCCGGCCCCGCACGTACGCCATCGACCCACCTCCACCGCCAACATAGGCCACCGTAGGCCCCGCCCGGCGACGTCGGGGCGGAAGGTACAGCCTGCTGTACCACTGTCGTCGAGCTGGCGGGATCGTCTCCGCCGCGCCGCGTCCCTAGCGTTGACGGCGTCAGGAAACATTCGCCGAAGGAGGCAGTCATGACCGATCCGTACCGCATCACCGAAGCCCCGGTCGCCGCACCGAAAAGGCCGGGTGGCCTGCTGCGCCCGCTGCTGTGGCTGGTGCTCTTCGTCAGCGCGGCGGCCAACGTGGTGCTCTCGACCGCGGCGGACAACCAGTGGGTCAGCTCGGCGTTCGGCTTGGTGGCGGTGCTCAGCGCGGTCGCGCTGATCGTCCACCACCGCCGTCACCGGACGCCGTAGGCCGCCCTCTACCAGGGCGGCTCGCCCGCGTTGAAGAAGATCATCTCGTGCTCCAGCAGCCCGGGGTGACGCAGGGTCACGCGGAGTTGCGCCACTTGCGGCCGTGCCGGCCGATGAGCCGGTCGGCGTCGGTCGGCCCCCAGGAGGCGGCCTCGTAGGTGGGGATCGGCGAGTTGTCCTTCTCCCAGTGGTCGATGATCGGGTCGACGATCCGCCAGCACTGCTGCACCTCGTCGCTGCGGATGAAGAGTGACGCGTCGCCGATCAGCGCGTCCAGGAGCAGACGCTCGTACGCCTCCGGGGACTCCTCGACGAACGTCTGGTCGTAGGAGAACTCCATCGTGGCGGTGCGGACCCGGAAGGAGTGGCCCGGCACCTTGGCGCCGAAGCGCAGCGAGATGCCCTCGTTCGGCTGGATCCGCAGGATCAGCGCGTCAGCATCGAGGCCGGTGAGCTGATCGGTCGGGATCGGTAGGTGCGGCGGCCGCTGGAACTGCAGTGCCACCTCGGTGAGCCGGGCCGGCAGGCGCTTGCCGGTGCGTACGTAGAACGGCACCCCGGCCCAGCGCCAGTTGTCCACGTTGAGTCGCATCGCCGCGTAGGTCTCGGTCCGCGACAGAGGGTCGACGCCGGTCTCCTCGCGGTAGCCGGCCATCAGCTCCTCGCGGGTGCCGCCCCGGGTGTACTGTCCCCGGACCGCGGCCTCGGCGATGTCCCGGTCGGTGGGGAGCCGGATCGCCTGCAGCAGCTTCACCTTCTCGTTGCGCAGGCCCTCAGCCTCGAAGGAGGCCGGTGGCTCCATCAGCGCCAGCGCGAGGACCTGGAGCACGTGGTTCTGCACGATGTCCCGCATCGCGCCGGCGTCCTCGTAGAAGCCGCCGCGGCTGCCGACGCCGAGGGTCTCGGCGACGGTGATCTGCACGTGGTCGACCCAGGAGCGATCCCAGATGGGTTGGAAGATCGAGTTCGCGAAGCGCAGCGCCAGCACGTTCTGGACGGTGTCCTTGCCCAGATAGTGATCGATACGAAAGACCTGGTGCTCGTCGAACGCGCTGTGCACGACGCCGTCGAGCTCGCGGGCGGTGGCCAGGTCGCGTCCGTACGGCTTCTCGATGACCAGGCGGGAGAAGGAGCCTTCGCGTGGCTGGTTGAGCCCGACACCGGCCAGTCCGTTGATCACCGGCTCGAAGGCCCCGGCGGGGGTGGACAGGTAGAAGAGCCGGTTGCCGGACGTGCCCCGCTGTGCGTCGAGCTCGTCGAGGGTCTCCACGAGCCGCTTGTACGTCTCCGGATCGTCGTAGCCGCCGGCCACGTACCGCACGCCGCTCTGGAGCTGGCGTTTGCTGGCGAGGGTGCGTGCACCGAGGGCGCTCTCGGCGAACTGCTCGTCGGTCATCGACGTACGCGCGACGCCGACCAGCGCGAACTGGTCCGGGAGCCGCTCGTGCCGAGCCAGGCTCTCGATTGCGGGCAGCAGCTTACGCCGGGTCAGGTCACCGGAGGCACCGAAGATCACCAGCGTGGCCGGCGGGGCACTCCGCTCCTGAATGAGCTGAGAAGCGTGGTCCATGGTCTGCGTTCCTCCGGGCACAAGGGGTGTGGGTTTGGGGGCGGACTGTCCGGCCAGGACTTGTGCGGCGATGGCGGTGGTGTCCGGGGGCCACAACGGCGTGGCTCGTTGGTCGTGAAGCTTGAGCGTCGCATGCCGGGCTGACGGGTAGCCCTCTCGGTGTCGGATTCGGTGCGGTCTGCCGGCGTACGAGATGGTGGTACGGATGATCGTCGCCAGGTAGCGCGCGGAGGTCAACCGGCCGCCGTCGGCGGCGGCGCCGGGGGACCGCCAGGGTGCGGCTACGGCGTCGCGCTGGTCCGGTGGTGGTGATTCATCCCGATGTCAGCGGGTGGGACCTCATCGAGGACGGCTGGTCATCGCCCAGCAGTACGCGGAACGGTGTTCTTACGGCTTCGTTACGGGCGGCGATCTGGGTGCACGCAATCCATTGATGAGCGCCACGCTGAAGGTCGTCTACCAATCCAGGAGGGGACCATTATGTGTCAAGGGTGCTGCATGTCGGCACGCCGATGGCCTACGGCCCGTCCCTGATCCTCGGGGACGGTTGCCGTCCACCCAATGCCAAGAGGTGGGGACCACACGGCCCGCGCGATGGTGCGCGGCACGACGTCGGTCACGGTCGTGCCGGCATGCCCGCAGAGGTCGGCGACCTGCCCAACGTCGTTGATGGCCGGCCAGAGAAACAGCCGTGACCTGGTGGTGGTCAGGCGGACACCCGGCTCCTGCCGGATACGCCCTACCGGAGGACGGCTACGACGTCGGGCGCGATGGCGTAGCCGAGCATTCCGACGCCCTGGGTAGAGCAGGGTGGTCGTCGTCTCGGGAAGGGCTGGTCACTCTCTGCTCGGAGTCAGGGCGTGTCGGGTCCGGTCCCCGGTCCAGGCCGCTTCGAGGATCGCGGTCAGGCTGGCGGTGTCGCTCGGGCCCGGGTGGTTCTGGATCAGGCGGGTGACACCACTGGCCATCTCCGCGAAGCGCGGGAGGTCGGCGCGTGCCACGCCGATGTCCGCCAAGGTGGCAGGGATACCGATGTCGGCAAGGAGCCCGTCGAGCCAGGTGAGGAACGTGTCTGCGGCTTCGGCGTCGGAGGCGTCGGTGACGTCGAGCCCGCACACCCGGGCGAGGATGGCCAACCGGTCTGTGATGGCATCCCTGGCCGCGTCCAGCGCGTAGGGCAGTAGCAGTCCGACGCCCAGGCCGTGCGGCGTGTGCGTGGCTGCGCCGATGGGGTACTGGAGAGCGTGCGGGGCCGCGTTGCCCGCGTGGGAAAATGCGATCCCGGCGAGCATGGATCCATAGGACATGTCCGCGCGCGCGGCTGTGTCGCTTCCGTCCCTGACCACACGGCGCAAGCTACGGGCGATGCGTTCCGCAGCGCGGAGCGCGTAGTGGTCGGTGATCGGGTTGCGGCCGAGGAACACCTGCTCCACCGGGTCGCGCGGTCCGTGGGCCCGAGGCCGGGCGGTGTAGCTCTCCACGGCGTGACAGAACGCGTCGATACCGGAGTGGGCGGTGACGGTCGCCGGGCAGGTGTAGGTGAGTTCGGGGTCGACGATGGCGAAGTCGGGGACGATGTGGACGCTGGAAACCCCCACCTTCAGCTCGCGGTCCGGGTCGGTCAACACCGAGACGGGTGTGAGCTCGGAACCGGTGCCGGACGTCGTGGGGACCGCGACGAGAGGGATCGTCGGCCCCGGCACCCTCGACTCGCCGTAGAAGTCACGCGGTGTCCCACCGTGGCGCCGGATGACGCCGACGATTTTGGCGAGGTCGATCACCGTGCCACCCCCGATGGCGAGGATCACGTCGGCGTTCACCTCGGCGGCGGCCGAGACGGCCAGGGCGACATCGGAGAGAGGCACGTCTGAGGTCGCGTCGGAGAACACCTCGACGGCCTCGACCTTCTCCCGTACGGCGGCCACGATCTCGGCCACGCCTGGCTGCCGCAGGAGAACCTGGTCGGTCACGATGAGGACTCGCGAGCCACTCTCGGCCACCACTCGGGGGATGTTCTGCGCGACCCCTTCGCCCACTATCAGCTGGCGTGGTCCGCGGACGGTCTCAAGCATGGCAGTGCCTCTCCGGAACGTCGGCGGCGATGTGCTGGGTGGACGTCCAGGTCACCTGCGAGACCGGGACGGCGTCGGCGAGGTTGGCCGCCCGGGTGGCGCAGACGCGCGCGGCGGGCCCCCGGGGCAGCAGGCCGGTCACGGTAGGTCGATCGCCACGTAGGTGAGGTCGAGGTACTCGAGGACGCCCTCGTGCGACCCCTCCTTGCCGATCCCGGACTGCTTCACGCCGCCGAACGGAGCTGACGGATCCGATATCAGACCACGGTTGATGCCGAGCATCCCCGTGTCCAGCCCCTCGGCGAACCGGAGCGCCCGCTGGAGGTCACGGGTGAAGACGTATCCGGCCAGGCCGTGCTCGGTGTCGTTGGCCTTCGCCATCACCTCGTCATCGGACGTGAACGAGATGATCGGCGCCACCGGGCCGAAGATCTCCTCCCGCAGCATCCGCGCATCCTCGGGCACGTCGACGAGGACCGTGGGCGGGTAGAAGTGACCCGGCCCATCGGGACGCTCGCCGCCCACCAGGACCCGTGCGCCGCGATCGACCGCATCGGCGACGAGCCCGTCGATCGTGGTGACCGAGGCCTCGTCGATCAACGCCCCGACGTTCACGCCGTCGTCGAGACCATGGCCCACCGAGAGAGCGCCCATCCGCTCGGCGAAGCGCGCCGTGAATTCCTCGCGCACCGGCTCCTCGACGTAGATCCGGTTGGCCGCGATGCAGGACTCCCCGATGTTGCGCATCTTGGCCACCATGGCACCGTCGAGCGCGACGTCCAGGTCAGCGTCGGCGCACACGATCAGGGCGGCGTTGCCGCCCAGTTCCATGGAGGTGCGCAGCACATTGTCCGAGGCCTGTCGTAGCAGGACGCGCCCGACCTCGGTCGACCCGGTGAAGGACAGCTTGCGGGTCCGACTGTCGGCCAGCAGTGCGGAGACCACCGCGCCGGAACGCTTGGTGGTCACCACGTTGACGACGCCCGGGGGAACGCCGACCTCCTCCATGATGCGGGCCAGGAGCAGCATGGTGAGCGGCGTCTGACCTGCTGGCTTGGTGATCGTCGTGCAGCCGGCAGCCAGCGCAGGAGCGATCTTGCGGGCACCCATGGCCAACGGGAAGTTCCAGGGCGTCACGAAGACGCACGGTCCGACCGGCTTCGGCACGGTGAGGATGCGGTATCCACCTGCGGGAGCGATGCTGTAGCGCCCTTCGACGCGCACCGCCTCCTCGGCGAACCAACGGAAGAACTCGGCACCGTAGGCCACCTCTCCCCGAGCCTCGGCGAGCGGCTTGCCCATCTCCAGCGTGATCAGCCGGGCGACCTCCTCGGATCGCTCGGTCAGTGCCCGGTACGTCGCGGTCAACAACTCTGACCGTTTCCGTGGCGGGGTGGCCGCCCACTCCGCCATTGCCCTGCTCGCCGCGTCCAGGGCGGCGAGCCCGTCGACGACGTCAGCGTCCGCCACCTCGGCGATGGTCTTGCCGGTGGCGGGGTCCTCGACGGCGAAGGTGGCTCCGCTTGCGGCGTCGCGCCACGCGTCGCCGATCCGGAGCCGCCGATACTCGGGGGCCAGCACGTTCATCGGGTCACTCATCGCGTCGCCTCCTGTGATCTTCCTCGTGATGTCCGGCGTGCCTCAGCGATCGCGCTGTGCGCGTAGACGGACGGGTCACACGCCCTCGTCGCGGGCGAGGCGGGCTCGACTGCCACGTACGGGCGCATGTCGCCGTCGCCGCCCGGCGCCGTTACCGCCCAGCCTCGGACAGCGACACCCCGGTGCCCGCGTCGAACAGGTGCGCACGGTCCAGGTCGACGGTGACAAGCACCCGCTCGCCCGGCGTACCCGCGACTGTGGGTCGGGCCTTGACCTTGAGGATCTCCGTCCCGACCCGGACGTCGACCACCGTCCGGTCACCGAGCGGCTCAAGCCCGTAGAGCTCGCCCGACAACGACGCGCTCCCACGCTGCTCGACGGACAGGTCCTCCGACCGCAGGCCCAGCATCAGCTCACGACCGTCCTCAGCCGTGGTCCAGCGGGGCCGCGGCAGCGTCCAGCCCTCGGCACCGACCAGACGATCTCCCTCGGCACGGCAGGCGAGCAGGCTGATCGGCGGGCTCCCGACGAATCCCGCGACCCACTGGTTGGCTGGGCGCTCGTACACCTCGGTCGGTGTTCCGACCTGTTGCACAGTCCCCTCCTTCAGGACCGCGACCTGGTCGGCCATGGACAGAGCCTCGACCTGGTCGTTGGTCACGTAGACGAAGGTCGCTCCGAGGCTGCGGTGGATGCGGGTGAGCTCGGTGCGCATCTCGACGCGGAGCTTGAGGTCGAGATTCGTCAGCGGCTCGTCCATGAGGAACGCGCGCGGACTACGGACCAGCGCCCGGGCCAGGGCGACGCGCTGCATCTCACCACCCGACAACTGCGCCGGACGACGCTGCAGCAACCGTTCGATGTGCAGCAGGTTCGACATCTGCTCGACGGCAGCGGCGATCTCGCTCGACGAACAGCGACGTGCCCGCAGCGGCGAAGCGATGTTCTCGTACACCGTGTGTCGCGGGTAGAGGGCGTAACTCTGGAAGACCATGGCCAGGTCGCGTGCGGCCGGGGTGTCACCGGTCGCGTCCCTGCCGTCCAGATGCACCGACCCGGCGTCAAGCTTGTCAAGGCCGGCGATCGCTCGCAGGGTCGTCGTCTTGCCTGCCCCGGAGGGCCCCAGCACGACGAAGAACGAGCCGTCCGGCACGTCCAGCGTCACCCCGTCGAGGGCCTGGACTTTTCCGAAGGACTTGCGCAGCCCGTGCGCTGCCACGGTTCCCATCAGGCCACCAGCTCTTCCGTGCTCACGTCGTAGACCGCCGGGGTGCCGCCGGTGTGCCGCAACCCGACGGTTGCGTCAGCGGCGAAACGGACGGTCGGTGGCATCCGAACCCGTACGTCGCGCTGGCCGCCGTGGTCGACCACGTAGATGATTTCGTCGCCCAGCCACTCCGCCGAGACCACGCGGGCCGGGACCGAGTGTTCCGCCCCGGGTTCGGTGACTTCCAGCGCCTCCGGCCGGACGCCCGCGATCAGGCCACGGTCGCGCGGCAGGCCCGGCGGTGGCGTGAGGACCAGTCCGCCCTCACCGCGCAGCTTCCCGTCGGCCACCTCCACCTCGATGAGGTTCATCGGCGGGGAGCCGATGAATGAGGCGCAGAAGAGACTCGCCGGACGGTCGTAGACCTCCAGCGGCGTGCCGATCTGCTCGACGCGGCCCTTGTTGAGGATGGCGATTCGGTGACCGAGCGACATCGCCTCGACCTGGTCGTGGGTGACGTAGACCATCGTGGCGCCCAGTTCCCCCTGCAGGTGCTTGATCTCCGTGCGCATGTCCGCCCTCAGCTCCGCGTCCAGGTTGGTGAGAGGTTCGTCCATGAGGAACGCGCGCGGTCGCCGTACCAGGGCGCGAGCGAGCGCGACGCGCTGCTGCTCGCCGCCGGACAGCTGGCGGGGTCGCCGGTCCAGGAGCGGACCGAGCTGCATCAGCCGGGCGGCCTCGTTGACCCGCTCGTGCACCTCCTGCTTGGGCAGTCCCTCGGCCCGCAGCGGGAACGCCAGGTTGTCGCGGGTCTTCAGGTGCGGGTAGAGGGCGTAGAACTGGAACACCATGGCGATGTCGCGTTCGGCGGGCGGTAGGTCGTTGACCAGCGTGTCGCCGATGCGGATGTCGCCCGTCGTCTGCCTCTCCAGGCCGGCTATGGCCCGCAGCGTGGTCGTCTTGCCGCAGCCCGAAGGGCCGAGCATCACGAACAGCTCGCCGTGGCCGATGGACAGGTCCACGTGTTCGACCGCGACCGTCCCGTCCGGGTAGCGCTTGTGCAGCGCTGTCACCTCGATGCCCGCCATCAGCGTCGCACCGCCCCGAGCGTCACGCCGGCGATGAGGTGCTTGCGCACCAGGTACGCGAAGACGAGCACCGGTAGGGCGAACACCACGGAGGCGGCGGCCACGAGGCCCCAGTCCGTGGTGGTGCCGCCGATCAGGCCGGCGATGGCGGGTGGGGCCGTCCGGACGTCGTCGCTGGAGGTGAGGAAGGTGGCGAACACGAACTCGTTCCACGAGAAGATGAGCGCGAAGACCGCCGTCGCGGCGATGCCGGGCACGAGCAGGGGAAGGGTGAAGCGCCGGAACGCCTGCAGACGGGTGTAGCCGTCGAGCATGGCGGCATCCTCGTACTCCGCGGGCACCTCGTCGACGAACCCCTTCATCATCCAGATCGTGAACGGGACGTTGAACGCCGTGTAGATGAGGATCAGGCCGAGCTTGTTGTCGATGAGTCCGACCTGGCGGTACATGAGGAAGATCGGGATCACGACCACCACGGGCGGCATGAAGCGCGTGGACAGGATGAAGAACAGTTGGTCCTTCTTGGCCTTCACGGCGAAGCGTGAGTAGGCCCAGGCCGCCGGGACCCCCAGCACGGTGGCCAGCACCGTGGAGGCTCCGGCCACCACGACAGAGTTGAGGAACGAGACGGACAGGGCCGAGCGACCGCCGCCGGGGGAGACGAACACGTCTTTGTAATGACTCAGAGTGATCTTGAAGTCGAAGAACTTGGCCGGGATGGCGTAGACGTCCCTGTTCTCCTTGATGGACGTTTCGATCATCCACAGCACCGGAAAGAGCATCACGACGGCCAGCGCGGTCAGCAGCGCGACCTCCAGCACGGAGCGGCCTCGGCTGCCGAGGCGGCGCGCGGGGGGCGTGTGATCCCGGGCAGGACCCGTGGCCACTGCCTCGTCGACGGAGACGGCCATCAGCCCTCCTTGAGCTTGTTCAGATAGCGCAGGTAGAACTGCGTGAGGACGATGACGACGAGGACCATGAGGATTCCGTACGCCGAAGCGGTTCCGGTGTTGAAGCCCAGGAACGCGACCTTGTAGATGTGGAACGACAACGTCTCGGTAGAAACACCCGGGCCTCCGTTGGTGAGGATGTAGACGAGGTCGAACAGCCGGAATGCCTCGATGGCCCTGAACATCACGGCGATGAGGAGCAGCGGCCACACCAGCGGAAGCGTGATGGTGCGGAACCGGAACCATTCGGACGCCCGGTCGATCGAGGCGGCCTCATAGAGGTACTTGGGAACCGCGGTGAGGCCCGCGAGCGCGATGAGCATGATGAACGGCGTCCATTGCCAGGTGTCGACCACGATCAGGGACAGCAGTGCCGTCCGCTGGCGGGTGAGCCACTCCACCTGCCCCAGACCGAGTGAGCCGAGCATGCTGTTGACCACGCCGAACTGTGCGTCGAGCATGAATCGCCAGAACAGCCCGACCACGACCGGCGACAGCATCATCGGCACCAGGAACAGGGTGGTCAGCACTCCTCGCCCATGTGTGCGCCGTGAGATCAGGTAGGCGATGCCGAATCCGAGCACGGTCTGAAGGCCGACCGCGCCGACCACGTAGATCAACGTCGTCAGGGCCCTCGTGTGGACCTGCGCCGACGTCAGGATGGCGGTGTAGTTCCCGAATCCGATGAAATCGGCCGGCCCCCCGCGGGTGGCGGAGTAGTCGGTGAAAGACAGGTACAACGCCCACAGCAACGGGAACACCGACATGGCGAGCAGCAGCAGCATCGCGGGGGAGATGAAGGCAACGGCGAGCCCGCGGTCGCTCAGCCGAGGGGCCCGACCCCGGGCAGGCGGCCTTGCGGACGCCACCTGCCCGGGATCGTCGGTAGTCAGAGGGGCGGGGTCACTCACAGTCCGCCGCCACCCTTGCGGTTGCCGGAGTCGAGCACGCCCTGCTGCTCCTTGGCGATGTCGTCGAGCGCATCCTTGGGCTTCTTGGCGCCGTTGAGAGCCGCGTTCACGTTGGTGTTCTCGATGTCGACGAGGCGCGCGTACTCGGGCACGTTCCACATGTCCCGCATCCGCGGCACCGAGTCGGCGTACACCTTGTTGAACGGCCCGGCGTTGAGGAACTCGGGTGACTGGATTGCGTCCGTACGCGATGGCACGCCACCAGCCGCGGCCCACTTCTTCTGGATGTCAGCCCGTTCGAACCACTCCATGAAGTTCAGGGCCTCGGCCTGGTTGTCCTTGGCGGAGTAGGCCGACACGTGCATCCCCATGCCGCCGAGGGGGACCAGGTTCGTCTTCTGGCTCGGCAGGGTGGCAAAACCCAGCTTGTCGAGAATCTTCTCCCGGCTGGTACCGAGCGTCGACTGCTTCGGATCGAGCAGGCCGCCGCTCGCGGCGATCCAGTTGAACGCGATGCACGCCTTGCCCTGGGCGACCGCCGCGTTCACCTCGTCGATGAACCAGTTGCCGGAACCCTTGGCGGTCAGCGGCTT
Organism: Micromonospora sp. NPDC005553; assembly: GCF_042871765.1. Classification (NCBI taxonomy): domain Bacteria; kingdom Bacillati; phylum Actinomycetota; class Actinomycetes; order Micromonosporales; family Micromonosporaceae; genus Micromonospora; species Micromonospora sp. NPDC005553. The sequence goes on along the minus strand of NZ_JBIAJD010000005.1, from coordinate 570,664 downwards.
CATCTTGTTGACCAGGACGTCCATCGCCTCCTGGCCCGCGGTGTCGTTGAGGACACCCTCGATCTTGCGCGCCTTGGAGTCCCAGAGGTTGCCGCCGTAGACGCCGTTCACCGTGTTGTAGGTGACGGCCGCGGCGTCGGAGCCGTTGGCCTGGTGGAAGGCCAGCCCGCTGACGCCAGGGTTGTCCGCCTGGCATTTCGTGGCGGCCGCGATCATCTCGTCCCAGGTCTGCGGTGGCTTGGCACCGATCAGGTCCTTGCGGTAGATCATCGTCCAGGTGTCGCCGAGCAGCGGTAGTCCGTACAGGCTGGCGTTCTCGTCGCGCTTGCCGGTCTCCGCCTGGGGGTACTGGCCGTAGGCCGCCAGGAGGTACGGGTCGTAGGCGGTGACGTCGATGTTCTTCTTGACGAAGTCGGTGATGTCGAGGATGTTGCCGTTCGTCACGGCCTCGCCGATGTGTTGCGAGTCCAGGATCGCGATGTCGAAGTCGGTCTTTCGCGCCGCGAACTGGGTGAACATGGCGTCGTGCCAGTTCGCGTTCGGCACGGTGTTGACCTTGATGGTCGCGTTCGGCCGTTCCTTCTTGTACTCCGCGTTCGCGAAGGCTTCCAGTGCCTTGGCGGGCGGCCAGTCGAACCAGATGAAGCTGAGCGTCAGCGGATCCTTGGTGAGCTCCGGGATGGTCGCCGGCGCCTTGGGGGCGCTCGCCTTCTCGCCGTCGTCCTTGCCATCGCCGCACGCCGTCGCGGTCGTGGCCACCAGCAGCATGGCCAGGGTCGCCAGCTGCACCTTTCGGCCGGGATCGGACAATCGTCCTGTTCGCTTCAGATACCGCATCTTATTGCCTGCTTTCTGGGTGGGAACTTCTAAGGCCTCGCTATGTGCTTCGCCGAGCAGTTGCTGGGTTGTTCAGGCGCGTTGCCGGGCTGCCACGGGGACCGACCCGCGGACCGGCGTCACGAGTACGCCGCGAGTGCCGGGTCTGCCTGCCGTCGGGAGAGTCCTTCGGTTCAGCTGCGACCCGGTGACGACCCGAGCGGGACGTCGAGCATGCTCGTGGGAGTTTCAGGTGATCGAAGTGAAGCGGTGGCGGGTGGTGCCGCGATGTACAGGATGGCGGGCGTGCGTCACTTTTCCTATACGATCGCGTGGGGGCGTCAGCATGCCGCAGCGTTGTGACTGATGTCAATAGTTTCGCGAAGGCGCAGGAAGGGACCTCACGTCACGATGGACGACGAAGCGATGATCGCGCGGGGCCGCAGGGCCGTGACGGGCGGAACGCCGGCGGGAAGATCTGGCGGCCGGCTCGCCGACGAGGTGTACGACACGCTGCTCGGACAGCTGATGTCGCTACGGATCGAGCCTGGCTCCCGCGTCACGATCGACGTCCTGGCCCGGGAACTGGGAGTCTCGCAGACGCCGATCCGAGACGCTCTGAACCGGATGGAGGCCGAGGGTCTGGTCGTGCGGGTGCCCCATGCCGGCTACCGCATTCCTCCCCAGATAACCCGTCACCGGTTCGAGGACATGCTCGAGGTCCGCCTGCTCCTCGAGCCGGCAGCGGCGCGCAGATCCGCCGAACGCGCCTCCTCGGAGCAGGTTGCGGGTCTGCGACGGATGCTGGAGGAGATGGCGGAGCTGGAGGGGGGCAGCGGACCGCTGGCCTACGGCGCCTTCGGGCTACGCGACGCGGCCTTCCACGATCTCGTCGCCCTGAGCGCGGAGAACCAGGTCATCCGTGAAACGCTCGCTCGCCTGCACAGCCACGTGCACCTCTTCCGGCTTCACCACGACACCCAGGTCACGCACCAGGCCATGGCCGAGCACGAGGACGTCGTGACCGCGATCGCCGCGCGTGACCCCGACGCCGCCGCCTACGCGATGCGTCGGCACATCCTGCGATCCGGTGAGCGTTTCCGACGATTGTTCAACGAGATCGAGCACGCGGACGGAATGACGGTAGAGGCTTGACGGGCGCGCTGGGCCCAGGAATGCTGACTCAATCCTGATCGGATCGGATTGGATCCACCTCACCCGCCCCTAGATGCGAGGAGAAGTAGGTGCCCAGAGCGCTGCTCCTGACCGGCGATGCCGCCGAGGAGCTCGACACCATGTATCCCTACTACCGCGTGCAGGAGGGCGGCTGGGACGTCGACGTCTCGTCACGGACGATGCGCGACGTGCAACTGGTCATCCACGAGTTCGACCCCAACTCCGACGCCTACGTGGAGAAGAACGGCCGCAAGCTGCCGGTCGACGTGCCCTGGGCCGACGTCGACGTCGAGCGCTATGACGCCCTCATCATCCCCGGGGGACGAGCCCCCGAGTGGATCCGGGTCGACGCCGACGTCAGGCGCATCACCGAGCACTTCTTCGCGCGCAACCTTCCCATCGCGCTGGTGTGCCACGGCGCGCAGGTGCCAGCGGTGTACGGGCTGCTGAAGGGTCGAAAGACCGCGTGTTTCCCCCCCATCACCGGTGACATGGAGAACGCGGGCGCGACGGTCATCGACGCTCCCGACGTCGTGGACGGCAACCTCGTCTCCTGCCGGGGTTGGCCCGACATGCCGCAGTTCGGCAGGGCGATGATGGAGCTCTTCTCGAAGTCCGTCGACCCCGCGTCGGCATGAGCACATCCGACCTGCCCTGGTGACCGCACTTCGGACCGTCGCAGTCGACGGTTCCCCCGTCCACGTCCTGGACAGCGGCACGGGGCCCGCGGTGCTGATGCTGCACGGCTCCGGACCCGGCACGACCGGGTCCGGCGCCTGGGCAACGACGGCGCAGGCGCTGGGCGCGTCCTGGCGCGTGGTAGCTCCTGACCAGGCGGGGTTCGGCCGCACACCCCTCCCGGCAGGCTCCAGGGGTGGGCTCCGGCTGTGGACGGAGCAGGCCGCAAGCCTGATGGATGCCCTCGGTATCGAGCATTACGCCGTGGTGGGTCACTCCATGGGCGGTGCCGTGGCGCTGGCGTTGGCGGCCGCACGCCCCCAGCAGGTCACCCGTGTCGTGGCGGTCTCGACGATGGGCGCCCCCGGGGCGCCGCTCTCCGCCGACCTCGACGCGGTCTGGGCCGCCCCCGCCGGCCCGTCCGGGGCACGGGACATGCTCAGTCGCCTCGTCCTCGATCAGGCGCTCGTGACCGATTCGGCCGTCGACGCCCGTGCGTCCGCGATGCGGGCGGGGGCGGCGGCATTCGCGTCGGTGTTCCCTCCACCAAGGGCACGATGGGCCACCGATCTCACTCTTTCGGCGCAGACGCTGGCGACGGTGCGCGCGCCCGTACTGCTCGTGCACGGCGTCGAGGACCGGGTCACGCCGCTCGCGACGGCAGCCCAGCCCCTGCTCGAACACCTGGCTGACGTCCGTCTGCACGTGTTCGGTCGATGCGGGCACGTGCCGGCGATCGAGCACCCGCGGGAGTTCAGACAGCTGCTGTCGTGCTTCCTCGACCCGGACCGAGATCACTGATCGCTGCGGCACTCCGCACGACGTCAGGGCGACGACCTTGTGAGTCACAGCAGTTCATGCGGGTGAGCCCGTGCCCCGCCGACCTGAGGTCGACGGGGCACGGTTGGCGCAGGAAACAGATCAGGCGACGAAGCGGGTCCTGCGACGGCGGGCCACCACGAAGCCCGCAGCGCCGGCGGCGAGCAGTACGCCACCGATGCCGGCAATCAGTCCAGCCTTGGCACCGGTGATCGGCAGCGAGCCATCGGTGCCCCCGCCTCCCTGGCCGTCATCCCCACCGGGGCTCTCGCTCCCGCCGTCAGCGCTCGCGATGATGGTGATCTTCGCGCTGTCGTTGGCGGGGTTGGGATCCACGCCTGTGTGGAAGGTCAGCCGCACCTCTGCGGCCCGGTGCCTGCCTCGTCGAGGCGCAACTCGAACTCGTACTCCATCTTCTCGCCCTTGGCCAGGCGTTTGCTCTCGCCACAGCGGTACTCCTTGCCGCCGGGCTTTCCAGGCACCCAGTGGCCGGGGCTGGAGCACGTCATCGGAACGCGTACGGCCGTGACGCCATCCGGCAGTGAGAGCACGGTACGGGGCCGAAGGTCCTTGGCTCCGTGAACGATCAGCAGTCGGCGTAAGGTCGGGTGCCGTCGCTCAACTGTCTGCTGAGGACGGCTGGCTGAGCACACGAACGGTGCGGTCATCTGCCGGTGGATGCGCGCGCGGCCCCGTCCTGCCAGCGGTAGAGGTCGCGCAGCAGGGAAATCTCGGCGCCGTGATGGATGAGCTCCCTGTTGACGTGCAGGACGATGCCCTCCATGGGAAACCGTTCGGGACCGACCGTGGGCGGGTTCTCCAGGTCGGCGTCCGAGAGCTCGCGGACGCCGGTGTTCCATGTCCCGTACATCTCGTCGAGCTGTTTCAGCGCCTCGTCAGCGGTTGCCGCGTAGGCGAATGTCTGGGAGTCGACGTTCTGGCCGCCGAAGTGCCATCCGACCCGGTAGCCCAGGCAGGAGACGATGATGTGCGCCAGCCGCCAGGCAATCGTGGTCACCGGCGCCGGCACCGGGTCAGGGGACGCGAAGTCCATCGTCCATGCCCCCGAACCCGCCGGCATCGATGCGACCGACGTGCCACGTGGGCGGATGCTCCAGCAGCCAGGCACCGGCTCCCAGAAGTACTCCTCATCGGCGAGACCGTGCAGCCGAGGACGCAGGTTCCTGTGCCAATGCCGGTCCAGCTGGTCCGCGATTCGCGCGCTCCTTGTCATTTCCGCACGCTACCTACAGCAGAGGCCCGGCTGTGTCCCTCGGACAGCGCCGCCGTGAGCGCGGTTCGACAATGACAACTCGCGCTGGCTGGGTGGGGTTCCGATGACCCAGGCGTGACAGCCTCGACCGATGACGCGTATGGCAGACCTGCAAGCCGTGGCTTGGCCGCCTGCTCCGATCAGGACCGAGCGGCTCGTGCTCCGTGAGCCCGAGACCCGGGATCGTGACGCCTTCATCGAGCTGTTGGCGTCGCCAGAGGTGAACAGTTACCTCGGTGGTCCCCGCCTGCCTGGCGAGCTTGAGCGCGAGATGCCCGTGGTGCCCGAGCAGTGGCCGGGGAGCTTCGTCGTTGAGCTCGACGGGGCGATGATCGGCCAGATCCTGCTCAGGAGAGCAACGGCGCACCATCGCCCGGCTGCCATCGGGAAGGTCGACCTCGGCTACCTGTTTCTGCCAAGGGCGTGGGGATTCGGGTACGCCGCCGAGGCGTGCGCGGCGGCACTCGACTGGCTCGGCGGCGTTCTTCCCGGCGAGCCGGTGGTGCTCACCACTCAAACCGCCAACGTCGGCTCGATGCGCCTTGCGGCAAGGCTGGGGTTCACCGAGGTGGAGCGGTTCCATGCCTGGGACGCCGAGCAGTGGCTCGGCCTGCGGTCTCCGGTCACGCCGTCTGCTTGAGCTGGTCGGCAGCGGCCACGTCCGGCCGAATCTTGCCACCGCACCGAAGGTGCTCACCGAGGTGGTGGCCGGCTGCTCTCCGCCGTTGCTCAGCCTTCGCCGGGGCGCACCAGCCCGCTCTCGTACGCGATAACCACAAGCTGGGCGCGGTCGCGGGCGTTCAGTTTGTGCAGCAGACGGCTCACGTACGTGCGGGCCGTGTCCGGGCTGAGATGCAGGGCCGCCCCGATCTCCACATTCGACCGTCCGGTGCCGACCTGTGCCAGGACGTCGCGTTCGCGCCCGGTGAGCCCGATCAGCCGGGCCGGGTCCGCGACGGGGGAGCGGGCGGCCGCGGCGATCACCCGCCGGGTCACCGCCGGTGACAGCAGCGCGTCCCCGCCGGCCACCACGCGGACGGCGTCCCGCAGGGCGTCGGGCGGGGTGTCCTTGAGGAGGAAGCCGGCGGCGCCGGCGCGGATGGCCTCGAAGAGGTACTCGTCGTCGTCGAAGGTGGTCAGCATGACCACCCGGACGTCGGCCAGCGTCGGGTCGGCGAGGATGCGGCGGGTGGCCTCGATACCGTCGCCGCCGAGCATCCGGACATCCATCAGGACGACGTCGGGCCGCTGCTCGCGGGCGACCGCCACACCGACCCGGCCGTCGCCGGCTTCGCCGACAACGGTGATGTCCGGGGCGCGTTCCAGCAACGCGCGGAGTCCGGTGCGGACCAGGTGCTGGTCGTCGACGAGGACGACGCGTACGTCGGTCATGCGGCGACTCCGGCCAGCGGTAGGTGGACCGAGACCCGGAAGCCGCCGTCAGCGGTCTCGCCGGCATCGAGGGTTCCGCCGAGCAGGGCAACCCGCTCCGACATACCGCGTAGCCCCTGACCCGTCTCAACCGCCGTGCCGCCGGTGGATCCCCGGCCGTCGTCGACGACCTCCACCGACAGCCGGGCCGAGGTCACCCGGATCGTCACTGTGGCGCGGGTGGCGTGCGCGTGGCGCAGCACATTGGTCAGTGCCTCCTGCACGATGCGGTACACAGTGCTGCCGACCACCGTGGGCAGGGTGTCGACCGACCCGTCGAGACGCAGTTCGACCGGCAGCCCACCGCGGCGGACGCCCTCAATGAGCGTGCGCAGCTGGGTGAAACCGGGGGCCGGCTCGCGTGGCCCGGGCTCGCGACGCAGCGTGCCCAACGTGGCACGCAGCTCGGCCATGGCGCTGCCGCTCACCGAGTGGATCGCTGCCAGCGCGGCCTCGGCCCGCTCGGGCTCGGCATCAGCAAGTGCCTCCCTCGCCACAGCCGACTGCAGGGTGACCACCGACATCGTGTGTCCGAGCGTGTCGTGCACCTCCCGGGCAATGCGCAGCCGCTCGGCCTCGACCTGCCGGGCTGCCTCCCGGCGGCGTTCCTCGGCCGCCGAGGCGGCCTGCCGGGCCAGCGTGACCCGTAGCGAACGCCGGTTGCGGACGGCGTCACCGAGAGCGATGACGGCGAGTATCAGGGCCGCCTCGGAGCCGAGACCAGCACCGATCACGACAGAGATGTCGTCTCCCTCGACGAGCCGGGCGGCCACCGAAACGGCCAGCAGGCTCCCGCCGACGGCGGCGGCCGGGACCACCCGGCCCCGCTGGGCGGCCACGTAGAGGATGGCGGCGGCCGGCGCGGCCACGCCGACCGGCGGCAACTCCAGCGCGTAGTAGCCGAGGATGCCGGCGGCTGTCGCCAGCAGCGCGGGGACGGTCCAACGCCGGGCTACCAGCAGCAGTACGGCCAGGCCGACCCCGAACCCGCCAGCCAGCGCCGCCCGGGAGGTCGGCGCGTCCTCGGTCGCGATCGCCGCCGCGACCAGGCCCAGGATGGCCACAGCGAGCAGCGCCTCGGTTCGGGTGGGTGAGGTTGCCTGCACGTCCGTGAGCCTAAGTCGGCGCGGGCCCGAGCCGCTGCCGTCCGCAGGCAACACCCCCGCTCCCGCACGTACGTCGAGAAGCGATGCCAGCTCACGCGGCTGCGCGGCAGACGGCCCCGAATTGGCGACCTAGCGTCGACGGCGACATCACAGATCGTGCCCGCAAGGGTTCGAAAACCAAGGAGAAGTACTGCTGTGTCCCGTATCAGGCTGACGTGGATCGTGCTTGTCGTGCTCGTCTGGGCCGCGATGATGTCCTTTGGTGGGGTCGCGGCCGAGACCGTGATGCTCTACCCGAACGTCTTCGGCGACGCACCAGCCTCGCTGGACCGGGCCCGTGAGTTCCTGGTCGCCGGAGGCCCGAGCGACTACTTCCCGCCGCTGGGCGCCTCGGTCGTGTTGATGAGCCTCGCCGCGACCGCCCTCACCTGGCGCAATCGGCGCCTGCGGTGGTACGTCGCCGCCGCCGCGGCGGTCTTCATCGCCTGCGAGTTTCTGTTTTCGGTGGTGTTCTTCTGGCCACGCAACGAGATCATGTTCGTCGACCCGGTCGGCACGCATTCCCCTGAGTACCTACGCCAGGTCGCCGAGGAGTTCGTCGCCGGCCACTGGGTGCGCCTCGCCGGCGGAGCGGTGACATCCGCGCTGGCATTCACCGCCCTGCTGCGCTTCGCCAGGGAAACCGCGCCGGTACGGGTCGAGCGATGAGCGCCGGGCGTCGCACGCTCGGGTTCTCGTGGACTGCCCTGGTCGCGCTCGCCGTGTTGGCCGCACCGCGGGTGGTCCTGCACGACCTGCACGTCGTGGAGGAAGGGCGGCTTGCCGCGGTGCTGCTCGCGGTCGTACCGCTGATCTGTTGGGTCGCCGCCGTGCTGTGGCGGCGTCCGCCGCGTCCGTTCCTGACCGTGGTGGTCATCGGGGCGATCTACGGTGTTCTTCTCGCGGTTGGTCACCAGATTCTGTGGGACGAGGCGTTCGGTGCGACCGGGCCGAGGCTCGGGAACATCGACCCTCGGGCGCAGGAAGCGATCCTTCGGGTGGCGGCGGTGTTCTCCAGCCTCGTCACCGGAATCCTCACCGGGGTGGTGGCCGGGGCGGTGGCGGCGGTGCTGAGCCGGCTCGTCATCGGGCGGCAGCGCGCCGCCGAGCAGTCGGTCGAGAAGGTGTGGCGCCCACCGGACGAGGCGAGTGCCCCTCGGCCACCGCGAGGCTGATCTGTCGACCGGCGAGCACCAGCCCGCGCGAGCAGGGGACGGCCGCCGAGCGCGGCCGTCCCCTGAGGTAGCGCGGGTGTCACGGGCATGTCCCGAGGTTCAGCGGATCGTCGCCCCGGCGGTGGGGGTCGGGGTCGGCTGGACCCGCTCGAACCGCACCTTGCTCAGCCATCCCGGGAGGTCACTGAGCACGTACAGCTCGCCGTTCACGTCGGCGCCGAACGCCGTCGGCTGGGTGGGGAAGGTGCCGATCTCAGCGGACTCGTAGCCACCGGTGGACTTGGGACGCACTGCGAAAGCGCGGGTCGAGCAGTAGTCGCTGGCGATGTAGGTGCCCCGCGCCTCCGGGGTGACGGACCCCCGGTACACCAGGCCGCCGATGATGGAACAGTTCTCGGTCATGTAGTGGTCGTACTCGACGATTGGGTCGGTGAGCCGCATGCCCGGCCGGCACTGCGTCTCGTCGAAGACCGGCGTGCCCTCCCGACAGGACCAGCCGAGGTTCGCGCCACGCTGGGACGGGCGGATGTGGTTGATCTCCTCGATCAGACCCTGGCCGACGTCACCGATCCACAGCGAGTTGTCGGCCGGGTCGATGGAGAACTTCCACGGGTTGCGCAGCCCGTAGACCCAGATTTCCGGCCGCGCGCCCGCCGTGCGGACGAACGGGTTGTCGTAGGGCACGCAGTAGGGCTTCGCCCCGCAGCTGCGGTTGACGTCGATCCGCAGAATCTTGCCGAGCAGGGTGCCGAGGTTCTGGCCGCTCTTGTAGGGGTCGTTCGCGTAGCCACCGTCGCCGAGGGACCAGTAGAGGTAGCCGTCGCGGCCGAAGGCCACCTGTCCGCCGTTGTGGTTGCCGTACTCGGCGTGCTCCTGGGTGAGCAGCACCTGCACCCGATCGGGGGCGTTGATGGGCACTCGCGCCAGGGTCAGCGCGCCGGCAGGCAGGCTCGTGTAGGCCACGTAGAGCATCCCGGTCCGCGCGAAGTTCGGCGCCGGTGTGATGCCGAGAAGGCCGCGCTCGTTGTCCGACGTGTCGATCCGGGCGGTCAGGTCGATCACCGGGTCGGGTGCCAGGCCGGTGTCGGGGTGGTAGGCGCGGACAGTGCCGTTCTTCTCCGCGATCAGCATCCGGCCGTCCGGCAACCCGGTGATCGCGATGGGACGCTGCAGACCGAAAGCCACCCGTTCGGAAACCACTGTCAGCTCAGTGAGTGGCACAGCACGGGTTTTGGATGGGCCGGCCGCGGCAGTGCCGGCCATCGGCGTCGGTGGCGACAGGGCCGCAGCCAGGGCCAGAGCGAGCAACCCGGCCAGCATGGCGGCCGGGCGACGACGTCGTCGTGACATGTTCAGCTCCTCGAGCAGGTGGGTGGTGGACACGGTCTGGGAGCGTTCCCACCGTACAGTGACTGCAATCGATATCCAACTGATGTCTGCGCGTGCCGATCGGCCTGGGCCGTCCCGCGAGGTCCGGAGCGGGGGAAGTACCAAGACCGCGCTTCGGCTGGTGGCCGGCACAGTCGAGGTGGTGAGCCGCTCGTCGGAGCTGGTGCGCCAGGCCCGGCTCCTGGCGGCTGCACGGGCCAGCAGTGGCGCCGAGGCGTTGCCCGCCGAACGATTCGACGCCCTGTGGGAGGCCGAGCGCCTATTCATCGAGGTTGCCCGGGCCGAACTCGGCCTGCCCTCCGCGTTCGCGCCCCGACCGGTCAACGCCCGCCCGTAACCGTCACGCCGGACCCGCCGCCGTCATTCCAGGCCAGACGCCGGCTGGGCGTCGACGCAACTCCACTGGCGGTCGGCTCGTTGGTAGCGAGAGGCGGACGGAGGCGGACGATGGCGGCGGGGCGGGGTGCCGAGCTGCTGCGCCCTCCGATGAGTTCGGGTCGGGCGACGTTCCTGGAGCTCTTCTTCGATCTGGCCTTCGTGGTGGCCCTCACCCGGGTCTCGCAACGTTTCGCCGGATTGGGCGATGACACTGGCTGGGCGCTCGTCACGGGCTTCGGGCGTACCCTGCTGCTGTTTCTGGCGCTCTGGTTGATCTGGTCGCACACCGCCTGGATCACCAGCCGGTACGAACCGGAGCAGCCGGTCATTCAGGCCGTCGTGATCGGCACCATGTTCGCCGGACTGATCATGGCGGTGACGCTGCCCCGCGCCCTTGAGGAACGAGCGGTGCCGTTCGCGGTCGCGTACCTGATGGTGATGGTGCTGCGGCCACTGGTGGTCGCGGTCGCGCTGCGCGGGCATCCGCGACGGCTGGTGCCCTTCCGGCTTGTCGTGTGGGCCGTGGCGAGCGCCCCGCTGTGGCTGGTCGGCGCGTTGGGCCCGGACCACCTCCGCCTGCCGCTGTGGGTTGTCGCCCTCGCTGTCGACTACCTCGCCTGGGTCCTGGGCTGGCCGCTGCCGTGGCTCGGGGTCTCGAAGATAGGTCGGTGGCGGATCGCGGGGACTCATCTCGCGGACCGTTATCAGCAGATGTTCCTCATCGCGCTCGGTGAGTCGATTCTGGTTATCGGCGTGGTCTTCAGCGGCGCGGACTACTCCGGGAATCGGGCGGCCGCCTTCGCGGTCACGTTCGCGACCAGCGCGTTGCTCTGGCGAATCTACTTCTACCGTGCCGGTCTGCTGTTGTCGGAGGCGTTCGGCCGGGCCGGTATGCCCGGCCGGCTGGGCGCCACGTCGGAACGGACGCACCTGTTCATCGTGCTCGGCGTGCTCGTCACCTCGGTCGGCTACGAGTTGGTGATCGATCATCCGTTCGGACAGCCGCGGCCCACTTGGCTGCTGTTCGTGGTGGGCGGACCGATGCTCTTCCTCGTGGCCCGCCTGCGGCTGGAGTACGAGGTCTTCGGTCAGGTCTCCCGACCCCAGGTGATCGGTTTGGGCGCCCTGTTGGTGTCCGCGCCGGTGCTGGCGCATCGGGCGCCGATGGTCGGGTTGAGCGTGGTGGCCTGTGTGCTCGCCCTGGTCGCACTACTCGGAGCGCTGCGCTGGCGAGGCCAGTCGCTGGAGGTTCCCGCCTCGCCGATCGGACGGGAGACGTCCGGAGACCGCGACTCCGAGGCGTGACGCGGCACCCGTTCGCCACGATGGCCCGTTTCATCACGTGACCGCCCGGCTGGGCGCACCGCGCGTTCCCGTCGAACCGGACCCAGCTGGTGGCGGACGCCACAGCAAGCACAAGATAGAACGGTCGGTCTTGACGGTGGTGGGCCGAGTAGGTACGGTTCCAACAGACAGAACGTTCGTTCCACCTGGCGCCCGCCAGGTGAGCGGCTGTGCCTGAAGGAGAGCGCCGTGCCCACCAAGATCACCCTTGTCATCGGTAACCCCGCCGACCCCGACGAGTTCGAGAAGGTCTACGCCGACGTACTCCGGGCCGCGGAGACGTTCCCGAAGCTTCAGCGGGTCGAGTCGGCCAAGGTGTGGCCGAAGGAGGACGGCACGCCCACACCCGCGTATCGGACGCTCGACCTGTACTTCGCCAGCTACGAGGACGCCTCTGCCGCAGTCGCGACGCCCGCTGCCGGTGCCGTCTTCGGTGGGCTCCAGGGCGCTGAGGTGGAGATCACGGGGCTGTTCTCCCACGTCGAGTAGCACCGCCCTTCCCCTCCCGGCGGCGGCCCTCACCCCGCTGGATGTCCCTTCGCTCCGGAAATTTCCGAGAGGATGACCATGACCACCGTTGCCGTTCCCGGCATCTCGACGACGGCCGCCGCCCTGCGGCGGTTGTACTTCGGTCGCTTCGCCTTCGCGATCGTCTGGGCCGCCGTGACGTTCCCCCTCGCCAAACACCTCAACCCCCTCACCGCCGCGCTGCTCGTTCTCTACCCGCTCTTCGACGTGGCCGCCGCCATCGTCGACGTCCGCGCGTCGCGGGCCACCGGATCGCCCACCCTGCTGTACGTGAACGTCGCGATCAGCCTGCTCGCCGCGGTGGGCCTGGGCATCGCCGGCGCGTCCGGCATCCCAGCGGTCCTGCGCGTCTGGGGCGCCTGGGCGGTCGTGGCCGGACTGGTTCAGCTGATCGTGGCCGTCACCCGCCGCAAGATGGGGGGCCAATGGCCGATGATCATCAGCGGTGGCATCTCCGTCATCGCCGGCGCATCGTTCTTCGCGGCAGCCTCCGCGGACAACCCGGCGCTGACCAACGCGATCGGCTACGCCATCCCCGGCGCCATCTTCTTCCTCATCGCGGCCATCCGCCTCGGCCGCACCGCGAAGGGAAACTGACGTGGAAAAGGCCGCGTACGACGTCATTGTCATCGGCGCGGGGCCGGTGGGGGAGAACGTCGCCGACCGCGTCGTGCAGGGCGGCCTGACCGCCGCGATCGTCGAGCGGGAACTGGTGGGCGGCGAGTGCTCGTACTGGGCCTGCATGCCGACCAAGGCGCTGCTGCGCAGCCAGACCGCGCTCCGGGCGGCTCGTCAGCTGCCCGGTGCACGCGAGGCGGTGACCGGCGAGTTGGACGCGGAGGCCGTGCTGCGTCGCCGGGACGCCTTCGCCTCGCACTGGAGGGACGACGGGCAGGTGTCCTGGCTGAATTCGGCGGGGATCGCGCTGTATCGGGGCCAGGGACGGATCGGCGCCGACCGGGTCGTCGAGGTGACCGGCGCGGACGGCGCCACCACCTCGCTCACCGCCCGACACGCCGTCGTCGTCGCGACCGGAAGTGGCGCGCTGGTGCCGGACATCGACGGTCTGCGCGAGTCTGCACCGTGGACCAGCCGTGAGGCAGCCGCCGCGAGCGAGGTTCCCGGCCGCCTCGCCATCATCGGTGGTGGCGTGGTGGCCACGGAGATGGCGACCGCGTACGCCGGCCTCGGATCGGCGGTGACGGTGCTTGCGCGCGACGGGGTGCTCACTGCGGCGGAGCCGTTCGTCGGCGAGCGGGTCACGCAGTCTCTGCGGGAAGCTGGCGTGTCGGTCCAACTCGGTGCCGAGGCCAGATCGGTGAGCCGCGACGGCGACGGCACGGTGCACATCACGCTCACCGACGGCGAACAGGTCGAGGCCGACGAGATCCTCGTCGCGATCGGCCGTACGCCGAACACGCACGACCTGGGCCTCGACCGGATCGGCCTGAAGCCGGGCGCCTGGCTCACGGTCGACGACACCCTGCGGGTGGTCGACGGTGCCGGCGCGTTGATTGGCGACGGATGGCTGTACGCGGCGGGGGACGTCAACCGGCGTGTGCTCCTGACCCACCAGGGCAAGTACCAGGCCCGCGCGGTGGGCGACGTGATCGTGGCGCGGGCCACCGGCGAAGCGACAGACGACCGTCCGTGGGGTCGGCACGTCGCCACCGCCGACGAGCGCGCCGTGCCGCAGGTCGTCTTCACCGACCCGGAGGTCGCGTCGGTGGGGCTGACCGCAGCCGCCGCCGAGGCCGCTGGACTGCGGATCCGGGTCGTCGACTACGACCTGGCCGCCGTCGCCGGGGCCGCGCTGCACGCCGACGGCTACCAGGGGCACGCCCGGATGGTCGTGGACGAGGGCCGGCGGGTGATCGTCGGCCTCACCCTCGTCGGCCCGGACGTCGCGGAACTGATCCACGCGGCGACGATCGCCATCGTCGGTGAGGTTTCTCTGGAGCGGCTGTGGCACGCCGTGCCCGCGTACCCGACCGTGAGCGAGGTCTGGCTACGCCTGCTGGAGGCGTACGGCCGCTGACCTGCGCCGTACGGCCGTCCGCGTCATCGGCGGCGGTCGGCCGTTGCGACGAAAAGAAGACGAGGTCGGCCGGGCGAGGGCGCGCGCTCAACCGGTGGTGGCACCACAACAGGAGCTGGGTCATCCTCCTACCGGAGGGTGGCCCAGCTCGAGGTCGTGCGGGGGCTATCGGGCCGACTCCGCCGACCGAAGCTCCGAGTTGATCCTGAGGAGTCCTTCGACACCGCGCAGGAAGGTCTCGGACACCTTCGTGGGGTCGGCGAGGCATCCCGCCGCCATGGCACCGTCCCGGAGCATGACGAAGTGGCGCGCCGCGGGATCCGCCGTTCCTTCGTGGACCTGTGCCATGAGCGTGGTGATGGTGTCCAGGAACCATTGCCGGTGGGCCATGAGTTCTTGGTGCACGGGATGGTTCGTGTCGGGATATTCCGCCGCGGCGTTCAAAAACGCGCACCCACGGAACCCGGGGGACTGGATGTTCTGAGCGATGGAATTGGCGATGGCCAGGAGCGGGTCGACCGGCGATCGGTTGGCGGCGAGCGCCTCGTCGACCATGCCGCGCTCCAGCTGATGCACCTCCCGCAGGTAGGCCAGGATGAGATCATCCTTGCTGGGGAAGTGTCGGTAGAAAGTAGCCCTGGTCACCTTCGCCTCGGCGATGATCCGGTCGACGCCGACGGCGTGAATGCCCTCCGCGTAGAAAATCCTGGTCGCCGTGCGGAGAAGCTTGAGGCGCGCCTCGGAGGGTCGGTTGGTGGGTTCGTCGCTCGCCATCCAACCATCTTAGCGACAGAACGTTCGGTCTTATCCCTGTTGGCGGTGGAGACGTGGTACCCAATGCTCGCCCAACGTGCGAACGGTGACCGTCAACTCATCTCGCTGTCCGGTTCGCATACCGGCCAGGCGTTCGGCGTTCTCCGTTCTCGCTGACAGCGGCCCGATCGATGCGGGATTCTGGATGCTGCAACCCCTTCGGCGCAGGGATCGCGCGGGCTGATTCGCGGTGCCGGGGGAAATGCTCCGTCGACCGTACTCGTCGGTCCGGCCGGCAATCGCTGGCAACGGGTGACGAGGCCTCTCGAAAGGACCTCCAGATGAGCGCTGCTTCTGACATGTCTGCCCAGGAAATGCCGACGATCGTGCTGATCCACGGGGCATTCGCCGGCTCGTCGAGTTGGAACGGCGTGATTGCCAACCTCAAACATCGGGGCTATCCGGTCATTGCCGTCGCCAACCCGCTGCGTGGTGTGCAAAAGGACGCCGCATATGTTCGCGCCCTCCTGGACAGCCTGCCCGGACCGGTCGTGATTGCCGCCCATTCCTACGGCGGGGCGGTCATGACCGAGGCGGCGGCTGACGCCCCCAACGTCAAGGCCCTGGTGTACGTCGCCAGCTTGAGCCCGGACGTGGGCGAAAGTGCGCTCGGGTTGCTCACCAAGCACCCCGGCAGTCAGCTCACCTCGAGCATCAGGATGATCCCGGTACCCGACGACGACGGCGGCATGACCATGGATCAGTACATTGTGCAGGACAAGTTTCACGAGGCGTTCGCCGCCGACGTCGACTCCGGCACCGCCGAACTCATGGAGGCAACGCAGCGGCCCGCCTCCGCGCACGCCCAGGAGGAGAGCGTGACCAAGGTCGCCTGGAAGACGATCCCCTCCTGGACCCTGATCAGCGCCCAGGACCAGGCCATCCCGCCAGACCTGCAGCGCTTCATGGCCGACAGGGCGGGCTCCACAACGATTGAGGTCGCCGCCTCCCACGCTGTGGCGGTCTCGCAACCCGGCCCGGTCGCCGACTTCATCGACACCGCCGCCCGCGCCACCGCACGCTCAATGCAGATGTCCAAGAGTCGTCGAGGCTAACGGCGGTCGCTTCGTAGCGAACGGCGAGTTCGTCGAACCTGGTCGCGACTGCACGGTGGCGTTTGAGCCGTTTGATGCCGTGCTCCACTGTCGCGTTCACCGGCCGGAGCAGCCCTCGGGCAGCCCGGCCGGTGACGCATCAGACGGGCTCGATCGCGAGGTCGATGACCTGGTCGTCCTTGATGTCGAACACAAATGCGAATGACAGCGGCCCGCCGGGGAAATCACCGTCCCCGGAGGCCACCAGCCGGTCGTCCGCGAACGAGGTCGGCGTGAGCACGACCTTGGGGTTGATCAGGTGCCCCTGGATCCACTCGCGGATCTCGGCCTCGCCGGCCCAGGTGTTCCCGTCATCGTGCACGGCGGCCCCGTCGCCGAAGACCGCGGCCAGCGCATTCGCGTCGTGTGCGTTAGTGGCCGTGATGAAGGTGTCGACGGCCTTGGGTAGAGTGATGTCGCTCATTTCTGCTCTCCAATTTCTCGGGTTCCAGGACGCGGGCGCGTGCTGGTATGTCCCTGCGACACCGGTGTTCAGCTTGAGGTGCCGACCAGGGCCAAGGTTCAGAAGTCCGCTCCGCGGGAGAGCTTCTCGTTCGCGCGCAGCTCCGCGAGTGCGTTCTCGTGCATCGCAACAACAACGTCGTAGCCGGAGTTGCCGAGCACGATTCGTTTCGGCGGAACGGGTGCGTTCATCGCGCTGATCACGGCCTGCACTCCACGGACAGGGTCTCCTGCCTGCTTGCCGTTGTGGTCCACGAACGCCGCCTTGACGCCCTCGACCATCGGCACGTAGGCGTCGACGATCTCGTTGACGTCCTCGTTCTGGAAGTAGGTGAAGGCCTTGGTGCGGAACGCTCCCGGCTCCACGACGAGCACCCGCACACCGAATGGCTCAACTTCCTGGCGCAGTGTCTCCGACAGTCCCTCGATCGCGAACTTCGCCGCCGCGTAGTAGCCGAACCCCTGTGCGCCGACGAGGCCTGCCACTGACGACATGTTCACGATCCATCCGTCGCCTCGTGCCCGCATACCGGGCAGGACCGCGCGCACCACCTCGACCACGGCGAACAGGTTGAGGTCGAACGTGCGGCGGATCGTCTCGTCGGGGGCACCCTCGATCGAGCCGTACCAGCCACGGCCCGCGCTGTTGACGAGCACGTCGATCCCGCCGAACCGCGCCTCGGCCGTCCTGACCGCCGCACGCACCTGGTCGGCATCGGTGACGTCGAGCTGGAGGACCAGCACACGGTCTCCGTGTTGTTCAGCCCACTCGTGCAGTTCAGAGGGCCGACGCACGGTCACCACCACCTGATCGCCCTGCTTCAGGGCGGCCTCGGCATAGACCAGGCCGAACCCTCCGGGAGTCCCACCAGTGATGAACCAGGTCTTCATGGACTTCTCCTCTCGCTATAGAAAGCAATGTAGTGCTACATGAGGTAATGTAGCAAGCATGCAGAACGCACGGGATCGACTCCTGCTCGCCGCGGCGGAATTGCTGGAGAGCGGCGGCACGGTGTCCACGAGGGCGGTGTGCGATCGCGCCGGGGTGCAGGCCCCGACGCTGTACCACCACTTCGGCAGCAAGCAGGGCCTGATCGACGCCGTGGCAAGCCACGGCTTCACCCAGTACACCGCGGTCGAGAGCTCCGGCGACCCGCTGGACGACCTGCGCGAGGGCTGGAACAGGCACGTGCAGTTCGGGCTGGAGCACCCGTCGTTCTACGGGCTGCTTTACGGCCGCGCCCAGCCAGGAAAGCCGTGCGCCGTCACCGCCCCCGCGCACGCCGCGCTGCGCGAGCGGTTAACCGCCGCCCGGGGCCTGCTCAAGGTGCCGGCGGCCGATGCCGCCGAACAGGTGTTGGCCGCCAACGTCGGCATCACGCTCACCTTGATCAGCCAACCGGACCCGGATCTCGGGCTGTCCGGACGCGTCCGCGAGGCCGCGCTGGCCGGAGTCCTGCGCATGGCCCCCGGCGAAGCCCCCGAGACTCGTGCGAGCGCCGCACTGACGCTGCGTGCGCTGGTCGGCAACGACCCGGGCGACCTCACCCCTGGCGAACACGCGCTGCTCGGCGAGCTGTTGGACCGCCTGGCCCGCTAGGGTCTGTGCCGAAGGCGGTCAGGGCCACTCTTGACTGCCGGCGTCGTCAACGCGGTGCCTGAGCGACAGGTTTCTGGGCGAGAAGAAACCCCTGGCCAGGGCTGTCCGGTCCATCGGCGGGGACGCCACCCCAGAACACGGTTGTGAAGCCGGCGTCGGTGCAGCTCTGTTCCGCCTCCCGAGGGGTCTGCCAGTAGAGGTCGAACTCGACGCCAAGGTTGGCGCTGCGTCCCGCGCGTCGGACCTGACTGCTCCCGGCCTTGAAAGCGGTCACCAGATAGCCGCCCGGCTTGATAACGCGGTACAGCTCGCCAAAGGCCACTTGTCGGTCGTCCGGTGCCAAGAAGATGAGGGAGTACCAGCAAACCGCGCCTACCAGCGACGCGTCCTCGAAGGGCAGCTCACGCAGGTCGGCGACGTCGAATCGGTAAGCCGCATGGTCACGGCGGGCCACGCGGATCATCTCGGGTGAGAGGTCGACTCCCCAGGGCGTCAGGCCCTTGGCCGCCAGGTAGGGCGCGAGGCGCCCCGATCCGCAGCCGATGTCGCCGATGTTGGTGCCCAGCCCCGTGGCAAGCGCCAGTACACAGAACAGGTCGAGGACGGCTCTCTCCGCGGGCATGCGATCCAGGGCGTCATTCAGGCGTTCCGCATAGAGCTCGGCGAGGACGTCGTGCGCGGCTCGCAACTCTTCGGTCTTGGCGTCCACGGAGAGGACAGTAGGACCCCGTACCCACCCGCACCTGCCGCCGTCCGGGCGATCAGTGCGGGAAGGCGCGGGGTATGCGCGCGGCGAGAAGCTCGTCGCGGAACGCTTGGATGCGTGTGATGACCTGCCGTCTGCCGACGGTGTTCTCGGAACGGTCATGAGAACGCGCCGAAGTCGGCCGGCGGCGCCGCAGGGGTCGTCACCGCTCAATGATCACTGATGGGCGGCGGACACCGGCAGCGCTAGATGACGGAAACGGGGGGAGGGTCGAGCAGTGCGCGGTCACCGTCGAAGCCGTGATTCAGTGCGGCGGTGACGTCCTCGTGTGGGGTTCCCAGCGGGATCGCGCTGACCTCGTCCAGGTGTCGGTAGTGCTGGTCGCCAAGGTCGAGTTGGAGAGACTTCAGGTATTCCTCCAACTGGGTCACGGTGCGCGGGCCGACGATCGGGATCAGGGCCGTGGGGGCCAGTGCGGCCCGGCGACGCAGCCAGGCCAGCGACACCTGGACCGCGCTGACGTTGAGTTCCTCGGCAATCGCCAGGACGGCGTCGACGATGGCGGTGCGCTGGGTGCTGCCCTCGATCGCGTCGCCCCGGACGGTCAGCCTGCCTTGTTCACCCTGCCGATATTTGCCGGTGAGCAGTCCGCCGGCCAGCGGGGAGTACAGGACCATGCCCAGACCGTGGGCCTGCGCCATCGGCAGTAGCTCCCGCTCGGCGGATCGTTCGGCCAGGCTGTATTCCGTTTGAATGCCGACCAGGGGAGCCAGGCCGCGCAGGTCGGCGCGGACCGCGGCGCCGGCGACCCGCCAGGCCGGGAAGTTGGACAGGGCGCCGTGCAGGATCTTGCCGGAGCGGATCAGGTCGTCGAACCCGGCCAGGATCTCCTCGATCGGCGTGACGCCGTCGGGAAAGTGCGGCATGAAGACGTCGACGTAGTCGGTGCCGAGGCGGCGCAGACTCGCTTCGAGGGACCGGACCATGATCTTGCGGCTGTTACCGGTCGTGCCAGGGCGGGGCTGAGCTTGCCTGGTCCCGCTGTACTTGGTGATGATCACAAAGTCGGCCCGCCGCGGTCCGAGCAGCCCACCGAGCACGGTTTCGGCCTGTCCATCCTGGTACAGGTTGGAGCTGTCGAACGTGGTGCCGCCGGCGGTGACGAAGGCCTCGAAGATCTGTCGTGAAGCCTCGGGCCCGGCGCCGGTGTTCGACGTGCTGAAGTTCGCCGTCCCGAGCGCGTACTCCGAAACACGCAGTCCGGTCAGACGGCCAAAGGTCTGGTAGCGCATGGAAGCTCCTGAGGTTCGGTGCGACGAGGTAGGCTTCCGACGGTAGCAAATAAAGCGAGGGGTCACTCTTTTATGCCCAGGGTCAGTCAAGCTCATCTCGACGCTCGCCGCCAGCAGATCGTGGACGCCGCCCGGGCTCGGTTCGCCAGTCACGGCTTCGCTCACACGTCGATGGCCCACATCGTCACCGAGTCCGGGCTCTCCAACGGAGCCATCTACCGGTACTTCACGAGCAAGGACGAGATCGTCATCGCGGTCTGCGAGCAAGGAACCGAAGCGCTGCCGAGGGCGCTCACCGCCGAGGCTGTGGGAGGTTTCCTTGAGCATGTCCGGGCCCGGGCCCGGGACACCCACCATGCCCGGCTGGTCGCCCAGATCTATGCCGAAGCCGCGATATCGCCCCTGCTGGCAGCCGTTGTGCAACGACAGCTCGCTGCCATGCGGGCCGCGATCGCCGAGTTGGTGCCCGACGCCCGACGCCCGCAGGCCGGGCAGATCGCCGAAGCGTTCGTGGCCCTCAGCGTCAGCTACAGCCTGCAACTGGCGATCCGCGGCGACCTGGACCCCGCACCGTTCACCACCGCGTTGATGGCGATCATCAAGGGCTAAGACGAGGGTGACGCGACCGGCTCTCGCCCATCCGTGGATGGTCGGCTCGACCAGCGTCCGAATGTGCCGACCGGATCCTCGCGGACGTGGCGTAAAAAAGAGCGAACCGTCATTTTGGGTGCTAGGGTAGGTCTCCGTCGGCCCGAACGACCCCGTCCACTGGAGGATCCATGCCGGTAGCTCACATCGCTGCAATCAACCTGGAATGCCCTGACCCAGCCGTCCTGGCCCGCTTCTGGGCGGCGATGCTGGATGGTGAGGTCGCGGTCCAGACCCCGGACTTCTGTGCGGTCAAGGCGGGTCCGCTGCACCTCGGTGCCGTTCGCGTCGACGGCTATCGGCCACCGACCTGGCCCTCGGGCGAACGATCACAGCAGATCCACTTCGACCTGGCCGTCGACGAGCCCGATGACCTCGATGACGCCGAGGCGCGCGCGATCGAACTCGGAGCCGTCAAAGAAGAGCAACAACCCGCACCGGAACGCTTTCGCGTCCTACGCGACCCGGCCGGCCATCCTTTCTGCCTACGCGGCTGACCCGCACGACCGGGCAGCGCCTCAGCAGTGGATCGGGAAAACGCCCTCCGTAGCGGAACGACGCGGCGACTGCTGAGTGAGGGTCAGCTGTCCGAGTTCCTGGGTGCATCGGGTGAGCGCGACGTAGAGGCCGTTCCAACCGCGCGGTTCGGCGGCGATGCCCTGAGGGTCGATGAGGAGTGTCGCGTCCCATTCCAGTCCCTTGGACTGGGTCGCGGTGAGCACTGGCACATCACTCAGCACGGCTTGGAGTGTGGCGATGCGCTCCGCGGGAGCGATGACGCCGACCGTGCCGCCGTGCCACCGTTGCTGCAACTGTCGCACTGCGTCCGCTGCGGAGCCGGCGAGCTCAGCCGGTGTGATCGTCCGCTCCCAGGGGGCGATGCCGGAGGAGCGCACCGCTCGTGGCGGAGTGTTGTGGCTGCCAGCCTTCTTCAAGACTGGTTCGGTGAGGTCCATGACCTCGCGCGGGGTCCGGTAGCAGATGCTCAGTTCCGCGGCGGTCCAGCGGTCTCCGAAGGCAGCCCGTACCGCTTGTGCCCAACTGGTGTGCCGGTGGGCTGCCTCGGCCTGGTCGATGTCGCCGACGGCGGTGATGGAGCGACTGGGACAACGGCGGAGAACCATCTGCCACTGCATCTCGGACAGTTCCTGCGCCTCGTCGATGACGACATGGCCGTACACCCAGCCGCGCTGGCGGCGAGCACGTTCGGCGAGGAACTCGCCCTGTGGTTGCGGGGTGTCGACGTCGCCGAGCAGGTCGGCGAGGGCGTCGAGAAGAGGGATGTCGCTTGATGCCCAGGGGGTGGGCTCGGCCGCGACGGCCGTGATCTCCTCGGGGGACAGCTGCGGGGCGAACCGGGCCAGCAGGGTGCGGTCGGTCAGGAGGCCACCCAGCAGGGTTCCGGGATCGAGGGTGGGCCACCATGCCTCGATGAACCGGGCGATGGTGGTGTTCTCGGCGATACGACAGCGAAGCTCCTCGACCTCCTCCTCGGAGAGCAACCCGTTGATGTCGCTGCCGGTGGACGCCTCGGTGAAGGAGTGGTCATGCGCCATGCCCTTGTCGACGCGGGCGAGGATGTCCTCGAAGCCTTCCTCCATCTCCGCCATCAGCGTCTCGCGCTGTTCGGCGACGACATCGGCCAGACGGTGGTGCAACTGCTCGGCGAACGCCGCGCGGGCCCGGTGGTACGGACGCCCCTGCACCGCCGAGGCGAGCGCCTGCGCCACGGTCGCGGCCGGAATGACGTAGAACTCGCCCTCCCAGCGCAGCTTCAGCTCGCGTGGACGGGGGAGCAGCGACGCGACGTAGCTTTCGAGCGTTGGCTGCCAGAGGGCGCGGCCCTTGATCTCGGCGAGATGCCGGCTCTCGTCGCGGCCCACGTGGATGTCGGCCAGCAGGGTGTCGCAGGTCGCCGAGACGATGGCGGTCTCACCGAGCGCGGGCAGCACCTGGGCGATGTACTGGAGGAACCGCGGCGAGGGACCCAGGACCAGGACCGCCTGGTCGGCCATCTTTCGGTGGGTGAACAGCAGGTACGCGACGCGGTGCAGGGCAACCACGGTCTTGCCCGTGCCGGGACCGCCCTGGACGATCAGTGGGCCGGTCGCCTCAGCCCGGATGATGTCGTCCTGTTCGCGTTGCAGGGTGGAGATCGCCGTCGACATGCGGCCGGTGCGCCGCTGGTCGAGAGCGGCCAGTAGGGCGCCTTCGCCGACGAGTTCCGCAGTCGTACTTCCGTCGAGGGGTTCGTCGTCCACGCCGACGACGGCCGATCCTGTCGTACGGATGTGCCGGCGCCGTGCCTGACCCTGTGGGTCGACAGCCGTCGCGGTGTAGAACGGCCGAGCTGCGGGAGCGCGCCAGTCCACCAGCAGTGGCTCAGTGCCTTCGTCGTCGTCGCGAAGACCTACGCGGCCCACGTGGCGCACAGTGCCGTCAAGGCCGTCGAGGCGGCCGAAGACCAGCCCTTCCTCTGCTCGCCGTAGCTCGTCGTACTGCTTGCGCAGCATGCGCTGCCGGGCCAGCTCCAACGCGTCCAGGGCCTCTGCCGAAAGCTCGACCTGTAGGTGATCGACCAGCCTGTCGCGCCGGGCCGTGGCCAAATCCAGAAATGCCTGTTCCTCGGCGACCGCGGATCGTCGCGCGGCACCCTCCGCGGTGGAGGCCGGCAGTTGGCCGCCAGGTGCTGATTCGGCGACGCCAGCGGTGCCGATGCTCAGGGCAGACTTCCGGTGCATTCACAAATCCTTGGATCGGGGTAACCCTCGGCCCGGATGAGCCGCAGCGCATTCGGCGGCAAGCATAGAGTTTGTTTCCCTCACCGACCAGGCAATCCGCCAGCAGAGATCGGAATCTCAATGCCTTGCAGTTCCGGGGCCGTTCGTGGCCTCACCAATTCCATTTATCGTATTGACAGTCGGGTCTCCATCTGTTCTGCGGATGCATTCCGAGTGGTGACATGGCCCGCTCAACCCCACTGAGCCGACCTGCGGCAGACGTCGGCGGAGGTTGCCGCGGCGCGAGGACGGTCACCGCGGCGCCGAGGGTTGTCCCGTGCAGGTCAGCTCAAGCTGAAGGACACGTCGTCGACGGCGAAGGCGGTGGCCCCGTTGCCGGCCGTCTCGCTGGCGAGGAAGCTGGCCGTCGCGGTGCGTTCGGTCGTGGCGGTTCCGCTCGACATCACGTACTGCCGCCACTGCGCTCCGCCGTCGAAGGCTAGCGAGAACCTCGTCTTCGGGGGTATCCCGGTGACCGCCAGTCCGACGTTCAGGTAGTCGCCGCGGCTGGTCTCCGTGGTGGTGGTCCGCACCCAGAAGCTGACCGTCAAGTTGCAGTTGGCCGGCACTGTGACGGTGGTGCGCAGCAGGTCGGTACGCGTCACGTCCAGCCCGGCGAAGGCGGCGTAGGCGCTGCCGGTGTGTGCCGGTCGGGTCGCGTCGCCGAACACGACGATGCGGGGGCCGGCCGTCCAGCCGGTGGTGCCGCGCTCGAACCCCGGGTTCGGGTGGATCTGCCCGGTGCAGGGCGGGTCGGCAGCTGGCTGGCCGTGGGATGCGCCGCCGGTGGCCAGGAGCAGCAGTGCCGCAACCGAGACGGTGGTGACGAAGGCCTTCATCGGTTCTCCCCGCGTCTATACATTCGAGATGGTCGATGTATATCGACGATGCGCGATGGACTCGGGTGCGTCAAGTCCTTCCCGCGGCTGGCTCCGCTGGGGTGGCGGAACATGCTGCGCTACCGCCTGCGGCGGGCGTCGGCCTCGTTGTCGAGCAGGTCGTTGAGTGTCAGCGCTGAGTTGATCAGTGAGAGGTGGCTGAACGCCTGGGGATAGTTGCCGATCTGCTCCCCGGTCGCGGCGATCTCCTCGGCGTAGAGGCCGAGGTGGTTGCTGAAGGTGAACATCTTCTCGAACGTGAGTCGGGCGTCGTCGAGGCGGCCGGAACGGGCCAGCGCCTCGACGTACCAGAAGGTGCACATGTTGAAGGTGCCCTCGTGGCCCGGGAGGCCGTCGGGGGAGTGGACCGGGTCGTACCGGTGGACCAGGCTGTCGGAGACCAGTTCACGCTCGATCGCCAGCAGGGTGGACTGCCACAGCGGGTCGCTCGGCGTGACGAAACCCACCGCCGGCATGGCGAGCAGTGCCGCGTCCAGGACGTTCTCGTCGTACGCCTGCACGAAGGTGCCGCGGGCCCGGTCGTATCCGCGCTCCATGACCTGGTTGTAGATGCGGTTGCGCTGGTCGGTCCAGCAGGCCATGTCCCCGGGGCGACCGGTGCGGGTGGCCAGCCGGATGGCCCGGTCCAGCGCGACCCAGGACATCACCCGACCGAAGGTGTAGTTGCGGGGGTGGTGGCGGCTCTCCCAGATGCCGGCGTCGGGTTGGTCCCAGTTGTGGCAGAGCCAGTCGACCAGTCGGACGGTGCTCTTCCACACCTGGTGCGAGACGCGGATGCCCTGCTCGTCGGCGAGGTGCATGGCGTAGAGGGCCTCGCCGTGGATGTCGAGCTGGAGCTGGTCGGCAGCGCCGTTGCCGATCCGTACCGGCCGGGAGCCTCGGTAGCCCTCCAGATGGTCCAGCACCTCCTCGTGCAGGTCGGAGGAGCCGTCCACCCGGTACATGATCTTCAACGGGTCCTGGTGGTCGCCGGCCTCGCGGATCCGCTCGTCCAGCCAGTTCATGTACCGGCTGACCTCCTCGGTGAAGCCGAGGCCGAGCAGCGCGTGCACGGAGAACGACGTGTCGCGTACCCAGGTGTAGCGGTAGTCCCAGTTGCGGGTGCCGCCGACCAGCTCGGGCAGCGCGGTGGTGGGCGCGGCGATCATCGCGCCGGTCGGCGCGTACGTCATGAGTTTGAGCGTGATGGCCGAGCGCTCGACCATCTCCCGCCAGCGGCCGGTGTAGCGGGAACGTTCGAGCCAGCGCCGCCAGTAGTCCCGGGTCCACTCGAACATGCCCTGGATCTCTTCCGGCGCGAAGATGCGCGGTTCGGCCCCACCCGTCTCCAGGACCACCCCGCCGGTGTCGCCCTCGTTCAGCGTGCCGTACGCGACCAGGTCGCCACCCTCAAGGTGGACGTCACCCTGTTCGGAGATCAACCGCCGAACCGGGTCGACCGGGTGGAACGTCAACGCCGCCGACCGGCTTCGGAAGACGTAACCGTTGTGGTGGCGCTCAAGCTGATGCTCTTCCCGGGCGTAGTCGAACCGTGGGCGGCACTCCACCCGGAAGCGCATGCTGCCGCGGACCATGGTGACGGTCCGGACCAGCCGATGCGCGTCGGTGGCCCGCTCGCCGGTGACCGGCATGAAGTCCATGACCTCGGCCACCCCGTCGGCGCTGATGAACCGGGTGATCAGGATGGGCGTGCCGGGAAGGTAGAGCTGTTTGGTCACGTACCGCACGTCGTGCGGCGCGATCTGGAAGTAGCCGCCCTTTTCCTTGTCGAGCAGGGCGGCGAAGATACTCGGTGAGTCGAACCGCGGCGCGCAGAACCAGTCGACGGTCCCGTCGCACGTCACCAGCGCGGCGGTCTGCAGGTCGCCGATGAGCCCGTGATCCTCGATCGCCGGATAGCTGTCCACATCTCTCCCCGGTTCGGCGGCGTCCTGCGCACCGAACTTAGGGGAGAAATTGTCGGCTTAGGTGAGATTCACGTTCCGCCACCCTGTCGCGTTCCCCCACGTGACGCGGCGAGGGTCGGGAGCCTGCGCCGACCCCGCCAGCCTCACGGTCAGCGCAGCGGCCGACAGGAGGAGCGGATGACCAGCTCGGTGGGGAGCCGGATGTGGGTGTCGCGGTCGACGCCGGCGATCAGGTCGACGAGGAGGCGCAACGCCTCGGCGCCCATTCGTTGCAGGGGCTGCATGATGGTCGTCAGCGGCGGGTTGACCAGCGCCGACTCCGGGACGTTGTCGAAGCCGATCACCGACAGGTCGTCGGGCACCGACAGACCCATGTCGCGGGCCACGGTCATCGTGGAGATCGCGGAGAGGTCGTTACCCGCGAAGATCGCGCTCGGTCGGTCGCTGAGGGCGAGCAGCTCCGCGGCCGTGCCGGCGGCGCTCTCGATCCGGAACCCGCCGACGCGGACGAGCCGCTCGTCCACCGGCACGCCAGCTTCGGCCATCGCACTACGGAAGCCGGCCTCACGCAGCTGGGCGGACTTCAGGTCGGTGCGTCCACTGATGTGCCCGATGCGCGTGTGGCCGAGGGACAGCAGGTAGTTGGTCGCCAGTACGGCGCCGGCGAAGTTGTCCGAGTCGACGGTGGGCAGGTCGGACGGGCCGGTGTGGGGGTCGACGGCCACGACGTGGAAGCTGTGTTCGGTCTCGACCACTGTCGGCGTGACGATCACAGCGCCGTCGATGAGTGTGCCGGAGAGTCGGGCGAGCGAGCGACGCTCCCACCCCACGGCGGCGCCCTCGCCGTCACCACTGGAGTAGGCCAGCAGCTGGTATCCGCTCCCGGCGACCTCCTGCGACGCCCCCTTGAGCAGCTCGGTCGAGAACGGCTCGAACTCGGCGACCAGGATGCCGAGCACGTTGGTGCGGTGGCTGCGCAGGCTCTGCGCCCCCAGGCTCGCCTCGTAGCCGAGCTCGTGGATGACCTGCTGGACTCGCTCCACGGTTGCCTGGGCCACGCCGTAGCGGCCGTTGACGACCTTAGACACGGTCGCGACCGAGACGCCGGCAGTACGTGCCACATCCGACATCTTGACGCGCTGCTGAAACACCACGTCGATGATGATAGGGCCCTGCCGCCGGTGCGGTGTCACCGACTCGAAAACGTTATCGATACCGATTGACATCAAGTTACATGACTGTAAAACTTCGCCGCAGGCCGAGTACCGCGACTGAGCAGTCGAGGAGACATCTATGGCAACGAAGCGGCGTGCAAGTGCCGTCCTGGCACTGTTGATGACAAGTGTTCTCGTTACCGCCGGCTGTGGCGGTGGCGGCGAAGAGGCGGCCCCTCAGAACGAGCTGTACAAGGACCCGGTGACCCTGACCTGGTGGCACAACGCCTCACAGGACGGGCCCGGCAAGACCTACTGGGAGAAGGTCGCCAAGGACTTCTCCGCCCTCCACCCCACTGTCAAGATCGAGATCGAGGCGATCGAGACGAACCAGCTCCAGCGCACCCGGCTCCCCGCCGCGCTGCTGAGCAGCGACCCGCCGGACATCTTCCAGGCCTGGGGCGGCGGCGAGATGGCCGAGCAGGTGGAGGCCGACTACCTCAAGGAGATCACCGACCAGACCAAGACCGAGGTCGGCGACATCGGCAGTGCCGCGGAGATCTGGCAGGTGAAGGGCAAGCAGTACGGCCTGCCGTTCCGGATGGGTATCGAGGGCATCTGGTACAACAAGGAGATGTTCGCGCAAGCGGGCATCGCGGCTCCGCCGACCACCTTCGAGGAGCTCAACGCCGCGGTCACCAAGCTCAAGGCGATCAACGTCATTCCGATCGCCGTGGGTGCCGGTGACAAGTGGCCGGCCGCGCACTGGTGGTACAACATGGCGCTGCGCGCCTGCTCGGTCGAGACCCTCAAGAAGGCGTCCGCGGAGAAGACCTTCGACGATCCGTGCTTCGTGAAGGCCGGTCAGGACCTGAAGGCGTTCATCGACACCAAGCCGTTCCAGCCCAACTTCATCGCCACGCCGGGCCAGAACGATCCGACCAGCGCCAACGGCATGCTCGCCAACGGCAAGGCCGCGATGGAGCTCATGGGTGACTGGAACCGCGGCACGCTGGACACCGTCGCCACGGACAAGACGAAGCTCGCGTCGTTCCTCGGCTGGTTCCCGGTGCCGGCGATCAGCGGTTCCCCGGGTGACCCGAAGGCGGCCCTCGGCGGTGGTGACGGGTTCTCCTGCTCCAAGAACGCCCCGTCCGAGTGCGTCGAGTTCCTCAAGTACATCGTGAGCCCCGAGGTGCAGAAGGGCTACGCCGAGACCGGCACCGGCCTGCCTGTGGCCAAGGGTGCAGCGGACGCCGTCAAGGACCCCGCGCTGAAGTCCATCCTGGAGGCCACCTCCGGGGCGAGCTACGTCCAGCTCTGGCTGGACACGGCTTACGGCAGCACCATCGGTAACGCGATGAACGACGGGATCGTCACCATCTTCGCCGGCAGCGGGACGCCTGAGAAGGTCGTCTCGGCAATGAAGGCGGCCGCAAGCAAGTGACCTCCGCCAACCAGATCCAAATGCCCGCCGGCGGCGCTTCCGCGTCGCCGGCGGGCCCCCGCCGGGCCGAGCGCGATTCCGCCCGCCGAGCCGACAACCGCCGCAAGTGGTACGAGATCATCGGGCTGACCGCGCCGGCCGTCGCCATCTACGTGATGTTCGTGCTGGTGCCGATGGGCTTCGCCGTCTACTACAGCCTGTTCCGGTGGCGCGGGGTCGGGCCGCCCACCGAGTTCGTCGGTCTGCGGAACTACACCCTCGCCTTCCAGGATCCGATCTTCCTCGACGCGTTGCGCAACAACGCCATCATCGTGTTCGGGTCGCTGCTGATCCAGGGGCCGATCGCCCTGGGCGTCGCCCTGCTGCTCAACCGTCGCTTCCGTGGGCGGGCCGTGTTCCGCCTCCTGGTGTTCGTGCCGTACGTGCTGGCCGAGGTCACGGTCGGCATCATGTGGAAGTTGCTCCTCACCGGCGACGGCACTGTCGACGCGCTGCTGCGGTCCCTGGGAATGGGCGGCCTGGTGCAGGCCTGGCTGGCGGACCTGGACGTGGTCATCTGGACCCTGTTGGCCGTTCTCACCTGGAAATACGTCGGCTTCGCCATCATCCTGCTCCTCGCCGGGCTGTCCAATGTGCCCGACGAGCTGACCGAGGCCGCCGCCATCGACGGCGCGAGCTGGTGGCAGATCCAACGGCACGTCACGATCCCGCTGCTCGGCCCGACGATCCGGATCTGGATGTTCCTGTCCATGATCGGCTCACTGCAGATCTTCGACATGATCTGGGTGACCTCGGTGCCCGCGGTGCGGTCCCTCGGCGCGTCGGCCACGATGGCGACATACATGGTGGACAACGGGTTCTTCGCCCGGCTCTGGGGCTACGGCAACGCCGTGGCGGTAATCCTCTTCGTCATCTCCTTCGTGGCGGCGCTGCTGTTCCAGCGGTTCCTGCTCCGCCGCGACATCGAGGGCGCCATCACCGGAAGGGCGAAGTGACGATGGCCGTGAACTCGGTTCTCCCCCCGTCCACCGGACGCCGCCAGGTCTCCTGGGGCACGCCACTCACCTACGCGCTCGCCCTCGCGATCGCGGCGGTGTCGATCGCCCCGGTCATCTACGTGGTCATCGGCGGTTTCCGCACCACCCCGCAGATCGTCGCCGACCCGGCCGGCCTGCCAGACCCGTTCGTCTGGGACAACTACTCCCGGGTGCTGACCCAGAGCAACTTCTGGCAACAGGCGTTCAACAGCGCGGTCATCGCCCTCGGCACCACGCTCGCCGTCGTCGTGCTCGGCCTGGCCGCCGCGTTCGTGCTGGCCCGCTACCGGTTCCGCGGGCGAGAAGGGCTCTACACCTTCTTCACCCTCGGCCTGCTGTTTCCGGCCGGGGCGGCGATCCTGCCGCTCTACCTCATGCTGCGCGACCTGAACCTGATCAACTCCTACTACGCGGTGATCCTGCCGCAGGTCGCCTTCTCACTGCCGCTGACGATCGTGATCCTGCGTCCCTTCCTCTCCGCCATTCCGCGAGAGTTGGAGGACGCCGCCGCCATCGATGGTGCGAGTCGGCTCGGTTTCCTCTGGCGCGTCGCGATGCCGCTGTCGCGGCCCGCGCTCGTCACCGTTGGCGTCCTGGCGTTCGTGGCGAGCTGGAACTCGTTCCTGCTGCCGCTGCTCGTCCTCAGCGACGTCAACCTGCACACCCTGCCGCTGGGTGTGCAGAACTTCTCCAGCCAGTACACGACCGACACGGCAGGCGTACTCGCCTTCACCTCGCTGGCAATGCTGCCGGCGCTGCTCTTCTTCACGCTCGCGGAGAAGCAGATCGTCGGTGGCCTGCAGGGTGCGGTCAAGGGCTGAGCGGCAGCGGTACGAGCACAACCACAGGAAGGCACAGCATGACTGAGGTCCACGCGGTGGTGGACGGGCCGGTGCCGGCCCAGGCCGGTCCGGAGCACGGACGACCGGACGGGCACGACGGCGAGGCCCGCGTACGCGAACTCCTCGGCCGGATGACGATCGAGGAGAAGATCGCCCAGCTCGTCGGCTTCTGGGAGAAGGAGGACGGCGAGGCGGTCGCACCGTTGCAGGGCGAGTTCGGCGACTCCTCCAAGCTCGAGGACTTCTCCCGGCACGGGCTCGGCCACCTCACCCGCGCCTACGGGACCCGCCCACTGGACGCGGCGCAACGCGCGTCCTGGTTGTGGAAGTTCCAACGGGACCTGGTCACCGGCACCCGGCTCGGCATCCCGGCGATCGTGCACGAGGAGTGCCTCACCGGACTGTCCGCGTGGAAGGCGGCCACGTTCCCCACCCCGCTGGCCTGGGGTGCCGCGTTCAACCCCGAACTGGTCACCGAGATGGCCGCGGCGATCGGCGCCTCGATGCGGGCCCTGGGCGTGCACCAGGGGCTCTCTCCGGTGCTCGACGTGATCCGTGACCCCCGCTGGGGTCGGGTCGACGAGTGCGTCGCCGAAGACCCGTACCTGGTCGGCACCATCGGCACCTCGTACGTGCGCGGCCTGCAGTCGCAGGGGGTGCACGCCACCCTCAAGCACTTCGCCGGCTACTCCGCCTCGCGCGCCGGGCGCAACTTCGCCCCGGTGCACATCGGCCGCCGGGAACTGGCCGACGTGCTGCTGCCCCCGTTCGAGATGGCGATCCTCGACGGCGACGCGCGCAGCGTCATGCACTCGTACACCGAGATCGACGGGGTGCCGGTCGCCGCCGACCCGACGATGCTGACCGGCATCCTGCGCGACCAGTGGGGCTTCGACGGCACTGTGGTGGCCGACTACTACGGGGTCGCGTTCCTGAACCTGCTGCACCACGTGGCGAGCGATCACGCCGACGCGGCCGGGCAGGCGTTGACCGCCGGTCTCGACGTCGAACTGCCCACCGGCGACGCCTACCTGACGCTGGGGGAGTCGGTGCGGGCGGGCAAGCTCGACGAGGCGCTGATCGACCGCGCGGTGCTGCGGGTGCTGCGCCAGAAGCGGGACCTGGGTCTGCTCGACGCGACCTTCGACGACGAGCCGCCCCAGACGATCGATCTCGACTCGCCCGAGCACCGGTCGATCGCCCGTCGGCTCGCCGAGGAATCGATCGTGCTGGTAGCCAACCGGGACGCGCTGCCGCTGCCCGCGGGGCGACGGGTGGCCCTCATCGGCCCGAACGCCGACCGGCAGAGCGCGCTCTTCGGGTGCTACTCATTCCTCAACCACGTCCTCGTCCAGCACCCCGGCGTGGAGACCGGCATCGACGTGCCGACCGTGCTCGACGCCGTGCGGACCGAGTTCGGCGGCGATCTCGTCACCTGGGCACGTGGCTGCGACGTGGACGACGACGACCGGTCCGGCTTCGACGAGGCCGTCGCCACAGCCTCCGGCGCTGACGTGGCCGTCCTGGTCGTCGGCGACCACGCCGGCCTCTTCGGACGCGGCACGGTCGGCGAGGGCTGCGACCGGGAGGACCTGGAGCTGCCCGGCGTCCAGCGCCAACTGGTCGAGGCGGTGTTGGCAACCGGCACACCGGTCGTCCTCGTGCTGGTCACCGGCCGGCCGTACGCGGTCGGCTGGGCGCTCGCGCGCTGCGCGGCGGTGGTGCAGGCGTTCTTCCCGGGCGAGGAGGGCGCCGGGGCGATCGCGGGGGTGCTCTCCGGGCGGGTCAACCCGTCGGGCCGGCTGCCGGTCAGCCTGCCCCGGTCGGCCGGCGCGCAGCCGTACTCCTACCTGCACCCCACCCTCGGTACGGGCAACGAGGTGACCAACCTGCCGGCGACGCCCGTGGCGCCGTTCGGCCACGGCCTGTCCTACACGACATTCGCGTACAGCGAGCTCACCGTGCCCAGCACGACGCCCACCAGCGGGGCGGTGGAGGTGACCGTGCGGGTGACGAACACCGGCGCGGTCGCTGGCGACGACGTGGTCCAGCTCTACGGTCGCGATGTGGTCGCCTCGGTGACCCGGCCGGTGGCGCAGCTGCTCGGCTACCGGCGGGTCCATCTGGAACCGGGCCAGTCCGTCACTGTCGAGCTGACGGTGCCCACCACCCGTCTGGCCTTCTCCGACCGCACGTTCACCCGGGTGGTGGAGCCGGGCGACGTCGAGCTGTGGGTCGGCACGAGTGCGCGGCGGGACGCCCAGGCGCTGACCACGCTGGTCGGCGACACCGTCCCGGTCACCAACGCCTCCCCACGCTGGACCACCACAGACGTCCGCTGAGAGCCGGTCCGCCGACTGTCCTCAACGGGCGGTCGGCGGACCGGGAGCACTCCTGCCGACCGGCCGTCGTCGCCCTGTCGGCCGTCATGTGACCCGTCGTCGCACGCTGCACCGCGTGGGTGGTGCCCCGACACCGGGGCACCACCCACGCCTCAGCAGTAGTTTCGGATGGTGGAGTTGTACTTGGTGTCGCAGGTCCCGTCCCAGTGACCCCAGATATCAAGGTTGAGGTACATGTCGGTGGTCCACGGCACCAGGTTCGACCAGTGACCCTGTGTCGAATGGTGGATGCCGGCCGGGTAGTAGCCGTCCATCGTGTAGGGGTTGAAGGTGTCGCGGCTACAGCCCTCCCACCGCCACCCGTTCGTCGTGCCCCATCCGGTGGTGTAGCCGCTGCAGATGCCGTTCCAGTCGGACACCTTGTGGGTGGCCTGGCTCCAGCAGAAGTTCAGGTTCTGGCTGTGCCCGCCGAGTTCGCCGCCCAGGCTCCAGGTGATGGTCCACTTGGAGCTCTGCTTGCAGCCCGACAGCCACATTGGCGCCACGACCTGATCGACCTTGACCTCGTAGGTGTAGTACTGCGGGGCGGTGCGCGGGTCGCACGTCACTGCGGCGGCCACGTCGCGGCTCAGCCTGCCCTCCTTCTCGAAGGCCTTGACCTGTGCCCTGAACTGCGCGAACTGCTGGTCGCCAGTCAGGTAGCAGTTGGCCCTCGGGGCAGCCGCCGCAGCAGGTGCCGCCGGTTGCGCGGCGAAGCCGAACATCGCCGCGACAGCCACGGCGAGCAGGCCACGAAGCATTCTCTTTCGGGTCCCCATAGGGACTCCTTCCGTTGCAGGGTTTAGCCCGGGTATGCGTCCTTGAATTCGCCGCGGAGAAAGATCTTGACGCCACCGGACTTGTACGAGGTGCCCAGCTGGCACTTGGCGGTCGAGCCCCGACGGTCGCCGGCCCAGCGGCGCACGCCGACCTCGTCCTTGCTGCCGCTGGACTGGGCGGCGCACCGGACGTACCCCTCGTACGTCCAGTCCGGGCCGTTGCCGTCACACCAGCCGCCGTAGGCGTGCGGGTAGCACTTGCCGATCCAGCCCTGGTCCGCGTACGCGGCCGTGGCGCCGGCGGTGACTGACAGCGTCGTCGCTGCCACCACCGCCAGACATGCTCGTGCGAACCGTCGCTTCATGAGAACTCCCTCGGTTTTTCGTAGGGCGAGGGCACTGGGTTCGTGCCACGACCACCGTGGGGTGCCGGCTGGTTGGCCGGAAGGTCATTGGGGGTCGGACAAACAACGTCGGACAACTCTCGGCCTGCGGAGTCGCCTACCGCTGACCCGAATACGGTCGCGGGATGAGGCTGGAGTGCTGCTCGGCCACCGACGCCGGCACTACGACGTGCTACTCGCGCACGCGGTCCTGGTGGGGGCCGAGCCGGCTGATCTCGTACCCGTCGGGGTAGCTCTTGGTTCTGATCCCGTCGGCGAACAACGCGGTCGCCGGTGGTGCCCCGAACCACCGCTGCGACAGCGAGCGCGTCCGCAGGGCGAGGTGCACACCCGCCCGGACCGGCCAGGTCGGCGTGTCGACCCGTGTCGCGCGCCGCAGCGGCGCGTCATAAAGGGCGCTGACCAGCGCGTTTCCCAGTGGGGCGAGCGTCCGGGGGATCCGGTTGAGCATCAGCATGCGGGTGGCGCGTTCGATGGCCGCCGCGTCGTCGTTCGGTTGCAGGTGAGCTGCGTCGTACGCGTCGAACCAGGTCTCGAACTCGCCGTACGACCCCGGGATGTCGGTGATGCCCATCCGTCGACCGAGTTCCCGGTAGAACAGGTACGTGGCGTGACGTTCGTGGCAGCAGGGTGGGCGCCAGCCGTACTCCTGCAACCACCGGGTGGGGATCACGACCAGGCAGCCGAGGACGTAGCGGAAGTCGTCGTTGCTGATGTCGTACGGGCGGTGGATCTGGTTGACGCGCCGCAACGCCTCGCGGCCCCGAGGCTGGTCGAAGCCGTTGAGCACCATCTCGTACATCAGCAGACCGGTGTCGTCGATGCGCTTCTGGGTGCGTTCGGTCAGCTCCCCGGTGGCGGTGTGCACGGCCGCGATGGCGGGGATGGAGAACGACCGGTTGAAGGCGAGGTTGAGCCCGAGCTTCATGTCCCACGGAAACTCGTAGCGCAGCATCGTCTGGTAGATGGCCAGGTGGTCGCGCTCCGGGTCGAGAGCACGGATGCGGGTCAGGTTGTCGTAGCGGCCTCTCATCGGCGGGCGTCTCCAGCGGTGTGAGGTGGGTGCCCTGGGCCCCGGCCACCCAACCAGGTGACAGTCGTCAGCCGGGCGCCGAGGAGCCGCCGCGCCCGGGCGACCTCACGCGTTGTCGCGTTGACCAGCACTGGCTGCTCGGCGGCGTCGAGGATGGGCAGATCCGACAGGGAGTCGCTGTAGGCCACCCGCCACGGTGGCGTCACCCCCTGGCCGGCGAGCTGCGCCATCTTGGTCGCCCCGTGGTTGTGCACTATCAGTTTCGGCCCGCGAATGCGCGAGGCCACGAGCTCGACCTCGGTGAGGCCGATCGCGTCGAGCACGGCGCGCGCCAGGGTGTGCTCGCACGCGGTCACCACGATGACCCGGTCGCCGTCGGCGAGGTGGCTACGGATCATCCGCAGGCCGGGCTCGATCATCCGCCCGGGTTCCGCACCGAGGTTCGTACCGAAGCGTTCCAGCTCTGCCCGCAACTCGTCCGCGTTCCGGCCCACCAGGCCGATCCGGCTGACCCACCGCGCCGCCCACGGACGGAGGGCGGGAAGAGCGGCGACGGGCGCGAGGACGACGAGCGCGGCGACGGCGAGCGGCAGCCGGGCACCCGCGAAAGCAGTGCGTCGCAGGAACAGCCCGAATGCGTCCCCGCGCAGCAGCACACCGTCGAAATCGAAGATCACGGTGCCTGCGGTCGACGCCCCCATCGGTCTATCGACCTCGGTGCAGCGGGCGGTTCGCCATCAGCCGAGTGTACGGGTGGCCCGGTGGGTCAGGTTGGCTCGTCCGCGGTCGGTAGCACCGCGATCAGGTCGAGCACCTCGGCGGCGCTGGCCGCGCCGAAGGCGTCGGTGAGGATGGCCGCGAACACCTCGTCGCCGAGCCTGGCCCGCAGTTCGCGCAGCGCGTTGAGGTCGAGCGCCGCGTTCGCCGACCCGATCTGCCGGTCGATGCTCAGCGCCTCGACGATCAGCGGGACGCCCTCCGCCGGGTGGCCCTGCTCGACGCGCAACTGCCCGAGCGCCACCTGGTCCAGTGCCACCGCCTCCCAGTTGCCCTGCTCGCGGTCGATCCGCAGGCAGGTCCGGTAGCACCGCTCGGCCAGGGCCCGGTCGCCGCGCAGGCCGGCCACCCTGCCGAGGTGGAAGGTGCTGTTGGAGACGCCCGACAGGTTCCCGAGCCGTTTCTTGATCGCGATGGAGCGACGGTAGAACCCGTCCGCGCCGGCGAGATCCTCCTGCTCCTCGCAGACCCGGCCGAGCTGGTGCAGGACGATGGCCTGGTTGGGCTCGTGGCGCAGCACGCGGTAGACCTGCAACGCCTGCTCGTAGCGGGACCGCGCCTCGGTCAGCCGGCGGGTCTCCAGGGCTGCCCGACCGAGGTCCTCGTGGCACTTGGCGACCCCCGCCTGGTAGCCGGCGGCGGCGCAGATCGGCAACGCCCGCAGCAGGCACATCCGGGCGGTACCGAACTCACCGGCCTGGGCGGCGGCGATGGCGCGCAGGACGTAGCCACTGCCCAGCGGCGTCGGGTGCGAAGCGTCGAACCGGAACCGCAGGTACGCCTCGACCCACTCGGCCCGCTGCGCCGCCTGCCTCCGGTCGAGGTGCCGGGACAGCAGGGCGGAGAAGGCGTGCGCGCCCAGTTCCAGGCGCTGCACGGCCAGCCATTCCAGGGCCGCCTGGAGCGGCGGCTGGTCGTCCCCGCCGATCGCGTTCACTGTGTGCGGCACCGCCTCGGCAGCCCGGCCGAGGACGGTTCGGACGCCGCCGAGCAGTTCGTCGCAGCGGCGCAGCAGCGGGTCCTCGCCGAGGGCCGCGACGATCGTCCGGGCGCGGGCGTAGCAGCTCTCGGCGAACTCGAGGTCGTCGAGGTCGCGGGCGAGGTGACCGAGCAACAGCGAGCACTCCGCGATGTGACCGTTGCTGCCGACCTCCTCGAAGATCTCCAAGGCGGCGCGGACCCGCTCCTCGGCGGTCTCGTACGCGAACTGGGCGAGTGCGATGCGTCCGAGCATCACCAGCCCGCTGCCCTGCTGGACCCGGACGCCCAACCGTCCGTAGCTGGTGATCGCCACCTGGACGCACCGCTCCGCCTTCACGAAGTCCCGGGCCTCGAAGGCGAGTACGCCGATCTGGTGGTGGCTCGCCGCGATCCCCTCCAGGTCGTCGAGGTCCCGGGCGATCGCCAGCTCCTCCAGGTAACGCGACATGGCCAGTTCGGCGTCGCCGTTGCCGCGGGCGATCCCGGCGAGCTGGTGCAGGGTCCGGGAGACCGCCGAGCGGTCGCCGAGCCCGCTCAGGATCGTCAACGCCTCCTGGAACAGCCGGTCCGCGCTCGCCCAGTCGCCCCGGTTGTCGGCGACCAGGCCCAACTGGTGCAGGAGCTTGCCGACCCCGCTGTCGTCGCCGAGATCCCGGTAGACGGCAAGCGCCGCCTCGTAACGCTGCGTCGCCTGCGCGTACTCACCCCGGCTGAGGTGCACGTCGCCGAGTCCCTTGAGGAAGCTCGCGAAACGCGCCGAGCCCGGGGATGCCAGCGGCAGCAGCTCCCGCCAGATCTTCTCCTCCCAGGCCCAGTGCCCGGCCGCGTGCAACTCCTGGCAGGCCAGCTCGGAGTAGGTGACGACCTCGTCGGTGTCACCCGCCGCCAGGTGGTGGTACCGCGCCTCGACGGCCCGGCGGATGAAGTCGTGCTGGTCGGTGCTGGACCGGGCCCGCCAGCCCCAGTAACGGCCCGCACGGCGGTGCGCGTCGACCACCGCGTCGCGGCCGGCGATCCGCTGCAGGCTCGCCGCCGTCCACCGGTGCACCAGGTGGCCCCCGGTGACCGGGGCGAGCAGCCCCAGCTGCGACAGCGTCTCGACCGCCTCGTCCAGCCCCGCCGGTTCCGGTGGTGGGTCGTCGCCGTCGGCAGGGTCGGCGAGCTGCCAGGCGAGCCCGGTCCGGTCCGCCGGAGTGCGGTACACCGCCGCGCCGAGCAGCAACCGACGGGCCGCCGGGACGGCCTCCAGGCGGGCGAGCAGCCGGGGCAGCAGCACATCCTCGGCGGCCAGCGCCCCGGCCTCCGCCAGCGGCGTGCCGACCTCGGCCGGCGCGGCGTCCCGGCCACCGCCGTCCGCGGCCAGTCGGCCGGCGACCTCGTCGGATCGGGCGTTGCCGCCGCGCAGCAGGCTGTCGAGGTATTCCAGCGCGCGCGGGTGGCCACCCAGCCGGTGCCACATCCGTTGCTGTTCCGCCGACGCCAGCTGGCCCACGCCCGGCAGCCGCCAGAGCAGCTTGCGGGTCTCCTGCCAGGAGAGCGGACCGAGGTGACAGGCTTCCAGACCGGCGACCGCGAACGGGTGCCGGCTGGTCACGACCAGCTCGTGGTGGGACGCCCAGGCGGCGAGGAACGCGGCCAGGTCCGCGTCGGCCAACCGGTGCTCGGCGTCCAGGGCGTCCTCGGCGTTGTCGAGGACGAGCAGCAGCGGCGGGCCGCCGGCGCCGATCGCGTCCAACCGTCGCCGCCAGTCCTGGCCCGGCTGGGCGAGGGCGACGAGCCATCGCCGCAGCGGGTCGTCAGGGGCCGCTTCGGCGCAGCGGCTCTCCACCTGGCGGCGCAGCTCGTCGAGGATCGCGTCGACGGTGGCGTCGCCGTGGGTCGCCACGACGATGCCACCCGCGTCGCGGAACCGCCGCGCGAGTTCCGCGGCGAGACTCGTCTTGCCGATCCCACCGATGCCGTGGACGAGCACCCGAAGCTTTCCCCGGGACAGCCGACGCAGGATCTCCCGGCGGCCCACGAAGTCAGTGGGCGCACGCACCACGCCGTCCCCGACGATCGACTGAACGGGCGGCGCGGCAATGGCAGCGCCGTCCCGTCCGCCGGCCAGCCGCAGCCCGGGGTCGGCCAGGAACAGCGTCGGCATCCACCACTCGGCGGCGGTCGGGGCCAGCTCGCGGCGTACGGCGGAGACCTCTGCCAGCAGCTCCGGCTCGCTGCGGGCGGCAAACCGCTCGTAGAGCCGAGCGCAGAAGTCGATGGTGTACCCGTCGCTGACCGTCCCGTTCATCGCCAACACCGCCGGCGCGCCGTGGGTCAGCAGCGCGCCGGCCAGCCCGGGCAGTTCCCGTTGATCCTGACGGGCTGTCGAGCAGCCGGCCAGCACGATCAACGGCACGGTCCGGCCGGGCGGCAGCACCTCGGCCAGGAACCGCGCGGCGTCCACACGGTCCTCCGCGCCGGTGGGGGTCTCCAGCAGCAGCGCGCCGGGACGCGCGTGGCTGGAGACGTGCAGGACGTGGAACGGTTCCTCGGCGAGGGCGGCCCGGATCGCGGCGGCGCTGCCCCACTCCAGGACGCGGACCCGCACCCCGTGCCGATGCCCGGGTTCCACAGCGCCGAGGATCCGCCCGAGTTCCCGCTCGTGGTCCAGCAGCGGCTGGGTCGAGTCGTCCGGGCTCGCGATCGCCGCGAGCATCCGCAGTGGGCCGTCCACCCGGACCGTGGGTGCCGGTGTGTCCTCGCCGGTCCGGCAGACGTCGACGTCGGGTCGCAGCGCCAACGGCAGTTCCTCGCCGGGCAGCACCAGCGTCTCCCAGGGCAGGTCGGCCAGGGCCGGGTCGACGACCTCGATGCCGAGCCGGTGCCGGCCGGGGCGGGCCAGTTCAGCGCGCAGGGCCGGGCCGGGGGCGTCGAGGAAACGGCGGCCGAGCGCGGCGCCGACCTCGTACGACAGCTCCACCGAGGGGCCGCCGCGCAGCCGCCAGAGCAGGTCGGCCGTACGTTGATCGCCTGGGCCCACCGGGTACCGGCGTCGGTCGCCCTGAACGCCCATGACCACGTCGGTCCCGCTGACTGTCAACCGGATCACGAACGGCCCCCCTGCGGTCGCCCGGCGGACGACCCGATGCCGGGATGGATTGCCGGGCTGACCGATACTGTATCCATGGCTGACGATCCTGAGGAGCTCGCGCAAGTCAACGCCGTGCGGATCAACGACAGCGGCGAGCTGGAGTTCTTCGACGGGCAGCGCTGGGTGCCGTACACCGATCTGCCCGACGACGAGAACGGCCCGTTGGGTGTCGTCTTCCGCGACGACAGTCGATGACCGGGGAGTCGCCGACGAGCGGCGCGGGGTTGGACGTGCTGCCGTCCCCGTTGGACTCGGTCGCGGACAGTCGGGCGGCGGCGCGGTGGATCATCTCCTCGGCTGGCGCGGTGGGCGCGCTGCTGCTCGGTGGCGGCCCGCTGATCGCCGCCGGCAAGGTCACCGACTGGGCTCACGCGGCGTGGGCGGGCGGCGGCCTGCTGGTGACGCTGCTCGGCGTGGCCTGGGCGATCTGGCGGACCAGCGAGGTGCTCGTCCCGCCGATGACCACGCCGACGACGCTCACCGGGCCCGAGCTGCGCGGCCTGCGCGAGCGGCTGGAGGCCGAGCCCTGGTACCACTTCGGCGGGTACGCGGACGACGTCGACGGTCTGCTGCGTCATCGCCGGATCGCCGCGGAGATAACCCGCCGCCTGTCGACGGCTGCCCCGCAGGAGCGGGCCGCCCTCCGGGCGGGGCTCGCCACCGCTCGCCGCAACATCGCCCGGACCGACCCGTACCTGCGCTGGCTGCTCGCCACGGCGCACGCCTGGCAGGTCAGGGAGGCGTTGCGCCGGGCCCGTCGGCAGACGTTCCTGGCCGCCGCGCTCGTGGTGGTCGGGGCGGTGGTGTTCATCGCCGCGACCGCCGGATAGCGCGCCGCCTCGTCGGGCCACGACGAGAGCGGCGCGCCGCTCAACCGTTGGTCAGTACGGATATCCGGGGACGTTGAGCCGCACGCTGTACAGCCCGGAGTCACCCCAGCGGCCCGACGTGACGAAGAGGGTCTGCCGGTCGGGGCCGCCGAACGCCACATTGGTCGTGCCGGAGTTGCCGGACCGGATCGTGCCGAGCTCGGTGCCCGCGGGGGAGTAGACGTGGACCAGGGAGTCTCCGCCCGAGGTCCAGTACACGTTGCCGGCGCAGTCGATCGTGCCGCCGTCCGGGCCGCCGATGTAGTTCACGAAGACGCTGCGGGCCCCGATGCTGCCGTCGGGCTGGACCGCGTACTTGTAGATCTTGTTCTCCGAGTAGGCGCCCACGTACAACGCCGTCCCGTCCGGTGAGAGCGAAATGCCGTTGGGTTGGCGCAACCGGTCGTCGACCAGCGACACCTGCCCGTTGGAGACGCGGAAGACGCTGGTGCGCCCGCTCATCTGGTCGGGGCGGTTGCCGCGCTGGAAGTTGGGGTCGGTGAAGTAGACGACGCCGTCGGAACGGACCGCGACGTCGTTAGGCGAGTTGAACGCCCGGCCCTGGTAGTTGGGCGCGACGGTGCTGCGGGCCCGGTCGCTCAGCCGGTACGCCGACACGCTCCGCTGGTCGTGGGTGGCCGCGACGAGCTGCTGGGCGTCGGCGCTGAGCGCCAGGCCGTTGCTGCCGGCGTTGGTGATGAACGTGTCGAAGGTGGCGGGTGCGGTGAACCGGCGGATCGTCGACGGCTGGACGTTGTACGGCCCGGTGCCGGCGGTCATGTCGGAGAACAGCAGGTAGCCGCCGTCGGCGACCCAGACCGGCCCTTCGAGGAACGTGAACCCGCCCTGGATTCGCGGGGCCGTCACGGTGCTGGCGGGCAGCGGCGGGCCGTAACTGGCCCCCGTCGGGCAGGCTCCGGGCGGTGCGCCGGGCGGACCGGCGAGCGCGGCGTGAGCGCTGACGTGGGCAGCGGCGACGGCAGCACCGGCGGGCAGGGGGGTGGCGCTGACCGCCAGGCACAGGCCGGCCAGTGCGGCAATGGTTGGACGCCAGGTCATCGAACACTCCAATCGGCGTCGAGGGTTGCGATGGCCGGCGTGCAAGGTCGGTGGCTGGCACGGCGTGAGGGCGGGCCGTCGGTGTGGGCATTCGGGAGCCTAGGTGATGAACTCGCAACTCGCAGCAATCTTTCGGCGTTGATTCCGAGCGGCACGAGGATCGCAAACACAAAGACGCTGGTCAATGCCAAATCGGTCTCCGGAAATCCTTCCGAAACAACCACAGTGGACACATCATCGGCGACCCGGAGCGTCGGTCGGAGGCAAGGAATAGGGTGGGGACATGAGTGGTCTGCTCAGTGGTGCCCGAACCTCGGTCAATCCCCTCCGCCAGCTCACGATCGAGCAGCTTCGGCAGCGGACGAGCCTCAAGTGGCGGGAGTACCCCGACGACGTGCTGCCGCTCTGGGTGGCCGAGATGGACGTGCCCCTGGCCGAGCCGGTCGCACGGGCAATCACCGACGCCGTCGCGCGCGGCGACACCGGCTACCCCGCCGGAACGGCGTACCCGCAGGCGGTGGCCGAGTTCGCCGCGCGGCGGTGGGGTTGGGACGGGCTGGCCGTGGAGCGCACCGCGCTGGTGCCCGACGTCATGCACGGCGTCGTCGAGGCGCTGCGACTGGTCACCGAGCCGGGGGACGCGGTGATCGTCAACTGCCCGGTCTACCCGCCGTTCTACGAGTCCGTGGCGCACGCCGGCCGCCGGATCGTGGAGGCTCCGCTCGGCGAGGACCTGCGGATCGACCTCGCAGCCCTGGAGGAGGCGTTCCGGCGGACTCGCGCCGGTGGACGGCCGGCCGCGTACCTGCTCTGCAGCCCGCACAACCCGACCGGTGTCGTGCACAGCGCGGCCGAGTTGACCGCCATCGCCGGACTGGCCCAACGGCACGGGGTGCGGGTGGTCGCCGACGAGATCCACGCTCCGGTGGTGGCCGGGGGAGCGCGATTCGTGCCGTACCTCTCGGTGCAGGGCGCGGAGAACGGCCTGTCGCTGGTGTCCGCCTCCAAGGGGTGGAACCTCGCCGGCCTGCGCGGCGGGCTCCTGGTCGCCGGCCCGGCCGCGGCCGGTGACCTCGCTCGCGTCCCGTTCGGGGTCAGCGTCAGCACCAGCCACCTCGGCGTGATCGCCCACACCGCTGCCTTCCGCGACGGTGGCGAGTGGCTCGACGCCCTGTTGACCGGTCTGGACGACAACCGCCGGCTCCTGGCCGCGCAGCTCGCCGAGCACCTGCCGGCCGTCCGTTACCAGCCCGGTCAGGCCACCTGTCTGGCCTGGCTGGACTGCCGCGCCCTGGGCCTCGGCGACGACCCGGCCGCCGTGTTCCTCGATCGTGGCCGGGTGGCGCTGAACTCCGGACTGGCCTTCGGCACCGGCGGTGCCGGGCATGTCCGACTGAACCTGGCCACCGCACCGGAACTCATCATCGAGGCGGTACACCGGATGACCAGCGCCATCGG
This sequence comes from Micromonospora sp. NPDC005553, assembly GCF_042871765.1. Taxonomy (NCBI): domain Bacteria; kingdom Bacillati; phylum Actinomycetota; class Actinomycetes; order Micromonosporales; family Micromonosporaceae; genus Micromonospora; species Micromonospora sp. NPDC005553. Next base: position 526,919 of record NZ_JBIAJD010000005.1, on the reverse strand, counting down.
CTGAGACCGGCACTGGTGTCGGTCGGTGGTTCCACGGTGTGCCCGTGAACGCCGTCCAGACGAACCGGTTGGCGACCGAGGCGCGCAGGCTCGAAGCCGCGCTGGCTCGCTGACCCGTCCGGGTGTGGCCGGGCCGGGTCCCCGGCCCGGCCGAGCGGTAGAGCCTCCGAGCGTTCTTCGACGGGGACGCAACCTCATGACCGTCCGGTCCCGTCGAGCATGCGGAGGAGGGAGCCTCGATGGTGGAAGCCGAGGGTGAGTTCGTGGAGTACGTCTCCGCGCGACTGCCGAGCCTGCATCGGACCGCGTTCCTGATGTGCGGCGACGCCCATCTGGCCGACGACGTGGTGCAGCAGACGGTCACGGCGCTCTATGTGAACTGGCGCCGGGTCAGCCGGGCCGACAACGTCGACGCGTACGTACACCGGATGCTGGTGCACAAGCTCGTCGATGAGAAGCGGTTGAGCTGGGCGAAGGTTCGCCTGCTGGGGTCGGTTCCGGAGCCGGAGCGCTCGCCGGTGACCCCGCACGACGACCTGGCCGAGCGGGACAGCCTGCTCGCCGCGCTCGCCCGCCTCCCGCGCGGCCAGCGCACCGTGCTGGTCCTGCGGTTCCTGTGCGACCTGTCATTGACCGACACGGCCGCCGCGATGGGCTGCTCGGAAGGCAACGTGAAGTCGCAGACGGCTCGGGCGTTGGCGGCCGTCCGCCAGGTGCTCGACGTGACCGAGATGTCAGTGAGGAGTCCGAGATGACCACCGTGGACGAGCAGCGGATCGCCGAGCTGCTGCGGGCGGCGCCGGTGCCCGAGCCTCGGGTCGACCTGAGCCGGGCGGTCCGCGACGGTCGGCGGCGCCGACGGCGTCGCCGAGTCGGCGGGATCGCCGCGCTGACGGTGCTGGCCGGGGTCGGTGTCGTGGGTGCCGTCCAGGCCGGTGCGACCACCGGCCCGCCGGCTCCGACCCCGCCCGCGCTCGCGGTGACGCCGGAGAACACCGGGTCGAACGCCCCGCGCCCGCCGGTCACCTGCCAGGCGTCGTGGTTGCCGCAGCCGGTCAAGGGTTCGGTCGCGGTGGCCAACAGCGTCGATCCCACCGGACGGCACATCGTCGGCGACATCGGCACCGGGCAGGAGGACGGACGGGTCGTGCTGTGGACCGACGGCCGTCCGGTCGTCCTGCCGGCGACCGCGCGGCACGCGGCCGCGGTCAACACCCGTGGCTATGTGGTGGGCACCAACGGAGACGGCACGGGCTGGCTGTACCGGGACGGGAAGCTGCGTTTCCTGGCCACGCCGCCCGGCTACGACGCGGTGCTCGTGCACGCCGTCAACGGTCGGGGCGACATCGTCGGCACCGCCCGCAGGTCCGACGACTCGTACCAGGCTGTGCTGTGGTCGACGGACCACCCCCAGAAGCACCGGCTGGTCGGCCAGCCGGGGTCCTCCGCGACCGGGATCACCGAGGACGGCACGATCGTCGGCACCGTCGACGATCGGCCCTACCGGTGGACGCCGCAGGGCGTCGGGGCGACGTTGGCGGTGCCCGACGGTTATCCGCGTGCGTCGGTCGAGTCGGCGCAGGGCGAATGGGCGATCGGCATGGTTCCCGGCGACCAACGCAGCGGCGCCGTGCAGATGCTGCCGGTGCGGTGGAACCTCGCCACCGGGGCGGTGAGCCTGTTGCCCTTCCCAGGGGCGAGTGGCATCGCCGGCAGCGGTGAGGTGCTGGTCGCCGACGGTGCGCCGCTGCTCGTGGCGCCGGACGGCACCTCCCGCCGGTTGCCGGGTCGACCGGAGGTCCGGGCGACCGAGGCGGGCACGTACACGGCCGAGGGGATCAGCGGCGACGGTCTGACGGTGGTCGGGGCCGTCTACGAGAACGAGGCGTATCGGCCGCTGGTGTGGCGGTGCACACGCTGAGGGTTGAGCGGCTCAGCCTTGGGGGCGTGCCGTCCGGACCGTTTCAACCGACCGGTTCCGTGGGTACGCTCCCACCGGCTGATCACCCGATCGACGGAGACTTCCCGTGATTATGGCTCTGCTGCTCGACCTCGCCAACATCGTCGGTGGCTTCCTGCTCGCCGTGGCGGTGCTGCGGCTGCTGCCGCGGGTCGGCGACGACCTGGGCCGCCTCGCCGGTCGGGCCGCCCCGATCGCGTGGGTGGTCGGCCTCGTGGCGTTGGTGACCGGCGGTTACTACCTGATCGTCCACCTGGTGTCCGGGCCCCGGGTGTTCCACTTCGAGGTGGTGGGGATCGGTGTGGGGCTCGCCCTGCTGTGGGGCCGGTTGACCGGGCGGTCGACGCCGCGCGACGAGCGGTCGGACGGTGCCACCGGCGTCCGGCTGTTGCTCGCGATCTTCGGCCTCATCGCGATCGTCGTCGGCGTACAGGGGCTCTTCACCCCGGACGGCTGACAGCGGGTCACCGGGTCACGTGGTGGACGGTCGCGGCGCCCAGATGCCCGCGGCGCTGGCGATCAGGAGTATCACCGCTGGTAGGAACGCGACACCGATGCCCAGCCCGAGCAGCAGACCCCATCCGGTGAGCACCAGTGCGGCCACCAGGTCGGCGACGATGGTCAGCCGCCCGGTCTGCTGCGCGAGGACGGGCAGCAACGCCGCGACAACGGGAACGCCGAGCAGATAGCCGGCCGCCGCGCCCGAGTCGTCCACGGTGAAGGGCACCAGCACGGCGGCCACCAGCACAGTGATCGCCAGGGCCGACCATCTGAGCACCGAGCGGGTGTTGGCCGGCTTACGGATGAGGATCACGAGACCGACGAGCAGGACACCCACGAGTGCGCCGACGGTCGCCAGACCAGTCATAAATGCCCTCCTCGACTGCAGCGGGTGGCGTTTAATCGAAGACGGCGGATCGTCGCCCCCGCGTCTCACGATACGGCTGGTCGGCCAGCCGCACGAGATTCAGCGTCGAGCAAGGAGGTCCCGGCGTGCCTCTCCTGCGAATCCACCTCGGCACCGACCGGGGGACCGCCCGCCGGGTGCTGCAACTGCACCAGCAGGGCAAAGCCCATCACGAGTCGCGGGAGGCGGCCCGGGAACAGGTGTGGCGTCAGGGCCGCACCCCGTGCGGTGATCCGGTCTTCGTCGGGGTCACCAACGGCCGCCGCGATGTGCAGCTGCTCTACGACGTCGAGGTCTACTCCGAGGCGACCGGTTGAGCAGAGGTCAGCCGCCGTCCAGCACCTCTCGCAGACGCTCGGCGAACTCCTCCGGCTTGCCCGCGTAGCCGAACTCGCCGCCGAGGAACCCGCCGTGGTGGCTCGGGAACACCACGGCCTCCTGGCCGAGCAGCGCCGCGAGGCCCAGGGCGGTGCGAGCGGTGTACGTTCCGGCCGACTCCTCACCGACAGCGACCACGATCCGGGTGGGCGCGGCGGTGAGCACAGTCGCGTCGGGACGGTAGTCGGTGATCGCCCACGAGTTCTGCGACAGCAGCGGATCGTCGCGGCGGCCGTCGTCGTCGTCGGTCATGCCGAACATCGCCGGGTCGGGAGCGGGCTGGGCGAAGTAGGCGTCGGTGAACTCGCCCTGCCAGGACGTCATGGCGATGAACGCGGCCATTCCCGCGCCCGGGCCCTTCGCCTGGTACGCCTCGTAGAAGTCGGCTCGGGCGCGCTCGGCGGCCGTGACGTCGGGGAGCACGGCGTTGATCGGCGGTTCGTGCGCAACCAGGGTGGCGATGTCGTCGGGGTGGGTGGCGACCAGTTCGAGTGCGGTCACCGCGCCGCCGCTGCTGGCGAACACGTCGACCGGACCGACCTCGAGTTCCTGAAGGAGCGCGTGCAGGTCGGCGGCCTGCTGCTGCGGCGTGTGGTCGGAGCGACCGTCCGTGCGGACGCTGCGGCCCAGACCACGCGGGTCGTAGGTGAGGACCGTGCGGTCCGTGAAGTGCGGGGCGAGCGCGGTGAAGCCCTCGGCCGCCATCGGCTGGCCGATCAGGAGCAGCGCGCGATGGGCGCCGGTGGGAGGTAGGGGGCCGCGGACGTCGTAGACCAGGTCGACGCCGGGAATGGCCAGGGTGTGCGTCTGGATGTCCTGCATTCGATGAGACTACGGACGGCTGACCTGTGTCGGGGTGCCTCGCGGGCGGCGAGCCGTCGGGTTCTTCGGGACGGCGCTCGCGCGCCGGCGGCGCGATGGTCGGGTGCTACCGATCGCTGGCGCGGCGGATGGCCGCGGCCATCCGCGAGGAGTCGTGGCCCGGCTCGACTCCGTCGACGAGAATCACCTCGCCGGTGAGGTGCCTCGTCCGCAGGGGCTTGATCTCCTGATAGGCGCTGGACCGGTACCAGGAGCGGGCCTGGCTCAGGTCGGGAAACTCGATGACGACCACGTCGCCGGGCCAGTCGCCCTCCAGGACGTCGACGGTGCCGCCGTGGACGATGAACCGGCCCGCGAAAGGCGCGAGGGTGGCGTCGATCCGCTCAAGGTACGTCAGCACCTCGGCGTGGACGGGTGCCTTACGGAGGTGTGCGAGCGCGTACGCGGTCATGGTTGTCCGTCCTTCGCGTTGTGTTTCCTGAGGTGGGAAGTGATTTTTCCCGGTGTCGTGGTGGGCTGTCGATTACCTCGCGGGTAATGGCACGGCCGTCGGTGCGGAATTACTGTCGGTGAGTGACGATCTCGACCCGGCACGGGCGACCAGTGGGGGAGCTGCTGCGCGACTGGCGCCGGACTCGCGGAATGAGCCAGCTCGACCTGTCGATCGAGGCGGGAGTGTCGGCCCGGCACCTGAGCTTCGTCGAGACCGGGCGGTCCCGGCCGAGTCCCGACCTCATCCTGCGGCTGGCCGAACACCTGGAGATGCCGCTGGCCGAGCGCAACACGATGCTGCTGGCCGGCGGCTACGCGCCTGCCTTCCCGCGCCACGAACTGGGCGACCCCGAGCTGACACCGGTCCGGGCTGCCATACGGCGGATCCTCGATGGTCACAGCCCGTACCCTGCGCTGCTCGTCGACCAGCACTGGCACCTCGTCGACGCCAACCCCGCCGTCGCCCTGTTCACCATGGACGCGCAGCCCCACCTGCTCACTCCACCGATCAACGTGCTGCGCCTCAGCCTGCACCCCGACGGTCTGGCACCGCGCATCGTCAACCTGCCCGAGTGGCGTGCCCACCTGCTGAAACGGCTGCACCAGCAGGCGGCGACAACCAACGACCCGATCCTGTACGACCTGCACGAGGAGCTTCGCGGCTATCCCGGTGGCGACGTCGAGACGACACCGCCAGGCGATGCCCTCTCACGTGTTCTCGTCCCGCTGCGCTACCGGCACGGTGACCAGGAGTTGTCCTTCGTCAGCACCACGACCCTCTTCGGTACGCCGCGGGAGGTCACAGTCGCCGGGTTGGCCGTCGAGGCGTTCTTTCCCGCTGACTCGGCGACCACGCAGACCCTCCGGGCCCGTGCTGATCATGACTCGGCTGCCCGTCCCCCTGCGGGAGCCGGCGGCGGCTGACGGAGCGCGTCGTCGATGATGCCGGGCATCCGCCGGGCCACTCCGGCGAGGAGATCCGCTACCTGCACGCGTGGATCGTCGCGGGAGTCGACCATCACCAGCCCCGCCAGGGGCGACACCCCGTTCGGCAACGCCCCGGCCCGGTCGGCGCCGGGGGCCGACGCGTAGCCGTTGGCCAACACCCGCTGGAGGCGGGTCAGGCGGTCGGCCGTCAGGGCGCTCTGCTCGTCGTGGGTCACCAGCACCTGCCGCTGGCCGCCGCTCCAGGACAGGACCGTCTCCGCCAGCGCCGGAAGCAGCGGTTCCAGTGGGGGAGGGACCGTGCGGTCGTCGACGTCGAGCCTGGCCACCACGGCCCGCACGTGGTTCGGGCTGAGTCCGTCGAGGACGGCGTCGGCCACCGTGCCGAGGCCGTGTCGCCGCAGCGCGTCCCGGGCCTGGAAGAACCGCTGCATGGTCTGGTCGACCGGGAGTCGCCGCTTCATCCGGACCAGATCGACGAACGCCGACAGGAAGGTGCCCCAGTCACCTCCGGTCGCGCGTCCGGCCTCGTGCAGGGCGAGAGCCGCCGGATGGTGCTCGCGAGCCAGGTGGGTGCCCGCCGCGTACGACGGCTCGGTCAGCAGGAAGTCCACAATTCGGGTGACGAGGAAGAACTCCTTGTCGATGAGGTGGACGTGCGCGCGGCCGGCGAGCGCCGCCAGAAACCACTCCAGTGCCTCCTGCGCACCCGAACCGCGCAGGAACCGACCGGACTTGAGCTCGTGCGGCGAGAACCGGAACCCGGACCGCAGGGCGGTGATGAGCGCGACCGCCTCGTCGACGGCCAGGTCGACGCTCGCGTGCGTGATCACCGGGGCGGTCGAGTGCAGCAGGTTCGTACCCGAGAATCCCGACTCGTCGCAGGCGATCTCCACGACGGCCCCGACCACCACCGCGCTGCCGGGCGGTAGTCCACCTTGAAGAGGCGATCTCACCCCCGAGCTCCCGCCATGCCGCCCATGGTCACCCGTGCGCCGGCAGAGAACAACCCGATTGCGTACGGGAGCCTCAGTCCGCGATCCGTGCTCTCGGACCCACCGGGGTTGCGCTGCCACTTGAAGGCGCACGTCGGATCTTGTGTAACGGCTGGCTCGACTGCCCGCCTGCGTACATCCGATGTATGTCCATCGGGGTGAGTGCTCGTCGGCGTGATTCTGGCGGATCGCTGCGCGGTGCCGAGTCTGCGTGACGCTGCCCATCTGCCCGTGCATCTTGCTGACCGGCCAGATGGTCACCGTATCGATCGATCGATCGACCGTTGCCTATTCTGTGCCCCCGGAGTAACCTTCCCGAAACACATCAGATGTCTGGCGCGCCAAGGCCCGGCGTCGGCCTGCTCAGGCAGGGTCCCGGTTGGCCCCACCAAGCGGATCCCCATGTCGAGTCCCATAGTTGTCACGCTTCGGGGTGGCCGGACTGGCCACCGTTTGGAGGATCGATGTCAGACCTGACCCGACGGCAGGCCCTCAAGGTCGGCGCAGCCGGCGCGGGCGGTGCTCTCCTGCCCGTGCCCTGGACCGCGGTGGCCAAGGCCGACGCGGCGGCCCCGCCGCAGGTGTTGGCCGCCGGGGACCTCGCCCTCTGGTATGACGAAGGGGCCGGCACCGACTGGCTGCGGGCGCTGCCGATCGGCAACGGCCGGCTCGGCGCGATGGTCTTCGGCAACGTCGACACCGAGCGGCTTCAGCTCAACGAGGACACCGTCTGGGCCGGTGGGCCGCACGATCCCAGCAACACCCGAGGCGCGGCGGCGCTGCCGGAGATCCGGCGGCTGGTCAACGCGAACCAGTGGACCCAGGCCCAGGATCTGATCAACCAGACCATGATGGGCAACCCCGGTGGTCAGCTCGCCTACCAGACCGTCGGCAACCTCCGGCTCGCGTTCGGTTCCGCCAGCGGAGCGTCACAGTACGACCGGACGCTCGACCTCACCACCGCCACCGTGACGACGTCGTACGTGCTCAACGGCGTTCGCCACCAACGGGAGGTGTTCGCGAGCGCGCCGGATCAGGTCATCGCCATGCGACTGACCGCCGACCGGACCGGCTCGATCAGCTTCACCGCCACCTTCGACAGCCCGCAGCGGACGTCGGTGTCCAGCCCCGACGGCACCACCATCGGCCTCGACGGCGTCTCCGGAAACATGGAGGGCGTCACCGGCCAGGTCCGCTTCCTCGCCCTCGCCAACGCGACGATCAGCGGCGGCAGTGTGTCCAGTTCCGGTGGCACCCTGCGGGTGACGAACGCCAACAGCGTGGTCCTGCTGATCTCCATCGGCTCCAGCTACGTCAACTACCGCAACGTCGGCGGCGACTACCAGGGCATCGCCCGGCAGCGGCTCACCAGCGCGCGGGCCAGCAGCTACGACCAGTTGCGCAGCCGGCACGTGGCCGACTACCAGGCTCTGTTCAACCGGGTCAGCCTGGATCTGGGCCGCACGTCCGCGGCCGACCAGACGACGGACGTCCGGATCGCCCAGCACAACAGCGTCAACGACCCGCAGTTCTCGGCGCTGCTGTTCCAGTTCGGCAGGTACCTGCTGATCTCGTCCTCGCGGCCCGGCACCCAACCGGCAAACCTCCAGGGCATCTGGAACGACTCGCTGACCCCATCCTGGGACTCGAAGTACACGATCAACGCCAACCTGCCGATGAACTACTGGCCGGCCAACACCACGAACCTGGCCGAGTGCCACAACCCGGTCTTCGACATGGTCAGAGATCTCGCCGTCGCCGGAGCACGGACCGCCCAGGTGCAGTACGGGGCCGGCGGCTGGGTCACCCACCACAACACGGACGCGTGGCGGGCCACCGCGGTGGTCGACGGCGCGTTCTGGGGCATGTGGCAGACCGGCGGCGCCTGGCTGTCCACGTTGATCTGGGACCACTACCTGTTCAACGGCGACATCGAGTTCCTGCGGACGAACTACCCGGCCATGAAGGGCGCCGCGCAGTTCTTCCTCAACACCCTGGTGACCGAGCCGACCCTCGGTTACCTGGTGACGAACCCCTCGAACTCACCAGAGCTGAGTCACCACTCGAACGCCAGCGTCTGCGCCGGCCCCACCATGGACAACCAGATCCTGCGGGACCTGTTCGACGGCGTCGCCCGGGCGAGCGAGATCCTCGACGTGGACAGCACCTTCCGGGCCCAGGTGCGTGCCACCCGGGACCGGCTCCCCCCGATGAAGGTCGGCTCGCGCGGCAACATCATGGAGTGGCTCTACGACTGGGTGGAGACCGAGCCCAACCATCGGCACATCTCGCACCTGTACGGGCTGGCCCCCAGCAACCAGATCACCAAGCGCGGCACCCCACAGCTGTTCGAGGCGGCCCGGCGGACCCTGGCGCTGCGCGGTGACGACGGCACCGGTTGGTCCCTGGCCTGGAAAATCAACTTCTGGGCGCGGATGGAGGAGGGCAAGCGGGCCCACGACCTGATCCGCTACCTCGCCACCACCGCGCGACTCGCGCCCAACATGTTCGACCTGCACCCGCCGTTCCAGATCGACGGCAACTTCGGCGCCACCGCCGGCATCGCCGAGATGCTGTTGCAGAGCCACACCGGCGAGCTGCACGTCCTGCCCGCGCTGCCGCCGGCCTGGCCGAGCGGGCGGGTGACCGGCCTGCGCGGTCGGGGTGGGCACACGGTCGGCATCACCTGGGCGAGCGGCCTGGCCACCGAGATCCTCGTCCGACCGGACCGGGCCGGCACCGTCCGCCTGCGCTCCCGGATCCTGACCGGCACCGTCACCGTGGTCGACACCGCCGACGGTACGGCGGCGCGGACCACCCGGATCGAGTCCGACCTGATCGAGGTCACCGTGCAGGCCGGGCGTACCTACCGGGTCACCAGTTCCGGTGGCACCACCTCTCCGACGTTGGAGCAGAGCTTCAGCAACGTCGGCATCACCAGCGACAGCAACACCAACGTCGGGAACTTCGACGGCGGTGGGGCCTCGCTCTCCGCGCAGGCCCTCGCGCAGGCTGGTGCGAGCGCGGGCGGCACGGTGAGCCGCAACGGGGTCAACTTCCGCTGGCCCAACGTCAGCTCCGGGGCCGCCGACAACGCCATCGCCTCGGGTCAGACCATCGGCGTGACCGGCACCGGCAGCACGCTCGGCTTCCTGCTGACCGGCACCTACGGAGCGGTGTCGGGGACCGGCACTGTGGTCTACGCCGACGGCACCCGCCAGACGTTCACGTTGAGCTCGCCGGACTGGTACGGCGGGCCGCACTCCGGGGGCACCGCGGCCATCGTGTCCGCGTACCAGAACCGGCCCAACAACGGCCGTCAGAACACCGCCGCGTGCGTCTACTACGTCGGTGTGGCGTTGCAGAGCAAGGCAGTGGCCTCGGTCGTGTTGCCGAACATCAGCGCCCGTCCCGCGACGAACGTGCCGACCATGCACATCTTCGCCATCGCGATCGGGGGCTGACGGCAACGAATCCTGCTCGGGGGAGCACGACCGGGCCCGTCCCACCTGGGGACGGGCCCGGTCGCGATCGGCGGTCGGCGGTCGGCGCTGACCGTCGGTTACCCCCTCGTCTAGCGGATGCGCTCCCCGCGGCTCCCGATCCGGAAGTAGTCGAAGGCGACGTCGAGGTCGGTGGAGGTGCCGGCCCGGTTGAAGGCCGACAGCCCGGCCCTCGTCACCTCGGCGTTCAGCGTCTGGGTGCCGATGTAGCGGTAGACGCTTCCGTCGGTGGAGTAGTAGGCGCGGTAGCTGGCCCCGACCTTGGTCAGTCGCAGCCAGACGGCGCCGTCGGCCCCGACGATGCGCTGGGCATCGGCTCCGGTGATCTCCAGGGTGGACGCCGTGCCGTTCTGTTCGCGCAGGAAGACGATCCGGGTCTTGTTGACGGCGGCTGTCGCGTTCCCCATCTCCCAGGCGAGCTTCACGTAGTTGTTGTCGTCGGCGTACCCGAGAACACCGCCCTGCTCGTTGTTGGCGGCGAGTGGGCGGGAGAAGACGACCCTGGACTCGGCGGTCCAGTCACCGTCGACGTTCTGGAGGGCCAGGTTCCTCGCGGTGTTCACAGTGCCCTGGAGGTCGCCCTGTTGCGCGGTGATGACCAGGGACCCGTCGGCGACACGCCTGCTGCGCTCGTCCGGCCGGACCCACTGCCACTGCGGGCCGAGCTGGGCCGAGTCGAACTCGTCGCTGCCGGCGATCGTGGTGTTCAGGTCCACCGTGTAGACCGACGAGGCTCCGCCGTTGGTGACGGTGACCCGGGCCTGCCCGGTGGGGCTGGTCGCCTGCTCGACAGCGACCGTGGCGGCGGGGTCGGCGGCGCTGGCGGTGACCGTCGGCGCGGTGGTGCTGCCGGCCGGCGTGAGGGCGTTGTAGCGCAGCACCGTCGGCGCGAGGGACGCCAGACGCCTGCCGTCGACGCGCAGGGCCTTCAGCGTCGTGTCGGGCACCAGGTTGAAGACGTAGTTCTTCACCAGGGGGCCGAAGAAGCTCTCCGTCGTGACCTTGACGACCGCCTGACCGGGTACGTCGGCCGCCTGGGAGATGACCTCGTAGCGGGCCTTCCGGTCGGCCGTCCGCACCTTCGTGATGGTCGGCGACGCACCGGCCGGCAGCGGGATGGTGTACGAGGTGTCCGACAGGTTGAAGCCGCCGAACCTCTTTCCGTTGACGACGATCGTCGCCGACAGTGGCGCGTCGTCGACCGGGATGTCCCGTCCGGTGAACTCCTTCCAGTAGTTCACCGAGGTGTCGCGCCAGTCGGCGGCGTCCGCCTCGTGCACCGCCAGCTTGGCGCGTACCTCGGCGAACCGGCGTGCGTCGATGTCGGGTTGCAGCGCGTCCCAGGTCTCCCGCATCCAGGTCACGTACTGCACACCCATCTGGTAGCGGTAGACCAACTCGTCCCAGAACGTCCGGCCGCTGTCCATCCGATGGCCCCACGGCACGTGGTGGAACCACATCAGCAGGTTCTCCGGGACCGAGTTGATGTTCCCGTAGCGCTGCTGCAACCGGGGGAAGTACTGGGCGGCCAGGTTACTGCCGGTGGGGGAGCGGTCGAAGCCCAGACCGACGCTGTCGGCCTTGTTGTAGTAGATCGGGCTCCAGTCGTCGCGGCCCGCCCAGTCGGCGGGGTCGGGGCGGTAGTGGGCGCCCTCGGCGAACTGGTGGCCGATGCCCAGCGGGGTCTGGTAGCTGACCAGCGACTCCCACGAGCCCATCATCATGCGATGGATGGTGTCGAGGACACGCCGGTCGTTGCTCCAGGTCATCCGCGTCCAGTCGGTCGCGATGTCCGCCGAGTCGAGCGTCCAGTCCCATGCCTGACGTCCGAAGGCGAAGAGGTTCGCCTGGGCGAAGTGGTGCCCGGTCAGGTTGTCCGCGTTGCCGAGGTTGGCGACACCCACGATGGCGGTGTCCGGGTGGTGCTGGGCGGTCCCGTCGACGATGTTGCCGACCAGGCGCTTCTTGAGCAGCTTCCCGTTCGCGTCGGTCGCGTACGTGTCGGTCTTGAGGATCTCCTCGTACATCGGGCCGAGGTAGGCCAGCATCCAGTTCTGGCCGGTGTACTCCTGCGTGATCTGGAGTTCGAGGGCCTGGTTGGTGTTCTCCATCCGGCCGAACATCGGGTGGACGGGCTCCCGGGCCTGGAAGTCCAGTGGTCCGTTCTTGGTCTGGAGGAACACGTTGTCGGCGAAGCGTCCCCGGCTGCCGTCCGGCTGGACCTCGTCGTCGATCGGCCCGAACTCCAGGTAGGCCCGCTTGAGCCGGTCGTTGTCGACCTCGGCGTTGTAGACGAACGTCCGCCAGTGCACTGTCATGCCGAGCGGCGCGACCGCGGCGGCGATGGCATTGGCGCCGTCACCGTGGTCGTACCCGAAGTCCTGTGGCCCCGGCTGGCCCTCGGAGTTGGCCTTGACGGTGAGGCCCATGAAGTCCGGGATCGCGGCCTGGATCTGCTGGGCCCGGCGGTGCCACCATCCCCGGAAGTCCGCGCCGTACGGATCGAGTTGACTGTTGGTCAGGGTGTCCGGCGCGAACCGGCTGTCGGTCGGTGCGGTGTAGCGGATCGACAGGCCCAACCTGATGCCGTACGGACGCAGCGCGTCGGCGAGGGCCGCCTCCTGCGCGATGCGGGTACTCGTCAGGTACGCGTTGTCGGCGTTGACGTTGTTGATGGTGATGCCGTTGATGCCCAGGGACGCCAACGCGCGGGCCATGACGAGGTAGCGGTCGAGAATGACGGGCAGGTTCCGGCCGGCGCTGGCACCGGTCGCGGCGAAGTTGAAGATCGCCCCGCTCTCCCCGTTCAGCCCGCCCAGCCCGGAGGCGTTGTTGCCCGCGTAGAGACGCTCGGTCTCCCAGTTGTTCAGCAACCGATGCTTGATCTTGGGTGACTCCGCGACGCGGAGGTGGTCGATGGGTTTCCGGGTCTGTAGCAACCGGAGGAAGGCGAAGGTGCCGTACAGCGCACCGAGGTCGGTGTTGCCGGCGATGACGGTGAAGTGTGCGCCGCCCCTCGACACCGACCGGACGAGGTAGCCCTCGTCGCCCACCTTGGCCAGGTCGCGGGTCGCGATGGTGCGGCCCACCAGCGGCGAACTCATGGGCGTGCCCACCACGACCGCGCCGTCCGGGACCGTGCCGCCGTCGACCGTCGCGACGGGCGTCGGCTGACCGAGCAGCCCGCCCAGACCGCGGACCAGTTCGTCCCGGGCGGCGCCCAGCGTGGTCTCGGCGAGCTTCTCGCTCGAATCGGGGGCCATGGCGAGGTCCGTCGTGTGCCGGTGGACCTTCGTGGCGTCGGCATTCTCGACCACGATCGCCGTGGCCGCGCGGAGGTAGTCACTGCGCAGCTTCGCGTCGTCGACCGGTACGTAGCGCAGCCACAGGTCGGAGCCGTTGTAGTCGTCCGGCGACGGGGCCGCGGCGACCGGCGTGGTGGTGGCGACCGTGAGGGTGGCCGCGACGGTGGCCAGTGCCGTGCCCAGCACGATGAGGGTCCGTCGTAGCCTGGGCGTCGAGCCTCGGATCATCGCCGTCTCCTCGTTCGTCCACTCGTCGTCGTGCGCCCGGCGCGGGAGCACGACGACGTCGACAGATGGGTGCGCGTCGATGGTGCTCGGTGGGGCCGTGCCTCGGCAACGAGTTGTCGTTTCTTGTCGCGGCCCGTGCGGCCCCAATCTCCCCGACACGTTCCGCGAGAGCCGACCTCGACATGGTGGAACATGGCTGCGGGAATCTCGGTGCTGTCCGCGAATTGTCGTAGCCGGTACGTAGGCTGCCGCGGTGATCTGCTGGCTCGACTGAGCGGCGGTTCAGCCATCGGAGCTCCGGGCGAGGTGTCCCGACAGAAATCATTGTTCTTACCAGGAAGGGCGTGGGTCGGGGTGGAAGACGGCGAGAAGAACGCACTGTTGATGTTCCTGGAGGCGCAACGTGCCAGCGTCCTCGCGATTGTTGACGGCCTTGACCTCGAAGCCTTGACCACCGCCGTCCTGCCCTCGGGATGGACGCCGTTGGGCCTCGTGGAACACCTCGGCTACGCCGAGCGGCACTGGTTCCAGGAGATCGCCACCGGCTCCACCCAGCCGCTGGCCTGGCCGGACGACGACCACACCCCCCTGACCACCCCACGACCACCATCGGTGGTCTTCGCGTTCTACCGCGCGCAGTGCGAGCGATCCAACGCTGTCCTCGCCTCTACGCCACTGTCTGCGCCTGTGCGCGTGCGTCATCCAGGATGGCTCGGAGACGAGGTCACCGACCTGCGGCGCATCGTTCTGCACATGATCGAGGAGACCGCACGCCATGCGGGTCACCTCGACGTCGTGCGTGAGCTGATTGACGGAAAGACAGGGCTCGGCCCTCGATAGCTGCCTTCGCCCTCGAACGGGTCGCTCTCGAGGACGTGTTCACTGCTCCGAGGGAGGTGGCAGGCTCGCGGCGAGCGCCGGCCGCTGCCGTACCCACGGTCGGGGGCGACCCGCTTTCCGGTCGCGGGCGGCCGTCGAGTGGCGGACAACGAGGCGTACCGGCAGGACCATCGGCCGTCCGGTGTGCCCGGGGGCGCCCTCGATCATCGTGAGCAGGTGCCGGGTCGCCGCGGAACCCTCCGCGTAGAACGGTGCCGCGACCGTGGTGAGCCCGGGTGTGACGATGTCGGCGGCGAGAGTGTTGTCGAAACCCACGATGCTGACGTCGCCCGGAACGTCGACGCCCATCCGGGTGAGGCCCCGGATGAGCCCGATCGCCATCTGGTCGTTGAAGGCGAGGATGGCGGTCGCGGGACGAGCGCGCAGCTCCTCGGCGGCCCGTTCGCCACCCTCGATGGTCGGGCTGAACGGGCCGATCTGGCGCACCTTGATTTCGAGTTCCATGCCGGCTTCGAGCAACGACCGCCAGCGGATGCCGTTCGGCCAGGACGCCTGCGGCCCCGCGACGTAGGTGATGTGGTCGTGCCCCAGTTCCCCGAGGTGCTCGGCGGCCCGCCGGACCCCACGGGGGTTGTCCGTCACGACGCAGGGCACGTCGGCGACGGAGCGGTTGAGGACCACCACCGGCCGCTGCTTGGCGAACATCCGGATTGCCGAGTCCGACATCCGGCTGCTGGCGAGCACGATGCCGTCGACTGTCGACATCGTGCGTTCGATCGCCGCCCGCTCCACCCGGTCGGACTCCTGGGCGTCGATGAGCACCATGGTGTACTCGTTGTGCATCGCCGTCTCCTGCGCCCCGCGCACGATCCCGGCGTACACCGGGTTCGTGATGTCGGCGATGACCAGCGCGATCATCTGCGTGCGCGACGTCGTGAGGGCGCGAGGAAGCGGGTTGGTCCGGTAGCCCAGCCGCTCGGCGACCTGCCGGATCCGTTCGGCGGTCTCGGAGTTGACGCGACTCGGTCGGGAGAAGGCGCGGGACACCGTGGACGGTGAGACGTCCGCCTCAAGGGCGACGTCGTAGATCGTGACTCGCTTTTCCGGCGGCCTGGTGTGGTCGGGCATCTGCATGCTCCTCCCGGCTACGCGCCGTGATCATGGTATGACGGCCGTGAATACTCGGCAATGCCCCCGCAACAATCCAGCGGCCCAACACATTCGCGCGAGGCAATACATGGCAACCCGTTGCCGCCGCGGTGCGCCGGCTGCCTCAATCAGCACTGATGACACCTGGCGGAGGGAACGGCTCATGGGTATCTCACGGCGCGGCGCTCTCCTGGTCACGGCATCGTCGCTCCTGGTGGGCGCGGTCGGGTGTGGGGCACCCGAGGCCCCCGGCGACAACAAGGGCGACAGCACCGGTGAGGTGCCGCAGCGGCCCGGTAGGGCCGTCACGCTCAACGTCCTCGACGTGGCGGGCAACCTCCAGCTGACCCAGGCAATGATCGACGAGTTCGTCTCGAAGAACCCCGACGTGATCTCCCGGGTGACCTATTCGAAGGCGCCGGCGCCCGAGCTGGCCGGGAAGATCAAGGCCCAGCAGGGGGCGGACCGGGTGGACATCGGCCTCGTGCTGACCGGCGTCGACGGCCTGGCCGCCGGGATCGAGCAGGGGCTCTGGATCGACGTGTTGCCAACCTTCCAGGACCGCCTCGGCGCCATGAGCAACTATCTGGCACCGGCCGCCGCTATGCAGAAGCTCGCCGGCAACGCGGGCGTCACCGTCACCTACTACCCGTCAGGTCCGCTGCTCGAATATCTGCCGTCCCGCCTGGCGACGCCACCCACCAGCGCGGACGCGCTGCTCGCCTGGGCCAGAGCCAACCCCCGGAAATTCCAGTACGCCCGGCCGGCCAACTCCGGGCCGGGGCGGACGTTCCTGATGGGTCTGCCCTACATCCTGGGGGACACGAACCCCAAGGACCCCACCGCGGGCTGGGACAAGACGTGGGCCTTCCTCAAGGAGTTGGGCCAGTACGTCGACTACTACCCGTCCGGCACCACCGAGACGATGAAGAACCTCGCCAACGGCACCGCGCATCTGATCGTCAGCACAACCGGTTGGGACATCAACCCGCGGGTGCTCGGCACGGTGCCCAAGGAGGCCAGGATCACCCCGATCGACGGCTTCCACTGGGTCACCGACGCGCACTACGCCGTCCTGCCCAAGGGCGTGTCGACCGACACCCAGGCCGCGGTGCTGGCCCTGCTGGCGTTCATGCTCACCCCTGAGCAGCAGGCGAAGGCGTACGACGAGGGTTACTTCTACCCGGGCCCGGCGATCAAGGAGGTTCAGCTCTCGTCGGCGCCGCAGAAGAGCCAGGACGCGATCCGGGAGTTCGGTCGCCCCGAGTACGACGCGCTGATCGCCGGAAACCCGACCGAGGTCCCGCTCGACGCGAAGAGCCTGGTGGCGGCGTTCAGCCGCTGGGACCGCGAGATCGGCGGCGGCAAGGTCAAGCAGGGATGAGCGCCTTCACCCGGCTTCGCCTGGACGGCGTGTCCCGCCGCTTCGGTGGTCAGGCCGCGCTCACCGAGCTGGACCTGACGATCGAGGCGGGGGAGTTCATCGCCCTGCTCGGCCCGTCCGGCTGCGGCAAGTCGACGGCGTTGAACTGCCTGGCCGGGCTGCTGCCGTTGACGGCGGGGAGCATCTGGCAGGACGAGCGCCGCATCGACACGCTCCCGCCGGAGCGGCGCGGCTTCGGCATGGTGTTCCAGAGCTACGCCCTCTTTCCGCACCTGACGGTCCGGGCGAACATCGCCTTCGGGCTGCGGATGCGGCGGCTACCCAAGGAGGAGACGCGCCGGCGTACGGCGGAGGCGGTGCGGCTGGTGCGGTTGGAGGACCACGTCGACAAGCTGCCCGGTCAGCTCTCGGGTGGCCAGCAGCAACGCGTCGCGATCGCCCGCGCCGTCGTGTTCGAGCCGTCCCTGGTGTTGATGGACGAGCCGCTGAGCAACCTCGACGCCAAACTGCGCCTGGAGATGCGGACCGAGATCCGCCGGCTGCACCAGTCGTTGGGGCTCACCACCGTCTACGTGACCCACGACCAGGAGGAGGCGCTGTCCCTGGCCGACCGGCTGGTGGTGCTGCGGGAGGGGCGGGTGCAGCAGATCGGCTCGCCGCGTGAGCTGCACACCCGACCGGCGAACTGGCACGTCGCCGACTTCATGGGCTACCGCAACCTGTGGAGGGGGCGGGTGGAGCAGTCCGACGGCGGCCGGGCCACCGTCGAGTCGTCCGGCCATCGCCTGCTCGGCGAGGTGGTGGGGGGCATCCAGCCCGGCGCGGACGTCGTGGTCGCGGTACGCCCCGAGGACATCCGCGTCGACGGGCCCGGCGAGACCCGCAACGCCATGTCGGCGACTGTCGAGGTGGTGGAGTACCAGGGCCGCGAGTTGGCGGCCGAGGCGCGCACCGACGCCGGGCTGCTGCTGCACCTGCGGACCGAGCAGCGGATCGCGCCGGGCGACCAGGTCAAGCTCGCCGTCGACCCGCAGCGGCTGCTCGTCTATCCCGCCGACGCGTCGGCGCAGCCCGACCGCCTCGCGGACGCCTCGGGGGCGACGCGGTGAGTGGCGCCGGGCCCGGGAGACCGCTGGCGCACTGGCAGCACCGCTTCGCCGAGCGGGGCGTCGATCGTCAGCTCTGGTTGCTGGTCCCGGCCCTGGTCTTCGTCATCGCCCTGTTCCTCTACCCGTTCTTCTACGGGCTGACGCTCTCGTTCCAGCCGACCAGAGGCGGGCCGTTCAGCGACTACGCCCGGTTCTTTTCCGACTCCTACGAACGCGGCACGATCTGGATCACGCTGCGGATCGCGTTGCCCGCCGCGCTCCTGAACGTCCTTGCCGCGGTGCCGATCGCCTACCGGATGCGTGGCCGGTTCCGGGGCAAGCGGCTGGTCACCACGCTGCTGGTCGTGCCGATCACGCTCGGCACGGTCCTCACCGCACAGGGGTTGCTGAACTTCCTCGGCCCGACCGGCTGGTTCAACCGGATCCTGCTGGCCAGCAACCTCGTCGACGAGCCGGTGCGGCTGACCCACAACTACTGGGGGGTGTTCTTCTCGCTGGTGATCACCGGCTTTCCGTTCGCGTTCCTGCTGGTGCTGTCGTACCTGTCCGGCATCGACCCGACCCTGGAACGGGCGGCCGCGACGCTGGGCGCGGACTGGCGTCGACGGTTCACCCGGATCACCCTGCCGCTGCTGATGCCCGGTCTCGCCACGACCTTCTGCCTGACGTTCGTCCTGGCGTTCAGCGTGTTCCCGTCGGCCGTTCTGGTCGGCAACCCGGCCGGGGAGACCCGGGTCATCTCCCTCGCCGCCTACCAGGCGGCCTACGAGCAGTACGACTACCCGTACGCGTCGGCGATCGCCATGATCATGGGCTTCGTCGAGCTGGTCATCATCGCTGTGGTGCTGGCCGCCCGTAGCCGCTTCTACACCGGCTCCACCGGAGGCAAGGGCTGATGGCAACGAGCACCCAGGCCCCACCAGCGCGACCCCCCGCCACCAGCACCGACCGACGGCGGCGCATCGCCGCCCGCCCGGCCGCCTGGATCGTGTGGGGCGTCGTCATCTTCTTCTTCCTCAACCTGCTGGGCGTCGTGGCGTCCGTGCTGGTCAGCTCGTTCGGCCGGCGCTGGTTCGACACCTGGCTCCCGGACGGCTACACCACCGACTGGTACGCCCGAGCCTGGGACGAATTCGCGCTGCTCCAGGTCATCGTCGTGACGCTGGAGGTCTCCGTACTCGTCGTGGGTCTCTCGCTGGTGATCGGCGTGCCGGCCGCCTACGCCCTCGCGCGGCGCTCGTTCCCCGGTAAACGGCTGATCTTCCTGGTGTTCCTGCTGCCCATCCTGATGCCCCCGATCACGTACGGCATCCCGCTGGCGACAGTCCTCTACAAGTTCGGCCTGGCCGGGCACATGTCCGGGGTGGTGCTCGCCAACCTGGTGCCGTCGGTGCCCTTCGTCATCCTGACCATGACCCCGTTCATCGAGCAGATCGACCCGAGGATTGAGAGCGCCGCACGTATGTGCGGCGCGGGCCTGCGGACGGTGTTCCTCCGGATCCTCACGCCGCTGCTCGTGCCGGGCATCCTCGCCTCCGCGATCCTCGTGCTGGTCCGCACCGTGGGCATGTTCGAGCTCACCTTCCTGACCGCGGGGCCGGACTCGCAGACCCTGGTGGTGGCGCTCTACTACTCGATGTCCGCGTCCGGGATCAGGGCTCAGCAGTCGGTCGACGCCATGGCGGTCATCTACACCTCGATGATGCTGGTCCTGCTCGTCGTCGCGCTGCGCTACGTCAACCCGACCCAGCTGGTGGCGCGGGTCAAGGACGAGCCCGAGCACTGAGGCCGGTGGTGGCCGCCTCGTCGAGGATCTCGCCCAGGCGACCCGCGACCGTGAGGAGCGCGGGCAAGCTCGTCCGCAGACCGCGATAGGCCGCGACGAGAGCCGGGTCGACCGCGACGGGCTCGCCGCTGGCGACTCCGGGATCGAGCTGGGTGACCGCCTCCTTGAGGTCGGAGGTGTGGCCGATCGCGAAGAGCCCGAGCGCCGCCGCGCCGAGGGTGACGTGGTCCGCAGCCCCCGCGACGCGGACCGGGCAGTCCAGGACCGCCGCCATCACCGCGCGCCACAGCGGAGACCGGAAGGCGCCACCGGTCAGGCGGACGCTGCCGATCGGCGTCAGCTCGGCCAGCCGGTCCCGGACACCACCGAGTTGCAGGCAGACGCCCTCCACGGCGGCCCGGACCAGGTGACCGCGCGAGTGCTCGCTGCGCAGTCCCAGGAACGCGCCCGGCGGGCCGCACCCCTGCGGCGGGACCTCGTCGGCCCGCAGATAGGGCAACATCACGAGACCGTCGCTGCCCGGTGCGATCCGCTCGGCGAGATCCAGGAGCGCGGGCGCGGCCCCGTCGTCACCGAGGACACGTCCCGCCCACCGTACGACGTTGCCGCCGTTGCTGAGCGCGCCGCCGACAACCCACGCATCGTCGGTCAACGCACCGCAGGAGAAGGGTTCCGCCGGGTCGGTGAGGGGAGCCTCGACGACCGTTCGCAGGGCCCCGGTGGCCCCGAGCGTCAGGCCACCGACGGTGGGGTCGGTCGCCGCCGCGCCCAGACTCCGCAACGGACCGTCACCCGCACCGACGACGACCGGGGTGCCGGAGGGCAGGCCGACCACGCGCCCGGCCATCGCCGACAACCGCAACACCGCCGTCGTGGGCAGCACCGGGGGCAGCTGACTCTCGGACACCCCGGCGAGATCGAGTACGGCGGAACTCCACAGCCGACGGTGCACGTCGAACATCCCCGTGCCCGATGCCGAGGACAAGTCGGTCACCAACATCCCCGTCAGCCGATGGACCACGTAGTCCTTGAGGCCGATCCACCACCGCGTCGCCGTGCAGAGCCGCGGCTCGTGGCGGGCGAACCACAGCAGCTTGCAGAGCGGGTTCATCGGGTGCACGGGTGTGCCCGTCAACCGGTGCAGTTCCCGGCTCTGGCCGGACAACCGCAACTCGCGGGCCGCCTCCGACGACCGCCTGTCGCGCCGGGTCAGCAGCGGCGTCACCGGCGTCATGGCCGCGTCCAGCCCGATCAGGCCGTACCTGGCGGAGCTGAGCGCGACGGCGACCACCTCCGCCCCGGCGGTGCCGGCCACACACGCGGACATCGCCGCCAGTGTGGCCGCCATCAGCACGTCCGGGTCCTGTACCTGCCAGCCGGGTATCGGCTCAAGCAGTGGGTACTCCCGCGTCGCGACGTGTCTGGCGGTGCCGTCCAGTGCGAACGCGACAGCCCGCACGGCACTGGTGCCCACGTCGACTCCGACGATCACCCGACGCTCCGGCCCCATCCGCCCATGGTCGAGCGGTGTTCGGCGGACCGGCAAGCGGTTGCGCGCAGTTGTCGTCACGCCGCACGCAGCCGACCCGTTCGCGCGGAAGATCGGGCGTCACCGACGCGAGCGGTGACAGGATTGGCAGCATGCCTGCTCGCGCACTGAGCTTCGGAATGGTGGCCAGACAATACGAACGGTACCGACCGGGGTACCCCGGCGAGCTTGTCGACCTGGTGCTGACGTACGCGGGCCGGCCCGTTCGAACGGCGCTGGAGATCGGCGCCGGCACGGGCAAGGCGACCCGGCTGTTCGCCGCAGCGGGCGTCACTGTCACCGCGACGGAGCCGGACGGGGCCATGCTCGCCGAGCTGCACAAGCACGTGCCAGCAGGCGTCCACACCGTGCGGGCCGCGTTCGAGGACTTGCGGCCCGGCGAGACGTACCACCTGGTCTACGCGGCGGCGGCCCTGCACTGGACGACACCGCAGGGGCGGTGGCCGCGGATGGCCGCGCTGCTGGAACCCGGCGGCGTGTTCGCCTCGTTCGGTGGACCCACCCAGCTGGTCGACCCGGCGGTGGCGGACGCTGTCCGCGCCGCCCGGGCGCCCTTCCTGGAGAGCGACGAGATTCCCTCGCCCGACGGCACGCCCCCGGAGCAGGCCATGCAGTGGCCGGGCACCGAGCTCCAACGGTCCGAGTGGTTCACCGATGTGCAGCAGACCGTGATCGCGCGTCGGCTGACGATGAGTGCGCGTGACTACGTCGGGCATCTGTCGACGATCTCGGCGTACCTCGAGCTGCCGACCTCGAAGCAGGAGCAGGTCTTCAGCCAGATCGAGCGGATCCTGCCCGAGACGGTGGAGCTTTCCGCCGACGTCGTCGTGCATCTCGCCCGTCGGGGCTTCGAGCAGTAGCGCCTGAGGGCGCTCAGACCAGGAACTCCTCCCGCATCCGCGCGCCCAGGTTGATCCCGCCGACCGCCCGAGGACCGGCCGGATCGTGCACGGCGACGGTATTGTTGCGACGCATCAGCTCCCGGACCGCGGGTGGCAGTCGCGGCGGGTCGTCCATGGCCGCGAGGACCTGCCCGGCGCTGACGATCAGCCGATCGGCCAGGGTGGCGGCGTCGGTGTCCACCCGCACCCGGCCGTACTCCCAGCCGGAGGTGGTCAGGTCGAGCACCTCGAACACGCGGGTCACCACCGGGTTCGGGTCGGTCACCCGGTCGAGCCGGGGCGCCCGCTTGCCGACCACGGTGACGGCGGCGGCCACCTGCGCGTACGGGTGGAAGCCACACGGCAACGCGAACAGCGGCCAGCGCAGGGCCGGGCCCGCCTCCTTCCACAGCGGCCGGTAGTTACGGCGGTGCACCAGCAGCCGTCGGCCCGTCCGCCGGTGGATCTCCTGCGCCTGGGCCTGAAGGTCCACGTGGGCCTCGTCGGCGACCTGACTCACGATCCGGGTCGCCACCACCAGGCCGTCGTCGCTGTCGAGCGAGCCGGTGAGCGCGTCGACCTGCTCGTTGAACCGGACCCGCGCGTGGGGGCCGTACCGGGACTGGACGTCGTGCAGCAGCGCCTGCTGGCGTCCCGGGTCGAGCTGGACTCGCCTACCGCCCAGCAATCGACGGAGCCAACGCATGTCGCCTCGATTCAGCAGAGCCGTCGCGGACGGCGGCAATGCTAGTGCGTCGACCCTCCCTCATGTTCCCAAGGGGGGTTGATCGACTCGGCTCTCGGAGACGGCGATCACCGCCGACGCGGCGTGATCAGCCCCGACTCGTACGCCCACACGACCAACTGGGCCCGGTCGCGGCAGTGCAGCTTCGTCATCGCCCGGTTGACGTGTGTCTTGGCGGTCAGCGGACTGATCACCATGCGCGCGGCGATCTCGTCGTTGGTCAGCCCACGGGCGACCAGTTCGACGATCTCCTGCTCGCGGGCGGTCAGCACGTCGCGTCCGGCGGTCGGCACGGCCGGCGGTGGTCCGGCCACGAACTCACTGATCAGTGTGCGGGTGACCGTCGGTGCGAGCAGCGCGTCACCGCGCGCCACGACGGTGACGGCGTGCAGCAGGTCGGCGGGGTCGGCGTCCTTGAGGAGGAAACCGCTGGCACCCGCGCGGAGCGCGGCGAACACATAGGAGTCGAGCCCGTAGTTGGTGAGGATGAGAACGCGGATCGCGGCCAGGTCGGGATCGGCGGCGATGCGCCGGGTGGCCTCGATGCCGTCGAGGCCCGGCATCTGCACGTCCATCAGGACGACGTCCGGGCGCAGACTCCGGGACAGGTGGACGGCCGAGGTGCCGTCGGTCGCCTCGCCGACGACCTCCAGGTGGTCCTCGGCGTCGAGCAGTGCCCGGAAGCCGGCCCGCATCAGCGCCTGGTCGTCGGCGAGCAGCACCCGGATCATCCCGGCTCCTGCCGGAGGCGGGCAGTCATCGTGGGCCGTCCAGCGGGAAGGTGGCCCGTACGGTGAACCCGTGGTCGTCGTGCGCGGCGGTCCGTAGTGTGCCGCCCAGGGCGCTGACCCGCTCCCGCATGCCGCGCAGGCCCACGCCCGGGGTCAGCGGCTCGGTCGGCGACGCCCGGCCGTCGTCGCTGACCGCGACGGTCAGCCCCGCCGGGGCGTACTCCACCTGGATGTGCGCGGTCGCGGGCCCGGCGTGGCGGGCCACGTTGGTGAGCGCCTCCTGGATGACCCGGTACCCGGCCTGGTCGACCTCGTCGGGCAGGTCTCCGCGCTGGCCGGTGACGGTCACCTGCACCGGTACGCCGACCGCCCGGGTCCGCTCGGCCAGCTCGTCCACCCGGGCCAGCCCGACCCGATCGCCGTCGGTCGGTGCGCGGAGGACGTCGAGGGTCGTGCGGAGTTCCCGCATCGCGGCACCGCTGGCCTCCTGGATCGCCAGCAGCGTGGCCGACGGCTCCTCGCCGTGTTTGCGGGCCAGGTGCACGGCGATCCCCGCCTGCACCTTGATCACGGAGATGCTGTGGGTCAGGGAGTCGTGCAGGTCGCGGGCGATGCGCAGGCGCTCCTCCCCGGCGCGGCGCAACGCCATCTCCTCGCGGGTGCGTTCGGCCTCGACGGCCCGCTGCTCGACCTGCTCCAGGTACGCCCGGCGCTGCCGCGCGACGAGGCCGGCGACGTTGGCCGCCACGAACCAGCCGAGCAGCAGGGCCGTCCGTTCGGCGACCAGTTGGCCTGGTCGGCCGGCCGGCGCCATCGAGATGTCGCTGGCCAGGAAGCTACCGAGGAAGACGAGGCTGGCCACGGCGGCGGCCGACCGGTGGCCCTGCCAGGCGCTGACGTAGACCGCGCAGAGGGCGGGGAACGCGGCGGACACACCAGGATGCACCCGGACGTGAACGGCCAGCATGGCGACGGTGACCACGCCCAGCGCCACCACCGGGTATCGCCGGCACGCCGCCAGGGCCACCACGGTGGCGAGGACCAGGGCGACGTCGAGCACCTCGACCGGCGCGGCGTCCGGGGTGAGCACGGCGTTGCCGAGCAGGAGGACGCCGAGGGCGAGACCGCCGAGGGCGTACGGGAGGTCGCGGCGCATGGTCGCACTGTAGAACGGCAGTCGTCGGTGGAGCATCCCGCGCGCGTGGTAGCTGCGGCGTACCACGGACCCGGTATGAGCGGCGCGGCAAGTGTCTGCGACGGCACGACGCTTTCCCGGCCCGCCGGAACAAGCATCGAGCCCATGACATACCGCTTCTTCGCCCCCACACCGACGAGGGCGGCCACCGGCCGCACCGCAGCCGTCTACCAACAGATGCGCGACGACTTTCTCGGGCCGTTGCCGACCTTTCAGGCGCTCTCGGCCGTGCCGGAGGTGCTGGCCGCGACCTGGGCGCTGATGCGGGAGGCGCTGCTCGCCGGGGACGCGCCCCGGGTCGACCGCGAACTCGTCGCGGCTTCGGTCTCCCGGGCCAACCGCTGTCAGTTCTGCGTCGACGCCCACGTGCTGCTGCTGCACGCGCTGGGCGCACCGAAGCTGGCGGAGACCGTCGCCCGAGGCGAGACGCCCGCCGAGCCGAGGTACGCCGCGCTCGTCGGCTGGGCGCAGGCGAGCCGCAGCCCCAGATCCGCCGACTGGACCAGCACCCACGGCCCGGAGATCACCGGCACCCTGCTCGCCTTCCACTTCATCAACCGGGTCGTCTCCGCGTTGCTCGATCCCGATCTGCTCCCCGGCGGCCTGCAACGCTCCCCGCTGGTGCGCTCGGTCGGGGGCCGGCTCTACGCCAGGGCGGCCCGGGAGTCGAAGGAGCCCGGCCGAAGCCTTTCGCTGCTCGACGTCGACCCGACGGCATCACCTCCTGCCTGGGCGGGGGACAGCCCGGTGGGTGTCGCCTACGCGTCGCTGCGGAACGCCGCCACCCGGGGTGGGGACCTGCTGGGCGCTGTGGCGCGCCAGACCGTCACGGCCACGGTGCGCTGGGAGGACGGGCAGTTCCCGGCGCGGCCAGCGGACTGGGCCGTCGACCTGGTCCGGGACGTGCCGGGCGCGGACCGCATCGGGACGCGTATCGCGTTGCTGGCGGCGTTCGCGCCCGGCGCGATCAGCCCGGGTGACGTCGCTCTCTGGCGGCTCTCCCACCCCGCCGACGCCGACCTCGTGCGGTTGGTCGCCTACGGGGCGATCACTGCCACCGATCACGTCGCCCAGGCCCTCGCCTCGGCGCACCTCTAGGAGGCAACCAATGCGCAAGGCACTCGTCATCATCAGCGCACTGCTGCTCGTCGCGTTCGCCGTGCAGTTCGTCCTCGCCGCCGTGGGTGGGTTCACCAGACCCGCCAGCGACGACGCGTACGCGCTGCACAGCGTCAACGGCATGGCGGTGATCCCGATTCTCACGCTGCTCACCGCCCTGTTCGCCGCGCTGGCGAAGGCACCCGGAAAGATCATCGGACTGGCGGTCCTCCCGATCGGCCTCGTCGCCCTCCAGCCACTCATCGCCATGTTGGCGGAGGCGTCCACCGACGCGTCGGGTGTCAGCACCCCGCTCGGCCTGACCATCGGTGGGTTGCACGCGCTCAACGGGATCATCGCGGTGCACGTCGTGGTCGGCGTCCATCGGGCGGCGCGACAGCTCGCCGTCCCGGTCCCCGCCGGCGCGGCTCGGCTGGTCGCCCGGGAAGGAGAGCCGGCGTGACCACCGGGTCGCTGCTCGTGGCCGACCTCGTGATCGCGGTCCTCGCGGTCGCGGCCTGGCTGGGGGCTGGCGCCGCGTCCGCCGCCCGTCGTCGCCCGCTCGCACTGGGACTGGCGGCCGTCGCGCTGCTCGCCACGCTCGCCCGCGCGCTCACGGTCACCGCCCTCGCCCGGGCCGGCTGGTGGTTCGCGGCGGAGAAGGTCCTCATCGCGGGCCCGCTGTCGCTCGCGGCGGTGGGCGTCGCCGGTCCGCGGTTGCTGCGGGCCCCGGGCGACATCCGGGCCGTCGCGGTCCCGCTCCTCTTCGCCGGGTACGCCACGAGCAGCGCCCTGCTCGTGACGGTCCTGCACGGCTATCCGGCGTCGGCCGGGGCGGGGCTGCTGGCGGTCGCCGGGGTCGTGGCGGCCACGGTGATCTCGGCGCGTGCGCTCGGTGCGCGCCCGTCCCGGACGGTGTCCCGGGCGGCCCTCGTGGTGGCGGTCGCGGCCCTGCTGACCGGAACCGGGCTGACGGTCACCCCGGGCACCGCGCCCGCCGTACCGCATGAGCATGTTTCTCCGACGGCCCGCATCGCCGACGAACCCACCCGGCGGTTCACACTGACCGCCGCAACCGCCACCGTGGACGCGGCCGGGCGGAACGTCGCGGCGTGGGCCTTCAACGGGCAGGTCCCCGGACCGGAGTTGACAGCCACCGTCGGCGACGTCCTGGAGGTGACGCTGCGCAACCGGAACATCGAGCGCGGCGTCACAGTGCACTGGCACGGGTACGACGTGCCGAACGATCAGGACGGGGTACCCGGTGTGACCCAGGCGGCGGTGAGGCCCGGGCAGGAGTTCGTCTACCGGTTCCGCGCCGACCAGGCCGGAACGTACTGGTACCACACGCACTCGGCCTCCGATGTCGGCGTGCGGATGGGTCTCTACGGGGTGCTGGTGGTGCGACCGGGCCCGGTGACCGGCCTCGACGTCACAGTGCCGGTGCACACCCTGGCGGGCCGTCCGTTGCCCGCGCCGAGAGTGGAGAAGGTCGAGGCCGGCGTGCCGGTGCGGTTGCGGCTGATCAACACCGACAGCACGACGCACCGGTACGCCCTGGCCGGGACCGCGTTCCGGGTGGCCGCGGTCGACGGCGTCGACCTGCGCGGCCCGACGCCGCTGGTGGACACCGCCGTGCTGATCCCGGCCGGGGGCCGCTACGACCTGGTCTTCGACGCGCCGGCGACCCCGGTGGCACTGGTCGTCGACGGACGGACCGTCTACTCGACCGGACCGGTGTCGACGGCGACCGGCGCCTGGCCGGTGCTGGATCCGCTCGGCTACGGCGCGACCGCCCCGGCGCAGTGGTCCCGGTTCGACAAGACGTTCACCCTCGTCCTCGATCGCGGCCTCGACCTGCGCAGACTGCTACCGCGGTACGCCCACACCGTCAACGGCGCGGCCGATCCGGACATCCCACCGCAGGTCGTACGCCTGGGTGACGTCGTACGGTTCACGATCGTCAACCGGTCGCAGATCGTGCACCCGTGGCACCTGCACGGCCACCACGTCCTGGTGCTGGCCCGCGATGGTCGACCGGCGACCGGAAGCCCGCTGTGGCTGGACTCGTTCGACGTCCGTCCGGGCGAGGTGTGGGAAGTGGCGTTCCGGGCCGACAACCCGGGGATGTGGGCCAACCACTGCCACAACCTGGCGCACGCCGATGCCGGGATGACGTTGCATCTCACGTACTCGTGATCGCCGAGGCCTGTAGTTTTCTGTCATGACTGAGGACACCTTCCGTTCGGTGGCGATCGAGCGCACCAGCCTGGGCAACTACGTCGTGCGGAACTCCCGTGGTGGGTCGGTGTCGCTGGGCACGGGCGAGGACGGCAGTTTCACGCCGGTGGAGTTGCTGCTGGCCGCCATCGGCGGTTGCGCCGCGGTGGACGTGGACCACATCACCAGTCGTCGTG
Source organism: Micromonospora sp. NPDC005553 (assembly GCF_042871765.1). NCBI lineage: Bacteria > Bacillati > Actinomycetota > Actinomycetes > Micromonosporales > Micromonosporaceae > Micromonospora > Micromonospora sp. NPDC005553. The sequence goes on along the minus strand of NZ_JBIAJD010000005.1, from coordinate 498,500 downwards.
CCGAGCCGACCGAGTTCGCCGTCGCCGTGACCGGTGACAAGATCCGGGACGAGGCCGGCGGAAACCGGATGCGCAACCTTCGGGTCGATTTCACGGTGACGTTCCCGGAGGGCGCGGAGGGCGACGCGGCCCGTGCGGCGCTGCCCCGGTCGTTGCAGCAGTCGCACGATCGGTTGTGCACGGTCTCCCGTACCGTCGAGCTCGGCACTCCCGTCGCGATCGCCGAGGGCCCGGGGCCCATCGGAGACTGATCGGCGCTGAGCACGGCTACTCAGGCCCGTGCGGTTCGTTCGTGTGAGGGTGGCGGGATGCGTCGACTACTGGTGCCACTGCTGATCGTCCTCACCGTGGTGGTGGCGTGTGCCGACCCGAACACCCAGCCGGGTCGCTCGGACCCGACGGTCGCGCTGCCGGTGCCCACCGAGTTGCTCGCCGACGGCAGCGTGCCCTGGGCCGACCTGAAGATCACCGACGAGGACTTCAACGGTCGCCCAGCCGCGCCGAGAACGCCGGCCACCGGCAGCGAACCGTGCCGGGCGGAGCAGCTGACCGGTCGGCTCACCACCTGGACGCGGCCCAGCAACGGCGGTGAGACGCCTCGGGGCTTCGACGCCGCCATCGGCAAGCTCATCGGCGAAGTGGACGTGCGGAACTCGTCGACGGTCGAGTGCACCCTGCAGGGCGAGGTGCCCACGACCATGCGCGCCGGCGGTCGCGAGATCCCGATGCTCTACACCCACGGCATCGACGAGGAGGGCCGCACCCGGGTGGTCGTCGTGCCGGCCGGCGGTAACGCCAGCCTGCGTCTGGACTGGTCTGGACCGTTCTGCCAGCCGGTGAAGGGGGCGTTGGAGCTCGCGATCGAGCTGCCGCACGACGGTGGCAGGCTGCGCGCACCGGTCACCGCCGACGAGCGTCCGGGCTGTCCGCAGGGGGAGGGGGTCAACCCCCGCGCGCGAGGGACGCTGTCCGCGAGCGGGTTCACCGAGCCGGTGGCGGTGTCGAAGCCCCCGTCCTCGCCGCTCGAAAAGCTCACCGTAGCCGTGCAGGGGCCGACGACCGCCGTCGCCGGGTCGCGGCTCACCTTCCGGGTGACGCTGGGCAACCCGACCGACGGCCCCCTCGCGTTGGACCCTTGCCCGGCCTACCTGATGGAACGGTTCTCTCTCGGCGACGCGACGAACGACGCCGTGAACTCGGCCCAGCTCTACCGGCTGAACTGCCGCGCCCTACCGCAGATCCCCGCTGGCGGGACTGCCGTGTTCGAAATGGTCGCCGAGGTGCCGGCCTCGATGCGGGCCGGGCGCGAGCTGACCATGACGTGGAAGCTCTATCTGCCGCACTACGTACAGCGGAGCAACCAGTTCGGTGTCGTGACCCTCACCGTCGTCTGAAGAAGGTCACCGCCCGGCCGGCAGCATCGGCAATCCCGACATCGGCGAGAACGAAAGATAGATGCTGTTGAGCGTATGGGAGCGCTCCCGTAGCATACCTGACGCGGCCTGTTAACGTTCACAACCGGTCACCACGCAATGACCACCACCAATGCATGGGCCGCCGTCCCGCGAGGAGGGTGCTACATGGTCAGATCCAGAGCCACCAATGTCGGTCTGGTTGCGGCCGGCGTCGGCCTACTGCTGTCGTCGACAGTTGTCGCGGCGCTGCCGGCCGGTGCCGCGGCTGAGGGTTGTTCGGTGAACTACGCCGTGTCGTCGCAGTGGCAGGGCGGCTTCGGCGCCAACGTGGCGATCACGAACCTGGGCGACCCGCTGAGCAGCTGGACGCTGACCTGGTCGTACGGTGCCGGGCAGACGGTGACGCAGGCCTGGAACACGTCGCTGACGCAGAGCGGGTCGGCGGTGACCGCGAAGAACGTGAGTTACAACGGTGCGATCCCGGCCAACGGCACTGTGTCGTTCGGGTTCAACGGGTCCTGGACGGGCAGCAACCCCGCCCCGACGAGCTTCGCCCTCAACGGTGTCACCTGCACCGGTGGCACGACGACGCCGCCGACCGATCCGCCGACCGATCCGCCGACCGACCCGCCGCCGACCACGCCGCCGCCGACGGACACCTGCAACCTGCCCTCGACGTACCGGTGGTCCTCCACCGGGGTGTTGGCGACCCCGAGGTCGGGCTGGGTGTCGCTCAAGGACTTCACCGTCGCCCCCTACAACGGCCAGCAACTGGTCTACGCCACCACGCACGACACCGGCACCCGGTGGGGCTCGATGAACTTCGGCCTCTTCTCGAACTACTCGCAGATGGCCTCGGCCAGCCAGAACGCGATGAACAACGCGACAGTGGCGCCATCGCTGTTCTACTTCGCGCCGAAGAACATCTGGGTGCTCGCCTACCAGTGGGGCGGGCCGGCGTTCTCCTACCGGACCTCGACCAACCCGACCAACCCGAACGGTTGGTCAGCGGCGCAGACGCTGTTCAGCGGAAGCATCACCGGCTCCGGCACCGGCCCGATCGACCAGGCGGTCATCGGTGACGACCAGAACATGTACCTGTTCTTCGCCGGTGACAACGGCAAGATCTACCGAGCCAGCATGCCGATCGGCAACTTCCCGGGCAGCTTCGGCTCGAACTACACCACCATCATGAGCGACACCACGAACAACCTCTTCGAGGCCGTCCAGGTCTACAAGCTCCAGGGCCAGAACCGTTACCTCATGATCGTCGAGGCGATCGGTTCGCAGGGTCGCTACTTCCGCTCGTTCACCGCGACCAGCCTGGGCGGGTCGTGGACCCCGCAGGCCACCAGCGAGAGCAACCCGTTCGCCGGCAAGGCCAACAGCGGCGCCACCTGGACCAACGACATCAGCCACGGTGAGCTGCTGCGCACCAACGCCGACCAGACCATGACCGTCAACCCCTGCAACCTGCAACTGCTCTACCAGGGTCGTTCCCCCAGCTCCGGCGGCGACTACGGCCTCCTGCCGTACCGGCCGGGTCTGCTGACCCTGCAGCGCTGACCCGCTTCGATCGCGCTCGACCGACCTGGAACGGGGCGGGCTCGGCGTCACACCGAGCCCGCCCCGCACCACGCCGAGCGCGATTGATCCTTCGGCGTCCCCGGTCTCCGGAAACCTGGCACTGGATCGCTCCCGTGACGTCGGGCTGACAAAGGCGGGACACGACACGCGCCAGCGGGGCGGGCTGTGGCTGACGAGTTTGGGACGATGCGCCGGTCGACCTACCGACATCACCCGACTCGAAGGGACCTCCGCAATGGCAAAGGTCATCTCCACGCTGTTCATCTCGGCCGACGGTGTGGCCGAGATCGACCCTGACTGGCACTTCCCGTACTTCGACGAGAACATGGGCCGCGCCGTCACCGAGGACTACGACGCCGCCGACGTGCTGCTCATCGGCCGCGAGACGTACGACAGCTTCGCCGGGGCCTGGCCGGACCGTGAGGCCGCCGGTGGCGAGGACGCACCGTTCGCCAAGCAACTCGGCGACATGCGCAAGCTCGTCGCCTCGCGTCAGCCGCTGGAGTTCTCCTGGCGCAACTCCGAGCTGATCGACGGGGATCTCCTCGATGCCGTCACCGCGCTCAAGGCCGACGCCGGGGTGCGGGGGGTTCTCATCCCCGGGTCGATCTCCGTCGTGCAGCAACTGCTCGCCGCCGGCCTGGTCGACGAGCTGCGTCTGCTGGTTCATCCGGTGGCCGCGCGCAAGGGCCGCAGGCTGTTCGACGAGGGTGACGCGGCGTACCACCTGCGACTGCTGGCAACGGAAGCGTTCCCGACGGGTGTCCTTCGCGTGATCTACGCGCCGGTCCCGGCGCCGAAGCCGGTCGGCTACGACGAGGTGAAGGACCAGGCGCCGGCCGGAAACTAGGGCGCTCCCGGGGACCTGCCGCTACGTCGGCCGTTCTCCGACCGGGGCCGTCACAGGCCCATGTGAAGATCTCGGCGTGACTCAGTGGACGTACAACGATCGCCCTGCCGGCGTCAGGTTCCTCAGCGATCGGATCCCCGAGCCGGGCCGCACCGCCATCGAGGACGAGCTGTGGGCCTGGGTGGTGCGTGGTGAGAGCGACGCGGACGAGTTCGTCGACTTCTTCGACGACGACGACGAGCGCTGCGGCGCGACTGACGATGAGCTCAGGGCGGCACACGAGACGGCGTTGGGGGTTCGGCGGGAGCAGCAGCGCGAGTGGGGTGAGGTGCGCGGCAACCTCACCCGTGCCTTCGTCGAGCTCAACGCGCTGGGGGTGTTGGCCCGGGAGAACTTCAGCTGTTGTGGCACCTGCGCGAGCGCCGAGATCGACGACGAGCGGGACGACTCACGGCACTGGCGCGGGTTTCTCTGGTACCACCAGCAGGACACCGAGTCGCTGCTGGCGAGCGAGGACGGCGAGGTCTATCTCGGCTACGGCGTCTATCCGCCGGCCGACTTCGACGAGGCCTCCTACGCAGGCCTGTCGGAGGCCGAGCAGCAGGCCAGCTACCAGGCCGACCTGGAACGACTGCTGGACGAGGTCGCGTTCCCGGTGCTGCGCAAGCACGGCATGCAGGTGGAGTGGAACCGCAAGCAGTCCCGGCGGATCAAGGTCACCGGTGCCCGGTGGTATGCGCCACTGAATTGACCACCATCGTTCCATCCCACACTTCGGGCAGATGTTTAGTGAGGTTCATCGATATTGACGCGCGGCCTCGGCGGCGACAGGATCTCGGGCACCACCACCCCTGATTCCCTCCTGGGAGGCGCCATGACCCGTCCCCGCCTGCCCCTCCTGCGGGCAGCCACCCGGTTGGCCGCACTCGCCCTCGCCACCACCGGCGTGCTGCTCACCGTCGCCACCCCCGCCAGCGCCGCCGTGCCCACCGGCCGCTACGTAGCGCTGGGCGACTCGTACACCGCAGGCCCGCTGATCCCCACCCAGGTCGACCTCAACTGCCTACGGTCCAACCGCAACTACCCGTCGCTGGTGGCGGCGTCCGCCGGTTCGTCGTCGTTCGCCGACGTGAGCTGCTCCGGCGCCACCACTGACGACATCCTCTACGGCGGTAGCGGCCAACTGGGCATCACGACGCCACCGCAGCTCAACGCGGTCACCTCGAACACCTCGCTGGTGACGGTGCAGATCGGCGGAAACGACATCGGTTTCGCCGGCATCATTGGCGACTGCGCGGAGGCGAGTGTCAGCAGCCCGCTCGGATCTCCGTGCAAGAACCGGTACACCGCCGGAGGCGTCGACCAGTTGCAGGCGAGGATCGTCGCCGCCACCCCGAAGATCACCGCCGTGCTCCGGGCGGTCCGGCAGGCCGCGCCGGGCGCGCGGGTCGTGGTGCTCGGCTATCCGGCGATCCTGCCGGACAGCGGTTACGGCTGCTGGCCGGTCGTTCCGATCGCCTACCAGGACGTGCCGTACCTGCGTGGCGTGGAGAAGTCGCTCAACGCGATGCTGGCCAGCGTCGCGAGCGCCAACGGCGCCACCTACGCCGACGTCTACACCCCGTCGATCGGCCGTGACGCGTGCAAGAGCAGCGGCACCCGGTGGGTCGAGGGTCTGGTGCCGCAGAACTCGGCCGCGCCGTTCCACCCCAACGCCCGAGGTGAGCAGGGCATGGCCACCGCCCTGATCGCCCGGCTGAACAGCTGATCAGGCTCCCGAACGGTCGAAGCGGCCCCGTCGGAAGCGGCGGGGCCTCTTCATGGGGACACCGGGCTCGGCGGACGTCGCGGTGCTTGGGATTTGGCAGTCCGGGGTACCGACGATGTCATGCCGATTGTGGGGGAAGTCGTCGGGGACCGTTACCGCCTGCTCGAGAGCATCGCCAGCGGTGGAATGGGCGACGTCTGGCGAGCGGTCGACGAAACCCTGGACCGCCGCGTCGCGATCAAGATGCTGCGACCTCGGCTGGTCACCGATCCCGGCTTCGGCGAACGGTTCCGTCGCGAGGCCCGGGCGATGGCGGCCCTGCGTCACCCGGGTGTCGCGCAGGTCTACGACTACGGTGAGGTGTCCCAGCCCGACGCGCCGGTGCTCGCGTACATCGTCATGGAGTACGTGCAGGGGCAGCCCCTGTCGGAGCGGATCGCCGAGATGGGCCGGCTGGGTGTGGCCGAGACGATGTCGGTCGCCGCACAGACCGCCCGCGCGCTCCAGGCCGCCCACGACGCCGGCGTCGTGCACCGGGACGTCAAGCCCAGCAACTTGATCATCGAGCCGGACGGGCACGTCGTACTCGTCGACTTCGGCGTCGCGGTGACCCAGGAGGCGGCGAGCCTCACCGGGACGAACCAGGTCGTCGGCACCGCCCTCTACATGGCACCCGAGCAGGTCACCAGGAGCGAGACGACGTCGGCGATCGACATCTACGCGCTGGGGGCGGTCGTCTACCACTGTCTTGCCGGCAGGCCCCCGCACGAGGGCGAGAACGCGATAGCGGTGGTGTTGCGCCATCTCGAAGAGGAGCCGTCGCCACTGCCCGAGGACGTTCCGGAGGCGGTCCAGCGGTTGGTCGCCACCGCGATGGCCAAGGAGCCCAGCCGTCGCTTCCCGACGGCGGCGACAATGGCCGCGGCGGCACAGATGCTCGCGGATCCGTCCGATCAGCTGCGGACGGCCGTCGGAGCGCCGGTCGAACGCACCGAGATTCAGCGGTCGGTCGTCGGCGGTGCGGCGAAGCGGTCGGGCGGCAGTGGGCCCAAGGTGCTCGCTGTGGTTCTCGGATCGATGGCCGCCGCAGCCGCCGTCCTGGTGTTCGCCGATCCCATCGGGATGATGACGGGCCCGACCGACGGGCCGTCGACGCCGCCAGCGGTGTCGCCGACGGGCCCTTCGCAGCGCGAGCCCGACCTGGGCGTGGGTGGCGGAGAGCCGGCTACCCGCGGTTCCGGGGGCCTGCCGGTCCGCGCGCCGGGCTCCCCGACCCCGACGGCAGGCGTTTCGGCGGGTGCCGGGCCGGTCGGCCAGCCAACGCCCTCCGGCGAGAGCACCGGGGGCGCGCCCGAGCCCACCTCGTCCGAGAACCCACCAGCGGAGCCGACGGCAGCCCCGACGGGTGGAACGACGGCGGCGCCGACCGCGACAGCGTCCGAGGAGAGCGAGGAGGAGCCGGCCACAGAGCCGACGAAGAAGCCGTCCCCGGGGGCGCCGGCAGCGGACGAGAACGCGGCGCCGGAGGTCTAGTGACACAGTGCTGGCGTGACGGCCGAGGCCGCCACGCCAGCACTGTGGGTCAGGAGTCGATCGGCTCAGCCGGTGCTGCAGGTGATCGTCGGCCAGTTCCAGTTGCCGTTGGCCATGACCGTGATGCCGAAGTTGTTGCCGTTGCCGTTCGGCCTCGCGGTTACGGTGCCGCTGCTGCCGCTGACGGAGGCGTTCCAACTGTTCTGGATGCTCTGGCCGCCACCGAGGCCGAGGCTGACCACCCAGTTGTTGGTGCCGCTGACGGCGACATTGAGGTTGAACCGGTCACCCCACTGCTGGCCGGCGGAGATCGTCGCGTTGCAGTTGCCGGTCCCCGGGTTGCCGGTGGTGGGCGGAGTGGTCGGGTTGCCGCCGCTGCCCTCCCGCACGGTGATGTCGGAGCTTCCCTGGCTCTGGTAGCCCTCGGTGGCCATGACCTGGTAGCTGTGGTTGGTGCCGAGGTTCAGGCCGGCCCGGGCCCAGGCGTCGAAGTGGTTGGCGGTGGTGATGGTGCCACTCGAGCGCTTCTGCTGGCGGACGCTCCAGAACTGGTAGAACGTCTGGTTGCCGTCGATCGACGGGGCGTTGACCCGCTGGCTGCGGAGGATGTCGTAGGTGCCGCCGTCAGTGGTGACAGTGCCCATCCGCTGTGCGCCGCTGCTCGGGTTGTAGCTGCCGAAGTTCTCCACCACGTAGTACTCGATCAGCGGGTTGCGCGTCCATCCGTACAGGGCGAGGTAGGTGTTGTTGTTGCCCGGGTTGTAGCTGCCCGAGTAGGTGACCGTCCGCCGGCTGCCGGTGGCCCAACCCTTGCCGCCGACCCAGTTGTTGGTGCTCCTGTCCCAACTGCTGGTGTATCGGCCATCGGCGCGCAGCGTCATGCTGGCGTTGCCGCTGTCCTTCCAGAACGAGAAGTAGTACCCGTTGTGCGTGCCGGTGAGGTTCGACGTGAGGGTCCGGTCGGCCTCGGCGTACGCGTTGGTGGCCGTCATCGTGCCGGCGACGGCCACGACGGCGGCGCACGCGGCGCCCAGGAGCAGCCGCATACGGGCGCGGCCTCTCGGTTTGGTGTGGCTGGTGTCGGTCATGGAACTGTTGCCTCCTCTGACGGCTGGCGGGGGCCAGCGGCGCGGTACGCCTCGGCAGGCTGCCGGTGGCCGGGTGACGGCCACGGCGTCGTACCGCTCGGTGGTGGTGGGGCCGGTCGTCCTGCACGACGATCGGAGAAGTGGGGCGTGGTGGCTGGTGCTGACGACAATCGAACGCCGTCGATGGCGACCGTATTAACCCGGCCGTCGACTTGTCAACAACTTCCGGAAACAGAGCAGCAACACCGCCGCCAGCACCGGAGCAGCATCCATCCAGGTCAGTAGTGGATCAGAGGTCAGGGCGGTCGTCGCGGCGTCCCAACAGCCGAACATCGGCCGGGATGGGGCCGCCGAAAGTTCCGGAGACTTTCCGGACCAGGTGCCCCGGCCTTGGCCAACGACAAGGGCGGACGCTCCCGTTGCCCGAGGGGTCAGCGACGCCGTAGGTCGTTGAGCCGGGCGGCCTGGCGGGTCAGATGGTCGCGTTCGGCGAGGTTGGGGGCCTGCTGGGCAGCCTCGGCGTACAGCCGCGCCGCCGTTGCCAGGTCGCCGTCACGCTCGTTCAGGTACGCCGCCACCGCCGTGTACCGGGGCAGCGCGTCGTCCAGCGCCGCGAGCGCCGCCAGGCCGGCCCTGGGACCGTCGGCCTCACCGACCGCCACCGCGCGGTTGAGTCTGACGACCGGGTTCCCGGTCAGGCGCACCAGTTCGTCGTACCACTGCACGATCTGCACCCAGTCGGTCTCCGCGGCGGTGCGCGCGTCCGCGTGCAGCGCCGCGACGGCGGCCTGGGCCTGGAACTCACCCAGGTGGTCGCGAGCCAGGGCCGCCTGGAGAATCGCGACGCCCTCGGCGATCGACCGGGTGTCCCAACGGCTGCGGTCCTGCTCGGCGAGCGGCACCAGGCTGCCGTCGGGGGCGGTCCGGGCGGCGCGCCGGGCGTGGTGCAACAGCATGAGGGCGAGCAGCCCCGCCACCTCGGGGTGGTCGATCGCGGTCGCGAGCTGCCGGGTGAGCCGGATGGCCTCGGCGGCGAGGTCCACGTCACCGGAGTAGCCCTCGTTGAAGACCAGGTAGAGGACGCGCAGGACGGTGGCGACGTCACCGGGTCGGTCGAACCGCAGCCCGGAGACGGTGCGCTTGGCCCTGCTGATGCGTTGCGCCATGGTCGCCTCGGGCACCAGGTAGGCGTGGGCGATCTGCCGGGTGGTCAGCCCGCCGACAGCGCGCAGCGTGAGCGCGACAGCGGACGACGGCGTCAGCGACGGATGGGCGCACAGGAAGTAGAGCTGGAGCGTGTCGTCCGCGGTGGGGGTGGGCCCCGGCGCCGGCTCCTCCTCGACGAGATCCTCGCGTCGACGGCGAGCGGTGTCGGCTCGGGCCGCGTCGAGGAACCGTCGCCACGCCACGGTGGTCAGCCAGCCCAACGGGTCACGCGGCGGGTCGACCGGCCAGACCCGGACCGCTTCGACCAGGGCGTCCTGCACGGCGTCCTCGGCCGCCGCGAAGTCGATTCCGCGGCGGACGAGGATCCCGAGGACGCTCGGCGTGAGGTTGCGCAGCAGCGTCTCGTCCATCGGAGTCGTCACTCCGTGATGGTGGGCGGCTCGCTCAGGAACGGGCGCAGCTCCAGCCACTCGTGGATCGGCTTTCCGCCCGCCCCGGGCGCGGCCGACAACTCCCCGGCCAGCTCGACAGCCCGGTCGTAGCTGTCGACGTCGATCACCATCCAGCCGGCGATGAGATCCTTGGTCTCGGCGAACGGGCCGTCGGTGACCGGCGGGCGGCCCTCGCCGTCGTACCGGACCCACGCTCCCTCCGGCGCGAGTGCCTGACCGTCGACGAACTCGCCGGTTCCCTCGAGTCGGGCCGCGAAGTCGCGCATGTACTGCATGTGGGCCGAGATCTCCGCCGGGGTCCACTGGTCCATGGGCACGTCGTTCACCCCGGCCGGGCCGCCCCGGTAGTGCTTGAGCAGCAGGTACTTGGCCATCGTGGTGCTCCTTGGTGTTGGCTGCGACCCGTAGTGGTCACTTCACTCCGGGGACGGAGCCGCTAGGCACTTCTCGACATGGCTGTCCGAATTTCTTCCTCCCGCAGGTTAACCTCGGGTGAATCGTCCGCCCTTGAGGCACCTCGGGCAGTGCAAAACTTGATTCGTTCCAAAAAAGTGAGCTAGTGTTCGTACCCGTGATGTCCGACTTCGAGGCGCAGCTACGGGCTGTCTCGTTGCGCGTGACCCGGCCCCGGTTGGCGGTGCTCGCGGCGCTGCGTGACCACCCACACGTCGGCACCGACGCGGTGATCGCGCTGGTCCGCGCGGACCACCCCACGGTCTCCCACCAGGCGGTGTACGACGTGCTGCGGGTGCTCACCGACGCCGGGTTGGTGCGGCGCATCCAGCCGGCCGGGGCGACCGCCCGATACGAGTCCCGGATCTCGGACAATCACCACCATGTCGTGTGCCGCTCCTGCGGCGCCATCGCCGACGTCGACTGTGCCGTCGGCCACGCTCCCTGTCTCACCGCCTCAGGGGACCACGGTTTCGTGGTCGACGAGGCGGAGGTCGTCTACTGGGGCACCTGTCCCGACTGCGCGACCGAACGCACGCCCCAGAGATCCGCAAGCTCGGAAGGAAGTACATGAGCGACACCCAGGACAACGGCCCCACCAGTGCGCAGGGCGTGGACCAGAAGGCAGCGGCCGGCTGCCCGGTCGCGCACGACTCGGTGACCGCGCACGGCAGCGAGAGTGAGAACCCGGCGATCGACTCGCCGACCCCGAAGACCGGTGGTCGTCCGCGCACCAACCGGGACTGGTGGCCCAACCAGCTCGACCTCTCGGTGCTGCACGCCCACTCGAACAAGGGCAACCCGCTGGGCGAGAACTTCAGCTACGCCAGGGAGTTCGCCAAGCTCGACGTCGAGGCCCTCAAGCGCGACATCGTCGAGGTTCTCACCACCTCGCAGGACTGGTGGCCGGCCGACTTCGGCCACTACGGCGGCCTGATGATCCGGATGAGCTGGCACTCCGCCGGCACGTACCGTATCGAGGACGGTCGCGGTGGCGCCGGCGACGGTGGTCAGCGTTTCGCTCCGCTCAACAGCTGGCCGGACAACGCCAACCTGGACAAGGCCCGCCGGCTGCTCTGGCCGGTCAAGCAGAAGTACGGCCAGAAGATCTCCTGGGCCGACCTGATCGTGCTCGCCGGCAATGTCGCCCTGGAGTCGATGGGCTTCAAGACCTTCGGCTTCGGTTTCGGTCGCGAGGATGTGTGGGAGCCCGAGGAGATCTTCTGGGGCCCCGAGGACACCTGGCTGGGAGACGAGCGCTACGCCTCCGAGAAGGAGATGGCGGCTGGCGTCGGCTCGACCGAGATGGGTCTCATCTACGTCAACCCGGAGGGCCCCCGCGGCAACGCGGACCCGCTTGCGGCGGCGCACTTCATCCGCGAGACCTTCGGCCGGATGGCGATGAACGACGAGGAGACCGTCGCCCTCATCGCCGGTGGTCACACCTTCGGTAAGACCCACGGTGCCGGCGTCGCCGACAACCACGTGGGTCCGGAGCCCGAGGGCGCGCCGCTGGAGGCGCAGGGCCTGGGTTGGCTGAGCACCCACGGCAGCGGCAAGGGCGCGGACACGATCACCAGTGGTCTCGAGGTGACGTGGACCGACGTGCCGACGCAGTGGAGCAACCGCTTCTTCGAGATCCTCTTCGGCTACGAGTGGGAGCTCACCACCAGCCCCGGCGGTGCGAAGCAGTGGGTCGCCAAGGACGCCGAGGCGATCATTCCGGACCCCTTCGACCCGGCGAAGAAGCACCGGCCGACGATGCTCACGACCGACCTGTCGCTGCGCGTCGACCCGGCGTACGAGAAGATCTCCCGCCGCTTCCTGGAGAACCCCGACCAGTTCGCGCTGGCCTTCGCCAAGGCGTGGTACAAGCTGCTGCACCGCGACATGGGCCCGATCGAGCGCTTCCTCGGGCCGTGGGTGGCCGAGCCGCAGCTCTGGCAGGACCCGGTGCCGGCCGTCGACCACGAGCTGGTGGGCGACGCCGACATCGCCGCACTCAAGGCGAAGGTCCTGGAGTCGGGTCTCACGATCGACCAGCTGGTCTCCACCGCCTGGGCGTCCGCCGCGAGCTTCCGGCACACCGACAAGCGCGGTGGCGCCAACGGCGCGCGGATCCGTCTCGAGCCGCAGCGCAACTGGGAGGTCAACCAGCCGGAGCAGCTCGCGACCGTCCTGACCACCCTCGAGGGCATCCAGCGGGAGTTCAACGAGGCCGGCGGCGCGAAGATCTCCATCGCCGACCTGATCGTGCTGGCCGGTTCGGCAGCCGTCGAGAAGGCGGCGCGGGACGCCGGCGTCGAGGTGACCGTTCCGTTCCGGGCGGGCCGCACCGACGCGACCCAGGAGCAGACCGACACTGAGTCGTTCCGGGTCATGGAGCCGCGCGCCGACGGGTTCCGCAACTACCTGCGTCCCGGCGAGAAGACCCAGCCGGAGGTGCTGCTCATCGACCGGGCCTACATGCTCAACCTGACCGCGCCCGAGATGACCGTCCTCATCGGCGGTCTGCGCTCCCTCGGCGCCAACGTCGGCGGCAGCCAGCACGGTGTGCTCACCGACCGGCCGGGCGTGCTCACCAACGACTTCTTCGCCAACCTGCTCTCCCCGGGCACCCGGTGGAGCGCGTCGAAGTCCGACGAGCACGTGTACGAGATCCGCGACCTGGCCACCGATGAGGTGAAGTGGACCGCCAGCGCGGTCGACCTCATCTTCGGGTCCAACTCGCAGCTGCGCGCCCTGGCCGAGGTCTACGCCAGCCAGGACGCCCGCGACAAGTTCGTCGCCGACTTCGTGGCCGCCTGGACCAAGGTCATGGAGCTCGACCGGTTCGATCTCGCCTGACAGGTACCACCGACGAGCCCCGGCCGATCGCACGTGATCGACCGGGGCTCGTCGCCGTTCGCGTGCCGTTCGACGCGGCACCAGCGCCGGTCACCTCGATGTCATCCCCGATGCCATTCCCTTTGCGGCGAATCCCATGGATGATTTTCCTGTCTCATTGATCAGGTGGCGGACGGGCCCATCCATGGCAAGGTGTTGACCCTGCCCCGGGCGGCGGGCGCGGACCTAGTCACGCAGGGAGTCAACGTGGCCCATCCCGACCTGCAGGCCGAGGACGTGGACCAGCACGCCGGAAGCCCTGCGATACCCCGGCAACGGATGGTCTCCGCCGGGCGGTCCCGAGCGGGCGTCGCCGACACAGCAGTCGCCTGGCGTCCGCTGCGGATCGCGATGATCGGTCAGAAGGGGATACCGGCGACCTACGGCGGGATCGAACGGCACGTGGAGGAGATGGCCAGCCGGATCGCCAGCTACGGCCACGAGGTCACCGTCTACTGCCGCCGGAGCTACGGCGAGACGCCCGCCGACGGCTACCGGGGCGTACGGCTGCGCCAGACCCACACGATCGCGAGCAAGCACCTCGACGCCATCGTGCACGCGGCGACCTCGACCATGGCGGCGATGGCCGCGCGGCCCGACATCGTGCACTACCACGGGCTCGGGCCGGCCCTGGTCGCCCCACTTCCGCGTGCCCTGTCCCGGGCGCGCGTGGTGTTGACGGTGCACGGGCTGGACAACCAGCGGGGCAAGTGGGGGCTCGCCGCGCGGGCCGTGCTGGGCAGCGCCCACTGGTTCAGCGGGTACGTCCCGCACCAGCGGGTAGCGGTCTCCCAGGGGCTCGCCGCCCACTACGGCGCCCGGTTCGGCCGCCCGACGACCTACATCCCGAACGGCGTGAACTCGGCCCGACCGGCGCGTACCCGTCAGATCCAGAACCGGTTCGGGCTGACCCCCGGCGGCTACCTGCTGCTGGTCGGTCGGCTGGTGCCGGAGAAGGCGGCCGACCTGCTGATCCGGGCCTTCCGCCGGACCGAGACCCCGATGCGCCTGGCGATCGTCGGCGGGTCGTCGTTCACCGACGACTTCGTGGACCGGCTGCGCCGGGAAGCCGGGGCGGACGACCGGATCGTCTTCACCGGGTTCGCCTACGACGACCTGCTCGCCGAGCTGTACGCCGGAGCCGCCGGCTTCGTTCAACCGTCCCGGTTGGAGGGACTGCCGTTGACGTTGCTGGAGGCGGCCGCGTACGGGCTGCCAGTGGTCGCCAGCGACATCGCGCCGCACGTCGAGGTGCTCAAGGCCGACACCGCCGGCGGGCGGTTGTTCCGCGACGGCGACGAGGACGACCTGGTCCGGGTGTTGACGTCGCTGCTCGCCAACCTGCCGGCTGAACGGGCCGGCGCGGTGGCGCTGGGCGAGCAGATCACCAGCAGGTACAGCTGGGACACCGCCGCCCGCGAGTTGGAGGAGCTCTATCTCCGGCTGGCCCCGGAGCCGGGCCGCCGGGCCAGGGCACGACAGGCGGCGACCGTCGACTGACCGGACGGTGTCAGCCGGGGCAGTGTCGGATCAGCCCCCCGGGGGACGGGGCAGTCGGTGCAATGGCCCCTTCTGCCGTCGAGGTGACAGGACTAGATTGAACCGATCTTGTGCCGGGAGGACATCGGTTGGCCGCGCCCGGCAGCGGCCCAGCAGCGTCGATTCAGTTCAGTGGGATCAGTGGAACAACACACTCAGCAGGTCACTCCGCTCATGACCAGGCGGCTCGACCCGACCCGCCTGCTCACCGGCGCGGCGGCGCTGGCCGCCGCGGTCGTGGCGGTGGTCGCGGGTGTCTCCATGGCGGCCGGTGACCGCAGGGGGATGGTGCTGCCGCTCGCGGCGGTCGTGGGGATCGCGCTGGCAGTCCTCGCGCTGACCCGGTTCGCCGGGTACGTGCTGCTGATGCTCGCGGTGCGCTCCTGCGTCGACCTGTTCAAGCTGACCGGCCCGAGCGCCGGCCAGGCCGAATCCGGCGGAACGGCCCGGGCGGTGGACCCCTCCACCCTGCTCGCCGTGCTGTTCCTCCTCGCCGCCGGGCTCTGGCTGGCCGCGCAGCTCAGCCGGCACGGGCGGCTACGCGGCTCCCCGCTCAGCTGGGCCATGCTGCTCGTCGGTGCCAGCAGCCTGGTCAGCGCCCTCGGTGCCAGCCAGCCGGCGAACAGCCTGCTGGAGGCGCTGCGGATCCTCACCGTGGTGGTGATGTTCGTGGTGCTGGAACAGCTCATGCCGGACACCGCGGCGATCCGTCGGGTCCTACTCGCCTGCTACGCCTCGCTGGTGCTGGCGCTGGGCTACACAGTCGTGCTGTCGCTGCTCGGCAACCCGCCGGCCGAGGTGAAGGGCGACTTCACCCGCATCAGCGGCACGTTCAGCCAGTCGACCACGTTCGGCCGCTACCTGATGTTCATGGTGATCTTCGGGTTCGCGGTGTACCGCTTCCTCGATCGTCGCCTGCGGGCGTCCCTCGGGGTGCTGCTCGCGCTCTCGCTGCTGTTCCTGCTGCTCACCAACACCCGCAGCGCCCTGCTCGGTGCGGCGATCGGCCTGGTGGTGGTCGCCGCGCTGCATCGCAGCAAGCGGATGCTGGTCACCCTCTGCGTGGTGGCGGTCGCCGGGGTGGCACTGGTGCCCGCCGTCGGCGAACGCTTCGCCCAACTCGGCACGTCCCGGGCTGTCGGCGGAGACCCGACCGGAAACACCCTGGCCTGGCGGATCGGCTACTGGACCGAGATCGTCACACTCGCCGACCGGAACCCGGTGACCGGCATCGGGCCGAACATGACCCAGCGGGAGACCGACGAGGCGAAGAAGCCGCACAACGACTTCCTGCGGGCGTACGTGGAGACCGGGCTGCTCGGTCTCGGGGCGTACCTGCTGATGCTGTTCGCCCTTGTGCGCACCGCCCGGACCGCGCTGCGGCGCGCGCCTCCGGGCAGCTTCGAGCGCGGCGTCGCGGTCGGGTTCACCGGCTGCGCCGCCGCGTTCGTGGCGGTCAGCGCCGCCTCCAACGTCATTTCCAACGTGGTCACCCTCTGGTACTTCGTCGCGTTCGCCGCGGCGGCCAGCGTGATCGCCCGCCAGCCGGCTCCGAACCTGACCGGCGAGCAGCCACGAGGCACGTCCGTCCCGGTTTGACTGAACGACAGCATTGGGGAAAAAGTGGAGATCGTCGACTACCTGCGGGTCGCCCGGCGGCGCCTCTGGGTACTCGTGGGGGTGCCGGTGCTCGCCACCGGCGCTGCGGCCGCCATCGTCCTGTCAGCGCCACAGCAGTTCAGCGGGACCGCGTACGTGGCGGCGCCGGCCCTGGTGGGCGGCGTGGCCGGGACGCAGTACACCGGTACGCAGGCGGCGAACCAGTTCGTAGCGGCGTTCGGCGCGGCGGTCACCTCGCCCCGCGTCCTCGCCGACGTGGCCGCCGACACCGGGGTGCCGCCGGAGCGGTTGCGCGACGGGCTCGCCATCACCCAGGTCGGCGCGAGCAGCCAGTTGGAGGTGACCTACACCGCCGGCGACCGGGCGACTGTCGCGCCGGTGCTGACCGCGACCACCACCCGGGCGCTGGCCTTCCTCTTCTCCTCCCAGGTCGGCATCGCCACCGGTGAGGTCGAGGCGGCCAACGCCGACGTCACCGCGGCGACCAAGGCGATCGGTGAGTGGGAGAAGACGAACAAGGTCTCCCAGCCGGACCGGATCTACCAGGCCACGTTGGGCGAGCTGACCAGCCTGCGCCAGCAGCAGCTCTCCATGCAGGCGGTCGGCAACGGTCGAGGTGTCGACGCGGCGACCGCCGCGATCACCGCCGCCCAGAAGAAGCTCGACGAGCTGGGGCCGAAGCTCCCCGACTACCAGGCCCTGATCGCCCAGCGGGACGCGGCGACCAACGCCCTGTCCCAGGCGCGGGAGGGGTTGCAGGCGGCGCGGGCGCAGGCCCAGGCCGCCGATCCCAAGCAGGTGACCAGCATCGGCGAGGCGCACGAGGTGAGCCGGATGACCGAGCTGGTGCGCACCGCCCTGCCGGTGGGCGGAGCGGGTCTGCTGCTCGGGGTGCTGCTGGTGGGCGTACTCGAAATGCTCTCCCGGGGTCGCGCCGCCGCCCGGCCGGTGGCCCCGGCGGCGACCACAGCGGCCCCCTCGGCGCCGGCGGAGACCGTGACCGCGGCACGGCCGTGACCGCCGGAGAACCGGCCGCCGGGTGCGCGAGGTGACCGGCCGGTCGCCGGCCGCGCCGGAGACCGGCGACCAGCAGGTACGCGGCATGGCCCGCGGCGGTGTGCTGAACCTGGGCAGCGCCGTGCTCAGCCAGGTGGCGCTCTTCCTGGTCATGTTGTTGCTGGCCCGGGTGCTGGGTGTACGCGAACTCGGCCGGTACGCCCAGGTCTACGCCGTGCTGTCGCTGCTGGGGCTGCTCTCGCTCTCCGGCTTCCGGGCCGGGCTGACCCGGTTCGTGGCGGTGCACCTCGCCGACGACGAGCCGGCCGCCCTGCGGGGCGCGATCCGGCTCGGGATCGGCATCTCGGCCGTGGCGTCCACAGTGATCGCCCTCGGTCTGGTGGTCGGCGCGCCGTGGCTCGCCGACGCCCTGCACGACCCGCAGCTCACCACCGGGCTGCGGTTGGCGGCGCTCTGCCTGCCCGCCGCCACCGTCTGCGAGGCCGCCCTCGCGGCCACCCGCGGGTGGCGCACACAACGGGCGTACGCGCTCATCGGCCAGGTCTACGAGCCGGCCGCCCGGCTGGTGCTCACCGCTCTGGCGCTCGCCCTCGGGGCCGGCCTGACCGGCGCGTTCTGGGCGCTGGTGGCGGCGAGCTGGAGCGCGGCCGGGCTCGCCCTCGTGGCACTCGCCCGGATGGTGCGTCGGGTGCCCGCCGCCCGGCCCGCGTACCGGCCGGGTGAGCTGTTCCGATTCTCCACCGTCAGCTGGGTCTCCTCGCTGTCGTCCACCGGGCTGATCTGGGTGGACGCGCTGCTGCTCGGCTTCTTCGACTACGGTCCCGACGCGATCGGCGTCTATCACGTGGCGACCCGGCTGGTCACGATCGCGGTGTTCGTGCTGGCACCGGTGAACGCCTCGTTCGGTCCGCACCTGGCGCACCTCTACCACCAGGGTCGACTGGACGAGGTACGCCGGATCTACCGGGTCGCCACCGGTTGGGTGCTCCGGCTGTCGCTGCCGGCCTTCGTGGCGTTGCTGGTCTTTCCGGAGCAGTTGCTGCGCGTGGTCGGCGGGCCGGGTCTGGCCGGCGGTGCGGCGGTGACAGTGGTGCTGGCGCTCGGCCAACTGGTGAACGCCGCCACCGGGCCCTGCGGGACGTTGCTGAACATGTCCGGCCGGGTCTCGGTCAACATGGTGGACAACCTCGCGGCCCTGCTGCTCAACGTCCTGCTCAACCTCTGGCTCATCCCGGCGTACGGCATTCTCGGCGCGGCGGTGGCCTGGGCGGTGTCGTTGGCAGCGGTGAACGTCGCACGGGTCTGGCAGGTGCGCGCGCAGGTGCACACCGTGCCGGTGACGGCGGGCATGGTCAAGGGCCTGGTCGCCGCGCTGGTCGCGATGGGTGCCGGGTTCGGTGTGCGGTGGCTGCTCGGGGACGGGACCGTGCAGCTCGCGGTCGGTCTGGCCGCGATCGTGGCGGTGTACCTCGCCGTGGTGCTCGCCCTCGGGCTCAGTCGGGAGGACGTCATGGTGTTGCGCTCGGTGACCCGCCGAAATGGTCGACGCGCCCCGGCCGACCCCGCCGGCCCCGCCGACGGTGCCGGTGTGGGTGCCGGCCGCCCCGTGGCCCGCTCGTGACCGGCGTCGTGCGGCGTCAGGTCACCGATCGGCTGCGTCGGGGGGTACGCGCGGCGCGGGCGTGGGGGCGCGCGGCGAAGCCGGGAGAGCCCGGTCCGCTGCCGGACTTCCTGGTGATCGGTGGGCAGCGCTGCGGCACCACGTCGCTGTACCACCACCTTGCCGCGCATCCGCTGGTCCGGGTGGCCAGCGGTAAGGAGTTGCAGTACTTCAGCGTCCACAGTGGTCGGGGGATGCGGTGGTACCGGGGGCACTTTCCGCACCTCGGTCCCGGTGAGCGGACGTTCGAGGCGAGCCCCTACTACCTGTTCCATCCGAGCGTGCCGGCCCGGGTCGCGGCGACCCTGCCGCAGGCCCGCTTCGTCGTCCTGCTGCGCGATCCGGTGCAGCGGGCCTACTCGCACTACCTGCACACCCGCTCATACGGCGTCGAGCCGCTGTCCTTCGCCGACGCCCTCGACGCGGAGGAGGAGCGGCTGGCCCGGGCGACGCGCGGTGGCCCGGACAGCGCCGCCGCGCACCGCGCGTTGCGTAACTATTCGTATGCCGCCCGGGGTCGCTACGCCGAGCAGTTGGACCGCTGGTTCGCGCAGGTCCCGCGGGAGCGGATCCACGTCGCCCGAACCGAGGACCTGCACACCGACCCGGCCGGCACGTACGCCGACATGCTGCGCTTCGTCGGCCTGCCGGCCTTCACCCCCGAGGCGTTCACCCGGCACACCCGTCGCGTCGACCCGGGAGTCTCCGAGCTCACGCCGGAGCTGCGAGAGCGCCTGGGTGAGCACTTCGCGCCGCACAACGCGCGCCTGGCCGCGCTGTTGGGCTGGCCCGACCCCTGGCCCGGCTAGGGCGTGTCCTGCCGATCTTGTAGCGGTTGATCGTTGACGATGTGCCGGTGGTGCGTCGTGGTGAACTGACTGACGAGGCGTGGGCGGTGATCGTGCCGCTGCTGCCGGAGCCGGGCGGTGCGCGGGGGCGGTGGCGGGATCACCGACAGGTCATCAACGGGATTCTGTGGAAGCTGCGCACGGGGGCGCCGTGGCGTCACCTGCCGGAACGCTTCGGGCCGTGGAAGACCTGCCACGAACGGCTGCGGCGGTGGACCGCGGATGGCACCTGGGATCGGATCCTCGCCGCAGCGCAGGTCCATGACGACGGCACACCGGTTCAGTGGACGATCAGCATCGACTCGTCGGTCGTGCGGGCGCATCAGCATTCCGCTGGCGCCCGCAAAAGAGGGCTCCCTATCAAGTCCGGCGACGCCTGCTGCGCAAGATGGCGAGGCTATCGGCCGGTCTCGAGGCGGACTGAGTACGAAGATCCGCCTCGCCGTCGACGGACACGGCCGGCCGCTGTCGATCCTGCTCACCCCTGGCCAGGCCGGCGACAACCCGCAGTTGCTGGCGCTACTGGACGCGATCCGGGTCAACGAACCTGGACCCGGACGGCCCCGTAAACGTCCCGACGTGTTGATCGCCGACAAGGGTTACGCGCACGTGGTGGAACGCTGCTTCAACCGCCTCAAGCAGTGGCGTGACCTGGCCACCCGCTACGCATGAGCGTGATGTCTGTGAGTCATCACGATGACTCACAGACATCAGCGTCATCGGTACGGGCGGCCAGCGCGCGGGACCCGTCGGACCCAAACGCGCATCCCTTTACCGCGCCATCCTCGTCCTCATCGCCGCCATCGTTTGGCTCTCATGAGCACTCGGATGGCTCATCCGGGATCACAAGCTCGTTCAATCCATCGATCACCCGAGCGCCGAGATCCCAACGATCGGCGAGATCGGTGATCGTTGCGTACTCCTCACCTGTCAGCCGCACCCGGTAGTCGAAGACGTTGGCACAGAGCGTGTCCAGCCCGAGTTGCTCCTCACCCGCCATCACTTCAACCAGCGAGTCCGCGAGTCGGGGATCCAGGGGTGCGCCCATCTCGGCCTCAGCCTGGGGATCCGCCCGTCCCGATAGCGCCTCGACCAGACGCTGGAAGCACCGTTGATCCTCGGTCCGGTACACAGCCGAAGCATGTCATGACCAGGACTGACGATCCATGATCGGCGGAACACGCCCTAGGCAGTGTCACCGTCGTTTGTGGACTGCCTGGGGCGGGCACAAGACACGCCATGGCGAATAGACGAGGCACGTTGGTCGGCAACTACCTCATGCGACTCATCGGTGGCGTGGCAGTCATCTTCGGCATCTTGATGCTGTTCAGTGCGCTGTCCCGGGGGGACCTCATTGGGCTGGCGCTCGGCGTCGTCCTCGTTGGCGGTGGCGCGTTCCTCCTCAAGCGTTCGGGCAAGACCGGCCGGGTGAAAGAGGTGGCCGCTACGCGCGGCACGACGGTCTAGCGGACGGCGGCGAGGATCCGGTCCACCGGCTGGTCGGCGCGGAGCAGGACGGGGACGTCGGTCACTGTGGTGCCGCCGCCGGCCGCGCCCAGCGGGGAACCCACCGCCCCGGTCCGTCCGCCCGGTGTCGCCGGCACGGTCACCGGCGTGTTCGACGCCGACCAGAGCACCAGCGTGCTCGACCCGCCCCGGACGAACGCGACCCCGTGCAGCCTGCCGGCCACCGGGGCGGGCAGCGGGGTGACTGTGGCGTCCCGCGCCGCGTCGGCCAGGGCGGCCAGCATCCGGCCGGCGTCCCGCTCAGCGCCGTCCGGGTCGAGCAGGCCGTAGCGGACCTCGCTGCCGGCGGCGTTGTTCGGGTTGTACGCCAACGGCAGCCAGCTGATCTCACCGATCCCGCCGGCGACCAGCAGGGTGACCGTCTTGACCATCTCCGCCGCCCGGCTGGTCGGGTCACCGTCGCCGTCGCGCCAGAACTGCCCGACCTCCCACGCCTGGATCGGCGTACCCGGTGGTGTGGTGGCGCGCAGGTAGTCCAGCAGCGGGGCCACCCCGCTGAAGTGCTCGTAGAAGTGCACCTGGCGGACGTCGACGGTGCGGTCGGTCAGCAGCGACTCGGTCACCGCCAGGAAGCGCAGGCTGCGGCTGTTGGTCTCGGTGCCGAGCGCCCGGCGCAGTTGCGCCTCCCCGTTCACCGCCGGGATCTGCTGCCCCCGGGTGCCGACCCGACGTTGGAAGTACGCCTGGTAGGCGGCGACGGCCTCGGGCATCCGACCGGCGCGCACCAGCCGGTCGGCGACACCCATGCCGTACGCGACGCTGCTGATGCCGGAGTCGACCACCAGCGCCTTCGGGTCGGTCGCGCGGATCGTCTCGGCGGCGGCCCGGACCAGCCGCGCGTACTCCTCGGGGCTGCCGGCCCAGTAGCTCGGCGCGTTGACCTCGTTCTCGATGGCGTACTCCCGTACCCCGTACGGGCCGTAGCGCTGCACCACCGAGCGGACGAAGCGCTGGTACGCGCCGAGGTCGGTGGGCATCGCCGACTCGGTCTTGTTCGCCGCGCCCCGGGTGTAGCGGGCCTTGCCACCGGTCGCCCAGCACACGCCGGTGCGGATCTTCAGGTGCAGCGTGACGCCCAGGTCCCGGCTGCGCGAGGCGATTTCGTCCAGCCCAGCCCAGTCGACCTGCCCCGAGGTCCGTTCGATCTCGCACCAGGAGATCTCCTCGTACGTCGCCGAACCGGCGAGCCGGCGCAGGTACGGCTCGAACTGCTGGTACCGCGACCAGTCCCAGTGCGCGCCGAACGGGTTGCTCACCGGGTCGCCGACGCGCGCCGGCGGGGCGGCTCCGGGTGTCACCTTCGCGGAGGGGGTGGCGGCCGGTGGCGGATCGTCGTCGCCGGCGGTGCAGCCGGCGGTGAGCAGGAGCGTGACGGCGACGGCGGTCGCGGCCGCGCGCAGCCGGCCGGGGCGGGTCACCGGTAGCCCAGCGCGCGCAGGGTCGGACCGGAGAAGACCCAGACCAGCAGGCGCAGGAACGGGTCGAGTTCGCGGCGGTAGCTGCCCACCCGGGAGCCGTAGATGGGCGCGGCGTCGCCCACCGCCGCCCGTCGCCGCTCCGCCTCGGTGGTGTACTTCTGCGCCACGTCGTGCTGCTTGCTGTCGTAGTCGAGGATGCCGTCCTCCCAGGGCTCGCCGAGGAATTCGAAGAGGCCGCGCATCGTCTTCTCCGGCTCGCTGACCGCCTCCTCGTACCGCAGCTCGTAGTAGCGGTCCGCCGGCAGAGTTGCGCCGACGGCCCGCGCGGCGCGGATGTAGCGCGGCCACTTCACCACGCACTTCACAGCGGACCAGTAGCCGAACCGTTTGCGGTGCGAGACCACCACGTCGCGGCCGTCCCGGATGAGGTGCACGATCTGGGCGTCCGGGAAGACCTCGGTGACGAAGTCGAGCGACATGGCGTACAGCGGGGTCTTGTCGGCCCACCGGGCCTTGCCCCGCGTGGCTGCGTAGTCGGCGTGCACCCCGCCGAAGAAGTCCCGGATCCGGCGCAACCAGTCCTCGCGCGGAAAACCGAAGCGGGCCAGCCGCTCCCAGTCCCGGCCGACGATCCGTCGCAGGTCCGGCAGGAACCGGGTCTCCGGACCGCAACTGATCCGCGAGTGCGAGTCCAGGACGAGACGCACCATCGTGGTGCCCGACCGCTGGCAGCCGACCAGGAAGATCGGTGCGGTACGGGTTCCGGTCTCAGCCACTGTCGACCGCCTTCGTCGTCTCGGATCGGGCGTCGGCCGCGGCGCGATCGAGCCGGTCGGTCAGCTCGTCGCAGCGGGCCCGGACGCCCCTGTCGATCGGTAGCCGTCGGTGGTTCGTCGGGCCGTGCGACGCGCGTGGGGCGATGTGCGCGTGCAGCCGGGGATGGTAGGGGAAGTCGAGGAAGGCGCAGAGCCGCCGGAGCTGCGCGGCGGGCTTCGCGACCAGGCTGTCGTAGCGGCAGAGCAGCACGTCGGCCCGCTGGTCCAGGCCGAGCTGGAAGAACAGCGAGTTGCGGACGTACCAGAACAGCGCGGCGCCGCTATGCGGATCCAACCCCTGCGGGTCGTGGGCCCGGATCAGCTCGACGGTGTCGGCGTCGAGGCGTTGCCCCTGCCACCGGCTGCCGATGCTGCCGTCGGCGATCGCCCGCAGGGCCCGCAGGTTGGCGTCACCGAACTTGGCGACCTCGGAGCGGGCCCGGTCGTCGACGTCGCGGTAGACCCAGAGCGCCCGCCCGGGGGTCAGCCCCGGCAGGGCCAGCAACTCATCCACGCGGTGGCTCTCACAGAGCGGCTTGACCAGGACGTACGCGTGCCGGCTGCGCTGGAGAGTGGCGGTCAGCACCGGGTCGGGGCGCAGTTGGAAGCGGTGGAAGAGACTGCCGTCGTTCTCGTTGCGGACCTCGACCTCTCCGGCGGCGTCCAGGCCCCGGACCAGCATGTTCGTGCCGGAGCGTTGCAGGCCGACCAGGTAGACCGGCATCGCCGAGCCGGGCGTCCGGCCGGCCCGCCGCCGCCAGCGTCGCTTCGCCAGTGCGGTGCCGATCCGGTCGACCGGGTTGAGGCGGTCCTCCTCGATCAGCCGTCCGATCCCCTCGGTACGAGCCCAGCGCAGATGCCGCCGGACCCGGCGCGCGGTGTACGCGAGCGCGGAGATCTCGTCGTCGGCTGCCACGGTCCTCCTCGTCGGACATCGGCCCCGGCCCTGTACCAGGGCGGGTGTGACCGGCGGCAGCCAGGCTATCTGGAGATCATGGCGGGAGGCCAGGCCGCGGACCGCACGGGCAGACGAAGATCACCCGTTCAGCCACATGCCAAACGTGAGCTGGACTCGCCGACCCGCCCTGCATACCGTGGGCCCTGGTCGGGGCGGGCAGACCCCGTCATCACCTCCGGGCCCGGATCGCCCGATCGATGTGAGCAGGGCGAGTCGATGCGCGTGCTGCACGTGAACAAGTTCCTCTACCGCCGTGGCGGCGCGGAGGGGTATCTGCTCGATCTCGCCGACCTGCAACGGGTCGCGGGCGACACTGTCGCCTACTTCGGCATGAGCCACCCGGAGAACGAGTCGCCGCTGCCGTACGCCGCGCGGTTCCCGTCCGAAGTGGAGTTGGAGCCGGCGCCGAGCGGGGTGCGGCCCCGCGCGGTGGCCGTCGGCCGGATGCTGTGGTCACCGACGAGCCGCCGCGGGCTGGCCCGGGTGATCGACGACTTTCGGCCGGACGTGCTGCACCTGCACAACATCTACCACCAGCTCTCCCCGTCGGTGCTCGCCGCCGCCCGCGCCGCCGGTGTGCCATGCGTCCTGACCATGCACGACTACAAGCTCGC
Organism: Micromonospora sp. NPDC005553; assembly: GCF_042871765.1. Classification (NCBI taxonomy): domain Bacteria; kingdom Bacillati; phylum Actinomycetota; class Actinomycetes; order Micromonosporales; family Micromonosporaceae; genus Micromonospora; species Micromonospora sp. NPDC005553. Next base: position 473,285 of record NZ_JBIAJD010000005.1, on the reverse strand, counting down.
CTGCCCGAGCTACCAGCTGCTGGACCGGGGCCGTCCCTGCCAGGCGTGCGTCACCGGTGGCCCGTTGCAGGCGGCCCGTCGCCGCTGCAAGGACGGGTCGCTGTCGCGCAGTGGCCTGCTCGCAGTCGAGTCCTGGTTGCACCGGCAGTTCGACGCGTACGACCCGGTGCAGCTCTTCGTGAGCCCGAGCGGGTTCCTGGCCGACGTGATGCGCCGCGCGGGCGTCTACCCGGACCGGCTGCGGGTGGTCAACCACTTCGTCGACCTGACCGGCGTCGCGGCCAAGCAGACCCCCGGCGGCGGTGTCGTCTTCGCCGGGCGGCTGGCGCCGGAGAAAGGGGTCGACGTGCTGATCGAGGCGGCCGCCGCGCTGCCGGACGGGGTCATCGTGGACATCGCCGGCGACGGCCCGGCCCGGCCGGAGTTGGAGGCGCTCGCCGCGCGGCGGGTGCCCGGCCGGGTCCGGTTCCACGGCCGTCTCGACAAGCCGCGCCTGCACGAGCTGATCCGGTCGGCGGCAGTGGTCGCCGTACCGTCGCGATGGCACGAGAACCAACCGATGGCGGTGCTGGAGGCGTTCGCCTGCGGTGTTCCGGTGGTCGCCACCGACCTGGGCGGGCTTCCCGAGCTGGTCGAGCCCGAGGTGGACGGCCGCATTGTCGCGGCCGACGCGCCGACGGCCCTCGGCGACGCGCTCAACGACCTCCTGGCCGCCCCGGACCGGGCATACCGGATGGGCCGGGCGGGTCGGGCGAAGATCGCCGCCCAGTTCGCCCCGGACCGGCACCTGGACCGGATCCGTGGGCTGTACGCGGAGGCCGCCGAGGCGCTGCCGTCGCGCCGGGCCGCCGCCGGTGGGGGAGCGGCCCGGTGAGCCCGGTACGGGTGCTCTACCTCGCCGGTAGCGGTCGCAGTGGCAGCACGCTGGTGACCACGGTCCTGGGACAGTTGCCGGGCTTCTTCGCGGCCGGCGAGCTGCGGTACCTGTGGCGGCGCGGCATCCTGGAGAACCGACAGTGCGGCTGCGGCGCCCCGGTCGCCGACTGCCCGCTCTGGGCCCGGGTGCGCGCCGACCTGACCGACGCCGACCCGGCCGGGATCGCCGCCCGGTTGGCCCAGCGGCTGCGGCTGCGCGGACTGCCCGCACTGCTGCGCCGCCAGCGTCGGGGGCAGCCGCCGGTCGCGGGCCACCCCGACGACACGCACCTGGCCCGGCTCTACGCCTCGATCGCCGAGCACGCCCTGGCCGGCCGGTCGGACGGCGTCATCGTCGACTCCTCCAAGCTGCCGCCGTACGGGGCCCTGCTCGGCGGCCTGCCCGGCATCGACCTGTACGTCCTGCACGTGGTGCGCGACCCGCGCGCCACCGCGTACTCGTGGCGTCGCCGACGCCCGCTGGACGGGCGTGCCGACGACCAGCTGATGAGCCGCCCACCGGTCGGCAAGGCCGCGCTGCTCTGGCTGGTCTGGAACACCGCGACCGTACGGCTGTGGGGCGACCGTCGCCGTGCGCCGGCCCGCTACCTGCGGGTGCGGTACGAGGACTTCGTCGCCGACCCGGCCGGTGCCACCGCCCGGATCGCCGGCTTCGTCGGCGCGATCCCCGACGAGCTTCCGTTTCCGACACCGGCCACGGTACGGCTCGCGCCCACCCACTCGGTGGCCGGCAACCCGTCGCGGCACCGCACCGGACTGGTCGACGTGGTCGCCGACAGCGAGTGGCTGACCGGGCTGCCCACCCGCGCGTACGCGGTGGTGACCGGGCTGACCGCCGTGGCGCTGACCCGCTTCGGCTACCCGTTGCGCCGCCCGGCGGCCACCTCACCCAAGGCCCGCTTCGCCGCGGACCCGGCCGTCTCCCCGTCACCCGCCACCCGGCAGAAAGGCTGAACGATGCTCTCACTGGTGGTGGGCACCGGTCGCTGCGGTTCGACACTGGTCCAGGAGTTGCTCTCCCGGCATCCAGCGGTCGGCTTCGTCTCCGGCCTGGACGACAAACTGGCCCGGCTCAACCCGAAGGGCAGGTTCAACGGACCGCTCTACCGGCGTTCGGCGCCGCGCCCGGCGGGGATGACCTCGCTGCGTCACAGTCGACGGTTGCTGGAGCGGGGCCGGCTCCGGGTCGCGCCGTCGGAGGCGTACCACCTGCTCGACCGGCAGGTCCTGGCCGGCTTCTCCCGACCGTGTCGGGACCTGGTCGCCGAGGACCTGACCCCGTTCGTGGCACGGCGGCTGCGGGCCTTCTTCGACGAGCGGATCGCGCGGCAGGGCTGTCAGCAGTTGGTGCAGCACGTCACCGGATGGCCGCGGACCGGCCTGCTGCACGCCGCGTACCCGGAGCTGCGGGTGGTCAACGTGGTGCGCGACGGCCGGGCGGTGGCCAACTCGTGGCTCCAGATGGGCTGGTGGGACGGCTGGCGCGGGCCGGACAACTGGATCTACGGCCCGCTCCCGTCCGACCTTCGGGAGGAGTGGGCCGAATCCGGTCGCTCCTTCCAGGTACTCGCCGCGCTGGGCTGGAAGATGCTGATGGACGCCTTCGCGCAGGCCCGACTGCGTCACCCGGCCGACCAGTGGCTGGACGTGCGCTACGAGGACCTGGTCGAGCAACCGCGCGAGCAGGTGAGCCGGATGCTCGACTTCCTCGGTCTGGGCTGGTCGACGGCCTTCGAGAAGGGCTTCTCCCGGTACGACTTCACAGTGGGCCGGGCGGAGGCGTACCGGGACGAACTCAGCCCGGCGCAGCTCGCCGCGATCGAACGGGTGCTGGAGAAGTCCCTGGCCGAGTGGGGCTACCCGGTCTACGGAACGCTGCAGGAGTAGAGGACAGCCGTCAGCATGCCGACCGTTCCGGTGACCGGTGTCGACGTCCAGCCGCCGGGGCCGTTCGCGACCAGGTTGAAGGTGCCGGTTCCGATGCCCAGCAACCCGCCCGGGACAGTGACCGAGGTGGCGCTGGCGCCGAGAGTCCCGCCGCCGGTGAAGCCGCCCGACAGCGGTGCTGCCCTCCGTGCTGAAGCTGCCCGCCGTGAACGTGCCCGTCGCGTACTCCGAGTCGTTCCAGGCGGCGAGGGTGATCGTCGCACCGAGGCCGAGGACGATCCCTCCGGCCAAGATGGCTTCAGCTTGCGAGAGCGGCCTCGACTGTTCGGTTTGTCCACTGCGCAAGGATCACGATAAGCACCCAAAAAAGGGTAAAACGCCCAAGCGGTTAAGTAGCCACGGGAGGTGCAGACAGGCAGGGAGCGCACCAATCGGCACTATCGACGGACGTCACGGGGCAGTTAATCTTTGGCCCCACCCCATCGATGTGAGGAGATGCGATGGCGCGCCGTACCGGCCGACCCTCCTACCAGCTGGACAAGGCCGATGTGCGGCACCGCCGCACAGTGCGCTTCGTGGCCGTCGCGGGCGTGATCGCACTGGTCACCGCGTTGCTCGGTGGGTTGATCGGCTACCAGTTGGGCCGTCCGGACGCGACTGAGGCGACCATCGCGAACATCAAGCAGGACGAGGCGAAGCGGGACGCTCAGCAGATCGTGGAGCTGATCGAGACGGCCCGGCGCGTCCGCGACCAGGTCGCCCCGGTGCTGGCCGCCATCAAGACGGAGACGACGGCCGGACGTGCGCCGGACCCGGCGCAGGCGCGCCAGTGGCAGGGGGTCATGCGCCAGGCGGCGGAGCCGTTCGCCGAGCCGCCGTCGGGGACCACCGCCACCAACGTGGCGCGCGGAGGCCTGCGCGGAGCGGTCGAGCAGGCGTCGCTGGCCGTCGACGCCTACGCGCTGGCGGCCGGCGTTCCAGCGGCGCAACGGGCGGCCCTGCTGGACGTCACCGCGCGGCAGGCGGCCGAAGCCGCGACGATCTGGTCGGTCGCGGCGACCCAGCTCGATCAGATCAGCGTCGATTCCGGCCAGGGCCACCAGCATGTGTTCCTGGACACAGACCCCCACGAAGGGGCCCTCACCCCGGACGGAGCGGCCGAGGGAACCGGTGGCTGAGGCCCTTTGCGGGGCAAGTGTCGGGTTTGTCGACTGAGGGCACCCCGCCGGGTCCGCCGAGCGGTCACGGCGTGATCTGGGGGCGACGCGCCGGATCGGGTACGGTCGCTAATCGCAAAGTCTATGAACCAGATTGGCTTTCTGTGAATTGGAAGCCGAATCGGAGGGGCACAGCCGTGAGGTTCCCAAGCGTCGTCCGTCAGGCCGGCCTCGTCGTGGCCGTCACCGCCCTCGCGCTGACCGCGGGTTGCGCGAAGAAGGACGACAGCGAGGTCCAGGCGAGCGGGGTCAAGCTGGTCACGGCCGGCAAACTGACTGTCTGCACCCACCTGCCCTACCCGCCGTTCCAGTCCAAGGACGCCAGCGGCAAGGTGACCGGCTTCGACGTCGAGATCATGGACCTGGTCGCCAAGGAACTCGGCGTCGAGCAGACGATCGTCGACACCCCGTTCGAGGGGATCAAGTCCGGTCAGGACCTCAACACCGGCAAGTGCGACGCGGCTGCCGCCGGCATGACCATCACCGAGGAGCGGAAGAAGGTCATCGACTTCTCCGACCCGTACTTCGACGCCACCCAGGCGATGCTGGTGAAGACCGGCAAGACGTACAAGTCCCTCGACGACCTCAAGGGCAAGAAGCTCGGCGTCCAGGCGGCCACCACGGGTCGTGACTACGCCAAGAAGCTCGAGGCGGAGAAGGGCCTGAAGCTCGTCGAGTTCGAGGACCTCGCCGCCCTCCAGCAGGCCGTCGCCAACGGCCAGGTCGAGGCCGCCATCAACGACCTGCCGGTCTGGACCGAGTACCTGAAGAAGAACCCGGCTGGGTTCGAGGTGGCCGCCGAGTTCGACACCGGCGAGCAGTACGGCTTCCCCGTGAAGAAGGACGCCAACCCGGAGTTGCTCAAGAAGATCAACGAGGTGCTGGCCAAGGCCAGGCAGGACGGCACGTACAACACGATCTACGAGAAGTGGATCGGCAAGCAGCCGAGCGCCTGAGCGCCACGCAGTACCGGAGGGCGCGCGTCCCGCGCGCCCTCCGACGTCGGTAACCTCCGGGAAGGCAACGAGCGAACGTGAAGCTGCGACGCCGCCAGCGGGAGCGGCTGTCCCTCGGGCTCCAGTACCTGGTCTTCATCGCCATCATCGCCACGGTGCTCGTCGCCGCGGACTGGGACAGGTTGGCCGACGCGTTCTTCCGCGTCGACATCATCAAGTCGATGTTCCCGACGATCATCACCGTCGCGCTGCGCAACACCATCCTCTACACGCTGGGCGCGTTCGCCTTCGGCCTCGTGTTCGGGACGATCCTGGCGCTGATGCGCCTGTCCCGGGTGGCGCCGTACCGCTGGGCGGCGACGGCGTACATCGAGCTGTTCCGGGGTCTGCCCGCGCTGTTGGTGCTCTTCCTCGTCGGGTACGGCATCCCGATCGCCTTCCCGGAGCGCGAGATTCCGGGCGGGGTGTTCGGTTCGATAGCGATCGGCCTCGGGTTGACCGCCGCGGCGTACATGGCGGAGACGATCCGGGCCGGCATCCAGGCCGTGCCGAAGGGGCAGATGGAGGCGGCGCGGACCCTCGGCATGTCGCACTTCACCGCCATGCGCACGATCGTCATCCCGCAGGCGTTCCGGATCGTGATCCCGCCGCTGACGAACGAGCTCATCCTGCTCACCAAGGACTCGTCGCTGGCGTACGTGCTCGGGGTGACGGCGCAGACGATCGAGATCACCAAGTTCGGTCGGGACATGCTCAACGACCGGGTTAACGCGACGCCGCTGCTGGTGGCCGGCCTCGCCTACCTGGTGATCACCCTGCCGCTGTCGCAGGTGGTACGACGCCTCGAACTCCGCTACGCCAAGGCTCGGTGACCCCGATGACGACCACCCCATCCCGCCCCGCCGTGGAGATCCGCGACCTGCACAAGTCCTTCGGGCCGCTCAAGGTGCTCAAGGGCATCGACTTCGAGGTCGGCCAGGGCGAGGTGGTCTGCGTCATCGGTCCGTCCGGTTCCGGCAAGTCGACCCTGCTGCGCTGCGTCGATCTGCTGGAGGAGCCGACCGCCGGCAAGATCTGGGTGAACGGGGTCGAGATGACCGACCCGGACGTCGAGATCGACGCGGTCCGCCGCGGCATCGGCATGGTGTTCCAGTCGTTCAACCTGTTTCCGCACCTGACCGTCCTGAACAACCTCACCATCGCCCAGCGCCGGGTGCTCCGGCGAGGTCGGGCCGAGGCCGAGCGGATCGCACGGGCCAACCTGGAGCGCGTCGGGCTGACCGACAAGGCCGACGCCTTCCCGGCGCAGCTCTCCGGTGGGCAGCAGCAGCGGGCGGCGATCGCCCGGTCGCTGTCGATGGAGCCGAAGCTGATGCTCTTCGACGAGCCGACCTCCGCGCTCGACCCGGAACTCGTCGGCGACGTGCTCACCGTCATGCGCAAGCTGGCCGAGGACGGTATGACGATGATGGTGGTCACCCACGAGATGGCGTTCGCCCGCGACGTCGCCGACCGGGTCGTCTTCATGGACGGTGGCGTGGTGGTCGAGCAGGGGCCGCCGCAGGAGGTGCTGGGCGCTCCGAAGCACGAACGGACCCGCGCGTTCCTCTCCCGGGTCCTCGACCCGACCCACGTCGCGCAGCTCGGTGCGCCAGCCCAGTCGCCCGCGCCACCGGCGGCCCCCAGCCTGCCGGCTGACGACCGCCACCACCCTGCCGGCTGACGACCGCCACCACCCTCTGAGCGGGTGATTCGGTAGCCGCCTGCGGGCGGCTACCGGGCGGTCGTGGTCTTCTCCAGAATGCTGGCAAGTGCGCCGTAGTCGACGTCCTGCCCTTCCTTGATGTCGACGGCCTTGCGCTCACCGTTGCCCAGTGCCCGCAGGAATCCCTTGACCACCGGAACGTCCGTCGCGTTGAACACCATGAACGACACCTTGTCCTTGGCCACCGCGATGACGGCCGCGAAGTGCCCGTTCTTGAGGTAGTGCGGCTTGCCGTACTGGAGCCGCTCCTCGACATCGGGAATGGTCTGGCTGACCATCGCACGTAGCTTCTCGCAAACGTCGATCTGCCACGGCTGCGTCTTGTTGATGTACTGGGTGACATCGTCGGTCACGGTCTTCTCCTCTGGGTCGTCGCTGCTCAGAAGTGCTGGAGGGTGGCGTACGTCGAAGCGATGATCTTCTTCCCGTTGGTGAGAAGTGGCGATCAGCTGACCAGAACCGTATAGTCATTATTCTTGACCGTCAAGAGTCGTGACTAATTTGGAGGCGCGGTGAGTGACGACCAGCCGGAGCCGGACGTGGGCATGTTGACGGCCGCGTTCATGCGTGCCGTTCAGGACGAGCTGTTCGAAACCCTGGCCGAGCAGGGGCACCCGGATGTGCGGCCGCGCCATGGTTCGGTGCTGGCCTTCCTGGACCGCGACGGGACCCGCGCGACGGAGGTGGCCCAGCGGTCGGGCCAGCACAAGCAGATCGTCGGCACGATTGTGGACGAACTCGTCAACCTCGGCTACGTCTCACGCGAACCCGACCCGCGTGACCGTCGGGCCAAACTCGTCGTGCCCACCGCGCACGGCCTTGACGAGATCTCCCGGGCCCGCGCGATCCTCGCGGCGATCGAGCGACGCCACGAGCAGACGTTCGGCGCAGAGGGCTTCGCCGAATTCAAGGCCGCGCTGCAGCGGATCACCCGTCTGCAGCGGCGGTGGCGCGACGGCCGTGGGGCGCGACCCGAGCAGTAGCGGCGGGGCAGTTCGGGCCCGAGGTGTCGGCCCGTTGCCCGCGGTGACTCGTTCGTCCGGGGCTGTGGCAGCGCGTGTGTCAGCTTCATGTCAATCGACGGACGTCGTGATGTCAAGGTAATCTTTTTGCAATCAGACCTGTACTTTCGTCGATGGATTACATAAGTTGCTGTCATCCATCGAAAGTTCTGAGTCTTCCGAGCAAAGTCCGCGACGAGCCTCACCTCAGTCGTGCCACCGCCCCTGTGCTCGGCGGTCGATGCACGCTGCCCTCGTCGCGTCTTCGCCCGGTCGGGAACGGAGACCCATGGACGATCACGTTGGTGGCCCTCACCGCCACCTGTCCCGCAGATCGCTGATCGCCACCGGCGCGCTCGCCGCCGGGGCGTTGGGCGCGTCCGCCCCAACGATCGGCACCGCGTTCGGCGGCAGCCCCGCCCGGGCCGCCGCCGGTGTCACCAAGAAGATCACCATCTACGCCGAGCAGTTGCCCGGCAACCTGTTCGGGTACGGCCTGGCGCCTGGTCAGGCCACCGTTCCGGGGCCGATCCTGGAGATGTACGAGGGTGACACGCTGGAGATCACCCTGGTCAACACCACCAACCAGCGGCTGTCCATCCATCCGCACGGGGTGGACTACAGCACCGAGTCCGACGGCAGCCCGTTCAACGCCTCGTTCAACAACCCGGGTGAGACGCGGACGTACGTCTGGCGCTCGCACGAGATGGTGGCCGCGGCGGGTCGGCGGTACATGCCGGGCAGCGCCGGCTACTGGCACTACCACGATCACGCGATGGGCACCGACCACGGCACCGGCGGTGTCGCGAAGGGACTGTACGGCGCGCTGATCGTCCGACGGCGTGGCGACATCCTGCCGTCGAAGCAGTTCACTGCGGTGTTCCACGACATGATGATCAACAACAAGATGGCTCCGGCGACGCCGATGTTCGAGGCGAACCTGGGCGAGCGCGTCGAGTGGATCGCCATCGGCCACGGCAACCTGTTCCACACCTTCCACCTGCACGCGCACCGCTGGGCGGACAACCGCACCGGGATGTTGGAGGGGCCGAGCGACCCGAGCCTGGTGGTCGACAACAAGGACCTCAACCCCGGCAGCTCGTTCGGTTTCCAGGTGCTGGCCGGGGAGGGCGTCGGACCCGGCGCGTGGATGTACCACTGCCACGTGCAGACGCACTCCGACGGCGGCATGGCCGGGATCTTCCTGGTGCGCAACGCCGACGGCAGCATGCCGCCGGGCGCCGAGGAGGCGATCCACCGGTTCCAGGGCCACACCCACACGCACGGAAGCTGACCGAACCGAAAGTGGGGACGGGCATGACGAGAAAACTACGACGAACCCTTGCCGCGGTAGCGGCCTTGGCGACACTGCTCCCGGCGACGACGACGGCGGCCGCGGCCGCACCACGAACGGCGGCCGCCCCGCAGGCGGCCACGCCGCAGAGGACCGCCGTCCTGGTGTTCCACGGCCCGGTGGCCGAGCAACAGGACCCGGTGTCGCGCGCTGTGGACACCATCAAACAGCTTGGTGCCGGTCATGACATCGATGTCACGGCCACCACGGATCCGGGCACCTTCACCGCGGCCGGGCTGTCCGCGTACCGCAGCGTGGTCTTTCTCTCCGCGGCGGGCGCCGCGCTGAACCGCGACCAGGAGTCGGCGCTCCAGAGCTACGTCAAGGCCGGCGGCGGTTTCGTCGGTATCGCCGACGCCGCCCGCGCCCAGGTCGACTCCGCCTGGTTCACCGGGCTGATCGGCACCCGCCCGGCCGGCGCCATCCCGGTAGCCGAGCCGGTGACCCGGGTGACCGCCAGCGGCGAGAACCCGCCCAACGAGACCAAGGAGAAGCTGACCGACGGCGACGCCAACACGAAGTGGCTGGTCCGCACCCCGACCGCCTGGGTGGCGTACGAGTTGAGCGCACCGAAGAAGATCACCGGGTACGCGCTCACGTCGGCAAACGACTCCGCCGGCCGGGACCCGAAGGACTGGACCCTGCAGGGCTCCACCGACGGTCAGAGCTGGACCGACCTGGACCGCCGCACCGGGCAGACCTTCCCGGACCGCTTCCAGACCCGCCGGTTCGACATTGCCACGCCGCAGGAGTTCACGCGCTACCGGCTCAACGTCACCGCGAACAGCGGTGAACCGCTGGTCCAGCTCGCCGACCTGCGCCTGTTCACCGGCAGCACCACCGCTCCGGAGCCGCCCGCGGTGAACCGCGCGGTGGTGAACATCCTGGACCGCAAGCACCCGGCGACCGCGTCGCTGCCGCTGACCATCACCCGGTCCGACCGCTGGGAGAACTGGGACCCGAACCCGATCGGCACGGTGCACACCCTCGCCCAGGTCGAGGAGCGGCACTACAACCCGGGGGCGGCCGCCAACGGCGCCTTCCACCCGGTGTCCTGGTGCCGGGACTACGACGGCGGCCGGTCGTTCTACACCGGCATGGGCCACACCGAGGGCAGCTACGGCGAGGAGGCGTTCCGCACGCACCTCACCGGCGCCCTCAACTGGACCACCGGTCGGGTACGCGGTGACTGCCAGGCCACCATCGCCGCGAACTACAAGGTGGAGCGACTCACCGCGGCCAACCAGACCGGGCAGTTGGACCAGATCGGCGAGCCGCACGGGCTCACCATCGCGCCGGACGGCACTGTCTTCTACGTCGGCAAGGCGGCCTGCCCGAGCGGCCCCATCGCGGACTGGAACAACCCGAAGGTCGGCCTGGGCTGCGGCACCATCCACTCCTGGGACCCGCGAACCAAGCAGGTCAAACTGCTCACCACCCTGGAGGTGATGGGCAACCGGGGCAGCGGATCCGAGTTGGTCAAGAACGAGGAGGGTCTGCTCGGCATCGTGCCCGACCCCGCCTTCGCCGAGAACGGCTGGCTCTACGTCTACTGGATGCCGCACGACTCCGTCGACCCTGTGAAGCGGGTCGGTCAGCGGACCGTCTCCCGGTTCACCTACGACCGGCAGGCGCAGACCATCGACCAGGCCACCCGCAAGGACCTGTTGCAGTTCCCGGTGCAGATCCACAGCTGCTGCCACGCCGGCGGCGGCATGGCGTTCGACGCCAAGGGCAACCTCTACGTCGGCTCCGGCGACAACAACTCCTCGGAGGGGTCGCAGGGTTACGCCGGCAACAACTGGACCGAGGAGTACCAGGGCATCTCGTTCCAGGACGCCCGTCGCACGTCGGGTAACACCAACGACCTCGCCGGCAAGATCATCCGGATTCACCCGGAGCCGGACGGCACGTACACCATCCCGGAGGGCAACCTGTTCCCACCGGGCACCGAGAAGACCCGGCCGGAGATCTACGTGATGGGCGTACGCAACATCGCCCGCCTCCAGATCGACCCGGTGCACCAGTGGCTGACCGCCGGCTGGGTCGGCCCGGACGCCTCGTCGCCCAGCCCGACCCTGGGCCCGGCGAAGTACGAGACGGCCACCATCATCACCTCCGCCGGTAACCAGGGCTGGCCGTACTGCATGGGCAACCGGCAGCCGTACCGCGACCGCAGCAACACCGACGCGACAGTGCTCACCGGCTGGTACGACTGCGACAACCTGAAGAACACCTCGCCGCGCAACACCGGACTGGAGGACATCCCGGCGGCCCGGGACAACATGATCTGGTATTCGCCGGACGGTGGCGGCCCGGTGTTCCCGAAGCGGACCGACGGCAGCGGCCTGCCGACCTACGTGGCGGCCGACGCCACCTACACACAGCCGTACCTGCGCGGCGGCGGGCAGGCCATCATGTCCGGCCCGACGTACCACCGGAGCCTCGTCGACACCGCCAGCGGCGTGGCGTGGCCGGAGCACTGGGACGGCAAGTGGTTCATCGGCGACCAGTCGAACGCCGCCAACCGGGTCGCGGTCACCGTCGACCCGGCCGGCGTGCCGCAGGCCGCCCCACCGGTGTACGCCGAGTCGCTGCGGGCCATCATCCCCGGTGGCAACGGCGACACCCGGTTGCAGAGCTGGATGGACGCGAAGTTCGGCCCGGACGGCGCGCTCTACCTCCTCGACTACGGCGGCGGCTTCTTCAGCCTGCACGCGAACCAGAAGCTGATCCGGGTCACCTACACCGGCGGGGCGCCCACCCCGGCACCGGCGGCGACCTCGGTCGCCGTGCAGAACAAGCCGCTGACCATCGCCTTCACCGGTTCCCGCTCCGGCGGCGTGAGCCACCGCTGGGAGTTCGGCGACGGCGCCACGTCCACCGAGGCGGACCCTCGGCACACGTACGCCACTGTCGGCACCTACACCGCGAAGCTCACCGTCACGTACGCCGACGGTCAGACGGCGACGGTGCAGACCACTGTGACGGTGGGCTGCGCGGTGCCCGACGACCGGTCGACGGTATGGCTCGGCGACACCGACACCGGGGTGCCCAGTCGCACGGTCGGGCAGGGCTGCACGGCCAACGACCTGATCGACGACGAGAGCACCTGGACCGACCACAACGGTTTCGTCCGGCACGTCACAGCGGTCGCCCGCGCGTTGCAGAACGACGACCTGCTCAGCACCCGTGAAGCGGGCACCCTCACCCGCCTGGCCGCCGCGTCGGAGATCGGCAGGGAGGGGCACACCGGGTACGAGCCGCTCTTCGACGGCACCACCGAGTCGCTGCGCGGTTGGCAGCAGGCGCCGTCGGGCCAGTTCGACATCCAGCCGGACGGGTCGCTGCGCTCCAGCGGTGGCCTGGGCATGCTCTGGCACACCAAGGAGTTGGGCGACTTCTCGCTGAAGTTGCAGTTCCGGGACATCGCCCCAGGCACCGGCCGGGCCAACACCGGAGTCTTCATCCGGTTCCCGGACCTGCGAACGCCCCTGGACCAGCGGCCACCGGACAGCTGCGGCACTGTCGGATCGGCGCGGACCTCGCCGGCCTGGATGGCGATCTACTGCGGACACGAGATCCAGATCTACGACGGTGACACCGGTGAGCCGCAGAAGACCGGCTCGGTCTACAACTTCGACCCGGTGCCGCTGGCCCAGGCCGGCGTCACGCCGAAGAACGAGTGGAACGACTACGAGATCCGCGCCGTCGGGCAGCACTACACGATGATCCGCAACGGCGTGGTGATCAACGAATTCGACAACACGCCGGGCAAGCAGTCGTCGCGAGCCGGCGACCCGCCGACCGACCTGCGGCAGTTCCTGCGCGGCTTCATCGGGCTGCAGAACCACGGTGACAACGACCTGACCGAGTTCCGCAACATCCGTGCGCGAGAACTCTAGGAGTGACGATGACCCGACGACTGACGGCCGCGCTGGCGGCGTTCCTGCTCACGGTGATCCCGTTGGCAGTGACGCCCGCCTCCGCCGCCCCGCGCGTCGCCGCCGACCAGGTGTTGACCTGGACCGCCGACGACAGCATCACCCGATACAAGTCCGCGCCCACCACGGCGGTGGCCGGAGCGACCACGATCATCTGGGAGAACAGCGCGGCCACCGGCAACACCACCGGGATGCCGCACACCCTGACCTTCGACACCAGCACCGAGGGCTACAACCACGACGTCACAGTCAACATCCTGGCCAGCCCGTTCGACGCCAACGACGGCCGCCACCAGGCGACAGTGACGCTGACCCCCGGCCGGTACCGGTACTTCTGCTCGATCCCCGGCCACAGCTCGATGGTCGGTGAACTGGTGGTCACCGACGGCGGTGGCGGTGGCGACACCACCGCGCCGACAGTGACCGCCGCGGTCTCCGGCGACCAGGACCAGGACGGCAACTACCTCGGCGCTGCCACTGTGACAGTGACGGCCACCGACGCCGACTCGGGGGTCCAGACCGTCGAGTACCAGGTCGACGACACCAGCTTCCTGCCGTACACCGACCCGGTGCGGGTGACCGCGATCGGCGACCACGCGGTGCAGTTCCGCGCCACCGACCAGGCCGGCAACACCAGCGCCGTCGGCTCGGTGGCGTTCCGGATCGTCGAGCCGGGGGAGGAGGACACCACAGCACCGGTGGTCACGGCCGCGCTGGCCGGCGACCGCGACGGCGACGGCAACTACATCGGTACGGCCACCGCCACGCTGACCGCCACCGACAGCGGATCCGGTGTCGCCACCATCGAGTACGCCCTGGACGGGGCGGCCTTCACCGCGTACGCGAACCCGATCGTGGTGAACACGGCCGGGATGCACATGCTGCACTACCGGGCCACCGACGTCGCCGGGAACACCTCGGCGGAGCAGATGTCCCACTTCACCGTCGTCGAGCCGCAGGCCGAGGACACGACTCCACCCACCGTCGCCGCCACGGTGGCCGGTGACCGGAACGACGACGGCGGGTACGTGGGCGGCGCGACCGTCACCGTCACGGCCACCGACACCGAGTCGGGCGTGGCGAAGATCGAGTACGCGCTCGACACCGGGGGCTGGACGGCGTACGCCGCTCCGGTCGCCGTCCGCGCACCCGGCGCGCACACAGTCCGCTACCGGGCGACCGACGTGGCGGGGAACTCCTCCACCGAGCAGTCGACGTCGTTCACCGTGGTGGCCGACAGCACCGACAGCTGCCCCGACTCGGACACCCGGGCCACTGTCGTCATCGACGGTGGCGACACCGGCGTGCCCAACGTGGACACCGGCGACGGCTGCACCATCAACGATCTGATCGACGAACACGCCGACTACCCCGGCCACGCCGAATTCGTCCGACACGTCGAAGCGGTCACCGCCGCGCTCGTGACCGGCGGCACGCTCGACCGGCGGCAGCAGGGCGCCATCGTCCGGGCCGCGGCCCGATCGGACGTCGGCGCATGAGTCCTCGAACCTCACCGACAGGGAGTACCACGATGCCCGGACGTACCGTCGCCAAGCTGGCCACCGTGAGCGCCGTCATCGCGGCCTCGGTGCTGGCCGTGGCGCCCACCGCACACGCCGACCTGGTCACCCACTGCATCGGCACCGGCGGCGCGGTGACAGTGCCCAACGACCTGCTCGTGCCCGCCGGCGAGTCCTGCGCGCTCACCGGCACCACGATCACCGGCAACGTCACCGTCGCGGCCGGCGGCAACCTGGTGGTGACCGGTGGCCGGGTCAGCGGTGAGGTACGCGTCGCCGCCGACGGGTACCTCGACGCGACCGAGACGACAGTCGACGGCCAGGTGGTGCTCGCCGCCGGTGGGTACGGCGTCTTCCTGAAGGACGCCCGCACCGGCACCGTGACAGTGCGGCCGAAGGGCTCCACGACCATCGACAGCTTCCTGTTCGCCGAGGGGTCGACGGTCGCCGGGCACGTCACCGTCGGCGCCGGCGAGGTCCGGCTCGACCAGGGCACCCAGGTGCAGCGCAACCTCAGCAGCACCGGCACCTACTACACCGACCTGCACGACTCGTTCGTCGACGGCACGCTGTCGGTGCTCAACAGCGCCACCGGCAGCGTGGTGTGTGGCAGCGCCGTCCAGGGCCGGGCCACCTTCGCGGGGAACCTGGGTGGGGTGCAGCTCGGCCCGAACGGTGGGCTCGACAGCTGCGCCTCCGGTGGCTACTGGGGTGCTGACGTCAGCATCACCAGCACCACCGGCGGTGTCACCGTGGACGACAACATCATCAACGGGCAGTTGACCGTCACCGGCAATGACCCGGTCGCCCAGGTGGCCGCCAACAACCGGATCCGCGGTGGCGTGACCGGTGACCAGGCGGCCGCGACCACCAACCGGTCGGCCCGGGTGGCCGGCCCGGACCGGGAGGACGCCGGCGACCAGCGAGCCGAGGTCCGCCGTACCTCGGCGGTGCAGGAGGCCACCGAGGCGGGCGTGGCCCGGCTCTAACTGATCGACGCCACGGCGGCCGGCCACCCAGCGGGTGACCGGCCGCCGCCGTCGTACCGGGTCCGACCCATCGCGGCGGCATTTGCGTGCCGCGGACGAGTAACTGCCTCCTGCCGTCGGTGAATACACGCCACGCTGCTCGTGAGCTGACGATCCAGCGCTGCACGTTGTCGACGCCTTGATGGCGGTACTCCAAGGCTTGGACGGCGACCCCATCGAGACGGGGCGATGCGACGGCGCTCGGGAATGGCCGCCATACAATCGCGGTAAGGCGGAGCGCCAGGCCGAGACTCCGGCACCGTTGTGAGGGAGGGGTCAGGATGTTCGGCAGGATGTTTGACGCGATGATCGGCAGGATCATCGGTTCGACGAACAAGCACAGCGAGCTGATGGACCAGCTCAGGCCCGACCTGAGTCGGGAATCGCTCGGCGTCGGGCCCGACTTCCCCGGGATCGCCCCGAACCCGCTGATGAGCAGTGATGCGCGGAATCGCAATGCGGAACTGCGCACGGGGGCGCTTGCGCTCGGCGTTCTCGTCGACTGGCGGGAGTTGAACAGCAACCCTCGCGTGGCCCTGATGTTCGACGTGGAGACCGCCGACGGCATCTCGTTCCGCGGTATCGCAGACGAGGGCCTCACGATCACCGAGCTCACCCGACTCGCCCGAGGGCAGACGTTGCCCGTGCGCTACCGGCCGGCCGTCATGGACCACTACGTCGCCCTTGCCCGGGACGCGGACCCCGCCCATGTGCAGCAACTCGCTGACGAGATCGCGCGCCGCAAGCGCACCTGATCCGAAGCCATTGAGCGTTCTTCGACTGACTTGTGCTGGTGGGGACGGGTTCGGGTGCCCCGACAGCGGGTTGAGGTGAGGCTCCCGGTAGGACAGCGATCGACCACGGAAGGTGCCCCCACCGGGAGCCGCGTCGCTGTCTCACCCCACCTCGATTCCGTTGTCCAACCGATCGTTGAACCACCTCGCGGACCTGATCCGCGCCCACCGCTACCAGCAGCGGTCCCACTGGCGTCGACTCAGCCCCGGCCGGCAGGCCCTACTCGCACTGGCTCATCTCTTCACTGCGGCGATGGCGCGTTCGCCACGAGCACGGAACAGCGCGTGTGCCCGGTTGACCGGGTCGACTGCTGTCTTACCTGGCGCCTCGCCCTCATCGATCTCCGGGGCCTGCCGCACCCCCTCCGAACTGCAAAATCAGCTTGGAGAAGGCTCAGTTGTCGAGTGTCGGCGTCCGGTGCACGTCGTTGACCGCCTCGGCCAGGTCGGTCAGCGACCAACGACAACGATCGACGGCAAAGCCCGACGCAGGTCAGCGGCCGTTCGGTCCGGATGGCGTTCGTCTGCCGAGCGCCTTCTACATTGGAACGCCAAGTGTTGAACGCTTAATGCTGCGGCGGGGGTGTGAGCCAGGCGAGGAGTTGCCCGGTGAGGGCGGCGTCGGCAAGGCGGTGGGCGCTGGCGGTCTTCAGGGCGGCTCGTGAGCTGTCGATCCAGCGCTGGACGTTGTCGATGCCCTGATGGCGGTACTCGACGGCTTGGACCAGGCATTCCAGTTTGTCGGCGTCGCGGGCGACGACAGCTTCCAGCGTCTCGCCGGCTTCGTATTCGGCGACGGCGGCGGTGATGACGTCGGCGACGGCTGGGGGACAGGCGGCGACCTGGTCGGCGGTGACGGCGGTGTTGGGTACGGCGGTCAGGTAGCGCTTGGCGATGTGTGGGATGTCAGTGATTCGGGTTTCCTGGGTGTCGTGCAGGGTGCAGAGCATCGACACTCGGGCTGGGTCGGCGCCCTCCATGGCGGCGAGCATCATTCCGATGAGCGCTGTTCGGAAGGAGTGTTCGGCGATGGATTCGGGGTGCTTGACGCCGGCGAACCACCAGCCGGTGCGGGCGGCGCGTTTGAGGACGCCGGCTTCGAAGATGAAGTTCATCGCGCCGGCGGCGTCGTGGTCGTCGGTCATCTGCCCGTCCCTGTGCCGGTTAGTCCGTCCGCCCGCAGGCTGTAGACGATAGAGGTTAGTTCCTTCCGTGACTGCGCGGAGATTCGGTCACTGTCCAGCAGCGGGCCACTGCGGTCGAGGAGCGCCCGAGTAGCGGCGGGGTTGTCGAGAGCGAGACCGCGTCGTGCGGCCAGCAACGCCCAGACGTTGTGGATGTTGAGGTCGACGAAGGGATGCCCCGGCTCGAGACGGTGCACCAGGTGCCGAAGAAGGATTGAGCCATGCCAGTCGTCGAGCGCTTCGGGCATGAAGGAGTCGTCGCGGTGGCGGTACGGGATCTCGCCCACCCAGTAGGCCGAGTAGTTGAGGGCCGCCCGCTCGCAGGCGTCGTCGGGATGCGCGCGAGCGATGAAGTCCCGTAACGGCTCCGGGTCGCCCTGGTTGGCGAGGGACGTGACGACGGAGCGGGCATCAGGCCACAGCGGTGACCAGGTGCGGAAGGTGGCCGTGCGGTGTGTTCGGGCGGTGGTCTGGGTGAGCCAACCTGCTGCTGCCTTGGTGGGGTCCATCCCAGCAAGGAAGCACGCTTGCCGGTGTAGCAGCACGTTTCGGTGCCGTCCGGCTGCGGCGCGATCGGCGAGCACGTGAAGGTGAGCGAAGAACGCACGTTGCTCGTCGACGGGCAGGGTCGGCCCCGACGCGACTGGACCCCGCCGGGGAGGGGTGATGGGTAGCCCTCTGGCGAAGGTCGGTGTCTGCCCGAGGACGGCCCAGAGGATCAAGTCGGTCAGACGGTGGGTGAAGACGGACCAGCCCAGCGGATGTTCGGCGAGGTCGCAGCGGTCCACCGGTTCGTTGAGGACGGCGGCGAGGATGAGATCCGCCTCGGCGGCGTCGTCGAGTGCCGCGAGCAGGAGTGTGTTCGCGCCGAGCCGTCCGAGCCGGCGTCGGACGGCGATCGCCTGCCCGAGCGGTACCGCGGGGAACGGCCGGCGTCCGGATTCCCAGCTCTGCACGGTCACGCGATCGACGTCCAGGTCGACGGCGAGCTGCTCCTGCGTGAGCGGGATGGACTCCCGGATCAGCTTGAACAGGTAGCCGGTCACCGCGCCACGATGCGGTGCTGATCGTCCGCGACCTGTCATCCGTCACCCCTACGTTGACCCGTGGTCGACGTTCCGCCGTGAAACCAAAGCTGCGGCAGCCCATCTGGCCTGCTCACGCGTACTGCGGGTGAGTCCAACCATCGTCGTCGTGATCGTAGCGTCGCAGTTACCGAACGTTCCAGATCCGGTCCCGTCGTTCCGGGATCGGCCGTGCAGTGCTGCCCGGTGGAGGGAGCCAGCGATGCGGGACAGGACACCACCATGGCGACGAGTGACCTACGACCAGTACCTGATCGCCGCCGCGATGACCCTGGCACGGCGACACCGCCCGGCGTGGTCGTGGCGGAGGTGGAGCTGGATCTGCCGCTGTGGGGCGTCACTGCCCTGTCGTAGCCGACACCGGATTCCAATGAACCGGGGGCACTGGCCAGCCGAGGAGGAGCAGTGAGCAACGAAGCGTGCAACTGGCGGCAAAGGACGGTCTGTGCGACGGCTGCCGGGCGTGGTGGGCACCGCCCACGCCGTACCCCTGCTGCCAGGTGGGCTGGGCGACCAGCCGGCAGGCCCGGTCGATGACCGCGGCGCTGCTCGGAGGCCGCGCATGACCACGCACGGCCCGGTGCTGCCGATCTGGAGCTGCGGCGGCTGCGATGCGCCCTGGCCCTGCCGCACGCGGCAGCGCGAGCTACGCGCCGAATTCGACGACGCTCCGATCTCCCTAGCCATCTACCTGGGTGCCCAGCTGGTGCGGGCGTCCGAGGACCTGACCTGGGCGCCGGCGGGTGCGCTGCACAGACGTTTCCTCGGCTGGCTTCGATGAGTCTCCTGCGGTCTGGCGACGAGAAGGTCCGCATCCAGCGCCTCGTCTGATGCCGGGCCTCCGACCAGGCGAGGAATCCGGTCTTCGATACCGCCCGGTGGCTGAGCCGTCCACCGGAGACCTCGTTACGTCTCGACCTGAGCTGGCCCACGACGATCCGTGGGCCAGCTCAGGTCGAACGATCGCTCTAGAAGTTACCGGCCGAGTTGCACTTGACGCCCTGGTCGAGGCAGTTGCGCACCCGAGCGGCGAGCGCCTCGTCCTTCCACGCGTTGAAGAAGTCCGCGTGCATGGAGAACGACGTGCCGGACGCGAGGGTGATGCCGTCGGTGTTCGCGCTCAACGGGTACGAGATCACGAAGGACACCGACGGGACGGGCACCGGGTGGCTCTTCGGGCACGCCCCGGTGTGGTCCCCGTTGGCCATGTGCGCCTTGTGGTCGGGGCTGTCCAGGTGCTTGCCGTCCCAGCAGTCCGGGAAGGTGATCTGCCGGACGATGTTCGCGGTCTTGGCGCAGACCGGGAACGTCTTGTCGGCGCTGCGGCCGATCTCGCCGCCGATGCCGGCGCACCAGAAGTGGTTGCCCTGCTTGTCCGGGGTGTCGACCTGGGTCTTGGCGTTACCGGTGATCATTCGCAGGCCGAACGGGAAGGGCTGGGTCCTGCTCGGGTCCTTCAGGCGGGAACCGTAGTAGACGGTCACCTCCTTCGGGTCCACGACCTTGCCGTTCTGGTACATGGTCGGCACCCAGTAGGCGGACTGGTCGTCCGGCGAGTTGCAGGTGGTCGCCTTGGACGCCCGCAGCGATTCGGCCGTCGAGTTGGCGTCGGTCGACTTGTTGCCCCAGAAGGTGTGGTTGTGCGAGCCACCCACCAGCTTCGGCAGCACGATCGGGTCGTCGCTGTTGTGGTGGCTGGTCGTACAGCCGACGTTGAATTCGGGCACCTTGACCGGGTTGCCGGTCACCGGCTTGGGTTTGCGCGCGAAGAACGCCTTCGTCGCGGCGGCCTGCGCGCCAGCGTCGATGGTGATCCAGCCGCCGGATGCGGTGGGCGGGGCGGCGCTGGTCGCCGGCGTTCCGGGCTTGCCCGGCGCGGACGGGGTGGCCGAGGTGCCCGGGGCGCTCGGCGTGGCCGACGGGTCGCCCGGGGCGGTGGCCATAGGCGCGTCCGGGCCGGACGAGCCGATGCCGGTGTCGCTGGACGGGCCGGATGCGCCGGGGGTTCCCGGTGCCTCCTTGCATCCGCCGGCCAGCGCCAGGCTCACCAGCAGCAGGGCGGTGACGGAACGACGGTGTCGAGGGGTGGAACGGAGATTTATCAACGGGGGCGCACCTTTCTTCCGAGAGGGAAGAATACGAGTGGACCCCCTGCCCGCTTCCAGTTGGAACGATTAATTCTCCCTTAAATAGCGCTCAGCGATTGCCTGGTCAGCTTTGTGGAGTCGCCGTGATGTCGGCTCGATCTCAATTCTCTGATTCTCTCCAAAAACCGTAATCGGCGGCAGCGGCGGCACTCTGCTTACCTGCCGGCTTTCCCGGCCGCCGTCCCGCTCAACACTTGTCGCGTGCCTTGCGCAGGAAGGTCTCCCGCGACACGACCTTCGTTGACCTGCTTCCGTGCGACACCAACACCTGGTCCGGGCCGATCCGTGGCAGGTCCGCGAGGGTGAAGTCCACCGAGCGGGCCTCGCGGCGGCTTGACCCGTCGAGGGTGTAGGTGACACCGGCCCGAAATTCGGTGAGCAACTCGACGTCCACGTCGGAATCAGGGCGGTCGACAGCGTCGGCGACCTCCCAGCCCTCCGGCGGCTGACCCAACAGCGCCACCTCCACGACCTCGCTGGCGGGCGGGCCGCCGATGCTCCATCTGATCAGGGTCCGTTTGCCCGGATCACCCTGATGGTCGTTCTCGAACGCACGCATATTGGCGTCAAGGCCGTCGCAGGTGACCAGTACGCCGATCGGTTGGCCGTCCTGAACGGCGAGAGCAACAATCGGTTCCTCCGCCGGTGAGCAGGCGGTCAGGAGGAGGAGGGGGAGCGGGAACAGAATCCATGGACGTCGTCTTCCGCGCATGTCGCCAGCCTTCCAGCACAGCATCACGCTTCGATGCCCCGAGGATCACGAAAGGGGGAGTGACCGACGGACCCGGGCCGTGCGCGGTGCCGAACCTCTCCACCTTCGTTGGGTGATTTCCGGAAACAGCGCGGGGCGCCCTCCACGCGGAGAGAATTGCCGCCACGGAGTACACGGAAGCCGGGGGACGTTCGATGGTTTTACGGAGGCGCATGGCGCTCGTCGCGGTGGCCGTCGCGGCGACACCGCTGGTCCTCGGTGGGTGCACCACCGAGCGAAAGGCCGCCGTACGTCCCGCCGAGCAGGTGGTGCCCTCGCCCGAACTGACCGTCACGCCGGCCGATCTCTCCCGGAACGTGCCGCTCAGCGCCGAGGTGGTTCCGCTCGTCACGGGTGGAAAGATCACCGCCGTGCGCATCGTCGACGAGGCGGGCACGGCGGTCGGGGCGCAGCCGCGCGAGGACGGCTCGGCCTGGGTGCCGACCGCCCCGTTGCGCCCGCAGCACACGTACACCGCGTCGGTGACCGCCACCGGCGACTCCGGGCGGACCACCACCCGCACCAGCAGCTTCACCACCGCGGCGGCGTCGACGAAGCCGCAGGTGAGCAGCACGCTGTACTTCGCCGACAAGCAGACGTACGGCACCGCGATGCCGGTGACCATCGGTTTCGATCCGCCCATCGCCAGGTCCGCCCGCGCCGACGTGCAACGTCGTTTGTTCGTCACCACGAGCCCGCCGCAGCCGGGCACCTGGTCCTGGGTGGACGACGGCAGCCAGGTCTACTACCGCGCTCCCGACTTCTGGCGACCCGGCACGACCATCAGTGTCCGGGCGGGCCTGACGGGTCTGCCGATCGGGAAGAGCCACGTTGGTGACGCCGACCGCACCGCGACGTCCCGGATCGGACGGCAGGTGTCGCTCGAAGTCGACAACGCCACCAAGCAGATGCGCGTGCTACGGGACGGCAAGCTGATCCGCAGGATCCCGGTCAGCCTGGGCAAGCGCAGCACCCCCACGTCCAGCGGCAAGATGGTGATCATGGAGAAGCACCAGTACACCACGTTCGACACGCGCGGCGAGCCGAACGGCGGCTACGTGGTGAACGTCGAGGACGCGCAACGGCTCACCTGGGGCGGCGAGTTCATCCACGGGGCACCCTGGTCGGTGTCGGATCAGGGACACCGCAACGTCTCGCACGGCTGCACGAACATCTCGGCGGCCAACGCCGACTGGTTGATGGGCGTCACCCGGGTCGGTGACCTGGTCACCTTCACCGGCACCGAGGTCCGGCTCCAGTCGGGCAACGGCTGGACGGCCTGGAACACCAGTTGGGGCCAGTTCGTCAAGGGCAGCGCGCTGCCCGTACCCGCGGATCTGCGACCGGCCCCGGCGTCGACGCCGCCCGCCCGTGCGGTCGCCGGTGGCGTGCCGACGCCGGGGCCGTCCGCCTCCGCAGGCTGAACCACCGGGCGCCCGGCGGGCTCTCGCCGCTGGCGCGGCAGCCCTACCCTCCGGGCCATGACGTACGAGCCGACAATGGTGCCCGGCCCGAGGCCCAACCGGACGCTTCGTACGGTCCTGATCGTCGTCGGCGCCCTACTGGCGGTGTGCTGCGTCATCGGCACCTGCGTCGCCCTCTGGCTCTACCGCTCGGTCAAGGACACCGTCGAACCGGTCCGGGGGGCCGCGACGGCGTACCTCGACGACGTGCAGGCCGGCAACTACGCGGGCGCGTACGGGCGGCTGTGCGACCGGGTGCGCGACACCATGCCGCAGGAGGACTTCGCCCGGATCCAGAGCGCGCAGTTGACGATCAGCAGTTACGAGATCACCGGCGTGAACGTCAACAACTACAACGGGCGGGTCACCGGGACCGTTCAGGTCGAGGCGGTCCAGGCGGCCACCGGCGCGAGGTTCACGCAGGGGGTGGCGCTGGTCAAGGAGGACGGCGAGTGGCGCGTCTGCCAGTGAGACACCGCACCGTCGCCGCGCAGAAATCGGTGCGCGAGCTACGGTGAACCTGACGCTCACGTGAGGAAGAAGGCTGTGTGGCTGACGCCACCGGCTCGGAGGGAGGGGTCGATGCGGATCGGGGAACTCGCCACGAAGACCGGGGTGTCGGTACGAGCCCTGCGCTACTACGAGGAGCAGGGCCTCCTGACTGCCGCACGGAGCAGTGGCGGTCAGCGCCACTACCTCGACGACGCGATGGACCGGGTGTATCTGATCCAGATGCTGTACGCCGCCGGCCTGTCCAGCCGAACCATCCTGGACCTGTTGCCCTGCGTCGAGGCGAAGGTCAACACACCGCAGTCGCGGGCCCTGCTCCGTGCCGAACGCGACCGCATCGATCGGCAGATCACCCAACTCCGGCAGGCGCGCAAGCGGCTCGACGAGGTCATCGCGGACAGCGAGAGCCCAGCCAGCGGATGCACTCATACGGGCACCGACGCCGTGGTGGCGTAGCGACACGGCGAGGCCCGGTCGTCACCACCCGCCGCGATCTGACCTCAGGGCGATCGGTGGCAGCTCAGCAGGGCGTCGCTTGGCGTGTCGAGCTGCTCAGCCGCCGACGATCACGGAATGGGCCAGCTCCGGGATGCCGTAGTGCCGGTCGAGGACCTGCATGGCGGCGCCCGCGGCGATCACGTCCGCGCCGAGACTGGACAGGGCCACCCTGGTGCTGAGCCAGTCCGCGCGCCGGGCGTCCACCCCGACGGCCTCGGTGACCGCCGCGAGATAGGTCTGCGGATGCCGCAGGAGGTCCGCGCCGGTCAGCACCACGTGGGCGAGGTCGAGGGTCTGGAGCAGGTTGACGACGCCGACGGCCAGCACGCGGGCGGCGTGTGCGATGTCGCCGGCCTCGACGGCGCGGTGGTGCACGATCTCCAGGCACCCGTGCCGGCCACAAACGCAGAGGGGCCCGGTCAGGTCGACGACAGTGTGGCCGAACTCGCCCGCGTTGGTGTGTGCTCCCCGGTGGGCCGCGCCGCCCAGCCAGAAGCCTCCGCCGATGCCCGACTCGACCATGATGAGGGCCGCGTCGCCGAACGTCGCGCCGTGCCGCCAGGCCTCCGCCGTGATCCCCGCGGTGACGTCCTTGTCCAGGTGGACGGGGAGACCGAGGTGTTTCTCGGCGATCTCGCGCAGCGGTACGTCGTGCCAGTGCCGCAGGCCGTGGGCGTCCCGGACCAGGCCGTTGGCGTGGTCGAGTGGGCCGATCATGCCGATGCCCAGCCCGGTGAGCCGGCCCCGCAGGTCGCCGGTGCCGGCCATCGTGTCGATGCCGGCGCTCAGGGCGTCGAGGAGTTGCTCCGGGGTGAAGTCGCGGGGCAGCGGGCTGACCGCCGAGTGGTGCACGGTGCCGGCCAGGTCGACCAGGACGAGCCGCAGCGTGCGTCGGGCCACGTGGGCGCCGATCGCGTACCGGCTGTCCGGGACGAGTTCGTAGACGACAGCGGGCTTGCCGATGCCTGGACGTCGGACGCCGGCGGGGCGGATCAGGCCGTCAGCGGTCAGCCGGGCGATGACCTTGGAGACCGCCTGCGGTGTCAGGCCGGTGGCCTCGACCACCGTCGCGCGCTCGAACGTGCGAGCCGTGCGCCCCACCGCCATCACGAGAGCCTGGTTGTAGCCGCGGAGGAACGTGACGTCGGCAGTGACGCGAGTCATCTCACCACCCTATTACGCAACGCTGTTGCTAAATTTTTTCGGTGATCGAGTTGAGTAGAGGTCGACGGCTGGCGGCGCTTGCCGCTCTGGCACTGGGCGGCGTCGCGGTCGGCCTGACCGAGTTCGTGGCGATGGGGCTGCTGCCCGACATCGCCCGCGGTCTGCTCCCGCACGAGTACGCGCGGTCGTCGTCGGACGCCGTCGCCCAGGCGGGCTGGATGATCACCGCGTACGCGCTCGGTGTGGTCGTCGGCGCGCCGACGATCGCCGCGTTGAGCGCGCGCCTGCCCCGCAAGAAGCTCGTCCTCGGGCTGCTCGTGATGTTCGCCGTCGGCACTGTCGCGTCCGCGCTCGCCCCCACCTTCGACCTGGTGCTGGTGGCCCGGTTCGTGGCGGCGCTGCCGCACGGCGCGTACTTCGGTGCGGCCGGTCTGCTCGCGGCGACCCTGATGGGCCCCGGTAACGAGGCCCGTGGTTTCGCCACAGTGCTCGGCGGTCTGACAGTGAGCAACCTGGTCGGCGTACCCCTCATCACGCGGCTCGGGCAGACGGTCGACTGGCGGGTCGCGTACCTGGTCATCGCCGGTTTCTTTCTGCTCACCCTGCTGGCGGTGCTGGCGGTCGTTCCGGAGGTCGCCGCGGCGGTCGACGGCTCGCCGGCCGCCGAGCTGCGGGCGCTGCGGACCTCGCAGGTCTGGTTGGTCGCCGCGACCGGCGCTGTCGGATTCGCCGGCTTCTTCGCGGTGAACACCTACATCGCACCGGTCACCACCGACGTCGCCGGTCTCTCCGCCGCGACGGTGCCGTGGACGTTGGTCGCGGTGGGTCTGGGGATGACCGTCGGCAACGCCCTGGGCGGCTGGTTGGCGGACCGCGACCTCCAGCGGAGCATGGTCATCGGTTTCGTGGCGATGATCGTGAGCATCGCCGTGTTCAGCCTCGTGGCGTCGACGAGCGTGGGCCTGTTCGTGGGCGCGTTCCTGGTCGGTGCGACCAGCCTGTATCTCGGTCCGGTCCTGCAGGCACTTCTGATCACCGTCGCCCCGGGAGCGCAACTGATGGGCGCGGCGGTCAACCAGTCGGCCATGAACATCGCGAACAGCCTGGGCGCCGCACTGGGCAGCGTCGCCATCGCCGCCGGATTCGGCTACCTCGCGCCGGCCCGGGTGGGTGTCGTTCTGGCGGTCGTCGGGTTGATCCTGGGGCTGGTCGGCTTCGCCGTCGGGCGACGAGTGCGCGAGCGGGTCCCGGCGACCGTCTGACGAGTGCGGGTCCCGGCCACCGTTTCGACCTGAGGTGGCCGGGCCGTCCGCGAGGTGCGCTCAGAAGTCGTCCACGCTGACCGTCACCCGGTCGGTGCTCGATCTCCAGTTGGGCACGTTGATCACCTCGTGGCCGCCGCCGCGTTGGCCCACGGTGATGCGTACCAGGCCGAGGTGTGCCGGCGTCGCCGGGATGAAGACGTCCATGCCGGTGATGAAGGTCTGGCTGAAGAACTCCGGCAGCGGGGCCGACAGGTCGGTGACGCCGTCGCTGCCGTCGTCGAAGGCGAAGATGCCGATCGTCCGCTTGGCGCGTGGTGTGTTCGCCGCGTTCAGGACGTCCCTGCCGTTGATCCAGAGGTGGTCGCCGGCGTCGCCCTGGTCGCCCCACCACTCCTTCTGCCGTTGGATCGTGAGCGCCGTGTGCCGGTCGCTGGTCTCGACCAGGCCGCTGAGGCCCTCGCCCGGCTCGCTGGTCGCCAGGCGCAGGAACGAGTCCGAGCGGAGGAACGGCTGGAAGTAGAAGTGGTGCGTCGCGGCGCCCGGGCGCACGATGGCGAACTCGTAGCGTGCCGTGGCGAGCACCGGGAGAGGGCCGAACGAGCCGTCGACGCCGAGCGACAGCCGATGCGCGGGCCGGTGTGACAGTCGGCCGCCGGTCAGTGGGCTGACCGGGTAGACCTCGACTGTCGCACCGGTGACACCGACGTTGCTCGGGAAGAGCACGGCGCGGCCGGAGACCCGGGCAGCGCCGAAGAGTTGCGGCACGATCCGCGTCGTGTGGGGCGCGTGGCCCCGGAGGAAGCCGAAGATCTCGGTGAACGACTCCGCCGACGACACGGTCTGCGTGTGCGACTGGTCCGGCAGGTGCACGTTCGTCGCGCCGACGACGGCGCGGGCCGGGTCACCCTCGCCCCAGATGGCGAGCGTGGGCACACCGCCCGGCGGGGAGGTCGCGGTGCGCCCGTCCAGGTTGACGTAGTGCGCGACCCGGACGGCGCGCTCCGGCGAGCTGTTGAGGTAGCCCTGCGAGACGAAGGTGCCCAGTGAGTGCGCGACGAGGTCGACCCGGTCCGCGCCGGTGGCCGCCAGCAGGCGGGAGATCCGTGCGTCGAGTCCCGCGTAAACCTGGGGGAGGATCGTCGCGATGTTCGGGGAGTCGTACTCGTGGGCTTCGATGACGTCGATCGGGTACCCGTTGCTGGCCAGCCGTTTGGCCTGGGTCTCGAACTGCGCCGCTGATCCCGCGCTGCCGTGCACGAAGATCACTGGACGGTGTGTCGGTGTGGCGGCGGCTTCGGCGGCGCGTGGCACGGCGACGGCGGACAGACTGGCCGCGAGGGCGACCCCGGCCACCACGGAGAGCAGGCTCCGGCGAGATGTGTGCATCGATCCTCCACCAGGACGGACGAAGTATTTGCACTACTAGCGCAAGTATCGTGTCAGGGTGGGGCGCGATGGTCCACACCTTCCGGTCAGTTGACCTTCGTGGCGAGCAGGTCGCCGACAGCGGCGCGGACCGGGTCCGGGTTCGACCAGCTCCAGTTGGGGTGCGCGCGGTTGGTGAGCAGCGCCAGGACGAGTTTACGGTCGGGCGCGACCAGGAGCGAGGGGCCGGCGAATCCGGTGTGGCCGAAGGTCCGGGCCGAGGCGAGCCCGCCCATGAACCAGCTCTGGTTGAGCACGACGCCGAGGCCGTGCGCCGAGGTCCGGTTGGGGCGCTCGGGGTCGATGGCGGGTTTGCCGGCGTTGTGGTTGGTGAGCATCCGGCGCACCGTCGCCGCGGCGAGGATCCGTTTGCCCTGGTGGGCGCCCTCGTTGAGGAGCAACTGACCGATGGCCGCGAGATCGGTCGCGGAGGCGAAGATGCCGGCGTGACCGGCGATGCCACCCAGGTGGTTGGCGACGTCGTCGTGGACGACGCCACGGAGCAGCCCCCGGGACGAGCGGGCATCGGTCGCGACCAGTCGGCTGGCCTTCGCGGCGGCCGACAGCCAGCTGTTCGGGTTGAAGCCGGTGTCGCGCAGACCGAGCGGGCCGGTCAGGTTGGTCTTGAGCGCCTGGTCGAGCCGCTGGCCGGTGACCTTCTCGACGATCTTGCCGGCGACCATGAGCCCGACGCTGGAATAGCGGAACGTCTTCCCCGGCACCGCGCCGGACACCAGCGGCGTGCCGAGCACGGCGTTCCAGCGGGCCGCGTTGTCGGGCAGGCCGGTGACCGTGGCGCCGACGGGAAGACCGCTGGTGTGGGTGAGCAGCATCTCGACGGTGATCTGCTCCTTGCCCGCGCCGGTGAAGGCGGGCAGGTAGTCACGCACCGGAGCGCCGAGGTCGACGCGGCCCTTGTCGACCTGCTGCAACAGCAGGATGGCCGTGTACACCTTGGTGACCGAGGCGAGGTCGAAGATGGAGTCCCGGCGCATCGCGACGCGCTGGTTCGCCGCCAGCAGCTTCGGGCCCGCCGAGTACCGCAGTGCCTCACCGACCGCGGTGTGCACAGTCACCTTCCCGCCCAACACGACGAGAGCGACGGCACCGGGAAAACCCTTGTGTTGCACTGTCTGTGGGGTCGCGGGCAGGTGTCGCCGGAGCAGGGCGGTCACGTCCTGGGTGTAGGGGGCCTGACGCACCGGCGGGTTGCCGCCGACCGGTGCGTCCGGTGCCCTGAGCGGCGGCCCGGCGTCACCCGCTGCTCCGAATCCGACCCGGCTGCCGGTGGCGCCCTTCGCGGTCGCCGCGTTGCCAGGGCCGGCCGAGCCGGTGTCCGGCGCGCCGGTGGCACCGCAACCGGTGAGGGCGGAGGTCGCGGCGGCAAGGCCGGCTCCGAGCAGAGTTCGACGTGCGACGGACATGCCGGAGATCGTGACAGCCGGCCGGAGGACGCGCCACCGGACCCGTCCGAACGTCGGACCCGTCCGGCCCATCGGTCAACAGGCGGTCATCTGGCGGACACAGCCGGTTGCCGTTCAGGTGGTTGTGCGACGATCGGCGGGCAATACGTCGAACGACCGTCCACCGGTCTGTCCGCGCACGGTCGCTGACAGCAACCGGGGAGGGCACGCCCCCCGTTACCCCCCTTGGAGAGCACCATGTCCCTCTCCCCGTCCCGGGTCTTCGCGGAACTGAACGCGCCGCGACCCCCTGACCAGCTGACCCCGACGATGGGCACGGCCGTTGTGGTCGGCGGCAGTGTCGCCGGTCTACTGGCCGCCCGGGTGCTGTCCGACCACGCCGACACCGTCGTCATCATCGACCGGGACGACCCGCAGGTGACCGGCGCGCGGCCCGGCGTACCCCAGGGGACACAGCTGCACGCGCTGCTGCCCGGCGGCCTCTTCCAACTGGAGCGCCTGTTCCCTGGATTCCGCGACGACGCACTGGCGCGCGGAGCAGTCGAGGCGCCGCCCGAGGCCCGGCGCAACTACCTCGATGGGCGTCTGAAGGTAGTCGTCCCCGACGACGCCGACAGTCTGGCGGGCAGTCGACCGCTGCTGGAGGGCCTGATCCGCCAGCAGGTGCTCCGGTTGCCCAACGTCAAGACGATCACCGCCCGCGCCACCGGCCTCGTGTTCGACGGCACCGCGGTCACCGGGGTCCGCTCCGAGGTCGATGGGGTGCCCGGTGTCGAACGCGCCGACCTCGTGGTCGACGCCATGGGGCGGTCCAGCCGACTCTCGGACTGGCTGGAGCAGGCCGACTGGGACCGGCCGGTCACCCGGCGGATGACAGTGCACCTCAACTACGCGACCGCCCTGCTCCGCCGCCCGGAGGTCACCCCGGCCTCGACTGTCGTCCTGGCTTTGAACACGCCGAGAATGGGGACGGACGTGGCCGGGGCCGCGTTCTTCGCCATCGAGGACGGCCGGTGGATGGCCATGATGGCCGGTTACGGCAACGACCGCCCGGGGCGTACCGCGGATGACTTCGTCCGCCGCCTGCGCGAGCAGTTCCCACCGGAGTTCGGCGAGGTCGCCGACCAGGAGATGATCGGCGACGTCCAGACCTACCACCATGCCGACAGTCGACGACGGGACTTCCACGCGCTCAAGCGGTTCCCGGCCGGCCTGATCAGCGTCGGCGACGCCGTCGCGTCGTTCAACCCGGTGTACGGGCAGGGCATGACGGCGGCGGCCCTGCACGCGGCCTGCCTGTCGACGTACCTTCGGTCCGGCCCGGATCTGCGGGCGCCCGCGCGCCACTACCTCGCGCTCCAGAAGGTCGTGGTGGACGCCGCCTGGTCGCTCTCCACCTCGGCTGACCTGGCGTTGCCCCACGTCGACGGGCCCTACCCGCGCGGCTACCGGTTCTCCCGCTGGGCCAGCAGCCAGGTCATCGCCGCGACCGTCACCGACGTGGCGACCGCGCGGCGGTTCAACGACGTCGTCTCCATGCGCGAACACCCGCACTCCCTGGCCCGCCCCGGCGTGCTCCTGGGCGCCCTGCGCGCCAACCGGCGCGCACACTAGGGCCTGTTTCATAAGGGCGGTCGAGCCGAGGCGGAGTCCGGGCGGCGATCCGGCAAGGCGCGGTTTCGTCCGGATACCGGTGTTGTATCCGGACGAAACCGCAACGCCGCCGGTCGTCGTCCGGGCCTGCCGCAGGCCGGCCAGTTCTTATGAAACAGGCCCTGGAGCGAGTGACCCGGCGGCCTCGCCTGCGAGGCCGCCGGCAACGCCCTATCGGGGGAGCTTGCGGAGGATGTCGACCACGAAACGGTGGTCGTCCAACTGCGGCAGCCCGGAGACACCGACCCAGCCCACCACACCGGTGCCGCGCACGCGCAGGGGTACCGCGCCCCCGGCCGCCGCGTACCGCGAGGCCGGCAGACCGAACCGCTCGGCCAGCGTCACCTGCTTGTCCTGGCACAGCCGGGCCATGTAGAGCGAGGAGTGCTCGAAGCGCATCACCACCCGCCCCTTGCGGCGCAGCCACGCGTCGTTGTCCGCCGTCGACCCCGGCAGGCCACAGTGGAACAGCTGCCGCCCGGCCCGCCACACGCCCACCGAGACCGGCAGCCGCTGCTCGGTCGCGGCGGCGACGGCGAGCATCCCCAGCTCGTACGCGTCGGTCTCGGACAGGCCCGCGAGCTCCAGCTCGTTCTCCTCGCGCAGCAGCTCGTCGAGCGTCGGCCACGATTCACGGTCAGCTGACATGTTCTTCTCCTTGTTGGTGCGGGCGATCATCCTCGTCGCTCGGCGATCACCAGGCGCAGGGCGCGTAGTCCTTCAGGAAACAGCCGTACAGGTCCTCGCCCTGCTCGCCGCGGACGATCGGGTCGTACACCCGGGCCGCGCCGTCGACCAGGTCCAGTGGGGCGTGGAAGCCCTCGTCGGCCAGCCGCATCTTCGTGGGGTGGGGGCGTTCGTCGGTGATCCAGCCGGTGTCGACGCTGGTCATCAGGATGCCGTCGGTCAACATCTCCTCGGCGCTGGTGCGGGTCAGCATGTTCAGCGCCGCCTTGGCCATGTTGGTGTGCGGGTGCCCCGGCCCCTTGTAACCGCGGCCGAACTGACCCTCCATCGCCGACACGTTCACCACGTACTTGCGGCGGGCCGACGCGGCGGCCATCGCTGGGCGCAACCGGCTGACCAGCACGAACGGCGCGGTGACGTTGCACAGCTGCACTTCGAGCAGCTCGACCGGGTCCACCTCCTGGACCCGCTGGACCCAGCTGTTGACCGAGTCGAGGTCAGGCACGAGCCCGCCGGCGTCGATGGCGGTGGACGCCGCGATCCGTTCCGGCGAGGCCGAACCGCTGGTCAGTGCCAGCGCGGTGAGCGCGTGCGGAGTGAGCGCCGTCGACTGTGGGCCGGCGGTCAGGGTGCCCACAGGGCCGCCCTGCCCGTCCGGCTTGGCGAACGTGATCAGCTCCGGCAGCGGGCCGTCCGGCAGGGCCGCGGCCTCGGCGGCGATGAGCTGCGCGTACGCCCCGGGGGACCGGCGGACGGTCTGCGCCGCGTTGTTGATCAGGATGTCGAGAGGGCCCTGGCTGCTGACGTCGTCAGCGAGGGCGATCACCTGGGCGGGGTCGCGCAGGTCGATCCCGACGATCCGCAGCCGGTGCAGCCAGTCCGCGCTGTCGGGCATCGCGGCGAAGCGACGGACCGCGTCGTGCGGGAACCGGGTCGTCAGCGTCGTGTGCGCGCCGTCCCGCAGCAGCCGCAGCGCGATGTACATGCCGATCTTGGCCCGGCCGCCGGTGAGCAGCGCACGCCGGCCGGTCAGGTCGGTGCGGGCGTCGCGGCGCTCCCGGTTCAGCGCGGCGCAGGACGGGCAGAGCTGGTGGTAGAAGGCGTCCACCTCGCGGTAGCGCTGCTTGCAGACGTAACAGCCGCGCGCATTGTGCAGGAAGCCGGCCGTCTCGCCCGCGGCGGAGGACGCCAGCGGAATGCCCTGCGTCTCGTCGTCGATCCGCCCCGGAGCGCCGGTGGCCGTGGCCTCCGTCACCGCGCGGTCGGCGGCGAGGATGGCGTCCCGCCGCTCCTCCCGCCGCCGCTGCTTGATCACCTTGTAGAGCCGGGCGGTGGCCCGCTGCACCTGCACCACGTCGGGGTGGTCGGAGGGCAGCGCCTCCAATGCCTCGAAGACGCTGAGGCAGGCCTCCAGCCGGCTTCGGTCAATACCCTCTTGACCGTTTTCGGTAATGTTGTCCACCGTCATGCGTCGTTGTCTCGTCCCGTATCCCGGACCGGCTCCAGCCGGCCCGCCCCAAGTCCGACCCGAAACGGTACGCGCCTCACGGCCTCCGACGCACCTCGCGGCCGCCCGGCGCGGCGCTAGGCGGCGTCGGAGTGTCCGAGACGCCAGTAGCCCATGAAGGCTACCGCCCGCCGGTCCAGACCCCGCTCGGCGACCAGGTGCCGGCGCAGGTTACGGATGACGCCGGCCTCCCCGGCCAGCCACGCGTAGAGCGGTGCCGGGGCCACCTGCTCGGGCACCTCCCACAGGATCTCGGTGTCCACGTCGACGTCCGGCACGGGCTGGGCGGCCGTCGACGCGCCGGGGGCCAGCAGCTCCCCGGCCGCGGCGACGACGGCGGGCAGCAGCCGGCTGCCGTACCCGTCGGCGCCCCGGGCCAGCCAGCGGACCTCGACGCCGGGCGGTGCGAGCAGCGGCAACACGTCGGCGGCGTCGGGCACCTCCAGCACGACGGTGCCCCGGGCGTCGAGGGGGAGCCGCTCGCAGATGCTGCTGATCGCCGGCACGGCGGTCTCGTCCCCGGCCAGCAGCACGGTGCCGCCGGTGGACTGGCGAAACTCGACCCCGCCGTGGTTGCCGTCGAAGCCGGCATCCGGCCCGACCAGGGCGATCTCGTCGCCGACGCTGGCCCGCCGCGCCCAGCGCGTCGCCGGGCCACTGTCGCCGTGCAGCACCAGGTCGACGTCGACCTCGGCCAGGTGCGGGCGGACCGCCCGGACGGTGTAGGTGCGGATCGGGTTGCGCAGGTGCTCGGGCAGGGCCCGCCACGTCGCGTACCAGTCCGCGCCCTCCGGCAGGGTCGCCCGGTCCTGACCGGGCAGCGGCAGCGCCAGCTTGATCCGCTGGTCGTAACCGTTGTCGGCGAAGCGGTCCAGGTTCGCCCCGGTGAAGGTCACCCGGGTGAAGGACGGGCTCAGGCGGCGTACCGCGCGGACGGTGACGGCGAACACGCGCCACGGGGCGATGGGCAGGGTCTCGGTCATGGTGCCTCTCTCGACTCGGGCGGCTCTACCGGGTGGTGCTCGCCACGGCGCGGGAGCGCCACAGCAGCCAGACGAAGTACGGGGTGCCGATCATGGCGGTGACCAGGCCGGCGGGGATCTGGGCCGGCGCGATGACCGTCCGACCGAAGGTGTCGGCGATGCTGACCAACGCCGCGCCGAGCAGGGCGGCCACCGGGAGCACCCGGGAGTGCCGACCGCCGACGAGCGCCCGCGCGGCGTGCGGGGCGACCAGACCGACGAAGCCGATGACCCCGACGGCCGAGACGGCGGTGGAGGTGAGCAGCGCCGCCGCGCCGAGCGCGATCAACCGGGTGCGTTCCAACCGGACGCCCAGCACGCGGGGGGTGTCGTCGTCCAGCGCCATCAGGTCGAGCTCCCGGCGGGCGGCGACAACGGCCGGGGTGAGCACCAGCAGGGCGATCGCCACCGGCAGCACCTGGGTGGGCATCCGACCGTAGGTGGAGCCGGACAGCCAGGTCAACGCCTTCCCGGTGTTCCACGGGTCGAAGGCCACGACCAGGTAGGTGATGACCGCCATGCCGCCCTGCCAGGCGCCGAAGCCGATCAGCACGAGTCGGTCGGAGCTCAGCCCGCCGCGCCAGGCCAGGCCGTAGACCAGGGCGAACGCCAGCATCGCGCCGAGCCCGGCGACGCCGGAGACCGCCCAGACCCCGGCCAGCGGCACGAAGGTGAGCAGGGAGACCGCGCCGAGCCCGGCGCCGGCGGTGATGCCGAGGATGCCGGGTTCGGCCAGCGGATTGCGGCAGACCGCCTGCACTGTGGTGCCGGCTACCGCGAGCGCCGCGCCGGCCAGGACCGCCGCGGCGACGCGCGGCCACCGCTGGTCCAGCACGAAGGTGTACGCGGGCCCGGTGCTGCCGTTGACCCAGTTGACGACGTCACCGAGCAGCACCCAGGTGTCACCGGCGAGCATGCCGACCGCCACTGCGCAGACGGTCAGGACGGCGGTGACGGCGACGACGCCGCGGTGGAAGGCGGCGGAGCGGACGGCCGCGTGCCCGCCGGGCGGACGACGGGTGGGGCCGGCGTCGCGGTGCCGGCGGGCCAGCCAGATGAGGATCACCGCGCCGAACAGTGTGGTGACCACGCCGGTGGGGATGTCGACCCCGGCCTGCCCGCCCATCACGGCCCGCAGCAGCACGTCCGAGCCGAGCACGATGATGACCCCGACGATGCCGGACAACGGCAGCAGGACGCGGTGCCGGTGCACGCCCGGCACCACGGGGGCGAGCAGCCTGACGATCACCGGGGCGCACAGGCCGACGAAGCCGACCGGGCCGGTGAGGGTGACGGCCGCGGCGGAGAGCAGCACGGCCAGCACCATCACGGTGAGCCGGGTGCGCCGCACGTCGAGGCCGAGCACTGTGGCGGTGTCGTCGCCGAGGGCGAGGATGTCGAGGCGGTGCCCGAGCAGCACGAGCACGATGGCGGCGCCGACGATCACCGGGGCGAGTTGGGTCAGCGCGGTCAGGTCGCTCTGCACCAGCGAGCCGTTCCCCCAGGCGAACAGCCCGATGGTGGCCTGCTCGAACAGAAGCAGCAGCAGGGTGGTCACCGACCCGAGCGCCAGCGCGGTCGCCGAGCCGGCGAGGATCAGCCGGGTGGTGCCGGCCTGCCCACCGGAGGACATCGCCATCACCAGGCCGGCGGCGGCCAGCCCGCCGCCGAAGGCGAGGCCGCCGGCGGGCAGCGCGGGCAGTGAGACGCCGAACGCGGCGACGGCGACGATCGCCAGGTGGGCGCCCGCGTTGACAGCGAGGGTGTCGGGGGACGCGAGCGGGTTGCGGGCGATCGACTGCAATGCCGCCCCGGCGAACCCGAGCGCCACGCCGATGGCGAGCCCGGCGAGCAGCCGGGGCAGGCGGGACGCGATCAGGACGCGGGCCGCCTCATCGTCGGCGCCGGTCGCGAGCCGCAGCAGGTCGAGGGCGCCGACGTTCGAGGTGCCCTGGGTGAGGTGCACCGCGCCGACCACGAGCAGCAGCAGGATCGCGGCGACGAAGACGACGGCGATGCGGGGCATGGCCAGGCTCCCGCCCGGAGCCGGCCGGGTGGCCGGCTCCGGGCGTGGGGGCGCGTTCAGCACGCTCACACCGCGTACGTCTTGACGAGTTCGTCGATGTACTGCTTGCCGGAGAGCGGACCGCCGAAGGTCCAGATGCCGTTGGGCATCTTGTGCAGGTTGCCCTTCTGCACGAAGGGCAGCGACTTCCAGATGGCGTTGCCGGCGAGGCCATCGGCGAACACGTCGTCGCCGTCGGAGGCGTTGTAGAAGAGGTGCATGTCCGGGTCCTTGAGGACCGTCATGCCTTCGACGTCGGTCTGGCCGAGGCCCCACGCCTCGTCGACCTTGCCGGTCCAGGCGTTGGTGAGGCCGAGCTGGGTGCCGATGTCGGAGACGAGAGAGCCCTTGCCGAACATCCGGATGCTGACGGTGCTGCCCTCCTTCCAGCCGTCGGCGATGGCGAACGGCCGGCCGGCGGCACCCGCGTCGGCGATCTTCTTCTTGCCGTCGGCGATGGCCGCGTCGAAGTCGGCGAGCAGCTTCTCCGCCTGCGCGGTCCTGCCGACCGCCTTCGCGATCATGGTGAGGTCGGTGCGCATCCGGCCCAGGTTGTCGGTGGCGTCACTGCCCTTGGCGACCACGACGGGGGCGTACTTCTCCAGCTGACTGATCATGTTGGCGCCCCGGTCGTCCTCCATCACGATGAGGTCGGGCTGGAGGGCGACGATCGAGTCGACGCTGGGCTCGCCACGGGTGCCGACGTCCTTGACGCCGGGGTCGAGCTTCGCCGAGGTGACCCAGGTGCCGTAGCCCTTCGGGTCGGCCACGCCGACCGGCATGACGCCAAGGCTGACCAGCATCTCGACCTCACCCCACTCGAGACCGACGACCTTGGTCGCCGGGGCCTTGAGGGTGATCTCCTTGCCCCGGCTGTCGGTGAGGGTGACCGGCCCGCCGGCAGCCGAGGCGGAGGTCTCGGGGGTGGCGGTCTTCTCGGTCGTGCCGCAGGCGCCGAGCGTCAGCGCGGCCACGACGGCGATGAGGGCGGTGAAACGGGTACGGGTCATGACTGTCTTTCTCTGCTGGGGATGAGGGGTGTTCAGGCCAGGGCGCGGATCGCGTGCCGTCCGACCGGGCGGGTGGTGACCAGTCCGCTGATCGGATCGGTGGTCACCTCGATGCGGATCCCGTAGGTCTCGGTGAGGGCGTCCTCGGTGAAGACCGCCGCGGGGGTGCCGGTGGCACGCACCCGGCCCTGTTGCAGCAGGACCACCTCGTCGGCCACGGCGGCTGCCTGGTTGAGGTCGTGCAGTACGACGCCGACGGCGACGCCGTGGTCGTCCGCGAGGTCACGTACCAGGTCGAGGATCTCCACCTGGTAGCGCAGGTCGAGGAACGTGGTGGGTTCGTCGAGGAGCAGGACCGGGGTGTCCTGGGCGAGGCAGGTGGCCAACCAGACCCGCTGCAACTCGCCTCCGGACAGCTCGTCGACGGGTCGATCGGCCATCGCGGCCAGGCCGGTGACGTCCATGGCGCGTGCGATGGCGGCGGGACCGTCCGGGTCCTCGGTGCGCCAGCGCCCCCGGTAGGGGTGGCGGCCGTAGCCGACGACGTCGCGGACGGTGACCCCGCTGGGCACCGGCCGGCTCTGGGCGAGCAGCGTGACCCGCCGGGCGAACTCCCGGGCCGCGAGGCTGGCGGCCGTGACGCCGTCGGCGAGGTGCACGATTCCGGCCTCGATCGGGTGCAGCCGGGCCAGAGCCCGCAGCAGTGTGGACTTGCCGCTGCCGTTGGGCCCCACCAGTGCGGTGACGGCGCCCGCACGAAGGCTGATCGCGGCACCGTGTACCACCGGCACACCGTGGTAGCCCAGACGGAGGTCGACGCCGGACAGGCTGCGCTCCCCGTTGACCGACGCCAACTCGTTCTGCATGAGGTTAGGCTAACCTAACCTCATGACGGCCTGTCAAGCTGGTCGCGGAGCCGTGACCGGCCGGACGGACCGGTGCTCGTCGGGCCCGTGCGCGCGTGGGGGATGCTGGGTCCGTGCACATCGCGACCCTCGGCCCACTCGCCGTCGACGGCAAGCCCGTTCGAGGTGAACGGCTCGCGGCGGTGCTCCGCGCGCTCGTCGACGCGCGGGGGCGAGCGGTCTCCGTGAGCCTGCTCGTTGACGCCGTCTGGGACGGCGTACCGCCCGACGACGCGACCGGCGCCGTCCAGGCGCTCGTGTCCCGGGTGCGCCGCCTCGGGCTGCCCGTGGTCGCGGTGCCGGGCGGCTACCGGCTGCCCGCCGACGAGATCACCGTCGACGCGGTCGAGGCGCGCGCGCTCCTGGATCAGGCAGGCACCGTCCTCCGGTGCGGTGACGTCCGTGCCGCCCGCGGCCTGGCCGATCAGGCGCGAGCCCTGTTCCCCGAGGTTCCCGAACTCGACACCACAGAGGACACCCGCCTGTTCGCGGACGTCGCCGCGCTGCGCGCACAGGCGGCGCTCGCCGGGGCGGGCCCGTTCGACGAGGTCGACCTGGGTCGGCTCGTCGCGCGGACACCGCCGGACGAGCCGTCCGCCGCCCTGCTGGTCCGGGTCCTCGCCGCCCAGGGACGGGAGGCGGAGGCGCTGGAGGTTATCGAGCGGCTACGCGTCGACCTGGCCGACCGCTACGGCACCGACCCATCACCCGTGATCACGAGCGTCCACCTGGCGTTGTTGCGCGGTGAACTGACCGCACCGCCCGTCGCGGCACCGCCTCGGCAACAGGCGCGGATCACGCTGCCCGCCGCGTGGCGCCGACCCATGGCGGCCCTCGTCGGGCGGGAGCGCGACGTCAAGGCCGTCACCGACGCGCTCGCCGAGGCACCCGTCGTGACGGTCGTGGCAACCGGCGGGGCGGGCAAGACCCGCCTCGCCGCCGAGGTGGCCAGGCGTACGGCAGCGGGTGGGCGGGCGGTCCGCGTGATCGAACTCGCTGGTCTGCGCTCGCCCGACGAGGTGCTGCCCACTGTGCTCGCCGCTCTCGGCGGTGCGGACACCTCGGCGACCGGCGGCAACCTGGGTCTGGAGCGGCGGGTCCTCAGCCCCGAGGAGCGGCTGCGCGCCGTGGCGCCGGACCTCGACGGGCTGGTGGTGCTGGACAACTGCGAGCACGTGCTCGACGCGGTGGCCGTCGTCGTCGCGGACCTGGTCGCGGCGGCCTCGCCGGAGGTCGCGGTGCTCGCGACGAGCCGCGCCCCACTGGGCCTGGTCGGCGAGCTGGTGCACCGGCTGACCGCGTTGCCGGACGCCGACGCGCTCGCGCTGGTCGAGTCCCGGGCACGGGCCGGTGGCGCCGTACCGACGTGGGACACCGAGCGGGCGCTCGCCCTGTGTCACCGGCTCGACAACCTGCCGTTGGCCCTCGAACTGGCCGCCGCACGACTGCGGCACATGCCGATCGACGACGTGCTCGCCGGGCTGACCGACCGGTTCGCGCTGCTCGACGACGCCCTGCGCGGCCTGCCCGAGCGGCACGCGAGTCTGTGGGCGCTTGTCGACTGGAGCAGGGAACTGCTTGCCGAGGCCGACCGCGACCTGCTCCAGCGGGTCGCTGTCATCCCCGCGCCGTTCACCGCGGACCTCGCCGCCGCCGTCGCGCAGGCCCCGGACGTCCGTCGTGGCCTGGCGACCCTCGTCGAGCAGTCCCTGTTGACCCTGGTCGAGGGGGACGGTCCGCCGCGCTACCGCATGCTCGAAACGGTCCGTGAGTACGGCGAGGCCCGGCTGGACGCGGCGGGTGACCGGGATCAGGCCATGACCGGCCTGGTCAGGTGGGCCCGGGAGCAGGCCGTCACCCTCGCCAGCCGTTTCATCGGCCCGGGCCAGGTAGAGGCGCTGCACCGTTGCGCCGCCGAGCAGGACAACCTGGTCACGGGCCTGCGGTGGGCGATGGGAGCGGGCGACGAGCCCGCCGCCGTCGACGTCGCCACCGCGCTGTTCCACCTCTGGTCGGTGCGGGGCCTGCACCTGGAGGTCGTCGCCTGGGCGCGCGGGCTCCTGCACGTCGACGACCCGCAGCGGCGGCTGCGATCGGCGATCCTGCGGGGTGCCGCCAGCGGCCGGCCACTGCCCAACGCCGACCGGCTGGCCTGGACGTGCGTGGTGATAAGCGTGAACGCCGGAGTGAGCGCCGATCTGCGGCCCGCCGTGCTCGCCCGGCGGGCGCTGCGGACACTCCAGACCGAACGCCCCGGCGAGGTGTCGTCCCGGATGACCGCTCTCGCGTCGGCACTGCCCGGCTTCGACGCGTCCGATCTGGAGCGGAGCCTGAAGAGCGCTACCGAGATGGTCGTGCACCCGGACCCGTACGTGCAGGGGCTGGGGCTGTTCGCGCGCGCGGCGGTACGGGAGAACGGCGGCCTACCGGAGGCGTCGATCAGCGACGCCGAGCAGGCTTACCACCGCTTCGAGGCCGCCGGCGACCACTGGGGCATGGCGATGGCGGCGGGTGCGGTCGGGCAGTTCCTGGTCCCGGGCGGGGATGCCCGGTCGTCCGAGTGGCTGACCCGAAGCGTCCGGCTCATGGAGTTGGTCGGCGCCACGCAGGACGCGCGGTCGATCCGCGTGCGGCTGGACGTGCAGCTCGCCCTGACCGGCGACGCGGAGGCGGAGCGGCGACTGGGCGAGACGGCCGCGCTGGGCCAGGCCGAGCAGACCGACGCCGCGCAGGCGCTGCTCGGCCTGGCGCACCTCGCCTGGCAGCGTGAGCGGTACGACGAGGCGCTCGCCCGCGCCGACGAGGTGACCCGTGTCCTCGCCGGCTGGGTCGGACCGCCGCCACAGCCGCGCGTGATGCTCCGGGCCACGGCGGCGATCATCTACCTGCGGGTGGCCCAGGTGGGGCGGGTGTCGGGCACTCACGCCACCATCCAGGCGGCCGCCCTGCTGTCGCTCGCCCGCGAGGATGCGCTGACCTCACGGGACCTGCCGGTGATCGGGGCGTGGGCGTCGGGCGGCGCGGAGTTCGCGGTGTACCGGGGTGAGGTCGACACCGCCCGCGAACTGGCCGTACTCGCGAAGCGGATCGGCACCCAGATCGAAATGTTCTTTCCCTTTGAGAACGGCGAACGGCTCAACGCCATCCTCGGCGACGAGGAGCAGCGCGAGCCGTTGCTGGCCGTGTGGCGCGGGCGGCCGGCGGCCGCGGCCGTCAGCCGGATCCGCGAGCTGATGGACGACCTGCTCGCGTAGGTCAGATCTTCTTGCGGTACGCGCGCAGCGCCAGCGGCATGAACACCGCGACGAAGCCGGCGCACCAGGCGAGCGTCCACCACACGTGGTTGTCCAGTGGGGTGCCGAGGAACAGCCCGCGCACCGACGCCACCAGGTGGGTCATCGGGTTGACGTCCACGAACGCCTGCATCCAGCCCGGCAGCGTGTCGGCACCGACGAACACATTGGACGCGAAGCTCAGCGGCATGATCAACGCGAACATCACACCCTGCACGGCACCCGCGGTCCGCACCTTCATCGACACCAGCACCGGCAGCCAGCTCAGGCAGAGCGCGAACAGTACCGCGAGCAGACACCCTGCGATGGCCCGGAACACGTCGGTCTCGATCCGGAAACCCATCACGTAGCCGATCGCGAGGGTCGACACGGTGACGATCACGTACCGGACGACGTCGCCGAGGACCGCGCCGACCAGTGGGGCGGAGCGGGGGATCGGCAACGACCGGAACCGGTCGAAGATGCCCTTGGCGATGTCGGTGTTGAGGTTGACGCCGATCGCGATGGCGCCGGTCGCGATCGTCTGCGCCAGGATGCCGGGCAGCAGGAACTGCAGGTAGTCGTGGGTCGAGCCGGCGACCGCGCCGCCGAAGACGTACACGAAGATGATGAGGAACAGCACCGGTTGCAGGGTGACGTCGATGAGCGCCTCGGGCGTACGCCAGGTCTTGATGAGGCTGCGTTTGGCGAGTGCCAACGAGTGCCGGACCAGTCGAAACGGTCGCGGGTGCGCGGTGATCGTCGACAGCGCCCGGTTCCGGGTGGGTGGTGCGTCGGTCAGAGTGCTCATGCCGCGACCTCCGTGGGGCGGGTGGTGTCGTCTTCCGATGCCGTACGCCCGGTGAGGGTGAAGAACACCTCGTCGAGGCTCGGCAGGTGCAGGGAGAGTTCGGTGACCGCGATGCCGGCCGTGGCGAAGCGCGCGACGCTCTCGGTCAGGGCCGCGTCGTCGGTGACCGGCACCGCGAGGACGCCCTTGCGGATCTCGTCGGCCTGCGCGCCGGAGCCGACCTGGGTCAGGATCTCCGCGGTACGCGGCAGGTGCGCCGGGTCGGACGGCCGGACCTCCAGGGT
Organism: Micromonospora sp. NPDC005553; assembly: GCF_042871765.1. Classification (NCBI taxonomy): domain Bacteria; kingdom Bacillati; phylum Actinomycetota; class Actinomycetes; order Micromonosporales; family Micromonosporaceae; genus Micromonospora; species Micromonospora sp. NPDC005553. The sequence goes on along the minus strand of NZ_JBIAJD010000005.1, from coordinate 430,751 downwards.
CTGCCCGCCGACCACCCGCTTGAGCCCGTCGGGTGTGTCGTGTGCGATCACCCGGCCGTGGTCGATCACCGTGATCGCGTCGGCGAGCGCGTCGGCCTCCTCCAGGTACTGCGTGGTGAGCAGCACCGTCGAGCCGTTGCTGACAAGCGTTCGGACCACGCCCCACATGTCCTCGCGTTTGGCCGGGTCGAGCCCGGTCGTCGGCTCGTCCAGGAAGATCACGTCGGGCGAGCCGACGAGGCTGGCGGCCAGGTCCAGCCGTCGCCGCATGCCACCGGAGTAGGTCTTGGCCTGACGGTTCGCGGCATCGGTCAGGTCGAACCAGTCGAGCAGCTCGGCGGCCCGCCGCCGGGCGCCGCTGCGCCCCAGCTCCAGCAGGGTGCCGAACAGCTCCAGGTTCTGCCGACCGGTCAGGTCCTCGTCGACCGAGGCGTACTGGCCGGTCAGTCCGATGCTCTGCCGAACGCGTTCGGCGTCCCGCACCACGTCGAAACCACCGATCCGGGCGGTTCCGCCGTCCGGGGTCAGCAGGGTGGAGAGGATGCGAACGGCGGTCGTCTTACCGGCGCCGTTGGGGCCGAGCACCCCGAGCACCGTCCCCCGGGGCACGGCGAGGTCCACGCCCTGCAGCGCCCTCGTCTTCCCGAACGTCTTCACGAGGCCCTCGGCCTCGATCACCAGGTCAGCTGTCATGCGTACAGCATGCGCGGGCCCGCCGACACCGCCCCGACACGCCACCGACATCGGCTGACACGGGCTGACACCGCAGTCGTCGAGGGGGAGGGCGGCCAGGGTGTGCGCGTCCACACCGACGGCCGGCGTCACGATATGCTGGCCACGGCAGAGCGCCTGCCAGCGCCCGATGTGGTGGCCCACGCCCGACCACATGCTTGGGGCCAAGAGTCTCCGACTCCGCGCCGATGTGTCGACTCTCGGCGTGCCGGTCACGCCGTCCGTTCGGTGGAGTGCGTGGGGCTGCACCGGAGGCGTCATGTCTGATCCCACCCCCCGACGGACCCCGGCCCCGGGACGCGCCCGCAAACGCGCCATCCGGGAGCACGCAGCGCGGGCTGGCGTTGCCTACTCGGAGGCGGCCCGGCAGCTTGAGTCGGTCGGCCTTCGGCCCGGCGAAACCCTTTCCAGGTACGGGCGGACGATCTATCCGATCGGGTTCGACCCGCATCGCCAGCTGCTCGTCGAACGCCGTGAGCGGCGGTCGTTCGAGGAGCGGGTGTCGGACACCAGGCGGGCCGCGGCCCTGCCTCATGGGCGTGCGCGGCACCTCGTCGAGCGGTTCCCGCCCAGCCGCGGGCGTACCGGCAGCGGGGTCGGCTCGCTCTATCACGGCGAGGGCCGCGAGGAACTGCTCGCGATGCTGTACATCGTGATCGTGGCCGAGTCGCCGGGGTTGCTGCCGGAGGTGGGCGACCTGGCCTGGATCGCCGAACTCGGCGAGGACACCGCACTCGACACGGCTTGCGCCGAAGTCGACAGGGAGGCCCGCCGCCTGCTCGACCAGGAGCCACTGGCCCTCTGGTCGCGCATCCAGAATGCGCTGACCGTGGCCGGACGCAGCGTGGACGGGCAGGTCCGCCAGGAGGCGATCCGGCAGAGCGCGCTGTTGGGCACGATGATGACCCCGCGTCTGGGACACGCGGGCGAGCCGTACGTTCCGGGGTTGCCCGTCGCCGGGGTCCGGCAGATCCTCGACGCGCTGCTGATAGTCGCCGACGACGGACACGCGCCGGGCACCCGCGTACGCCTGCTCACGACACCGCACGACGGGCGGTCAGCCACGATCATCGGTGCTCGCTGGGGTTCGTCCGGTCCGCCGGTGGGCTATCTGGTGTGGCTCGACGGAGCGACGGCGCCGCTGTCGGCCCGCCCCGACGACCTTATTGTGCTGGCCGACCAGGAGACCGTTCCGCGCTGAGCCGGGGCGGTCTGGACCACCGTCGCATCGCGTCGCGGTCCGATAAGCCGCCCCGCCGTCGTCGATCATGGACTTGTGGTGGTCAACAAAAGCCGTGAACAGCAACAACTCAGGCACCACAACTCCATGATCGACGGGCCGGGACCGCCCCCATGCCGCGATCTTGCACTTTCTGTCGTGACATAGGGGTCGTTCCACGCGTTTCGGCAACCGAAACTGCAAGATCGGCGCGGGGCGCGGGGCGCGGGGCGCGGGGCGCGGGGCGTGGGGCGTGGGGCGTGGGGCGCGGGGTGCGGGGTGCGGGGTGCGGGGCGTGAGGGCGGGGGGGCGTGAGGGCGGGGGGCGGCCGGGCTCCCTGGTGGGGGAGCCCGGCCGGTGCGGTCGGCGCCGTCGTAGAGCTGTCCGGGGCGAAGCGGGGGGAGGTGCTGCGCACGGGAGAGGTACGGACGGCGTGACCGCGCTCCGCGCGGTGGTCCGCGTGCTCAGCTCGGCAGGCGGCCCCGCGTGGAGACGAAGTGGTACGACATGACGGCGAACCCGGGGTCACGGAGCAGCCGTCGGAAGGCGTTGAGTTGCTGGGGCGACAGCCCGGCAGCCAGCAGGTCCGGTTCCAACTGGCGGGAGTTGGTCTCGTAGAGCGATGTTCCGGTCGAGCCGCCGGCCCAGCTCTGCGAGTGGGTGATGGTGTCCAGGTCGGTCAGACCGGCGAGGGCCATCTCGGTGTGGACGTCCTGCGCCCATCCCAGGTCGGCGCCGTGGTCCTCCAGGACACCCATCATGGCGTCCATGACCTGCGCGAAGAGCTTCGCGGCGTCGTCGCTGGGCGCGGTCAACACCCGCTGCGGCGCGGTGCAGTCGAACTCCTCGACCACCAGCCACCCGCCGGGCGCCAGCGCGCCGGTGAGGGTACGCAGGACCCGTCGTCGATCGGGAAGGTGCAGCAGCACCAGCCGGGCGTGAATCAGGTCGAACGCGTCCCCGGGTGGCGGTTCGGTGCGCACGTCGTGCTGGCGTACGTGCAGGTTGCCCTCGGCCACCAGGTGTGTCGGGTCGATGTCGGTGGCCAGCACGTGCCCGTCGTCGCCGACCGCGCGGGCCATCCGCCGGGCCATCGAGCCGCCACCGGCCCCGACCTCCCAGCAGGTCGCGCCGGGCTCCAGCACCGGGCGGGCCAGCCGACGCGTCGTGATCGGGTCCAGGAAGGACTCCAGCGCGTGCATCTGGGGAACGGCGTCCGGCGCGCCGTTGTCGAATGTGTACGTGTCATCGCGTGCAGCGGTTGTCATCGGTGTCTACCTCTCCGTGAAGGGTCGGGTGACTCGAGAAGGGTCGGGTGACTACGGGGTGTCGGCCCAGAGCCGAGGGGTCGCCCGGTTGGCCGGGGGCGGCGCAACGGCGGCGACGCTCAACATCGCCGCCAGTGGGGCCGGATCGCGGCGGGCCTCCGCGGTCGGCCGGTCGTAGACCACCCGGCCGTACTCCAGCACCGCCACCCGGTCCGCGAGCTCGATGGCGTACTGGAGTTGCTGCTCCACGAGCAGCACTGTCAGGCCGTCGGCGGCGAGACCGTTGACGAGGTCGCGGACCCGCGCCGCCAGATCGGGCGAGAGCCCCTCACATGGTTCGTCGAGCAGCAGCACCCGGGGTTGGCCGAGCAGCGCACGGGCAATTGCCAGCATCTGCTGCTCGCCACCGGAGAGTTCGCAGCCGCGGTGCCGCAGCCGCACCGCCAGCCTCGGCAGCAACTCCAGGGTGCGGGCGACCGTCCAGCCTTCGCCGCCGGAGGTGGGGGCCCGCCACGGCGCGGCCGCCAGGTGCAGGTGCTCGGCCACTGTCAGCCGGGAGAAGACCCGTCGGCCCTGCGGGACGAGACCGACGCCGGACTGGGCGATGCGATGCGGTTGTCGGCCGGCGACGTGCACGCCGCCGATCTCGATGCGACCGCTGGACGCCCTCACCAGCCCGGCGATGGTGTGCACGAGCGTGCTCTTGCCCGCCCCGTTGCGGCCCACCACGGCCTGGATGCTGCCGGGGCGTACCCGCAGGCTGACCTCGTGCAGGACGATTCCCCCGCCGTAGCCGGCGCAGAGACGATCCACAGTGAGCATCAGGCCACCCCGTCGGCGTAGGCCTGCCGCACCAGCGGCGAGGTACGGATCTCGTCCGGTGTGCCGGCGGCCAACGTCTGACCGTCGCGCAGCACCGTGACCGTGTCGGAGAGGGCGTACACCAGGTCCAGTCGGTGTTCGACCAGTAACACGGCGACCGCCCTGGGCAGTGCCTGGAGGACCTCGACCAGCCGGCCGACCTCGACGGCGGACAGCCCGGCCGCTGGTTCGTCGAGGAGCAGCAGGCGGGGGCGGCCGGCCATCGCCATCGCGATCTCCAACTGGCGTCGTTGCCCGTGGGCGAGGTGCCCGGCGGGCACCGCCGCGACGGCGCTGAGCCCCATCTGGTCCAGCAGCGGGCCGGCCAGGCGCTGTGCCGCGCGTCGGCGGCCGCCCCGCCACCACCGGCCGCCCGGGATGATCCGTGGCAGCGCGGCCACCACGACGTTCTCCGTCGCGGTGAGCGTCGGGAAGACCGCGGGTCGTTGGTGGATGCGGTTGATGCCCCGCCGGGCCCGGGCCGCCGGGCCGAGTCGGCCGACGTCCCGTCCGTCGAACCGCACCGTGCCGCGTTGCGGCCGGGTGGACCCGCCGAGGACGTTGAGCAGGGTCGTCTTGCCGGCCCCGTTCGGGCCGATCAACGCGTGCCGCTGGCCGTCGTGGATGCACAGGTCCACGCCGTCGAGTGCGGCGAGAGAGCCGTACCGCACGCTGATTTTCTGGGCTTCCAGCAGGCCGGTCATCGGTGCAGCTCCGCAACGTCGGCCTGGTCATGGGCGGCTGGCTGGTCCGGCTGTGGCGTCGCGGCGCCCGGTGGGCGCAGCCGACCCCGGGCCCGGTTGACACCGGTGGGCAGCAGGTAGACAGTCGCCACGAACAGCGCGCCGAGCACCAGTGGCGCATGGCCGGGCAGCACCCCGAACAGCCAGTCCCGGACGGCGATGACCAACGCCGCACCCACCAGAGCGCCACCCACCGAGGCGGTGCCACCGATGACGACACCGAGCAGCAGCAGCGCTGACGTGTCGAAGCCGAAGTCGGCGGGGGAGATGTACTGCTGGGCGACGACCAGGAGCGAGCCGGCGGCGCCGGCGATCGCCCCGGCGGCGATGTGCGCGCCGGACAGGTGCAACGCCACCCGGTGACCGCTGGCCCGCAACCGCGTCTCGTCGTCGCGGCCGGCACGCAGCACCAACCCCGACCGGGTACGCAGCAGCACCAGCACCGCGCCGACCAGCGTGGCCACGACGACCAGGGCGTACAGGTAACGGGCCTGGTCGTTGGCCAGGGGCGGGAGCCCCCAGAACGGGCGGACCGCGGGGATGCCGGCCAGCCCGTCCGTGCCACCGGTCACCGACCGCCACCGCCCCAGGACGATGACGACGAGTTCACCGATGGCCAGGGTGATCATCAGGACGATCACCCCGCGGGCGTGCACGACGAGCGGCACGGTGAGCGCGGCCAGCAGCGCCCCGGCGGCCGCCGCGACGACGAGCTGCACGACGCCGACGTCGGAGACCCGGCTGCCGACCACGGCGCAGGCGTATGCGCCGGCCGCGTACGGCGCGGTCTGGCCGAGGGTGGGCATGCCGGCGACGCCGGTGAGCAGGGCCACGCTCACCCCGACCACTGCCAGCGCCAGCGTCCGGGCGAGGATCGCCGTGGTGTAGTCGTCGACCACCCAGGGCGCCACGACCAGCCCCACCAGGACGAGCGCCGCGATGCCACCTCGAACTCGCCGGATCACCTCGCCCCTCATGCCGCCCTCCACCTGCCGGCCAGGCCACGCGCCCGTACGGCCAGCACGGCCGCCATGGCGGCGAACAGCAGAAACGGTGCGGCGGACGGCAGCAGCGCCACTCCCAACGTCTGGATCTCGCCGATCGCGAGCGCGGCCAGCAGGGTGCCCGCCATCGACCCGAGACCACCGAGGACGACCACCACCAGGGAGAGCAGCAGCACCGTGTCGGCGGTGCCGGTGCCGGGGCCGATGATGGGCGCGCCCAGGACTCCGGCCGCGCCGGCCAGCGCGCCGGCGGCGGCGAGCACACCGGCCCGGATCCGTGCCGGACTCACGCCCAGACAGGCGACCATCTCCGGGTCGTCGACCGCCGCCCGGACCAGCATTCCGGCCCTGGTGCGTCGCACCACCAGGTAGAGGGCGGCGGCGAGCACCGCCGCGACGACGATGAAGACCAACCGGTACGCGGCGTAGCGGTGACCGGCGACCATCACCGACCCCTCCAGGGCTGCGGGCACCTGGACCTGCGGGTTGTCCGGCCCGAAGCCGGCGACGAGCAGGCTGCCGCCGGCCAGCGCCACTCCGAACGTCAGCAGCGCCTGACTCAGGTGATTGCCGGTGGCGACCGGTGTGAGCAGGCCGGCCAGGAGCACCCCCGCCGCGGCGGCGGCCAGCAGACCGACGGTCAGCGCCAACGCCAGGCTCGCCCAGCCGCCGTCGAGCAGCGCCGCGGCGGTGTACCCGCCGATCGCGTAGAGCAGGCCGTGCGCCAGGTTGAGGATGTTGGCGACGCCGAAACAGAAGACCAGGCCCGAGGCGGCGACGAACACGAGCAGCCCGTAGGCGACTCCGTCCAACGCCGGGATCAGGTACGGGTCGATCCGGTTCGTGCCGGCCGCCACCACTATCACCGGCCGACGGTCGCGAGGTCGCCCACGACGGTGTTGGACAGCGCCCGGCCGTCCTGGCGGACCTGCCGCAGGTACCACTTCTGCACGGGAGAGTGCGTGGCGGTGGAGAACTGCCAGGTGCCACGCGGGCTGGCGATCTGGCCGAGTTGGCCGATAGCCGCGTTGATGGCCTCGGGGGTCGGGTCGTTTCCGGCCGCGCCGATCGCCCGGTCGAGCACCGCCGCCGCGTCGTACGAGGCCAGCGCGTAGGTCGTCGGCGAACCGTCGTGCTTCGCCTTCCACGCGGCCACGAAGGCGCGGTTCTCCGCGTTGTCGAGGTCGGGCGAGTAGTTGAGCACCGAGTAGATGTCCCGGGCGGCCTCGCCCTGCGCGTTGAGCACGCCGCCCTCGGTGAGGAACCCGGCCGCGTACAACGGGATGTCCTTGATCTCGGACTGGGCGTACTGCTTCACGAAGTCGACGGCGGCGCTGCCGGCGTAGAAGGTGTAGACGGCCGCCGCGCCGGAGGCCTTGATGCGGGCGAAGTACGGCAGGAAGTTGGTGGTGGCCGGGAAGGGAGTGAAGGTCGTCTTGCCGTCGGCGTTCGCGAGCTTCCCGCCGATCTTGCCGAAGGCGTCGGTGAAGCCGCGCAGCTCGTCCCAACCGCCCTGGTAGTCCGGGCCGATCGCGTACACGGAGCCCTTGACGTTGTCGCGGACGTGCTGGGCGATCGCCGCCCCGGGCTCGTCGGAGAGGTACGAGGTGTGCCAGACCCGGGAGACGTCCTTGAGCTCCGGCCGGCCGTTGGAGCCGACCAGTGGCACCTTCGTCTCGTTGAGCAGAGGGGTGACGCCGGCGACCGAGCCGCCACCGACGATGCCGGTGAGCGCGGACACCCGGTCCTGCTTGAGCAGCTTGGTCGCCGCCGGGACGGCGGTCTGCGCGCCGTTGCCCTCGTCCGCGACGACGAGGTCGACCTGCCGGCCGCCCAACTTGCCGTCGTGGGTGTCCAGGTAGAGCTGGAAGCCGTCGCGGATCTCCGTGCCAACAGCCTGGTACGTCCCGGACAGCGACGCGAGCAGGCCGATCTTTATCGAGCCGCCGGCGCTCGTGCCCGGAGCGTCGTCGCCGCAGGCGGTGCTGGTGGTCAGCACGGCGGCGAGCAGCGCGGCGGTGAGGGCACGGCTGCGCCAAGGCGTGGTGAGAGGCATGTCTAACTCCAGAGGAAGGGGAAGTGGTCTCCGGCGTGGGGGCGCCGGGGTGGTCAGCGGCTGCGGGCGAGCGCCGCCCGGGCAGCGGGGGTCAGCGCGTCCCCGATGCGGTTGGCCAGTTCGGTCATCTCGTAGGAGACCTTGCCCACGTCACACTCGGGCGCGGCGAGCACCAGCAGCGAGGCGCCGTCGTTGAAGGCCATGGAGAACATGAACCCGCCCTCGAGCTGGGTGACGTTCGAGATCACCGCGCCGGCGTCGAAGAAGGCCGCCGCCCCCCGCAGCAGGCTCACCAGCCCGCTACCCGTGGCGGCCAACTGGTCGGCCCGGTCCGGTGGCAGGTCGCGGGTGGCGGCCACCATCAGGCCGTCGCTGGAAATGGCGATCGCGTGGCTGACCTCGGTCGCGCGCGCCGCGAAATTGTCCAGCAGCCAGCCGAGATCCTGTTGGTCGGTCACGTGCTCTCCTGTCGCGTCATTTGTTACCGAGGTTGATCGGGGTGCGCCGTCGGTTGGCCACGCCCCGCGCGTACGCGGCCATCGCCGTGGCCACCTGCGCCGGGTCGCGGTACTCGGACCGTTGCTGCTGCTGGGGCACTGTCACACCGCCGGGCACGAGGTGCCGTTGCGGCTGGCGTTTGGGCAGGCCGGAGTTGGTGGTCGTGGCGACCTCGGGGGTGTGGGCCTGGGCGGCGGTACGCCAGGCGTCGTCGGCGGGGCTGGACCACTGCTGGCCGTTCTGACCGTTCTGGCCGTCGACAACGTCGTTCTGGAACCAGTGGTTGACCTGTTCGAAGATGAGCAGCTCCTCGGTGGGCGCGTCACCCCGGTCCGGCGGTGGGGGAGCCGGTCGGAAGACCGGCGCGGCCGGCAGGGTCCGTTCGGTCGGAGGGCGGCCGGCGGTGGGCTCGGGGCGCGGCTGGTACGGCGGCGGCGGGCTGGGTGTGCGAGCTGCCCGCCGCGACAGCCGGCCGGGTGCGAGCAGATACTCCTCCGGTGGCAGCGACCGGATGATCGCCGCGGGCAGTGTCGCCTCGGCGAGGATCCCGCGTCGGGGGCCGCGTCGCAGTTGGACGGTGACGCCCAGCCGCGCCGCGAGCTGGCCCACGACGACCAGCCCCATCGCCCGTACGGCGGCCACGTCGATGGCCGGCGGGTGCGCCAGAAGTTCGTTGAGTTGCTGCATCCGCTGCGTGGACAGCCCCACGCCCTCGTCGCTGATCTGGACGATGACGCGGTCTCCCAGGCTTCGGCCGCTCACCCAGGTCTCGCTGCCCGGCGGCGAGTACGTCGTGGCGTTGTCCATGAGTTCGGCGAGCAGGTGCACGACCTCGTCGACGGTCTTGGCGGCCACCGCGACGTCCCCGTCGATCATGCCGAGTCGGACCCGTGCGTAGTGCTCGATCTGGGACAGCGCTGCCTGGAGCACCTGCTGAAGCGGAACGTCGCGCTGGCGTACGCGCCCCACGCCGACACCGCCGAGCACCAGCAGGCTGGCGTTGATCCGGCCCATCCGGGTCGCCAGGTTGTCCAGTGTGTACAGCTGGTCGAGCCGGTCGGGGTCGGTTTCGTCCCGCTCGACCAGGTCGACCTGGGCCAGGACGGCGTCGACCAGTCGCTGTTCGCGGCGGCTCAGGTGGATGAAGATGTCGGCGGTGTTGGCGCGCATGACGGCCTGTTCGGCGGCGGTCCGCACGGCGGCCTGGTGCACGGCGCTGAACGCCTGCCCCAGTTCGCCGATCTCGTCGTCGCTGGACGGTTCGAGGGCGGCACTGGACTGCTGGTGGGCCAGCTTGTGTGGGTCGACGGCGGCGCTGCCAGGCTGTTGGAGCTGGGCCACCACGGCGGGGAGCTGTTCGAAGGCAACGGCGTTGGCGGCGTCCCGCAGCCGGCGCAGCCGTCGGGTGATCTGCCGAGCGACGGCCCAGGTCACCAACGCGGTCAGGATCAGGGCCAGGAGAACGCTGGCCGCCTCGGCGACGGCGCGGCGGCGCTGGTCGGCGTGCGCGGCCCGAACGTCGTCGCGGACCGCGTTGTCGACCCGGGCGCGCAGGTCGGCCAGCCGGGCGGCGCGCGTCTGGGTGGTGGACACCCAGTCGTCGGTTTCCAGTTTCAGTTGCGACCCCGGCTGGGCCCGGGCCACCTCGTCCTGCATCCGTTGCAGGGCCAGCGCCTCCTTGCCGGTGCCGGCCTGCTCCCACCAGATGCTCCAGTCGGGTGGTGCCAGGGCCAGGAACGACAGGCTCGACTCGGTGTAGCTGGTGCGGGCGGCGGTGATGTCCTGCTGCATGGCCGGGGTCAGTTCGCCGCCCGCGACGGCGCGCAGCACGGCCACCTGTTGCTGACCGATGGCCTCGGCCGTCTTCGACAGCGCCGCCGAGGCCCGGATCCCGTCGGCGAGTGGGGCGTCCACCACGCCGTGTGAGACGTTCTCCCGAAAGCTGATGAGGTCGGCGATCGCGATGCGGTAGCTGAAGGTCATCGCCGACACCGACGCGTGCGTGGCGGTGCGCACCTGGGTGCGCAGCGGGGCGAGGCCGTCCAGGGCGGCGTCGATGCGCCGCAGGAGAGCCGAGCTGGTGCCGTTGTCGGTGGCCAGTCGGTCACGCTGCCCGCGGTAGCGGGCGACGGCATCATCGGTGGCGGCCATCTCCACGCCGAAGGTGTCCTGCTGCTCCGGCCGGGCGTAGGTGAGCAGGTCGGCGGCGGCGATGCGTTCGCGTTGCAGACGGTAGGCCAGGTCGCCGGCCTCGGCACCGACCTGGGCCAGGATCTGCAGGTCGCTGGCGCGGGCCGTCTGGCGTGCGCTCTCGGTCAGTGCGAGACCGGCGAAGCCGATCACGGCGACGAGCGGGGCCGCGACGATGAGCCGCATCCGGCCGGCTATCTTCCAACCGCGTCGGCGGGTCGGGTAGGGTCTGGCCGCGTGGGACCGGGTGCTCGACGCCAAGATTGACTCCCACGACTTCGATGACGGTCTATCCGCACGTTGCCGAATGCAAGTCTCATTCGGCCGGAAGCCGCGCTCATAGACCAGACCTGGCCGTGGTACAAACTGCCCGTACCAGCATCTGTACCCAACGTCAGCGGCCGGTGACGCCGCGAGGTCGAGTTGGCTCGTCGGGTCAGCGCTGGTTGTCGAGGGGTTCGGCCGACGGGTGCCGCCGCTCCGGTTCATCCGGTTCGGGTTGACCGTTGAGCACCTGGCCGATCAGCTCACGCAGCTCGTCGATGGCGTCCACCACGGCGCCCGGGTCGCGCGCGTCGCGCCGGCCGCGCTGGCGCGGCACCTGCTGATCCAGTCGAGCCGGCTCCGGGGCGCGGGGGCCTCGGCGACCGTCGGCCGCCAACTGCTCGGCCGCGACCTGCGGCCACAGCGCGGCCAACTGGCCGCCGGTGCCGAGCACGTCGTCGCAGCGCAGGGCGAACTCGTGACTGCCGAACCGGCGACCTGACTCGACCGCCGCGACCGTCTCCCGGCTGAACCGCACCAGGTCCGCCAGGGCTCGTTGGGTCAGACCCCGTTGGACGCGGCAGTCGCGCAACTCCCGTCGGAACCGCTGACTGGCCGCAGAGTGGGCCGAGCTCGACGGGGACGTGTGCTCCATGCGCTCACCTTCGTGGAACGGACATTCAGCGGCGGACGCCAGATCGAGATTGGCCGATGAGCCGAACATTCACAGAGGGCAATTCTTAACCCAGGAAGCGATGGGTGTGAAGACGTTCACCGGCATGGATCGTCGGGAAAAGCCGGAAAGATTCTCGCCGGACCCGGTGCCGGCGCTGAGGCGCGCCGGGTGAAACGGGCCGACGCCGACCCACCCCACCCTCGACCCGTCCGCAGGTCAGCACCGCTGGAGCCGGTGCCCGCTCAGCCCGCGCGCACTTCGGCCGTCGCGCCGTTCCGTGCCGCCGGCACGTCGGTGGGCGCCGGGACGTCGATTATCGCGAGCAGCGTGCGGTGCGCACGAAACGCGACATTGGGTTTGTACGACCGATGTTGCTCCGGTGACAACCTCAGCTCGGGAATGGCTTCGGCGAGCCGACTGAGGGCGATTACGGCTTCAAGTCGCGCCAGTCCCGCGCCGATGCAGAAATGTGGACCGTGGCCGAACGACAGGTGATTACCCACATCGGCCCGGTGTGGGTCGAACCGATCCGGATCATGGAACGCCGCCGGGTCCCGGTTCGCCGCGCCGATCAACAGCAGGCAACGCTCCCCGGCGGGGATCGTCACCGTCCCCACCGTGACATCGCGGGTGGTCACCCGCAGCCAGCCGTCGATGGCGGGCGCGAACCGGAGCGTCTCACCCACGAAGGCGGGGACGAGCCCCGGGTCCGCGGTGATCGCCGACCAGCGCTGGGGAGCGGAGAGGGCCTGGTCGAGGGCATGCGCGAGCAAGCCGGCGGTGGTCTCGTGGCCCGCGACCAGGAGGTTGAAGGCGAGGCTCGCCACCTCGGGCACCGTCAGCACACTGTCGTCGTCGTCCCGGTAGTCCAGCGCGCGGCTGATGAAGTCCTCGCCCCGGTGTCCACTGTCCACCCGCTGGCGGACCAGGTCCTCGCAGTAGTGCCAGAACTCCAGCAGGCCCTGGGCCAGGCGTACCTGCTCGGCCGGGTCCGGCTGCCCCCAGATGAGGGCGATCTGCCCGTCCGCCCAACTCCGGATCCGTCCGATGTCGGCGTCGGGCACCCCGAGGATGTCCAGGACCACCAGCAGGGGGAGCTCGGTCGCGAACTCCGGGATCAGGTCGACCTGGTCGCCCTGGCGGGCGGCGAGACGGGACACCAGCTGGTCGACCCGGCGTCGGATGATCCCGCCGTACTCTGCCTCGACCCGCTCGGCGGTGTTCGCGAAGGTCGCCCGTAGGGCCCGCCGGGTACGCGGGTGTGTCGGTGGGTCCGCCGCGGCCGTCGTGGGTGGCGCGTCGATCTGCGTGATGACGTTCAGCGCCGGTGGACACACCTCGTAGACCGGGGCGAGGGTGAGGGCGTTGGCGAATGTCGTGGCGTCGGCGAGGGCCCGTCGGACGTCCGCGTGCCGGCTGATCAGCCACAGGCCCAGATCCTCGGCGTAGTGCACCCCGGCGGGATCGTCGAGAATGCGCCGCCACGTGCTTGCCGGATCGGCGAGATAGACCCCGGTAAACGGATTCAACCGCATGGAAAGCCTCCTGGTTGCACGCGGCGCGAAACCGGCAGCGCCCCATTGGCGATCCACTTCAGCCGGGCCGATAATGGCGTGCATCTGCCTCTGACTCTTTACGGTGCGCTGGGTGACCGTACAAGTCAAGATTGGTTATCGTCTATTTATTGGTCGGCATAATTGCGTGTTGCAACAGCCGAGTGAATCTGGCCGGATGCAAGTTGCGGCTCGGTCTTTGCCCTGAAGTCGACCCGGCCGGGGGTGCAATCAACTCGCCGCTTTCGCTCATGATCGGGGAAACGACACCCGAGGCGAGGAGTGACGCCGGGGTCCGGTCACCGACCGCTGCCGAAGACCCTGACGCTGATGAAATCGGTCGGCGGAGTCGGCCCGCGACACCGCCCACGCCTCGCGGGGGTTCCGGTCCACGCCGGAACCCCCGCCCTTCTTTCATCGTGACGGCCCGGTCAGCGCCCAGCGGTCAGGGCGCCCACGGGGTGGCGATGTTCCATGTGCTGTCGGCGGTCCACGACGTCGGCGTGTTGTACGCGTCGCCGCCGGCGCCGTTGCTCAGCCAGACCTCCGCGTTGTAGTGCCGCAGGTACCTACCCCGGAAGTTGTACGACTCCAGCGACACGCCGGTGCCGGTCAGCCCGGTGCGGGCGCACCAGGTGGCGTCGGCGCGCAGCAGCGCGGAGCCGTCGTCCGGCGAGTTGCGGACCCGGGAGTTCTGGTGGCGCAGGTACTGCCCGGGAAAGTTGACCGACTCGAACGAGAAGCAACCGGAACCGGCCAGACCGGGCCTGATGGTGTACGTGGCGTCGGCCTTGAGCAGGCCGGAGCTTGCGGCGTCGACCACCTCTGTGTAGGCCAGGCTGTCCTGGTGGCGTAGGTAGCGGTTGGTGAAGCCGGGCGTGGTCACCTGCAACGACCGGCGGGTGTTGACGGGCAGGGCGACGGGTGCCGAACTGCCGATGGTCTTCGAGGCGTTGATCAGGGCGGTGTTGGCGGCGCGTACCCGCGCCTGGTCCATTTTGATCACCTGGCGGTCGTAGGTGATGAACCCGTTCAGCTCACCCTCCAGGTCGGTGATCTCGGTGTAGATCGAGGCGCTGAGCCCCTTGCCGAGCATCAGGTTCTGGGTGCCCTGCACCAGCCCCACGTACCGGTCGGTCAGGGCGGTCGAGCTGGACTGCCACTCGTAGGCGAAGAAGCTGCCGCTCGGGCTGTACTCGTGGCCCGGCGTGTGCAGTCCCAGGCCGCCGAACTCGCCGAGCACCGCGATCCGGCTGCTCGACGGTACGGGCGAGTCCGGGCCGAGGTAGACGTGCCAGTCGTCGATGTCGCCGTTGCCGGGGTTGCCGAGGGACTGGCAGCAGTTGTGGCCGCTGTGCGGGTTGACCAGACGGGTCGGGTCCTGGTTCTTGATGTTCTGTGCGACCCGTCGGGTGTCGGCGAGGGACCGCTCGCCCCAGCCCTCGTTGTAGGGCGTGTACGCGATCACGGCGGGTGAGCTGCGGTGCTCGTCGACGATCTCGCGTGCCTCGGCCTCGAACTGCGCCTGCTGGGCGTCGGTGGGGTTGACGTCCTGTGCCGTCAGCGACGGGATGTCCTGCCAGACCAACAGTCCGAGCCGGTCGGCGTGGTAGAACCAGCGCTGCGGCTCGACCTTGATGTGCTTGCGCACCATGTTGAAGCCCAGGTCCTTGTGTTTCTGCAGGTCGAAGGCGAGGGCGGCGTCGGTGGGCGCGGTGTAGAGCCCGTCCGGCCAGAAGCCCTGGTCGAGGGTGCCGACCTGGAACACGAACTGGCCGTTGAGCTTGGGACGCAGCACCCCGTTGACCAGGCCGGTGGTGATCTCCCGCATGCCGAAGTAGTGCGTCGTCCGGTCCACTGTGGCGCCGGTGGTGCCGCGCACTGTCACCCGGAGGTTGTAGAGGAACGGGTCGTCGGGTGACCAGCGGCGGGCGTTGGGCACCGGCACGCTGAAGTCGGTGAAGCCGCCGGTGGCCGAGCCAACCACTGTGGTGCCGTTCAGCGCCTCGGCGAGCACGGTGTGGCCGCTCACGTCGCCCCGGGTGAAGACCCGAACGCGCACTGTGTTGTTGCTCAGGTTCGGGTAGACGTCCACGCTGCTGATCGAGGCGGCGGGCACCGGCTCCATCCACACCGTCTGCCAGATGCCGGAGCTGGGGGTGTAAAAGATCCCGCTGGGTGTCTTGGTCTGCTTGCCGATGGCGGGCAGGCTCCCGTTCTGCCGGGTGTCGGTGGGGTCCCAGACCTTGACGACGATCTCGTTCGTTCCGGCGGTGAGCTGGGGCGTCACGTCGAAGGTGAAGGCGTCGTAGCCGCCGGTGTGCGCGCCGACGCGGACACCGTTGACCCAGACGGTGCTCTGCCAGTCGACGGCGCCGAAGTGCAGCAGGGTGCGCCGACCCGACCAGTTCGCCGGGATGGTGACGGTGCGTCGATAGAACAGGTAGTTGCGGTTGTCGTTGGCGGCCCGCTGGATGCCCGACAGGGCGCTCTCCACCGGGAACGGCACGTTGACCCGCTCGGGCAGGTTGGTGCCGAACTGCGGCGCGTCGTCGGTCGTCGACTGGCGTAGCTGCCACTCGCCGTTGAGGTTGAGCCAGTCCGGCCGCGTCATCTGGGGTCGCGGGTACTCGGGCAGTGGGGTGCCGGTCAGGGCCTGGCTGGTCCAGGGGGTGGTCAGTGGTGGCGTCTTGGCCGGTGCGGCGTACGCCGGCGAGGTGGGCGCGGTGAGGACGCCGGCGACCAGGGTGAGGATGAGCAGCAGTGGCAGGGCGGGGCGGATGGGGACGTGACGTGTCATGCCGTCTCCGGGGGGCGAGTCGCCGCGGGCGGTGCAGCCAGGCCCGAAGCGCGTGGGTGGTGGGCATCGGGTGGTCATTGACGGGGGACGGGCGTCAGCGACGGATGTCGGTGGGATCTCCACGCGCCAGCGGCGGCAAAATATTGACATCCATCATCACCTGTATAACGTTATAGAGCCGCGCCGACCCTCCCGTCAATGCCTGTTCATCAATGTCCGGTCGGCCCGCCTGTCGACTGCGCGAAAGGTTGGGGATGGGCGTCAACCTGAAGGACATCGCCCAGCGCGCCGGTGTCTCGCTGGCCACGGTCTCCAACGTGGTGAACGGGTACCGGCCGGTGGGGGAGCGGACCCGACAACGGGTGCAGCAGGCGATCGATGAACTCGGCTACAGCCCCAACCTCGGCGCCCGGCACCTCCGTCGGGGCCGTACCGGCCTGATCGCCCTGGCCGTCCCGGAACTGACCAACCCGTACTTCGCCGAGCTCGCCGAGATCGCCATCTCCGAGGCCGCCGTGCTCGGCTACACGCTCGTCATGGAGAACACCGCAGCGGACCGGGAGGCGGAGTTGGCGCTCCTCGACGGCTCGCGACAGCGCATCATCGACGGCCTGATCCTCAGCCCGGTGCGCATCGGCCGGGAGGAGGTGCTGGCCCGGTCGGCCGGCAGCCCACTCGTGCTGATCGGCGAGGGCGTCTACGACGTGCCACACGACCACATCGCCATCGACAACGTCGCCGCCAGCCACGCGGCGATCCGGCACCTCGTGGCGATCGGCCGCCGCCGGATCGCGTTCATCGGCGCCACGCCAGGAGGTGACCGGCAGTCGGCCCACCTGCGGGTCCGGGGTTACCGGGAGGCCCTGGCGGCCGCCGGCCTGCCGTACCGACAACGGCTGGTGGCCCGCACCGACGCGTTCGGTCGGCTCGACGGCATGCGCGCCATGCGTGACCTGCTCGCCCTCGGTGATCCGCCGGACGCGGTGTTCGGTTACAACGACCTGGTCGCCATCGGCGCGCTGCGGGCGCTGGCCGAGGCCGGTCACCGGGTGCCCGAGGACGTCGCGGTGGTCGGGATCGACGACATCGAGGAGGGGCGGTTCACTGCCCCGACCCTCACCACGATCGCCCCGGACAAGAGGGAGATCGGCCGTCTCGCGGTGCGCCGCCTCGTCGCCCGCATCGAGGGCGCGGAGGTCGCGGGCCCGCTGACCGTGCAGACACCGTTCCGGCTTCTCCGCCGAGAGAGCACGGGCACGCCAGACGCCTGACCACCGGTCGCCCACGCGCCGTGCGAGATCCATACCGCCGGTGGTACGACCCAGAGAGGATGACCCACTAGATCCATAGACCTCAATATGATGACCGCTATCTCGACTGCGGTGCGCTCACGAGGCGTGCCATCCTGATGCGGAGGAATGCATGGTTCGCTGGCGTACCCTCACTGGCCTGCTGGCCACCGCGTTGGCCGCGGTGACCGCGGCCAGCCTCACCCTCACCGCGCCGGCCGCCGCGGCCGACAGCCCCATGACGCCGAACGTCGTCGGTGGCACCCGCGCCGCGCAGGGCGAGTTCCCGTTCATGGTCCGTCTCTCGATGGGCTGCGGCGGGGCGCTGTACAGCCCCCGGCTGGTGCTCACCGCAGCGCACTGCGTGGGCGCGACCGGCACCAACACCAGCATCACCGCGACGCTCGGGACGGTCGACCTCCAGTCGTCCAGCCGGATCACCGTCCGGTCCAACTACGTCTACCGCGCCCCCGGCTACAACGGCGCCGGTCGCGACTGGGCGCTGATCCGGCTGGCCAGCCCCGTCACCGGACTGAGCACGCTGCCGATCGCCAGCACCACCGCGTACGACAGCGGCACCTTCACCGTGGCCGGCTGGGGCGCCGCACGCGAGGGCGGCGGCCAGCAGCGGTACCTGCTCAAGGCGACAGTGCCCTTCGTCAGCGACTCCACCTGCAACGCCAACTACGGCGGGGATCTCATCCCCGCCCAGGAGATCTGCGCCGGCTATGCCAGCGGCGGCACTGACACCTGCCAGGGTGACTCGGGTGGCCCGATGTTCCGCCGCGACGCCTCCAACGCCTGGATCCAGGTCGGCATCGTCAGCTGGGGCAACGGCTGCGCCCGGCCCAACTACCCGGGTGTCTACACCCAGGTGAGCTACTTCGCCTCGTCCATCGCCTCGGCCGCGGCGAGCCTCGGCGGCTGACCGTACGACGGGACGGCCACCCAGCGCGTTGGTCGGCCCTCCACCGCTCGGGCGGCCCGGACGACACGGTCCGGGTCGCCCGTTCGTGCCGTTCCGACGCTCAGGCGGCGAGTGGGCCACCCGACAGAAACGGCGGGCCGTCGGTGCGCCGTCGTCCGCAGCGGCGATGATGGGCCGGTGAAGATCCTGTCCATCCAGTCGTCTGTCGCCTACGGTCACGTCGGCAACTCGGCGGCGGCCTTTCCGCTGCAACGCCTCGGGCACGAGGTCTGGCCGGTCCTGACCGTGCACTTCTCCAACCACACCGGCTACGGCGCGTGGCGGGGCCCGATGCTCCCGGCGGCGGACGTGGCCGAGGTGATCGCGGGCATCGAGGACCGCGGAGTCCTCGGCAGCGCCGACGCGGTGCTCTCCGGCTACCAGGGCGACCCGGCCATGGGCGCGGTGATCCTCGACGCGGTGGCGACGGTCAAGGCGACCAACCCGGCCGCGGTGTACTGCTGTGACCCGGTGATGGGCGACGCCGGCCGGGGCATGTTCGTCCGGCCGGGGATTCCGGAGTACCTACGGGACACCGTCGTGCCCCGTGCGGACATCATCACGCCGAACCACTTCGAGCTGGACTTCCTCGCCGGTCGCACCACGAACTCGCTCGCCGAGGTGCTGGACGCGGTCGACGTGGTGCGGGCGACCGGGCCACGGCACGTCCTGGTGACCAGCGTGCTCCACGCCGACCTGCCCCCGGACTCGCTGGAGGTGGTGGCGGTCTCCGACGAGGGCGCCTGGGCGGTGACCACGCCGCTGCTGCCGATAAACCCGAACGGTGGGGGCGACGTCACCGCGGCGCTGTACCTCGCCCACCTGTGGACGACCGGCTCACCCGCGACCGCGCTGGAACGCACCATCGCCTCCGTCTACGCCGTGCTCGAGGCCACTCTCGCGGCGGGCACCCGGGAGATCCAGCTGATCGCGGCGCAGGACGTGATCGCCGACCCGCCGGCCCGGTTCACCGCCCGCCGCCTGCGCTGACGGGGGGTCCCGGACCGGCTGCGTCGCCGACGGTCGCCGACCGCCGACCGCTGACCGGTGGCGGTCAGCGACCCTCGGGAACGGCCATCTCGCCGAGCAGCGACCAGTCGTCCTGCGGCACTGTGGCGTTCACGATCCGCGGGGTCTCGGCCAGGTACGGCGGCAGGGTCTCCTGGGCCGCGCGGAAATGCGCGGACTGCACGTGGGCCCCGCCGGCCTGGTCGTCGCGGAACGCCTCGACCAGCACGTACTCGGTGGGATCGTCCACGCTGCGGGACCAGTCGAACCACAGGCAGCCCGGCTCCGCCCGGGTCGCCTCGGTGAACTCGGCGGCGATCTGCGGCCACCGGTCGGCGTGCTCGGCAAGGACCCGGAACTTGGCGGTAATGAAGATCATGGCGTCAGGTTACCTAGCCGGACGGGTCACCCGTCGACGTCAGCCGGACAGCCGGCTGGAAGCGCTCGTAATCCTGGCGGAAATGTCAGGCGAGCGGACTACCGTGCGGGACATGCGAGCAATCGGAACCTTTGACGTGGCTGAGTTCACCGCGGTCCCCGTGCCGAGCCCCGAGGTCAAGACCGGCCTGCCGGTCGGCGTCGCCACCATGCGCAAGACGTTCACCGGAGAGGTCGACGGCCGATCCGAAACACTCTTCACGGCCGCCTTCGATCCCGCGACCGGCACCGGCACGTACGTCGCCATGGAGTCGTTCGAGGGCAGTGTCGCCGGCCACGCGGGCACCTTCAACTTCGTGCACTCCGCCACCACCACGGGTCAGGACCGGCAGGCCGAGTTCCTGACGATCGTCCCCACGAGCGGCACCGGCGGCCTGACCGGCATCCGTGGAACGGGAGGCCTGACAGTCGACGAAGACGGCACCCACAGCATCTGGTTCGACTACGACCTGTCCTGACGCCCGCCTTGCGGATGGTCGACGGATCGGCAGTGGCCGGGGGCAGCGCAGCAGCCGTCCCCCCCCGGCACACCCAACGCGGCAGCATCGTCGTTTGCCGCCTGCCCCCGCTGCCGTGCATCGCCGCTCACCGCAGGCGGCGGATGTCGCCGAACGCCCGGCAGAAGATCATGGCGTCAGGTTGACCAGACGGGGTGGGTCAACCGTCGACGCCGGCCGGGCGGGCACGGGCGACGACCTCCTCGGGTGTCAACGGCGCCTTCGGGTGGTGCGTCAGGCACAGCGGGGTACGGACCTTCACGAACGAGAACCCCTCCCCGGCGGCGTAGAACTCGCCGCTGTTGAGCAGGCCGATGTCCGGCAGCCGCCCGCCCTTGGCCTCGGCGAGCTGGCGGGCCGCGTCGATCTGCGCTGGCGCGTTGAGCAGCCCGAAGAACTGCGTCGTCGCGTTGCCGGAGATCTGGTTGTGCAGACCCTTGGGCGCCTGGGTGGCGAAGACCAGCCCGAGGCCGTACTTGCGGGCCTGCGAGGCCAGCGCGATCGAGCTGGCGGTGCAGGCGGTGGTGCCGGTCGAGGGCGCGAGCGTCTGCGCCTCGTCCATCACGAACAGCCCGCCCAGCGGCCGGTCACCGGCGGGGTGCCGCTTGATCCACGCGAAGAGCGCCATCTGCAACTGGTTGACGAAGCTCTGCCGCTCCTGGTCGGAGGTGAGGCCGACGAAGCTGATCACCGAAACCCGGGCCCGCCGCCCCGCCGACGGCGTCAGCAACAGCCCCGGGTCGGCCGGCGCGCCGACCCCGCCGAAGAGCGGATCGGTGACCATCGCCGCCTTGAGCGCCTCGGCCAACTCCTCGGCGAGCTTCCCGGCACGGGCCAGCCGACTGACCCCCTCGGGCAGATCGGTGAGGAACTCGGTGAAGCCGGGCAGGCCGACCATCCCGCTCCGCGCGTACGCCTGGAGTGCCTCGGTGAGCACGGCCTTGCCCTGCTGGGCGAGCCGGCCGGAGCGGTCCACGCCCGCCCGTGGCGCGAGCGCCTCCACGGCGGAGCGGACGGCCTGGTCGAACTCGTCGGGCCAGTCCCGCAGGGAGGTGAAGTCGGGCAGCGGCTGGAAGCTCAGCGGCCGACCGGCGGTGACCCGGGGCGTCCACACCACCACCTCGGTGTGTGCGAGGTAGTCGGCGGCGCGTTCGGCGTCGCCGGGGCCCCAGCCGGCCGGCGGGTCGGGCCACGGGTCGCCGAGCCGGGCCAGGTCGTTGTTGGGGTCGAGCACGATCGCGGAGACCCCCTCGCGGGCGCACTCCTCGACCAGCCGGCGGATCAGCACCGTCTTGCCCGAGCCGGACCCGGCGAACACGACGGCGTGGCGACGCAGCGACTCCAGGGGAACCGTGAAGGGGTGAGCGCCGTCGACGGTCCGGCCCAGCCCGACCGCCCGACCGCCCTCGCCGACGACGAGGTCGGCCTGGTCAGCGGGCACGGGATCGGCCGCCGCACCGGTCGACACATCGGCGGGAGCGTCAGCTTCCGACACCTGCGACGGGTCGGATTCGGGGCCACCGGACGGTGGCTCGTCGTCGGGCGCCGGCGGCTGGGCACTGCCGCGCGTCCCGTCGGGCCCGGGCAGGACCGCGCGGAACAGTTCGGTGCCGCTGGCCGGACGGCGGGCCACCAGCCACTCCTGCAGGGCCGTGGACGGTTCGGCCGCCATCACCCGCAGGGCCGCGAAGACCCGCAGGTCCGCCTCCGACACGGCGCACCGCAGGCCGCCGGCCGCGTCGAAGCCGTTCAACACCTCGGTCGTACGCTTCCCGGTCGGCCACGGACCGTTGCGCAGCAGGATCAGCCGCCGTTGTGGCAGGTCCCGGTCCAGCCCGGCGAGGGTGCAGGCGGCCTTGACCCGGGCGGTGACGGCGATGGCATTGGGGTGCGCGATGGCCCGGAAGCACCAGTGCGCCTCGTTCTCGGTGGCCTCGTCGAGCACCTCGATGAGCCGCCCGTGCAGCGCGGGCTTACGGCCGGGCGGCGGATCGTACTTGTAGGTGGCCCCGGTCGGCGCCTGCTCGGCGATCCAGGCGGCGAGGCCGGCGGCGAGCAGGGGCGGCATGTGTTCGTCCTCGCCCGTCGGGTCGACCGCGGCCGACACGTCCGCGGCCTCGACCAGTTCGGCGAACCGCGCGTCCAACTCGTGCAGGCGGCGCTCGTCCGTCGTCGGATCGGCGGAGACGCCACGGGCGGTGCTGACGGTCGGCGTCGAGTCGGCGCCGTCGATGAGCCGATCCAGCTCGACCACGTCGTCGCGATCACGGCACCAGGCGATGTGGCGGTCCACCCGGCGGAGCAGGGCGCGTGGCGTCAGGGTGGGTGCGTCGGCGAAGGCGGCGGGGGCGATCGGCCAGGTGGGGTGCGGTGGCCCGAAGTACATTCCCGCGTAGGCGGCGGCGAGGCGCTTCGCCACGATGGCCTGCCCGATCTCCGGGGTGGGGATCCGGTCCGGCAGGTGCGCCGTACGGAAGCGGTCAGCGACCGGGGTGGGTGCGGTGCGGGTCATCAGCACCCAGGTGTCCGGCAGGCACGAGACGACGACCAGCGTGCGGCGGGTGATGTCGCGGAGCTTGAGCAGGCCGTCGGCGATCGGGCCGAGCACCTTGGCCTGGCCGTCCTCCAGACCCTGATGCTGGTTGAGCAGTGAGGTGCTGGTCTGGGCGAACAGCGTGTCGAGCTGGTCGACGGCGATGACAGTGGGGTCCAGGGTCAGGGCCATCAGCCGGGAGATGTCCTGCACGACCTGCTGGGGGGTGCGGATCGCGGCGCTCAGTCCCCACGCCGTGCGTGCGGCCGGGTCACCCGGTTCGGAGATCAGGTGGGCGTAACCGACGTCCTGTGCCTCGAAGTCGATGGCGCCGTGCAGGACGAGCGCCCGAGCGGTGTCCTGAGCGTCCCGCCCGACCTCCCGATCGCGCTCGCGCAGCGCCCAGATGAAGGTGTCGAGGTGCGCACGGGTCACCGGTCGGGTGCCGGCGACCGCGTCCCGCACCTCCACCGGCAGGCCGAGCTGGGGGGTGAGTCGACGTAGGAAGGTCTTCAACTGGGTGCCCCAGCCGACGTGGGGGCGGCCCATCCCCTCCACCAGCGCCAGGGCCACGCTCTCCCAGAACGTCTTGCCACTGACCATGTCGACCAGGAAGAAGTAGCCGCCGTCGCCCTGGATCCGCTCGCGGACCGCCCCGAGCAGGTGCGTCTTGCCGGCACCCGCGCGGCCCTGCATGGCCACGCCGAGCGGCATGCTCGTGTCGTCGGTGCGGGCCCGCGCCACCCCGCGCAGGATCTCCGCGGCCACCTTCTCGTGCAGCTCCGGCACGTTGTGTGGGCTGGGTCGCCAGACGTCGTCCGGGGTGACCGCCGGGTTGAGACTGACCGCGTCCAGCGCGGCCCGATGGTCCTCCGAGATCATGCCGGGCCGATCGCCAGGGCGTGGTTGTCCTCGTTCCCGATGCGCACGGCCGCAGCCCGGTCCCGTGCGGTCAGTGACTTGGTGTTCGCCACCGGGATGATGCGGACGTCCTCTCGGCCGACCATCGCCCGCAACGCCGCGTCGAGGGCGGCCCGGTCGGTGTCGGCGAGTCGGTCGCGGACGTCGGCGAGGCCGACCCACGCGCCCGGCGCGGTGGCCAGATCCCGGTACGCCGCGCGGACCAGTGCCTCCACCTCCGCCGCGGACACCGGTGCCGCCGGTGCGGTCGCCGCTGTCACGGTGGGTGCCGGTGCTTCGGGCCGCGGCTCGCTGAGGGCGGCCGTTGCCCCGGTCTGCTTGAAGAAGTCGCCGTGGCTGACCCGGAGCCGGTCCAGCGAACGGTGCAGGTTGGACAGGACTACGAACAGGGACCGGGTCGTCGAGCCACCCGCCTTCGGCGGCGCGGCGGTGTGCAGCTGACGTGCCACCCGCCAGCCCTGCTCGGTCAGCTCGTGGGCGAACGGCCGGTGCGTCCGATCGGTGTCGACCAGGCCCAGGTCGACGAGCTTCGTGTTGTCCTTGCCGGTCAGTGTGAAACCGGCCAGCTCTTTCAGCTCGACGTTGGTGAGTCGGCGTGCCTCGACCATCAGCACCACGAGGGCGTTGATCTGGTTCGGCGTCAGGTGCGGGACGTCCGCCGGGCTCGTCATGATGTCTCATCTCCGTGGGGGTGCGTGCCGCCCGCGCGTCGCCGGGCCAGCAGCCGACGGATCCCGTCGACCACCGCCGGCGCGTCGGTGAGCACCTGCTCGTTGGTGAAGCGGAGCACGTCCAGCCCGAGGAGTTGCAGCTGCACGTCTCTCCGC
Organism: Micromonospora sp. NPDC005553; assembly: GCF_042871765.1. Lineage (NCBI taxonomy): Bacteria > Bacillati > Actinomycetota > Actinomycetes > Micromonosporales > Micromonosporaceae > Micromonospora > Micromonospora sp. NPDC005553. Next base: position 406,407 of record NZ_JBIAJD010000005.1, on the reverse strand, counting down.
CGGTCGTTGGCGAAAGCGATTCGCCCACGATGCTCCGGGCCGTCCACCTCGACCGCAAGACCCTCCGTGGGCCAAAACAGATCCAGACGGTACGCCGCGGCCAGGACGTGCCACTCGTAGGTCTGGTTCCACCGCCGGCCCCGCGCCCAGTCGTGCGGCGCGAGCGCGCGTTCCAACGCCTGTTCGGCGGGGCTGTCACCGCGGGGTACGCCGGCGATCGGGGGCCAGGCCAGCACCGTCGACGCCGGCTCGGCGGCGGTGGCCGGGAGCCGTTCGGTAGTGCCGGCGAGACCGGTGAACCGCGCCGGCACCGGCATCGGCACCGCGCGCACCCGGTCGGCGTGACGCAGCGGCCCGCCGGCCAACCACACGGTGAAGCCACCGTGCCGCACGAGCCACTCGGCGGCGGCCACCAGCGTCCGCTCGGCGTCGGCGTCGAGGTCGGGCAGGGCCACGACCAGCACGCAGCTCTCCCGGTCGTACGCGTCGGAGATCACCCGGGCGAGCCCGGCGGCGCGTACCCCCGGGGCGAAGCGGGACCGGCCGGCGGGGCGGCGCGGCCCGCGCAGCCCTCGCTCGGCGAGGTCGGCCAGGAACGGGCCGAAGTGCCGGGAGCGGGCGGCGGTACGGGCCGCGAGTGCCCGCACCGCCGCCACACCGAGCGTGCCCTCGCTGTCGAGATGGTCGGCCCCCGTCAGCCAGCGGGGGAACATCGCGAGGGCTGCGGTGTCCAGTTGGTCGAGCAGAGTGTCCACGAGGTCACCGAGAGAACCCGTCACAGTGGGCCGGTAGTGCACCATCGCGGGGGCTGCCGGGGGTAACGGGTCGAGTGCCACCCGCAGCAGTTCCGGGTCGATGCCCGGCAGGTGACTGACCCGCCCCGTCGGCGGGGCAGCCCACCAGGCCCTGCTGGCGTCGCCGTCGGCCGGGACGGGGTGTGCCATGGCGGCACCCTACGACAGCGACGGGTGCGGCCGGGGACCCCTCGGTGGCGAGGGGCCCCGGCCGCGCCCGCCGCTCAGCGCAGCCGGCGGATGTCGCCGTACGCGCGGTAGTAGCCACCGCGGCTGGACTCGCGCACCTCGGTCACCAGATAGCGGGCGCCCGGCTCACGAATCCCCTTGGGGAACTGCACCGACCAGTCGCGCCGGTAGCCGTCGGAGAGCACCTGAACCCGCAGCCGCCCCCGATCGTCACGGCACTGCACGACCACGCCCGCGCCCGAGTCGCTGGTCACCTCGACGATCGTCGGTTGCACCGGCTGGGGCGCCTGGCGGGGGGCCTTGATGTCGCGTACCTCGGGCACGTTTCCGGCCTGCGCGGCGCGGATCGCCGGCTCGCTCGCGTCGATGCAGGCCAGATGGCCGCCGGTGGTGACGACGTAGAGCCGGTCGTCGTGGTACTGCATGGAGTACGCCGAGCCGCAGCCGGTGCCGAGCTTCCACAGTCGGGTGCCCGCCGCGTCGAAGCAGTAGATCGAGGACTGGCTGTCACCGGCGAAGACGTACTCGCCGCCCTCGGCGGTGGCGCAGGAGAAGACCGGGGCGTCGCAGCGGTAGGTGCGTTCGAGCTTCCCCGACTTGGACAGCCGCACCACCTCGCGGGTGCCCGTCCCGGCGAACACGCTGCCGTGCTCCTGCCAGCCGAAGAGCACCGAACCGGTGGTGGTGTGCCACAGTTCGCTGCCGGTACGCCACTCGTAGCCGGTCACGCCCCGCGAGTGGCCGTGGTAGATGGCATCGTCGTCGCACCGCACCATCCACGCCGAACGCCCGCGACCGGGGCGACGCCACAGGAACTCGTCCTCGTGGTCGACGGCGGTGATCCCGCCGTCGGCGTCGGAGACGCCGAGGACGCCGTCGTGGATGTCCAACCAGTAGATGTCGATCTCCGGGGCGATCGCGTACGCCACGCGGGGCACCTTGCCGGACAGGTCGTAGACGTTGCCGTCGTCGCAGCCGGCGTAGATCCAGGCGTCGTCGGCGACGATGCACTTGACCCCGTCGGGAAGGCGGACCTGGCCGCGCACCTGGGCGTTGTGGTCGAGCGTGGTGATGACTCCGTGCTCGTTGCCGACCATGCAGTGCTGCCCGTCGACGAAGATGCCGAAGGCGGGGGCGCCGGAGTCGTAGCGCCAGAGCACCGGGGCGGTGTGGGCGGTGGAGCGGGTGCTGACGATCTGCCGCCGCGACACGGTGCGCTTCTGGCGCACGCCGGGGACCGCCGGCGCGTAGCCCTTGCGGACCTTCTCCCCGATCTTCTTCGCCGCGGCGGCCCGGGCCCGGGCGTTGTCCGGATAGGCGCTCGCCTTGACCTGCCCCTGGTCGCCGATCCGGCCGTAGCGCACCGTCAGCGTGGCGTTGTCGACGATGACCTCGTAGAACTTGTGTGCACCGTCCACTTCGGACAGTTCGAGGTAGGTCGTCTCCTGGGACATGGGGGCCTCCGAGGGTCAGCGAGCGGCGCGATCCGGCCGGCGCGGCGACAGTGACCACACGCTAACTTCGCCCCCCGACAGAACCGGCGTCCGGCCAGCGCAGCGCGTCGTCGCGGAGCACCGCGTGCGCGCCGACGCTCTGGTTGACGATCTGCGTCACCCGCACGTCGACGGCGATGCTGGCCAGCGCCACCGCGTCCGGGCGGCTGAGGCCGTGCAGTCGCTGCATCAGGGTCAGCATCGAGTCCAGGGCGGTGAACGTGGCGTCGTCGAGGGTGGCGCCGACGCCCATGGTCAGCCACGCGTCGGGGGTACGGGCCACCGGGCCGGTGACCGGGAAGTCGTCGCGTACGTCGATGGTCACCGTCACCTCGTCCATCGGACACTCGATCGCGGTGCCGCCGACCTCGCCGTCACCCTGTACGGCGTGCCCGTCCCCGACGGAGAAGAGCGCGTCGTCCACCGGGATCGGCAGCAGCAGGGTGGTGCCGGCAGTGAGGTCCCGGCAGTCCAGATTGCCGCCCCACGGGCGCGGTGGGGTCGTCGAGTGCAGCCCCGGCTCAGCGGGCGGCATGCCGAGCACTCCCATGAAGGGTCGCAGCGGAACCGTGTGCCCGTGCTGGTTGCGACCGGTCATCGTCACCGGGTCCAGCGTCCAGGCGTGCACCACCTGGTGATCCTGCACGCCGTAGTGCCTGTTGAACTCGCTCGGCCAGCCGCCGGCCACTGTGGTTCCCCAGCTGCCCGGGACGACCGCGTCGATGCGTACCGCGAGGGTCTGACCAGCGCGCGCACCGCGGACCGCGACCGGACCGATCAACGCGTGTCCGTAATCGGGGCGGTGCTGGGGCACCCGGGGCCGGTCCCGGTTCGGCCCGCCGGGGTACGGGCCGGCGGACCACCAGCAGTCCAGGGTGCGACAGGTGACGGTGTCGCCGGGATCGATGGTGAGCACGGGCGGGAGATCGGGGGAGAAATGGCCGTGCAGGCTCTCATTCCCCGGGGTGAGGGTGTGTCGCATCTGTGCAGGCTAGTGGCCACGTGCGGCGAGCAGGCAGGTGCGCGGTGGGTGCCGGGCGCACCCACCGCGCACGACTCAACCCGGGCGATGTCAACCCGAGGTGCAGGAGCGGATCTGTGGGCGGGCGCTGCTGTTGCCGTTGGTCATCGTGGTGAAGCCGAAGGTGTTGCCACTGCCGTTGGACCGCATGGTCATGACCGTCCCGCTGCTGTCCCAGGTGGCCGTGCCGTTCCAGACGGTGGAGATCCGCTGCGGCGAGGTGATGGCCACGACCACGGTCCACGTGCTGGCGCCGCTGACCGTCACCGACGTGTTGTACCTGTCGCCCCAGACGTTGGGGGTCGTGGCGGTCGCTGTGCAGGTGCCGCCGGAGGGCGGCGGGGTGGTCGGCGGCGGGGTGGTCGGCGGGGTCGTGCCGTCGGGCGCGACCGCGCGGCCGGTGGACGGCGAGATCATGCCGGGGCACAGGTTGCGGCTGGTCAGGTTGGCCATGATCTGGGGGATGGCGTCGCGGGTGTTCTGGATCCCGTCGTGCATCAGGATGACCTGACCGGCCTGGAGTCGACTCGCGTTGGACACGATCTGGCTGACGCTGGCGCCGTTCCAGTCCTGCGAGTCCACGTCCCAGATCACCTGGCGCATGCCCAGTGACGACGCCACCGACTGCAGGGTGGAGTTGGTCTCGCCGTACGGCGGCCGGAACAGCACCGGCCGACTGCCGGTCGCCGACTGGATCGCCGAGCTGGTCTGGGACAGGTCCGACTGCATCTGGGACTGGCTCATCGACGTCATGTGGGCGTGGTTCCAGCTGTGGTTGGCGACCCACATGCCGGCGGCCACCTGTGCCTGTGCGGCCGACCTGTTGTTCTGGACGTTCTGCCCGACGTTGAACATCGTGGCCCGTACGCCGTTGTTGCGCAGCACGTTGAGCAGCGCGCTGGTGCTGCCGGTCGGGCCGTCGTCGAAGGTGAGGCCGACGTAGCCGTTGCAGGTGGCGGCGCTCGACGGGGTCGAGGTGGCGGCGAGGACGACGCCGCACATGGCGACCGCGGTGGCGAGGACGGCGAGCGCCGCGCGCAACCGCCTCGACCACAGGGCCGTGCGGGGGAGGAGTCTGCTCATCTGGTGCCCCTTCTCGCAGACCCGGACGGCGGACGGCGCAGTCCGGACAGGTGTGGTGGTGGGTGGATCGCAGCCTGCTGTCGTATCGACCTCAGTGGATCGGAGTATTACAGCGAGAATTCGAACACGTCAACAAGTTCCGGAATCAATCCGGAACAGGCCAGGGCGGCTCGCGGGGCATGCACCTGGCGTGGCCAGTGGTGACTGCGCTGAGGTTGATCTGCTGGGGAGTCGATCGACGTCAACCGCAGCAGTGGAGAGATGCATGATCCGGAAATTCATCGGAAGTATCGGCGGCCGGCCACGGAGTTGCCGTCGTCCGAGGGCGATGAATTAGTAAAGACTGTGAACAGATGATGTTAGAGTCACTTGCGTCGATATCCGGCTCGGATCTCGGCCACTGGGGCCCGAGGAAGGAGCAACCACATGACAAGACTCCGCGCGCTGGTCGCGCTGGCGGCGCTGATCGTCGCCGGCGGACTGGTCGCGATCATCCCGGCCACCGCCGCGTCAGCGGCGGCCTGCTCAGCGTCGTGGCAGGCCTCGGCCGTCTACTGGGGAGACGCGCAGGTCTCCCACAACGGCCGCAACTACCGGGCGAAGTGGTGGACCCAGAACGAGGCCCCGCCGGGCACGACCGGCGTCTGGGAGGACCTCGGCGCGTGCGGAGGCGGCACCACGCCACCCACCGGGGGGACCTGCGCCTACCCGAACTGGGCCGCCGGGACGTGGTACGCCACCGGGGCGATAGTGCGGTACACCAACGGCCTCTACTACATCGCCGAGCACGACAATCCCGGGTACGACCCCGTTGTCAGCACCTGGTACTGGGAGCCGTACACCTGTGGTGGTCAACCACCGACCACCCCGCCGCCCACCAATCCGGGGGGCTTCGTGGTCACCGAGGCCCAGTTCAACCAGATGTTCCCGGGTCGCAACTCCTTCTACACCTACTCCGGTCTCATCGCCGCGCTCAGCGCCTACCCGGCGTTCGCGAAGAGCGGCAGTGCCACCGTCCAGCGGCAGGAGGCAGCGGCCTTCCTGGCGAACGTCTACCACGAGACCGGCGGGCTCGTGCACATCGTCGAGCAGAACACCGCCAACTACCCGCACTACTGCGACCCCGGCCAGCCCTACGGGTGTCCCGCCGGGCAGGCCGCCTACTACGGGCGGGGGCCGATCCAGCTGAGTTGGAACTTCAACTACAACGCCGCCGGCAACGCGCTCAACCTGCCGCTGCTGACCAACCCGTGGCTGGTGCAGACCGACGCCGCGGTGGCCTGGAAGACCGGTATCTGGTACTGGATGACCCAGAACGGGCCGGGCACCATGACCGCCCACAATGCGATGGTCAACGGCGCCGGGTTCGGTCAGACCATCCGCAGCATCAACGGCTCGATCGAGTGCAACGGCGGAAACCCCGCCCAGGTGCAGAGCCGCGTCACCAGGTACCAGCAGTTCGTCGGCATCCTCGGCGTGTCCGCCGGAGCCAACCTCTACTGCTGATCCGTGCCCGGGCCTCGGCGTACGTCATCCGACGGCGTCGAGGCCCGGCACGTCGGCGGCCGGCCCGGTGCGGGCGGCTGCCGTTTCGGCGCGGCCAACCCGTTGACACGGCCGTGTTGCGCCCGGAACTATCAGCGGCAGCCCACAGGCCCGACTCCCGTTGCTCACGCACTCTCATGACAACGATGTCAGGGCTCGGCCCACCACCCGCTCCACACTGCCCAGACGTTCGACGAACTCGACCCGGTTCGAGTCGAAAGGCTCCGTCCCTCATGTCGCACACCCCCCTTGCGCGTCCACTCTCGCGCCGCCTGATCGCGGCGACGACAACAGCCCTGCTACCCCTGGGTCTGCTCGTCGCCACGCCCCCGGCGAACGCCGCTCCCACTCCCGCCACCCCCGGCAACTTCACCTCCTCGTTCGAGTCCGCCGACCCGCAGCCCGCCACCAGCACCGTCGAGGTCGGCCCCAACGGAAGGCCCGTGCAGGCCAACCTCAGCGGCAAGGTCGCCACCCTGCCGGGCAGCCTGCTCGGCCAGGTCAGCGCCGTGACCGCGAGCGACGAGAACAAGCCGCGCGAGGTCGCCGCGAACCTCGCCGACGACGACCCGTCGACGAAGTGGCTCGTGTTCGCGTCCAGCGGCTGGGTGACCTACCAGCTCGCCAAGCCGGCGACAGTGCGGCGTTACTCGCTGACCGCTGCCAACGACGCGCCGACCCGCGACCCGAAGGACTTCGTCGTCCAGGGGTCGAACGACGGCAGCACCTGGACCGACCTGGACAAGCGCGCCGGCGAGAAGTTCAGCGGACGCTTCGCCACCAACACGTACAGCTTCACCAACCCGGACGCCTACGGCTTCTACCGGCTCAACGTCACCGCGAACTCCGGTGACTCGCTCGTGCAGCTCGCCGACTGGAACATCAGCGACGGCTCGGACGTCCGCCCGCCGGCCACCCCCATGGTCAGTGAGGCGACCGCCGGCCCGAACGGCGGCTACACCACGAAGCCGGACGTCGGGTTCACCGGACTGGCCGCGCTGCGCTACTCCGGCGGCGCCGAGGGCAACGGCCGGTCGTACGCGACCAACATGCTCTTCGACGTCAGCATCCCGGTCGGGCCGAAGACCCGACTGTCGTACAAGATCTTCCCCGAGTTCACCGGCGGGGACGGCCGGTACCCGTCCACCTACACCGCCGTCGACCTGCACTTCACCGACGGCAGTTACCTGAGTGGCCGCTCTGCCGCAGACCAGCACGGCTACCCGCTCACGGGCGCTGGCCAGGGCGCCTCGAAGGTGCTCTTCGCCGACCAGTGGAACCTGGTGCAGGCCGACCTGAGCACCGTCGCACGCGGCAAGACGATCGACCGCATCCTGCTCGCGTACGACAACCCGCAGGCCACCGGCGAGACCCGGTTCCAGGGTTGGCTCGACGACATCGAGCTGACGGCCACGCCGGCGTCGATCGACGGCTCGAAGCTCACCAACTACGTCGACACCCGACGGGGCACCAACTCGACGGGTGGTTTCTCGCGCGGCAACAACCTGCCGATCACCGCCGTACCGAACGGGTTCAACTTCTTCACCCCGGTGACCGACGCGACCTCCGACTCGTGGGAGTACGAGTACCACCGGAAGAACAACGAGGCCAACCTGCCCATGCTCCAGGGCCTCGCGATCTCCCACGAGCCCAGCCCCTGGATGGGTGACCGCAACCAGATGTCGGTCATGCCGGTCGTCGGTGGCGGGTCGCTCACCGGTCAGCCGGCCAGTCGTGCGCTCGCCTTCACCCACGACGACGAGACGGCACAGCCGGACCTTTACCGGGTCACGCTCCAGAACGGCCTGATCGCGGAGATGTCGCCCACCGACCACGCCGGGATCATGCGGTTCACCTTCCCCACCGGGCAGCCGACCGGAAGCCTCGTCTTCCACAACGGCACGTTCACCATCGGCGCGGACGGCACGTTCACCGGTTGGGTCGACAACGGCAGCGGCCTGTCGGCCGGTCGGAGCCGGATGTTCGTCTCCGGCACCTTCGACCGGGCGCCGACGGCGTCCGCCGCGACCTCGGCCACCTTCGACATCTCCGGGTCGCGGGAGGTGACGATGCGCCTCGCCACGTCGTTCCTCTCCGTCGACCAGGCCCGCCGCAACCTCGACCTTGAGGTCACCGGCAAGAGCTTCGACCAGATCCACGCCGCCGCGACGGCCACCTGGAAGGACCGGCTCGGCCGGGTCGAGGTGCGGGGCGCCACAGAGGCGCAGCTCGTCACCATGTACTCGAACCTGTACCGGCTGAACCTCTACCCGAACTCCCAGTCGGAGAACACCGGCACCGCCGCCGCGCCGCGCTGGCAGTACGCGAGCCCGGTCTCGGCGCCGACCGGCGCGTCGACCCCCACCCGGACGGGCGCGAAGATCGTCGACGGGCAGATCTACGTCAACAACGGCTTCTGGGACACCTACCGCACCGTGTGGCCCGCCTACGCGCTGCTGTACCCGGACGTCGCCGCCAGGATCTCCGACGGGTTCGTCCAGCACTACCGCGACGGCGGCTGGATCGCCCGCTGGTCGTCCCCCGGCTACGCCGACCTGATGACCGGCACCAGCGCGAACGTGGCACTGGCTCAGGCGTACCTCACCGGGGTCAAGCTGCCCGACCCGCTCGCCGCGTACGACGCGGCCGTCAAGGACGCGACCGTCGCGTCCGGGCGCAGCGCGGTCGGACGCAAGGGCATCGAGAGCTCCCTGTTCCTCGGCTACACGCCGACGTCCACCGGGGAGTCGGTGTCCTGGGCGCTGGAGGGCTACATCAACGACTTCGGCATCGGCAACATGGGCGCGGCGCTCGCCAAGGACCCGGCCACGCCGAAGTCGGAACGTGCCCGGCTCAAGGAGGAGTCGCGGTACTTCCTGGAGCGGGCCCGCAACTACGTCCACCTCTTCGACCCGAAGACGAAGCTCTTCCAGGGCCGCGACGCCGCCGGCAACTTCCTCGCCGGTGACCCGCTGGACTGGGGTGGCGTCTACACCGAGACCAACGGGTGGAACTTCGCGTTCACCGCCCAGCAGGACGGCCAGGGCCTGATCAACCTGTACGGCGGGCAGAAGGCGCTGCGGGACAAGCTCGACGCGTTCTTCGCGACTCCGGAGAACGCCGACCGCCCCGGTGGGTACGGCGGCGTCATCCACGAGATGCTCGAAGCGCGCGCGGTGCGGATGGGTCAGCTCGGCATGAGCAACCAGCCGTCGCACCACATCCCGTACATGTACAACGTCGCCGGCGCACCCGCCAGGACCCAGGAGACGGTGCGGGAGATCCTGCGGCGACTCTACGTCGGCAGTGAGATCGGCCAGGGCTACCTGGGCGACGAGGACAACGGCGAGATGTCGTCGTGGTACATCCTCAGCTCGCTGGGCATCTACCCGTTGCAGGCCGGGTCGTCCGAGTGGGCGATCGGCTCGCCGCAGTTCACCAGGATGACCGTGCGCCGCAGCAGCGGCGACATCGTCGTGAACGCGCCGAACAACAGCGCGGCGAACGTCTACGTGCAGGGCGTCTCGGTCAACGGCAGGAAGCAGCGCGGCCTGTCGGTGGATGTCGCGACGCTCGCCAAGGGCGGCACCATCGACTTCCAGATGGGATCCAAGCCGTCGTCGTGGGGCAGTGGCAAGAACGACGCCCCGCCGTCGCTCACCAAGGGTGACGAGGCGCCCAAGCCGTTGCAGGACGTCACCGGCCCCGGTCTCGGCACCGCGACCGCGACCGGCGGTCAGGACGCGTCGAAGCTGTTTGACGACTCGTCGACCACGCAGCTGACCTTCGCCTCGGCGACCCCGCAGATCACCTGGGCCTTCCGTGGTGGCAAGCAGAAGCCGAAGTACTACACGGTCACGTCCGGGGCCGCTGCCGGCGACCCGGCGGACTGGCGTCTGCAGGGCTCCAACGACGGCCTCACCTGGACCACAGTGGACTCCCGCAACGGTCAGGTGTTCCCGTGGCGCAACCAGACCCGCCCGTACTCGATCGACAAGCCGGGACGGTTCGCGCAGTTCCGCCTCGCCGTCACGAAGACCGTCGGTGCCGCGCAGACCACCCTCGCCGAGGTTGAGCTGCTCGCCGGCGGTGACCTCGACCTCGGGGGCGGCGACATCACCGTCACCGCGGCGGACGGCGTTCACGCGACCACCGGCGTACCCGTCTCGGTCCCGCTGGCCACCGTCACCGGCGGCGACGCCGGCGGCTACCAGGCCACCATCGACTGGGGTGACGGCACGCCGGCCACCGAGGGCACCGTGACGTTGAACTCGCGGGCCGTCTACCGCATCGGTGGGTCGCACACCTACACCACGCCCGGCTACCACCAGGCGAACGTGACGGTGACCGACGGCGAGACTCAGAGCTCCACGACGGTCGGCGTCGAGGTGGCGTACGCCCCGGCCTCCGGTCTCACCGCCGCCTTCGACAGCGTCTGCGTCGGCGACGAAGGGGCACTGGCCGCGGACTGTGACGCCAAGTCCTGGGCCTACTCCCGGGCCGCCCTGGCGGCGGGTGGTGCCACCCAGGGCCAGCCGCAGCAGGTTCCCGGAACCGCGCTGCGGTTCACCCTGCCGGTGATCCCGGCCGGGCAGCCGGACAACGCCACCGGCAACGGGGCGAGCGTCGTCCTCGACCTTCCGGAGGACGCGAAGAGCATCTCGTTCATCGGCGCCGGAACGCAGGGCAACCAGAGCACCACCGGCACGGCGACGTTCAGCGACGGCAGCACGGCCAGCATTCCGATCCAGTTGAGCGACTGGACGCTGGGCGGCAACGCCAACGGCACCCCGTCCTACGGCAACATCATCGTCACCCGGACGGCGTACCGGTTGCAGGGCACGAACCGCGACGGCGCCCAGCCGTTCCTCTTCGCCACCGCGCCGTACCAGATTCCGGCGGGCAGGACGCTGGTGTCGGTGACCCTGCCGACGCAGACCGGTGACCCTCGCTCGGCGGGTCGGATCCACGTGTTCGCCGTGGCCAACGACGGCACGCCCGCCCCGGCGCTGACGACCGCCGCCCCGAAGAGCCAGACGGCCACCGCCGGCCAGGCCCTCGCGGCGAACCTCGGTGCGGTGACCGGCGGCGTTCCCGGTACGACGGGATACCGCGCCCGCGTCCAGTGGGGTGACGGCACGGTTCCGGACGATGTGACGATCGGCGCGTCGGGTGCGATGAGCGGCCAGCACACCTACGCACGGGAGGGCACCTACACGGTGCGCGTCACCGCGTGGGACACGCTGTCGAGCAGCACCGGATCCTTCACCGTGACCGTGGCTCGGGGCGGATCGCAGCCGGCGATCACGCTGTCCGCGTCCGGCGCCGTCACCACCGGCGGCGCGATCACCGTCACCGGCAGCGGTTTCGCCGCCGGTGAGCAGGTGACCGTCAACGTCGGCACCGACCCGGGCCGGACGTTGAAGGTCGCGGCCTCCGCGACGGGAACGGTCCGCGCCTCGGTGCCGACCTCCGGTGACGCGCAACCCGGCCGGTACGCCGTCACCGCGACGGGCGCGTCCTCGCGTACGCCGGCCACGGCCACCGTCCAGGTGACCGGGGAGCCGCAGGCGCGGACCTACCAGCCGCGGGTTTCGCTGTTGACCACTTCGGGCCCGCGCGGCACGTCGATCATGGTCGACGGTTCCGGGTACGCGCCGAACGAGGTGGTCACGATCGCCTTCGGGACCGGACTGGCGGTCAGCACAGTGCGCGCGAACGGTGACGGCGTCATCTCCGGCGCGACGGTCAGCGTTCCTGGCGCGGCGAAGGCGGGCGCGACCAGCGTCACGCTGAACGGCGCCACGTCGGCCACCACGGTGTCCCGACCGTTCACCGTCACCGGCTAGCACCGAGCCGGGGACAACGCAGCGTGGGGCGGGCCGTGATCACGGCCCGCCCCACGCGCCTGTCGCGCAACACACTGTTAGCGTCGTCTGCCATGGACGATCACGCGCTGCTCGCCTCGGGCCGCGACGCCGACGTCTACGTGCTCGACGAGTCGCGGGTGCTGCGCCGCTACCGCCAGGGCGGGGACAGCGAGCCTGAGGCGGCGTTGATGGCGTACGTCGCTGCCGCCGGCTACCCGGTGCCCGTGGTGTACGACGCCCAGGGGCCCGACCTGGTGCTCGAACGACTCGACGGCGAGACTCTCCTGGCGTCGATGCTCGCCGGGCGCACCGGCATCGGCGCGGCCGCCGACCTACTGGTGGGCCTGCATGACCGCCTCCACAGCCTGCCGGCCCGCTTCAGTGCCGATCCGGCGGACCGCGTCCTGCACCTCGACCTGCATCCACAGAACGTCATGGTGACCTCGCGCGGGCCGGTGCTCATCGATTGGCGTAACGCGACCGAGGGCCCAGCCGACCTGGACGTGGCCATGACCGCTCTCATTCTCGCCGAGGTGGCGGTCAGCCCGGACCCGCAGCTCGCCGATCTTGCCCGGGACGGCCTCGACGCCTTTCAGCAACGCGCCGAAGCACCCCGGGTCAGCCAACTACGACATGCCGTGGGTCTGCGCCGGGTCGACCCCGCGCTCTCCGCGGTCGAGAAGTCCGCCCTGGGCCGCGCCGCCGCCCTGGTCCATACCCGCGTCGGCTGATCGTCCGTGCGCTGGCAGGTGCGCTGGCAGCCCGAACGGCGCGCGCCGGGTCCCGTGATCGGCCTCTCGGCCAGCGCTCAGTGCGGTGGCAGCAGCGCGTCGACCAGGTCGCGCAGCGGCCCGACCAGGTCATGCTCGGTGGCTGAACTCAGCGGTTCCAGCCGGATCGACGACCGCAGCACCGCGACTCCGATGCCGGCGGCGAGGGCCATCTGGGCGTGGAGCAGGAGCTGTTGGCTGTCCGGATCGCCGGGACGCCACCCGCGAGCCGCTGCCAGTTGTTCGCTGGAACGGACCAGCACGCCACGCCGGATCTCGTCGGCCTCCGCGTCCCCGGACGACCGCAACAGCAGTGCGAGCTGGCTCGACAGGCCCGCCGCGCCGAGGCCAGCGATGTGCCGGGCGATGGCTTCGGGCACCCGGTCGGCGGGCGTCTGACCGTAGGTTCGGCCCAGTTCGTCGCCAGCGGCACGCAGGCACGCCTCGAACAGGCCTCCTTTGGAAGTGAAGTAGCGGCTGATGAGCGCTACGTTGACGCCCGCGTCGTCGGCGATGTCCCGGACGGTGGTGGCCGCGTAGCCGTCCCGGGCGAAGCGTTGGCGGGCGGCGTCGAGCAGCAACTGCCGGGTCTCGGCCGCGTCCCGACGGCGACGCTGGGCCGGTTCGCCGGCGGTGTTGCTGGTCGCGGGGACAGGCGGTTCTGCTGTCACGACGCGTCCTTCCTGTCGCTCTGGCGCGGAGTCGGTGTGTTGCCGTCCGCCAATCCGCTGCTCGATTCGGGCCGGTAAGTAAACATATGTTGACTTTCTGTCGACTGCAAGGTCCGGTACGACCCGAAGGTGACGTAAACGACTGTTGACATGAGTCCCGGGCTGCGGATACTGGCTAAGTCAGCAAACGTTTACATCTAGTTCGGGGATCTCATGACCCACACCATCGAGGAGTCGACGAACCTCGACTCCGCGTCCGGCGCCGCCCCGCGCGCCAACAGCAGCCTCCTGGTGCTGTACCTGTCGCTGGGCGGCCTGGCGTTCGCGGTGCTCCAGTCGCTGGTCGCGCCCGCGCTGTCGACCATCGGAAGGGACCTGGGCGTCTCGACCGGAGACATCAGCTGGGTGCTCACTGCGTACCTGTTGGCCGCCTCGGTGTTGACGCCCATCCTCGGACGTCTCGGTGACATGGTCGGCAAGCGCCGGGTCCTCATCGGCGTCCTCGCGGCCCTCGCCGCGGGCACACTGCTCGCCGCTCTGGCCCCCAACCTGACCGTGCTGATCGTCGCGCGGGCGCTACAGGGAGCCGCCGGAGCGATCCTGCCGCTCTCGATCGGCATCGTCCGCGACCAACTGCCCCGGGAGAAGGTCGGCGTCACCGTCGGCCTGCTGTCGGCGATCTTCGGGGTCGGCGCCGGTGTCGGCATCGTGGCCGCGGGCCCGATCGTGGAGCACCTGTCGTGGCACTGGCTGTTCTGGCTGCCACTGGTCCTCGTCGTCGTCGCGCTGCTCGGAACCATCTTCGGGATGCCCGAGTCGCGGGTCCGCACGCCCGGACGGCTCGACATGCTCGGCGCGGCCATCCTCTCGGTGTCGCTGGTCTCGTTGCTGCTGGCCGTGAGCAAGGGGCAGGGCTGGGGCTGGACCGAGTCGAAGACCATCGGCCTGTTCCTGCTCGGCGTGGTCGCGATGGTGGTGTTCGTCCGGGTCGAGCTGCGGGTACGCGAGCCCCTCATCGACATGCGCCTGATGCGCATCCGCGGTGTCTGGGCCACCGACCTCGTCGCCCTGATCCTCGGTTTCGCGATGTTCGGGACGTTCGTGCTGGTACCGACCCTGCTGCAACTCCCCGCGGCCACCGGGTACGGGTTCGGCAAGACGGTGTCCCAGGCGGGCCTCTTCCTGCTGCCCACCGTCCTGATGATGGTGGTCTTCGGCCCCCTCGCGGGTCTGCTGGACCGTCGCTTCGGCCCCAAGGTGCCGATGTTCCTCGGCACGGTCGCGGTCGTCGTCGCGTTCGCGCTGCCGGCGCTCGGGCACGGCGCGACCTGGCAGGTGCTGCTCTCCGGGGTGCTCACCGGCGCCGGCATCGGCCTGGCGTTCGCGGCGATGTCCAACGCCATCATCGAGAGCGTCCCGGCCGGGCAGACCGGCGAGGCGAGCGGCGTCAACACCATCGCCCGCACCATCGGCAGCAGCATCGGCGCGGCGGTCGTGGCGGCCGTCATCACCTCGAACAGCACTCCACAGGGGCTGCCCACCGACACGGCGTTCACCGCCGGCTTCTGGGTGTGCGCGGGCGTCGCGGTCCTGGCCGTCTTCGCGGCACTCGCCCTGCCCTCAGCGCGCCGCCGCCACGAGCAGGCCGTCGCCGCCGGTGTCGACGACCTCCCGCCCGAGCCGGTCGAGCTGCACCTGCCCATTCGGCAGCACTGAGCAAGCGGCGCACAGGCGCAGGCCGTGCCCACCAGGAGTGGGCACGGCCTACGCCGTTCGGTGTGACCTCGACCTGCTCGCTATCCGCCCAGTCGAAGGTGCCAGCGCGCACCCTGGCTGGTGAGCCGGACGACAGCCAACGGCTCGACGTCCACCTGCCGGTACGTCGCCATCGGAAGGCCGAGGGCGTGCACCACCGCGACCCGGATCACCAGTGGGTGGGTGACCGCGATGACTCGTCCACCGGCCCGGTGCTGCGCGTCCAGCCAGCTGCCGACCCGATCCCGCACCGCCGTGACGGACTCACCGCCGTGCGGCGCGCAGTCCGGGGCGGACAACCAGTCGTGCAGTGCCTGCGGCTGCGATTCAGCGACCTCCTCAAGCGACCGCCCGGACCAGTCCCCGTAGTCACAGTCGGCCAACGCGGTCTCGACCGTCGGCAGCAGGCCGAAGGCGTTGGCGGTCTGTCGGGCGGCCACCGCGGGGCTGGACAGGCAGGTGGCGTTCTCCCCGAGGGGCCAACGCCGGTCCGCACCCGCGTGGGCCTGGGCGAGCGCGGCACGCAGGCCACCCTCGTCCAGGCCGTCGCCGGCACCGCCGAAGCGGGCCCGGCGCAGCGCGGCGGTGTGAGCGTGGGCGACCAGCCGAAGGCTGGTGCCGGTCACGTGCTCGGCAGCGCGGTGCCGGCCCGGCGACGCCGCTCGTGGTGCATCAGGGCCGCGAACAGCAGGCCGATGCCGGTCCAGAGCACGACCTGGGTGCCGAGCGAGGCCAACCGGAAACTCCACAACAGGGTCGCCGGGAAGTCCGCCGGAACCTCCTGGAAGGACGGCATCACCACGTACGACACTGCCGTGACCAGGAGAAAGCCGCCCACGGCCGCGGCGGCGCGAAGCCACGTCGGCGCGTGGGCACCGACCGACCGGTAGCCCAGCGAGCCGGCCCACACGGCCACCAGCCCGAGCACCACCATCAACAGGTAGGTGACGGTCCGTTGGTTGATGGTGGCCGGGTCGCCGACCGCCGGTGGGTTCGCCGGGTACTTGAGGAACGGCACGATCACCGCACCGACCAGCGCCGCGCCGGCCAGCAGCAGACCCCACCGCCCGTCGTCGTCGCCGCGCCGCCGCCGGGCCAGCAGGACGTACGCCGTGGCCAGCAGGCCACCCATCGCGGCCCCGAACAGGGCGGTGGCCAGGAAGAGGCCGCCCCGCTGACCCGTCCGGCTGACCAGGGCGTCCTCGTGATCGTGCGCACCAACGGCAGGCTCGGCGTGCGTCGCCGCCTCCTCGATGGCGATGGCCGCCTCGACGTGCGGTTCGCCGGCGACGTACGCGAACGCCCCGGCGAGCAGGCCGGCGAGCAGGCCGGCCAGCAGCCCGCGGACGAGGACGGCGAGGAACGGGGGAGTGCTGGTGGTGGTCAGTGGCACGGGACGCCCAGCAGGTGCCGGCCGTCGTGCATCAGCTCGTGCAGGTACATCCCACTGCGCGACACCGCCCCCTGGTCGAAGGCGACGAGATACGTCAGCAGGGCGAGCGCGGCAACGGTCGCCAGAGCAGTCCACAAGAGACGGGCACTGCCAGCGGGGTGCACCACCGGCTGGCTGGTAGCGGAGCTAGACATGAATACACGAACCTCCCCAGGGATGACGCGTCCCCATCGCAAGGCTGCGGACGACCGAGCGTCCTGGCTCGCGGACCCCGATGGTGATTGGGGAACCGCTCACAGTGGCGCGACCGCGCCGGATTCACACCGGCTTCCCTCGCGTCGCCGCAGATAGTGCGTCGACGGTATCGGTGCCGCCTCAGGCGGTCAACCCGGACCCGTGCCCCGGACGCGTCAGTGCACCGGCGCGTCGACGAGGCGGACCAGCCGCAGGTGCCGGGTGGATTCGTCAGACCAAAAGGCGACACTGCCGGAGGCCGGTCGTGGTGCGCGTTCGGGACTCGACAACAGGCTGTTACCGCTAACATGGTCAATCTGCCAGATCGGCTCCGTGGCTCCGGGTTGACCCGGAGGGTTCGATCAGCGGCGGGGCGGGGTGTGCTGTGGACGAGAACGCGCCAGGGACGGGTCCGGTGACGACCGGCGAGGTCGCGCGACGAGCGGGCATCGTCGACGCGCACCATCACCTCTGGGTCCGGGCGCGGCACCCACAGCCCTGGATCGATCCGCACACCATGGCCGCGATCGACGACGACTTCACACCGGTCGAGCTCGCCCCGGCGACCCGGGCCGCCGGGGTCACCCAGACCGTGGTCGTCCAGTCCGTCGCCGTTCGGTCGGAGACGCCCGAGTTGCTCGGCATCGCGGCCGACGACCCGCTCGTCGCCGGGGTCGTCGGCTGGGTCGACCTCACCGCGGCCGATGTCGACCGTCGCCTCGCCCGACTACGCGGGGCGCGCGGCGGCGAACGGCTGGTCGGGATCCGGCACCTGGTCCAGTCCGAACCCGACCCGACCTATCTCGATCGCCCCGAGGTGCGGCGCGGCATCGCCGCGGTCGGTGCCGCGGGTCTCGCCTTCGACCTCCTGGTGCGCCACCGTCAGCTGCCGGCGGCCGTCCGGCTCGTCCGCGACCTGCCCCAGGTGCGGTTCGTCCTGGACCACCTCGGCAAGCCCCCGCTCGGACGCGCCGATCTCGGCGACTGGCAGCGCGACCTGCGGGCGCTCGCGGCCGAGTCCAACACCACGGCGAAGCTCTCCGGCCTGGTGACCGAAGTGGACGGTGGGTCCTGGACCGCGGCCGACCTGCGGCCCGCGGTCGAGCACGCCCTCGACGTGTTCGGGCCGGATCGGCTGATGTTCGGCTCGGACTGGCCGGTGTGCCTGCTCGCCACTTCGTACACCCGCTGGGTCGCCGTCCTCGGTGACCTGCTGGACCCGCTGTCCGACGACGAGCGGGCCGCGATCTGGCGCCGGACCGCCGGCCGTGTCTACCAGTTGGCCCCGTCCTGAGACTGCAGCGCCTTTCGGCCTGGGGACATAGCATGTTATCGATAACATGCTGGCGGTGGCAGTCGGTGTCGATTTGGTCGGACGTATGGCTTCGATGGCACAGGTAACGATGGCAAAACATGCCCGCAAGACCTTGGCAACATACGTGAATGCGTGGCAAGGTAACGCCTGATCGCGGGAAACATCCGACCTATCTCCAAGGTTGTGCGGGCACCTCGCCGCACCGCCGGCCGAGCGGGGTCGGTCGCTCACAGACGTTCGGCTCGTCGGCGGGTCCCCGTCGGACGCCGGCGCCACGCTTGAGGAGGTCAGGTCCGACGATGAGTAGCGCCGAGGCAACCGCCGGCACACAGCGCGGCGAACTCAGCGACTGGTTCCGGGAACGGATCTCCCACGCCGTCTCCGAGTTCACCGCCGCGACCGCGTTGGTCGTCCTGTTCATCGCCTTGACCTTCGCGAGTCCCTACTTCCTGACTGCGGACAACCTCTTCAACATCGGGGCCCAGACGGCGGTGATCGCCATCATCGCCACCGCCCAGACGATGGTCATCATCACGAAGGGCATCGACCTGTCCGTGGGGTCGGTCGCCGCGCTCGCCGGCGTGTTGGGCGCGATGGTCGTGCGCGACCTCGGCTTCTCGCTCTGGGCGGCGACGGCGGTCGCGATCGGCGTGGGCGCGCTGGCCGGGCTGTTGAACGGGCTGCTGGTGACGGTGGCCCGGATTCCGCCGTTCATCGCGACGTTGGGGACCATGTCCGTGGGCCGAGGCCTGGTCTTCATCATCACCGGCGCGGTCGGCGTCTACGGTCTTCCCCGGTCCTTCCAACTGCTCGGCAACGGGCAGATCCTCGGCATTCCGTTCGCCGTGGTGATCACCGTCCTGGTCGCCGTCGGGGTCGCCTTCCTGCTCTCCCAGACCCGCTTCGGTCAGTACACCTACGCCATGGGCTCCAATTTGGAGGCGGCCCGCCGCTCCGGTATCCGGGTCGGGCGGCACCTGACCGGGGTGTACGTGCTGGCCGGCGTGCTGGTCGGGCTGGGCGGCATGATCGCCGCCTCCCGGGTCAACTCCGGCCAGCCCAACTACGGGATCTCACTGGAACTCGACGTCATCGCCGCCGCCGTCATCGGCGGAGCCAGCCTGTTCGGCGGGCAGGGCCGGATCGTCGGGACCATCATCGGCGCGTTCCTCATCGCCCTGGTCCGCAACGGCGCCGTCCTGCTCGACATCAGCATCCACTACCAGCAGGTGATCGTCGGCGTGATCATCTGGGCCGCCGTCTACTTCGACCAGTACCGCCGCCGGCGGCTGGAATCACGGGGTTGACATGCCATTCCGAGAGTCCGAACGAGGAAGGACACACACCATGGCACACACCACCACCAGCCGGCGGACGCGAGGACGACTCCTGCGCGTGCAGGCGATCCTGGCCGCGGCCGCGGCGACCGCCCTGATCAGCGCCTGCGGCGGCGTCGAGGTCCGTGACGGCGGCGGCGACAGCGCGACCAAGGACGCGAGCGGCCCGTTGAAGCTCGCCGTCGTACCCAAGGCGGTCGGCGCCGACTACTGGAACACCGTCAAGGCGGGCGCCGAGTGCGCCGCGCAGCGCGCGGGGGACGTCACCGTCCAGTGGGACGGGGTGACCGCCGAGACCGACGTCGAGGGCCAGGTCAACCTGATCCAGAACTTCGTCACCAAGAAGGTCGACGGCATCGTCTACGCAGCGACCGACTCCAGCGCGCTGGCACCGGCGACCGACAAGGCGCTCAGCGCCAACATCCCGGTCGCCATGATCGACTCTGGCACCAGCCCGCAGCCGTCGAACGTGCCCCTCTTCGCCACCGACAACCGTGCGTCGGCGACCGAGGCGGCCAAGCTGCTCGCCACCGAACTCGGCCCCGGCAACCACGAGGTGGCGCTCGTCGAGTTCCAGCCCGGATCGCAGACCAACACCGAGCGGGTCGACGGCTTCAAGGCCGGCCTCGCCCAGTACCCCAACCTGAAGCTGGTCGGCCAACAGCCGAGCAAGAGCGACGTCAACGAGGCCCGACGGGTCACCGAGAACATCCTCACCGCCAACCCCAACCTGAAGGGTGTCTTCGCGGCCAACGAGCCGAGCGTGCTCGGTGCCGCGCAGGCCATCCAGGCCGCCGGCAAGTCCGGCAAGGTGGTCATCATCGGGTGGGACGCCGCCCCGGACGAGATCGCCGGGGTACGCAACGGCCAGATCTCGGCGCTGGTCGTGCAGAACCCGTTCAAGATGGGCTACTTCGGCGTCGACAAGATGGTCAAGCACCTTCGGGACAAGGCGCCGCTGGCGTCGGCCGACACCGGCGTCACCTTCGTCACCAAGGAGAACATCGACTCGGCGGAGATCAAGGCGGTGCTCGAGCCCAGCTGCGCCAACCCGCCGGTGCAGTGATGGGTGTGAACCCCACGGCCACCACGACCAGCGACCAGCAACCCACCGACGCGGAGCCGCCGGTCCTCGAAGCCCGCGGCATCGTCAAGCGGTTCGGGCACGTCGAGGCGTTGCGCGGCGCCGACTTCACGGTCCGCCGCGGTGAGGTCGTCGCGCTGATCGGCGACAACGGCGCCGGCAAGAGCACCCTGATCAAGACCCTGTCCGGTGTGCACCCGCCGGACGAGGGCGAGATCCGGGTCGGCGGCCGTCCGGTCCAGTTCTCCACCCCCGTCGACGCCCGGCGGGCAGGGGTGGAGACCGTCTACCAGGACCTCGCCGTCGCCGACGACCTCAGCGTCGCCGCCAACCTGTATCTCGGCCGGGAGATCCTTCGCTCTGGACCACTCGGCCGGCTCGGGCTGCTGGACAAGCGCGCCATGCGCCACGGCGCCGCCGCCGCCCTGGACGAACTGGGCGTACGGATCCCCCGGGTCACCACCCCCATCGCGATGCTGTCCGGTGGGCAGCGGCAGTGCGTGGCGGTGGCCCGGGCCATCATCTGGGCGACCAACGTGGTCATCCTCGACGAGCCCACCGCGGCCCTGGGTGTGGTCCAGACCGGGCGGGTGCTCGACGTCGTCCGGCGGGCCCGCGACGCCGGCATGTCGGTGGTGCTGGTGAGCCACAACATGCCGCAGGTCCTCGAGATCGCCGACCGCGTCGAGGTGCTGCGCCTCGGCCGGCGCGCGGCCCAGCTCCGCGCCGACGAGGCCACCACCGACGATCTGGTCGCCGCGATGACCGGCAGCACCAGCGTGGGTCGGGACGAGCGGTGAGGGCCGCCGTCCAGGGAGGCGCCCGCGGTCCCGCGGGTCCGACGAGCCGCGGCGGCGCTGCACCGCCGCTGCGGCTGAGCCCACTGGGCTTCGGCGCCTCCCAGGGCGGCAATCTCTACCGGGCGACGTCCGACGAGCAGTTCGCCGCCGCCGTGGACACCGCGTGGGCAGGCGGCATCCGATACTTCGACACCGCACCGCACTACGGGCTGGGCCTGTCCGAACGACGCCTGGGCGCGGCCCTGCGCTCCCGCCCCCGCGGCGAGTACGTGGTGTCGACGAAGGTCGGCCGGCTGCTCGTGCCGTCACCGGAGACGGCGCACCAGCGGGATCCGGAGGGGTTCGACGTTCCCGCCGATCACCGCCGGGTCTGGGACTTCAGCCGCGACGGCGTCCGCCGTTCGCTGGAGGCGAGCCTTCGGCGCACCGGCCTGGACCGGATCGACGTGGTGTATCTGCATGACCCCGACGAGCACTGGCAGCAGGCCGCCAACGAGGCGATCCCGGCCCTGGTGGAGCTGCGGGAGCAGGGCGTGATCGGTGCCGTCGGGGCGGGAATGAACCAGTCGGCGATGCTGGCCCGCTTCGTGGCGGAGACCGACGTGGACGTGGTGATGTGCGCCGGCCGGTACACCCTGTTGGAACAGGGCGCGCTGACCGACCTGCTGCCCGTCGCGCAGGCCCGCCACGTCGGTGTGGTGGTCGCCGGTGTCTACAACTCCGGGCTGCTGGCCCGGGACATGCCGCCGACCGACGCCGTCTACGACTACCAGCAGGCGCAGGCAGAGGTGATCGACCACGCCCGCCGGATAGCGCGGGTCTGTCAGACGTACGGCGTCACCTTGCCCCAGGCGGCGTTGGCGTTCGTCCGTCGTCACCCGGCAGTGGTCTCGACCGTTGTCGGCATGCGGGACGACGTCCAGGTGACCGAGACCCTCCGTCGGTCCGGTGTCGACGTCCCGGATCAACTCTGGACGGCGTTGTACGACGAGGGGCTGCTCGACGTACAGCCGTGAGGGTCGGTCACGACCGGGCCGTCTCGATGCTGGCGTCAGCGTCGTCGGGTAACCCCTGCAACGACTCCTCCACACCGATCAGGTGGTTGGCCATCCGGGTGCGTGCCCGTTCCGGGTCGCGTGCCACGAGGGCCTTCAGGATCGCCACGTGCTCGTCATGGGTGCGCAGGTCCGCGCCCTCCTCGTGCAGACTCCGCCAGAGCCGGCCACGGATGGTGCGCCCGGCGAAGGCTTCGATCAGACCGACGAGCACCGGATTCTCGGCGTGCACCGCGATGATCCGGTGAAAGGCGATGTCGATCTCCATGATCCGCTCGTGGTCCGGCGGTGCCTGGCCGACCAACCGGGCCGCCTCTTCGAGCAGGTCACCCGCCTGGGCCAGGGCCTCGTCGGTGATCCTGGTCGCCGCCAGGCAGGCGGCCTCGCACTCCAGCAGCCGGCGGACGGTGTGGATGTGCCGGGGGTCGCCCTGGCCCTGGAAGTCGACCACGAAATTCATCGGGGCCAGCAGCTGTGGCGCGTCGAGGTTGGTGACGTAGGTGCCGTCGCCCTGACGGATGTTGACGATCCCCAGGATCGACAGGGCCGACATCCCCTCGCGCAGGGAACCTCGCGAGACGCCGAGCTGCTCGGCGAGGTCCTTCTCGATGGGCAACCGGTCCCCGGGCCGGAACTGCCCTTCGAGGATCATCCGTTTGATGCCGTTGACCACTTCGTCGGTGCGAGACATGACCCCCCCTAACGGCCGGCGGGGGTGGCCTTCCCACCCGCGATCACGTACGCCGCCTCCGGAGATGACACGGTAGTCGGGTCTGTCGCCGCCCAGTAGTGGCCGTCGGGGAACCGGTAGAGCGCCACCGACTCCTGACGCATCCGGGTGGAGTAGCCGGGCTGGCTGGGCAGGACGTATCCGCTGCCGGAACCGGTGTCGCGGATGATGCAGGGATCGGTGAAGTGCTCGTGCAGGTGGTCGACGAACTCGGTGACCCGGTTGGTGAGGTCTCCCGAGATCGCGACGTAGTCGAGCACCGACACGTGTTGGACCATCTCGCACAGCCCGACACCACCGGCGTGCGGGCACACCGGGACGTTGAACTTCGCGGCGAGCAGCAGCACGGCGACGATCTCGTTGATGCTGGCCAACCTGCCGGTGTCGAGCTGGCAGAAGTCGATGGCCTCGGCCTGGAAGAGCTGCTTGAACATCACCCGGTTGTGGCAGTGTTCGCCGGTGGCGACGCCGATCGGAGCGACGGCGCGGCGGACGGCCGCGTGGCCCAGGATGTCGTCGGGGCTGGTCGGCTCCTCGATCCACAGTGGCGTGAAGCGGGCGAGGGCGGTGACCCACTCGATGGCCTGACCGACGTCCCACACCTGGTTGGCGTCGATCATCAGGTTGCGATCCGGGCCGAGGATCTCCCGCGCGATCGCGCATCGGCGGATGTCGTCGTCGAGGTTGGCGCCCACCTTGAGCTTGACGTAGCCGTAGCCGGTGTCGACCGCCTCCTGGCACAGTCGGCGCAGCTTGTCGTCGCCGTAGCCGAGCCAGCCCGCCGAGGTGGTGTAGGCGGGGTAGCCGGTCCGGTCGAGCTCGGCGAGGCGGGCGGCCTTCGTGCTCTCCTTGGCCCGCAGGATGGCCAGTGCCTCGTCGCGGGTCAGCGCGTCGGACAGGTAGCGCAGGTCAGCGATGTCGACGAGTTGCTCGGGGGTCATGTCGACGAGCAGCCGCCACAGCGGCTTGTCGGCGACCCGGGCGATCAGGTCCCATGACGCGTTCAACACGGCGGCGAGGGACAGGTGGACGACGCCCTTCTCGGGGCCGAGCCACCGCAGTTGCGAGTCGGAGGTGAGCAGGCGGTAGACCGCGCCCATGTCCGCTGCCATCGTTGCCACGTCCTGGCCCACGAGGAGCTGTGCCTGGTGGACTGCCGCCGCCGCGACGATGTCGTTGCCTCGGCCGATGGTGAAGGTCAGGCCGTGCCCCGCGAGTGGCGCGCCCACGCCGTCGACGCCGTCGGTGTGCAGGACGACGTAGGCCGCCGAGTAGTCGCCGTCCTTGTTCATGGCGTCTGACCCGTCAGCGGTCAGGGAGGTGGGGAAGCGGACGTCTTCGACGGTGACGGCAGTGATCTGCGGCATGCGCTCCTCGCCCGGCTAGGCTAAAGATCAGATGATCACTGGGAGTATACGGAGGGCTGCTCCAGCGCGTCAACGTTGTCGATCACCTCGGACGTGCAGACATATGATGTTTGCCCTCTCGGGTCGAGCCGCCTTGACTCCGATCATGCCGGTTGGCGGGCGAAGGTGCCGCGCGCGGCGGACCCTGAAGATCGGATGTTCCGGCTCGCCGCGAGGTATCGACGGCGACGTATGGGCTTGGTCCCCAATGCTGTGGCCTCGATACGTCAAATCTTTGTCGAATGTCGACACCCGTGCGCAGAGCCTCGTCTCCGGTGCCCGGCGTCGGTCGGCCGCAGCGTGCTCCCGGGGGGTTGGTGACGGTGGTCACCGCATCGCCGTCGACACGCCCGAGACCGACATGTGGGGTGTGACAACGACTGCGTCCCTATATATGGTGTCGAGCGCAGCTGGTTCGGCCGCTCATCCAGTGCGGTCGAGGCAACAGGGAACCCGGTGGAAATCCGGGACTGTCCCGCAGCGGTGAGTGGGAACGACAGCCGTCATCAGCACTGGGCCACCATTCGGCCTGGGAAGCGACGGCCAGTAGGAGACCGGCGAGCCCGGTCGTGCCCGCGAGTCCGAAGACCTGCCAGCGCGCCGCGTACCCGCACCCGGGTGGGCGGCGGTCCGAGGCCGCGTGGGACGGCTGACGCCACCTGACCCACGCCGGTGCCGGCGTGGCGTCCGTCGGTGTCTGTCTCCTCGCGTCCGGGCCACCAGGTCTCGAACTCCGAGGAGCGAGTGGTGACAGTCACCGAGGTAGTCCCGGCCAGAGGCGACGCGACAGTGCGGCGGACGCCGATGCAGGTCCGCAAGCGCGACGGCGGCACCGAACCCGTGGACGTGAACAAGATCGTCCGGGCGGTCGAGCGGTGGGCCGACGACCTGACCGACGTCGACCCGTTGCGGGTGGCTACCCGCACCATCAGCGGCCTCTACGACGGCGCGACCACTGCCGAACTCGACCGGCTGTCCATCCAGACCGCCGCCGAGATGATCGGTGAGGAGCCGCAGTACTCGCGTCTGGCCGCGCGGCTGCTGGCCGGCTACGTCGACAAGGAGGTGCGGCGACAGGGCATCACCTCGTTCAGCGCGGCGATCCGGGTCGGCCACGCCGAGGGCCTGATCGGTGACGACACCGCCGCGTTCGTCGCCGCACACGCCGCGACGCTCGACCACGCCGTCGACCCGGACGGCGACCGCCGGTTCGAGTATTTCGGCCTGCGCACGGTGTACGACCGCTACCTGTTGCGCCACCCCACCAGCCGACTGGTGCTGGAGACCCCGCAGTACTGGCTGCTGCGGGTGGCCTGCGGCCTGTCCCGGACGCCGGACGAGGCGGTCGACTTCTACCGGCTGATGTCCAGCCTGGCCTACCTGCCCAGCTCGCCGACCTTGTTCAACTCCGGCACCCGGCACACCCAGATGTCCTCCTGCTACCTGGTCGACTCCCCGCTCGACGAGCTGGACTCGATCTACGCCCGGTACGCCCAGGTCGCCAACCTGTCCAAGTTCGCCGGGGGCATCGGCATCGCGTACTCCCGGGTCCGCTCCCGGGGCGCGCTGATCCGGGGCACGAACGGGCAGTCCAACGGGATCGTGCCGTGGCTGCGCACGCTGGACGCGAGCGTCGCCGCGGTCAACCAGGGTGGCCGACGCAAGGGCGCTGCCTGCGTCTACCTGGAGCCGTGGCACCCGGACATCGAGGAGTTCCTGCAACTGCGGGACAACACCGGCGAGGACGCCCGCCGCACCCACAACCTGAACCTGGCCAACTGGGTGCCGGACGAGTTCATGCGTCGGGTCGAGGCCGACGAGCTGTGGTCGCTGTTCGACCCGCACGAGGTGCCCGAGCTGCCCGACCTGTGGGGGGAGCGGTTCGACGCCGCGTACCGGCAGGCCGAGGCGCAGGGCCGCTACGTGCGGCAGGTCCCGGCCCGGGAGCTGTACGGGAAGATGATGCGGACCCTCGCCCAGACCGGCAACGGCTGGATGACCTTCAAGGACGCGTCGAACCGGCTCTGCAACCAGACCGCCGAACCGGGCAACGTGGTGCACCTGTCCAACCTCTGCACCGAGATCGTCGAGGTGTCCAGTGACGCCGAGACCGCCGTGTGCAACCTCGGCTCGGTGAACCTCGCCGCCCACCTCACCGCCGACGGCATCGACTGGGAGCGGCTGCGCGCCACGGTGCGGACCGCGGTGACCTTCCTCGACCGGGTCATCGACATCAACTACTACCCGACCGCGCAGGCGGCGGCGAGCAACCCCCGCTGGCGGCCAGTCGGGCTCGGGCTGATGGGCCTTCAGGACGCCTTCTTCGCGCTGCGGCTGCCGTTCGACTCGCCGGCCGCCCGCGAGCTGTCCACCCGGATCAGCGAGGAGCTGTACCTGACCGCGCTGGAAACCTCCGCCGACCTGGCGCGCGACTTCGGCAAGCATCCGGCGTACCCGCAGACCCGGGCCGCGCGGGGCCAGCTCCAGCCCGACCTGTGGGGTGTCGAGGGTACGCAGACCGCGCGGTGGGACGCGCTGCGCGAGCGGGTCGAGGCGTACGGGCTGCGCAACTCGCTGCTGGTGGCGGTCGCGCCGACCGCCACCATCGCCTCGATCGCCGGGTGCTACGAGTGCATCGAGCCGCAGGTGTCCAACCTGTTCAAGCGCGAGACCCTGTCGGGGGAGTTCCTCCAGGTCAACACCGCTCTGGTGCGCGAGCTCAAGGCCCGCGGTCTGTGGACCGAGCGGATCCGTTCGGCGATCAAGCGGGCGGAGGGGTCGGTGCAGGACATCGCCGAGTTGCCGGCCGGCGTACGGGAACTGTTCCGCACCGCGTGGGAGCTGCCGCAGCGGGCGCTGATCGACCTGGCCGCCGCCCGCGCCCCGTTCATCGACCAGTCCCAGTCGCTGAACCTGTTCCTGGCCGCGCCGACCATCGGCAAGCTCTCCTCGATGTACCTCTACGCCTGGAAGGCCGGGCTGAAGACCACCTACTACCTGCGCTCGCGCCCCGCGACGCGGATCCAGCAGGCCACCGTCAGCGCCGTCGCACCCGTCGTCGACGCCGACGCGCTGGCCTGCTCGCTGGAGAACCCCGAGTCGTGCGAGGCCTGCCAGTGACTCTTCCCGAAGCCGCCACGACCGACGCCAGCACCACCGACACGAGGACCACGCACATGCTGCTCGACCCCGGGATGAACCTCACCCTCCGCCCGATGCGCTACCCGCACTTCTTCGACCGGTTCCGCGACGCGATCCGCAACACCTGGACCGTCGAGGAGGTCGACCTGCATGCCGACCTCGCCGACCTGGACAAGTTGTCTCCGGCCGAACGGCACCTGGTCAGCCGCCTGGTGGCGTTCTTCGCCACCGGTGACACGATCGTCGCCAACAACCTGGTGCTCAACCTCTACCAGCACGTCAACAGCCCGGAGGGTCGCCTCTACCTGTCCCGCCAACTGTTCGAGGAGGCCGTGCACGTCCAGTTCTATCTCAACCTGCTCGACACGTACGTGCCCGACGAGACGGAGCGCTTCGAGGCCTTCGCGGCCATCGAGAACATCCCCTCGATCCGGCGTAAGGCCGAGTTCTGCTTCCGGTGGATCGACTCTCTCAGCGACCTGCGGGAGCTGCGGTCCCGCGAGGACCGGCGCACGTTCCTGCTCAACCTCATCTGCTTCGCCGCCTGCATCGAGGGGTTGTTCTTCTACGGCGCGTTCGCCTACGTCTACTTCCTGCGTTCCCGTGGCCTGCTGCACGGCCTCGCCTCGGGCACCAACTGGGTGTTCCGCGACGAGTCCATGCACATGGCGTTCGCGTTCGACGTCGTCGACACCGTTCGCGCCGAGGAGCCGGACCTGTTCGACGACGACCTCGCCGACCAGGTTCGCCGGATGCTCACCGAGGCGGTCGAGTGTGAGGTGCAGTTCGCCGAGGACCTGGTGGGCCACGGCGTGCCCGGTCTGACATTGGCCGACATGCGGGAGTACCTCCAGCACGTCGCCGACCGCCGCCTCGCCCAGCTCGGCATCGCGCCGCACTACGGGTCGAGCAACCCGTTCGGCTTCATGGAGTTGCAGGACGTGCAGGAGCTGTCCAACTTCTTCGAGCGGCGGGTGTCGGCGTACCAGGTCGGGGTGACCGGCACCGTCGCCTTCGACGACGACTTCTAACGACCTCGGTCCATGCGCTTCCGTTGATCAGGTGATGAGAAGTAGCTTGGAGACGACCTCGACAGCTGCTTTTGAACACCTGATCAAGGAAGTGGCCCGTTCGGGGGTGATCGCCTGCCAGGGAAGGAACGTGCTGATGGCCGACATCACCGTGCGGTCCATGACCGACGCCGACGCCGACCGGGTCCTGGCGATCTACCAGGCCGGCCTGGACACCGGTGACGCCAGTTTCGAGGTCACCGCGCCGGGCTGGGCGGCGTTCAGCGCCGCCCGGCTGGGCGGGCACCGGTTCGTGGCCGTCGACCCGGGTGGAACGGTGCTTGGCTGGGTCGCCGTCTCGCCGACCTCGACCCGCGCGGTGTACGCCGGTGTGGTGGAGCACTCCGTGTACGTCGACCCGGCCGCCCAGGGCCGTGGCATCGCGCGACTGCTGCTGGACGCGTTGATCACCTCCACCGAGGCCGACGGCGTCTGGACGATCCAGTCCGGGGTCTTTCCGGAGAACACCGCCAGCCTGGCGCTGCACCAGCGGGCCGGATTCCGGGTCATCGGCGTCCGGGAGCGGGTTGGTCGCCACCACGGACGCTGGCGCGACGTCATTCTGTTGGAACGGCGCAGCCCCACCATCGCCTGAGAAGTCCGCCGGTCGGCGGCGGCCGTCACCGTCGGGTGGCGCAGGCCACACACGTACGGGCTGACGGGCGGGCAGCCAGCCGTGCGGCGGGGATCGGGTTGCCACAGCCCTCGCACACGCCGTAGCTGCCGTCGTCGACCCGTCGCAGCGCGACGTCCAGCTCGGCCAGGCGTCGGCGGGTGGCGTCCAGGACGGCCGTGAGCTGCGCGCGTTCGAAGGCGATCGTGCTGCCCTCGGGGTCGTGCTCGTCATCGGCGTTGGACGAGCGGGACGCCTCGAAGAGGCTCCGGAGGTCGCCGTCCAGGGCGGTGGCCTGGGCCTCGGTCTGCTCGCGCAGCCGTAGCAGCTCCTCGCGGACCGCGCTGGAATCCCTGTTCATGGCCTCTTCACAGTACCTGGGGGATGACAGCGGTCACATCACTGGCATTCCGAGACGACCGGTCATATCGTGGTGTCTGTCAGCCAGTCGGAACCCTGGGCGGAAGGAGTGCACGAGATGCCACGACCGAAGTCACCGACCTCCGCCGGAACCCGGCAACGGTTGTCCGACGCCGCGTTGGACCTGTTCCACCTGCGGGGCTACAACGGGACGAGCGTCCAGGACATCGTCGCCGCGGCCGGGGCGCCCAAGGGCACCTTCTACAACCACTTCGCCAGCAAGGAGGACCTCGCCCTGGACTCGGTGGCGAGATACTCCGCGGCGATGGGGCTGGAGATGCTCGACGAGAAGCAGGGCGGCACACCGCTTGAGCGGATCACCGATCATCTGAGATACGTCACCGGCCTCGGCGACACCATGGGTGATCGCGGATGCCTGCTCGGCAACTTCGCCACCGAGATCCCGGCGCACAGCGATGCCCTGCGCAACGCCGTCGACGCCGGCTTCGGCCGCTGGGTCGCCGCGCTCGCCATGGCGATCGAGCAGGCGCGGGCTGCCGGTGAACTGCACGGCGACGAACCTGCCACCGATCTCGCCGGCTTCGTCGTCTCCAGCTACGAGGGCGCGGCAGCCCGGGCGAAGGCATCCGGTGACCCGGCCGCCCTCCGGGAGTTCTTCACGATCACCACGGCCCGGATCCTCACCTGATCCGCGTCCGATCCCGTCGGTAACAGTCCGGGTCTTTCCATCCGGCGCGGCGTGTACCCAATCCAAGACGACCGGTCGTACGCCTTCGGCCGGGAGCAGCACCCGAATTGAGGAGTGAGACATGAGCACGTACCTGATCAATCACCTGCGTATCCCGGGCGGAGTGCCGACCGAGGAGTCCCTGCGTTACCTGGAGCAGGTGCAGGCCACCACCGAGGCGTACGGCGCCAAGTGGCTCGTTCTGGATGCCCAGGTGGAGGTCCTTGAGGGCAGTTGGCCCGGGTCGGTCGTGCTGATCGAGTTCCCGGACGCGGAGACCGCCAGGACCTGGTACAACTCGCCCGAGTACCAGGCGATCCTGGCGCTACGCGTCGATCACACCATCAACGACCTGGTCCTGGTGGACTCCGTCGGCCCGGACTTCACGGTGGCCGGCTACGCGCGTCAGATCCGCACCCTGCTCGGCCAGTGACCAGTTCTCGCTGACCTGCCGTACGCCGATCCCCGTGCACCGCACGGCGTGCGCGGGGATCGGCTACATGAAGTTGCGGGTGTGCAGGGCGGAGAGCGCCGCCGCCTCGTCGGGCCGGAAACCCAGCCGGACCAGCCGGCGCTGACGGCCCTGGTCCATGGCGTGTTGCAGAGCCCGCACCCGGTCGAAGCCGGCGGACACGTCGTCCGGGTGCCACCCACCCGCCGCGAGCACCACCAACGCGTCGAGAACGTCAGCGTTGAGGCCCGCCGTGTCGACGAGCGCGTCGTGACGGCGGTGGATGGCCGCCCGCAGCCGGTCGCGCAGCAGTGGATCCGACTGCGCCTGATGCTCCAGGTGTGCCATGCCGAACACCACGTGCCGGCGCTCGTCCTGCATGGCGAGCCAACAGATCCGGCGTGTCACCGGGTCCGGGGCGAACTCGTGCAGGAAGGACAGCAGATCGACGAAGCTGCCCTCGCCGAGCACGGAGAGCAGGAACGACGCCAACGCGAAGTCCGACTCCGCGACGAGGGTGAACAGCGACTGCCGACCGCCGGCGGACGACGTGCCCATCTCGGTGCCCCGTAGCAGTGCCCGCCGGCTGAAGACCTCCATGTGTCGGGCCTCGTCTGCCATCTGCACGGCGAGAAGCTGCACGACCTCCCGGAAGTGCGGGTGGATGCGCCCCACGAACCGGGCCGGCACGACGAGCGCTGCCTGCTCGTTCTCGACCAGGTACGTCATCACCTGCACCACCGCGGCCTCGACGTCGGCCGGCAACGCGAACGGGTCGTCCCACGGCACTGCGGTCTGCGGGTCCCACTGTCGCGCGGCGGCCTGCGCGTACAGGTGGGGGGCGATGTCGGCCCAGACCAGGTCGCGGTCGTCCAGGTCGAACCGGGCTTCGGGACCACCGGCCTCCAGGAGCGCGCCCCGGGCGCCGAGCCCCCATCGTGCGGGTGGTCGGCTGCTGAGCGCCGACGGCAGGGCCGGTCCGGCCCGCTCCGCGCCGAACCAGCGGTCGTCGTCCACCGACCCCCGGATGACGACGGCGACCAGGTCGCTCCGGTCACCCCGATCCGGCCACTCGACGCGGTGGCCCCGGCCACGACACCAGGCGGGCAGGTGAACGCGTAGCGCCGGGTCGCGACCGGAGACCGCCAACCGGCCGCCCGGCGGCAACCCGGCCAGGGCGCGCTGCACCAGCAGGTGTGCGCCCCGGCCGAAACCCAGCACACCCAGGTCGAGCGCGGCGACAGGTGTCGCGCTCACGGCCGGTAGTCCGTGGCCGTCACCCGCCCGTCGGGGGAGTAGAAACCGCTGGTGTCGACGGCGTCGGCGAGGACGTCGTACCCCGTGGTGCGGCCCTCCCGCCAGGCCGTCAACCCCTCCAGGTCCAGCAGCGGACGCACCTGCGGATCGGCGTACGACATGCCGAGCAGGAGCGTGCCGAAGAGCCGGACCCCCTCGGATTCCGGTGCGCGGACCGTCATGTTGCAGTGGTCGTAGCGTGCGGTCTGCGCCACGATCCGGGTGCCCTCGGGCGGTAACGTGCCCTCCTGGACGAAAGTCAGATGGTTGGCGTCGATCATGCAGGCGGCGTCGACCTCCCCGGCCACCAGGGCGCGGGCCGCGTCGCGCTCACCGCCGATGTGGTCGCCGTGCAGGCCGACACCCACGTCGAAGCGGCGTACGTCGACAGTGACCCCGCGCGCGGCGAGGTGATCCAACGGGATCAGCGTCGCCTGTGGACTGTCGACAGCCCCGACGGCGACCACCCGTCCGGCGAGGTCCGCGAGTTGGCGCACCGGCGAGTCCGCGCGGACCACCACGACCGAGGTGAGGTCCTGGTCGGTGTCGCGCATGGTGAGCGCGCGTACGGCAGTGCCGTTGGCGGACGCCAGCCGCTCGGCCCGCAGGTAGGCCAGGGGAGAGTTCCAGGCCGCGTCGATCCGCCCGGCGATGAGATCCTCGACCTGTCGCTCGTAGTGCGAGTAGAGGACGAAGTCGAAGTCCAGGCCCCGCCCGCGCAGCCAGGTGCGGGAGCCCTCCCAGATGGTCACCACCTTCGGGTCGTACGCGACAGCGCCCAGCAGAACGGTTGGCGCGGGCATCAGCGGTTGGCCTCGTCGAGCAGTGGCAGCCCGGTGGCGACCCGACCGACGAAATCGTGCAGCGCGTCGGTGGTCGGTGCCATCACCCGGGCCGCGCGGGCGTCCCGGAAACGGCGCTCGAGGCCCAACTCCTTGCGGAAGGCGCTGCCGCCGCAGAGCTGCATCGCGCCGTCGGTCACGTCGGCGACGGTCTCGCCGGCGAGCGCCTTGACCTGGAGCACCCGCAGCATCGCGTTGTCGCGGCCGGTCTCCAGGGCGGTGAGCGTGTCACCCAGGAAGGCCCGCAGCGCGTCGGTGCGGATCATCAGCCGGGCGAGGTCGCGTCGGGTGACGGGCGCGTCGCGCAGGGCGGCGCCGGTGTGCGCGAGCGTGGTCCTGGTGAGATGTCGGCCGGCCTCGGCCACCGCGCTGTCGGCGAGACCGAGACAGAAGGCGGCGTTGAGCACCAGGAACCAGGGCAGGACCGCCCCGAGCGCGGTGTCGAGCCCGGCCCCGTCGGCCGCCATCCTCGCCGTCGACGGAACCCGCAACCCGTCCGCGGTCATCGGGCGGGAGCCGTTGCCCCGCAGGCCCAGCCCGTCGAAGTCGCCTGTCACGCTGAGGCCGGCGCTGTCGGAAGGCACCAGCCACAGCGTCATCGGGCCGGCGTCGGGGGTCAGCGGAAGGCTCGACCAGACGTAGCTGTTGGCTTCGCCCGCCGCGGTGACCCAGCTCTTCCGGGCGTCGAGGCGGACGGTGTCGTCGTCGTCGGCGGCGGTAGCGGTGCCGGTCGGCGACCAGAAGTGGCTGCGCGAGCCGTACTCGGAGAACGCCAGCGTGGTGAGGTGATCGCCGGCGGCGATGGCCGCGCGGACGTCGCGTGGACCGTGCGCCTCGATGACGGCGGTCGCCGCGTAGTGCATGAGCACCACCATCGCGGTGGACCCGCACTCGGCGGCCAGCCGCTCGATCACCTCGGCGACCGCCCGCATGCCGTGGCCGGCGCCGCCGACCTCGGTCGAGGAGGCCAGGCCGAGGAGGCCGGCTGCGGCGAGAGCATCGACACCCGGACGGGGAAAGGCCCCGTCCCGGTCGACGAACGGTGCCTGCGGGCGGATCACGTCGTCGATCACCGTGCCGAGCGTGTCTGTGGAATCGGTGGCGGTCTGGGCATTGTCGACACTGGCCGTCATGCCGGTACCCCTTCAGAAGGGCCGATGGGACCTCCGCCGACCCTATCCGAACGCGAGAACGCAGCGCGAGCGTCGGATCACCGTCTGGCGCGGGCGTTGTCCCGGTGGGATCGGCCGTGCCCGTCGTCGCGGTCGATGCGCAGCTCTCGTTCCAACTCGGTGATGACAGCCCGCAGATCGTCCAGTCGTTGGGTGAGCGCGATCCGGTCCACCTCGTCCGGTACGCCGTCGCCGTCCTCGTCGTATCCGGGGGCCAGTCGCTCGGTCATCTCCAGCCGGCGGGCCTCCTCCATGGAGTTCACGATGACCGCGATGAGGATGTTGAGCAGCAGGTTGACGGTGACGATCACGTAGCTGACGTAGTAGAGCAGTGTCCACGGTGAGATCGCCATGCCCTGCTCGATGAGGTCAGGCAGCGTCTCCAGAGACAACAGCACGAACAACGTCAGCAGTGACCGGCCGATGTCGCCGTACTCCTCCGGATACCTGTTGCCGAAGATGAGCCAGCCGGCCATCCCGTAGACGTAGAGCGTCACCACGGCCAGGGCGAAGAATCCGGTGACGCCCGGCAGGCTGCGCCACAGCGCGGAGACGATGGTCCGCAGACCTGGCGAGAACCGCACCAGGCGGACCATGCGGACGACCCGGACGACCCGTAGCAGCGCCGGGTCGCCGTGCAGGCCCGGAATGAAGATCGCCGCGATCACCACGAAGTCGAAGACGTTCCAGCCGTGCCGGAAGAAGTCCTGCGGGCGTCTGCCGTACGCCGCCAACCGGATGGCGATCTCGACGACGAAGACGGCTCGGAAGAACAGCTCCAGCCCGTGCAGCACGGTGCCCGCCGGGCTCAGGTCGTCGTACGTCTCCAAGCCGAGAACGATGCCGTTGGCGAGGATGACCACGACGATGGCGATCTCGAAGGGGCGGGACCGGGCGAGCTGGTCGCACCGGTCGGCCCATCCCGAGCGCGGGCCCGGTGTGGACGGCCCACCCCGGGGGGCGGGAACGGGTGCGTCACTCACCAGTCGGCCGACTCGATCGTGTGACGGTGCGAATGGTGTGCGGGCATACCCACCAGACTAGCCAAGATCAAGACAGTGGAGATCGCGTGACCGCTCAGGAGTGGGGCGTCCGCTCTGTCGTCACGGGCGTGGCGAAGAAGGCGGCGAGTGGTTCGACGGTCCTCGGGTGCGCCCGGTTGATGGCGTCGTGGCCACTGCGCGGGATGGTCAGGGTCCGGGCGTGCGGCAGCGCGCGGGCGAGCGCCGCGTTCTGGTGCACGTAGTAGGGCGGGCCGTCGGCCCCGCAGGCCAGCAGCACCTCGGCGCGCACCCCGGCCCACCGGGTGGCCGGGCCGTCGTGCGCCAGGATCAGCGCGGCCTCGTCCAGCGTCGTCGGCAGCAGCTCGCCCATGGTCCGGCCGATCGGCGTTCGCAGGAACGCACGGATGATCGCGGTCCGAATGCCGAGTGGGAGTTTCGCCGCCGCCATCTGCGAGTTGATTCCGGCGGTCGTGATGGCGAGGCTGCGGGCGGTGTCGCCGGCCTGGGCCGCTGCCCGGGCCGGCGCGAGCCAGCCCGACGGGAAGCTGCCGTCGATCGAGACGGCGGCGTCGTAGAGGGCGAGCCGGTCGATCGGCAGTCGGAGCGCGGCTTCGAGCGCCAGGAAACCGCCGCCGCTGTGGCCGATGACGTTGCCGGACCCGGTGTGCTCCAGTACGGCGGCGAGGTCGTCGACCTCCTGATCAGCGGTGTAGGGCATCGACCTCGGTGGCGCGTCGGCCCGTCCCCGTCGGTTGTAGAGGTGAACGCTGAACCGGTCGGCGAGTGCCGTGGCCAGCCGCCGGTAGACGTCGATCGTCACGCCGCCGCCGTGCACCACGACGATCCCCGGCCCCGTCCCGGTTGAGTGCAGCACGATCGTCGCGCCGTCCCGTGCCCTGACCTGCTCCATGTCTGGTCCACCCTTCTCCCACCGACAAACAACTGCAAACGACGTTCGCAGTTTACAGTAGGTCGGTGAGCGACGCACCCGCGAGTACCGGCGACGGCGGCCCCGAGCGGCAGTCGATCTGGAGCAGACCCGAACGCGGCAGCCGCGGCCCCGCCCCGGCACACAGTCGGGACGCCATCGTGGAGGCCGCCATCGCCCTGGCCGACGCCGAAGGGCTGGCGGCGGTGTCGATGCGCGCCGTGGCCGCCGCGCTCGGCACCGGCGCCGGGTCCCTCTACCGCTACCTGACGTCCCGCGACGACCTGTTGGACCTGATGACCGACCGGGCCGTGGGGGAGCTGCGCCCGTACCCGCAGGTGAAGGGCGACTGGCTGGAAACGATGGTGCTGCTGGGGCGACGGCAGTTGGCGCTGTTCGCAGCCCACCCGTGGTTGCCTGACGTGATCCATCGGCCCTCGGGCGCCGGCCCGGAGAGCCTGGCCTGGTTCGACAACTGCATCCGGGTCCTGGAGCCCGTGCGCTGCCCGGTGACCGCCAAGTTCGAGGCCATCGCGATGATGACAGGCGTGGTGAGCCTCTTCGCCCGCCGCGAATCCGCCGCTGGGGCGTTCAGCTTGGCCGGGGTGGACCTCACGACGTACCCGCACCTCGTCGCGGCGTTCAGCCAGCCCGCCGGACCACCGCCCCGGGCGGACCTCGTCGAGCGGACCCTGCGCGGTCTGCTCACCGGCCTGCTGGTCGCGGAGTCGACCGAGTCGGGCTGAGCGGATCGGCGTACGGGCGGTGTCCGTCGTTCGTCCGCCACCGCGACGCCCGCTGGTCTAGGTTCTCGATGGTGAGCGGGACCAGCTGCGAAGAGGTGCGCGATGTCCGACCCTGATCTTGCCGACCTGCGCCGACGGGCCACTGACGGTGACCGGGACGCGGTCGACCAGCTCGTCGAGCTCGCGGGGGAGCGGGGTGACCTCACCGAACTGCGTCAGCTGGCCGAGAACGGCAACGCCGACGCGGCGGCCCAGCTTGTCGAACTCGCCACCGAACTCGGCGACATGGGCGAGTTGCGGCGTCTCGCCGACCGGGGCGACAAGGACGCCGCTGACCAGCTCGTCGAGTTGGCCGCGGAGCGGGCCGACGTCGGTGAACTTCGCCGGCTCGCCGACGGCGGGAACCGGGACGCGGCCGACGTCCTGGCCGAGCTCACCGAGGAGCAGGACGAGGCGGAGTAGTCGGGCGGGACGCGGCAGCGGGCGGCGTCAGGTTGTCGTGGTGAGGTATCGGCGGTAGCCGAGGGCCGACTGCGCGAACCCGAGGGACGCGTAGAACCGGTGGGCGTCGGTACGCGCGGCGTTCGACACCAGTTGGACCTTGTAGCAGCCGGCCGCCGTCGCCTCGTCGAGCGCCGCCAGCATGAGGGCCCGGGCGACTCCACGACGACGCCAGTCGGACGTGACCACCACGTTCTCCACCACCATGTACGGTCGCGCCCCGTGGGTGAGGTTGGGGACGACGACGGTGTCCAGCGTGCCCACGAAGGTGTCCCCGGCAACTGCCAGCAGGAGGCGGCGGCCAGCTTGGGCGTGCAGGTCACGCCAGGCGGTGGCGAGCCGGTCGACGTGCGGCCGTGCGTCGTCCGGAGCGAGCTGCCACAGCACGTCAAAGACCAGCTCGGGGTCGTCCTGCGCCACGGCGGCGCGGATGACGACGTCGCCGCTCACCGAGTCGACGCCAGACTGTCCAGATCGGACGGCACGGAATGCCGACGTCGTTGCCCCTCGTACCGGGAGAGCCGGCTGTCGATGTGCCTCACCATGGCGCCGAGGATACGGTCACCGGGTGGCGGGCGACGGCGACATGCCACCGCCGCCCGCTTCGGCGATGACCCCGATCAGGCCCGCGCCGCCCGGACGGCGTCGCGCAGTGGGGTGCTCGGTCGGCCGATCAGCCGGCTCAGGTCGTCGCTGTCGGTCGCCAGTTCGCCGTCGGCGATGGACTGGTCGAGCGCGGCGACGAAACCGGCGGTGCCCGCGTCCAGGCCGACGTTCTCCAGGGCCGAGGCCAGCGCGGCGGCGGACATGTCCTGGTGAACGACAGGGGTGCCGGTCACCTCGGTGACGGCTTCGGCCAGTTCGTCGAAGGTGAACGCCGTACCGCCCAGTTCGTAGACGGCGTTGCCGTCCTCATCCCGGGTCAGCGCGGCGACGGCCGCCCCCGCGTAGTCGGCCCGGGTCGCGGCGGAGATCTTGCTGCCGCCGGTGGCGCCGAGGATCGTGCCGGACCCCAGGTACTGCGGTAGCTGGTCGGTGTAGTTCTCGATGTACCAACTGTTGCGCAGCACGGTGTAGGCCAGGCCGGACGCGGCGAGCACCTCCTCGGTGGCCTTGTGCTCAGGGGCGAGCGGGTTCGCGGTGGTGTCGGCCCTCAGGATGCTCGTGTAGACGAGACGCTCGACGCCGGCGAGCTTGGCGGCGTCGATGACCGCGGTGTGCTGCGCGACGCGCTGACCGGGAGTGTCGCCGGAGATGAGCAGCAGGCGGCGTACGCCGGCCACGGCTCCGGGCAGCGTCGACGGGTCGTCGTAATTGGCCTTGCGGATCTCGACGCCGCGCGTGGCCAGGTCGGCGGCCTTCTCCGGGCTGCGGACGATGGCGGCGATGTCGGTGGCGGGTACCCCGTTGTCGAGCAGTTGCCCGATCACGAGGCGGCCCAGCCGGCCGGTGGCGCCGGTGACGGCATAGGTGGGCATGGGAACCTCCGGAGTTAGTGACAGATCAGCAGGCACTTACGAATCTACAGCACTAACCAACGGGCAGCGTGGGTTAGGCTGGTGAGGTGAGCGACATGCCGGCCCAGGACCCGGCGGGGCCTACCCAGGAATTCGTCAGCGATGTCTTCGCCCGGGGTTGCACCTCCCGCGCGGCCTTCGAGGACGTCACCTCGAAGTGGGCCTCGCTGGCCCTGTTGGCGCTCGGAGAGGGTCGCTACCGCTTCAACGCGCTGCGTCGGCGCATCGACGGGGTCAGCGAGCGGATGCTCTCCCAGACCCTGCAGACACTCGAACGCGACGGGATGCTCACCCGCGAGGTGCTCACCGCGATCCCACCGCGCGTCGAATACTCGCTGACCCCCCTCGGCGCCCGGGTCGCCGAGCAACTGCGTGGCCTCGCCGATCTGCTGGAGGCCTCGGTGCCCGAGTTGCAGACCGCCCGCGACAGCCGCGAGCGCGACCGGGGCTAGGGCCTGTGTCAACGTCCTCGGTCGAGCCGAGGTGGAGTCCAGGCGGCGGTCCGGCAAGTTGCTTTGACACAGGCCCTACGACGGACCCGCGCTGGCCTCGCGTCGCGTCACGACCGACCGTGGGCTCTGGCGGATGCGCTGGGTGGCCACGACGCATCCCAGCACCGCCAGCGCCGCCACGATCGAGGCGGGGGAGACCACCTCGCCGAGCAGCAGCGCCGACCACCCCAGGGTCAGCACCGGCTGGGCGAGTTGGACCTGGCCCACCTGCGCTACACCGCCCCGGGCCAGGCCCGCGTACCAGGCGAAGAAGCCCAGGAACATC
Organism: Micromonospora sp. NPDC005553; assembly: GCF_042871765.1. NCBI lineage: Bacteria > Bacillati > Actinomycetota > Actinomycetes > Micromonosporales > Micromonosporaceae > Micromonospora > Micromonospora sp. NPDC005553. The sequence continues at coordinate 366,696 of NZ_JBIAJD010000005.1, read as the reverse complement.
GAGACCCCGGTGAGATAGCCGAACGCCGACCAGCCGAGAGCGTCGGCCCGCGGCGGACTGACGACGGCGGCAACGGCCGTGACCGGAACGGTGATGGGCAGCGAGAGCAGCAACGCCCAGCAGATCGTCCGAGCGCCGCCCAACTCGCGGGCGAGCGCGCCGCCCTCGGCGTAGCCAAGGCCGCAGAGCACGACCGCCGCGAGCAGGAACAGGTCGGGCAGGGTGAGGGCACCGCGTACCGCACCGCTGGCGCCGAGAAAGGCGAGAACCGCCAGCAGCCCGCCGGCGCTCACGATCCAGAACAGCGGCGGTGGGCGTTCGCCGGCCCGCAGCACCGCGAACACGGCCGTCATCGCGGGCAGCGCGGCGATGACGACCGCGCTGTGCGCGGAGGTCTGGGTGAGAAGCGCCATCGAGGTGAACAGGGGAAAGCCGACGACGACCCCGAGAGCGACGATCGGCAGCCGTCGCCACTGACCGGGGGTGGGCCGCGGTGCGCCGGTGAGACGCAGGTACGCCCATGCCAGCAGGCCCGCGCCGACAGCCCGGCCGAAGGCGACGAACCACGGGTCGAGTTGCTGCACGGCCATGCGGGTGACCGGAAGTGACAGGCTGAAGCCGAGCACGCCCAGGGCGCCGAGACCGAGCCCGGAGAGCCGGTCCGCTGTTACCGTGTTTTCCGCAGTAGCGCTACTCTTGTCCCTCATGGAAAACGGTAACGCAGCCCAACGCGTTATCCAAGATCTTCGGACCCTCGCGGCCGTCGCCGGCCCCGGCGCCCGGCTGCCCTCGGTACGAGAGCTGACCGCCCGACATCAGGCCTCGCCGGTCACCGTCGCCGAGGCCATCCGACAGTTGGCGGCCGAAGGGCTGATCGAGGCGCGACCCGGCCGAGGCACCTTTGTGGCCACTGCACCGGACGAGCCGGGCGTACCCGACCTGTCCTGGCAGACCGTCGCGCTCGGGCCCCGCCGGTTCGGTCAGGATGAGATGCAGGCGCTGTTGGCGCTGACGCCCGCCGGAACGATCCCGCTGTCCGGTGGCTACCTCGACGCGGACCTACAGCCTGCCGCTGCGCTCGGAGCCGCCCTCACCCGAGCCGCCCGCCAGCCCGCGAGCTGGCAGCGGGGGCCGGTCGAGGGCCGCGCGGACCTGCGCGCGTGGTTCGCCCGCGAGGCCGGGGCGGGGCTGCATGCCGAGGACATGGTGATCTGCCCCGGCGGGCAGGCCGCCCTGTCGTCCGCGTTGCGGGCCCTCACCGCGCCCGGTGATGCCCTGCTCGTCGAGTCGCCGACCTACCTGGGTGCGTTGGCCGCCGCCCGCGCGGCCGGGCTGCGGGTGGTGCCCGTGCCGGCTGACGCCGACGGGGTACGACCCGACCAACTCGCCGCCGCGTTCGCCCGCACCGACGCCCGGCTCTTCTACTGCCAGCCCCTGTACGCCAACCCCCATGGCGCGACGTTGGCGGAGCACCGCCGGGCGCAGGTCGCCGCTGTCGTCCGCGAGGCCGGGGCGTTCCTGATCGAGGACGACTACGCCCGTGACCTCACCATCGACGATCCGGCTCCGCCACCACTGGCCAGCGATGATCCCGACGGTCACGTCATCTACCTTCGTTCACTGACCAAGTCGACCGCCCCCGGGCTGCGCGTCGCCGCCATCGGAGCCCGCGGCCCGGCCGGAGCGCGACTGCGCGCCGCCCGGCTGCTCGACGACTTCTTCGTCGCCGGACCGCTGCAACAGGCGGCGATCGACTTCGTCACCTCCCCGTCGTGGTCGCGGCATCACCGGGCACTGCGCAGAGCCCTCCGGATACGCCGTGACGCGTTGCTGACCGCGCTACGCCGGCACCTGCCAGGCATTGCCCCCCTATCGATCCCACGTGGCGGCATGCACCTCTGGGTGCGCCTCGCCGCCGGCACCGACGAGGCGGCACTGGTCGCTGCCGCGGCGGCCGAGGGCGTCGCCGTCTTCCCGGGCCGGCCGTGGTACGCGGCCGACCCCCCGGCCCCGCACCTACGCCTCACCTACGCGGCAGCCGCACCCGAACTCATGGACGAGGCCGTTCGACGCCTCGCCCGCGTCCTCGGTTGAACACTGGTCGCCTGGCTGGTAGACGTCCGGTGCGTGGGTTTCAGGCATTCAGCGTCTCGCGCGGCGGCACACCGAAGTTGGCGTGGTAGCGCGCGGTGAACCTGCTGTGGCTGGCGAATCCCCACCGACTGGCGATCGCCGAGACCGTCTCCTGGCGCGGGTCGGCGCGTACCAGATCGTGGTGCGCCCGGACGAGCCGGACCCGACGCAGGTAGGCCATCGGGGTGGTACCGAGGTGACGGCGGAAGGCGAGTTGCACCGCCCGGAGGGAGACACCGGCGGCGCTGGCGATGTCGGCCGCGCTGATGTCCCGGTCGGCGTGCTCCTCCAGAAACGTGATCGCCCGTCGCAGCGTGGCGGTGGTGGCGTCGTTCCGGTCCGCCGCGGTCGGCTCGGTGAACGCGGTGTTGGGGAAGACCGCCAGCGCCGCCGCGGCCAGCATCCGGGCAGCGTTGCCGATCACCAGCGACTGTGCCCCGTCGGCCGGACTGTTCAACACGATGTCGCGGACGAAGCTGGTGGTGTTGCGCCACTGCCGGGCAAGGGCAGTGCTGGCGGCACCGAGCTCGGTGAACTCGATCCGACCGGGCCGGCGGGCCGGCGCGGTGGTGGCCACCTGCTCCAGCACCGACAGGTCCAGTACGCAGAGCTCCACCTCGCCGGGATTCCAGTGGATGGTGCACGGCTCCTCGGGCCTCGTCACGAGGAATGCATCGCCGGGGCCGAACCGGTGGGCCGATCCGGCGCAGGAGCGACCGCCGTGCGCGGTGCGGTTGCGACCGATGGCCAGCCTGCCGAGGGCGCTGACGTCGATCTCCAGGTGCCCGTTCTGGCGCGTGGTCGCGATGGCGAAGGGGCCGGTGTCGACGCGGTGATGGGTGAGCCGATAGGCGTTCCTGCTCCGAATGCGCAGCTTCGGGTCGTATGTGTCGGACAGGAATTCCTGGATGGCCGTTGGATCACGGCTGTCGAACTGGTGGGTCTGCACGTGCGATGACGTCATCCGCTGTCTCCGTCGGGTGGAGGTGCCGCCGGGTGCTGGAACGGTTGCCGGCGGCAGGTTCGGGACGTGCCGGGGTACTCGGCGGTGACCCGGCACATCGTTGGCCGGCGGTGCGGGTGGGATGAAACGTCGCGAGCGGGACGGCAGCGACCGGTTGAGCGTGTCGGCTCTGGCTCTGGTCAGACCATTCACTGATGCTGATGCGCAATATCTGTAGATGGGAATGTCACCATACGACAATCGCCGACGTGTCGTGCTCCGAATCACGGCGATGTGTCAGCAGCTCGACTTCGTTTTCCGGCTAGCGCGCCACGTGGTTCTGCGTCCGCTGTCCTAGCCATCCGCGCGGCCGACAGCGAAATCTTGTTCATGATTCGTCGGAGGATGACCGACCGGCTCGTTGCCGGGAGGCCGACCCACGGAGGGGGAAGCGTTGGACAGTACCGATCCTGACCGCATCGTTCGGCTGGCTGTCGCCGAGGCGCTGGCCCGGGTGGCGGACGAGGACAGCCTGGGTCTGGGCGAGGGGGACGCGCTGGAGAGGCTCGGGCGTGGGCTCCGGGAGGTCCTGCGGCGCGCACTCGATGACCGGGTGCCGCTGACCACGCCGGAGTTCGTCGACCTCTGCCGGGACCTGCGTCTGCACCGTGACGCCTTCGACCTGCTCGGGCACTACCTGTTGACCGCGTTGCTGGCCCAGCACGTCGGACCGGACGCCCTGATCCGCGTCGGCGTGCTCTTCGGCACGGTCGGGCGTTACCTGCCCGGCGCCCGTCCGGTGGCCCACCGCAACGAAGGTCCCGCCGCACGGCGACGCGACGTGCGCTCGGACAACAGCGTCGTCGGTCGGTACCGGCGCGCCAAGCTTCCGGAGCACCTTCCCAACCCGCCAAGCTGGACCTGCACCGGATGCGGCCGCGAGTGGCCCTGCGCCACCAAGCAGAGCCAACTGCTCGCCGAGTTCGGTGGAGCGCGCGCCTCCCTCGCGGTCTATCTCGGCTCCTGCCTCGTCGCCGCCGCTCAGGACCTGCCCACGATGCCGTTGCCCCGGGTCCGGCTCCGCTTCCTGGGCTGGCTGCCGCGGGCCCGGATCTGACCGGGCCGTCGGCGGGGGACCGGTCGGCGAACGCCCTGACCCGGCCCCGCCGGGGCCGGGCCGGTCTGGACACGGCGCGACCACGGGGTGACCCGCTGCTGACCGGCCCGGCGCCTCGGCCAGGTCGGGGCAGGGTGTTCATCGCGCGCACCCGCTGCGTACGGCGGCTGTTCACCGCCTTCTCCGAGGCTCCTTGATCGAAAGAGCATTCGCTTGATCGAGGAGAGGCTCTCAGGTGAGAGACAAGCATCCCGAAGAGACCGAGCACGCGCAGCTGTCCCGGCGCAAGCTGGTCAAGTACGCGGGCGTCGGTGCGACGCTGGCCGCGGCCAGCCCACTGGTCGGCGCCGGCGCGGCCTGGGCCGCTGAGGACCGCAGGCCGGGTGACGACGACAAGACCGACCGGGGTAATTCCAAGAACCGGGCGTGGCGTGCGGGCGACCACCACATCCACTCCGAGTACAGCGGCGAGTTCGACACCACGAAGTCCCCGATCGTCTTCCACAAGGGCGCGGACGCGGTCTACCCGATCGTCACCAACGCCATCATGGCGAAGAACTTCGGCCTGACCTGGGCGATGTGCACCGACCACGGTGGACCGACCCACTCGAAGGTGAACATCGAGCAGGCATACCCCGACCTGCTGCGATCCCGCAAGCTGGTCCCCGAGGTGCTCCAGTTCTGGGGCATGGAGTTCGACGCGCCCTCGCTGGACCACCACACGCTGATGATCCCGCGCCATGAGGACGAGGCGAAGCAGCTCTTCGAGCTGGAGAGCCGGTTCGCCAAGTACGACGCGTTCCCCACCGACCCGGCCCGCGACACCGAGGCCAAGATGGTGGAGTTCCTCAAGGTGGCCCGGGGCATGCCGCACAAGCCGCTGGTGATCGCCCACCACGCGTCCCGTTCGGCGCCCGGTCTCGGCGTCTACGGTCAGGACACCCCGCGCGAGTTCCGCAACGGCAACAACGCCGCGCCGGACGTCTACATCGGCTTCGAGGGCGCGCCCGGTCACCAGGCCGGCCCGCTCAACGGCGGCAAGCGGGGCGGCTACGGCAACCACCCCACCTACGGCGGCTTCGACCAGATGACCGCGCGGGTCGGCGGCCTGTGGGACTCACTGCTCGGCGAGGGCCGGCGCTGGTGGATCACCGCGACCTCGGACTCGCACGTGCACTGGACCCGGGGTGGCTCCGACTTCTGGCCCGGCGAGTACAGCAAGACGTACGTGCACGCCCGTCAGGACTACGGCGACATCATGGACGGCCTGCGCAACGGCCGGATCTGGGTCACCACCGGTGACCTGATCCGCAGCCTCGACGTCACCGCCACGTCCCAGGGCAGGACCGCCGAGGTCGGCGAGACGATCACGGTGAGCCGTCGTAGCCGTACCGATGTCGAGATCGAGATCACCTTCCGCCCGCTGGGCGGGGTGAACGCGAACGGCGACCGGCCCGCGGTCCGCCGGGTCGACCTGATCGTCGGCCAGATCACCGGCCCGAGCGCCAGCCTGGACGCCGACACCAATCCCACCACCACTGTGGCGGCCCGGTTCGGCCCGCGGGACTGGCGTCGGCGGGGCGACAGCTACGTCATCCGGCACACCCTGCGCAATGTCGAGGCGGACACCTACGCACGGGTGCGCGGCACCAGCACCGACGAGGCCGAGCCGCTCGCCGACGGGCTGGAGAGCCCGTGGGACGACCTGTGGTTCTACTCGAACCCGGTCTTCGTGCACGTGCGCTGACCGATGCGGTAGCGATATCGCGGGCCTGTCCGGCACCGCTCGACGGACGACGTCCGGTGGTGCGGGGCAGGCCCGTTGCGCTGCAGTCGCAGGTCAGTCGGGCCTGCTGCGCCGGGCCCGGGGAGTGGCGGTTCGCCCACTCCGCGCCGCCGCGGCACCGCTGCGAGGCGCAGCGGGTGCGGCGGGCTCCGGGTCGGCCTGCACCTGTGTCACCACCTCGCAGAGGTCACGCAGCGGGTCCGCCGCCTGGGCCGAGCAGGCGACCTTCTGAAGCAGTGACCGCAGCGTCGCCGACTCGGCCGGGGTGAGCGCCCCCAGCAGATGCGACTCGACCTGCCGCAACGCAACCCGCCGCTTTTCCCAGGCGGCACGGCCGGCGTCGGTGACCTCGATGAGCCGGTTGCGCCGGTCGGCCGGGTCCGCGCGCCGGGCAACGAACCCGGGCCGCTCCAGGTCGTCGATCAGGTACGTGAGGACGGTGCGGTCGATGCCGATCTCCTCGGCGATCGCGCCCTGGTTTCGGGCCGGCCCGTTGCTGGCCGCGGTGAGTAGTTGGTAGCCGCGCGGGCCACCGGGGAAGTCGGTGAGCGCGTGCTCGGCCGCCCGGACGTAGCCGCGGAAGACGATGCCGAGCATCCAGCCCAGGTCGTCGTCGAGCGGATCGGGCCGGTCCGGCCGGTGAGAGGCACCCGTCATCCCCCGACAATACCGCAGCGAGGCAGACCTTGTTGGCAGAAGATGTTCTGACTGGCATAAGGTTATGGCCACGGCGCATCGACCGAGGCGTCGGGGAAATCGGGAGGCTCGCAGATGAGCGACTACGGCCACGACCTGGTCTTCGGCTCCTTCGTCACGCCCAGCGCTGACAATCCGGACCGTACGGTCGGTGTCGCCGTCCTAGCCGAGCAGGTCGGGTTGGACCTGGTCACCTTTCAGGATCACCCGTACCAGCCGGCGTTCCTCGACACCTGGACGCTGCTGAGCTTCGTGGCGGCCCGCACCAGCCGGGTGCACCTGGCGGCGAACGTGACGAACCTGCCGCTGCGCCCGCCGGCGGTGCTCGCCCGCAGTGTGGCCAGCCTGGATCTGCTCAGCGGTGGCCGGGTCGGCCTCGGCCTCGGGGCAGGGGCGTTCTGGGACGCCATCGAGGCGATGGGCGGTCGGCGGCTGAGCCCCGGCCAGGGCGTACGGGCGCTGGAGGAGGCCATCGAGGTCGTCCGTCAGCTCTGGGACGTCGAGACGCGCGGCGGAGTGCGGGTCGACGGAGAGTTCTACCGGGTGGTGGGTGCCAAGCGCGGTCCGGCTCCGGCCCACGCGGTGCCGATCTGGCTGGGCGCGTACAAGCCCCGGATGCTCCAGCTCACCGGTCGTCGGGCCGACGGTTGGCTGCCCTCGCTGGGCTACCTCCAGCCCGGTGATCTGACCAGGGGCAACGCGATCATCGACGACGCCGCGCAGCAGGCTGGCCGGTCCCCGCAGGACGTGCGTCGGTTGCTCAACATCGCCGGGGAGTTCTCGGCCGTCGGGCGCGGCCCGCTGAACGGACCCGCCGAGCAGTGGGCCGAGGAGTTGGCCGAGCTGGCGCTGGAGGAGGGCGTCGGCACCTTCATCCTGGGCAGCGACGACCCCGACGACCTGCGCCGCTTCGCCGGCGAGGTGGCGCCCGCCGTCCGCGAGCTCGTCGCCGCCGAACGTGACCGGGGCGCGGCTCCGGCACGTACGCCGGAGCCGGTCGCTGCGCAGCCGGTCCGGGCGAGCCGCGCCACCGCGACCGGTGGTGCGTTCGCGGTGGTGCCGACCCCCGACGACGGCGTACGGCGAAGCGAGCGGCAGGTGTGGGACGAGGCGGCCCGGCCGACCGGGCCCGCGCCCGACCCGGAGCGCACCTACACCCCGCAGGAGCAGGCCACCGGCGCGCATCTCGTGCAGGTCCACGACGGGCTGCGCGCCGAGCTGGCCCAGATCCACGACCTGATCGAGCAGGTGGCGGCCGGCGAGATCGACGCCGGTGCGGCTCGGTCCCACATCAACACCATGACAATGCGGCAGAACCGGTGGACCCTCGGCGTCTACTGCGAGTCGTACTGCCGCATCGTCACCACCCACCACACGATCGAGGACCAGTCGCTCTTTCCCAGGTTGCGGGCTCGTGACCCGCGACTCGCCCCGGTGGTCGACCGGCTGGAGCAGGAGCATCACGTCATCCACGACGTGCTGGAGGGTGTCGATCGGGCCCTGGTCGCGTACGTCGGGTCTCCGGACGGGCTCGCCGAGCTGCGGGCCGCGGTGGATCTGCTGACCGACGCCCTCCTGTCGCACCTCAGCTACGAGGAGCGGGAACTGGTCGAGCCGTTGGCGCGTCTGGGCATCGCCTGATCAGCGCGCCGCTGTGGCGGCTCGGGGTTGCCCCGATCCAATCTGAGAGACTACTCTCGAAACATGTCTCTCAAGAATCCGTACGGGGATTTCGAGATCACCGAGCCGCAGGCGCTACGGGCGCTGGCCCACCCGGTGCGGCTGGCCATCCTCGAACACCTTCAGCGGCACGGCCCGGCGACGGCGACCGGGCTCTCGCCGCACGTCGGCGCCACACCGTCGGTGGTCAGCTGGCATCTGCGGCACCTCGCGACCTTCGGTCTGGTCAGCGACTGGGACGGTGCCACCAGCAAGCGGGAACGCTGGTGGCAGGCCGTCGCCCGGGGCTTCCGCTTCACCGTGCCCGACAGCGCCGAAGGGCAGTCCGCCAGCCAGCAGTTGCGCGGCGAGATGTTCGCCCGCAACGCCGACGCGCCCCAGCAGTGGCTGCTGCGCGAGGAGCCCCGGCTGGACCCCGAGTGGCGCGCGCTGGCCGGCATGGCCGACACCCGGTTCGTGGCCACCGCCGATGAGCTCCGCCAGCTGGAGGAGTCGATCGAAGAGCTGATCGCCCCGTACGTGCGGCGCAAGGAGGAGCCGGCCCCGGACGGCGCGCGGATCGTCCGGATGCTGCGCTACCTCCTGCCCGAGCCCGGCGACGACGACGCGGCCACGTCATGACCGCCACCGGCACCGGCTCCGTGAGCGCCACCGGCGCCGTGCCCCCGCCGGCCCTGCACCGCCACCGACGGTTCCGCACCTTCTGGATCAGCGAAACGATCTCCCAGTTCGGTGACCGGATCAGCGAACTGGCTCTGCCGCTGATCGCCGTCACCCTGCTCACCGCGACGCCCATTCAGGTGAGCGTCCTCACCGCGCTGATCTGGCTGCCCAACCTCCTGGGCCTGTTCCTCGGTGCGTGGGTCGACCAGCGCACCCACAAGCGGCGACTCCTGATCATCGCGGACCTGGTCCGCGCCGCGGTGCTGCTCAGCCTGCCGGTGGCCTACCTCTTCGACGCGATCACCCTCACCCAGCTCTACCTGGTGGCACTGCTCACCGGCCTCGGAGCGGTCCTGTTCGCCATGGCGCGTCAGGCGTTCTTCGTCGCGCTGGTGCCGCGATCGGCGTACGTGGACGCGAACAGCAAGCTGAGCATGAGCCGGTCGCTGTCGTTCATCGCCGGCCCGGCCGTCGGCGGCGGGCTCGTCCAGGCCCTCAGCGCGCCGGTCGCGATCCTCGTCGACGCGGTGTCGTTCCTCGGCTCCGCGCTGCTGCTCCGCCGCATCCCGGTGACCGAAACGCCGCCACCGCCGCGTCGAACGTCCACGCTGGGCCTGGTCCGCGAAGGGCTCACGCTGGTGCTGCGGCACCCGGTGCTGCGGGCCGCCCTTGGCTGCACCAGCACCGTCAACTTCTTCACCTTCATCTCCGGCGCGCTGCTGGTGCTCTACGCCAGCCGCGAACTCGGCCTGTCGGCCGGCGCGATCGGCATCGCCCTCGGGTTCGGAGCGCTCGGCGGCTTCGCGGGAGCGGCGCTCGCACCGCGGGTCTCCCGCGCCATCGGCCTGGGCCGTACCGCCATGATCGGCGCGGTGCTCTTCCCCGCGCCGCTGGCGCTGACCGCGCTGGTCTCCGGACCGACCTGGACGAAGGTGGCCATGCTGGCGGCCATCGAGCTCGTCTCCAGCATCGGGGTGATGCTCATGGACGTGAACCTCAACGCCCTGCTCACCGCCGTGACACCCGACGACGCGCGGGGCCGCCGGGCCGGCGCCTACAGCGCCGTCAACTACGGCATCCGACCGCTCGGCGCGCTGGTCGGCGGCACCTTGGGCACCACCATCGGGCTGCGGCCCACCCTGGCCATCGCCGGCCTCGGCGGCGTGCTCGCCGTGCTGTGGTTGTTCGCGTCACCGGTGCGCCACATCCACACCCTCGACGAAACGGCGACCTGACCGACGAGGCGGCGCGGTGTGCTGGGCCGCGGCCCAGCACACCGCCCGTCAGGCGGTCTGCGCCAGCAGGATCCGGGCCAGCTCGGTGGGCTGGGAGAACATCGGCCAGTGGCCCGTGTCCATCGTGACCAGTCGCCAGTTGTCACTGGTCAGCAGCGTGGCCACCGTGTCGTTGGGCTCGGGCCCGTCGAGCAGGCACTTGACGTACGTCGCCGGCAGCTCACCCAGCGGCCGGCCCACCATGGCCGGCTCGGTCAGCGTCGCGCCCGGATGCGGCGTGGAACCCTCGATCAGCCGGGCGACCTGCTCGTCGGTGAGACCCTGACCATCGAAGTCGGCCGCGCCGAGCGGCGCCCAGTCGCCGCCGTTGTCGGCGAGCTGCGCCTCGAACGCCGCCTGGCCCTGCCACCAGCCGGAGGCGAACGACCCACCGTCGACCGGAACCTCGGAGTCCACGAAGACCACCCGGCTCAACCGGTCGCCGATCCGCTCGGCCGCCTGACCCACCGGAATGCCCGAGTAGCTGTGCCCGACCAGCACCACATCGCGCAGGTCGCCGCGCTCGATCTCGTCGACGATGTCCTGCACGTGGGTCTGCTGCCCGGCCGGGACACCCCGCTTGTCGGCGAGGCCGGAGAGGGTCAGCGGGTGGGTGCCGTGCCCGGCCGCCCGCAGGGGCGGCACCACCTCGTCCCACGCCCACGACCCCAGCCACGCCCCTGCCACCAACACGAAATCAGCCATGGCCCGGGACCCTAGCGGCACCCTGCGACACCGCCGACACGTCAGGACAAACGCGTGCCTGGCCGATGACCGCGAACGGTCAGCCGGTGGCCAGGACGGGGGACACCCGGTGCGGATCGGCGGCTGCGGGACTCAGCACTCAGACGTGGTCCCGGGCGGGCGGCCCGATCTCGACGGGCATCCGGTAGATCTGGGCCGGGTAGTCGACGGCCGCGACGCCGCCGTTGAGCCCAGCGGTCAGGTGCAGCTGGGCCGCCGGCATCCAGAGCCGGGCATCGGCGTCGAGCCACATCGCGTCCACCCAGGCCAGTCGGGGGTCGGCGACGAGCGTCCGTACGCTGCGGTCGGGTGCGAGGACGAGGACGCGCCGCCGTTCCAGGTCGCTGAGGTAGATGGTGCCGGTGGCGTCGATGGCCGTGCCACCGGTACTGGGAGTGTCACACCAATGTTCGACAGCCTGGGCCAGCTCGTCGGGGGACACCGACGGATCGTCCAGCCACCGGGTGGCGATCCTGGACATTCCGCCGGAGGCCGGCTGGTAGTAGAGCCAGCGACCGTCCGGCGACACCTCCAACTGGTCCACGTGCAGGCGTACCTCGGCCCCGCCCGGGTCACGCAGCACGCGACCGTCGGCGACCACCGGCCCGCCCGCCGTGCTCGGATGCCCGTCCAGCACCCGTCTCGACCGACCCGAGTCGAGATCGAGCACGATGAGGCCCGCCGCCCCGGCGTCGCTGACGTACGCCAGCCGGCCGTTGAAGCGGACGTCGTCGACGTAGCTGCCCGGGTGCACCGCCTCGTCGAGGTGGTAGACCCGCTTCACGCGGTCGTCGTCCGGGTCGACAGCGATCAGCCGAGCGCCGCCCGGCACCTGCGCGCCGCCGATCCGCGGCGAACCCGAGTCGACGATCCACAACCGGCCGTCCGGGCCGGCGCGCAACCCGTTGACGTGCACGAACGCCCCGTCCGGCGGCTGGTCGGCACGGTTCCAGGCGACATCGGGGTACGGGACACGACGACCGTCCGGCAGCGCCTCCACCACCTGCACGCCGGGCCGATCCGCCGACGGGTAGCTCAGGAACACCCGCCCCCGCACAGTGGTCACGCCCGTGCACACACGGTCTTCCTGGAACACCGGCGTCAAACGGTGATCCTGTTCGGTGGGCAGCGACGACATCGCGCGGTATCCCCGGATCGTGCCGGCCGAAACCGCCGGTTGAAGGCGCCGCCGTGCTCAGCGCATCTGCGGTGCCGGGGGGCCGACCTGGGCGGCGAGCCGCTTCGGAGCCATGACGCAGTAGCTCTCGGTGAGCAACTCACTCACCTCCTCCCAGTCGGTGTTGTCGTCCAGGACCATGCCCATCACGGTCGGGCTCCAGTCCGGTTTGTAGAAGGGGTGCCCGGTGGCGAGGAGCCCGGCGATCTCGTCGAGTGGCGACCGGAAGGTCAGCAGGCAGGCGGGCTGGTCGAGTGCGGCGGCCCGTGCGTGCACCGGCTGGCGATCCGGGTCGACGGTGAGCACGTGGGCGATGGTCCGCTTGCGAATCCGCCAGCGGGTGCCCACCCAGGCAAGCTCCTCGTAGGTCTCCGGCAGGCCGAGACAGATCGGCCGCAGCCGGTCGAGGACCTCGGGCGGGACGTCTCCGGGTGCGGTCACGGGCAACGACGCTAGCCGTACGGTGTGACAAGTTCCGCTCGTCGAACTCCACCCCGCCCGGTGGTGCGCGCCGTGCCGATCGGCCAGGATGGGCCGGGGCGACAGTGGGCCGTCGCCTTGGCCCGACCAGCCGCCCGTGCCCGCTGAGGAGTGCCGTGCCGTCCACCCTGCTCTCCCGCCGTGACCTCGACTTCCTGCTGCACGAGTGGCTGCGGGTGTCCGAGCTCGTCGAGCGCCCCCGCTACGCCGAGCACTCCCGGGAGACCTTCGACGACGCCCTGGATCTCGCCGAACAGGTGGCCACCGAGCAGTTCGCCCCGCACAACCGCGCCGCCGACCTGGCCGAGCCCACCTTCGACGGGCAGCGGGTGCGGCTGATCCCGCAGATCCGTGCCGCGTTGGACAGCTTCGCCGAGACGGGCCTGCTCACCGCCGGGCTGGACGCCAGTGTCGGTGGCCTGCAACTGCCGCATGCCGTCGCGGCGGCGTGCTTCACCTGGTTCCAGGCCGCCAACGTGGCCACCTCGGCGTACCCGTTCCTCACCCTGGGCAACGCCAACCTGCTGCTGGCCCACGGCAGCCCCGAGCAGGTGGACACCTACGTCCGGCCGATGCTGGACGGCCGATTCTTCGGCACCATGTGCCTGTCCGAGCCGCACGCCGGCAGCTCGCTGGCCGACATCACCACCCGCGCCGAGCCGCAGGCGGACGGCACGTACCGGCTGCACGGCACCAAGATGTGGATCTCCGGTGGTGACCACGAGTTGGCCGAGAACATCGTCCACCTGGTGCTGGCGCGCATCCCGGGCGCGCCGCCCGGCGTCAAGGGCATCTCGCTGTTCATCGTGCCGAAGGTGCTGGTCGGCCCGGACGGGACGCTCGGTGAGCGCAACGACGTGGCGCTGGCCGGGCTCAACCACAAGATGGGGTTCCGGGGCACCACCAACACCCTGCTCAGCTTCGGCGACGGCGCGCACACCCCCGCCGGCCGCGCCGGAGCGGTGGGCCACCTGGTCGGCGCGCCGCACCAGGGTCTGGCGCAGATGTTCCACATGATGAACGAGGCCCGGATCGGGGTCGGGGCGGGCGCCACCGCGCTGGGTTACACCGGCTATCTCAAGAGCCTGGCGTACGCGAAGGAGAGGCCGCAGGGCCGGCCGGTCGGCGCGAAGGACCCGGCCGCCGCGCAGGTGCCGATCATCGACCACCCTGACGTACGACGGATGCTGCTGGCCCAGAAGAGCTACGTGGAGGGGGCGCTGGCGCTGGTGCTCTACTGCGCCCGGTTGCTCGACGAGCAGGGGACCGCACCGGCCGAGGCCGACCGCGAGCGCGCGCACCTGCTGCTGGACGTGCTCACCCCGATCACCAAGAGTTGGCCGTCGCAGTGGTGCCTGGCGGCAAACGACCTGGCGATCCAGGTCCTCGGGGGCGCCGGCTACACCCGCGACCACGACGTGGAGCAGCACTACCGGGACAACCGACTCAACCCGATCCACGAGGGCACCCACGGCATCCAGGCACTGGATCTGCTGGGGCGCAAAATGGTCATGCAGGGCGGCGCAGGTCTCACCCTGCTGACCACGACGATCGGTGACACGGTCGAGCGGGCCCGCAAGGTCGGGGGAGAGGCGTCCGAGCTGGCCGAGCGGCTGGCCGCCGCGGTGGACCGGGTCACCGCTGTCACCCGTCGACTGTGGGCTGACGGTGACCCGGTGCTCGCGCTGGCCAACGCCAGCGCCTACCTGGAGGCCGTCGGGCACGTGGTGATCGCGTGGATGTGGCTGGAGCAGGTGCTGGTGCTGCCGCCGGAAGGCGCCGGCGACGCGTTCCACGCCGGCAAGCGGCAGGCCGCCCGCTACTTCTTCACCGTCGAGCTGCCCCGGACCGGCCCGCAGTTCGACCTGCTGGACAGCCGGGACCGGACCACGCTCGACATGCGCCCGGACTGGTTCTGACCCTCAGCGTCGTCGGCCCTGGTGCTGCACCGCCTGCCGCCCCTTGACGACGCCCCAGACGATCACGATCACCAGCGCGATCAGACCGATGATGATCAACCAGCGGACCGCCTCGAGGATCAGGCCGAGCAGGATCAGCACGCCGGCGACCACGCCGACGACCCAGAGCAGTGCGCGCATGTCGACCTCCAGTGACCGGCCGTGCCTGGTGCGGCCGGCCCCGGTTTCTCATTCCCCGTCCGGCCGACACCATGCGCGGGCGGCACAACCGAAGTCGATCAGAGGCCGGTACGCGCCACGTAGACGGTGTTCGCCGACTCCCCGCCGGTCAGCGGGTTGGCGAACGGCACGACATGCGCGCGTACGCCCACGAACACCTCGCTGAGCGCGGCGGTGAACTCGGCGTCCGGCGGGTCGTCCGACCAGAGCGCGAAGACTCCCTCGGGGCGTAGCAGGGCGGCCAGGCGACGCAACCCGGCCGGCTGGTAGAACGCCGCGTGGCTCGGGTGCAGGACGTTGCGCGGGGAGTGGTCGACGTCGAGCAGGACCGCGTCGAACCGCCGGCCGGGCACCTCGGCGTCGAAGCCGGTGTCACCGGCCACCGCCGCGAAGAAGTCGGCCTGCACGAAGCGGGTCCGGGGGTCCTCGGCGAGCCCCGCCGCGAACGGCAGCAGCCCTCGTTGGTGCCAGTCGATCACGTCCTCGATGGCCTCCACCACGAACAGTGAGCGCACCCGGGGGTCGCCCAGCGCCGCGCAGGCGGTGTAGCCCAGCCCGAGGCCGCCCACCACCACGTCGAGCGAATCACCGGCCACCTCGGCGAGACCGAGCCGGGCCAGCTCGATCTCCGCGACCGGGAAGAGGCTGGACATCAGGTACTCGTCGTCGAGCTTGACCTCGTACACCTCGACCTGGAGTGCCGGGTCCCGGCGTCGGCGCAGGCTGATCGCGCCGATCGGCGTCTCCCGCCAGGCCAGCTCTTCGAAACGCGCGCCCACGGGTGCCCTCTCGCCGCCGGATTCGTCCACGGATGGTACCGGTTGCCCCGCGACGGGCGGCCACGCAGGGTCCACGGGACATTGACGCAGCGCATATCCTGTGCCCGGCCGATCCACCGGAGGGGACTCATGCCGTCGCGGCAGGACCAGCTGCACTCCTACCAGTTCAGCGTCCAGCGTGCGGTCGCCGCCCTGGTCATGCGGGAGACCGACCCCGCACAGTCGCCGTTTCGGCGGCTGGCCGGCGCCGGCCTGGCCAGCGTCCTGGTCGCGGCGATCGGGCTCGGTGGCTTCGCCCTCTACGGCCTGTTCGCCGGCGGCGGCAAGGGCTGGCGGGACCCGGGTGCGGTGATCGTGGAGAAGGAGTCCGGCGCCCGGTTCGTCTACCGCGAGCAGAAGCTGCACCCGGTGCTCAACTACGCCTCGGCGCTGCTCATCGTCGGTGCGGACCGCTCGAAGACCGTCCTGGTGTCCCGACGCACGATCGACGGAGTGCCGCGCGGGCTGCCGTTGGGGATCGCCGACGCACCCGACTCGCTGCCCGCCCCGGGCCGGCTGGCCGCCACGGCGTGGACGGTCTGCTCGACTGTCCCGGCCGGCACGGGCGTCGAGGCGCCCCACTCCGCGTTGCTGATCGGCACCGAGCCCGACGGCGGTCGGCCGTTGGGCGACAACGCGCTGCTCCTGCGCCACCCCGACGGCGGGCTGCACCTGGTCTGGCATCAGCGCCGCTACCTCGTCCGTGACCCGAGCCGGGTGCTGGCGGCGCTCGCCACCACCCGAGCCCAGGCGGTCGGGGTCGCGCCGGCACTGCTCAACTCGCTGCCCGCCGGCACCGACCTCGCTCCGCTCGATCTGCCCGCGTTGGGTCGGCCCGCCACCCGGGTGCCGGGTGCCGCGATCGGCACTGTCTACCTGGTGAGCAACTCCGGCGGCGGTCGGCAGTACGCGGTGGCGCTCGACGCCGGCCTGGCCGGCATCACCGAGTTGCAGGCTGGGTTGCTGCTGGCCCGCACCGGGCAGGTCGAGCCGGTGCCGATGACGTTGGGTCGGTTCGCCGCGCTGCCCACGGTGCCTGATCTCGCGCCGACCGGCCCGAACGCACCGCCACCGACCCCGCCCCGGCTCGCGGCCGGCGACGGCGGGGCGCTCTGCACGCGCATCGGTGACGACGGCGGGGTTGGTGAGGTGCGGTGGGGCGTACCGCTGCGGGACCTGACGGCCGTGCCCCGGACGGCGCGGACCGGCGGCGCGGTGCTGGCCGACCACGTGGTGGTGGAGCCGGGCCGCGGCGCGGTGGTCGAGGCCGCCGCGGCGCCCGGCGCGACCGGTGGCGCGGTCTCCGTGGTCACCGACCTGGGCCGACGGTACGTGCTGGCCGACCGGGAGGTGCTCCCGATGCTCGGCTACCGCGACGTGCGGCCGGTGCGGTTACCGTCCGGGCTGGTCAGCCTGGTACCTGCCGGCGCCACCCTCGACCCGGTCGCCGCCCGCGCCGTCGCCGCCCCGGACTGACCCCGCCCGAAACCCGCCGGCCGCGGTGCTCAGTCGGCTGGGCGGCGCAGGACGGTGACCGCGAACGGGGCGTCGTCGCGCCACGGTCGCAGGTCCCAGGTGGCGAAGCGCTGCTCCACGCGCAGCCCGGCGGCCACCGCGTCGGCGTCGAACGCGGTCAGCGGGTAGCCGCGCTCCGTGCCGAAGCCCACCGTCAGCACACCATCGGGTCGCAGGTGCGCTGCCACCCGGCGCAGCACCTCCGGTTCGGTGCCGACGGCGACGAAGGCGAGCACGTTGCCGGCCAGCACCGCCGCGTCGAACGGCTCGGCCTCACCGAGCGCCGGTAGATCCAGCTCGGCGAGGTCGGCGACGAGCCACGTCGGGCCGGGATAGTCGGCGCGGGCGGCCTCCACCAGCGCGGGGTCGGCGTCCACCCCGACCACCGTGTGGCCCCGCTCGGCCAGCGCGGCACCGACGCGGCCGGTGCCGCTGCCGGCGTCGAGAATGCGGGAGCCGGGAGCGACGAGGGCGTCCACCAGTCGGGCCTCGCCGGCCAGGTCCGCGCCCTCGGCCATGAGCTTGCGGAACCGGTCGATGTACCACTGTGAGTGCTCGGGACCGGTGTCGGTCGCCCAGCGGGTCGGGTTGGCCATGAGGCCACCGTATCCGGGCGGGTGGGGGTCGGGCGGGCGACCCGGACGAGACGATCATCCCTTCTCCGCGCCGCTGGTCAGCCCTTCGGTGAGCAGCCGTTCGCTGGCGAAGAAGAGGATCACGATGGGCAGGGTGAGCACGACCGACCCGGCCATCAGCACGGTCTTGGGGACCTCCACCCCGTCGGCGAGCAGGGACAACCCGAGTGACACCGTCCACCTGTCGGGTTTGTCGACCAGGAACAGCAGGGCGAAGAGGAACTCGTTCCAGGCGATCATGAAGTCGTAGAGCGCGACCGCCATGATCGACGGCATCGCCAGGGGCAGGCTGACACGGCGGATGATGCCGAGCCGGCCGGCGCCGTCGATGGCGGCGGACTCCTCCAGACTGACCGGGATGGTCTCGAAGTAGTTCTTCAGCATGTAGACCGACACCGGCAACGTCTGCGAGATGTAGACCAGCACCAGACCGAACAGCGAGCCGCGCAGCCCGGCCCGGGTGAAGACCACGAACAGCGGGATCGCGATGACGATCGACGGGAACAGGTAGACCGCCAGGAACAGGAAGTCCACCTGTCGCCGACCGAAGAACCGCAGCCGGGCCACCGCGTACGCACCGGGGATCGCGACCAGGAGAGTGAGCACGGTCGCCGCGACGGCGACCAGCCCGCTGTTGCGGATGAAGGTGAGGAAACCCTGGCCGCCGTCGTCGGTGGCCTTGAGCACTTCGGCGTACGTGGCCACGGTCAGCTCACCGAAACCGACCACCAGCGCCCCGGGGTCGAGCAGCAGCCGCTCGATGGGGCGCACCGAGAGCACCAGCATGTAGTAGAAGGGGAAGACCGTGATCGCCAGGAACACGGCGATCACCAGGCGGCGCAGCCAACGCAGGCTCACCGTCTCGACCACGTCCCGGTCCATCAGCCCACCCTCCGTCCGAAGAAGCGCAGATAGATCAGCACGAACACGATGAGCACAACGGCCAGCACGACCGCCTGCGCGGCCGCGGCTCCGATGTCGGTACGGGCGGTCAGGAACTCGTACACCCGGACGCTGACCACCTCGGTGCCGGCCGCACCGCCGGTGAGCAGGTAGACGTCGTCGAACTTGTTGAACGTCATGATGAAGCGCAGCACGCCCAGCAGGGCGATCACCGGCAGCAGTTGCGGCAGCAGGATGTGCCGGAACCGTTGGGTGGGGGTGGCGCCGTCGACCCGGGCGGCCTCCTCCAACTCGCCGGGCACCGCCTGGAGCCGGGCCAGCAGGAACAGGAACGCGAACGGGAAGTACCGCCACGCCTCGAAGACGATCACGGTGGCCAGCGCTGTCGACTCCTGGGTGAGGAACGGCACCGGGGCGTCCCAGCCGAGCAGGCGTTGACCCCACGCGTTGACGATGCCGAGCTGTGGGTCGAGCATCACCTGCCAGACGAACGTGACGGCGACCACCGGCGCCACGTACGGCAGCAGCATGGACGCCCGGACCAGGGTGCGACCCCGGAACGGGCGGCGGACGACCAGTGCGGCCACCAGGCCGAGCACTATCGACCCGACGGTGCCGCCGATGCTGTAGATCAGGGTGACCCACAGCGTCTCGGCGAAGCCGGGGGTGTGCAGCACCCGGTCGATGTTGTCCATGGTGAACTCGCCGAACAGGCCGGTCTTGCGCAGCGTGGCCAGCCGGACCCGCTGGAAGGCGAGCACCACTGTCCACACGATCGGGATGCCGATGACCGCGATGGTGACGAGCAGGGTCGGTGCGACCAGCGCGAGCCCGGCCCGGGATTCGCGGCGGCGCAGGGTCAGCGGTCGGCGCCCGGGTGGCGCCGGCTGCTCCCTGGTGGGGGAGCGGCCGGGGCCGGGCGCGGTGGTGGTCAATTGACGCCCGCCTTGATGGCGTCCACGTCCTTCGTGGCGCGCTTGGCGGTGGCCGCCGCGTCGGACTTGCCGGAGACGAGGTCGCCCAGCACGTTGGGCACCGGCAACTCGCCGAGCATGGCGCCGACGAGTTTGCCCTGCCCCTGGCTGAGGCCCCAGCGCCCGAAGGTGTCCGGGCTGCGGCGTAGCGTGGCCAGCACCTCGTCGCCGTACACGTCGGTGAGGGGTTTCTTCGCGTCCACGCCGGCCTGGCTGGTGTTCCAGGCGGTCAGGTACGCCTCCGGCTCGGCGGGGGTGCCCTTGCGCACCGGGAAGCGGCCCTCCGGCGACATGCCGAACCAGCGCGGGTAGCCGTCACCGAGCATGTACTCCACGAAGGACTTCGCCGGGTCGGTCACCGCGCCGTCGAGGACCGCCCACGAGCTGATCTCGCCGTACTGGGCTGGTTCGGTGCCGTTCGGGCCCTTGATCGCGGTGACGAACCCGCTGTTCTTCGCGAGGAACGCCGGGTCCGGCTGGCACTGGGGGCAGGTCGGCTTGGCGTCGTTGCGCAGCCCGGCCAGCTCGTCGAGGATGAACGGTGACCAGATCACCATGGCCGCCTTGCCCGCGAAGTAGGTGGCCCGGGTGGTGTCCACGTCCTGTGCGCCCTTCACCGAGCTGGTGCGGATCAGGTCACCGTAGAAGCGGAACGCCTCGACGCACTGGGGCGAATCCAGTGTCACCTTTCCCGAGTCGTCGGTGAGCTGGCAGCCGTTGGCCAGCGCCAGGTGCTCGAAGGTCTGTTGGGTGAACACGTCGCTGGGGGCGGTCGCCGCGGTGATGCCGGCGACGCCGCCGGTGTTCAGTCTTGCGGCGGCGGTGGTGATCCGCTCGTACGTGTCGGGGGCGGGCAGGCCGGCCGCGGCGAACAGGTCCTTGCGGTAGACGAGCAGCTGCCCCCACCCGTCGCTGGGCACGGAGAGCTGTGTGCCGTCGTCGGAGGTGAGCTCCAGCGCTCGGGGAGAGAACGTCTGCCTGCCCAGCTTGTCGACGACCTCCGCGTTCGCCGAGGCGTGCAGCAGCTCGTTGCCGGCGAGCGTACGGATGCCGGCAAGCGAGACCGACCCGACCACGTCGGGCAGGTCACCGGCGGCGGCGTTTGCGGCGATCAAGGAGGGGAACTGGTCCTCGTTGACGGTCACGAGATCGACCTGGATCCCGGTCTTGGCGGTGAAATCGGCGATGATCGCCTTGGTGGCGGTGACCCGGTCGGCCACGTCCTCCAGGCTCCAGACGGTGATCTTCTTGCTGTTGCTGTCTGGTTCGTCGTCGCCGCAGGCCAGCAGGGTGGACGCGGTCAGTGCCAGGATCACTGTGGTGGCGAGTATCCGCCTCGGAGGTGCTGACATCGGTGGCACTCCTCTCGAAGGGTACATGAAGGATCCAACACCTTCGATTGATCAATAGCAAGACATATGGCGATTTTTTGCTATCCTGGAGCCCAGTGCTACCGGGATGTGACACATGGGCAACTGGGTGGTCTCTCTCGCCGGACCTCGACGCATCAGCCTCGAGCCCTGCCCGCCGGATCAGCTCGGCCCCGGCCAGGTCCGAGTCCGCACCTGCTACTCGGGCATCTCCGCCGGCACCGAGCTGACCCTCTACCGGGGCAGCAATCCCCGGCTCAGCAAGGACTGGGACGACGCCGCCCGGATGTTCGTCCCCCGACAGACCCCGGTGCCATACCCGTTGATCGGCTTCGGCTACGAAGAGGTCGGCGAGGTCGTCGAGGTCGCGCCGGACGTCACCGACCGACACCCGGGGCAGCTCGTCTGGGGCATCTGGGGGCACCGGGCCGAGGCCGTGCTCGCCGCCGACGCGGTCCGCGTGCTCCCCGCCGGGCTGGATCCGCTCGCCGCCGTCTTCGCCCGCCCCGGTGCCATCGCGCTGACCGCAGTGCTCGCCGGTGATCTGCACCTCGGCGACTGGGTGGGCGTCTTCGGCCAGGGCGTCATCGGGCTGCTCGCCACCCGGCTCGCCGTGCTCTCCGGGGCCCGGGTGGTGGCCGTCGACCCGGTACCCGACCGGTTGGAGTACGCCGCCCGCTACGGCGCACACTCGACTGTGGATGCCAGTGTCACCTCCGCCGCCGCCGTGCTGCGCCAGGCCACCGCCGGCCGGGGGGCCGACGTCTGCCTGGAGTTGTCCGGGGCGTACCCGGCGCTGCACGAGGCGATCCGCTCCACCACCCACGCCGGCCGGGTCGTGGCCGCCGGCTTCTACCAGGGCCAGGCCGACGCGCTCGGCCTCGGCGAGGAGTTCCACCACAACCGCATCCAGTTGGTGGCCGCCCAGGTCTCCGGGCCCACCCCCGCGCCGAGCATGGCCGGCCGGTGGACCGGAGACCGGGTCGCGCAGACCTTCATGGACCTGGTGGCCGACCGCAGCGTCGATCCGCTGCCGCTGGTCAGCCACATCGTCGACGCCAGCGCGGTCGCCGACGCCCTCGCGCTGCTCGACCGCGGCGCCGGTGACGTCCTCCAAGTCGTGCTGAGGTTCTCATGACCACCATCGCGCTGGCCTGTCAGGAACAACTCCTGCCGGGCACCAACCTGATCCAGAAGTACGCCCTCGCGGCCGCCCTCGGCTACCAGGGCATCGAGCTACGCGGCCGCGGCGACCTGGCGTTCGCCCGCCGGTTGCCCGAGCTGCGCCGGGCCCGCGCCGCCGGGGTGGTGATGCCCACCGTCTGCGTCGAGATGGACCACTTCATCGGCGACTTCGACCCCGCCCGGTCCGCCGACGCCGTCCGCAACCTGCGCTCCCAACTCACGGTGATCGCCGAGCTGGGTGGCGTCGGGGTGATGACCCCGGCCGCCTGGGGGATGTTCTCCCGACGGCTGCCGCCGTTCGATCCGCCCCGCCGGCCGGACGGCGACCGGCAGGTGCTCCTCGACGCCCTCGGCGAGCTGGGCGAACACGCCCGGGCCGAGGGGGTCACCCTCTTCCTGGAACCCCTCAACCGGTACGAGGACCACATGGTCAACCGTCTCGACGAGGCGGTGGCGCTCTGCGCCGCGCTCGGGTTGCCGTCGGTCCGGGTGGTCGCCGACACCTTCCACATGAACATCGAGGAGGACGACGTGCACCGCGCGCTGCGCGCCGCCGCGCCGTACCTCGGGCACGTCCAGGTCAGCGACTCCAACCGGTACCAGCCCGGTGCCGGGCACCTGGACTGGCCGGCGCTGGTGCGTACCCTGCTGGAGATCGACTACCGGGGCTGGCTGGCGCTGGAGTGCCGGCTCCGCGGCGACCCGGTCCGGGCCCTGCAACAGGCGGCCACGGTGCTGCGACACGCGCTGCCCCGGCGGGCCGCCGCGTGACCGCCGACGCCGGGCCGACAGGCGTCGACGCGACCGCCGGTGTCGGGCTGCCCGCTGACGCCGGGCCGACGCGCGCCGACACCGCCGGCACGGGTGGCCCGGCCGACGCGGCCGGGCTGCGTCGGCTCGCGATCGACACGCTCGACGCCAACTGGGAGCACGACCACACGGTGCCCTCACGCACGCTCTACCCGCACCAGTGGAGCTGGGACTCCGCGTTCATCGCGATCGGGTTGGCCCAGGTCCGTCCCGACCGCGCCTGGCGGGAGCTGGCCAGCCTGTTCGGGGCGCAGTGGGCCGACGGACGGGTGCCACACATCGTGTTCAACCCGGCGCTGCGGGTCGGCGCGTACTTCCCGGGGCCGGAGATGTGGCGATCGGCCGACGTGCCGGGAGCACCGACGGTCGCCACCTCCGGCCTGGTCCAGCCGCCGGTGCACGCGCTCGCCGCGTTGTTGGCGTACCGGCGGACGCCCGACCCCACCGCCCTGGCCGCGCTGCGCGTGCTCTACCCCGCGCTGGTCGCCCAACAGCGCTACCTGGCCGACCGGCGGGACGTGGCCGGTGACGGACTGGTCTGCATCGTGCACCCGTGGGAGTCCGGGTTGGACAACAGCCCGGCGTGGGACGAGCCGATGGCCGCGGTGCCGGCCGAGGTGGCAGTCATGCGGGCGTACCGTCGGCACGACACCACGCACGCCGACGCCGCGCACCGCCCCACAGACCTCGACTACGCGCGTTACCTGGCGATCGTCGCCGCCTACCGCGACCACTGCTACTCCGACCGGGACCTGGCCGGCGGGCACCCGTTCCTGGTGGAGTGCCCGCTGTTCAACGCGGCGTTCGGGGCCGCCGAACACGCTCTCGCCGAGATCGCCGCGCTCGTCGGTGGCGACCCCGGGCCGCACCGGGCCCGCGCGGCCCGCATCACAGAAGCTTTGGTACGCCGGCTGTACGACCCGGACACGGGCACGTTCCAGCCCCGTGACCTGCGCACCAACCGTCTGCTGAGCGCCCGTACCGTGCTCGGGCTGACCCCGCTGATCCTGCCCGACCTGCCGACCCGGCATGTCGACGCGCTGGTCGTCGAGGCCCGGTCGGCGCGCTTCGGGGTGGCCCGTCGGATGGACCGGCCGCTGCCCACCCACGACCGCACCGCACCCGACTTCGAGCCGCTGCGTTACTGGCGTGGGCCGAGCTGGCTCAACATCGGCTGGCTGGTCCGGCGTGGGCTGCTCGGTCACGGGCACCCGGAGTTGGCCGCCGGGCTGCGCGGCTCGATGATCGGTCTGGTCGCCGGGGCCGGCTGCCACGAGTACTTCCACCCGGACACCGGTGCCGGGCTGGGCTCACCGGCGTTCAGTTGGAGCGCCGCGCTGCTGCTCGACCTGCTCGCCGACTGAGCGCGGTGCCGGGTGGTAGCGTCCCCGATCCCGGCGGCAGCAAGGAGCATCGTGCGCGAGATCGACAAGGTGGCCTGGATCCTCGTCGAGGACGGTCGGGTGCTGAGCACCCGGTCGGTGGGCAAGGACGTCTGGTACCTGCCGGGCGGAAAGCGCGAGCCGGGCGAAACCGACCTGGAGACCCTGCGACGGGAGATCGACGAGGAGTTGAGCGTCGAGGTCGACGTGCCAGGTGCCGTGCACCTGGGCACCTTCACCGCTCAGGCGCACGGCCACACGCCCGGCATCACAGTGCGGATGACCTGCTATCGGGCGGGCTATCGGGGGCAGTTGCGGCCGGCCAGCGAGATCGCCGAGATGGCCTGGCTCGGGTACGCGGACCGACACCGCACCTCACCGGTCGACCAGATCATCTTCGACCACCTGCTGGCCGAGGGTCTGCTGGCCTAGCGGCAGTTTGTCGCGGCCGGCCAGGGGTAACCGGCCGGGCGTGACCGACGGCGACGGGTTCCCGTACTTCATCGACGCGGTGTCCCAACAGTCTGGCCTGCCCGCCGAGGAGGCCGCCGTGCTCGCCCGCGCCGTGCTCCAGACGTTGGCCGAACGGGTGACCGGCGGCGCGCCCGGCGACCTCGTCGTGCACCTTCCGAACGAGGTCGACGGCTATCTGACCGACCCGGCCCCGGATCCGGCCGGGACGGCCTTTCCGGCCCCGGATCCGGCCGGGACGGCCCTCCCAGCCCCGGATCCGGCCGGGACCCTCGGCCCGGATCCCGCGGCCGCCGGGTTGACCAGCGGGCTGGGCCTGGAGGTCGGCGGTGCCGGCGCGACCCCGATGGAGGCCGGCCCGACGGAGTTCCTTCGTCGGGTGGAACAGCGTGCCGGGGTGGACCCGGCCACCGCCCGGGCCGGAACCGGGGCGGTCTTCGCCACGTTGCGCACGGCGATGACGGTAGGGGAATTCCAAACGATGGTGGCGCGACTGCCGCGCGACGGCGGTCCCTGACCCGGCCCGGCGGGGTCAGCCCAGGAGTGCCCTGGTGACGTCGGCCCGGGTGACGGCCGCCACGCACCAGGCCACGTGGCCGTCCTGACCCGTTGGGTCGTTATGCCTCGGGCACGTCCTCGGGCTCGGCGACCCAGGCGGAGAAGACCGGCACCCCGTGCCAGGGGCCGGTGACGCCTTCGGCCCGGGTGTCGGTGGCGACGGCCACCACCGCGTACGGGTGGCCGAAGCGCAGCTCGGCGGTGCGGGCCACACCCTCCGGCGGCATGCTGGTAATTCCGGCCATGCCTGTCACGGCCGCCGCCTCGAAGCCGTACCTGTCGAACCGGGCCACCGCCGTCTGCCGTGCCTCGAACTCGTTCATCGGTAGCGCCAGCGCCGTCGCGAGCGTGGTCGCCGCGGCGGGGAAGCCGAGCGCCGGGGCGGTCAGGTCATGGTCGTTCCGAGCGGACCAGCAGGGAAGGACGGCGTTGTGCCGTTCTTCGCGGCCGTCGCGTTGCCAGGTGTGTACCCGCTCCTCGGTCAGCGTCCAGAGCGGAGTCTCGCCGAGCGGCAGGTCGAACAGCGAGCGGCCGCCCGCCGGTGGGGCGCCGTCGGCCGCGCCGGCGCTCAGGTCGTACGCAATGGCCAGCACCTCGGCCGGTGGCACCTGCGGCGCGGCGGCCACCGAGAGGACGACCAGCCCCGCGCCGTCGGTCGTCTGGGCCGGTGCGGCGTGCACGATCACGTCACCGGCCCGCGCGGTGGACACGATGGCGCAGCGGTGGCTGTCGCTCGGGCTGCGCAGTGCCCGCCGTAGTTGGCCGGCCCACGGGCTGTTGGCGCCGAGCGCGCGTGCGTCGGCGACGTCGAACGGGGTCGCCCAGGACACCCGGGTGGCCAACGCGCTGGCCAGGATGAACACCACCTCCGACTCGACCGTCAGGGGAAACGTCTCGATCAGGCCGAGGGTGTGCTCGCGCGCCCAGGCGTCCAACCCGGCCTGCTCGGGAAGTGCGCCGACCTCGGTCGTGCGGGGGAGCGCGGCCCGCCACGCCGCCGATCCGTCGTCGCCCTGCCCCGCTGTGTGCCAGAGCGCGGTGGCGGACCCGACCAGCGGGTGCGGCGCGTCCAACAGCGTTCGGGCCACCTCGGCCGCGCTCGGCAGGTCGGTGCCCAGCGCCTGCGCCAGCTTCACGGCGGCTCCGTCCGCTACGGCCGGATCACTGTCGGCCGTCGTGGCGGTGACCGCGAGCAGCAGCCAGGCGCCGAGCGGGGAGGCGACATGGTGCCCGTCGCCGACCGTCGCGTGCAGTCGCGCGGCGTACGCGGACAACGGGCCGTGCAGATCGCTCCTCATGCCCACACTCTGCCCGCCGACCCGGCTCACGACCACAGTTCGAACGGCTCGTCGATCTGCGTGCCGGCGAGAAAGGGGGTGATCAGCCGGGGGAGCTGTCCGGGATAGAAGCGTTCCCGACTGGCCACCACCTCCGGCAACGGCCACCAGCGGAAGCCGAAGTAGTCCTCCCGCTCGTAGTCGAGCCGGTGCGCCTCGTCCACGTCCGGGCCGGGGCCGGCCAGCCGTACCGCGACGACGACCTCGTCCTGGACGTGCCGCACCTGGCGGTGCAGGAAGCTCGCCCGCCGCCGCCACACCGGCGCGCCCACCTGGTCAGCGGTGATCACGATGCCGGTCTCTTCCCGCAGCTCCCGCACCGCCGTGTCGCGATAGGTCTCACCGGGATCCATGCCACCGCCCGGCAGCTCCCACCAGGTGCCCAGCCGGGCATGGTCCGGGTCGTGGGTGTGGAACAGCAGCACCCGGTCGGTGCCGTCGGTGACCACCACCCGCACCGTGCGTCGCTCCAGGATCGGCAGGTCGCGGGGCAGCTCGTTCATGGGGCCAGTCTGTCGTAGCGTTTCCTTCGGCGGCGGGTAGGCTGCCCGCCGTGGCTGGTCTGTTGAGGAATGTCGCGGCGCGTATCTCCCGGGTCGGTGCGGTGATCCCGTTGCCCCGGCGTACCGGGCCGGCGCCCGCGCAGGTCGCCCGCCGCCGTCAGGTGAGCGCCTTGCAGCGTCGGGAGTTGACCTACGCTCCGGAGCGGGACGGTCAGGCCGACCCGGGCGAGATCGTCTGGACGTGGGTGCCGTACGAGGACGACCCCCGCCAGGGCAAGGACCGGCCGGTGCTGGTCGTCGGTCGGCACAGCCGGACACTGTTCGGGTTGATGCTGTCCAGCCAGAGCGACCGGGACGGGCAGCGGCACTGGTTCGCGCTCGGGCCGGGTGAGTGGGACCGCGACAACCGGCCGAGCTGGGTCCGGCTGGATCGGGTGCTCACCATGCGCGAGGACAGCATCCGCCGGGAGGGTGCCGTGTTGGACCGGCCCCGGTTCGACCGGGTCGGGCAGGCGTTGCGCGCCGGTTACGGCTGGCGCTGACCGCGCCGGGCGCGGATCGGCGGCGAGCCGCGCGCGGAGCTGCCCAACAGTAGGCGGCCCGGGCGGTGACGCCCCTGGCGGTGAGGTCTATTCGCGGCTCGGACCGACCGCCGCGCCCTTCGCGTCCGGCGGCGGGTACGGCTGGTCGGCGAGGAGCCGGGCCAGGTGTGCGCTGTTGAGCGCCAAAGCTTTCGTGGTGCGGCCGGTGGTGTCGGGCTTCGGGCCGGCGTCGCGGTAGTCCACCGTGTGCAGCGCCTCGCCGACCCAGTAGGTCGCGCCGGCGGCGGCGACGGTGAAGCCCACCTCGTTGAGCGCCCCCTGCACCTCGGCGATGCTGTGGTGCGCGCCGTCCTCGTTGCCAACGACCGCGACACCGGCCACCTTGCCGTAGGTGAGCAGCCGTCCCTCGTCGTCGGTCTCGGACAGCTCGGCGTCGAGGCGTTCGAGGACCATCTTGGTGACGCTCGCGGGTTGGCCGAGCCAGATCGGGGTGGCGATGATGAGGATCTGGGCGGCGAGCAGCTTGGCGCGGATGGCGGGCCAACCGTCGCCGTGGCCCTCGTCGGTCGACACCCCGAAGCGCACGTCGTGGTCGACCACCCGGACGATTTCGCCGTCCACGCCCTGACGGGCCAGTTCGGCCAACACCTCCCGGCCCAGTTGCTCGGAGCTGGAGGGGGCAGGCGACGGCTTGAGGGTGCAGTTGAGTACGAGGGCACGGATGCTCGGCACGAGGGGTTCCTCTCGTCGGTCGGCTGGGCCGTCCCTTCGCGTACCCGAATCATCTCCGCCCACGCCCCCCACCAGGCACACGTGATCAAGAGGTTTGCGTCAGAATCCGGGCCGACAGTGACGCGAACTTCTTGATCACCGCGAGCAGGCGGGGTGGGGTGGGGGTGGGTCGGTGGACGTGGTGGGGTGGGTCCGGGAGGAGTTTGGGCTTTGGCTGTCCACCGTGGATGAGGTTTCGCACGGGGCTGATCTGCGGGCTCGGCTCTGGCGGGGTGAGACGGGCGACGGCGAGCGGTATGCCGTCAAGGTCAGCGGTGGCGGTACGCCGGCCGGCCTGATCGTGACCGCGCACCTGGCCGAGCGGGGCGTGCCAGGTGTAGCGGCGCAGGTCCGCACCTGCGACGGACGCCTGTACGCCGAGCGTGACGGGCACCGCCTGTCCGTGGGTCCCGTGGGTGTCCGACCTGCGGGCGCTGGACGGCCCGATGAGCGAGGCGCACTGGCGTGCCTACGGCGAACTGCTGGCCGCCGTGCACGCGGTGCCGGTGACCGACGAGTTGGAACGGCTGCTGCCAGGCGGCGGTGACGCGTACCCCTCGATCGTG
This sequence comes from Micromonospora sp. NPDC005553, assembly GCF_042871765.1. Taxonomy (NCBI): domain Bacteria; kingdom Bacillati; phylum Actinomycetota; class Actinomycetes; order Micromonosporales; family Micromonosporaceae; genus Micromonospora; species Micromonospora sp. NPDC005553. The sequence continues at coordinate 337,525 of NZ_JBIAJD010000005.1, read as the reverse complement.
GCCGCGACCCGGGACATGGCCGGACGGCTCCGCGACCAGGCCGACTCTGGCGATCCGCTGGTCGCCGAACTGGCCGCCGTCTGGGCGGCGAACGCCGACCGGGTGTCCACGCTGCTCCGTGGGGTCGAGCGACTCGCCGTCGACCGGTCGGGGCCGGCGGTGGTCTGCCACGGCGACCCGCACCTGGGCAACCTGCTGCTCGGCGCGGACGGGCAGGTCTGGCTGATCGACTGGGACGACGCGGTGCTCGCCCCACCCGAGTGCGACCTCATGTTCGTCCTCGGCGGGGTGCTCGCCTTCGCGCCGATCACTGCCGAGCAGCAGCAGGCGGTGCTCGCCGGCTACGGCAGGACCGACGTCGACCCGCTGCGCCTGGCCTGGTTTCTCGCGGTCCGCGCTCTCGACGACCTCAGCGACTGGACCCGCCAGGCGTTGGACCTCGACGTCGAGCCGGCCGACCGGGACCGGGCCGCGCGGATCGTGCGGGGGCTGGTGTCACCGGTGGGTCTGGTCACCCTCGCCGACGCGGCAGTGCGCGACCTCGACCGGCGGCTCTGAGCGGCGACCACGTCGCCGTCTACGCCGGACAAAAAGTAAGGCAAAGAGCGGATGCGCTCTCTGCCACCTCCAACATATATCGCACTGGGGGCCTTGCGGCAAGACCCGGGTGATGCCGCAGAATCTCCATCCGACGCCCAATCTGGGAAAATCGGGGGATTACATGATCGATGTCATCATTGCCGGCGGCGGGCCGACCGGCTTGATGTTGGCCACCGAGTTGCGGCTGCACGGACTGCACGCGCTCGTGCTCGAGAGGGAGACCGAGCCGACCAGCTACGTCCGTGCGCTCGGCCTGCACGCGCGAAGCATCGAGGTGCTGGACCAGCGAGGTCTGCTGGAGCGGTTCCTCGCGCTCGGAACGCAGTACCCGGTCGGGGGCTTCTTCGCCGCGATCCCCAAGCCGTCGCCGGGCGGGCTGGACACCGCACACGCGTACGTCCTCGGCATTCCGCAGACCATCACCGATCGTCTCCTGGGCGAGCACGCCAGTGAGGTCGGCGTCGAGATCCGGCGCGGCAGCGAACTCGTCGGGCTCAGCCAGGACGACGACGGGGTGACCGTGCGGCTGGCCGACGGCACGCAGGTGCGTTCCCGCTACCTCGTCGGCTGCGACGGCGGTCGCAGCACCGTCCGCGGGCTGCTCGGTGTCGGCTTTCCCGGCGAGCCCAGCAGCGTCGAGACGTTGCTGGGGGAGATGGAGGTGGGCGTGCCACCGGAAAAGGTGGCCGACGTGGTGGCCGAGGTCCGCAAGACCCATCTCCGATTCGGTCTCGGGCCCCTCGGAGACGGGGTCTACCGCGTCCTCGTCCCGGCCGAGGGGGTGGTCGAGGACCGCACTGTCCCACCGACCATCGAGGACTTCAAACACCAACTGCGGGTGTACGCGGGCACCGACTTCGGTGTCCACTCACCGCGCTGGCTCTCCCGCTTCGGTGACGCCACCCGGCTGGCCGAGCGTTATCGGGTCGGCCGGGTGCTGTTGGCAGGCGACGCGGCGCACATCCACCCGCCGACCGGTGGGCAGGGGCTCAACCTCGGCATCCAGGACGCGTTCAACCTCGGCTGGAAACTGGCCGCCGAGCTCAACGGCTGGGCGCCGGAGGGGCTGCTGGACAGCTACCACAGCGAACGGCATCCGGTGGCCGCGGACGTGCTGAACAACACCCGGGCGCAGATGGTGCTGCTCTCACCCGAGCCGGGGCCGCGGTCGGTGCGCCAACTGTTGTCGGAGCTGTTGGACTTCGAGGACGTCAACCGGTACCTGATCGAGAAGATCACCGCGATCGGGGTCCGCTACGACCTCGGCGCGGGGCACGAACTGCTCGGGCGTCACATGCGTGACGTACCGCTGCGGCGGGGGCGCCTCTACGAGCTGATGCGCGGCGGCCGTGGCCTGCTGCTCGATCAGACCGGCCAGCTCTCGGTCGCTGGTTGGGCGGAGCGGGTCGACCACGTCGTCGACGTCAGCGATGAGGTGGAGGTGCCCGCCGTGCTGTTACGGCCCGACGGTCACGTGGCGTGGGTGGGCGACGATCAGAGCGACCTGCTCAGCCAGCTGCCCAGGTGGTTCGGCGCGCCCGTCAGCTGAACGGTCAGCGCTCGCCGAGGAACGCGCTGTCGACCAGTTGGCGGGGCGATCGGGCGCCACCGAGGCTCTTCGCCTGGTACATGGCCGCGTCGGCGCGGCTGAGCGCGTCGGTGAGCTGGGCCGGGCCGGTCACCGGGGCGAGCCCGACGGACGCGGTGACCCGGACGCTGCACCCGCTCAGCCGGATCGGCGCGGCGACGGTCTCGCTGAGCCGGCGGGTCGAATGCTCGATCCAGCGCCGGTCGACGGTGGGGCTGGAGAGCAACCCGGCGAACTCGTCGCCGCCGAGGCGCGCCACGAGATTGTCCCCGGCGAAGCCGGCCAGCCGTTCGGCGACACTGATCAGCACCTGGTCGCCGGCGGCGTGCCCGTACCGGTCGTTGATCTGCTTGAAGTCGTCCAGATCGAGCACCACGGCGATCAGCGGCTGGCCGGCGGCGTCGGTGAGCAGTGCGGCTGCCAGGCGGTAGAAGGCGCGGCGATTGGGCAGCCCGGTCAGCGGGTCGTGACTGGCGGCGTGCCGTTCGGCGGCCAGTTCTGCCTGGAGGTGACCAATCTCGGCCTCGGCGCGCACCGCCCGTCGGCGTAGTTGCCAGGAGGAGAGCAGCGCGCCCGCCGCGCAGACGCCGGAGGCGACACTCATCGGATCCGGCACGAACCCTCCCATCGCCGCGACCGCCTCCAGCCTTCGGTTGACGCGGTACGCCGCGTCGGGCCCAGTTTTGCCTGATCGTTGCCCGTGTGGGGGTAACACAAAGTGAACGGATGGGCACCGATCATGTGCGTTATCATGCTCGCCGTCGGGTGCAGATGCAATAGCAGATGCACGTGCAGAACCGTCCAATGTCGATACCGCACCCCCTCGCCGTCACCGCTCCTCCCACGGCCACCGGCGGGCTCGTAACAGAAAGACGCCCCCATGCAGCAGCCACCCAATGGCGTACCGATCCACCAGTTGCCTCCGCTGAGCTGGCAGAAGAGTCGCCGCAGCAACCCCAGCGGCAACTGCGTCGAACTGGCCGAACTGCCCGAGGGAGCGGGCATCGCGGTCCGCAACTCACGACACCCGGAAGGGCCGGCGCTCATCTATACGGTGGATGAGATCGCCGCCTTCGTTCTCGGTGCGCGGGACGGAGATTTCGACCACCTGATCAACTGACCGTCCGGGGGCGGGTCGTCCCGGCGACGAGACTGATTCACCGGCGCGGAGGAGTTCACCTCACTGTCGGTCCATGGCATGCTTACACGTCGGCCGGGCCGGGGCGCCCGGCCGTCGTGGGTCGGTGTCCGGAGGTCCGCACGTGACGATGGTTCCCGCCGAGGGTGGCCCGACAACCGGGCCGACCGTGCTGCGCATGCTGCTCGGCGCCCAACTGCGCCGTCTCCGGGAGTCCAGCGGGGTGACCCGGGAGGGCGCCGGCTGGGAGATCCGCTCCTCCGAATCCAAGATCAGTCGGATGGAGCTCGGCCGGGTCGGCTTCAAGGAGCGCGACGTCGCCGACCTGTTGACCCTCTACGGCGTCACCGACGACCATGAGCGTGACGCGTTGCTCAAGCTCGCGCGGGACGCGAACAGCCCCGGCTGGTGGCACCGATACGGCGACGTGTTGCCGTCCTGGTTCCAGTCGTACCTGGGCCTGGAGGCCGCCGCCGCGCTGATCCGCAGCTACGAGGTGCAGTTCGTGCCCGGCCTCCTGCAGACCGGGGAGTACGCCCGGGCGGTCGTGCTGCTCGGGCACGGCACTGCCGGTCCGGGCGAGATCGACAGGCGTGTCGCGCTGCGGATGCAGCGTCAACAGTTGCTCCAGCGGCAGAACCCGCCGCAGCTCTGGGCCGTGGTGGACGAGGCGGCCCTGCGCCGGCCCATCGGCGGCGCGGAGGTCATGCGCGGCCAGCTCACCGCGCTCATCGAGGCGACCAAGTCGCCCCACATCCGGTTGCAGGTCATTCCGTTCGCCGCCGGTGGCCACGCCGCCGCCGGGGGTGCCTTCACCATCCTGCGCTTCGGCGACCAGGAGCTTCCGGACATCGTCTACATCGAACAGCTCACCAGCGCCATCTACCTGGACAAGCGCGACGATCTGGATTACTACGCGGTGGCCATGGAGCGGCTCTGCGTCGAGGCCGAGCCGCCCGAGCGTACGGCGGAGATCCTCGGCGGCCTGCTGAACGACCTCTACGCGGCCTGACTCCCGACCGCGCTCCCACTCTCCGTTCACGTATTGACCGACGCCGACCGGTCGAGCTAGTCTCTGAATCGATACAGACTGGATCGATTCAGAGAGGTGCCGGTGAAGCCAACACTGCAAGCCGTGGCCGACGCCGTCGGCGTCTCGCGCAGCACCGTGTCCAACGCCTACAGCCGCCCCGACCAGCTCTCCGCCGCCCTGCGCGAGCGGATCCTGGACGCCGCCCGGCAACTCGGCTACCCCGGCCCCAACCCCACCGCGCGCTCCCTGCGCCGAGGTTTCGTCGGGTCGATCGGGGTGCTGTTCACCTCGCAACTGTCGTACGCCTTCACCGACCCGTTCGCGGTCCGCTTCCTCGCCGGTGTCGGCGCGGCGGCCGAGCGGCACGGCACCAGCATGCTGCTGGTGCCGCTGCCACCGGCGGTGACCGACGCCCGGCAGGCGGTGGAGAACGCCGCCGTCGACGGGTTCTGCGTCTACTGCGTCGCCGACGAAGAGTGGGCGTTGGACGTGATCCGCCAACGCGGGCTGCCGTTCGTCAGCACCGCAGCCCGCGACGACGCCGGCGCTGACGAACGGTTCGTCGGCATCGACGAGCGGGCCGCCGCACGCAGCGCCGCCGCGCACGTCGCGGGGCTCGGGCACCGTCGGGTGGCGCTGCTCGCCGACTCCGTGCTGCCCGACGCGCCGGCCGGCCCGCTCACAGTGGCCGGGGTGGACCAGGTGCCGCATCCGACCACCCGAGGTCGGCTCAGCGGGTTCGCCGACGCCTTCGCCGAGGTCGGCGTCGGCTGGGCCGAGCTGACACTTGTCAACGTCCCCGGCAACAGCCGCCCGGCGGCAGCCGCAGCCGTCGCTGGGCTGTTCGACCAACCCGCACCGCCGACCGCCGTACTGGCCGGCTCCGACGTCCTCGCGCTCGGTGTGCTGGACGCCCTGGCCGCACGGCCGGCCCATGATCGTCCCCCCGTCTCGGTGACCGGCTTCGACGACGTCCCCGAGGCCGCCGCTGCCGGCCTCACCACCGTCCGGCAACCGGCCGAGGAGAAGGGCCGCATCGCCGCCGAACTGCTGCTCGACCCGCCCGCGGACGCCGCGGCCGGTCACGTGCTGCTGCCCACCGCACTCGTCGTCCGGGAATCCACCGGACCGGTCCCAAGGAGTTGACCATGGAACTTCCCACCGGGTACATCACCGCGCTCGACGCCATGAACCGGCACGTCAACTCGGCCCGACCGGACGCGCCGGTCCAGGTCGAACACCCCCGCCGGGCCCTGCTCGCCCCGACCCGGCAGGCCACCGCCCTCGCCCTGCGCCGGCTCGCCGACCGCATCCAACCGCGACCGCTGCCCGGCACCCCGCGCTGCTCCTGACCCGCACCAATCCCATTCCGGTACGCACGGGACGAACAGTGTGGGTCCGGGCACGCAGAGTGGTCGACTGCGGTGTTGCCAGGCAGACTGGTGAAGTTATGTCGCCGCTCACGCCCACTCTCCGCCTCCACGACCGCTACGTACTGCACGAGCGGATCGGTCTCGGTGGCATGTCCGAGGTGTGGCGAGGCGACGACGAGGTGCTCGGCCGGCCGGTGGCGATCAAGGTGCTAGCCGGGCAGTTCGCCACCGACCCACAACTGCGGGCCACCATCCAACGCGAGGCCCGCGCGGCCGCCCGGCTGACCCACCCACACGTGACCCAGGTGTACGACTACGCCGAGGCGACACTGGCCGGCGGCGTCGTGGTCCCGTACCTGGTGATGGAGCTTGTCGACGGTCACAACCTGGCCGACCGGCTGCGGACCGGGCCGCTGCCCTGGCCGGAGGCGGTCCGGGTGGCCGGGCAGATCGCCGCCGCACTGGCCGCCGCACACCGCATCGGCGTCGTGCACCGCGACGTCAAGCCCGGAAACGTCATGCTCACCGACGACGGCGCCAAGGTGCTCGACTTCGGCATCGCCGCGCTCGGCGGCCTCGACAGCCAGTCCGGCGAACCGCTGATGGGCACCCCCGCCTACTTCGCCCCGGAACGGCTGACCGCCGGCCCGCCCGACCCGGCGAGCGACGTGTACGCCCTCGGCGCACTGCTCTACCGCACCCTCACCGGGCGGGCGCCGCTGCCCGTGCAGAGCTGGGAGGACGCGCTGGAGGTGCACCGGCGCGGCACCCCGGTGCCGCCGCTGCGAGTGCCCGGCCTTCCCGCCGACATCGCCGAGCTGACCGTGGCCTGCCTGGCCGCCAACCCGGCCGACCGGCCGAGCGCCGCGCATCTGGCCCGCCGCTTCGGCGCCGGTCAGCCGGTCGAGCCGCCCACCGAGCTGCTGCGCATCCGGCCGGCCGCCCACCCGCCCACCCTGATCGACAGGTCGGTGGTGGCCCGCCCCGTCCCGGCGACCACCGCACCGCCCCGACGCCGGTCGCGTCGGCCCGTCGGCGTGCTCGTCGCGGCCGTGCTCGCCGTGCTGATCGGCGTCGGCACCCTGATCGCGCAGAATCCGCTCGGCAACCCGGGCACACCCGACCCGACCGAAATCGCCGCCGCGCCGTCGACCTCCGCCCCGGCCCCCGCGCCCACGACACACTCGCCGACGCCGGCCGCACCGTCCTCGCCACCCCCCGCCGCCAGCACCGCGCCCTCAACCGTCGGGCAGCAGGTACCGGTCAGCTTCCGCGAGGTGAGCAGCGAGTTCGCCGCCATCCTCGCCACCGCCGTCGCCCGCGACGACATCGACCGGAAGACCGCCGAAGACCTGCGTGACGACCTGGCCGACCTCAACCGCCGCACCAGGGACCGCGCCGAGCGCGTCGCCGACCTACGGGACCGCATCGCCGAGCTGGTGCGGCGGAACCGCCTACCAGCGCAGACGGGCGAGAAACTGGACGCTCTGCTCGCCCGGACCGGCACGTTCTCCACCAGCCGGACGGACGACTGATACCCCCGTCGATACCGCTGGCATGATGTCCCGATGCGGACACGTCTGATCTTCGTGCGACACGGCGAGTCGGTCCACCAGCTCGAAGGAATCATCGGTGGGCCACGTGGCTGTCGGGGCCTCACCGCCCTCGGCCACGAGCAGGCACACGACCTGGCCAACCGGCTCACCGGCGACATCGCCGCCGACGGGCCGGTGGCGGTCTACTCGTCCGTGCTGCGCAGGGCCGTCGAGACCGCGCAACCGATCGGCGCGGCGTTCGGCGTCCGGCCCGTGGCCGACTGTGGTCTCTGTACCTGGCACACACCCCCGTACGCCGACGGCCTGCCGACCTCCCTCTTCCGTACCGACCATGCGATTGCGGGCGGCGGCGTGTTCCGACCGTTCGAGGAGGGCAACGAGAGCTGGGCCGAACTGGTGGTCCGCGTCAGCCGCGCGATCATGGAGATCGCCCACCGGCACCGGGGCTCCACAGTGGTCCTGGTCGGCCACAGCGAAACCGTCGAGGGCGCCTTCCACGCGCTCGGCGCGCAGCCGGTCTTCCGGGCGTTCGACCTGGACGTGCCCCCGGCCTCGATCACCGAATGGACCACCGACCACGACCCCGGCGGCTGGCCGCCGGCCCGCTGGACGCTGCGTCGCTTCGCCGACACCGGGGGGTGGGCCAGAGCGTGATCCAGTACCGCCGGGCCGGACCGAATTCGGTGTCTCGGGCGACGCTATTCGGCGGCCAGGATCTGCTCGCGCAGGATCTCCGCGTGTCCGCAGTGCTGCGCCATCTCGCGCAGCACGTGCAGGTAGACCCAGCGCAGCGGCAGCGGACCACGCCGGTTGCCGCGAAGCAGGTCGTCGAGGCCCAGGCTGGACGTGGCGCGGCGGGAGGCTTCGCAGGCTTCCCGGTGCGCGCTCTGGACGGTGGCGATCGTGTCGCCGTCGTCCAGGATGAACGATTCGTCCGGCGTGGCCGGGATGCCGATCTCGGAGCGGGGCCGGCAGGTGACGGCCTCGTCGAACCAGACCTTCTCCACGAACGCGGCGTGCTTCACCAGACCCAGCAGCGTCGTCCGGGACGGCACCAACGACCGCCGCGCCTGCTCCTCGGTCAGCCCGTCCAGGTAGCCGTTGAGCGCTCTGCGGTGCTCGTCGATGAACGCCTCGAACTGCGTCTGGGCTGACTGGCCGACGACATCATCGTCGAAGGTCGGAGGAAAGGAGGTCATTCCCGAAGCATTCCAAGGTCATTGGCGCCGCGCAAACAGCACATTCAGCCGAAGGAGAGAAGAGCGCCGCGCTCGTCGAAGCGGGCGGTGCCCGCCCAGGCGATCTCCCACCGGTTGCCCTCCGGATCGGCGATGTAGCCGGAGCGCCCACCCCAGGACCGGTCGGTCGGCTCCGCCACCACCGTCGCGCCCGCCGCGACGGCCGCCGCGAAGGCCTCGTCGACCTGCTCAGGGCTGTCGACGTTGCAGGCCAGGGTGACCCCCGACCAACCACCGGCCGGCGCAGGCACGCCCGGCGCCGCCTCGGCGGCCAACTCCGGTAGCGGGTAGAGCGCTAACAGCACACCACCCAGCAGGAAGGCTGACCAGCCGTCGTCACTGGCCGGCAGCTCGGGCCATCCCAACGACCGGTAGAACGACCGCAGCGCGGCGACGTCGCGCGCTCCCAGTGTGACCACGGACAGTCGGGACGGGACGGTGCTCATGGCTGACCCTAACGCCTTCGCCGTCCGCCACCCTAGCCGCGCCCGCCGCCACGGTCGGGCCATGTGAGGCTGACACTTAGCGACTCGCCCGGGTCGGTGCCCGCCCGGGCGTACACCTCGCCCTTCGGCGTCCAGACGCCCGAGAGCCCCGCCGCCTCGGTGTAGCCACCGCCGGTCGACCCGGCGAAGCTCGCCACCGCCACCCAGACCCGGTGCGCGGCGGCGATCCGGTGCGCCCGCTGGTCTGTCACTGCGGCGTCGCGGGCCGACTCCAGGACGCCCGCGGCGTACACGTCGATCCCAAGCGCGGCCGTCCGGTCCGCGTGCGCGGCCACGCCGGTGTCCTTGCAGATCGCCAGCCCCACCCGCCAACCGTCCACATCGAGCACGACCGGGGTGTCACCGGGCCGGAACCGGCGGGCCTCCGCGTCCCCCAGCCACATTTTCCGGTACGCCACCGTCGCACCGCCACCGGTCACCGCCAGCATCGCGATGTGGTCGCCGGTGACCGGCGCGCCGACCAGGGCCAGCGCACCCGCCTCGGCGCACGCCTCGACCAGCGGCGCCAACCGCGGGTCGTCGACAGACACGACCGGCGCGTCCAACTCGTACCCGGTCAGCGACAGCTCCGGAAAGACCACCACCCGGGCGCGCGCCGCGCGGACCGCGGCGGCGTGCGCCCGCGCGTTTGCCGCGACGTCCAGGGGTACGCACGGCGGCTGGACCACCGCGAGCCGCAGCGGGGTGCGGCTTTCCGCACCCCCACCGGTGTGGTCGACCCGCGCGGTCGGGCGGTCGGCCCCATGGTCGGCTCTCAGGATGACTTCGTAACGTGGGCGCATGATTCGAACGTCCCACGCCGTGTTCGCCACCGGAACCCCCGCCGCCGCAGCGGAGCCACCACAGGACGGGATCGTCGGCTACGTCACTGACCTGGTGGAACGACTCGGCGGACCGGGCGCTGGCCTGGCAGTGGCGTTGGAGAACCTCTTCCCGCCGATCCCCAGTGAGGTGATCCTGCCGCTGGCCGGGTTCGTCGCCGCACAGGGACGGATGAGTCTGGTCGGTGCGATCTTCTGGACCACGCTGGGTTCGGTGGTGGGCGCGCTCGCGCTCTACCTGATCGGCGCGGCCCTGGGACGCGACCGGATGCGCAACACCGTTTCCCGGCTTCCACTGGTCAAGCTCAGCGACGTGGACCGGACCGAGGCGTGGTTCCTGCGCCACGGTGTGAAGGCCGTCTTCTTCGGCCGGATGATCCCGATCTTCCGAAGCCTGATCTCCATCCCGGCGGGGGTGGAGCGGATGCCGGTGAGCACGTTCCTGCTCTACACCACGCTGGGCAGCCTGATCTGGAACACCACGTTCGTGCTCGCTGGCTACCTGCTGGGTGACAACTGGCATCTCGTCGAGGGCTACGCCGGCATGCTCCAGAAGGTGGTGATCGTCGTCTGCGCGGCGGCGGCCGCCTGGTTCGTCGGGTCCCGCGTGCTGAAGGCCCGCCGCGCTGCCCGCGACCCCGAGCCGACCGAACCCGAGCAGGGCGCACTGAACGGGATGCCCGACCCGGGCGGTCGCGGCACCCTCTACCGAAGCGGATCGTGGGCGTCGGACGAGCGCTAGCCAGCCCTTCTGGTTTGCTTGTTCCTTTGCTCTGCACCCCAGACTGCACCAGCGTCGCGTGCGGACGGGTCACGTGACGCCCCACATCGCGCCGACGTTTCCTGCGGGCGCGTCGCATGAAGCGGAGCAAGGGGAAGCAGGCTTGGTGCGGAAGGCGGGCGAGGCGGTGGGGGAGCGGCAGACCGGCAGGTGGTTGCTCCGGCTCCGGCTGCCGCTCGGTGTCGCCGTCGGAATCGCGACGGCCGCCGTCGAGTTCGCCTTCCTCGCCGTCGCGGTCACAGCCTGCGGTGTGTTCGCGGTCGCGCCTTCGGCGGGCCGTCGGGTTACCGGCCTGACCAGCAGGTACGGCGGGTGGCTCGTGCGGATGGAACACCGCCGCCTCGCCGGGCTGCTCGCCGCGCAGGATCTGCCCGTGCCGCACACCGTGGCGACCCGGCGGCAGCTCGGCTACCTGGCCGCCCGACTGTTACCCGGCGCGCTCGGTCTGCTGGCGTACGCCGTGCTCGGCGTCGGTGTGGTGCTGGCCGGGATCGTGCTGCGCGCGGCCGTGCGCGGAGAGCTGAGTGTTCTCGACGCCCTGTCCCAGGTCGCCGTCGGGGCGGTGCTGTTACTGCTCAACGTTCAGGCCGTCGCCAGCATCGCCGCGCTGGACATCTGGCTGGCGCGACGACTGCTCGGCGCGGGAAGTCGGGCGGAGCTGACCCGCCGGGTCCACGAGCTGACCACCAGTCGGGCCGGGGTCATCGCCGCTGTCGACGCCGAACGGCAGCGCATCGAACGCGACCTGCACGACGGCCTCCAGCAGCGGCTGGTCGCCCTCGGCATGCTGCTCGGCCGGGCCCGCCGCGCCCGCGACGCCGACCGCACACACGCACTGCTCGCTCAGGCACACGAGGACGTGCAGCGGGCCATCGAAGAGTTGCGCGAGGTGGCGTGGCGGGTCTACCCGTCAGCGCTGGACGACAGCGATCTGGGTGAGGTCCTGGCCATCGTCGCCCGCGGATCCGAGGTGCCGGTGCGAATCCGCTGCGAGCTGCCGGTCCGCCCCGAGCGGCAGGTCGAGACGGTGCTGTACTTCGTGGCCTGCGAGGCGCTCACCAACGCCGCGAAGCACGCCGCCGCTACCCTGGTCACCGTCGAAATCGGAGTACGGGATGGGTGGATCCGGATGCGCGTACACGACGACGGCGTCGGCGGGGCGGAACCGACCGGACGCGGGTTGTCCGGGCTGGCGCGACGGGTCGCCGCGCTGGACGGCCGACTTCTGGTGACCAGCCCAGCCGGCGGTCCGACGACCGTGCTGGCGCAGCTGCCGTGCGCCTAGTCCTCGCCGAAGACTCGACACTGCTCCGGGAGGGCCTGACGCGGCTGCTCGCCGACGAGGAGCACGAGGTGCTCGCGGCGGTCGGGACCGCCGACCAGCTTGTCGAGGCGGTCGGACGATCCCGTCCCGACGTGGTCGTCACCGACGTCCGGATGCCACCCAACCACACCGATGACGGGCTGCGGGCCGCCCTGGAGATCCGTCGCCGGTGGCCCGACACCGGGGTCCTCGTGCTCTCCCAGTACGTGGAGCGGCGTTACGCCGGGAGGCTGCTCGCGGACCGTCCCGAGGGGGTCGGCTACCTGCTCAAGGACCGGGTCGCCCAGGTGGACGACTTCCTCGACGCCCTCGACCGGGTGGCCGCCGGAGGCACCGCCCTCGACCCGGAGGTGGTCCGTCAGGTGGTAGCCGGCTCGGACCGTCCCGACCCGTTCGGTCGGCTCACGCCGCGGGAACGGGACGTGTTGCACGAGATGGCCCAGGGGCACACGAATCTCGCCATCGCCCAGCGGCTGCACGTATCGCAGAGCGCTGTCGAGAAGCATGTCAACGCCATCTTCGACAAACTCGACCTCGCACACGCAACGGGCTACAGCCGACGAATCCTCGCAATCCTGCGCTACCTGGGCTCCTGACCCGTTCGGGCTCTAGGCAGGGCATGCGGCGGCCGGCCAGGCATGATCAACTCGGGTTTCCTGATGTCGGGGTGTCCGGGCGTCCGGGATGCCCCGACTTCCGTGAACCCGAGTGGACCACCCGAGTGTGGGGCGATTCGACACCACCGAACCGGCGGGGCGTGGGTGGTTTGTCGGTTGCTGGGCGTTTGTGGGTGGTGACCGGCCGCACGCCTGGGCTGGAATCATGGCCGGGGCGGGGTCGTTACATACTCTGACGATCGCAGTACCACCGGCTCGCCGCCCGACCTTTGAGGGCGGGTCGCGCAGGTGGGAATGGCAGCCTCCACCCGGTCGTTACAACCCCCACGACCGCTGGCACCGCCGCGATGAGGGTGCCGATGGACGGGCCACCCCGGAATGACCCCGGCCCCCCGGTCGTTACACAGGGTCCCGGCGCCACGAGCCCCCCGCTCGCCAGGCCGCCGACCCCGACGCCCGATCAGGCGTCACCCCCTCGACTTTTCCCCTTTGTAGGTGCAGCGCCGGACGAGGTGCTCACACCCTGCCGCCGTCCCCCTTTTGGCGGTCGGGGTGTCCTACCCCCGAAGGAGCTACCCCTCATGAACACGATCTTGCGTAAAAGCGTCCTGTCTGTTGCTGGTCTCGCGTTCGCCGGTGGTGTGTTCGCCGGTCCGATCGCCGCCCATGCCGCCAGCCCGGCCGTGGACGCCAAGCCCGTCGCGGTGGCCGTGCAGTCGGCCGCGCCGAAGCCGCAGGGTGACCAGTCCCACATCAGCCTCAACGACGAGCAGACCGCCAACGTGAAGGCGATCATCGCCGCGACGAAGAAGGCTGGTCTGCCGGAGCGGGCCGCGGTCATCTCGATCGCGACGAGCCTGCAGGAGTCGAAGCTGGAGAACCTCGGCCACCTGGGCGACGCCAACGACCACGACTCGCTGGGCCTGTTCCAGCAGCGCCCGACCAGTGGTTGGGGCACACCCGAGCAGATCACTGACCCCGAGTACTCCACGACCGCGTTCCTCAAGGGCCTCAAGCAGGTCGACGGATGGCAGGACATGGCGCTGACCGACGCCGCGCAGACCGTGCAGGTGTCGGCTTACCCGGACGCCTACGCCCAGTGGGAGCAGCAGGCCACCGACCTGGTCGGCCAGTACTGGAACAGCTGACCCGCACCACCGCACCACCGCACCACCGCACCAGGACGTCGGCCGCTGGCCGGCACCCGCAACCCGGGGTGCCGGCCAGCGGCCTTCCTGCCGCCACCGATCGCCGACCGCCACCTCGCGGCCGCTGACGCTGACCGCCGTTCCCACACCACCGGCCCCCGGCGATGGGTACAGACGCTGGGAGCGCCGGCACCCGCAACCCGGGGGTGCCGGCCAGCGGCGCTTCCGTTTCCGTGTGGCAGCCACATGTCGTTGGTCATTGCTCGTGGGTGCCACGACGTCGGGCGAGCCCGGAAGCGGATAAGCGTCGGCAGAGCGGATGGTGTGGGTGGCTGTCAGCAGATCTTGGACAGTTTCCGTTAGGCGAGAACGGAAACTGTCCAAGATCTCGTGGATTGTGGCCGAAGCACGGCGCGAGGGCGGGTATCGCTGTCGTGAGGCGACTGGCGTGCAGCGATGGAGACCGGCGGCAGAACGGTCCGGCAGAGCGGCGGGGCGTTGAGACCGACCGCCGCACCACCGGTGATGCAGCGGGCGTTGATGCGCCTGCCTGTGCGGCCTGCCTGTGCGGCCTGCCTGTGCGGCCTGCCTGTGCGGCCTGCCTGCGCGGCCTGCCTGCGCGGCCCGCCCGGCCGACCCGGTCGACTCCGGCAGGCGGTGCGGCGGGAGTGGAGTGCCCTCGGCCATCGGTGCGGCACCACGGCACACCAGGGCACCAGGGCACCAGGGCACCAGGGCACCACGGCACCAGGGCAGGGCGGGCGGCACCATGGCGGGGCGGGCGGCACCAGCGCGGGGCGGCGGGACGGCCTGGTGGAGTGACCACTAGGCGGAGGGCCGGGCGGGCGGCGATCGGATGGGTGGGTGAGGCGGGGTGCGGGAACAATGGCGGTGGCGGGCTGGTTGTGGAGGGTGTCGGTGTGACTCAGTGTCCCCGGGCCTCACCTAATATCGCCCTCGCGGAATACCGTTCGGCTGGAGCCGCGTCGTGCCACTCGCCGAGAGGCGACCTGCACACCGACACCAGCGCCGCCCCCGGCCCACCGGCCGGGGGCGGCGCTGTCTGTGCTCACCTGTCAGATCGTCGCGGCACAATGTCCGGGTGACTGACGCACAGTCGTGGTCCGAGCAGTCGGGCGTACTCGTACTCCCCAGTGGGGCGACGGTGCGCGGTCGCCGCATCGCTGCTGCGACCTCGCCCGCCGACTTCGCCGTGCTGCTGGCACCTGGTCCGGAGCCCGCCTGGCCGTACCGGCGGATCCGTTGGCCCGATTTCTGGGTGCCGCTCGACCGCGCCGAAGCCCTCGACGTCCTACGGGAAGCGCTGCGACGGGCCCACGACGGTGAACGTGTCGAGGTGGCCTGCCGGGGTGGGTTGGGTCGCACCGGGACGGCCCTGGCCGCGCTGGCGATCCTCGACGGTCTGCCGGTCGAGCGGGCGGTGCCGTGGGTGCGGGCCGGTTACCACCCGAAGGCGGTGGAAACCCCCTGGCAGCGGCGCTGGCTGCGCCGCGTCACCTGACGCCGCCGCCGGAGCGCCGCCGCCGGAGCGCCGCCGCCGGAGCGCCGCCGCCGGAGCGCCGCCGCCGGAGCGCCGCCGCCGGAGCGCCGCCGCCGGAGCGCCGCCGCCGG
>NZ_JBIAJD010000005.1:306880-322072 GCF_042871765.1 Micromonospora sp. NPDC005553 | reverse complement strand
GGAGCGCCGCCGTGACGCCGCGCCAGCCGACCGCATCCACCGGCACCGCCGGCCCGCCGCCA
Source organism: Micromonospora sp. NPDC005553 (assembly GCF_042871765.1). Taxonomy (NCBI): domain Bacteria; kingdom Bacillati; phylum Actinomycetota; class Actinomycetes; order Micromonosporales; family Micromonosporaceae; genus Micromonospora; species Micromonospora sp. NPDC005553. The sequence goes on along the minus strand of NZ_JBIAJD010000005.1, from coordinate 322,010 downwards.
CTGGGACCGCCGGACCGCTGCCGCCGGACCGCCGCCACTGGGACCGCCGGACCGCTGCCGCCGGACCGCCGCCACTGGGACCGCCGGACCGCTGCCGCCGGCCCGCCGCCACTGGGACCGCCGGACCGCTGCCGCCGGCCCGCCGCCACTGGGACCGCCGGACCGCTGCCGCCGGACCGCCGCCACTGGCACCGCCGGACCGCAGCCGCTCGTGCCGGGACCCGCCGCCGCTGTGCGCCTTCCGGTCGCGGGGCACCGGCGTCAGCCCTGGCCGATCACCGCCGGGTCGTTGACGTACTCGCGGAGGTGCTTGGCGGTGAGGGTGTCCCCGGTGGCGACCAGCTCGGCCGGTGTGCCGGTGAAGACGATGCGGCCACCGTCGTGGCCGGCGCCGGGGCCGAGGTCGATGAGCCAGTCGGCGTGTGCCATGACCGCCTGGTGGTGCTCGATGACGATCACCGTGTTTCCGGCGGCGACCATCCGGTCGAGCAGGGCCAGCAGTTGGTCCACGTCGGCCAGGTGCAGGCCCGTGGTCGGCTCGTCGAGGACGTACGTGGTGGTCTTCTCGGCCAGGTGGATGGCGAGCTTGAGTCGTTGCCGCTCCCCGCCGGACAGGGTGGTCAGCGGCTGGCCGAGGCTGAGGTAGCCGAGCCCGACGTCGACCAACCGGCCGAGGATGACGTGCGCCGCCCCGCTGGGGAAGAACGCGTACGCCTCGGTGACGGACATGGTCAGCACCTCGTGGATGTTCTTGCCACGCAGCGTGTACGTGAGCACCGTGTCGGTGAAGCGCCGCCCCTCGCACCGTTCGCAGACGCTCGCGACGCCGGCCATCATCGCCAGGTCGGTGTAGATGAGGCCGATTCCCTTGCAGGTCGGGCAGGCGCCCTCGGAGTTGGCGCTGAACAGCGCGGCCTTGACCCCGTTGGCCTTGGCGAAGGCGGTGCGGATCGGGTCGAGCAGCCCGCTGTAGGTGGCCGGGTTGCTGCGTCGTGAGCCGCGGATCGGGGACTGGTCGACGATGACGACCCCGGACCGGCCGCGCAGGGAGCCGTGGATCAGTGAACTCTTGCCGGATCCGGCCACGCCGGTGACCACGGTGAGGACCCCGAGCGGGATGTCCACGTCCACGTCGTGCAGGTTGTGCAGGTCGGCCTGGCGGATGGCGAGCTGCCCGGTGGGTTGGCGTACGTCGGAACGCACTGTCACCCGGTGGTCCAGGTGCCGGCCGGTGAGCGTGTCGGAGCGGCGCAGGCCGGGGATGTCGCCGGTGAAGCAGATCCGGCCACCGTCGGTGCCGGCGCCCGGTCCGAGGTCGACCACGTGGTCGGCGATGGCGATGGTTTCCGGTTTGTGTTCCACCACCAGCACGGTGTTGCCCTTGTCGCGCAGCCGCAGCAGCAGGTCGTTCATCCGGGCGATGTCGTGCGGGTGCAGGCCGACGGTGGGTTCGTCGAAGACGTAGGTGACGTCGGAGAGGCTGGAGCCGAGGTGCCGGACCATTTTCACCCGTTGCGCCTCGCCGCCGGAGAGGGTCGCCGACTCGCGGTCCAGGCTGAGGTAGCCCAGACCGATCTCGACCAGGGAGTCCAGCAGGTCGCGGAGGTTGGCGACGAGTGGCGCGGCCCCCGGGTCGTCGACGGTGCGGACGAACGCTGCCAGGTCGCTGATCTGCATGGCGGAGCAGTCGGCGATGTTGCGCCCGGCGATCCGTGACGACAGGGCGGCCGCGTTGAGTCGGGTGCCACCGCAGTCGCCGCAGCTGGTGAAGGTGACCGCCCGGTCGACGAAGGCGCGGATGTGCGGTTGCATCGACTCGCGGTCCTTGGCCAGGAGGAGCCGCTTGACCTTGACCGCCAGCCCTTCGTACGTCCAGTTGTTGCTGCCCACCTTGATCTTGGTGGCCGGCTTGTGCAGGAAGTCCTCCCACTGTTGCGGGGTGAAGTCCTGGAGTTTGACGTCCGGGTCGAACAGGCCGGAGCCGACGATGGTCTGCCAGTACCAGGAGTCGACGGCGAAGTTGGGCACTGTGATCGCGCCGTCGTTGAGGGAGCGCTCGACGTCGACCAGCTCGTTGATGTCGAGGTCGGAGACCCGGCCCAGCCCTTCGCAGGTGGGGCACATGCCCTCGGGCAGGTTGAAGCTGAACGCCCCGGCGCCGCCGATGGACGGTTGGCCGAGCCGGCTGAAGAGGATCCGCAGCATCGCGTACGCGTCGGTGGCGGTGCCGACGGTGGAGCGGGAGTTGACCCCCATCCGCTCCTGGTCGACGACGATGGCCGCGCTGAGGTTGCGGAGCGAGTCGACGTCCGGCCGGTTGAGGTTCGGCATGAACGACTGGAGGAACGCGCTGTAGGTCTCGTTGATCATGCGCTGGGACTCGGCGGCGATGGTGCCGAAGACCAGCGACGACTTGCCCGACCCGGAGACGCCGGTGAAGACGGTCAACCGGCGTTTGGGGATGTCGACCGAGACGTCGGCGAGGTTGTTCTCCCGCGCCCCGCGTACCTCGATCATGTCGTGGCTGTCGGCGGCGGACCATGCTGGCTGCGACATACGAACCCTTCACGGAATCGTGGCGGGACTTTGCCCCGCCGGGCACTGGCGGGTTCCATTGTCTCATTCATCCCCATGTAAACAGTTCTGGCGAAGTTCGAGCGCAGGCAGTGGCGCTACGTGCGGGAAAGTCTCAAATCACGTCGTAAGCGGTACGGTGGCTCGCGTGGACGTCGCCTCGCAGGATCGGCTGCGCGCCGTGGACCTGGCGGCCACCGTCGGGATCTCGGTGCAGCAGGTGCGCAACTACGTCGAGTTGGGGGTGCTGCCGCCGGTGCGGCGCACCGCCAGCGGCTACCGGATCTTCACGACCGAGCACGCCCGGGCGCTGACCGTGGCGCGGCGGTTGGCCGAGGGGCACGGTTGGAGCCGTACCCGGGAGATCATGGCGGCGGTGCACGCTGGTGACCTGCCGGCGGCCCTGGCGGCGCTCGACGGCGGCCATGCCGAGCTGGACCGGGAACGCGCCGAGATTCGCCGGGTGCTCGGCGCCTTCGAGACCGTGCTGGCCAGCCCACCGGCGACCCGACCCGCACCACGCCACGGCGCCCGCATCGGCGAGGTCGCCGCCCTGGTCGGGGTCCGGACCTCGCAGCTGCGGCTGTGGGAGGAGCGCGAGCTGCTGCGGCCGGGACGCACCCCGGGGACCAACTACCGGGTGTACGACGAGGCGGAGCTACGCGCGGCGCAGGTCATCGCGTTGCTGCGGCGGGGCGCGTACCCGTTCGAGATCATCGCCGCGGTGCTGGGCGAGCTGCGGACCACCGGCAGCGCCCAGCGGGTCCGCGCCGAGCTGGGACGCCGCGAGCAGGAGCTGCACAACCGCAGCCTGCGTCGGCTGCGGGGCAGCGCTGCCCTGCACGACTACCTGCGCGCTCGCGGCGACGCGAGTTGACCGGCATCCCGTCCCGCCGGGCGATCGTCCTGACTAGGGTCGGGCACATGAGAGCTGCGCTGCTGGCGGCCACGACGTCCGCCGTCCTGCTCGCTCCCGTGCCGGTCGGTGCGACGGGAGCGTCCGCCGCGCCGACGGTGCGCTGCCCCCGGGTCCCGGTGCCGGCGGCGTCCCGCCCACCCAGGCCGTCGCCCCCGCCCGCCGTGCCCGAGCAACGGATGATCGGCGGCGCGGCGCTGGACACGGCCGGCCTGGTCGTGCCGTCCGGCGCGGCCGCGCCGCCGAGGGTCACCGCCACGTCGTGGCTGGTCGCCGACCTGGACAGCGGCCAGGTGCTCGGCGGCTGCGGCCCCCACGAGTACGGCACACCGGCGAGCGTGCAGAAGCTCCTGCTGGCGGCCACGATGCTGCCCAGGCTCGACCCGAAGCAGATTGTCACCGTCACCGACGCGGACATGAACATCGAACCCGGCTCGTCGGCCGTGGGCCTGGTCGCGGGCGGCCGGTACACCATCGAGACCATCTGGCTCGGGTTGCTGCTCAACTCCGGTAACGAGGCCGCCAACGCCCTCGCGCGACTCGGCAGCGGAACGGACAGCGCCGCCGGCGTACGCGCCATGAACGAGCAGGCCCACCACCTCGGCGCGCTCCAGACGCACGCGGTCACCCCGTCCGGGCTGGACGGCAAGGGGCAGTTCACCAGCGCGTACGACCTGGCGCTGATCGCCCGTGCCTGCTTCGCCGAGCCGAACTTCCGTCGCTACGCGCTGACCGAGCAGGCGTCGATTCCGGTTCAGCCGGCGCAACGCACCAAGGGCTTCGAGATCCAGAACGAGAACCAGCTCATCTACCGGTACCCGGGGGCGCTCGGCGGCAAGACCGGCTTCACCGACCTGGCCCGGCACACCTACGTGGGGGCGGCGGAACGCGGCGGGCGGCGGCTGGTGGTGACCCTGCTGGGCGCCGAATCGGCACCGGCGCGCGGCTGGGAGCAGGGCGCGGCCCTCCTGGACTGGGGCTTCACGCTGCCGCGGGGCGCTGCCGTGGGTCGGCTGGTCGAGCCCGGCGAGCTGACCGCCACCCCGTCGGCGGCGCCGTCCGCGCTGGCGGCACCCGGCGCGCCCCGACCGGCGGCGGCCAGTGGGCCCGCGCCTACCGGCTCGGGGTGGCTCTGGTCGGTGATGGCGGTCAGCGGCGCGACGGTGGTCGCGTTGATGGGCGGCGTGCTGTGGCGGCGTCGCCGCCGGATGCCCTGACGGATCGACATCGGGCGCTGCCGTCCATAGACTCCGGTCTTTCTGGCTCCACCAGTCCAGGAGGATCCCTGTGTCGAGTGAACTCGAACCGCGCCCCGCAGTGGCGGCACCCCGCCGACCGGTGCGCGCCCTGACCCGCCTCGCGGGGGTGACAGTGCTCGCCGGGGCGCTGGTCGTCGGCTCGTCCGCCACGGCGCTCGCCGCCCCGGGCCCGTCGGCCGACCCGGTGCGTGTCTCCGCCGCGCCGACCGTTGCTGCCGACGCCGCCACCCGACCGCCGCGCACCACCCACGGCCCGTGCGCGTACACCGAGACCCCGGATGAACCCGCGGCCCGGCCGGTGCCGCTGCCGCCCGACCCGCGACGCACCCCGGCCCGGGGCAGCGTCCGGGTGACAGTGGCGACCAACCACGGGCCCATCGGGTTGACACTGGACCGGGCCGCGGCGCCGTGCACGGTGCAGAGTTTCCTGCACCTGGTGAGCAAGCGGTTCTACGACCGCACCCCGTGCCACCGGCTCACTGCGTACCCGACGCTGAGCGTGCTGCAGTGCGGTGACCCGTCCGGTACCGGTGAGGGCGGTCCGGGCTACCGGTACCGCGACGAGTTGCCGACGGACCTGCCGCCCGCGCCCACCGACCCGACCGGCGAGCGCCGGGTGTACGCCCGTGGCGTGCTGGCCATGGCCAACGCCGGGCCGGACACCAACGGCAGTCAGTTCTTCCTGGTCTACGCCAACTCCGCGTTGCGCCCCAACTACACGATCTTCGGCGAGGTCGACGGGGCGGGCCTGGCCACGCTGGACCGGATCGCCGCCGGGGGAGTGGCACCGACCGCCGAGGACCCGGCACCGGTCGACGGCGCGCCCGCACTGCCGGTGACCATCCGCAAGGCCGTCCGCTGGCACCACCACCACTGACGGTGCGGCGCGGTGGGTGACCGTCGGTCGCTCACCGCGCCGACCGTGGGTGGCTCCCGGTAAGCGCGGCCTCGCCGGAATTTTCGGAACCGGACCGGAACCGGTCCAACCGGTTTCCGACGCAGGTCAGGCCGTCACGCCGAGGCGGGCGAGCCGGTCAGCGGGGCGGCGGTGCTGTCCCGAACGACCAACTCGGTGGCGAGTTCCACCCGGGGCGAGTCGATGCCCTCGCCCTGGGCCAGGCGCAGCACGGTCCGGGCAGCCAACCGTCCCATCTCGACCAACGGCTGGCGCACGGTGGTCAGCGGCGGTGAGGCCCAGCGGGCTTCCGGCAGGTCGTCGAACCCCACCACGCTCACGTCGTCCGGCACGCGCAGCCCGCGCCGCCGGATGGCCTCGTAGACGCCGAAGGCCATCTGGTCGCTGGAGGCGAAGATGCCGGTCGGCGGGTCGGCGAGGTCGAGCAGCGCGGTCCCGCCAGCGAAACCGGAGGCGTGGTAGAAGTCGCCCGGGTAGATCAAAGCGTCGTCCACCGGCACCCCGGCGGCCTCCAACCCGGCCCGGTAACCGTCGAGCCGGGCCCGGCTGCACAGCAGGTGCGTCGGCCCCGCCACGAAACCGATGCGCCGGTGCCCGATCGCGAGAAGATGTTCGGTCGCGGCGAGCCCGCCGGCCCAGTTGGTGGCGCCGATCGTGGGCACGTCCATGGCCGGTACGCCGGCCGGGTCCACGACCACCACCGGCACGTTGAGGCGACGCAGTTGCGCGTGCAGCGGCGGGCTCAGGTGCGAGGTCACGAAGATGACGCCGTCGGTGGCCCGGGTCCGCAGGTTCTGCAACCACTGCCGAGCCGCTGTGGGCTGCCGGTGGATCGCGGAGACCACGGTGCCGACACCCGCGCCGTGCCCGACGTCCTCCACGCCGCGAATGATCTCCACGGCCCAGGGGCTGTCCAGGTCGTTGAAGACCAGGTCGACGAGACCGGCGCGGCGAACGCTGCGGCTGGTGCGACGCCGGTAGCCGTGGTGGCGCAACAACTCCTCGACCCGCTCCCGGGTGTCCGGGGCCACATCGGAGCGTCCGTTGAGCACCCGTGACACGGTCGGCACCGACACTCCGGCCTCCCGTGCGATCGCGGTGATGGTCACCCTGCGTCCGTCGTCCGCGCCCACCCGCGTCTCCTTCACCGCTCCGGAAGCGACAGCATGCCGTCGCCACCGTGTGTCCCGGAACGGCGTGCACCGTTCCTCGCGCCATCTTGCCTCACCGATGGGGGTTGACGACATGCCAGGCCGACCGAAGCTTCGCTTCAGTTACGGAAAAGTTCCGGAGATTTTCCGGTTACTTTCGGCCGGCGGACCAGATGGATCCTGGGATGGTGGCCCTGGTCGGGCTGATAGACAGGACTCGTGCGCTACCGCCTGGCCGTCGTGCTCGCGCTCGCCGTGCTGCTCGGCGGCTGCTCGCGGTCGGAGCCTCGGCCCGCGCCGGCCGCGCCGCAGCCGGCGCCGGTGCGCCCCACCCCGTCGCCGAGCCCCGCCGAGCGGCTGCCCGGGTTCGTGGTGCTCAACGACCTCGACCCCCGTTTCCACGCCGACATCCGCTACGCCACGCCGCACAACTTCGTCGGCCGACCGATCACCGGCTACCACGAGCCGCTGTGCCTGCTCACCCGGCAGGCGGCCGAGGCGCTGCGCCGCGTACAGGACGCCGCGCTGAGCGGTGGGCACAGCCTCAAGGTGTACGACTGCTACCGCCCGCAACCGGCGGTGGACGACTTCGTCGCCTGGTCGAAGCGCCCCGACGAGCAGCAGACCAAGGCCGAGTTCTACCCCGACCTGGCCAAGAACCGGCTCTTCGCCGACGGATACATCGGCGCGCCCACCGCGCACAGCCGCGGCAGCACCCTGGACCTGACCCTTGTCGACGAGCCCGCCGCCAGCCAACCTCCGTACCGGGTCGGGCAACCACTGGTCGCCTGCACCGCGCCGCGCGGGCAGCGCTTCGCCGACAACAGCATCGACATGGGTACGGGCTTCGACTGTTTCGACCCGCGGGCGCACACGGCCGACCCCCGGATCACCGGGACGGCGCGGGACAACCGTCGCTTGTTGCAGCGGCTGATGACCGACGCCGGGTTCGTCAACTACGACCGGGAGTGGTGGCACTACAGCCTGCGCGACGAGCCGTACCCGGACACGTTCTTCGCCGCCCCGGTCGCCCGCTCCTCGGTCGGCTGACCCGCGGCCCTGAACTGCGGTCCTGACCCGCGTCCCCCGCACCGCATCCCCAGCACCGCGGGCCGCCGGTGCCGTCCGGCATGATCGTTTGAATGACCACCGAACGGATCGGCCCACCAGTCACCGGCGACGAGCGGGAGACGCTGCGCGCGTTCCTCGACTTCCACCGCGCCACGCTGGCCCTCAAGTGCGAAGGGCTGTCCGACGAGGACCTGCGCCGGCAGTCGATGCCGCCCTCCGCGCTGTCCCTGCTCGGTCTGGTGCGCCACCTGGCCGAGGTGGAGCGCGCCTGGTTCCGGCGGGTCATCGACGGCGAGGACATCGGGTTGGTCTGGTCGGAGACCGGCGACTTCCAGCAGGCGTACGACGCCACCTCGGCCACCCGGGCAGAGGCGTTCGACGCCTGGGAGCGTGAGGTCGCGCATGCCCGCCGGATCGAGCGGGCGGCCGCGTCGCTCGACGTGACCGGCCGCAACGCCCGCTCCGGCGAGACCGTGTCACTGCGGCTGGTGATGCTGCACCTGATCCACGAGTACGCCCGGCACAACGGCCACGCCGATCTTCTCCGCGAGGGCATCGACGGCACCGTCGGCGTCTAGCCCGCGAAAGGGACGCGGTCAGGTCCAGTAGAGGACCCGGCAGGCCGGCACGCGGGCGGTGAGTTCGGCGGTGAACCAGTCGCGTAGCTCGGTCATCTGCTCACGCGGGTAGACGTACTTCACCGCGCCGAACTTGCCGTGCTTGCGGGTGCGGGACTCCTCGTCCATCTCCAGCCGGGTACGCGGGTACCAGCCGAGCAGCACCTCCTTGCTGCCCGGCGTGAACCGGTGGGTGATCAACTCGGCGGTCAGGTCCAGGTCGGGCACCCCGTCGACCGCCGCGCGGACCTGGTCGAGCAGTTCGCCGTATCGTTCCCGCCAGTGCGGCAGGGCGATGATCGGCGCGATGGTCAGCCCGACCGGGTAGCCGTCGAGGGCGAGCCGGCGCAGCGCGGCCAACCGGTCCGGCACCCGGGCGGTGCCGCCCTCGAACCGTTCGCTCACCGGGGCGCAGTTGACGCTGAAGCGGACCCGCGTCCGGCCGGCGTGCGGCAGCCCCACGAAGGTGTCCACGTCGGCGTACTTGGTGGTCCAGCGCAGTTGCACGGGGGCGTCCCAGTCGGCGAAGTGCTGCACCGCGCGCCGCCAACTGCCGGTCAGGTGCTCCAGGGCGAGCGGGTCGGTGTAGCAGGACGCCTCGAAGGTGGTGCCCTCGTCGGCGCGCCGCGCGTTGCGGCTGGTCACCGTCCCGCGCCCGGCATACGCGGCCAGCCCGGTGAGGATGTCGTCGAGGTCCGCGTACACCCGGGTCACCGGCGGGCCGGACAGGGATCCGGCGAGGTAGCAGTACTGGCAGTGCGCAGGGCAGCCCTCGGCCAGGTCGACCCGCCAGTCGGCGCTGGGCGCGATGGGTTGCAGCACGCGCCGCGAGGGTGGGCTCACCACTATCGCCATCGTCGACTTGGCCCGGGCATAGGTCTCCCGGTCGGTCTGCCCGCGTACCCCGGTGAGCCGGTTGGCGCGCAGGTGTTCCACCTCGATCCCGAGTGCCCGCACCCGCTCGACGATCCGTTGGCCGTGCGGGTGGTCGAGCGCGGCGGGGGTGGCCACCACCCGGCTCGGGGTCCAGCGGCGCGCCGAGCGGGTCGGCGGCGCGAGGCCGGCGAGGTCGCGGGTCGGCACGCGTTCGCCACTGGCGTCGTGCGGCGCGGCGGGCACGTCCACGGCGAGCGGCTGGTCGACGTCGACGCCGTCCGGGCTGGTCACCGGGCCGGGGTACCCGCTGCCGCAGGAATCCCACCCGTTCGGGCGATCGGCGATTGACGCGATCAGGTCAGAGGAATAACCTTTCGTCTATCTGTAAACCTTGTGAACAGATGTATCTCGACGCGGCGGCGCGCGTCCCCACCGAAGGGACGATCAGGTGATCGCAGAACTCTCCTCCCGTACCAGACGAATCCTGTCGTTGTTCGTCGCCCTGGTCGTCGCGCTGACCGCCGGTGTCGCTGTCAGCGCCTCGCGAAGCGCGCAGGCCGCGCCGACGTTCAAGGTCCTGGCCTTCTACAACGGCACCTGGGACGCCGCGCACATCGACTTCGTCAAGGACGCCCGGGCCTGGTTCCCGCAGGCCGCCGCCCAGCACGGTTTCTCCTGGGAGGCCACCAACAACTGGAGCCTGCTGAACACCTCCAACCTGGCCCAGTACAAGGTCGTCATGTTCCTGGACGACGCGCCGCCCACCGCGCAACGGGCCGCGTTCCAGCAGTACATGCAGAACGGCGGGGCGTGGCTGGGCTTCCACGTCAGCGCGTGGACCGACAACCCGTCGAGCTGGAGCTGGTACTACAACACCTTCCTCGGCACCGGCTCGTTCCAGACGAACACCTGGGGACCCACCCGGGTCACGATGCGCGCCGACAACCGCACCCACGCCGCCACCCGGAACCTCCCGGCGACGTTCCCGTCGTCGATCAGCGAGTGGTACTCCTGGAGCAACGACCTGCGGCAGAACCCCAACATCGACATCCTCGCCTCGGTCGACCCGTCCAGCTTCCCGGTCGGCACGGACCCCAACCAGTCCTGGTACGGCGGCTACTACCCGCTCGTCTGGAGCAACCGGCAGTACAAGATGCTCTACACCAACTTCGGCCACAACGCGATGAACTACAGCACCAACACCGGGCTGTCGTCCACCTTCGACAGCGCGCAACAGAACCAGCTGCTGATCGACGGGCTGCACTGGCTGGCTGGCGTCGGCACCGTCCCGCCGACCACGCCCCCGCCGTCCGACGGCATCTCGCCGACCGCCTGGCACACGGTTGTCAACCGGGGCAACGGCAAGTGCGTGGACGCGCGGGCCGCGGCCAGCGCGAACGGCACGGCCATCCAGCAGTACGCGTGCAACAGCAGCGCCGCGCAGCAGTACCAGTTCGTGCCGACCAGCGGCGGGTACCTGCGGGTCAACAACCGCAACAACAGCTCCCAGGTGATCGACGTGACGGACCGGTCGACAGCCGACTCGGCACGCATCCAGCTCTGGTCCTACAGCGGCGGCAACAACCAGCAGTGGCGGGCCGAGCCCGAGGGTGGCGGCTACTACCGCCTGGTCAACCGCTCCAGCGGCAAGTGTCTCGACGTGCCGGGCGCGTCCACTGCGGACAGCGTCCAGCTCATCCAGTACACCTGCAACGGCACTGCGGCGCAGTCCTTCCGGCTGGTGCCGCAGTCATAGCTCCACCGCCACGTCCGCGCCGGGGTGAACCGCGACTCGCCCCGGCGCGGACCCGGCGGCGCGCGCGAACCGGTGTGCAGCAGGCAGGCCCGTTCGTCGATCGCCTCCAACAGGCCGGGACGGCAACGACTGCTCCAGCTTGGCCAACGCCCGCGAGCTCTCCTCCGACCGCGGACGGGGTGTGAGAGCGCCGGTTATTCGGTTGCCCGACCGACGGCGGCCTGCTGAACTACCCGAAACCGCCACCAACCTCCAGGGAGCACCAATGCGCGCTGCGTCGATGTCCGACCAGAAGGGATCTGTCGCCTACCTGAAGGACCTGACGCTGCGTGAAAACCCTGAACCTCGGCATCCTGGCTCACGTCGATGCCGGTAAGACCAGCCTGACCGAGCGGCTGTTGCACGACGTCGGTGTGACCGACCAGCTCGGCCGCGTCGACGCGGGCAGCACCCAGACCGACACCCTGGCACTGGAACGGCAACGCGGGATCACCATCCGCTCGGCTGTCGTCTCCTTCGTGCTGGACGACGTGACCGTCAACCTGATCGACACGCCCGGTCACCCGGACTTCATCGCCGAGGTCGAGCGGGTGCTTGGTGTGCTCGACGGCGCGGTGCTGGTGATCTCCGCGGTGGAGGGGGTGCAGCCGCAGACCCGGGTGCTGATGCGAACTCTGCGCCGGCTGCGCATCCCGACGCTGATCTTCATCAACAAGGTCGACCGGGCCGGGGCAGACCCTGACCGGGTCTTCCAGGCGGTCGCGGAGAAGCTCACGCCGAGCGTCGTGGCGATGGGCGCGGTGGCGATGCCGGGGACCCGCAGCGCTCACTGCACGACGTACGGGCCCACCGACCTCGCCTTCAGCGACCGGCTGCTCAACCTGCTCACCGGCCAGGACGACGTGCTGCTGGCCGACTGGGTGGCGGACACGTCCTCGCTGCCGTACTCACGGCTACGCGCTGCGTTGGCGACGCGGACCGGCCGCGCGCTGGTGCAGCCCGTGTACGCCGGCTCGGCGATCACAGGTGCCGGGGTGCACGCGCTGATCGCCGGGATCACCGAGCTTCTGCCCACCGTCCAGGGTGACGCCGACGCCCCGGTCTCCGGCACCGTGTTCGCCATCGAACGGGGTCCAGCCGGAGAGAAGATCGCACTGGTCCGGCTCTTCGCCGGCACGATCCGGATTCGCGACCGGGTCCGCGTCGGCGCTGTCGACGCTGAACTGGTCACTGCCGTACGAGTCGTCGCCCATGGGGCCGACGTGGTGGCGTCGGCGGTCGAAGCCGGTCACATCGCCCGGTTGTGGGGCCTCAAGCGCGCTCGGATCGGCGACCCGGTGGGCGTACCACCCGAACACGCCGGCACCGACCGCCACTTCGCGCCACCCACCCTGGAGACCGTGGTGGTGCCGACGCGCCCCGCAGACCGGGTCGCGCTGCACGCCGCGCTGATCCAGCTCGCTGAGCAGGACCCGCTCATCAACCTGCGGCAGGACGACCGGCAGCACGAGATCACCGTGTCGCTCTACGGCGAGGTGCAGAAGGAGGTCATCCAGGCCACCCTTGCCGACGACTTCGGCCTGGGGGTGACGTTCCGGGAAACCAGCACGGTGCACGTGGAGCGGGTGTGCGGCGTCGCCGGGGCGGTGGAGGTGATCGCGGTGGCGCCCAACCCGTTCCTGGCCACCGTCGGGCTGCGGATCGCGCCGGCGCCGACCGGTGCCGGCGTGACGTTTCGGCTCGGCGTCGAGTTGGGTTCGATGCCACCGGCCTTCTTCACCGCCGTGGAGGAGGCCGTGCGCCGAACCCTGCGCCAGGGCCTTCACGGGTGGGAGGTCCCCGACTGCGAGGTGACGATGACTCACGCCGGTTACTGGGCGCGGCAGAGCCATTCCCACGGCACCTTCGACAAGAGCATGTCCAGCACGGCGGGGGACTTCCGCAATCTCACCCCGTTGGTGCTGATGGCCGCACTCGCTCGTGCCGGCACCCGCGTCCACGAGCCGGTACACCGCTTCCGGCTGGAGGTGCCGGGTGACGTCCTCGGCACGCTGCTGCCCGCGCTCACCCGGCTGGACGCGGTGCCGACCGAGGCCACCGGGCAGGGCGTGTCCTACCTGGTGCAGGGTGAGATCCCGGCCGGTCTGGTGCACGCGCTGGAGCGTCGCCTGCCTGCGCTGACCCGGGGGGAGGGCGTGCTGGAGACCGAGTTCGACCGCTACCGGCCGGTGCGTGGCCCCGCCCCCGTCCGGACCCGCTGGGACAACAATCCGCTGGATCGCAAGGAGTATCTGCTGGCGGTCGCGCGCCGGGTCGGCGGCCGGTAGCGACGATATCCATTGCGGACGCGCGGCAGCCCTCCTACTGTCGTCGGTGCACCGTCAACCGATCAACCCGGAGGGAGTACGCCATGTCGCGACGTGTCCGCACCGACGCCCGCTGGTGCCTGCTCCCCGCCGGCACCCCTTTGCAGCTCACCGCCAATGCCCGTGCCTACCCCCCAGCGCGGCGCAACGAGCCGGGGTGGCGCGACTGACGCCGACGCTGACGCGTCCGTCGGCCGCCCATCCCCACCGGGATCGGGCGGCCCTTTCGTATCCGCGCACCGCCGCTGGCCGCCAAATATGATCATTAACGGTCACCGCACGACAGAAGGAGACCACTATGGGATTCACCCCCCTCGCCGGTACCCGGGCACCGGTCCGGGTCTGGACCGACCCGTACGCCATCGAGCCGCAGGCCGCCAAGCAGCTGCGCAACATCGGCGCGCTGCCCTGGGTGCAGGGTGTCGCCGTCATGCCCGACGTGCACTTCGGCAAGGGCGCCACGGTCGGCTCGGTGATCGCGATGCGGCAGGCCGTCTCGCCGGCCGCGGTCGGCGTCGACATCGGCTGCGGGATGTCCGCGGTGCGTACCTCGCTGACCGCCGCCGACCTGCCGGACGACCTGGCCGGGCTGCGCTCCGCGATCGAGGCCACCATCCCGGTCGGCTTCGCCCAGCGCACGGACTCGGTCGACACCCGTCGGATCCGGGGCCTGGAGCAGGCCGGCTGGGACGACTTCTGGGGTCGGTTCGCCGGCCTTGACCGGCGGGTGGCGCAGCTGGAGACGAGGGCGCAGCGGCAGATCGGCACCCTCGGCGGGGGCAACCACTTCATCGAGGTCTGCCTGGAGCAGGGCGGCGCCGACGAGGGGCGGGTCTGGCTGATGCTGCACTCCGGGTCCCGCAACATCGGCAAGGAGCTGGCCGAGCGGCACATCGGGGTGGCCCGAAGGCTGCCGCACAACGTCGACCTTCCCGACCGGGACCTGGCCGTGTTCCTCGCCGGAACGCCCGAGATGGACGCGTACCGGCGGGATCTCTGGTGGGCGCAGGAGTACGCGCGGCGAAACCGGGCGGTCATGCTGGCCCTGCTCTGCGGCGTGGTGCGTGAGCACTTCCCACAGGTCGGCTACGACGAGCCCATCAGCTGCCACCACAACTACGTCTCGGAGGAGAGCTACGACGGGGTGGACGTGCTGGTGACCCGCAAGGGCGCCATCCGGGCCGGCCGGGGTGACCTGGGCATCATCCCCGGGTCGATGGGCACCGGGTCGTACATCGTGCGGGGGCGGGGGAACCCGGACGCGTACTGCTCGGCGTCGCACGGGGCGGGGCGTCGGATGTCCCGGGCGCAGGCCAAGCGGACGTTCAGCACGGAGGACCTGGCCGCGCAGACCGCCGGGGTGGAGTGCCGCAAGGACGCCGGGGTGGTCGACGAGATCCCCGGCGCGTACAAGGACATCACCGAGGTGATGGCCCAGCAGGAGGACCTGGTCGAGGTGGTCGCGCACCTCAAGCAGGTGGTCTGCGTGAAGGGCTGACGTGCCGTGGGGGGCCGGGGAAACCGCCCCCCCCGCCCCCGGGGCCAAACCCGCCGAAAACCCCGCCCCGGGGGGCCCGGGGCCCCGGCCCGGCACCAGCCCCCCCGCCGGGGGGTGGGTGGGGGCCCCC